>CAWGGC010000006.1:0-722964 GCA_963822035.1 uncultured Alphaproteobacteria bacterium | reverse complement strand
GGCATTGACGGTGATGCCCGAGCGCGCGCCTTCCTGCGCCAGCGCCTTGGTGAAGCCGAGCTCGCCGGCCTTGGCGGCCGAGTAGTTGCGTCTGGCCGAACTGGCCCTTCTGGCCGTTGATCGACGAGATGTTGACGATGCGGCCGAACTTGCGCTCGCGCATGCCCTCGATGACGTGGCGGCACATGTTGAACAGCGAGCCGAGATTGGTGTTGATCACCGCGGTCCACTGCTCCGGCTTCATGCGGTGCAGCGTGCGCGTCGCGGGTGATGCCGGCGTTGTTGATCAGCACTTCGACGGGGCCGAGCTCGGCTTCGACTTTCTTGACGCCTTCGGCGCAGGCCTCGAAATCGACGACACATCCCACTTGAACACCGGGATGCCGGTTTCGGCCTTGAATTTCTGCGCCGCCTCGTCGTTGCCGCCGTAATTGGCGGCGACCTTGTAGCCCGCCGCCTTCAACGCCTTGCAGATCGCGGCGCCGATGCCGCGAGTGCCGCCCGTGACCAACGCAACGCGTGCCATACCCAATCCTCCCAGAACTTTCCGATCGCCATTTGCCGCTTCAGCCTTAAAGACGTGCATGGCCGGGATCAAGCCCGGCCATGACACAGATCAATACAATTTTGTGCGCTGCGACGCTCAGCGCTCGCGCACATCGGATTCCCGGTGCGTGCTCGCTAACGCTCGACGCACATCGCGATGCCCATGCCGCCGCCGATGCACAGCGTGGCGAGGCCCTTCTTGGCGTTGCGCTTCTGCATCTCGTAGCAGCAGCGTCGTCAGCACGCGCGCGCCGGAGGCGCCGATCGGATGGCCGATGGCGATGGCGCCGCCGTTGACGTTGACCTTGGCGGTGTCCCAGCCGAGGTCCTTGTTGACGGCGCAGGCCTGCGCGGCGAAGGCCTCGTTGGCCTCGATGAGGTCGAGGTCGTCCTTCTTCCAGCCGGCCTTCTTCAGCGCGGCGCGCGAGGCCGGGATCGGCCCGGTGCCCATGATCGCCGGATCGACGCCGGCCTGCGCCCACGACACGATGCGCGCGAGCGGCGTCTTGCCGAGCTTGGCGGCTTCGGATGCCTTCATCAGCACCACCGCGGCGGCGCCGTCATTGATGCCCGAGGCGTTGGCCGCGGTGACGGTGCCTTCCTTGTCGAAGGCCGGGCGCAGCTTGGCGATCGCAGTCGAGCGTGACGCCGGCCTTGGGATATTCGTCGGTGTCGACGACGACGTCGCCCTTGCGCGACTTGATGGTGACCGGCACGATCTCGTCCTTGAACTTGCCGGCCTTCATCGCCGCCTCGGCCTTGTTCTGCGAGGCGACCGCGAACTCGTCCTGCTGCTGGCGGGTGATCTGCCACTGCTTGGCGACGTTCTCGGCGGTGTTGCCCATGTGATAGCCGTTGAAGGCATCCCACAGGCCGTCCTTGATCATGGTGTCGACCATCTCGAAGTTGCCCATCTTCACGCCGTCGCGCAGATGCGGGCAGTGCGGCGCCATGCTCATCGACTCCTGGCCGCCGGCGACGACGATCTCGGCAGTCGCCGTTGCAGGATCGCCTGATAGCCGAGCGCGACCGCGCGCAGGCCGGAGCCGCAGAGCTGGTTGACGCCCCAGGCCGGGCTTTCGACCGGGATGCCGGCCGCGATCGAGGCCTGGCGGGCCGGGTTCTGGCCCTGACCGGCGGTCAGGATCTGCCCCATGATGACTTCGGAGACCCGGTCGCGCCTCGATGCCGGCCCGCTCCAGGGCCGCCTTGATCGCGACCTTGCCGAGCTCATGGGCCGGCAGGTTGGCGAACGCCCCGTTGAACGCGCCGACGGGCGTGCGGGCGGCGCTGACGATGACGATATCGTCCTTCATCCGAAACTCCTGTTGCATTGTCCGTTGGGCGCGCTGAGGGCCGCCTGGTTTCGGCGCTGCCGCATCCTGTGTCAGCCGGGCTGGCGCTGTCAATAACGCCCGATCTTCACATATGCGCGACGAATCGCAGGTTTTTAGCCCCTCTGCGCTGGGACGGGCCGCGGCCGCGCCGGACGCTTACCGCGCCGCCACAAAACGATGGCTTGGCGCAACCGAAAGCGGTTATGCTTGAGACACAGGCGCAGGGGAAACGTACGATGGCCATGGCAAGACATGAAGCAAAAGCCGAAGAACCGGTCACGATCAAGAAATACGCCAACCGGCGGCTCTACAACACCGGCACCAGCACCTATGTGACGCTCGAAGACCTCGCCGCCATGGTGAAGACCGGCGAGGATTTCGTGTCTACGACGCCAAGACCGGCGAAGACATCACCCGCTCGGTGCTGGCGCAGATCATTTTCGAGCAGGAGAACAAGGAAGGGCAGAGCCTGCTGCCGATCACCTTCCTGCGCCAGTTGATCCGCTTCTACGGCGACAGCATGCAGATGCTGGTGCCGCGCTATCTCGAAGCTCGATCGACATCGCTCACCAAGGAACAGGACAAATTCCGCGACGCAGATGGCGCAGGCCTTCGGCGTCGGCGGCTTTCGGCCCGCTGGAGGATCAGGTCCGGCGCAACATGGAGATGTTCGAGCGGACCTTCGCCATGTTCGCGCCGTTCGCGCGCGGCGCGAGGCCAGGCAGCGAGGCCGACAAGACCGCTCGGCGCGGCGGCGAGATCGACGAGCTCAAGCAGCAAGCTCGACGATATGCAGAAGCGGCTCGATAAGCTCGGCAACAAGGAATGATTCGAGCCGTCACCGCGTCAGCTGGGCGCAGCGCGACGCAGCCTCGAGGATGACGCACGAGTACGGGCTTCGCGCTCGAAGCTCGGTCGAGCCGCGTCAGACCGCGCTTCGCCGGCCGTTGGCCGGGCACTTGACGGCACGCATCATCTTACGCGCTGACGCCGCGCGCTTTTCGCCACGCCACGGCCGCTCGGTCGATGCAAGCCCGATCAGCGCGCCCTGCAGATAATCGCAGCCCCAATCGGCGAGCATCGCGGCGGCCTCCTCGTCCTGCACCCATTCGGCGACGGTCTTGAGACCGAGCCGGCGCGCCAGATCGATCAGCGTGTGCACGAAGGCGCGGTCGTCGTCCGACTTGATCGATGTTCTGCACGAAGGCGCCGTCGATCTTGACGATGTCGACGCCGAGCTTGCGCAGATTGCGGAACGAGGTGTAGCCGGCGCCGAAATCGTCGATGGCGATGCGGCAGCCGAGATCCTTGACGCGGGCGACGAAGCCGCGCGTGTCGTCGATGTCCTGGATCGCCGCGGTCTCGGTGATCTCGATGATCAGCCGCTCGGCGACGCCCGGATGCGCGCGCAGCAGCGCGCCGAGCCCCGCCCACCAGTCCGGATCGATGGTGGACGCCGGCGAGACGTTGACGCTGGCGCGCAAGCGCCGGCGCGGCGACCAGCTCCTGCCACCACCAGTTCGAGCACGCGATGGTCGAGCATGCGCACCAGCCCGAGCGCGCTCGGCCACCGGAATGATCTCGTTGGCGTGGGCGATGCGTGCCGTCCGGCGCGGCTGACCCGCATCAGGCATTCGTAGAACGCGGGCTGGCGGCTGTGCCGCCTCGACCACCGGCTCGAAGGCGAGCACGATGCGGCGCTCGTTGAGCGCGGCGACGATCTCGTCGGTGGCGCGCACGCTTTCCTTGCGCAGCGCGTCGCGCTCGACATTGGGCCGGTAGGCGGCGAACGAGCCGTGACGCTTGGCGCGCGCGGCGTCGAGCGCATCCTGGGCGCGGCTCAGCATTTCCGTGCACGGTGCGGGCGTGGCGCGGCGCGGTGACGCCGCCGATCGTGACGGTCACGGCGACCGGCCCGGCCTCGGTCTGCATCGCCTCGTCGCGCACGCCGGCGAGCAGCCGCTCGGCGGCGACCGCCAGCTCGTCCGGCGTGCAGCTTGTTCAGGATGACGCCGAACTTGTTGCCGGAGAAGCGGCCGAGATGATCCTTGCCGCGCAGCTTGCGCGCGCATGCGCTTGGCGACCTGCGCGATCACCTGTCGGCGATCTCGAAGCCGTAGGCCTCGTTGAGGCGGCCGAGATTGTCGATGGCGACCAGCAGAAAGCCGCAGGAGCCGCGGAAGCGCACCGCCTCGTCGAGGTGCCGCCGAGCACCTCGATCAGATGCGGCGCGGTTCATCTCGCCGGTGAGCGGATCGAAATTGCGCAAGTTGGGTGAGCTGCTGCTCGCGCTCGTGCCGCTCGTTGATGGCGCGCACGACGCCGTGCGCGCGCGCCGGCTTGCCGTCGGCGCCGGCGAACCAGCGGCCGGTGTCCTCGATCCAGATCTGTCGCCGTCCGGTGCGGCGGAAGGCGTATTCGACCTGATAGGCGACGCCGGCGCCGCTGTCGCTCTGCGCCGGCCGCGGCGACGGTATCGAAGCGGCTCTGTCCGCCGGCGGCCTCGACGTGCTGGGCGAAGGCGCGGCCGGTGGCGATTTCGGCCGGCTCGACGCCGAGCACAGCGCGCAGCATTGGCCGACCAGACCAGCGCGTCGCTGTCGAGCCGCCACTCATAGGCGGCCTCGCCGACGGAAGCGAGAATCAGCGGCGTCGGACGTCCGGTTGATCGTTACGGGTCACGCTCGCCCCTTTTTGGAACGCCCCACGGTGAACGGGCGTTGAATGCATGGGAATAGGCAGGCGCGACGCTAGAAGGAAATCGTTAAAGAATTAGGAAAAGCGCATATTTGCCGTTTCCGCGATGCACCGACGCGGACTTTGCCGCGAACGGCACGGCGCTTGCCACTCTCATTGCAAGGCCGGGCGTTCTGTCCCGGATTGAGACAAGGCAGCCATGATCGTCAGCGCGATCCGCAATGCCGCCAACAAGCCGTCCGGCGATCCGCCGCGTGACGGGCGGCGTGACGCGGCGCCGAAGGCGCCAAGCCGCGCGCTGGTGCCGCTGACGCCTGCCACCGCCGAGCCGCCGCCGGCCGGCGCGAGCCAGCCGCAGCTTCCGCCAGGCGCCGTTCCTCGCCCAGCTCATCGCCACCAAAGAGCAGTTGCCGCAGACCCGCGAGCGCCGCCGCGCCGAACCGGGCGAAGCCCTTGCCGCCTATCGTGCGGCAAGCGCGCTTATCAGACACTGAGCCAAAACTAGTACCCCAGCGCGCAGCCGTCCTTGCGCGGCTCGGAGCCGGCGATGAGCACGCCGCGCTGCCAGTCGATGTTGATGACCTGCGCGCCGCCCCACGGCGTCTCCGGCGTGGTGACGTGATGGCCGCGCTTTTTCAGCCCCTCGACGGTCGCGGCCGGCATGCCGCGCTCGACCGCGCTATCCTCGCCGACGAAGAACGCGCGCGGCGCGTCGATCGCCTGCTGCACGTCCATGCCGTAGTCGATCAGGTTGAGCACGATCTGCGCGTGCCCCATCGGCTGATAATGCGCGCCCATCACGCCAAAACTGTAATCGACGCGGCCGCCGCGAAGGCCAAGCGCCGGGATGATGGTGTGCATCGGCCGCTTCGACGGACCAACCTCATTGGGATGACCGGGCTCGAGCGTGAAGCATGAGCCGCGATTGGTGAACATGATGCCCGTTTTCTCGGTGCACAGGCCGTAGCCGAAATTCGAATAGAGCGTGTTGATGAACGACACCGCCATGCGGTCCTTGTCGACGATCGAGATGTAGGTCGTCTCGTTGCCGGGCGTCGGCGCCTTCGGCAACGGCACGCGCTTTGCCGGATCGATTTTCGCCGCAAGCGACTTCGCCCACGACTTGTCGAGCAGCTTGGCCACGTCGATGCGCATCGCCTTCGGCTCGGCGATGTGGGTATCGCGCACGGCAAAGGCGATGCGGGCGGCTTCCAGCATCAGATGGAAACGCTCGGGCCCCAGCGCCTCGAGCGATTTGAGGTCGAAGTTTTCCAGGATATTGAGCATCACCAGCGCGGTGAGGCCCTGCCCGTTCGGCGGCAGTTCGAACACGTCGAGGCCGCGATAATTGCTCGCGATCGGCGTGACGACTTCGCCCTTGTGGCCGGCAATGTCCTCGGCCGTGATCAGCGAGCCGTGCGCGGCCAGCGTCGCCGCCATGTCATCGGCAATCTCGCCTTCGTAGAGCGCGCGCGCGCCTTTGGCCGCGATCGTCTTCAGCGTCCGCGCCAGCGCCGGCAAGCGGATGACATCGCCCTCCTTGGGCGAGGTGCCATTGAACAGATAATACTTCGCCGAACCTGGATCGCTCTTGAGCCGCGGCACGAAGCGCGCCCAGTCGAAGGCAACGCGCGCGGCAATGGGGAAGCCGTTCTCGGCATATCGGATCGCCGGCGCCAACGCGCGATCGAGCCCGATGGTGCCGTGCGCCTTGAGCGTCGCCTCCCAGGCCTCGACCGCGCCGGGCACGGTCACGGCGTGGATCGAGGTGCCAATCTCGCGCAGGCCCTGCGCGCGCAACGCTTCCGCGGAGGCGCGGGACGCCGAACGGCCGCAACCGTTGTAGCCCCAGGGCGGCTGCCCGGGCTTTGCCAGCATGACGAAGCAATCGCCGCCGATGCCGGTCATGTGCGGCTCGACCACGCAGAGCACCGCGCAGGCGGTGACCGCGGCGTCGGCCGCGGTGCCGCCGGCGCGCAATACGTCGAGCGCGGCGAGCGTCGCCAGCGGGTGCGAGGTGGCCGCCATGCCGTCGCAGGCGATGACGGGGGAGCGGCCGGGAAGCTGGAAATCGCGCGGCATCAGTCAGAGCGATGCAGCGTCACACCTCGGTCTTCACCTTGAGAACCTGCCGGCCCTTGTACATGCCGGTCTTCAGGTCGATGTGGTGCGGACGGCGCAGCTCGCCGAAATCCTTGTCCTCGACATAGGTCGGCCGCTTCAGCGCGTCGGCGGAGCGGCGCATGCCGCGGCGGGACGGCGAGGTTTTTCTTTTCGGAACAGCCATGGGTCGAGAACTCCTGAAAGCGCGAACTAGCGGTCGAATATCGGTTTGGAGCGGGCTTATAGAGGATGGCCCGCCTGAATGCTAGGGGGCCGAATTTACCGGTTTTTCAACACGCAAGCCGCCATTTCCGGCGAGCGCGCCACGCGGCCGACGTAGAGCCCGGCGAGCCGCCGCAGGCCCGGCCCCGGCTTGCGGGCGCTGCGGTCGATGGGGTTGGGCAGCACCGCCGCAAGCAACGCCGCCTGGTAGCGCGACAGCTCATGCGCCGGCTTGCCAAAGGCATAGCGTGCGCCCGCCTCGGCGCCGAATTCGCCGTTCGGGCCCCATTCGGCGATGTTGAGGTAGATCTCCAGAATCCGCCGCTTCGGCAGCACGAGGTCGATCCACAGCGCCAGCGGAAATTCCAGCGCCTTGCGCACGAAACTGTGGCCCGGCCACAGGAACAGGTTCTTCGCCACCTGCTGGGTGATGGTCGAACCGCCGCGCATGTCTTCGAGGTCGTCGGCCTCGTCGATCGCCTCGCGGATCTCGGCGAAGTCGACGCCGTAATGGGTGCAGAAGCGGCCGTCCTCGGCGACGATCACGGCATGGATCAAGGCCGGCGAGATGCGGGCGAGCGGCACGTAATCGCGCTCGACGCGCTGGCCGGTCAGCTCGCGCCACAGCATCACGGTCGAGACCGGCCGGCCGGCGGCATAAAACGGCGCCAGCACGTAGGGCGCGGCGAGCAGCGCCAGCAGCGCGGCGCCGATATAGACGAGCGGCCGCGACGGCCGCGGCAGCCGCAGGATATCGTGGGCCAGGCTGAATTTGCGGGTCCGGCGCGCCATAGGGGGACCTTACCCAACCGGCGGCCGATGCCGCAATTTGCGGCGATTGCGGCGCGGCGCTAAGGATTGCCTTTATGGACGCGCCTTCTAGCGATTTTACGACACGCTTAGCATCGGTTGCCGCCGACACCGAGAGCATGCTCGACAGCCTGCTCGCGGCCAAGCCCGAATCCGGGGAGACGATGCGGCCTGCCCGGCTCATCGAGGCGATGCGCTATGCCGCGCTCGGCGGCGGCAAGCGCGTGCGCCCCTTCCTGCTGGTCGAATGCGCTGCGCTGTTCGGCGCCAGCCGCGACGGCGCGCTGCTCGCCGGCTGCGCGCTCGAATGCGTGCATTGCTATTCGCTGGTGCACGACGACATGCCGGCGATGGACAACGACGACCTGCGCCGCGGCCGGCCGACCGTGCACAAGAAATTCGACGAGGCAACCGCCATTCTCGCCGGCGACGGGCTGCTCACCATCGCCTTCGACCTGATGTCGCGGCGGGAGGTGCATGCCGATGCGGGCGTCCGTATCGCCCTCGTCTCGGAGCTTGCGCGCGCCTCCGGCATCGGCGGCATGGCCGGCGGGCAGATGCTCGATCTCGCCGCCGAAGGCCGCTTCGAGAAGAACAAGACGATGAGCGAACGCGACATCGTCACGCTGCAGGCGATGAAGACCGGCGCATTGCTACACTTTGCCTGCCGCGCCGGCGCGATCCTCGGCCAGGCCGACACGACCGCGTTGGCCGCGGTCGACCGCTACGGCCTTGCCATCGGCCAGGCGTTCCAGATCGCCGACGACCTGCTCGACGTCGAGAGCGACGCGGCGACGACCGGCAAGGCAACCGGCAAGGACGCCGCCGCCGGCAAGGCGACCCTGGTTTCGGCGCTCGGCCTCAAGGCCGCGCGCGCCAAGCTTGCCGCGCTGGTCGCCGAGGCGGAGGCAGCGCTCGCGCCGTTCGGCGGCAAGGCCGAGACCTTGCGCGCCGCCGCGCGCTTCATCGCCGAGCGGCGGAACTGAGCTGCCGCGGAAAGGCGTCCATGTCTTCGCAAAGCCCTCAAGCAGCGCACCGTCCGCCGCGAATCATTCGCATCATCCGCTCGCGGCCCAGGCTGTTCATTGCAGGGGCAATCGCTGTCGCCGTCACCGCGGTCGCTCCGGGCGAGTTGATGACGACAAAGATGTTGATCGGCTGGGACATCGGCGTCGCGTTCTATCTCGCCGCGGTATCCCAGCTCCTCGCCATGGGCGGCGTTGAATACTTTCGCAACCGCGCCGCGAACGAGGACGAAGGCCGCTTTGGCATCCTGGTCCTCACCGCCGTTGCTTCACTCGACCAGTCTCGGTGCGATCGTCGCTTTGCTGGGCACCACGCGCAGCGGCGGGCGCGACGCCCTGGAGCTCGCTTTGGCGATCGCGACGATCCTGCTGTCATGGGCATTCATCCATGTCATCTTTGCGGTCCACTACGCGAACGAATATTACGTTGCGCAGCGCAAGAAACTTATCGGCATGATTTTCCCCAAGGACGATGAACCGGACTATTGGGATTTCCTGTATTTTTCATTCGTGATCGGGATGACGTCGCAAGTTTCGGACGTGGCCGTGGCATCGAAAATGCTCCGGCGGACCGTGCTCGCGCATGGCATTATCTCGTTCCTGTTCAACGTCACGCTGCTGGCGCTGGTTGTAAATATCGCGGCGAGCGTGATCTAACGCTCTCGCTCAAGCGATCTATGTGCTGACCGCGGGCATGATCTCGGACATGATCTGGGCCATCCGATGCCGATGGAACTCGCAGGACTGACGGGAACGACCGGGATGGTGGAAACCGTCCTGTTCATGCTGGCCGTGCTGGCCGCGGTTGCGGTCGCCGCCAAGCGGCTGTCGCTTGCGCCGTCGATTCTCCTGGTGATTGCCGGCCTCGGCATCGCGCTTATTCCCGGGTTGCCGCGGATCGCCCTGCCGCCGGAACTGGTGCTGCTCGTTTTCCTGCCGCCGCTCATTTACTCCGCCGGCGTCGCCATGAGCTGGCGCGAATTCCGCTTCAATCTGCGGCCGATCGGGCTGCTCGCCTTCGGCTGCGTCATCTTCACCACCTGCGCTATCGCCGCCGCCGCGCATTACGTCCTGCATTTCTCCTGGGGCGTCGGGTTTCTGCTCGGTGCGATCGTCTCGCCGACCGACGTGGTGGCGCCGCTCGCCGTCGCCCGCACGCTGGGCTTGCCGCGCCGGCTTGTCGTGGTGCTGGAAGGCGAAGGCCTCGCCAACGATGCGACCGCGCTCGTGCTCTACCGTTTCGCCGTTGCCGCGGTGAGCACCGGAACATTCTCGCTGGAAACGGCGACCGGCGAGTTCGCGCTGATCGTGGTCTGTGAAATCATCTATGGCATCGGCGTCGGCTGGCTCAGCTTGCGCTTGCGGCAATGGGCGCATGAGCCGCGCGTCGAGATCACGCTGTCGCTGATGACGCCCTACCTCGCCTTCTGGGTGCCGGCGCATCTCGGCGGTTCCGGCGTCCTCGCCACCGTCGCCTGCGGTCTCTATGTGAGTTGGAACGGCCCGATGCTCATCCCCTTTGCCACGCGCCTGCAAGGCATCTTCTTCTGGGACCTGATCGTGTACCTGATCGAAGGCCTGATCTTCCTGATCACCGGCCTGGAAGTGCGCACCTTGCTCGAGCACCAGCACGGATTTTCCATTCGTGAGCTGATGATCGCCACCGTCTTGACCACCGCTATCGCGATAGTGGCCCGCTTCGTCTGGGTGTTTCCGTCAACCTACGTCCCGCGCTGGGCGAGCCCTCGCTTGCGCAGGCGCGATCCCTCGCCGCCGTGGCAGACGGCCTTCTTCCTCGCCTTCACCGGTATCCGCGGCGTCGATTCGCTCGCGGTCGCGCTCGCCATTCCCTACGCCGTCGCCAGCGGCGCGCCTTTCCCGCAGCGCGACCTGATCCTGTTCGTGACCTTCGGCATCATCATCATCACGCTGATTGGACAAGGTTTGATGCTGCCCGCCGTCGCGCGCTGGCTGGATCTGCCGCGGGAAAGCAAGAAGGAACGCTTGCACGAGATCAAGGAGGAACTCGCGGCCCGCGAAGCTGCCTTGCACGAGGTCAGCAAGAGACTGGAGAAGGCGATCGCGGACCACGAGTTGCCGGAACGCATCGTCAGGCATCTGCGCACGCGCAACGAAGCGCGCGAGCAAATCCTGCCCAAGAACCTGGAAGACGGCCTCGACGACGTGCGGCGGACGGCCAAGGTGAAGAAAGAGCTGATCGATACCGAACGCGAGTTCATCTACGACATGCTGCGCGACGGCAGGATCAGCGACGAGGCGCGCCGGCGCATCGAATACGAGCTCGATCTCGAGGAAGCGAGCGTCGCCAATCGCGGTCAGGATGGCGGCGGCTGGATCTAGCCAACGCTGCGCCGGCCCTGTTGTTTGAAGGCGCGGGTCACGCCTGTCTTCCCTTTTTCATTCCCCAAACGGGAATGGAGCGCCGGGAGGGCGCCAGGGGCTTGCGAGGCCCCTTTGGCGAAAGCCCTTGCGATCGGGCCCGCCGCGCGCCTTGCGAGGGCGCGCGCCCGCGTGCGAAGCGGGCTGCGCCCCCCTGGCGCTCCATCCTACGGCACGCATTGTCGGCGGGCCGCGCCCTGTTCTCACATCGCTCCCACTCGAGATGAAGCGCGATACTCGACCAAAGCTGATAGGATTATATTCTCGAATAGGACGAAAGTCAAATACCGCCGTCGCCGGAGATTGACTGCGCTGTATCCTTCAGGATACAGTTGGGCCGGATGATGGAAATCCGCCAGACCGAGTTGTTCGCCCGCTGGTTTGCCGGGCTACGCGACCGCCGCGGGCGCCGCCGCATCCAGGCGCGGATCGATCGATTGGCAATCGGCAACCCGGGAGATGTGAAACCGGTCGGCCAAGGCATCTCGGAGATGCGCATCGACTATGGTCCAGGATATCGCGTCTATTACATGCGACGCGGCGAGGCGCTCATCATCCTGCTCGCGGGCGGAGACAAGGCGACACAGGCGCGCGACATCGCGGTGGCACGCGATCTGGCGCAAAAGCTTTGAGGAGAAGGCGATGAAAAGGAAGACGAACGTTAAAGCGAAGGCGAAGACCAAGACCAAAACGACGACCAAAACGAAACTCAAGACCATCCCTTGGGATTCGGCGCGCTATCTGCAAACCAAGGAGGACATCGCGGATTATCTAGAGGCCGTGCTGGAAGATGGCGACCCGGCGCTGATTACACACGCGCTCGGCGTCATTGCGCGCTCGAAAGGAATGGCCGAGATCGGCCGCAGCACCGGGCTCGGTCGGGAGAGCCTTTACAAGGCGCTGTCGGCGCGCGGCAACCCGGAATTCGCCACGGTGCTGAAGGTGATCCATGCGCTCGGGCTGAAGCTTAAGGTGGCAGCGTAGGCCTCGCAGGGCGGGGCAGCCCCTTGCTTTATCAATAAGCTGCGGAGTATGGGTCCCCGCCTTCGCGGGGACGACAAAAGATTACGCCGATCACTTCGCCGGCACGAAGGTCAGGTGCACGAACAGCGATTCGTCGCGATCCTTGCGCGGCGTCTTGGCGCCGGCCGCCTCGGGCGGGATCGTGATGCGCGCGGCGTCGTTCGCGAGCCATTCGATCTTCGGCAGCCTGGCCCGATCCGCAGGCTGAGCGCAGGGCGCGGCATAGACCTCGTAATTTCTTTCGCTTTCCGCGAAGCTGTCGGGATAGACCGCGAGAAAGATCGCGATGCTGTCCGAGCAGAACGGCTGTGCGCCGCCGCGCGAGAGCGTGACCCGCACCGCCTTGTACCTGCCGTCGGGCGAGGCAACGGACGTCACTGTCTTGTCGACCTTGTCGATGGTTTGGCTGACATAGATCGACACCGCCGCGATGGCGGCGACGAGCAGAACAAATCCGATCAGGAACGGCTTGCTTCTCACTCGGCCGCGGTGCGCGTGCTGCCGGTGCCCCAGCGGCTCTCGATATAGTCGATGACCATCTGCTTGAAGTCGGTGGTGAGCGAAGCGCCGCGCAAGGTCGCCGCCTTCTTGCCGTCGATGAAGACGGGCGCGGTCGGCTGCTCGCCGGTGCCGGGCAGCGAGATGCCGATGTCGGCGTGCTTGCTCTCACCCGGGCCGTTGACGATGCAGCCCATCACCGCGACGTTGAGCGTCTCGACGCCCGGATAACGCGTCTTCCATTCCGGCATCGAGTCGCGGATGAAGCCCTGGATCTCGGAAGCGAGCTCCTGGAACGTGGTCGAGGTGGTGCGGCCGCAACCGGGGCACGCGGCGACCAGCGGCACGAAGGTGCGCAGGCCCATGGTCTGCAACAATTCCTGCGCCACCTGCACCTCGCGGGTGCGGTCGCCGTTCGGCTCGGGCGTCAGCGAAATGCGGACGGTGTCGCCGATGCCCTGCTGCAGCACCACGCCCATGGCGGCGGACGAGGCGACGATGCCCTTCGAGCCCATGCCGGCCTCGGTGAGGCCCAGATGCAGCGCGTAATCGGAGCGGCGGGCAAGCTCGGTGTAGACCGCGATCAGGTCCTGCACCGCGGAGACTTTCGCCGACAGGATGATGCGGTTCTTCGGCAGGCCGATGTCCTCGGCGCGCGCGGCCGACAACAGCGCCGACTGCACCATGGCCTCGTGCGTCACCTCGCGGGCATCGAGCGGCGTGGCGGACTTCGAGTTCTCGTCCATCAGCCGCGTCAGCAGTTCCTGGTCGAGCGAGCCCCAGTTGACGCCGATGCGCACCGGCTTGCCGTACCGAATCGCGAACTCGACGATCTGGGT
This sequence comes from uncultured Alphaproteobacteria bacterium, assembly GCA_963822035.1. GTDB lineage: Bacteria > Pseudomonadota > Alphaproteobacteria > Rhizobiales > Xanthobacteraceae > Pseudolabrys. The sequence goes on along the minus strand of CAWGGC010000006.1, from coordinate 709,464 downwards.
GAACTGCGGGTCGCGCTTGTTCTTGAAGCCGACATTGCCGGGATTGATGCGGTACTTGTCGAGCGCCTCGGCGCAGGCCGGGTGATCGGCGAGCAGCTTGTGGCCGATGTAGTGGAAGTCGCCGACGATCGGCACCTTGACGCCGAGCTGCGCCACGCGGTCCTTGATCTTGGGCACGGCGGCGGCCGCCTCGTCGCGGTCGACGGTGATGCGCACGAGCTCCGAGCCGGCGCGGGCGAGCGCCGCGACCTGCCGCGCCGTTCCCTCGACATCGGCGGTGTCGGTGTTGGTCATCGACTGCACGACGATCGGCGCAGCCCCGCCGACGATGACGCCGCCGACGTCCACGGCCACCGTGTGATGACGCTGTTGTGCGCTGGTACCCATCGAACGCTCCAGAAACCCGCCAAGCCCGGAAAATGTTCCCTACACCGGAAGTGCCAGACAAATATGACACGGTCAACGCGGGCGGAAGCCCGTATTTCGGATCATTTCGGCCGGTTCACCAGGATCAGCCCCGCCGCCACCAGCGCCACCGACACGGCAAAGGCCGTATTCAGCGGCTCGCCCAGCAGCAAGTGCCCGGCGGCGACGCCGAACAAGGGCGTCAGAAACGTGAAGGCGGAGAGCCGGTTGGCCGAATAGCGCGCCACCATGGCAAACCAGATGACGAAGGTGACGCTCACCACCCAGAAGGTCTGGTACGCGAGCGCGGCCAGCGCCGGCCATGACGGCGCGTGGGCGACGTGCTCGCCGAACAGCGGGATGCAGACGGCAAACACCGGCGCCGACACCACGAGCTGGTAGAGCATGACCTTCTCGGCCGAAGTCCTGGTGAGCGGACTCGCCTTGATCAACACGGTGGTCGAGGCCCAGCCGAGCGCGCCACCCAGCATCATCAGGTCGCCGAGCGCCTGGTGCGGATCGGCCGATGGCGTCGGCACGCCGAAGGCGAGCGCGATCCCGGCGAAGGACAGCGCCAGGCCCGACCATTGCCACCAATGGAAGCGGTCGGCGGGCAGGAAGATGCGCGAGCCGATGACGACGAAGAACGGCGCGGTGTAGAGGAACAGCACGGCACGGGTCGCGGTGGTGTAGAGCAGCCCGCGGTAGAGCAGGATGAACTCGAGCGAGAACAACACGCCGGCGCCGAGCCCGGCGAGCAGCGTGCCGTCGCGCGACAACAGCGGGATGCCGCGCGCCCTGGCCCAGGCGAGCACGATCAGCGCCGCGCCGAATGAGCGAAGCGCGGCCTGCGTCAGTGGCGGAATGTCGTGGATGGCGAATTTGGCGGCAACCTGATTGAAGCCCCAGGACAGGCACAGCATGACCATCAGCGCGGCGCCGAAGGCATCGAGCGGGCGGATGACGTGGTGGTGCGAGTTGGGGGAGGACACGTGCGGGAGTTCCGGCGGGGTGAGCCAATGTCTATCGCGACAAACTCAGACTGTCATGCCCGGGCTTGACCCGGGCATCCATGATGAGTTGGCGCCGCGGAAAACCGAAAGGATGGTCTCCGCTAAACTGCCTCATGGATTGCCGGGTCAAGCCCGGCAATGACAAGCAGAGAGGAGGTGCGAGCAAACCCTAAGCCGCGCTGCAATTGGCGCAGATGCCGGAAATCTCGATCACCGGCGTTTTCGGCGTGAAGCCGGCGGCGCGCGAGGTGGATTTGACGGCGTTGGCAATATCGCTCGCCGCCGCTTCGCCGACGGCGCCGCATTTCTCGCAGATCAGGAACACCACCGGATCGTCGCTGGCGTGATTGTGCACGCAGGCAAAGAACGAGTTGCGGCTCTCGATGCGGTGCACGAGGCCCTGCTCGCGCAGGAAATCGAGCGCGCGGTAGACGGTGATCGGCGCCGGGCGACCGCCGCGCGCGGCGAGCCGGTCGATCAGTTCGTAGGCGCCGAGCGGCTTGTGACTCGCGAGCAACGCCTCAAGCACGCTGCGGCGGATCGGCGTCAGCCGCTCGTCGTTCGCCGCGCAGATTGCCTCGGCATGCGCGATCGCGTCGCTCGAGCAGCGATGGTGGTCGTGATCGGGCGGCGGGAATACCGCGTGCAGGGCTGCCTTTTTCGCCAAGACTTGCCTTCCGATAAGACGTGACTTTCCGAATCCGCAGTGTACCGCGACTATCGTCGAAGCGTGAAAGGCGGCATGCCCTCTATATATTGCATTGCAGCAAAAATGGGAGCAGGTTCCCGTCGACCTTCCAGGCCGGGTTCCCGGCCTTCCGCCGCGAGCACATGAGGATCGCCATGTTGAAAGGCAAGACCGCGCTGGTCACCGGATCCACGTCAGGCATCGGCCTCGCCACAGCCCGGGCCCTCGCCGCGGACGGCGCCAACATCGTCATTAACGGCTTCGGCGACAAGGCGGCGATCGAGAAGGAGCGCGCCGGGCTCGAGAAGGAATTCGGCATCAAGGCGCTCTATTCGCCGGCCGACATGAGCAAACCGGCCGAGATCGCCGACATGATCGCCATGGCGGAGAAGAGTTTCGGCTCGCTCGACGTGCTGGTGAACAACGCCGGCATCCAGTTCGTCGCCAACATCGAGGATTTCCCGATCGAGAAGTGGGACGCGGTGATCGCCATCAACCTGTCCTCCTCGTTCCACACCATCCGCGCCGCGGTGCCCGGCATGAAGAAGCGCAAATGGGGCCGCATCATCAACATCGCCTCGGCGCATGGCCTGGTCGCCAGCGTGCAGAAGGTCGCCTACGTGTCGGCCAAGCATGGCCTGGTCGGCATGACCAAGGTGGTGGCGATGGAAACCGCCAATGACGGCATCACCTGCAACGCCATCTGCCCCGGCTGGGTGCTGACACCGCTGGTGCAGAAGCAAATCGACGACCGCGCCAAGGCTTCGGGTAAATCGGTGCGCGATGAAGAGATCGCGCTGCTGTCGGAGAAGCAGCCGATGCACCAGTTCACCAAGCCGGAGTCGATCGGCGCGCTCGCGGTGTTCCTGGCGAGCGACGCCGCCGCCACCATCACCGGCTCGGCCTATTCGATCGACGGCGGCTGGACCGCGCAGTGAGACCCGTCGCCCCTGAGGTGCGGGCGAAGCGAGCCTCGAAGGGCGACAGCCCCGGCCGTTCATCCTTCGAGGGCGTCGCTGCGCGACGCCACCTCAGGATGACGGAGTGAGTCCCAAAGATGATCGAATTTCTCACGCGCGCCTTCGGCGGCGACAAGAACGGCAAGCCGAAGGGAAAGAAGAGCGTCAACCTGGCGCTGCAGGGCGGCGGCGCGCATGGCGCCTTCACCTGGGGCGTGCTCGATCATCTGCTCGAGGACGGCCGCCTCACGGTCGAAGGCATTTCCGGCACCTCGGCCGGCGCGGTCAACGCCGTGATGCTGGCCGATGGCTTGAAGAAAGGTGGCCCTGACGAAGCGCGCAAGCGGCTCGCCGATTTCTGGCGATCGGCAAGCCTCGGCGGCGACCTGCCGCCGTTGCAGCGCGCGGTCACCGACCGGCTGTTCTCGCTGCTGCCAAGCGAAGGCTCGCCGACGTTCGACTGGCTGAACGCCTGGTCGAAATATTTGTCGCCCTACGACCTCAACCCGCTCAACATCAATCCGCTCAAGGACCTGATCGAGCGCTTCGTCGATTTCGAGGCCTTGCGCGCCGACAATCGAGTCATCTTCGTCGCCGCAACCAACGTGCAGACCGGACGGCTGCATATCTTCCCGCGCGAGAAGATTTCCGCCGAGGTGGTGATGGCGTCGGCCTGCCTGCCGGCCGTGTTCCGCGCGGTCGAGATCGACGGCGTGCCCTTTTGGGATGGCGGCTACCTCGGCAATCCGGTGCTTTATCCGTTCTTCCGCACCACCAGCACCGAAGACGTGATCGTCGTGCAGATCAATCCGTTGGTGCGCAAGAAGATTCCGACCTCGACACGCGAGATCGTTGGCCGCGTCAACGAGATCACGTTCAATTCTTCGCTGCTCGGGGAATTGCGTGCCATCGAGTTCGTCAACCGGCTGATCGAGCAGAAGCGCGTGCCGCACGGCACCGGGCCAGGCGAGTACCGGCAGATCAAGGTGCACCGCATCGTGCTCGAAGGGCTCGGCGAGCGCTTCTCCTCGGCCACCAAACTGCGCAACGATTACGAGTTGTTCGAATTGCTGCGCAAGCTCGGGCAGCGCTCGGCGCGGCGCTTCCTCGACACGCATTTCGACGACATCGGCGTGCGCTCGAGCATCGATCTGAAGGCCGAGGTTTATTCCGAGTGGGGATGATAGACTTCGCGTATGAGCTTGCTCACCGCGGAAGTCGGCAACGCCCTGCTTGAGATCGAAGTCGCGGACATCACCACGCTCGACGTCGCGGCGATCGTCAACGCCGCCAATCGCTCGCTGCTCGGCGGCGGCGGCGTGGACGGCGCCATCCACCGCGCCGCGGGGCCCGGCCTACATGAAGAATGCAAGGCGCTCGGCGGCTGCGAAACCGGCAGCGCCAAGATCACCGGCGGGCATCATTTGAAGGCGAAGCACGTCATCCACGCTGTCGGCCCAGTGTGGAACGGCGGCGGCGCGAACGAAGAGGCGCTGCTCGCCGGCTGCTACCGCGCCGCGCTCGAGCTTGCCGGCGCGCGCAGGCTAACCTCGATCGCCTTTCCGGCGATCTCGACCGGCATCTACCGCTTTCCCGCCGATCTCGCCGCGCGCATCGCGGTCGGCACGGTGGCCTCGGAGCTCGCGGCCAAGCCGCGCGGTATCACGCGCGTGATCTTCTGCTGTTTCTCGGCCGACAGCGCCGAGCACCACAAGGATGCGTTTGTCGAGCTGGGATTGGTGTAGCCGCTTTCTTCACGTCTCCCCGCGAGCGGGGAGAGGTCGACTTCCGAGCGCAGCGAGGAAGTCGGGTGAGGGGCGCTTCCGTAAGCTCAGAATTGCGGCAACGCCCCCTCACCCGGCTCGCTTCGCTCACCACCCTCTCCCCGCAGGCGGGGAGAGGGAGCTACTTCGGTTCGACATCGAGCCGCACCACCCAGTTCTCCAGCCCCGGCTTTGCCGCCGGATAAAGTTTGAGCACCTCGGGATCGTGACCCGGCACGATGTGCTGGCGCGACGACGCGAGCTTCTGGATGGTCTTGTAGCCCTCGAGCGTGTCACCGACGGAATAGGTGATCGGGAACACGCGGCCTTCGTCGATGTGCGAGTAGAGATGGATGCAGTCGGAGGCGACGACGACGATGCCGCGCCTGGTCTTCACCCGCACGCATTGCAGCCCCTTGGAGTGGCCGCCGATCTTGTGCACGGTGATGCCGGGCGCGAGTTGCTCGGAGCCGTCGTGGAATTCGCAGCGATAGGCGAACACCTTGCGCACCATAGCGTGCACATCGGCCTCGCTGAACGGGATGCGCAGTGTCTGGTGGCACATGCAGCGGCCGGTGGCGTAGGCCATCTCGGTGTCCTGGATATGGTAACGCGCGTTGGGGAACAGGTCGTAATTGCCGGCGTGGTCCCAGTGCATGTGGGTGGCGATGACGTGATCGACCTTGTCCGGCTCGACGCCGAGCGCCTTGAGGCCCTCGCCGACCGGATGGGTGATGGTGCGGGCGCGTTCCTTGGCCGCCGCGTCGTCGAAGCCGGTGTCGCAGACGAAGGTACCGTGCGGGCCCTTGATCACCCAGACGTAATAGGAGATCGAGGTCATCTCGTCATGCGGGTCGCCGAAGATGTAGTTCTCCGACCGCTTGCGCGCGTGCGTCGCATAGGCGACGGCATAGACCTCGTGGATGTCGTCGCTCATGACTTCTTCCCGCCGATGACGACGCCGGCGCGCTTCTCGACCATCTGCGCGATGACGGTGAGATCGGATTCGGCCCCGAATTCGGAATTGGTCGTCTCCCACTGTTCGAGGATTGTCTTCATCACCGCGTCGGGCGTGCCCAGTGTGCGCGCTTCCTCGGCGCACAGCCGCACGTCCTTGAGCATCAGCCCGGTGGCGAAGCCGTAGTTGAAGGTGCGCGGCAGGATCGCCTGCGGGAATTTGCCGTCGGAGGCGGTGGTGCGCCCGGAGCCGGAATTGATGACGTCGATCATCACCTTGGCGTCGAGACCGGCCTTGACCCCCATCGCCACCGCTTCGGAGGTCGCCGCCATGGCGGTCGCGGACAGGAAGTTGTTGGCGAGCTTCATGGTCTGCGCCATGCCCGGCTTTTCACCGATGAAGAACACCTTGCCGAATACCGACAGCACGTCCTTGAGCGCGTCGAACTCGGCGCGCGGTCCGGAGACCATCACGGCGAGCGTGCCCTTGTTGGCGCCGCCGACGCCGCCGCTGACCGGCGAGTCGATCTGCACGATGTTCTTCCTGGCGAGGCCGGCGAAGATCTTGGCGGCGACGGTCGAGCCGGTGGTGGAGAGATCGATGAGGCGCTTGACCTTCTTGCCGTGGATGACGCCGCCCTCGCCGAGCGCGACTTTCTCCGAAATCGCGAGCGACGGCAGGCTCGCCATCACCGTCTCGACCCGGTCGGCGACGTCCTGCGGTGACGAGGCGACCTGGGCGCCAAGCGCGATGAGCGGGGCCACGGCGTCGTTGCGGGTGTCGTAGACGACGAGCCTGTGCCCCGCCTCGATCAGCCGCCGCGCCATCGGCTGTCCCATGTTGCCGAGCCCGATGAAACCGATGTCCATATTTCCGTCCCTTGTTATTGGAAGCTGCCTTTTTGGAAGGCGCGACTTTGCCCGACCGTGGCGGGTGCGTCACCATCGGCCGATCGCCGTCCGCCGACGTCTGCATTCAGGCGGCTCGCGCGCGTCCGGCGTTCGCGGCCGGGCCTGCCGCGCGGCTCGCGCGGCCGCGACCCGGCAACCGTATTGGCCAAATAGGCTATTGAACTTATTATAAGCTTGCTTATTATAAGGGCGCTTCGGGAAATCTGGAGTTTTCATGCTTCGCACCACCGAGCGCGAAATCGCCTTTACAATCATGGACGTAGCCAGGCTGCTGAAAACGTTTGCCGACCAGCGCGCCCGTCAATACGGCATGACCCGGGCGCAATGGGCCGTCCTGGTGCGGCTCGACCGCTCCGAGGGCCTCAAGCAGTCGGAGCTTGCCGAACTGCTCGATCTGCAGCCGATCACGCTCACCCGTCTGCTCGACCGGCTGGCCGAAAACGGCCTGATCGAGCGCCGCGCCGATCCCCATGATCGCCGAGCCAACCGGCTGTTCCTGACGCCCGCGGCGCGGCCGCTGCTCGAGCGCCTGGCCGAGCTCAGCACCGACCTGATGGCGACCGTGCTCGAGGGCATCGACGACAAGACGCGCGAGAAGCTGCTCGGCGACCTTGGCCGCCTGCGCGAGAACGTGCGCGGCGCCATTCACCGCAACACCCCGCAACCCCAAGCCGCCAACGGTTGAACGTCATGAGTGAGAAAACGTTGAAAATCGTGGCGACACCGGAAGCGAAGACCTCGCCGGACGGCGCGCCGGCATCGGCGCCGACCGGGCACGCGCGCTCGTCGCGGCTGGCGCAGCTGTGGCGGCGCCGGCGCCGCACGATCCTGCTGATCGTGCTGCCGTTCCTCGCCCTTGTCGCCGGCCTCGGCTTCTATCTCTCCGGCGGCCGCTACATTTCCACCGACAACGCCTATGTCGGCGCCCAGAAGGTCCTGATCACCCCCGATATCGCCGGCAAGATCGTGCATGTCGCCGTGGTCGAGGGCCAGCACGTCAAGCCGGGCGATGAAATCTTCACGCTCGATCCGCTGCCTTACAAGCTCGCGGTCGACGCCGCCAAGGGCAAGCTCGATGGCGCGCGCGCCGACTATGACAAGCTCAAGACCAGCTTCGCCGCGCTGAATACCCTGACCGACCTCGCGCAGAAGAACGTCGACCTCAAGCAGCGCGACTTCGAGCGCAAGTCGACGCTGGTGAAGTCGCAGGCCGGCTCGCAGGCCGACGTCGATACCTCGGCCTCGGCGCTCGTCACCGCGCAGTTGCAGGCGCAGTTCGCCAAGAACCAGCGCGACACCACGCTCAACCAGTTGATGGGCAATGCCAACCTGCCGCTCGCCGAGTTCCCGGAATATGCCCAGGCCAAGGCCGCGCTCGACAACGCCGAGCGCGACCTGAAGCATGCCGTGGTGCGCGCGCCGATTTCCGGCACGGCGACGCAGGTCGACAACATCCAGGTCGGCCGCTACGTGCCGGCCGGCACGCCGATCCTCGCCGTGATCGACGACCAGGCGCCGTGGGTCGACGCCAACCCGAAGGAAACCGACATCACCTATTTGCGCGTCGGCCAGCCCGCCACCATCACCGTCGACACCTTCCCCGACCACACCTTCAAGGGCCACGTGATCGCGGTCAGCCCCGGCACCGGCGCGCAGTTCTCGATCCTGCCGCCGCAGAACGCGACCGGAAACTGGGTCAAGGTGGTGCAGCGCGTGCCGTTGCGCATCGCCTTCGACAAGGACGAGGACACGCATCTGCTGCGCTCCGGCATGAGCGCGGTGATCGACGTCGACACCGGCCACAGCCGCCTGCCCTCCTGGTCTGGCGCAGGCGCAAAGAACCGGCAAAATGACCGCGAAGACGCACTTTGCGTCGATGGCGCCGAACACGCGGCGCTGGCTGATCACGATCTGCGCCATGACGGCGACGATCATGCAGGCGCTCGACACCACGATCGCCAACGTGGCGCTGCCCTACATGCAGGGCTCGCTGTCGGCCTCGCTCGACCAGATCAACTGGGTGCTGACCTCCTACATCGTCGCCGCCGCCATCATGACCGCGCCGATCGGCTGGCTTGCCGACCGCTTCGGCCGCAAGACCATGTTCATCGCCTGCGTCGCCGGCTTCACCATGGCCTCGCTGCTCTGCGCGCTGGCGCAGAACATCGAGCAGATGGTGCTGTTCCGCCTGCTGCAAGGCATGGCGGGCGCCGCGCTGGTGCCGCTGTCGCAATCGACGCTGCTCGACTCCTATTCGGTCGAGGAGCGCGCCCGCGCCATGGCGATCTGGGGCGTCGGCGTGATGCTCGGGCCGATCATGGGCCCGACGCTCGGCGGCTGGCTGACCGACAATTACTCATGGCACTGGGTGTTCCTGATCAACCTGCCGATCGGCATCGTCACCGTCGTCGGCATGGTGCTGTTCATGATCGAGACGCCGAAGCACGAGCACCTGCGCTTCGACTGGTACGGCTTCCTCGCGCTCGCCGTCGGCATCGGCTCGCTGCAACTGATGCTCGACCGTGGCGAGCAGGTCGGCTGGTTCGAGGCCAACGAAATCTGGATCGAGACCATCATCTCGGCGACCGGCTTCTACTATTTCTTCGCCCATTCGCTGACCACGCCGGAGCCCTTCGTGCGCTTCGAGATGTTCAAGGACCGCAACTTCGTCTCCGGCTGCGCCTTCATGCTGGTGATCGGCGTGGTGCTGTTCGGCACCATGGCGCTGGTGACGCCCTACATGCAGAACCTGCTCGGCTTCCCGATCCAGACCGCCGGCTTCCTGCTCGGATCGCGCGGCGTCGGCACGCTGCTGACCATGCTGGTGGCACCGCGGCTGATGAAGGCGGTCGAGTTCGCGCTACCTCATTCTCGCGGGGCTGCTGATCTCCGCCGCGACGCTCGACGTGATGACCGGGTTTTCGCTCGACACCACGCAATACACCATCGTCGTCACCAGCATCATTCAGGGCGTCGGCCTCGGCCTCCTGTTCGTGCCGATCAGCGCGGTGGCCTTCCTCACGCTGCCCGGCCATATGCGCAACGGCGCGACCGCGATCACCACGCTGGTGCGCAACATCGGCTCCTCGATCGGCATCTCGATGGTGATCGCCAACCTGACCAGCAAGACCACCGAGATGCACGCGCGGCTGACCGAATTGGTGACGCCGTTCAACGACGCGCTGCAGATGCCGGACGTCACGCAGACGCTCAACGTGCATACCGAGCAGGGCCTCGCCATGCTCGACGGCATCGTCACCCAGCAGGCGACGATGATCGCCTTCATCAACGACTACAAGCTGCTGATGATCCTGACGCTGGTGGTGACGCCGCTGGTGTTCATGATCGGCACGGCCAAGCGCGCGGCGGGCCCAAGGCCGCAGCAGGCCGCCGCCGTGCACGCGATGGATTAGAGTGTTGCTCGTCATCCTGAGGTGCGAGGCGCGTAAAGCGCCGAGCCTCGAAGGATGACAGACAAATTGATCAAGAACTTGGCCGTTCATCCTTCGAGGGCCGCTACGCGGCCACCTCAGGATGACGGAGCTAGCGCTGCGAGAACTCTTTCCTGATCTTGTCCGTGTGCTTGCCCGAGCGCCGGGATGGCGCCATAGCGGCGCTCTTCGCCCGACCCAGCGCGCGCCCGGCGCCGGCGTCGCCACCGGACCGGTCGGCGTGTCGACGGTGATACGCCGCAGATGCGGATGCGCGGCGAGCAGCGCCGAATCGTTGACGCGGGCAAAGGCGATATCGGCAGCGGCCAACTTCTGCATCAGCGGCTCGACGTCGTGCCGGGCGAACACGGCGGCGACCGCGCTGTCGGTCTCGCCGCGATGCTTGAGCCGCGCCGGCACGGTGGCGAATTTCTCGTCGGTGCCGAGCGCGGCATCGCCCAGTACCATGTCTGCCAGCACGCGCCATTCGCGGTCGTTCTGGATCGAGATCAGGATGTCGGCGCCGTCGCGGGTCTTGAACACGCCGTAGGGCGCGATCGTCGGGTGCGCGAGACCGATGCGCTGGAACGGCTTGCCCCACTCCTGGTTCAGGAGCGGAATCGTCATCCACTCCGCCATGGCGTCGAACATGGAGATGGAAATCTCGGCGCCCTCGCCGCTGCGGCCGCGCGCGATGAGTGCTTCGAGGATCGCCTCGTAGGCTTCGAGCCCGGCGGCGATGTCGACCACCGAGACGCCGACCCGCGCCGGCGCTTCGGGCCCGCCGGTGACCGACGACAGGCCGGATTCCGCTTGAATCAGCAAGTCGTAGGCCTTGCGCTGGGCGTAGGGCCCGCTCTCGCCATAGCCGGAAATCGAGCAGCAGATCAGCCGCGGATAGTCCTTGCGCAGCCGCGATATGGCGAAGCCGAGCTTGGCGAGCGCGCCGGGCTTGAGGTTCTGCACGAACACGTCGGCCTTGGCGAGCATGGCCTCGAGCAACGCCTTGTCGTCGGCCTTGCCGAGATCGAGCACCACCGACTCCTTGCCGCGATTGAGCCAGACGAAATGTGCGCTCTCGCCGTGCACGATATAATCGTAGGCGCGGGCGAAATCGCCCTCCGGCCGCTCGACCTTGATGACGCGCGCACCGGCGTCGGCCATGCGGCAGGTGCACTGCGGCGCCGCCACGGCCTGCTCGATCGAGACGACGAGGATGCCTGAGAGGGGGAGAGTCATCAAATTGAGACCCGGCAGTTTAACCGCGTCATGCCCGGCCTTGTGCCGGGCATCCACGCCTTGCTTGCTGGATACTTGTAAAGGCGTGGATGGCCGGGACAAGCCCGGCCATGACGACTAGTAAGACCTCGGCAATCCCGAACACGTGCTCGGCCAAATAAGACAGGATCATGTTGGTCGAGATCGGCGCCACCTGGTAGAGCCGCGTCTCGCGGAACTTGCGCTCGATGTCGTATTCCTCGGCAAAGCCGAAGCCGCCGTGGGTCTGCACGCACATGTCGGCGGCGAACCAGGAGGCATCGGCAGCCAAAAGCTTCGCCATGTTGGCCTCGGGGCCGATGTCGGCGCCCGCTTCGTACTTGCGGGCGGCCTCGTGCACCATCAGCTCGGCGGCGCGCATCTGCGCGTAGGCCCGCGCGATCGGAAACTGCACACCCTGGTTCTGCCCGATCGGCCGGCCGAACAGCACGCGCTCCTTGGCGTATTTGGTCGCCTTGTCGATGAACCATTTGGCGTCACCGATGCATTCGGCGGCAATGAGAATGCGCTCGGCATTCATGCCGGAGAGGATGTAGCGGAAACCCTGCCCCTCCTCCCCGATCAGGTTTTCCGCCGGCACGCGCAGGTCGTCGAAGAACACCTGCGTGGTCGCGTGGTTCATCATGGTGCGGATCGGATTGATGGCGATGCTCGATCCTTGCGCGAGATGCATATCGACGATGAACACCGAGAGGCCGTCGGTGCGCTTCTTAACTTCTTCCCGCGGCGTGGTGCGCGCCAGCAGCAGCATCAGGTCGGAGTGCTCGGCGCGCGAGGTCCAGATCTTCTGGCCGTTGATGACGTAATGGCTGTTGCCCTCGCGCCGCGCGGTGGTGCGCAGCGAGAGCGTGTCGGTGCCCGAGGTCGGCTCGGTCACGCCGAACGCCTGCAGGCGCAACTCGCCGCTCGCGATCTTCGGCAAATAGACCTCTTTCTGCTCGGCCGAGCCGTGCCGCAGAATCGTACCCATGGTGTACATCTGCGCGTGGCAGGCGGCGCCGTTGCAGCCGGCGGCATGGACTTCTTCCAGGATCGCGGCGGCGGCGCTGATGGGAAGCCCGCTGCCGCCATAGTCTTCCGGAATCAGCGCGGCGAGATAGCCGGCTTCGGTGAGCGCGGCGACGAACTCCCTGGGATAGGCGCGCTCGCGGTCGAGCGCGCGCCAGTACTCGCCGGGAAACTTGGCGCACAGCGCGCGCACGCCGTCGCGGATGTCGGCGAAATCTTCGCGCTCGGCGGCACGCTTGCTCATCGACTACGCCTTCAGCTCGGCGCGGCCATTGTTGATCGCGATCACGTCGCGTTCGATCACCCGGGCGCGGAAGCTTACCACGCCCCCGTCGCGCCACATCTCGGTGCGGATGGTCTCGCCCGGATAGACCGGCGCCGAAAAACGGCCCTTCATCGCGGTGATCTTGGCGGGGTCGTAGCCGCACACGGCCTTGAGGATGGCGTGGCCGGCGACGCCGAAGGTGGCAAGCCCGTGCAGGATCGGCCGCGGGAAGCCGGCGGCCTTGGCGAATTCGGGCTCGGCGTGCAGCGGGTTGATGTCGCCGGACAGCCGATAGATCAGCGCCATTTCCGGCCGCGTCGGCAAGTCGCACGTGAAATCGGGCGCGCGCTCGGGCAGCGGATGCGGCGCCGGCGCCTGCCGTGGCGGCCCGCCGAAGCCGCCGTCGGCGCGGCAGAACGTGGTCTGGGTGAGCGTGGCGACGGCCTCGCCGCTTTCCTTGTCCATGACCTTGCGCTCGGAGAAGACCAGCGCGCCCTTGCCTGCGCCTTTGTCGATGACTTCGACAACCCGAGTTTTACCGACAACGAAGCCCTCCGGGGCCACCACCTTGTGCAGCACGAAGCCCTGCTCGCCGTGCACCACCTTGTTCCAGGTGACGCCGCTGTCCGGATTGCGCAGCCAGTAAGGCGTATAGCCGAGCACCAGCGCCATGGTCGGCAGCACCTTGAGATGCTTCTCGTAGACGAAGGCGAGCTCGTCCTCGTTCATCGGGTCCTGGCCGAGGCCGAGGCCGAGCGCGTAGAGCATGCAGTCCTTCGCCCCGTAGCGGTGCTCGACGGCGGGAATGTTCAGCGCCTAGGAGCTTTTCGTAGACGATCGGCATGGGCGACTATTCGCCGTCATTGACCGGCATCCTGTGCCGCGAGCGAAGCAGCCTCGAAGGATGAACGGTCAAGTTCTGAACTGATTTGGCCGTCGCAGGCTTGGAGGGCCCGCGCTGAAGCGCGCCACCTCGGGCATGACGGACCGAGAGGTAAACAGTCAAATCGGGTCCCAACTGAACACGTCGCTGGAGCGCTCGAGCGGCGTCAACGACGGCCCGAAGGCACCTTTAAGCTGCTCGGCGATCTTTGCCGGCGTCCAGCCGTCGGAGCGATGAATGACGCGGATCGGCCGCGGCTGGTTGAACAGGAAGATCTCGTTGTTGCGCACGGCGAAGATCTGCCCGGAAATGCCCTCGGCGCTGTCGGACGCCGAGATAGACGGCGAGCGGCGCGATCTTCTCCGGCGTCATCTGCTGGAACGCCGCGACGCGGCGCTTCTCTTCCTCGGTCTGCGCGGGAATCGAGTTGATCATGCGCGTCCAGGCGAACGGCGCGATGCAGTTCGAGCGCACCTTGAAGCGCGCCATGTCGAGCGCGATGCCGCGCGACAGGCCCATGATGCCGAGCTTGGCCGCGGCGTAGTTGGCCTGGCCGAAATTGCCGACCAGGCCAGAGGTCGAGGTCATGTGGATGTAGCTGCCGGAATTCTGCTCGCGGAAAATTCCCGCGACCGCGCGGCTCATGTTGAACGAGCCGTTCAGATGCACGGCGATGACGTCGTTCCAGTCGGCGTGGCTCATCTTGTGGAAGATGACGTCGCGCAGGATGCCGGCGTTGTTGACCAGAATGTCGACGCGGCCGAAGGCGTCGAGCGCGAGCTTGACGATAGCTTCCGCATTCTTCGGCTCGACGATGGAAAGCGTGGTGGCGATCGCCTTGCCGCCGGCCTTGGCGATGACGTCGACCGTTTCCTGCGCCGGCCCGGCGTCGTTGCCCGCGCCTTGCAGGCTGGCGCCGATGTCGCAGACGACGACGTTGGCGCCTTCGGCGGCCATCAACATGGCGATGCCGCGGCCGATGCCGCGACCCGCCCCGGTGACGATGGCCGTCTTGTTTTCAACCATGCCCGGCATTCCTGTTGGCCTCTCTTTCACCTCTCCCCGCAAGCGGGGAGAGGTCGACATCCGAGTGAAGCGAGGATGTCGAGTGAGGGGGCGTATCGATAAGCTCAGGCGCTGGCAATGCCCCCTCACCCCGACCCTCTCCCCGCAAGCGGGGAGAGGGAGATCACCCCCAAACCTCCTCGGCCACCTCGACGATCATCTTGAGCTTCGCCCATTGCTCTTCCTCCGCCAAGACGTTGCCCTCTTCGGTGGAGGCAAAGCCGCATTGCGGCGACAGACACAGCTGATCGAGCGAAATATATTTCGACGCTTCCTCGATGCGGCGCTTGAGCGTGTCCTTGCTTTCGAGCCGCCCGGTCTTGGTGGTGACGAGGCCGAGCACGACCTGGCGGTCCTTGGGCACCAGCTTCAACGGCTCGAAACCGCCGGCGCGCTCGGTGTCGTATTCCATGAAATAGCCGTGCACCTTGATGCGGTTGAACAGGATTTCCTGCTCGGCCTCGTAGCCGCCCGTGCCCATGAAGGTCGACTTATAGTTGCCGCGGCACAGATGCATGGTGATCGTCATGTCGGACGGAATATCCGACATCGCCATGTTGATGAGATCGCCGTAGAGCGGCCCGAGCGTCTCGGGATCGTCGCCGCGCGCGCGCATCTGCCCGCGGTATTTCTCGTCGCACAGCATGGCGATGAACACTTCATCGAGCTGCAGATAGCGGCAGCCGGCATCGGCGAAGGCGCGCACCGCCTTTTTATAGGCGTTGGCCGAGGTCGGCGAAGAACTCATCGTTTTTCGGATAGACCTTGCGGTCGATCGGCGTCGGCTGCGGCCGGCCGTAGGCCGCCGACGGCGACGGGATCGTGATCTTCGGCGTGCGTTTGGTGTGCGCGTCGACGAACTTGAAATGCTCGATCATCGGATGGCCGGAGAAACCGACCTTGCCGGTGACCTTGAGGCCCTCGTTGCGCGTGGTGACGCCGGAGAAGGCGATGCCGCGTTCCATGACGTGCTTTTCGATGCCGTCGAGGCCCCAGAGGAAATCGAGGTGCCACCAGGAGCGGCGAAATTCGCCGTCGGTGATGCCGTGCAGGCCCGACCTCTTCCTGCTTCTTGATGACGCGCTCGATCTCGCGGTCCTCGACCGCTTTGAGCGCTGCGGCGTCGATCTCGCCCTTGGCGTATTGATCGCGCGCTTTTTTCAGCGCCGCCGGACGCAGCAGGCTGCCGACATGGTCGGCGCGGAACGGCGGCTTGCGTTAGACATTATCGTTTGCTCCTTTTCTTGTCCCTCCCCTGGAAGCGGTGCAGCGCGGCTGCGAGCGTCAGCGAGTCCGCCGTGGTCCGGGGTCTTTGTCAGAGCCCCCATCCGGCTCGCTTACGCTGCAGCCACCGCTCCCCCGCTAGCGCGGCGCGGGATACAGTTCACCTCCCCAGACTTCTTCCGCGATGTCGACGATCATGCTCGAGCTTCGCCCATTGCTCGTCCTCGGCCAGGATATTCCCTTCTTCGGTCGAGGCGAAGCCGCATTGCGGCGAAAGACAGAGCTGCTCGAAGGGCACGTATTTCGCCGCCTCGTCGATGCGGCGCTTGATCTCGTCCTTGGATTCGAGCGGCCCGATTTCGAGGTGACCAGCCCGAGCACCACGGTCTTGCCCTTGTGGCACCAAGACGCAGCGGCTCGAAGCCGCCGGCACGGTCGCTGTCGTATTCCATGAAGTAGCCGTGGACGTTGATCGTATTGAACAGGATTTCGGCCACCGGCTCGTAGCCGCCCGAAGCCACGAAGGTCGACTGAAAATTGCCGCGGCACAGATGCATGGTGATGGCCATGTCGGGCGGAATATCGGACACCGCGGCGTTGATCATGCTGCGCATAGATTGCCGGCAATTGCTCCGGATCGTCGCCGCGGTTGGCGACCTGCGCGCGCAACTTCGGATCGCAGAGATAAGTGAAATTGACCTCGTCGAGCTGCAGATAGCGGCAGCCGGCGTCGGCAAAGGCGCGCACGGCTTTGTGCGTAGGTCTGCCCCGAGATCGCGGTAGAAATCGGCCATGTCCGGATAGATCGCCTCCGGCACCGCGTCGCGGCCATAGCGGAAATGCAGGAGGACGGCGACGGGATCGTCATCTTCGGCGTGACGCGCGTGTGCTCTGCGAGGAAGCGGAAGTGTTCGATCATCGGATGCGTGGTGAACGTGCCGAGCTTGCCGGTCACGCGCAGCATCATCGGCTTCGGATTGACGCCCTGGAACTTGATCTTGCGCTCGCCCGAGACAACCTCAACGCCGGGCAGCGCGCCGAGGAAGTCGTAGTTCCAGAGGCGCGGCGGAATTCGCCGTCGGTGACGGCTTTGAGGCCGATGTCCTCCTGCCGCTTGATGATCTTGACGATCTCGCGTCTTCCACCGCCTTGAGCGCGTCGGCGTCGATCTCGCCGCGCTCGCGTTTGGCGCGCGCTTCCTTCAACGGTGCCGGTACGCAACAGGCTGCCGACATGATCGGCGCGAAAGGGCGGCGCTGTCCGGGCGCTCATTATTTACCCCACACTTCTTCGGCGATCTCCACGATCATGCGCAACTTGGCCCATTGCTCATCCTCGGCCAGCACGTTGCCTTCCTCGGTCGAGGCAAAGCCGCACTGCGGCGACAGGCAAAGCTGCTCGAGCGGCACGTATTTGGTCGGCCTCCTCGATGCGCCGCTTGATCTCGTCGCGCGGTTCCAACCGCCCCGTCTTCGAGGTGACCAGGCCGAGCACGATCTGGCCCTTGCCCTTGAAGAAGCGCAGCGGCTCGAAGCCGCCGGCGCGGTCGCAGTCGTATTCGAGGAAATAGCCGTCGAGATTGGTGTGGCCGAGCAGCTGCTCGGCGACATATTCGTAACCGCCCGAGGCGATGAAGGTGGAGCGAAAATTGCCGCGGCAGGAATGCATGGTGATCGCCATATCGGCCGGCTTGTCTTTCAGCGCCTCGCGCGTCACCCAGGCGTAACGCGGCGGCAGCGAGTCGGGATCGTCGCCGCGCGCCTTGGAGCCTTCGCGCTCCTTCGGGTCGCAGATCATCGCCCAGGCGGTGTCGTCGAGCTGCAGATAGCGGCAGCCGGCGTCGTAGAAGGCGCGGATCGCTTTGCGCCAGGTCGTGGCGAGGTCGGCAAAATAGGCGTCGTAGTCCGGATAAATCTGCTTGCTGATCGCGGCGCGTCCTTGCCGGAAGTGAAACGTGCTCGGCGCCGGGATGGTCATTTTCGGCGTCGTCTTGCAATGCGCCTTGAGGAACTTGAAATGCTCGATGTGCGCGTGGCCGACGAAGTCCACCTTGCCGGTGATGTTGATGCCTTCGTGCTTGGTCTCGACGCCCTTGAACTGGATGCCGGTCGAGGTGGCGATCGGCGTCACGCCGGCCAGCCCCTTGAAGAAATCGAAGTGCCACCAGGTGCGGCGGAATTCCCCGTCGGTCGCGAGCTTGAGGCCGACCTCGGCCTGCTTGGCGACGATCTTCTCGATCTCGGCATCCTCGACTGCCTTCAGTGCGGCGGCGTCGATCTCGCCCCTGGCGCGCTGCTCGCGCGCTTTCTTCAGCGGCGCGGTGCGCAACAGGCTGCCGACATGGTCGGCGCGGAATGGCGGCTTGGTCCGTTGAGTCATTGTCGTTTCCTTCCCTATATTTTTCTTGTCGTCCCGGCCGAGCGAAGCGAGGGCCGGGACCCATACTCCGCAGCCTGTCGATTGTCCGGTGGATATGGGTCCCCGCTTTCGCGGGGACGACCTATTTAACCCCACACCTCCTTGGCGATCTCGACGACCATCCTGAGCTTCGCCCATTGCTCCTCCTCGGCGAGCACGTTGCCCTCCTCGGTCGAGGCAAAGCCGCATTGCGGCGACAGCGCCAGTTGATCGAGCGCGACGAACTTGGTCGCCTCCTTGATGCGCTTCTTGATGTCCTCGCGCGGCTCGAGCCGGCCGGTCTTCGAGGTGACGAGGCCGAGCACCACGATCTTGTTGCCCTTGGGCAGGAAGCGCAGCGGCTCGAAGCCGCCGGCGCGGTCGGTGTCGTATTCGAGGAAGTAGCCGTCGTAATTGCACTTCGCCAGCATGTTCTCCGCTACCGGCTCGTAGCCACCGGAAGAAATAAAGGTCGAGCGGAAATTGCCGCGGCAGACATGGGTGGTGATCGTCATGTCAGCGGGCTTGGCCTCGAGCGCCTTGTTGATGCACTTCGTATAAGTCTCTTGCAGATGGTCGACGTCGAGGCCGCGTTCGCGCGCCTTCTTCATTTCCTCCTGCGAGCAGAGATAGGCCCAGGCGGTGTCGTCGAACTGCAGATAGCGGCAGCCGGCGTCGTAGAAGGCCTTGACCGCCTTCTGATAGGCGATTGCAAGATCGTCGAAGATGGCGTCGCGGTTCGGATAAGCATTCTTGCTCACCGCATCGGGCTCGAGCCGGAAATGCATCACCGTCGGCGACGGGATCGTCATCTTCGGCATCACCTTGGTGTGCGCCTTCAGGAACTTGAAGTGCTCCACCATCGGATGATTGGAGAAGTCGATCTTGCCGTCGATGCGGATCGTCCGCGCCTTGGTCAGCACGCCGGTGAACTGGATGCCATGACCGGCGTCGACGATCTCGACGCCGTCCAGCATGCCGAAGAAATCGAAATGCCACCACGAGCGGCGGAATTCGCCGTCGGTGGCGAGCTTGAGGCCGATCTCCTCCTGCTTGGCGATGATCTTCTCGATCTCGGCGTCCTCGACCGTCTTGAGATCGGCCGCCGAGATTTCGCCTTTTTCGCGCCTGGCGCGCGCGGTTTGCAGCGGCTTGGTGCGTAGGAAGCTGCCCACATGGTCGGCGCGGAACGGCGGTCTTTGTTGGGCCATGGCTGTCACACTCCACTTAACGGAACATGCGATGTGCCATAACAAAGCGCGCGCGCGCGCGTCAATTTCGCCGCGCTTTGCCATGCCGGCGGCAGCGCGCTAAATTCGCCGTCAGTGAGACCCCTGTAAAAGGAAACGACCCGCTATGGCTTACAAGAATCTGGAAGAGGCGATCAAAGCCTCGGGCAACATCGTCAAGATGCTGCGCAATTCGCAAATCGGCGCCTATGTCTATCCGGTGGTGGCGCCCGAATTCACCAACTGGCGCGACGAGCAGCGGGCCTGGGCGGAAACCTGCGTGCTGTTCGACCAGACCCACCACATGGTCAACCTGTTCATCGAAGGACCGGACGCCTCCAAGCTCCTGTCCTATCTCGCCACCAACTCGTTCAAGAACTTCACCGTCGACAAGGCCAAGCAGTTCGCGCCCTGCAACTACAACGGCCAGGTGATCGGCGACGGTATCCTGTTCTATCTGGCGGAGAACTCGTTTGTCTTCGTCGGCCGCAACCCGACGGCGAACTGGATCGAATTCCACGCCAAGACCGGCAAGTACAACGTCAAGACCGAATACGACGACCGCTCGCCATCGCGGCCGATGGGCAAGCCGGTGTTCCGCAAATTCTACCGCTACCAGATCCAGGGCCCGAACGCGCAGGACGTCATCAAGAAACTCAATGGCGGCACCATGCCGGACATCAAGTTCTTCAACATGGGCACCATCATGATCGCGGGCCGCAAGGTGCGCGCGCTGCGCCACGGCATGGCCGGCGCGCCCGGCCTCGAGGTCTGGGGGCCGTACGCGGAAAGCGATGAAATCCGCGCCGCCATCCTGGACGCCGGCAAGGACGCCGGCATCACCCAAGTTGGCGCCCGCGCCTACGCCACCAACACGCTGGAGTCGGGCTGGATCCCGTCGCCGGTGCCCGCCGTCTACACCGGCGACAAGATGAAGGCCTACCGCGAGTGGCTGCCGGGCACGAGCTACGAAGCCAACGCCTCGCTCGGCGGCAGCTTCGTCTCCAATAATGTCGAGGACTACTACACGACGCCGTACGAGCTCGGCTACGACGGCTTCACCAAGTTCGACCACGACTTCATCGGCAAGGAAGCCTTGCAGGCGATGCAGGGCAAGGTGCACCGCAAGAAGGTGACCTTCGCCTGGGACGACAAGGATGTCTCCCGCATCCTCGACTCGGCCTTCTTGCCGCCGGGCGAGAATTACAAGTGGCTGGACCTGCCGCTGACCAACTACGCCTCGAGCTCGTTCGACAGCGTGATGAGCGGCGGCAAGGTGATCGGCGCCTCGATGTTCTCCGGCTATTCATTCAACGAGCGCAAGATGCTGTCGCTCGGCTTCGTCGAGGAACCCTACGCCAAGGTCGGCACCCAGCTCACGCTGGTGTGGGGCGAGGAGAACGGCGGCACCAAGAAGACGACCGTCGAGCGCCACAAGCAGACCGAGGTCAAGGTCGTGGTCGGCCCGACGCCCTACGCGCAGCAGGCGCGCGAGACCTATCACTCGGGCTGGCGCACCGCCGCCAACGCCTGACGGCAGACAACGAACGAAAGCGAAAACGGCGGGGTCATGCCCGCCGTTTTCTTTTTGTCGTTCTTGCCGTTTTCAGCAACCGGCCGCAGCCTGCCGCGGCGGCGCGCTCGCTTGCGCCATCGCGCTCGCATAGCGCGCCGTGTCGGCAAGGCCGCCGAACGAGAAATAGTGTGGATGGGCGTTGCCGATCTCGGCTTCAGCCGCGGCGAGCGTCTCGACGATGCGGTCGGGCCCGACATTGCCGATCAACGCGCTCGCCGCCCCCGACATCAGCCCGCGCAGCGAGGCATTGACGCCGCAGCGCTTGGCGAAGCGCAGCAGCGCCGGCAGGCTGGTCGGGCCCGCCATGCCGACCTTGACCGGCACGGTGATGCCGCAGGCGCGCAACTTTTTCAGCCACGCCAGAATGCCCTCCGGCGAGAACGAGAACTGGCTGGCGAGATGCAGCTTCAAGCCTTGCGCCCTGGCCGCGGCGATCTTCTCATCGAGCGCGGCTTCGAGGCGGTCGGACGGAATCTTCGGATGACCCTCCGGATAGGCGCCGATGCCGATCTCGACGATGCCAGCCTCGCGCAGGCGGCCCTTCTGGATCACCGCCAGCGCGTCGGCGAACGGGCCTTCCGGGTCGACGTCGCCGCCGATCACCAGAAGATTGCGCACGTCGGCCTCGCCGCGCAGCGTCTTGAGCATGGTGTCGAGCTCGGCGGCGCTTGTCAGGCGCCGCGCGGCAATATGGACAACCGGCTCAAGACCGACGGCGCGCACGCGCGCCGCCGTTGCCGCGAGCTCGGCAAGCGACTGCGTCGGCACCGCGGTGATGTAGAAGGCCGTGCCCTTGGGCACGATGGCGGCGACCTTGTCGATCTCCGCCGCCGCCGGGCGCGTTGCCTCGATCGAAAATGTACCGGCGAAACTCATCGTCGAGCCTAGGCTCACTCGCGCCGACGCGAGATCACGAAGGACTCATCGTAGAACCACAGGCCGCCATGCTTCTGCAGCACGTCGCGGGTCGCCTCGATGTAACGCCGGTCGCTGTTGACGTCGGACAGCCGGTCGTCCTCGATCTGCGCCACGTAAATCGCCGCGTTCCAGGCGGCGAGCAACGTCGAGGTGCCGATCGAAGACGAGATTTCCGACGGCAGCGTGTGCATCTCGTACCGGAACAGCGAGCGCTGGTCGGCATAGGCGTTGAAGTTGAGATCGCGGCCGGCCGCGCCAAGCTCGTGCTTCACTTCCTTGAGCAACATGTGGCGGTTATGCGCGAACGGATTATCGTTCGGCCACACCTTGTGAATGATCTCCATGCCCGGATCATTGCCGTGCGAATGGATGGCGATCATGCGGCCGCCCGGTCCGAGCGCGCGGGCGAGCGGCGCCAGGACGCGCTTGGCCTTGAATTCAGCCGAGGCGCGCGCGCGGTAAGGCTGCGAAGCGATCACCAGATCGTAGTCGGCGGTCGAGCCGCCGGGCTTGGGCAGAATCTGGTCGAGCAGGAACTTGTGGTCGTTGCGGTAAAGCACCAGCACCACCGGCCGCTCGTAGACCGGGTTGCCGCTCTTTGGCGACACCCGCGCCTTCCAGTTCTCGCCGAGGAAAGGCTCGAGCGCGGTGATCTGCTGCTCGAAAGCGTGCGCCGTGTTGCCGTCGAGCGGCACTTCCTTCCACACCAGGCTGGTGGCGGCGCTGACCGATTTCACGGACAGCCACGGCGCTTCGGCATAAGCGAGGTTGGTGAGCACGACGACGCTCGAGGGATGCTCGATGAAGCGGTCGGCCATCTTCTGCAGCGTGAGACGGATGTCCTCGAGACTGATTTCCTTGGCGACGATGTAGAACGGCATCGTCGGGAAGCGGTCGTGCATGTTGCGCATCACGCGCGACAGCACGGTGCCGTCGCCGACGCCGGCGTCGAACACGCGCACCGCCGGCGGGCGCGGATGGATGCTGGCGAGCTCCATGCCGACGCGGTTGGCGATCTCCCATTTCTCCGAGCAGGTGTTGACGAACAGCAGATATTTCTGCCGGTTGTCGAAGAAGCGGAAATTGCGCTGCGGGTCTTCGCCGCCCTGGCCCGCGGCCGGCGGTGCCGCCGGCGGTGCCATGATCGGCATGGAGCCGGATGACGGACCCTCCTGGAACAGCATGCGGCGGCGGCCGGGCACGGCGTCGGTCGAGCGCGACATGAAATTGCGGATCCGTTCGAGCGTGTCGGTGGTGATGCGGCCGCCGTTGCGCAGGCGGCTCGCCAGCTTGCCGTCGTTGACGGCGCGGCGGCCGAAGGTCGATTCGGCGAGGCCGCGGCGGCGGCAGAATTCGCTGATTTCCTGGAGAATCTGTTCGTTCATGGCTTGCGGTCCTGGGCACGTTTCCTGCCGGCTCTTTTCGGGCCGGTTCTGCCAAAGCCAACCAAGCCGCCCGCAATCCGTCAATACGTCCTGACGGTTTGGGAAAGATGGGCAACAATAGTGGGCAATATCCTACCGCAAGATATAGGCTTATATTGCTGACTTTCCAGAAGGTGCCGCTGCAGAAAAATTTTAAGTCATGCTCCGCTGAGGGCTATTGCCCACAATCACAGCAAAAATATGGGCAGGCGTTGGGACGCGCGCCGGGAGCCAAGCCATTCAGATATCGAAGAAAACCGTCTCGTTCTCGCCCTGGACGCGGATGTCGAAACGATAAGTCGGCTGACCCTTGCCGGTCTCTTTGTGGGCAATAAGCGTCTGCCGCCGGTCCGCCGGCACCAGGTTGAGGATCGGGTCGGCGCCATTGGCCGCCTCATCCGCGAAATAGAGCCGGGTATAGATCTGCCGCAGCATGCCGCGCGAGAAGATGCAGAACACGATGTGCGGCGCCTGCATCTTGCCATTCGGCCCCGGCACCTGGCCGGGCTTGATGGTGTCGAAGCCGAAGACGCCTTCTTTGTTCGTGGCCGAGCGGCCGAAGCCCTTGAACTTGGCGTTGGGGCGAGCGCGGGTGTCGGCGGGGCTGGCGTAGCGGCCTTGGCTATCCGCCTGCCAGATCTCGATCATGGCGTCGTTGATCGGCTTGCCGTCGCCGTCCGTGATCTGGCCCTCGATGTGGATCTTCTCGCCGGTGGCGTCGGGCGTGACGAGATTGTCGTTGACCGTTTCCTTCCAGCTATAGGTGCCGTTCGGGTCCCAGTTGGCGCGGCCCTTCGGCGTAAGGCCGTAGGCGAAGAACGGGCCGACGGTTTGTGACGGTGTGATGATTTCGGACATGGCTTTCGATTTTTCTTTTTAGTGTTTGTCTTCGTCGAGCGGCGTCGCCTCACGGCCGCGCAGCACGATGTCGAAGCGGAAGGCGAGCGCCCAGTCGGGGACGGTGTGCTCCAGATCGAATTTCGAAACCATGCGGTCGCGCGCCTTGGCGTCGGTCACCGAATTGAAGATCGGATCGTAGGGGAACAGGTAGTCGCCCGGGAAATACATCTGCGTTATCAGGCGCGACAGGAAAGAGTGGCCGAACACCGAGAAGTGGATGTGGTTCGGCCGCCAGGCATTGGGGTGGTTGCCCCATGGATAGGCGCCCGGCTTCACGGTGATGAACTTGTAGTAGCCGTTCTTGTCGGTGACGGTACGGCCGGCGCCGGTGAAGTTCGGATCGAGCGGCGCCGGGTGCTGGTCGACGATGTGGACGTAGCGGCCGCAGGCATTGGCCTGCCAGATTTCGACCAAGGTGTCCGGCACCGGGCGCTTGTCTTCGTCGAGCACCTGGCCATGCACGATGATGCGCTCGCCGAGCGGCTCGCCCTTGGCCTGCTTGGTCAGATCGTTGTCGTATTCCTGGATGGCGTCGTGACCGTAGACCGGACCGGTCAGCTCCGACAGCGTGTGCGGCACGATGAGCAGCGGCCGTGACGGCGAGCGCTTCACCGTCGAGCGGTATTCCGGCGACAGATGCTTGGGATAAACGCCGAGACTTTCTTTCGGATAGGCGAAGGTCATTCTTATTGTCCTTAAGTTCAAACCCGTTCGAGCGCGATCGACACACCCTGCCCGACGCCGACGCACATGGTGGCGAGCGCAAGCTTGCCGTCCCGTTCGTGCAGCCCATGCACCGCCGTGAGCGCAAGCCGCGCCCCCGACATGCCAAGCGGATGACCGAGCGCGATCGCGCCGCCATGCGGGTTGACGTGCTCGGCATCGTCGGCGAGGCCGAGCTGCCGCAGGCATGCTAGCGACTGCGACGCGAAGGCTTCGTTGATCTCGATCAAATCATAGTCGCCGATTTTGTGATTGAGGCGCGCCATCAATTTGCGGGTCGACGGCACCGGGCCGATGCCCATGATGCGCGGCGGCACCGCCGCCGAGGCCATGCCCAGAACACGCGCGCGCGGCGTGAAACCGTGTGCCTTCACCGCCGCTTCCGAAGCGATGATGAGCGCCGCGGCGCCGTCATTGACGCCCGAGGCATTGCCGGCGGTGACGGTGCCGTCCTTGCGGAAGGGTGCTTTCAGTTTGGCGAGCTGCTCGATCGAAGTGTCCGGCCGCGGATGCTCGTCGCGGTCGACCAGCACCGGGCCTGCCTTGCCGCCGGGCGCGTGGCACCGGCTCGATTTCGGTGGCGAAATAGCCGCGGGCTTCGGCTTCGCCGGCGCGCTGCTGCGAGCGCAGCGCGAATTGATCCTGGTCGGCGCGGCTGATCTGGAATTCTTGCGCCACATTCTCACCGGTTTCCGGCATGGAATCGACGCCGTATTGCGCCTTCATCAGCGGGTTGATGAAGCGCCAGCCGATCGTTGTGTCGTAGATTTCCGCGGCGCGCGAGAAGGCTTCCTGCGCCTTGCCCTGTACGAAGGGCGCCCGCGTCATCGATTCGACGCCGCCGGCAATGGCGAAATCCATCTCGCCGGCCTTGATGGCGCGCGCCGCGGTGCCGACCGCCTCCATGCCGGAGGCGCAGAGCCGATTGAGCGTCGCGCCCGGCACGCTGACGGGAAGCCCCGCCAGCAGCAGCGCCATGCGCGCGACGTTGCGGTTGTCTTCGCCGGCCTGGTTGGCGCAGCCGTAATAGACCTCGTCGAGCTTTTCCCAGTCGACCTTGGGGTGCCGCGTCATCAGCGCCTTGATCGGCACGGCGGCGAGATCGTCGGCGCGCACCTTGGCGAGCGAGCCGCCGAAGCGGCCGATCGGCGTGCGCACGGCGTCGCAGATGAAGACGTCGCGGTTCGCCATCACGCCGCCTCCGCGTGGGCGCGGTTGGTGCGTGCCTGCAGGTCGCGCAAGACCTCAAGCTCTTTCGCGGTCGGCGGCGGCGTCTCCTCGACCTTGGAAGCGAACTTCACCTTCCAGCCGGTGTTCTCCTCGATCTGCGCACGGGTGACGCCGGGATGGATGGAGACGACGGTCATCTCTTTGGTCTCCGGGTCGGGTGCGAACAGGCAGAGATCGGTGATGAGCTTGGTCGGGCCTTTGGTTTTGACGCCGAGCTTGGCGCGGCTGTCGCCGCCGGAGACGTGGCCGATCGATGTCACGAAATCGAGCTTGTCGACGAAGCTGCGCTTGCCCTGCGCCATGATGATGAAAATTTCGCCGCAGGAGATGGCGATCTCCGGCGCGCCGCCGCCACCGGGCAGCCGCACCTTCGGCTTGTCATAGGGGCCGACCACCGTGGTGTTGAGGTTGGCGTATTTGTCGATCTGCGCGCCGCCGAGGAAGCCGATGTTGATGCGGCCACCCTGCAGCCAGTAGCGGAACATTTCAGGCACCGGCACGGTGGTGAGTGCGGTCTCGCACAGCTCGCCGTCGCCGATCGACAGCGGCAGGATGTTCGGCTTGGTGGCGAGCGTGCCGGATTCGTAAATCAGCGTGATGCCTGGCGCATGCGTCAGCCGCGCCAGATTGCAGGCGGCGGACGGCTGGCCGATGCCGACGAAGCAGACGTCCTCGTTCTTCAGCGCCCGCGCCGCGGCGACGGTCATCATCTCGTTCGGCTTGTAATCGGCCATGCGTTTACTCCGCCGCGGCGCGATGCTTGCGCGCGTATTTGGCAAAGGCCTCCGGGCCCTTCTCCAGCACGTTCTGCTTCATCCATGTCAGGAACGTGTCGCGCTCGCGCGCGATCGTGTCCCACTCCTTGTAGAAGTTGTTGTTGCGCGGGTAATAACCCTGGGCATAGGACGGGAAGGCGCCGCCCGGCACCTCGACGACATGACCGACGGTCCAGTGCGGCAGCACCACGGCGTTGAGGCTGCGATCGCCGAGATCGTCGACGATCTCTTCCACCGTGACCACCGAGCGCTTCGATGCCAGCACCGCTTCCTTCTGCACGCCGAGCACACCCTCGATCATGACGTTGCCGGCCTTGTCGGCGCGCTGGGCGTGGATGATGGCGACGTCCGGCCGGTGCGACGGGATGGCGGCGAGCTGTTCGCCGGTGAACGGGCAGGTGATGCGCTTGATCTTCGGATTCACCTTGGGCAGGTCGACGCCGACATAGCCGCGGAACACCGCAAGCGGCAGGCCGGCGGCGCCCGCCTCATAGGCGTTGGCCATGGCGGCATGCGAGTGCTCCTCGATCTCGAGCTTGTGCGGCCAACCGTTCTCGACCGCGTCGCGGAAGCGGTGCAGCGAGCCGACGCCCGGATTGCCGCCCCAGGAAAACACCATCTTGTCGACGCAGCCCATGCCGATGAGCTGGTCGTAGATCAGGTCCGGCGTCATGCGGATCACCGTCAGGTGCTTGCGGCCCTGACGGATGACTTCGTGGCCGGCGGCGTGCGGGATGAGGTGGGTGAAGCCCTCCATCGCCACGGTGTCGCCGTCACGGACGGCCGACGTGATGGCTTCGGCCAGAGTTGAAATACGCGCCATGAGGACTGCTACCCGGTTACGTCCCGTATTTACGGCTGCCTACCGGCAGGGTCAAATGGGTGGTTGGGTGTCCAACGAACGGCTGGGACATGCTTGGAACGGAACCGATCTTCAGCATCGACGCCGAGCTTGACGCGATCATGGAGCTCGGGCGCACGCCCCTTGGCGGGCGGCGCTTCATCGGCATTCGCGGCGGCACGGTCAGCGGCCGCAGGCTCCAGGGGCGCATCCTGCCCGGCGGCGCCGACTGGCAGATCATCCGCGGCGACGGCGCGGCCGACATCAGCGCGCGCTATGTCATCGAAACCGGCGCCGGCGCGCGCGTCCTGGTGGCAAGCGACGGCCTGCGCCACGGCCCGCCCGAGGTGCTTGAGAAGCTGGCGCGGGGCGAGCCGGTCGACCCCTCGCTTTATTATTTCCGCACCGCGATGCGGTTTGAAACTGCCGATCAAAGCCTGGGCTGGCTCAACCGGATTCTCGCGGTGGCGCATGGCAAACGCGAGGCGCGGCGGGTCAGGCTCGATGTTTACGAGGTGCTGTGAAATTTATTTCCATGGCGCGGGCTTGTCGGGACGGGCGGCGTCTTTCATTCTGGCGCTGGCATAATGTGACGGCCCGGCGGCACCGGGCCAAATCGGAGCGTGTTCGTGAGCGAGACTTTTCCGCAATTGCCTTCATCGCTGGCAGCCGAGCGGCAGGGCGCCGTCGCCATCCTGCGGCTCAAGCGCGAACACAAGCGCAACGCGCTCGACGACGACACCGTGCACGGCATCGACGCGTTCTTCACCGCGCTGCCGGACGGCATCGGCGCCGTGCTGCTCGCCGGTGACGGCGAGCATTTCTCCGCCGGGCTCGATCTCTCCGAACTCGAAGAGCGCAACCTGACGCAAGGCATCGCGCATTCGCAGATGTGGCACCGCGCCTTCGACAAGATCCAGTTCGGCAAGGCGCCGGTGGTCGCGGCACTGCACGGCGCCGTGGTCGGCGGCGGCCTCGAGCTTGCCGCGGCGGCGCATGTGCGCGTCGCCGAGCGTTCGACCTACTACGCGCTGCCGGAGGGCAGCCGCGGCATCTATGTCGGCGGCGGCGGCTCGGTGCGTCTGCCGCGGCTGATCGGCGTTGCCCGCATGATGGATATGATGCTCACCGGCCGCACCTACTCCGCCGAGGAAGGCCAGGCCATGGGGCTGTCGACCTATCTGGTCGAGGCAGGCAAGGGCTTCGCCAAGGGGCTCGAGCTTGCGCAGCGCATCGCATCGAACGCGCCGCTCACCAATTTCGCCGTGATGCAGGCGCTGCCGCGCATCGCCGAAATGGCGCCGGCCTCCGGCTACGCGGTCGAGGCGCTGGTGGCGGCGATCGCGCAGGCCGACCCGGAGGCCAAGCAGCGGCTCAAGGATTTTCTGGAGAAGCGCGCGCCGAAGGTGACGCAGATCTTGAGTTTGTCATCGGCGCAAGCCGACGGCCTATCTATTGTCCTGACAACAATTATATCGGGGACGAAATGCCCGAGCACGATGCCGCAGGGCCGACCCGGCCGCCGCCGCGCCTTTGCGGCCGGTGCGGCTCGGCGCGCTCGATCCGGTGCTCGAGCGCGAGCAAGACGGCACCATCCATCTGCGCGCCGCGCAGGTGCTGCCGCCCTATCACGCGACGCTTGCCGAGCCGCTGGAGCATTGGGCGATTGCCACGCCCGACCGCGTGTTCCTGGCGCAGCGCGACGCCGACGGCAACTGGCGCAAGCTCACTTACGCCGAGGTGCTGCACGCGGTGAAGCGCATCGCCGCGGCGCTCATCCGGCGCGGGCTCTCGCCGGACAAGCCAATCGTCATCGTCTCCGGCAACGACATCGAGCATGCGCTCATCGCGCTTGCCGCGATGTATGTCGGCATCCCTTACGCGCCGATCTCGCCGGCCTATTCGCTGCTCTCCACCGACTTCGGCAAGCTGCGCATGATCATCGAGCTGCTGACGCCCGGCCTTGTCTTTGCGAGCGACGGGCTCGCCTACGGCCGCGCCCTCTATGCCGTGGTGCCCGATTCGATCGAGCTTGCGGTGACACGCAACCCGCTCGGCGACCGCAAGACCACCTTGTTTTCCGAGCTGCTCGGCACCGAGGACGCAGAGGGCGTCGCCGCCGCCCGCGCCAGGATCGGCGCCCGACTCGATCGCCAAGTTCCTGTTCACCTCCGGCTCGACCGGCACGCCGAAGGCGGTGATCAACACCCAGCGCATGCTGTGCTCCAACCAGGCGATGATCGCCGCCGGCTTCTGCTTCGTCACCGATGAGCCGCCGGTGGTGGTCGACTGGCTGCCGTGGAGCCACACCTTCGGCAGCAACCACAACTTCAATATGGTGCTGGTGAACGGCGGCTCGCTCTATATCGACGACGGCAATCCGACGCCGCCCGGCGTGCCGAAGACGGTGCGCAATCTGCGCGAGATCGCGCCGACCATCTATTTCAACGTGCCCAAGGGCTACGAGGCGCTGGTGCCGCACTTCCGCGCCGACGAGACGCTGCGGCGCAATTTCTTCTCGCGGCTCAAGGTGCTGTTCTACGCTGGCGCCGGCCTCAACCAGACCACCTGGGACGACTTGACCGAACTTGCGGTCGAAACGACCGGCGAACGCATCATCTTCCTGTCCTCGCTCGGTTCGACCGAGACTTCGCCGCTGGCGCTGGCCTGTTCATGGGATTTCGACCGGCCCGGCAATATCGGCCTGCCCTCGCCGGGCGTTGAACTCAAGCTCGTGCCCAACGAGGGCAAGCTCGAGGCGCGGCTGCGCGGCCCCAACATCACGCCCGGCTATTGGCGGCAGGA
The DNA here is from genome assembly GCA_963822035.1 of uncultured Alphaproteobacteria bacterium. GTDB lineage: Bacteria > Pseudomonadota > Alphaproteobacteria > Rhizobiales > Xanthobacteraceae > Pseudolabrys. The sequence goes on along the minus strand of CAWGGC010000006.1, from coordinate 678,794 downwards.
GGCGCTCACGCGCGATGCCTTCGACGCGGATGGCTTCTACCGCATCGGCGACGCGCTGAAATTCGTCGATCCCGAGCACCCGCGAGAAGGGCCTGCTGTTCGACGGCCGCATCGCCGAAGACTTCAAGCTGTCGACCGGCACCTGGACCAGCGTCGGGCCGTTGCGCGCGCGCTTCATCGACCATTTCGCGCCCTATGTGCGCGACGTCGTCTTCGCCGGGCCCGACCGCGACTACATCGCCGCGCTGGTGTTTCCCGATATCGAGGCCTGCCGCAAGCTTGGCGGGCTTGGCGCGGAGGCGACGCCGGCGCAGATCGTCGGCGACGCGCGCGTGCGCGCCGAATTTGCCGCGCGGCTCGCACAGCTCGCCAAGACTCAGCCCCGGCACCTCGACGCGCATCGAGCGGACGCTGCTGATGGCCGAGCCGCCGTCCATGGACAAGAGCGAGGCGACCGACAAGGGCTCGATCAACCAGCGCGCGGTGCTGAAGAACCGCGCCGCGCTGGTCGAGCGGCTCTATGCCGAGCCGGCGGATGCCGCGGTGATCGGATGAGCGACGCCGCCGCCGTCATGGCGCCGCGGCCGCGCATCCGGCCGGTGACGCTCGGCCCCCAGGACGTCACCGTCGACCACCGCAGCGACGGCGCGATGCTGCTGCGCTCGCCGCAACCGCTCGGCCGCTATCCCGACAAGCTCACCGAGCGCCTCGAATTCTGGGCGGCGGAAACGCCGGGCCAAGTGTTCCTCGCCCAACGCGACGCCAACGGCGATTGGCGCACCGTCACCTACGAGCAGGCGCTGGAGTTTGCCCGCCGCATCGGCGAGGCGCTGCTGGCGCGCAATCTCTCCGCCGAGCGGCCGCTCGTCATTCTCTCCGGCAACGACATCGAGCACGCGCTGCTGGCGCTCGGCGCGCTTTATGCCGGCATTCCGCATGCGCCGATTTCGCCGGCTTACTCGCTGATGTCGGGCGATTTCGGCAAGCTGCGCGCGATCCTGAAGCTGCTCACGCCGGGCCTCGTCTTCGCCGCCGACGGCGCAGGCCTTCGCGCGCGCCATCGCCGCCGCGGCGCCGGACGATGTCGAATTGGTGCGTCACGCGTAACGCGCCGGACAACCGCCGCGCCACGCGCTTTGCCGATCTCTATGCGCAGGCGCCGAGCACGCGCGTCGCCGCCGCGCATGACGCGGTCGGCCCCGACACCATCGCCAAGTTCCTGTTCACCTCGGGCTCGACCGGCGTGCCGAAATGCGTGATCAACACCCAGCGCATGTGGTGCGCCAACCAGGTGATGCTGCGCCAGTCGCTTAGCTTTTTCGCCGACGAGCCGCCGGTGATCGTCGACTGGGCGCCATGGCATCACACCGCCGGCGGCAATCACGACGTCGGCCTCGTCGTCTACAACGGCGGTACCTTCTATATCGACGAGGGCAAGCCGCTGCCCGGCGCCGATCGAGCAGACCGTGCGCAATCTGCGCGAGATCGCGCCGACCTGGTACTTCACCGTGCCCAAAGGCTACGAGGCGCTGCTGCCTTACCTGCGCGCCGACGCCGAGCTGCGCCGCAACTTCTTCTCGCGGCTGAAGCTGTTCTGGTTCGCCGGCGCCGGCATCGCCCAACATGTGTTCGACGAGATCCAGCAGCTCGCGGTCGAAGACTTGCGGCGAGCAGATCCTGTTTCTCACCGGCTTTGGCTCGACCGAAACCGCGCCGTTCGCGCTGGCGCGCACCTGGCCGCACGAGAACGCCGCCAACATGGGCCTGCCCGCCGCCGGCATGGAACTGAAACTCGTGCCGAACGGCGGCAAACTCGAAGCGCGCGTGCGCGGGCCCAACATCACGCCCGGCTACTGGCGGCAGGACGCCTTCACCGAACAGGCCTTCGACGACGAGGGCTTCTACAAGCTCGGCGACGCCTTCAAGTTCGCCGACCCGGCCGACCCGCGGCAGGGCCTCTTGTTCGACGGCCGCATCGCCGAGGACTTCAAGCTGTCGACCGGCACCTGGGTCAGCGTCGGGCCGCTGCGCGCCCGCATCGTCGATCACTTCGCGCCTTATGTGCGCGACGTGGTGCTCGCCGGCGCCGACCGCGACGCGATCGGCGCGCTGGTCTTTCCCGACCTCGCCGCCTGCCGCAAGCTCGCCGGCCTTTCGCGCCGACGCGCCGGCAGAGGCCGTGCTCGGCGCGCCAAGCCTGCGCGCGCTGTTTGCCGAGCGGCTCGACGCGCTGGCGCGGCAAAGCGCCGGCTCCTCGACACGCGTCACGCGCATGCTACTGATGGCCGAGCCGCCATCGATGGACAAAGGCGAGGCGACCGACAAGGGCTCGATCAACCAGCGCGCGGTGCTGGCGAACCGCGCCGCGCTGGTCGAGGAACTCTACGCTTTGCCCCGTTCGGCGCGTATCATCGCCGTCACCAGCAAAGGACCGAGCTGATGGAAGTCAAAGGACAAACGGCGATCGTCACCGGCGGCGCTTCCGGCCTGGGCGCCGCCTGCGCCCGCACGCTCGCCGCCGCCGGCGCCAAGGTCGCGGTGCTCGACGTCAACGACAAGGCCGCCGCGGACGTGGCGATCGACATCAACGGCATCGCCGTTCATTGCGACGTGTCCGACAGCGCCTCCGCCGAGGCCGCGATCAGACAAGCCGCCGCCGACCACGGCCCGGCACGCATCCTCGTCAACTGCGCCGGCATCGGGCCGGCCAAGCGCATCGTCGGCCGCGACGGCGTCATGCCGCTCGCCGACTACGAGCGCGTCATCAAGATCAACCTGATCGGCACCTTCAACATGCTGCGCCTGGCCGGCGCCGCCATGCAGGCGCTGTCGCCGTTTGCCGACGGCGAGCGCGGCGTCATCGTCAATACCGCTTCGGTCGCCGCCTTCGAGGGCCAGATCGGACAGGCGGCCTATTCATCGTCCAAGGGCGGCGTTGCCGCACTGACGCTGCCGGCGGCGCGCGAGTTCTCCCAGTTCGGCGTCCGCGTCCTGGCCATCGCCCCCGGCATCTTCGGCACGCCGATGCTGCGCGCGCTGCCGCAGGAAGCGCAGGATTCGCTCGGCGCCGCGGTGCCGTTCCCGAAGCGGCTCGGCGAGCCGCGCGAGTTCGCGGCGCTCGTCATGCACTGCATCCACAACACCTATCTCAACGGCGAAGTGATCCGCATCGACGGCGCGCTGCGCCTGGCGCCGCGCTGAATGGTCGGCCCTCACCAATACGCAGACCGTGCGCATCCGCTGGGGCGATTGCGACCCGGCCGGCATCATCTTCTATCCGCGCTATTTCGAGATCTTCGACAACGCCACCGCCGCGCTGTTCGAGCGCGCGCTCGGCATCACCAAGCACGCGATGTTTTCGACGTACGAATTCGCCGGCTGGCCGCTGGTGCGCACCCACGCGCGGTTTTTAAAGCCGACGCGCTTCGGCGACGACGTCACGGTCGACACGCAGCGTCAAATTCGGCCGCACCTCGTTCGACATCGAGCACAAGCTCAGCCTCAAAGGCGAATTGTGCGTCGAGTGCCAGGAGAAGCGGGTCTGGATCGTGCGCGATGAGGCCGGCGGCATCAAATCGCATCCGATCCCGGAGGCGGTGCTCCGGAAGTTTGGCATATGAGGTCGTCCCCGCGAAGGCGGGGACCCATACGCCGTGCCGTCTCGATAAACTGCGGAGTATGGGTCCCGGGCCTCGCGCAGTGCGCTCGCCCGGGACGACACGGCTATGATATCTCCACCGCGATCCTTCTCAACACCGCGATGAAGCGCGTCCGCTCGCGCAGGCCGATGACGCGGTCGAGGTTGCGCTCGTGCCGCCGCGCGCAGGCCATGAGCGAGGCGAGCACCCGGTTGCCGGCCGGCGTCAGGTTGAGCCGATAGGCGCGGCGGTCGCGCTGCAAGCGCGTGCGCTTGACGAGGCCGCGCCGCACCAGGTCCTCGACCACCGGTGTCAGCGACGATTTGTCGCGGCCGTTGGCGTAGGACAACTCGGTCTGGCTGATGCCGGGGTTGCGCCCGATCAGCGTGAGCGTGGCAAAACGGCCCGGCTTCTCGCCGATCTCGCGCGACAGATGCGAGAAGGCCTGGAACGCCGCCTCCTGCGCCATGCGCAAGTTAAAACCGACCCATCGCTCGAGCGGCCCGAAATTGACCGGTTCGGCGTCGGCTTTGCCATTACCACCCCGGCGGCTAGGCCCGCCGCCTTTCCTTGTCATTCGCGCGCTCCCCCGGCGGTCCAGAACTATAGTTCGGTCAAGTAGTTTGAAGCCAAACTATCGCCTTTACAACATCCCGCAGTTGCGGCTGAATGTCAGGCAATCAAAAGCGGCTGCGAAAACTCGCAGACCTAAAAATGAACCGCATGCTCTGGGGAGGAGCCCGATGACAATCCGCCATACCGGATTTTGCCTTGCCGCGCTTGCCGCAACCCTGATCGGCACTGCCGGCGTCGCTTCGGCGCAAGAAAAGACGATGGAGCTCAAGCTGTCGCACTGGGTGCCGGCGTCGCATCCGTTGCAGAAGGCGCTGGAGGACTGGGGCGCCGCGGTCGAGAAGGAATCGGGCGGCACGCTGCATTACAAGGTTTATCCGGCGCAGCAGCTCGGCAAGGCCTTCGATCACTACGACATGGCGCGCGACGGCATCGCCGACCTCACTTACATCAATCCCGGCTATCAGCCCGGCCGCTTCCCGATTATCGCCGCCGGCGAATTGCCGTTCCTCATCTCCGCCACGGAGGGCGGCACGCGCGGGATCGACGAGTGGTATCGCAAATACGCGGCCAAGGAGATGAAGGACGTCAAGTTCTGCCTTGCCTTCATTCACGCGCCGAGCTCGTTCCATTCGAGCGAGAAGAAGATCGTCGTGCCGTCGGACCTCAAAGGCATGAAGGTGCGGCCCGCTGACGCGACGATTGCAAACCTGGTGACGCTGCTCGGCGGCACCAACGTCAACTCCGCCGCGCCGGAAGTGCGCGACATCATGGAACGCCACGTCGCCGACGCCGTGACGTTCCCGTGGGGCTCGCTGGTGCTGTTCGGCATCGACAAGGTCACGAAATACCACATGGACGCGCCGCTCTACGTGACCACGTTCGCCTTCGTCTTCAACAAGGCCAAATACGACCAGATGTCGCCGCGTCAGAAGAAGGCGATCGACGACAACTGCACCAACGACGCGGCCGCCCGCGTCGGCGGTCCGTGGGGCAAGTTCGAGGACGCCGGCATCGACAAGGTGAAGGCCGAACCGGGACAGGTCGTGTACAAGCTCACGCCCGAGCAAACCGCCGAATGGAAGAAGGCGGCAGCGCCGCTCGAGAAAAGCTGGGCCGACGGCGTCAAGAAAGCCGGCGTTGATCCGGATGTGGCGATGAAGGAACTGCGCGCCGATCTCGCCAAGTACAACGCGCTGGCGAAGTAACGCCGGCACGACGCGACCCTTAGCGGCCGCCTCGAATTACGGCGGCGGGAAAGTCCCGCCGCCGATTGCCGTTGCGAGCGCATCGGAGCGGGCATGAAGCGCAAATACATGGACGGCTTCATCGACACGATCGAATGGATCGCGGCCGGCTTCGTCGGCATCGTCGCCGCTGACATCTTTATCTCGGTCCTGCTACGAAATTTGTTCAATTACGCGATTCCGGATTCGTTCGACTTCGGCCGTCTGCTGCTCGGTATTCTTATCTTCTGGGGGATCGCGGCGACCTCCTACCGTGGCGGCCACATCACCGTCGATCTGGTCTGGGCCAATGTCGGCCCGAAATACCAGCGCATGATCGACGTGTTTGCCACGCTGGTTCTGCTGTTCGTGGTCACGGTGCAGACCTACACGCTCTTCGACAAAGTGCGCGGCACCTACTACGACAACGTGCTCACGTTCGATCTGCGGCTGCCGACCTGGCCGTTTTTCGCCGTCGCCTGGGCCGGCGACGTGTCCGCCGTGCTGCTGATCGCCATCCGCACCTACCGGCTGATCTTCCAGCCGCAATTGATGCACGAAGCCAAGGTCAAGCCGGTCGAATGAGCGCCGCGATGAGCACCGACGCTGTCGCCATCATCGGCTTTGTCGCCTTGTTCGCGCTGATGCTGCTGCGCGTGCCGGTCGGCATGGCGATGGGCTTGGTCGGCGTTTCCGGCTTCAGCTATCTGGTCGGCGGCGAGCCGGCGCTCAAGCTGGTCGGCCAGACCTCGATGCGCACGGTGACCGACTACACCTTCGGCGTCATCCCGATGTTCCTGCTGATGGGCATGTTCATGTCGAATTCCGGCATGAGCCGCGACCTGTTCAAGGCGGCCAACGGCTTCGTCGGCCACCTGCGCGGCGGTCTGGGATTCGCCACCGTCGTTGCCTGCGCCGGCTTTGCCGCGATCTGCGGCTCGTCGGTGGCCACCGCCGCGACCTTCTCGGCGGTCGCCTATCCGGAAATGCGCCGCTTCGGCTACCCGGAAAGCTTCGCCACCGGCGTGATCGCCGCCGGCGGCACGCTCGGCGCCATGCTGCCGCCCTCGATCGTGCTCGCGGTCTACGGCATCATCACCGAGCAGGACATCGGCAAGTTGTTCATTGCCGGCATCGTTCCCGGCATCCTCGCCATGACGATGTATCTCGTCACCATCTTCGTCATCGGCAAAGTGCGCCCTGGCTTCCTGCCCGCCGGTCCGCGCATCGCCTGGCGCAGAGATTTGCCGGATTGAAGGATATTCTGGCGCCGCTGGCGCTGTTCGTTTTCGTCATCGGCGGTCTTTACGGCCTGCCGTTCCTGCCGCGTTTCACGCCGACCGAAGCGGGCGGCGTCGGCGCATCGGGGGCCTTCCTGATCGGCGTATTCACCGGCCGGCTGGACAAGGACAAGATCCTGGCGTCGCTGCTGCAGGCGACGCGCACCGCGGCTGCTGTGTTCACGGTGCTGATCGGCGCCTTGATCTTCGGCTACTTCCTCACCATCACGCAGACCCCGCAGAAGGTCACCGAGTTTCTGACTGGGCTCGGCCTCGGCAGCTACGGCGTGCTGGCGCTGATCATGCTGATGTACCTGGTGCTCGGCTGCCTGATGGACGCCATGGCCATGATCATCCTGACTGTGCCGATCATCTTCCCGGTCGTCACCCATCTCGGCTTCAACCCGGTCTGGTTCGGCGTCATCATCGTCATGACGGTCGAACTGGGCTTGATCCATCCGCCGGTGGGCATGAACGTGTTCGTCATCAAGAGCGTGGTGAAAGACGTGAGTTTTGCCACGATTTTCAAGGGCGTGATCCCCTTCATCCTCACCGACCTCATCCGGCTGATCATCCTGATCGCCTTCCCGATCATTGCCCTCTGGCTGCCCTCGCATATGTAGCCGGATGCTGGTAATATAGTTGGGAACCCAACCATTAGGCTGACGCCATGGAACGCTCGTTCAAGAAGGAAGTGCAGGCGCTGAAGCTCGGCGACGGCGAGACCTTCCACGGCGAAGGCATCCTGGCCGTGACCAAGGCGCTGTTGCAGTCCGGCGTCTCCTATGTCGGCGGCTATCAGGGCGCGCCGGTGTCGCATCTGCTCGACGTGCTGGTCGACGCCGAGGACATCATGGGCGAGCTCGGCGTGCATCTGGAGACCTGCTCGAACGAAGCCTCCGCCGCCGCCATGCTCGGCGCCTCGATTAATTATCCGTTGCGCGGCGCGGTCACCTGGAAGTCGATCGTCGGCACCAATGTCGCGGCCGACGCGCTCTCCAATTTGTCGTCGCCCGGCGTGGTCGGCGGCGCCATGATCATCCTCGGCGAGGACTATGGCGAAGGCGCGAGCGTCATCCAGGAGCGCTCTTATGCCTACGCGCTGAAATCCTCGATGTGGCTGCTCGACCCGCGGCCCGACCTGCCCTCGATCGTGCGCACCGTGGAGAAAGGCTTCGAGCTGTCCGAGGCGAGCCATGCTCCCGTGATGCTGGAATTGCGCATCCGCGCCTGCCACGCCACCGGATCATTTGCCGCCAAGGACAACAAGAAAGGCGTCGTCTCCGGTTTGCACAAGCTGCCGGGGCCACCGCGCTTCGAATACGGGCGGCTGGCGCATCCGCCGGTGATATTCACGCAGGAGAAGCTGAAGGTCGAGCAGCGGCTGCCGGCGGCGCGCAAGTTCATCCGCGAGCACAAGCTCAACGAGGTGATCCCCGGCGATCTTGCCGACATCGGCATCATCGTCATGGGCGGCCTCACCAACAGCGTGCTGCGCGCGCTCGAGCGCGTCGGCCTCGCCGACGTGTTCGGCGCCTCGCGCGTGCCGATGCTGGTGCTCAACGTCGTCTATCCGCTGGTGCCGGAGGAAATCCGCGAGTTCTGCGCCGGAAAGCGCGCCGTGCTGGTGGTCGAGGAAGGCTCGCCCGATTACATCGAGCAGGCGGTCAACGTCGAACTGCGCCGCGCCGATATCCAGACCAAGGTGCTGGGCAAGGGGCCGCTGCCGCAGGCCGGCGAATACTCCTCCGACGTGCTGCTCGAGGGCATGGCCGCCTTCCTGCAGGCGACGAAGCCCGCCGGCATCGACGCCGACACCATCGCCGAGAAGGCGCGCGGGCTGTTCGCGCACAAGGCCAAGGCCGCTTCCGCTCTCGGCCCGCTGCCGCCACGCCCGCCATCCTTCTGCACCGGCTGCCCGGAGCGCCCGGTGTTCGCCGCGATCAAACTGGCGCAGCGTGAGATCGGGCCGACGCACATCTCGGCCGACATTGGCTGCCATTCGTTCGCGACCTTCGCGCCGTTCTCGCTCGGCAATTCGATTCTCGGCTACGGCATGTCGCTCGCCAGCGCCGCCGCGGTGACGCCGAACATGGAGAGACGCCCGATCGCCATCATGGGCGACGGCGGCTTCTGGCATAACGGCCTGATCACCGGCGTCGCCTCCAACCTGTTCAACAAGGGCGACGGCGTGCTGATCGTGATGCAGAACGGCTACGCCTCGGCGACCGGCCAGCAATACATCCCGTCGAGCACCATGAGCCGCAGCGGCGCGACGCCCGGCGTCGGCATCGAGGCAACGCTCAGGCAGATGGGCGTCAAATGGCTGCGCACGGTCCGCACCTACAGCGTCAGCGTGATGGCGAAGACGCTGAAGGAAGCGATGAAGACCGCCGAGAAGGGCCTCAAGGTCATCATTGCCGACGGCGAATGTCAGCTCGCGCGCCAGCGCCGCGTCCGCGCCGAGGACGCCGAGAAGTTGAAACGCGGCGAGCGCGTCACCCGCGCCCGCTACGGCGTCGACGACGAGATCTGCACCGGCGACCACTCCTGCATCCGCCTGTCCGGCTGTCCCTCGCTCACGGTGAAGCCCTCGCCCGATCCGCTGCGCACCGATCCGGTGGCAAGCGTGATCGACAGTTGCGTCGGCTGCGGCTTGTGCGGCGAGGTCGCGCATGCCGCAGTGCTCTGCCCCTCGTTCTACCGCGCCGAGATCGTGCGCAATGCGACGCTTGTGGGACCGCACCAAGCACCGCGTCCGCCAGACCGTGATCGGCTGGCTCGGCGGCTACAACGACAGACACGCAAAGGCCGCGGCATGAGCACGGCGCGCCCGATCACGCTGCTGATCGCCGCGCTCGGCGGCGAAGGCGGCGGCGTGCTCACCAACTGGATCGTCGGCGCCGCCGAGCAAGCGGGCTTTCCGGTGCAGTCGACGTCGATCCCGGGCGTTGCCCAGCGCACCGGCGCGACCACCTATTACATCGAGATTTTCCCGGTGAAGACCGCCGAGCTTGCCGGCAAGCGGCCGGTGCTGGCGCTGACCCCCGGCGTCGGCGACATCGACATCGCGGTGGCGAGCGAACTGCTCGAAGCCGGCCGCACCGTCGCCAACGGTTTCGTCACGCCGGAGCGCACCTTCGTCATCGCCTCGACCAGCCGCTTCTTTGCGATGGACGAGAAGATCGCGATGGGCGACGGTCGTTTCGATCATGATCAGCTCGTCAAGATCATCGCCGGCAACGCGCATGGCGCGCTGCTGATCGACATGGCGGAACTCGCCAAGCAGTCGGGCTCCATCATCAACGCCGTGATGCTCGGCGCCATCGCCGGCTGCGGCAAATTGCCGCTCTCGGCGGAGCAACTCGAAGCCGCGATCCGCGCCGACGGCATCGCCGTCGAAGGCAACCTGCGCGGCTTCAAGGCCGGACTCGAGGCGGCGCGCGCCAAGGCACCGCCGGCCAAGCCCGTTGAAGCCAAACGCCACGCGCCGGTGACGCCGGACCTGCTCGAGCACGAAGCCTCCTATTCGCTGCCGGCGCTGGCGCAGCCCATTGCCATCGAAGGCATCCGCCGGCTGATCGCCTATCAGGGCATTCCCTACGCGCAGCTTTATCTCAACCGCCTGCGCGCCCTCGTCGAGCTCGACGAAAAGAGCGGTGCGCGCGGCCGGCTGATGAAAGAAGTGGCGCGGCATCTCGCGGTGCGCATGTCCTACGAGGACGTGGTGCGCGTCGCGCAGGCCAAGATCACGCCGGCGCGAATGGCAGCGCATCGCCCGCGAGGAACTGCGCGTCAAAGACGAGCCCTACACGGTGCACGATTTCCTGAAACCCGGCATCGAGGAAATGTGCCAGTTGTTGCCGGGCTTCCTCGCCCGGCCGATCCTGCGGCTCGCCCAGCGCAAGGGCTGGCTCGGCCGAGCCTATTTCGGCATGGAGATCAACACCACCTCGATCGGCGGCTACCTGCGCTTTCTGATGCTGGCCAAGCTCAAGCGCTTCCGCCCCTACGGCCACCGCTACGCGCAAGAGCAGGCAGCAGATCGAGGTCCTGGCTCGCGCTGATCGCGCAGGCCGCGCAGCAGTCGGCCGACCTCGCGCTCGAGGTCGCCGAATGCGCGCGGCTGATCAAGGGCTATGGCGACACGCACGCGCGCGGGCTTGCCAATTACGCCCCGATCGAAGCGCGCGTCATCAAGCCGGCGCTCGCGGGCGAGATCCCAATCGCGCGCGCCGCCGACGCCGTCGCCAGCGCTCGCACCGCGGCGCTGGTCGATCCGGAAGGCGAAAGCCTCGGCAAATGCCTCGCCGAACTGGAAGCGCCCGCCCTTGCGCATCGCGGCGGAATAGCCCTCACTTTTCCTTCCTCCGTTGTCAGCCTTTGCCGCGTCGAGTAAAACACCGGGCCAAACAATAAAACCGCCCGGGAACGCGAATCTCCGGCGCAACGTAAAGGGCGGAACGCATGGCCGTTACACCGAGCGGGCGCGAACGGCCGGCGATTGCCGCCGAAGCCTTCCTGCGCGCGCTCGCCGATCACGGCGTCGATTACTTCTTCTGCAATCCCGGCACCGACTTCCCGCCGATCGTCGAGGCCTTCAGCCGCGCCAAGAAGACCAACGCCAAGGTTCCCAAACCCGTACTGGTGCCGCACGAGAACCTCGCGGTCGCCATGGCGCACGGCGCCTACCTGATGAACGGGCGGCCGCAGGCGGTGATGGTGCACGTCAATGTCGGCACCGCCAACACGCATCAACAACCTCACCAACCTGTCGCGCGACCGCGTGCCGCTGATCCTCGCCGCCGGCCGCACGCCGATCACCGAGAAGGGCTCGTTCGGCTCGCGCTCGCGGCCGATCCACTGGGCGCAGGAAATGTTCGACCAGGCCGGCATGCTGCGCGAGATGGTGAAGTGGGATTACGAACTGCGCGTGCCGGCCCAGGTCGGCGACATGGTGTCGCGCGCCTTCGAAGTGTCGATGGCGCACCCGCGCGGCCCGGTCTATCTGGTGCTGCCGCGCGAGCCGTCTGTCGGCGCCGCTTGCCGGACCCGATCGGGCCGCTGAAGCCGCGGCCGCACGCCGCGCGCGCGCATCCCGATCCGCAAGCGCGGTCGGCCAGCTCGCCGAATGGATCGCCGGCGCCGAGCGGCCGCTGATCATCGTCTCGACGCTGCCGGGCGAAGCCGTCGCCGGCGCTCGGCGCATCTCGCCGAGCGCGCCGCCATTCCCGTGGTCGTCAACAATCCGCGCTCGGTGTGCCTGCCGTCGAGCCATCCGATGCATTTCGGCTTCGAGCCGGGCGCGCTGCTTGCCGACGCCGATCTGGTCATCGCCATCGACGCCGACGCGCCGTGGATTCCGAGCGTGCAGCATCCGCCGGCCGGCTGCCGCGTCGCCCATATCGGCGAGGATCCGTTCTTCGTGCGCTATCCGATGCGCTCGTTCCCCAGCGACCTCGCCATCCAGGCCGGCGCCGTGAATACGCTTGATGCGCTCGGTCGCGGCGATCGAGCCGCGGCTGCAGATGGCGGAGGCGCGCATCGCCGCGCGCCGCGCCCGGCTCACCGAGCGCATGCGCAACCGGCGCGCCCAGCTCGCCAAGGATTCGACGCCCGGCGCGACGATCTCGCCGGAATATCTGTCGCGCTGCATCGGCGAGGCGGTCGGGCCGGACGCCATCATCTTCAACGAATATTCGCTGCGCGCGGCGCAAGTCGCGCGCGAGAAGCCGGACACGCTGTTCGCGCTCGGACCGGCCGGCGGCCTCGGCTGGGGCCTCGGCGCCGCGCTCGGCGCCAAGCTCGCCGCGCCCGGACGCGCTTCGTCGTCGCCACGCTCGGCGACGGCGCCTACATGTTCTCCAATCCGATGGTCGGCCACTGGGTCGTCCGGCAAGCACGACCTGCCGATCCTCACCATCATCTTCAACAACAGCCGCTACGGCGCGGTGCGCAACGCCACGCTGTCGATGTTCAAGGACGGCGTCGCCGGCGAGGACGACGGCCGCTTCCTCGCCGATCTCGATCCGGCGCCGCCCTACGAGGCGATGGCGCATGGCGCAAGGCGCCTATGGCGAGCGCGTCGAGAAGCCCGCCGAACTGCCCGATGCGCTGGCGCGCGCGCGCGACGCCGTCGTCAACGGCCGCGCAGGCGCTGCTCAACGTCATCACCCCCTACTAGCCGCACCGCGTCAACACGGAGAAGTGCATGCGTATCGATGCCTATACCCATTTCATCCCGAAGAAATTCTTCGACGCGCTGGTGGACAGCGGCTATCCGAACATCGGCAAGCGCATGCGCGAAATGCCCTGCATCCACGACATCGACCTTCGCAAGAAGGTGGTCGACACTTTCCCCGACTATGCGCAGATCATCTCGCATGGCATGCCGCCGCTGGAGGCGTTGGCCAAGGGCGAGCAGGTCGACGCAATTCGCCAAGGCCGATCAACGACGGCTTTGCCGACATCTGCGCCAAGGACCGCGATCATTTCCCCGGCTGGGTGGCGCAGGGCGCGCTCGGCGCGCCGGATGCCGGCGTCGCCGAGAGCGAGCGCGCGATCAAGAACGGCGCGCTCGGCGTACAGATTTACACCAACGTCGCCGGCAAGCCGCTCGACCTGCCCGAATTCGAGCCGTTCTTCGCAATGATGGAAAAGCTCGACAAGCCGATCTGGCTGCATCCCGGCGCGCAATGCGACCTTTTCCGACTATGCCAGCGAGACAAACCTCGAAATACGAAATCTGGTGGGCGTTCGGCTGGTCCTACGAGACCGCGGCGGCGATGGCGCGACTGGTGTTCTCCGGCATCATGGACAAATACCCGAAGCTGAAGATCATCACCCATCACTTCGGCGGCATCGTGCCGATGCTGGAGGGCCGCATCGGCCCGGGCTGGGATCAGCTCGGCGCGCGCACCTCGGATGAAGACCTCGGCGCACTGCTCAAGCGCCTGAAGAAGCGGCCGCTCGATTATTTCAAGCACGACTTCTACGCCGACACCGCGACCTTCACCGCCGAGCCGGCGATGCACGCAGGGCTTGGCCTTCTACGATCTCGACAAGATCGTGTTCGCCTCCGATTGCCCGTTCGATCCGGAAAAGGGCACCATGTACACGCGCGAGACGCTGCGCATCCTCGAGGGCATCGACATGCCGAAGGCCGACAAGGAAAAGATCTGGCACGGCAACCTGGAGCGCATCACCGGCACCAAGCTGGTGAAATGATGCCGTGAGCCGCCGCCTCCCCGTCGTCATCGCCGGCGCCGGCCCCACCGGCCTCATGTGCGCGCTGGCGCTGACGCGGCAGGACATTCCCGTCGTGCTGTTCGAGGCGGAGCCCGCGCTGACGCGCGACCTGCGCGCGGGCTCGTTTCACCCGCCGACGCTTGAGATGATGGCGCCCTACGGCATCACCGACCGGATGCTGGAGAGCGGCATCAAGGTCCGCTATTGGCAGATCCGCAACAAGCCGGGCGATCTGGTCGCCGAGTTCGACCTTGCGCTGCTCGCCGACGTCACGCCCTATCCGCACCGGCTGCATCTCGAGCAGCACAAGCTGACGCCGATCCAACTCGATATCCTGCGCAAAGACGGCGCGGCGGAAATCCATTTCGGCCATCAGGTCACTGGATTCACCCAAAATGCCGACAGCGTCTCGGTCAGGGTCGAAAGCGGCGGCGCGACCGCGCGACGTCGAGGCTTCGTGGCTGATCGGCGCCGACGGCGGCCGCAGTGTCGTGCGCAAGGGGCTCGGCGTCGAATTCGAGGGCTTCACCTGGCCGGAGATTTTCGTCGTCGCCAGCACGCCTTACGACTTCGGCGCGCGGGGCTTTGCCCGCAACACCTATATCGCCGATCCGATCGAGTTCGGCGCCATGTTCAAGGTGCCGGACGACGGCCCGCCCGGTCTGTGGCGCATCGCTTATCCTGCCAATCCCGATGAGAGCGACGAGGCGTTGCTCGCGCCCGACCGCGTCGAGGCCGCGATGCAGCGTTTCAACGCCACGCCGGCGCCTTACGAGATCCGCTACAAGAGCACCTATCGCGTGCACCAGCGGGTAGCCGCGTAACTTCCGCATCGGCCGCGTGCTGCTCGCCGGCGACGCCGCGCATCTCAACAACCCGCTGGGCGGCTTCGGGCTCAACAGCGGCATCCACGATGCGGTCAATCTCTGCGACAAGCTCGGCCGCCATTGGCGCGGCGAAGGCGGCGAGGAATTGCTCGGCCTCTATTCGCGGCAGCGCCGCGCCGCCACCATCGAGCAGGTGCAGGCGATGTCGATCCGCAACAAGCGCATGATGGAGGAGCGCGACCCGGCGGTGCAGCGCCTGCGCCTGCGCGAGATGATCGCGGTCGCCGCCGACCCGGCGCGGGCGCGCGAGCACATGCTCAATTCGTCGATGATTTCGGGGTTAAGGCGGGCCGAGCAGGTGCCGTAGGCCCCCGCGCCGCCTCGTCCACAGCGTTGCGCGTCGACGCTGCCACGCCCGGCCCGTTCTGCTACGGTTTACCAATGGCGGTCGCAAAACCCATCGGCATGGCCGAGCCCGAGGATGATGGAGGCGCGCCGGCGCCCTCCGCCGACGATGCGCGCGTCTCGCCGGCGATGGCGCAATACATCGAGATCAAGGCCGCCAATCCGGATTGCCTGTTGTTCTACCGGATGGGCGATTTCTACGAGATGTTCTTCGAGGATGCCGAGGTCGCCTCGCGCGCGCTCGGCATCGCGCTCACCAAGCGCGGCAAGTATCTCGGCCGCGACGTGCCGCTCGCCGGCGTGCCGGTGGTGCGCGCCGACGAATACCTGCACAAGCTGATCGCGCTCGGCCATCGCGTCGCGGTCTGCGAGCAGCTCGAGGATCCGGCCGAGGCGAAGAAGCGCGGCGCAAAGAGCGTGGTCAAACGCGACGTCGTGCGCCTTGTCACCGCCGGCACGCTGACCGAAGACACGCTGCTCGACGCCCGCCGCAACAATTATCTGCTGGCGATCGCGCGGGCGCGCGCCTCCGACGCCGAGGCGCGCTTTGCCCTGGCCTGGATCGACATCTCGACCGGCGAGTTCCGCATCACCGAATGCGACCGCGCCACGCTCGCCGCCGAGATCGCGCGGCTCGAGCCCGGCGAGGTCATCGTCTCCGACGCGCTCTACGCCGACGCGGACCTCATGCCGCTGTGGCGCTCGCTGCCGGCGGTGATGCCGCTCGCCCGTGACGTGTTCGACGGCGCAACCGCCGAGCGGCGGCTGACCTCGTTTTTCGCGGTCGCGACCAGCGAGGCCTTCGGCGCGCTGACGCGGCTCGAGCTCACCGCCGCCGCGGCCTGCGTCACTTATGTCGAGCGCACGCAGCTCGGGCAACGGCCGGCGCTGTCGCCGCCATTGCGCGAGAGCGTCGGCGCCACCATGGCGATCGACCAGGCAACCCGCGCCAATCTCGAATTGATGCGCACGCTTGCCGGCGAGCGGCGCGGCTCGCTGCTCGAGACAATCGACCGTACCGTCACCGCCGGCGGCTCGCGGCTTCTGGCGCAGCGGCTGTCGGCGCCGCTCACCGATCCGCAGGCGATCGCGCGCCGGCTCGACGCGGTCGCCTGCTTTGCCCATGACGCCGCGGCGCGCGCCGAGACGCGCTCGCGCCTGGCCGCGGCACCCGACCTTGCCCGCGCCTTGTCGCGGCTGGCCGTCGGCCGCGGCGGGCCGCGCGACCTGGCCGCCATCCGCGACGGCCTGATCGCCGCCGCCGATCTTGCCCGCGCGCTCGCCGCGCTCAAATCGACGCCCGATGAAATCGCCGAAGCGCTTGCCGCCTGCGTCGCGCCGGACGGCATGCTCGCCGCCGAACTGTCCGCCGCGCTTGCCGCCGAGCTGCCGCCCTACAGACGCGACGGCGGCTTCGTGCGCGAGAGCTACGATGCCGCGCTCGACGAAACGCGCGCCTTGCGCGATGAATCGCGCCGCGTCATCGCCTCCCTGCAGGCGCGCTATGCCGAAGACACCGGCATCCGCACCCTGAAGATCCGTCACAACAACGTGCTCGGCTATTTTGTCGAGGTGACGGCGCAGCACGGCGACAAGCTCACGGCGCCGCCGCACAACGCCATTTTCATCCACCGGCAGACGCTCGCCGGCCAGGTACGCTTTTCCTCGACCGAACTCGGCGAGCTGGAAGCCAAGATCTCCAGCGCCGCCGACCGCGCGCTGGGGCTGGAGCTTGAGATTTTCGAGCGGCTTGCCGCCGCGGTGATCGCGCAAAGCGCGCCGATCAAGCAATGCGCGCAGGCGCTGGCGATCATCGACGTTTCGAGTGCGCTCGCCACGCTCGCCGCCGAGCGCGACTACGTCCGCCCGCAGGTCGACGATTCGCTTACCTTCGCCATCGACGGCGGCCGCCATCCGGTGGTCGAGCAGGCGCTCGCCCGCGACGGCACGCCGTTCGTCGCCAATGCCTGCGATCTGTCGCCGCCCAAGGGCGAGGCGGCCGGCCGCATCTGGCTCATCACCGGCCCGAACATGGCGGGCAAATCGACGTTCCTGCGGCAGAACGCGCTGATCGCGATCCTGGCGCAGATGGGTTCGTTCGTGCCGGCGAAGGCTGCGCAGATCGGCGTCGTCGACCGGCTGTTCTCGCGCGTCGGCGCCGCCGACGATCTCGCCCGCGGCCGCTCGACCTTCATGGTGGAGATGGTGGAGACCGCCGCGATCCTCAATCAGGCAGGCAGCCGATCGCTGGTCATCCTCGACGAAATCGGCCGCGGCACCGCGACCTTCGACGGCCTCTCCATCGCCTGGGCGACCGTCGAGCACCTGCACGACGCCAACAAATGCCGCGCGCTATTCGCGACGCACTTCCACGAGCTGACCGCGCTCGCGGCGCGCCTGCACGCGGCTGCACAATGCCACGGTGCGGGTGAAGGAATGGCAGGGCGACGTGGTGTTCCTGCACGAGGTCGTGCCGGGGTCCGCCGACCGCTCCTACGGTATCCAGGTGGCGAAGCTCGCCGGCCTGCCGGCGGGCGTGATCGAGCGCGCGCGCGTCGTGTTGGCAAAGCTCGAGGCCGACGATCGCGCCAAGCCCAAGGGTTTCGAGGATCTGCCGCTGTTTGCGGCGGCGCCGGCGCCGCCAGCAAAACAAGATGAGGCGGCCGAGGCACTCGAAGCCGCCATTGCCGCGCTCAATCCCGATGATATGTCGCCGCGCGAGGCCATGGACGCGCTTTATGCGCTGAAGGCCCGCCTGGCCCGATCCCGCTCAGACTAACTTCCCTGCCTCGCTTGCGAGGCGGGCCCAGGACCCCGGGGGGATTAACCGGGGTCCCGGCTCCGACATCAGACGACGAGCCGGCCGTTACGCCGCCTTCGCCGCCTTCTTTTGACGACGCCAGCCGAAGAAGCCGAACACGCCGGCGCCGGTAGCGAAGAGCGGCAGCGCGGCCGGCAGCGGGCGTCGCGCCCTTATTCTGCGCTTGGCTAAGGCGTGATCTGGATCTGCAGCTCGGTAATGCTCCAGTCTTCCGCATTGAGCAAGGTCAGAGCGAACGTGTTGTCGCCCAGAGCGACGTCGAAAGTCTACAGAACTGCCAGCGAGGCGTGTTACGTGGGATTGCCCTGGCTATCGTGGTCGAGTCCAATGGATGCAATCGCTCTGGCCGTTTCCGGTCTTCCCACTGCAGGTGAAGGTAGACTGCCGGAGTACCTCGGCTGTTGTACGCGGTTTCCGTCGGCCGGCCAGTGGCATTCGCCGTCGAATCCAGGAGCTGTTATCGACGGTAATAACGCCGTCGGCGGTATGGTCACGAAGCCGAACGCCATAGTTCCATAATCGGTGTAGGTCTTGGTCCAATTTCGATTGCTCTTGATCCAAGTATTAGTGCTACGGGTTCTGTCAGAAAATACTCAGGATTGATCGCCGGATCAAAGCAATCTTTCCAGGGCCGATATCGTGGGTTCTAGCCTGATATTTCCAGTTTGTGCCGAACCCACGTTGTCACTCGTTATTGGCATCGCCGGAGCCTTGCCGTGTTGGGCGGTGTAAGTATAACCGTAGCTAACTATTGATCGTATCGGCTTTCGCGCTTCCGGACGCCAGCAACATAGCGCCAGCACCAACGATCATGCCGATCGCGAGCGAAGTCTGACGAATGGTACGCATGGTAAAATCCCCAATTTTCTGATCGCCACGGCGCCAAAGTCCCAATTTCGAACGCAATTGCATAGACTTTTAATAAAATTATGATTAAGTTATTGTTATAGATACGTTTTTTATCCGGCCTTTTCCCTGCGCCGGCGGGCTTTTTCCCGTGACAGAGATTTGACCCGCGAATTTTCGCCTGCTTGGCTGGGATGGGCAAAACTCAACGCGCAGCCACCGATTGCGCCGCCGCAGCGGGGTACCGCCCCAGGTCGCACTGACGATGAACCTTCCCGAGAGAAAGCAGGCGAAGGCTCAAGGAGCGGCACAAGGCTGGCTGGAAAAATTCGAGACGGCGCTGCGCGGCAACGATGCGGCCGCTGCCGCCGCGCTGTTCCTCGACGACGGGCTGTGGCGCGACCTCGTCGCCTTCACCTGGACCATCGAGACGATGTCCGGCCGCGAGGCCATCGCGGCGCGGCTCAAGGAAACGCTACCGCGCATCAAGCCGCACGGCTTCCACATCCCGCAACATCGCACGCCGCCGCGCTGGGTAATCCGTGCCGGCACTGAATGCATCGAAGCGCTGTTCGAGTTCGAGACGGCATTCGGCTCCGCCAACGGCGTGCTGCGCCTCGTTCCCGATCCGCACGAGCCGTCGGCGCTGAAAGCATGGACGCTGACCACGACGCTGGAAGAACTGCGCGGCCATGAAGAAGCGCTCAAGCACCGCGGCGACAATGTCAACTCAACGCGCGACTTCGGCGCCGCCAACTGGGCGGACCGGCTCACCGCGCAGCGCGACTTCAGCGGCCGCGATCCCGCGGTGCTGGTGGTCGGCGGTGGCCAGGCCGGCTTGTCGATTGCGGCGCGGCTGCAGCAGCTCGGCATCGATACGCTGATCGTCGACAAGCATGCGCGCGTCGGCGACAACTGGCGCACGCGCTACCACTCGCTGACGCTGCACAACGAGGTCTACGTCAATCACCTGCCGTACCTGCCGTTTCCGCCGACCTTCCCGGTCTATATCCCGAAGGACAAGCTGGCGAACTGGTTCGAGTTCTACGTCGAGGCGATGGAGCTCAACTTCTGGACCGGCACCGCGCTCGCCGGCGGCAGCTACGATGAGGCACGCAAGCGCTGGGACATCACGCTCAAGCGCGCGGATGGCGCAACGCGCGTCATGCATCCGCGGCATTTGATCTTCGCCACCGGCGTCAGCAGTATTCCGTTCACGCCGCAACTGCCCGGGGTCGCCGACTTTGCCGGCACGGTGGTGCATTCCGGCGACTTCAAGGACGCCCCGCGCTGGAAGGGCCGCAAGGCGCTGGTGCTCGGCACCGGCACCTCCGGCCATGACGTGGCGCAGGAACTGCAGGCGCACGGCGCCGACGTCACCATCATCCAGCGCAGCAAGACCTACGTCGTCAGCCTGAAGGAAGCGCAGAGCGTCTACGCCATCTATTCCGAAGGCATCCCGATCGAGGATTGCGACCTGCTCGCGACCTCATTCCCCTACCCGGTATTGCGGCGCTCCTATCAGCTCTCGACCGAGAAGCGGCCTGGACGTGGACAAGGCGTTGCTTGAGGCGCTCGACAAACGCCGGCTTCCGGCTGTGGGCCGGCGAGGACGGTACCGGCTTCCAGATGATGTATCTGCGCCGCGGCGGCGGCTATTACTTCAACGTCGGCTGCTCGGAGCTGATCATCGCCGGCAAGGTCAAGCTTCTGCAATTTGCCGACATCGATCGCTTCGTGACGCAAGGCGCGCGGCTGAAAGACGGCTCCGTGGTGCCGGCGGAATTGCTGGTGCTCGCCACCGGCTACCAGAACCAGCAGGAAGCGGTGCGGCTTTATCTCGGCGACACAATCGCCAACGCAATCGGCCCGGTTTGGGGCTTCGACGACGGCGGCGAATTGCGCAACATGTGGCGGCAGACCGCGCAACCGGGTCTGTGGTTCACCGCCGGCAGCCTGGCGCAATGCCGCATCTTCTCGCGTTACCTTGCGCTGCAGATCAAGGCGCTGGAAGAGGGCCTGCTACGTTAGCTCGGCCGCCGGCGGCCGGTGCGCCAGCATCATCAACAGGCTCCAGCCGATCGATGTCGGCCAGCGCCAGCGTGAGTGCCGCCGGATTGCCGAACGGCACGGCGGCAAAATGCAGCACCGTGCAGGCGAGACCGAAGCCGATCAGGCCGACCGGTGCGTTCGCCAGCACCGCCGCCGCGGCCTTGCCGCCGACACGCGGATGCATCACCAGCGCGATGCTGGTCAGCACCACCGGAAACACCGCGAGAAAGCCGCTCAGGCTCGCGCCGAGCTGGAAGCTGAAGGTGACGGTAATGCCGACCAGCACCGCCACCATTGCCGCGCGCAGCAAGAAATCCGGCCAGCGGGCGCGGAACGGCGGCATGCGCACATGACGCAATCGACGCGTCGAGAGCACGCAAAGCGCCAGCGCCACCGCATTCGCCGCCGCCGCCGAGAGGAATGTCCAGTTGACGGCGCGTAGTGCCAGCACCACGACGAACCACGTCAGCATGGCGCCGGAGAGGCTGAGCGCGAGCGAGCGCCGCTGCGCCAGTTGGGCGTAGACCACGGCG
Organism: uncultured Alphaproteobacteria bacterium; assembly: GCA_963822035.1. Classification (GTDB taxonomy): domain Bacteria; phylum Pseudomonadota; class Alphaproteobacteria; order Rhizobiales; family Xanthobacteraceae; genus Pseudolabrys. The sequence continues at coordinate 657,345 of CAWGGC010000006.1, read as the reverse complement.
AGAGTCGCGTTGGCGATGTTGACCTCGAGGCTCGACAGCGCGCTCTGCGCAATGAACTGCGAGTCGTGGTCCATCGCCAGGAACACATAGACCGGGCCGGCGCCGATCGGCAGGGTCGCCACCAGCCCGCCGATCACCGGACCGGCGCGTTCCGCGGTGACCGTCGCCGCCACCACGAAGCCGGCGGTGACGGCCATTTTCACGACGAGTGTGAGGGCGAAGTAGAGGTCGGGGGACATTGGATGCTTCTCCCTCTCCCCGCTTGCGGGGAGAGGGTCGGGGTGAGGGGCAAATCTAGCTCATCCGCGAACGGAAAGCCCCCCTCACCCGGACCGCTTCGCGGTCCGACCTCTCCCCGCAAGCGGGGAGAGGTAAAAAAGCTAGACCCGCGCCATCGTCACGTCCACCGGCGGGCCGCTCTTGATGGTCTGGTAGACCACGCAGTAGCGCTCGGTGAGCTTGAGCAGCTGATCGAGCTTGTCCTGCGGCGCCTCGGTGTCGAGGTCGAAGCGCAGCCGGATATTGGCAAAGCCGACGGGCGCGTCCTTGGCGACGCCGAGCGTGCCGCGGAAATCGAGATCGCCTTCGGCGGAGACTTTGCCGGATTTGAGCGGAATATCGAGCGCGGTCGCCACCGCCTTCACGGTGACGCCGGCGCAGGCCACCAGCGCTTCCAGCAACATGTCGCCGGAACAAAGTTCGAGGCCGGAGCCGCCGGTCGCCGGATGCAGGCCGGCGACCGCCAGCGCGCGGCCGGTCTCCACCTTGCAGGCGATGTTGGCGTCGTCGAGCGTGCCCCTGGCGCGCAGCGTGACCACGCCGGCGTTGGGATCGCTCTTGTACTTCTCCTTGATCGGCGCCTGCATCGCGCGCAAGCCGGCAGCGTCCATTCAAGCCTCCTACTAAGTTGTCATTCCGGGGCGCGTGCGCAGCACGCGAACCCGGAATCCAGATACAAACACCGAAACCGCGTCTGGATTCCGGGTCCGCTCGCTCTCGCGAGCGTCCCGGAATGACGAGGTGGAATCACGCCGCCGGCGTCAGCACCACGCGGCCCATAATTTTGCCGGCGCGCAGTTCGCCATGCACCTTGTTGACGTCGTCGAGCGGGCGCGTCGCCACCGGCACGTCCGGCAGGCCCTTCGCCTTCACCAGCTCCATCAGTTCCTTCATCTCGTGCTGGCTGCCGACGTAGGAGCCCTGAATGGTGAGCGCGCGCATCGGGATCGGCGGCAGCGACACCGTGAGGTCGCCGCCGTAGAGCCCGACGATGATGTATTTGCCGCCCTTGACCAGGCTGTCGTAGCCCATGCGCGCCGAGGCCGAGGAGCCGACCAGGTCGATCACCGCCCAGGCGCCGGCGCCTTCGTTCGTCAGCTTCATGATCTGCTGCACGGCGTCGGCGGCTTTGCCGTTGACGGTCGCCTTGGCGCCGGCCTTCTTGGCCTGCGCGAGCTTGGCGTCGTCGATGTCGACGACAATCGCCGAATGGCCGCCCATCTTTTGGTGCAGCGCCAGGCACATAAGGCCGAGCCCGCCGGCGCCGATGATGACCGTCGGCTCGGTCTTCAGCGTCGCCACCTTCTTCAGCGCGCCGTAGGTGGTGACGCCCGAGCAGGCGAGCGGCGCCGCGCGGTCCGGCGGCAGATCGCCGATGTCGTGCAGATAGCGCGGATGCGGCACGATCAGGTGCGTGGCGTAGCCGCCGGGGATGAAGACGCCGAGGCTGTGCATGGTGCGGCAGAGATTGTCGTCGCCGCGCAGGCAGGCGGGGCACTGGCCGCAGCCGATCCAGGGGTTGACCAGCATTTTCTGCCCGACCTTGACGCCCTTCGCCTCGGGGCCGACGGCGATCACCTCGCCGACGTTTTCATGACCGAGGGTCACCGGCAGCTTCATGCCGCGGTCGGCGAGGCTCAATTTCTTGCCCCCGCCCATGTCGAAATAGCCGTCGGCGAGATGCAGGTCGCTGTGGCAGACGCCGGCGGCGAGCACCTTGAGCAGCACCTCGCTGCCCTTGGGCTCAGGCGTCGGCGCCTCGCTGACCACGAGCGGCTCGCCGCAGGTGCAGACCTGGAACATACGCATGGCAAGGCCTCCCTCACTTCACGTTCTTTTGCCCGCTTTTATAGCGTCGGGTGGATCGTTTACCCCATTTTTTTCATTATGCTGCAGCACAATATGGAAACCCAAGCGCACGCCCGCGCAATTTGGCTATTTTCCGCGGCCAAGCGGTGACTTAGACACCCGCCTCCGCTATCCCGATGACCGCAATGTCCCTCGCCGTCGACACCACCATTCCGACAACCCGGCCCGAGCCAATCGCGCGGACGGCGAGCGATCTCATCGACCTGCGCGCCGTCGCCGCCGATCTCGAGGCGCTCGCCGAGCAGCACAGCGGCAACGAGCGCGACACGCGCGCAGCCGTCGCGCAACGGCTCAAGGCGGCGCTCGTCGCCGGCCGCCACAAGGCCGAGCAACTGCTGCTCAAGGACAAGCACGGGCGGCGCTGCGCCGAGCGCATCTGCCATCTCGAGGACGAGCTCATCCGCCTGCTGTACGACTTCGTGCGCAAGCATCTTTACCGGTCGCAGAATCCGTCCGAGGCCGAGCGCATGGCGGTGGTCGCCACCGGCGGCTACGGCCGCGGCCTGCAGGCGCCGGGCTCCGACATCGATCTGTTGTTCGTGCTGCCCTACAAGCAGACCGCCTGGGGCGAGCAGGTCGCCGAAGCCATTCTCTATTGCCTGTGGGACACGGGGCTCAAGGTCGGCCACGCCACGCGCTCGGTCGACGAATGCATCCGGCAGGGCAAGGCGGACATGACCATCCGCACGGCGCTGCTCGAGGCGCGCTTCCTGTTCGGCGACGAGAAGCTGTTCAAGGAGCTCGTCACCCGCTTCGACCACGAGGTGGTGCGCAACACCGCGGCGCAATTCGTCGCCGCCAAGCTCGCCGAACGCGAGGAGCGCATCCGCCGCGCCGGACAGTCGCGCTATCTGGTCGAGCCCAACGTCAAGGACGGCAAGGGCGGCCTGCGCGACCTGCACACCTTGTTCTGGATGGCCAAGTACGTCTACCGCGTGCGCGAGCCGGACGAACTGGTGAAGCGCGGCGTGTTCGACAAGGAAGAGTACCAGCTGTTCCGGCGCTGCGAGGATTTCCTCTGGTCGGTGCGCTGCCACCTGCATTTCGTCACCGGCCGCGCCGAGGAGCGTCTGTCGTTCGACGTGCAGCGCGAGATCGCGGTGCGGCTCGGCTACACCGCGCATCCGGGCATGAAGGACGTCGAGCGCTTCATGAAGCACTACTTCCTGATCGCCAAGGACGTCGGCGACCTGACCGCGATCCTCTCCGCCGAACTCGAAGACAGCCAGGCCAAGAGCGTGCCGGTGCTGAGCCGCATGATGGCGCGCCTGCGCCCGTCGCGCCGCCGCACGCTCGACGGCAGCGAGGATTTCGTCGTCGACAACAACCGCATCACGGTCGCCAACGGCAGCGTGTTCCGGCGCGACCCGGTCAACCTGATCCGCATCTTCCATCTCGCGCAGAAGAACAATCTGGCGCTGCACCCGGACGCGCTGCGCGCCATGACGCGCTCGCTCAAGCTGATCGACGCCAAGTTGCGCGACGACGAGGAAGCGAACGCGCTGTTCCTGGAGATCCTCACCTCGAAGAACGATCCGGAGACGGTGCTGCGGCGCATGAACGAGGCCGGCGTGCTCGGCAAGTTCATCCCGCCCTTCGGCAAGATCGTGTCGATGATGCAATTCAACATGTACCACCACTACACGGTGGACGAGCACCTGGTGCGCTGCATCGGCATGCTGGAGGCGATCGAGAACGACGGCAGAGAGACGCCGGTCGCCCACGAACTGATGATGAAGATCCTGCCCGGCAGCCGCACCGTGATCTACGTCACGCTGTTCCTGCACGACATCGCCAAGGGCCGCATCGAGGACCATTCGATCGCCGGCGCGCGCGTGGCGCGGCGGCTGTGTCCGCGGCTCGGCCTCTCCGCCGCCGATACCGAGACGGTGGCCTGGCTGATCGAGCAGCACCTGCTGATGTCGAGCGTGGCGCAGTCGCGCGACCTGTCCGACCGCAAGACCGTCGAGAACTTCGCCGCCGTGGTGCAGTCGGCCGAGCGGCTCAAGCTGTTGACCATCCTCACCACCGCCGACATCCGCGCCGTCGGCCCGGGCGTGTGGAACGGCTGGAAAGCGCAGCTTATCCGCACGCTTTATTACGAGACCGAGCCGGTGCTGACCGGCGGCTTCTCCGAGATCAACCGTGCCCAGCGCGTGGCGCAGGCGCAGAACGAGCTGCGCGAGGCGCTGAAGGATTGGCCGGCGGCCGAGCTCGATGCCTATACCGGCAAGCTTTATCCGGCCTACTGGCTCAAGGTCGACCTGCCGCACAAGATCCAGCACGCGCAGCTAGTCGCCGCCGCGGAAAAGGCCGACAAGAACCTCGCCACCCACATCAATTTCGTCGACGGCGCCGCGACGGAGGTCACCGTGCTGGCGCCCGACCACCCATGGCTGCTGTCGATCATCGCCGGCGCCTGCGCCATGGCCGGCGCCAACATCGTCGACGCGCAGATCTACACCACCACCGACGGCCGCGCCCTCGACACCATTTCGCTGACTCGCGAATTCGAACGCGACGAGGACGAGCAACGCCGCGCCAACCGCATCGCCGATTCGATCGAGAAGGCGCTGCGCGGCGAATTGCGCCTGCCCGACGTCGTGAGCAAGCGGGCGCCGCCCAAGGGCCGCATCAAGGCCTTCGCGCTCGAGCCGACCGTGACCATCAACAATCAGTGGTCGCACCGCTACACCATGATCGAGGTCGCCGGCCTCGACCGCACCGGCCTGCTGTACGAGCTGACCGCGACCCTGTCCAAGCTGAACCTGAACATCATCTCCGCCCACGTCGCCACCTTCGGCGAGCGCGTGGTCGACGTGTTCTACGTCACCGACCTGATGGGCGCGCAGATCACCTCGCCGACGCGGCAGGCCGCGATCAAGCGCGCGCTGATCGTGCTGTTCGCCGCGGGCGAAGGCGAGGCGAAGGCGAAAGCCTAAAGATCAAGTCCAGCGTGAATGATTTCGATGGCGTCTCGAACGGCACGTGCCGTTGCGAGACCGCAGGAGACGCCTTTATCCTCCACGGATGAGCAATACCGGCTTGGTCGTGATCCGGATGAGCCCCTCCGCTACGCTGCCGAGGAACATTCGGCTAATGCCGCGGCGGCCATGCGTGCCGATCACAATGAGGTCGGCCGGCCACCGCTTTGCTTCTTCTTCGAGCACTTCGTAGACGCGCTGGCTGGGCAAATCGGCCACGACTGATTTCGCATCGAACGTGATGCCAGCTTTGCGCACGATAGCCGAACAATCGGCGACGACCTTCTCTCCAGCTGCCCGAACCTCCTTTTCGTATCTTCCGGCATATGGGGCTTCGACAGCCGTGTAAGAGAGACTCAGATCGGTGATATGGACGAGCCGCAGCGTCGCCTGTTGCTCTTTCGCCAGCGTTAGGGCCTCGCGAAGCGCCAGATTTGAGGTGTCGCTGCCGTCGACCGCTACCAGGATATGTTTGTACATTTTCGACGCTCCCTAAATAAATGATCCGACGGCACGATTGCAAAGTGTTGATGTGGATCAACTTTTCTCGATTTTCACCTTTGCGGCTTTGCCCCTGCAATAAATGCAATGTTCGGCGCCGACGACTTCATAAAATCGGCCTGGGTTGCCCGGCCAACGCTCCGTAACGCCTAATCGTTCGCCTCCAATGCACGTTTGAGCTTGCGGATGATGACGCCGCGGGCGCGGTCGTCGGCAGCGGCTTCGATAGCGTCGTTGATGTCGAGGATCAGCCGCGACATGTCGTTGTGCCAATCGAGATTGACCACCGCCTCCGGCGCAAGCCGGCGGCGGTGCGTGCCGTCGATCGGCGTCGGCGCTTTGGTGGTGAGCTCATAGACGTCGTCGAGCAGCGGCGTGAACACCTTGGCCGCCGGCACCGTGCGCTCGGCGATGCGCTCGGTGAGCCCGGCAAGGCCCCGCTCTTCGCCGTGCACCAGGAAGACGCCGCGCCCGATCGGCCGGCGCGATGCGATCCAGCGCGCCAGCTCCGGCCCGTCGGCGTGGCCGGAATAGTCGTCGATGCGGCGGATGCGCGCCCTGACGTTGACCGGCTCGCCCTGGATGCGCACCGCCTTGACGCCGTCGTTGAGGAAGCGGCCGAGCGTGCCCTGCGCCTGGAAGCCGGTGAGCAGCACGGTCGCCTTGCTCTGCCACAGCCAGCGCTTGAGATGGTGGCGGATGCGGCCGGCATCGCACATGCCGCTCGCGGCGATGATGATGTGAAAGCCGGTGAACCGCGCGATCGCTTTGCTCTCCTCGACCGTCTCGGTGCAGCGCAGCCGCGGCGAGGCGAGCAGCCGGTCGATGGCGACGTCGGACTGCAGGCTTTCGCTGTGCTGGCGGAACACCTCGGTGGCGCGGATGGCGAGCGGCGAATCGAGGAAGATCGATGCCGGCGGGATTTCGCCGCGCTCCATGAGGTCGACGAGATCGACGATCAGCTCCTGGGTGCGCTCGACCGCGAAGGCCGGGATGAGCAGCGCCCCGCCGGCGGCGTGGGCCTCGCGCACTTCGGCGGCGAGGTGCTGACGGCGGGATTCGCGCGTTACCGGCGGCCGGTCTTTGTCGCCGTAAGTTGCCTCGCAGAGCACATAGTCGAGCCCGGTCGGCGCCTCCGGATCGGGCTCGAGCAGCTTGGCGTCGGGCCCGATGTCGCCCGAGGCGAGCAGGCGCAGCGGCTTGCCGCCCTCGCCCGCGCCGGCGAAGGCAAGCTCGATCGAGGCCGAGCCGAGCAGATGCCCGGCGTTCCAGTAGCGCGCCGTGACGCCGGGCATCGCCTCGAACCAGCTTTCGTAGTCGACCGGGGCGAAGGCGTTGAGCGCGGCGACGGCGTCGGCCTGGCGTGTAGATCGGCGCGACCGGAGCACGCCCGCGCGCGACGTTGCGGCGGTTGAGCATGGCGACTTCGGATTCCTGGATGCTGCCGGCGTCGGGCAGCATGAAGGAGCAGAGGTCGATGGTGCCGCGCGTCGCAAAGACCCGGCCGCGGAAACCGTCGCGCACCAGCTTGGGGATCAGCCCGCTGTGATCGATATGCGCGTGGGTGAGCAGCACGGCGCGAATGTCGGACGGCGCAAACGGAAAGGCGCCGTAGTTGAGCTCTTTCAGCGTCTTCGGGCCCTGAAACAGGCCGCAGTCGACCAGCAGCTTGCCCGCCGCCGTCTCGAACAAATGGCACGAGCCGGTCACCGTCCGCGCCGCACCGCAGAAGCGCAAGGTCAGGCTCATGGGTGAAGCTCCTGTCGCAGTGCCTCGGCGAGCACGGCGTCGAGCGCGATCGAATTGCTCGGATGCGGCACGCTGTCGGTCGAGATCACCGAACGGATGCCGGCTTGCAGCAGAACGCCGACCGCTTGCGGCGGGAACAGCGCGTGCACGATCACCGCGTCGATCACGCCGCACCCGGCAGCGCGCAGCACAGCGGCACATGTCGTGAGCGTGCCGCCCGAGGAAACGATGTCATCGATCAGCAGGACCGGCCGGTCCTTGAACAGGCGCGCGCTCGGCGAATTCGATCACGACGCTGCGGTCGCCGCGGCGGCTCTTGTCGCCGACCGCGTGGGCGAGACCCAGGCGGTGCGCGAGATCGGCGACCCAGGGCCGCGATTCTTCGTCGGGGCCGACGACGACCGTTGCCGGATCGACGCCCTTGCCGCGCAACGCATCCGCAATCGCCGGCACCGCCGACAGATTGTCGGCTACGATGCCGGGAAAAACGTCGCGGATATCCTTGGTGCGATGCAGATGCGCGTCGACGGTGACGACGCGGTCGAAGCTGCCGGCAAGCAGGCGCCCGACGACTTTCTGACTGATCGCCTCGCCGGCATGAAAAGCCGCATCCTGGCGCATGTAGCAAAGGTAGGGGCTGACCAGCACCAGGCGCTGAGCGCCGCCGCGCAGCAACGCTTCGGCGGCAAACAGCAGCGCCAGCAGCTTCTCGTTGGGATCGGCGAGCGAAGCAAAGAGGATGGTCGTTGGCGTGGCCGGCGCCACGGTGACGCGCAATTCGCCGTCGGGGAAACGGTGCACCGCGATCTCGTCGAGCGGCAGCGCGAGCCGCGCGGCGAGTCTCCGCGCTTGCGCCGCCGATGCCGGCAGGCATTGCATCGCCGTCGCGGTCACGGCACGCGCTCGGCAGAGGACCGGTTGCCGACGGTATAGCCGTTGTCCGCCTGCGCGCTGCCGTTCGCCAACGCGAATTGCGATTCGTCGAAGGCGAAGATGCGGTAGAGCGGCTCGCCCTTCTCCACGCGGTCGCCGATCTTCTTGAATACGCGGATGCCGGCGCCCTTGTCGATCGGCGCGCCGGCGCTGCGCGCCAGCCGGTTGAGCCGCAGGCAATCGATCGCCTCGATGACGCCGTCGCGCGCCGCCGGCACGTCGGCGGTCAGCGGCCCGACGTCGGTGTTGCAGCCGGAGGGGCCCTGCGCCTCGATGATCTTGTGCATCTGCTTCAGCGCCGCGCCGCTGTCGAGCAATTCGCGCGCCCGCGTATAGCCGGTGCCGCCGCGCAACTCGCCGTCATATTCGAGCAAATGCGCGGCGAGCCGCAGCGATTTCTCGCGCAGGTCGCGCGGCGCCGAAGGATCGTTCGCCAGCACCGCCATCACGTCCTGCGCCTCCAGCACCGGCCCGATGCCGCTGCCGATCGGCTGGCGGCCGTCGGTGGTGACGACCTCGACCGCGATGCCGAAGTGGTCGCCGACGAACTCGAACAGCTTGCGCATGCGCATGGCGTCCATCGCCGTCGTGAGCTTGGCCGACGGCCCGACCGGCAGGTCGATGAGCAGATGCGTCGAGCCGGCGGCGAGCTTCTTCGACATGATCGAGGCCACCATCTGCTCGCGGGTGTCGATGCCGAGCGGCCGCTCGACCGAGATGAGAATGTCGTCGGCCGGCGACAGATTGACGTGGCCGCCCCACACCAGGCAGCCGTGGCAGGTCTTGACCACCTCCCTCATCTCCTCGACGCCGAGATCGACGCGGGCGAGCACTTCCATAGTGTCGGCGGTGCCGGCCGGCGAGGTGATGGCGCGCGAGGAGGTCTTTGGGATGGTGAGGCCGTGCGCGGCGACGATCGGCACCACGATCATCGAAGTGCGGTTGCCGGGGATGCCGCCGATGCAGTGCTTGTCGACTACGATCGGCTGATCCCACTTCAACAGCGTGCCGGCGTCGGCCATGGCGCGCGACAAGGCGAGCAGTTCACCGCTGGTCATGAAGCTCGCCGAACCGATGAGGAAGGCGGCGATCTCCATGTCGGAATAGCGGTAGTGCGCGATGTCCTTGATGATCGCGCCGATCTCCTCGGCGGCGAGCGCATGGCCCTGGATCTTGGCGCGCACCAGATCAAGGCTCTCAGGCGCGGTGGCCGGCGTCACCGTGACCAAGCTGCCGGCCGGCGCGGCGAAGCGGCGGAACGCCGGCTCGGCAAGGCCGATCTCGTCGGGCGCGACCAGGCCGTCGTCGGTGAGCAGCAGCGTCGCCAGCAGTACCTTGTCGTTGCTGCGCAGCTCGACGCGCGAGAAGCCGCGGAACACCTCAGGCCGCAGCGCGGTCGAGCGCCGCGAGATCACGACGACGTTCTCGCGGCCGGTGTCGAGATTGATGCGGCGGATTTTCAGCGATGGGCGCGGCGGCGCGGCGATCATTGCATAATCCCGGATTTGATCAGGCCGCGGACGATACCAGCAAAGCGGCAGAAGCCCTTGATCTAAATCACGAGTTTCGCGCCACGCCCACTTAACGGCCCCTTAAATCGCAGCCCCTAGCGTGGCCGCTCAAGGGACCTCGGGCGGACGAGTAGCGTAATGGCGCAAGGGCGGGGCAAAGCGGGCGCGCGGCGCGAGCCGGTCTTCGATGCCGCGCCGGAGGTCGAGCTTGCGCCGGATGAGCGCTCAGCGCCGCGCGACGAGCCGAGCGCGCCGCGGCCGCGCCGCCGTCGACGCAAAGCCAAGAGCAAGAACAAGCGCAAGGGCAACACGCGCTCGCTCTTGGGCCGGTTGATCTACTGGAGCCTTGTGCTCGGCCTTTGGGCCGGCATCGCCGGCGTCGGCGCCGTGGTTTGGGTCGGCGCGCACCTGCCGCCGATCCAGTCGCTGGAGATTCCGCAGCGGCCGCCCTCGGTGCAGATCGTCGACGAGAACAACCGCATGCTCGCGGTGCGCGGCGACGCCGGCGGCGCGGTGCTGTCGCTGAAGGAGCTGCCGGCCTATCTGCCCAAGGCTTTCGTCGCCATCGAGGACCGCCGCTTCTACCAGCACTTCGGCGTCGATCCGTTCGGCATCGCCCGCGCGCTGGTCGCCAACGTCCTGCATCGCGGCATCCGCGAGGGCGCCTCCACCATCACCCAGCAGCTGGCGAAAAACCTGTTCCTCACCCAGGAGCGCACCGTCACGCGCAAGCTGCAGGAAATGTTGCTGGCGCTGTGGCTCGAGCGCAAATTTTCCAAGACGCAGATCCTCGAACTGTACCTGAACCGCGTCTATTTCGGCTCCGGCGCCTACGGCATCGAGCAGGCCGCGCAACGCTACTTCGGCATACCGGCAAAACAGGTGACGCTCGCCGAGGCGGCGCTGCTCGCCGGCCTCGTCAAGTCGCCTTCGCGCCTTGCGCCGACGCGCAACTACAGCGGCGCCGAGCAGCGCGCCAGGGTCGTGCTCGCCGCCATGGCCGAGCTCGGCTTCATCAGCGCAGCCAACGAAAAGGTCGCGCTCGCGCATCCGCCGCACGTCGTGGCGCAGGCGGCAACCGGCTCGGTTAATTACGTCGCCGATTGGGTGATGGACGGGGTCAACGACATCCTCGGCCATGTCGACGAGGACCTCGTCGTCCGCACCACCATCGACTTGTCGCTGCAAGCAGAGGCGGAAAAGGCGGTGAGCGACGAGCTGGCGCAGAAGGGCGACAAGGCGGGCGTCAGCGAAGGCGCGCTGGTCGCGATGTCGCCCGATGGCGCGGTGCGCGCGCTGGTCGGCGGCAAGAGCTACGCCGCAAGCCAGTTCAACCGCGCGGTGGCGGCCAAGCGCCAGCCCGGCTCGGCCTTCAAGGCCTTCGTTTACCTTACCGCGCTCGAGCATGGCCTGACGCCCGAAACGGTGCGGCTCGACGCGCCGATCAAGGTCAAAGGCTGGTCGCCGGAGAATTACGGCCACCAGTATTATGGGCAGGTGACGCTCGACAAGGCGCTGGCGCTGTCGCTCAACACCGTGTCGGTGCGGCTGACGCTGGAATTCGGCCCCGACGCGGTGATCCGCACCGCGCACCGGCTCGGCATCGCCTCGCGGCTGGAGCCGAATGCCTCGATCGCGCTCGGCACCTCGGAAGTCTCGCCGCTCGAACTGACCGGCGCCTACGCGACCTTCGCCAACGGCGGCATGGGCGTTTCCCCGCACGTCATCGAGAAGATCACCGACAGCAAGGGCAAGCTGCTTTACGCGCGCAACGAGGCCCCGATCGGCCGCGTCGTCGACGCCCATGACGTGGCGATGATGAACGCCATGATGGCGGAAACGCTTGACCATCGGCACCGCGAAAAAGGCCTCGCTGCCGGGCTGGCCGGCAGCCGGCAAGACCGGCACCTCACAGGATTTCCGCGACGCCTGGTTCGTCGGCTACACCGCGCATCTCGTCACCGGCGTCTGGCTCGGCAATGACGACGGCACGCCGACCAAGCACGTCACCGGCGGCAGCCTGCCGGTCGACATCTGGAGCCGCTTCATGCGCGCCGCGCATCAGGGCGTGCCGGTCGCCAACCTGCCGGGCGAGGCCGGCGGCAATCTAATCTCCGGCCTGTTCGGCAGCGGCGCACGCTCGGCGGACGCCACACCGCGGCCACCCGCCGTCGTGCAGCCGAGCGCGGCGGCGCCGCAAACCACCGGCTCGGGCGGCGGCCTCGACGGCTGGCTGCTCAATAATCTGTTCGGGCGCTAGATCTTCGCGGCCGCGCGAGCCCGCACGCCACGCGTGAGGAGCCACAGCGCCAGCGTCGCCAGGCCCATGATCGCAACGGCCGCCGCGAGCGGCCAGGCGCTTTGCCCGAGCAGCGCGCCGACGACGGCGCCGCACAGCGAGGCGACGCTCTGCTGCACAAAGCCGAGCAGCGCGGAAGCGGCGCCGGCGCGCTCCGGAAACGGCGTCATCGCACCCGCCATCGATGACGGCAGCACGAAACCCATGCCGGCGAGATAGATCATCATCGGCACGACAAGCGAGAACGCCGAGGGAAGCGCCAGCGCCACTGCCGCGACCATGGTGAGCGCGCCGAGCGCGATGATGACGGAACCGATGCCGATATTTCGGTCGATGCCGAGCCGCACGACGACGCGCGCCGAAATTGCCGAGCCGGTCATATAGCCGATCGAGCCGAGCGCGAAGATGAGGCCGAAGTGGAACGGGGCGAGCCCATAGAGGCCCTGCAGCACGAAGGACGCCGCGGAGATCCAGGCGAACAGGCCGGCGTAGCAGGTGGTGGCGAGGCCCAGATAAGCGAGATAAGCGGGATCGCGGGCGACGATGCGATAGGAGCCGATCATGGTCGCAAGCGACACCGGCTCGGCGGCGCGCTTTTCCAAGGTCTCCGGCAGCAGCAGCCACACCACCGCGGCGGCGCCGAGCCCGGCGCCGGTGAGCGTGACGAACACCGAGCGCCAGCCGAAGGCGACTTGCAACACGCCGCCGACGATCGGCGCCAGCACCGGGCCGAGCGCCATCACCGAGCCGATCAGCGCCAGCTCGCGCCCTGCCCTTGCGCCGGAATGGACGTCACGCACCACCGCGCGCGCCAGCACCACCGCGCCGCAGCCGCCAAGCGCCTGTAGCGCGCGCGCAGCGGTGAGCATCGGCAGCGACACCGACAGCGCGCAGACGATGCTGGCGAAGCAATAAAGCGCGATGGCGCCGAGCAGCACCGGCTTGCGGCCGTGGCGGTCGGACAGCGGGCCGTAGACGATCTGCCCGAAGGCAAAGCCGATGAGGTAGGACGAGATGGTGAGTTGGCCCTGCGCCGTGGTGCCGCCGAGCAGGCGCACGATGTCCGGCAGCGACGGCAGATACATGTCGGTCGTCAGCGGCCCGATCGCGCTCAAGCCGGCGAGCAGAGCGGTGAGCGCGAACGTGCCGGGACGCAGCATTGAGAAGGTTCAATCCGCCAAAAAGCCAAGAATGTTCTGGCGGAATGCAGTCCGCGTGTCACTGATTTTCTCCGTCATCCTGAGGTGCGAGCGCGCCTTGCGCGCGAGCCTCGAAGGATGAACGGCCCGGGCCGTCGCCCTTCGAGGGCCGCGCTGACGCGCGGCCACCTCAGGGTGACGGATAAGACGCTAGCGCGGGTCGTCCTGCAGCCCGTAGCGGTGCAGATCGGTGCCGTGGGCGTCGAGCCAGGCTTTGGCACGGGCGACGTTGGGGCACATCCGCTCCACCAGCCGCCAGAATCTTCGCGAATGATTCATCTCGACGAGATGCGCGACCTCGTGCGCGGCGAGGTATTCGAGCACGTAGCGCGGCGCCAGAATGAGCCGCCAGGAATAGGACAGCACGCCGGTGGTCGAGCACGAGCCCCAGCGGCTCGACTGGTCGCGGATCGACACGCGCTTGATGGCGACGCCGAGCGCTTCGGCAGCGTTGCGGCTTGCCATTTCGAGGTCGCGCTTGGCCTCGCGCTTCAAATAATCGGCGACGCGCCGCGCCACGAACGGCTCATCGCCGGCGACGCACAGCAGCCGCGCGCCTTCGCCGGCGGCCTCAACCCAGACCGTGCCGCGCGTGCCGCGGCGATGCTCGATGCGGTGATCGAGCCCGCGCAGCGGCACCACCGTGCCGTGCGCGAAGGCCAGGGCCTCCGGCAGGCGCTTGAGCCGCGCCGCGATCCAGCCGCCGTGCTTGTGCGCGAAGGCGCGCGCCTCCTTGAGGCTGCCGCGCGGCGGCATGGTGAGCACGACCTCGCGTGTCACCGAGTGGATGCGCAAGGTGTAGCGCCGCGCCTGCCGGTGGCGGCGCAGCCGCACCAGATACATCTGCTCGTCGAACACAATGCTGATCGCCGAGGGCTCGCTCGGCCGGCGGTAGAGCAGCGCGCGCAGCGGCATAACAAGGGGTCCGGAAAGGACTCAAAAAGCTAGCAGCAGATACTGCCACAAATTTCGTTTTGTGAAGCCCCCTCGCCCGCCGGGACGGCGGGCAGGCGGAACCGCTTGGCGGCCAACGCCTTAGGCGTGCTTGCCGTTGCCGCGGCCGCGCCCGCCATTGTGCGTGAGCACGAAGTCGGCGATGCGGGGCGCGATCTCGGAACGGAAGCGCGAGCCATTGAACACGCCGTAATGGCCGACGCCCGGCTGCAGGTAATGCGCCCTGCGCGCGCGCGGGATATTGGCGCACAGCGCGAGCGCCGCCTCGGTCTGCCCGACGCTGGAGATGTCGTCGTGCTCGCCTTCGACGGTGAGCAGGGCGACACGCTCGATGGCGCCGGGATCGATCATGCGGTTGCGGTGCGTCATCTCGCCCTTGGGCAGCGCGTGGCGGATGAACACGGTGTCGACGGTCTGCAGATAGAATTCGGCGGTCAGATCCATGACCGCGAGATATTCGTCGTAGAACTCGCGGTGCTTGTTGGCGGAATCGCCGTCGCCCTTGACCAGATGCAGGAACAGATTGCGGTGCGCCTCGATATGGCGATCGAGGTTCATGCTGACGAAGCCGTGTAGCTGCAAGAAGCCCGGATAGACGTCGCGCATCAAGCCCGGATGCGGGAACGGCACCTTGCTGATGACGTTCCTGCGGAACCAGTCGAGGCCGCGGTTCTCGGCGAGCTTGTTGACGTCGTTGGCGTTGATGCGGGTGTCGATCGGGCCGCCCATCAGCGTCATGGAATGCGGCACGTAAGGGTCCTTGTCGGCCTCCATCAGCGCGACCGCGGCGAGCACGGGCACCGACGGCTGGCACACCGCGATGACGTGCGCGTCGCCGCCGAGCATGTGCAGCATGGAGATGAGGTAATCGATATAGTCGTCGAGATCGAAGCGGCCTTCGGCGAGCGGCACGTTGCGGGCGTTGCGCCAGTCGGTGATGTAGACCTCGTGATTGGGCAGGAACGCTTCGACGGTGCCGCGCAACAGCGTCGCGTAGTGGCCCGACATCGGCGCGACGATCAGCAGCTTCGGCTGCGGCCGGCGCGGCACACGCTTGAACGAGCGCTCGAAATGCAACAGCTGGCAGAACGGCCGTTCCCACACCGTGTTGATATGCACGGGCACGCGCTCGGCGCCGACGGTGGTCGAGTCGATGCGCCACTCCGGCTTGCCGTAGCGGCGCGTGGTGCGCTCGAACACCTCCATCGCCGCGGCGACCGACTTGCCGTAGGTGGTGTGCGCCAGCGGATTGGCCGGATTCTTGAAGAACAGCCGCGTGGCGTCGGCAAGCGCGCGCGACGGGTCGAGCGCGGCATGGCTCATCTCGTAGAGCCAGTACATCGGCGTCGAAAAACCGGCACCGTTACCGGGCAGCGTTGCTGCCCCGTCGAATTCACCAATCGCCATCGAGCCCCCCGGCCTCTTGCTGCGATGCAGCACACTGTCGTTTTTCTGTCATGGGGTCAACATAGAGATAGGTTGTTCGAATCCGGTTTACAGGGGAAAAGCCCCGCAAAATTGGCCTGTTCCGTCCTATTCCCCAGTCTGCAGCAGGGAACCCTGGACGCGGGCACTCTGCAGCAGTGCCATAAAAGCCAATGACGCGGCGCCAAACAACACCAGGTTGAAGACGAAGGCCTCGATCATCAGGTCGGCGCGAAACACGTGGCTGATCACCAGCGCGCGCATGCCTTCGAAAACGTAGGTCGGCGGCAGCGCCCAGGCGACGTATTGCAGCCAGTGCGGCAGCACCGTCACCGGGTAATAGACGCAGGTGAGCGGCAGGAACAGGAACATGATGGTCCAGGCCATGCTCTCGGCGCCCATGCCGTTCCGCAGCAACAGACCGGCGACGAAGATGCCGATCGCCCAACTGGTCAGGATCAAATTGGCGAAGAAGGCGGCGAGCGCGAACCCCAGCGACCAGACGTTGAAGCCGAAGAAGGCGATCGCCAGCAACGTCACCGGGATCATGCCGATCAGCAGGCGGACGAGGCTCATGATCATCAGCGCGGCGACGAATTCGACCGGGCGCAGCGGCGACATCATCAGGTTGGCGAGATTGTGCGAATACATCTCCTCGAGGAAGGAGATCGAAAAGCCGAGCTGGCCGCGGAACAGGATGTCCCACAGGATCACCGCGCCGATGAAGACGCCGCCGGCGCGGGCGAAGAAGCCGGCGTTCTGCGACACGTAGAGCTGCAGGAAGCCCCACATCAGCATCTGCACCGTCGGCCAGTAGATGAGGTCGAGGATACGCGGCCATGACGAGCGCAACAGGTACCAGTAGCGCCGCACCATGGCGCCGACGCGACTCGCGGAGAATTCGAAGTCGGCGCTCATTGCGCGGCCTCGCTACTTTTCCCGGGCGCAGCGCAGCGCGAAGCGATGCGCTGCAGACCCGGGATCATTGCGATCTCAGAGTTTGTAAAGGTCCCGGATCTGCGGTGCACCACTCCGCTTCGCTGCGCGCTGCACCGCGTCCGGGACACGACACAACAATTCATTGCGCGGCCTCGCGCTGGCGGCCGCGGGCGACGTCGAGGAACACCTCCTCCAACGTCTCGCGGCCATGGCGGTCGAGCAGGCGCTGCGGCGTGTCGTCGTCCTCGATGCGGCCGGCCTTCATGATGATGACGCGCTCGCACAGCCGCTCGACTTCCGTCATGTTGTGCGAGGCGAGCAGGATGGTTGCCTTGCGCTCGCGCCGGTAGGCTTCGAGCCGCGCCCGCACCCAGTCGGCGGTGTCGGGATCGAGCGAGGCGGTCGGCTCGTCGAGCAGCAACACCTCCGGCTTGTTGAGCAATGCCTTGGCAAGCGACACCCGCGTCTTCTGCCCCGAGGACAGCCGTCCGGTCGGGCGGTCGAGGAAGTCGGTCAGGTCGAGCTCGCCGGCAAGCTCGGTGACGCGCGCCTTCCGGTCGGCAACGCCGTAAAGCTGGGCGAACACCGAGAGATTCTGCCGCACCGTCAGCCGGCTCGGCATGTCGACATAAGGGCTTTCGAAATTCATCCGCTGCAGCACGCGGTAGCGCTGGTCCGGCATGGCCGCGCCGAGCACGGTGACGGTGCCCGACGTCGGCACCACCAGGCCCATGATCATGGCGATGGTGGTGGTCTTGCCGGCGCCGTTGCCGCCGAGTAGCCCGGTGATCGAGCCGGCAGCCAGGCTGAACGAGATGCCGTCGACCGCAGCCGCGCCATTGTAGCGCTTGGTGAGGCGCTCGACCGCGATCGCCGCTTCGCTCACTCCATGTCCCCGTAAGGCCCGTTGGGATCGGCGAGCGCCTGCAGGCGCAGCGCCGCGGCGCGGGCAAAGGCGAGCATCATCGACTTGCGCGTCGGCGCTGGCAGGCGGTGCTCGGGCGCCTGCGCGACGAGATGCGCGCCGAAGGCGTCGGCCACGATCAGCCCGGTATCGGGCGGGAAAATATCGAGCGGCACCTCGATGCAGGTCGCGAAGAACAGCCGGTCGCAATGCAGCCGGTAGTCCGGCCATTTCTGGTCGGCGCGGAAATCGGCGACCGAGGATTTGATCTCGACGATCCAGATCTCGCCGCTCGAATCGAGGCCCACCAGATCGGCACGGCGGCCGGAGGCGAGCGGCAGTTCCGCGACGCAGGAGAAGCCGTGCGACAACAGCAAGCGCGAGGTGCCGCGGGCAATCGCGAGCGCGGTTTCCGACTGGCGGCCGTCGACCGGCGGCAGGATGGGCTGGGCCACGAGCTTCATTGGGCAAGAGATAATGCTTGTTTCGGGGCGGCGTAAAGCCTTGTAGGTTTGCGGCCCCAACACGCGACCTATGCCATGCCGAGCGCCATGCCGACCATCGACTACGAGAAAGAATACAACGTTCACGCGCTCGTTCCCGAGCACCCGCAGATTTCGGCGCGGCGCGCAAGCGAGACCAAGGCCTATCGCGAGGAAGCGCGCGGCACCGAGTTCAATGTGGCGTATGGGCCCTCGCCGAAACAGATCTACGATTTCTTTCCGGCGCAGAGCGGCGGCGATGCCGCGCTCGCCATGTACATCCATGGCGGCGGTTGGCAGGCGCTGGCGCCGGCGATGATGAGCCACATGGCGAAGGGGCCGAACGCGCATGGCGTCGCGGTCGCGCTCGCCGGCTACGATCTCGCGCCGCAGGTGAGCGTCGCCACCATCATCGACGAGGTGCGCGCCGCGGCGCTGGCGTTGTGGCGGCGGTTCCACAAGCGCATTTTCGTCTACGGCCATTCCGCCGGCGGCCATCTCGTTGCCTGCCTGGTGGCGACCGACTGGAGCAAAATCGCATCCGACGTGCCGGCCGATCTCACGCCGGCGGGCTACGCGGTCTCCGGCGTGTACGACATGACGCCGCTCGTGCACACCGCGCAGAACGCCGTGCTGCGGCTCGATGAGCGATCGGCGCGCGCCGTTTCGCCGTTGTTCTGGACCGTACCGCCGGGACGCACATTCGACGCCGTGGTCGGCGCGAAAGAGTTCGAGCGAATTCCTGCGGCAGAGCCGCTCGCTCGCAGATGTCTGGGGCAAGGCCGGCGCCGCGATGCGTTACGAGGAAATCGCCGGCGCCAATCACTTCACCGCCATCGACGGCCTCGCCGATCCGGCAAAGCGCGATGAGCCGGCGCGTGGCGGAGATGGCGAAGCAGGTGAATGCGATCGGTTGATGCTTTTCCCGGGCGCAGCGCAGCACGAAGTGATGCGCTGCAGACCCGGGATCGTAACGCATGCAGAATTTGGAACGGTCCCGGTTCTGCAGCGCAGCGTTTCGCCATAGCGCGTCGAAGACGCGCGTAAACGCGCTTATGGCTCACGCTGCACTGCGCCCGGGACAAGTCATCAAAAAAACGCCTGGATGCCGGTTTGCGCGCGGCCGAGGATGAGCGCGTGGATGTCGTGGGTGCCCTCGTAGGTATTGACGGTTTCGAGGTTCGAGAGCACGCGCATCACGTGGTATCCTTCCGAA
Organism: uncultured Alphaproteobacteria bacterium; assembly: GCA_963822035.1. Taxonomy (GTDB): domain Bacteria; phylum Pseudomonadota; class Alphaproteobacteria; order Rhizobiales; family Xanthobacteraceae; genus Pseudolabrys. The sequence goes on along the minus strand of CAWGGC010000006.1, from coordinate 638,101 downwards.
ATGCCGTTGCCGCCGTGCATGTCGCGCGCCATGCGCGCGATGTCGAGCGCCTTGCCGCAGTTGTTGCGCTTCATCAGCGAGATCGACGGCGGCGCGGCCTTGCCCGCTCCGAGCATGCGGCCGAGCCGCAGCGCGCCCTGTAGGCCGAGCGCGATCTCGGTCTGCATGTCGGCGAGCTTCTTCTGGACGAGCTGATTGGCGGCGAGCGGCCGGTTGAACTGCTTGCGCTCGAGCGTGTATTGGCGCGCGGCGTGCCAGCAGAATTCGGCCGCGCCCATGGCGCCCCAGCAGATGCCGTAGCGCGCATTGTTGAGGCAGCCGAACGGGCCGGCAAGGCCCTGCACGTTCGGCAGCAGATTGTCCTCCGGCACCACGCAATCGGCGAGCACGATCTCGCCGGTGATCGAGGAGCGCAAGGAGAGCTTGCCCTCGATCTTCGGCGTCGAGAAGCCTTTGGCGCCGCGCTCGACGATGAAGCCGCGGATCTTGCCGTCGAGCTTGGCCCACACCACGGCGACATCGGCGACCGGCGCATTGGAGATCCAGGTCTTGGCGCCGTTGAGCTTGAAGCCGCCGGCGACTTTCTCGGCGCGCGTCACCATCGAGCCCGGATCGGAACCGTGGTCGGGCTCGGTCAAGCCGAAGCAGCCGATCGTCTCGCCGGTCGCAAGCTTGGGCAGATATTTGCGCCGCTGCGCCTCGGTGCCGTAAGCGTAGATCGGATACATCACCAGCGAGGACTGCACCGACATCGAGGAACGGTAGCCGCTATCGACGCGCTCCAATTCGCGCGCGATCAGGCCGTAGCTGACATAGCCGAGGCCCGCGCCGCCGTATTCTTGAGGTATTGTCGAGCCGATCAGGCCGAGCTTGCCCATCTCGGCCATCATGTCCGGATCGTATTTCTCCTCGCGCCAGGCTTCGACCACGCGCGGCGCGAGATAATCCTGGGCGAAGCCGCGCGCGGTATCGCGCACCATGCGTTCGTCTTCCGAGAGCTCGGCCTCGAGATCGAGCGGGTCTTCCCAGTTGAAGGCCGCGTCCTTGAGCATCGCCGGCATGCCCTGGCGCAGTTCCGCCGCTTGCGACATCGTGTTCCTCCGTCGAATTTGTCGGCCGGCATTATAGGCCGTCGCTTCCTTGCCGTCATGGCTGACCATTTTTCCGTTCGTGCCCGCGGACGCGGGCACCCAGTCTTTGCCGGGCATCCCTGGGTCCCCGCTTTCGCGGGGACGAACGGAGTAAACAGCTCCGCCTTTCCTCGTTCGATTTTCAAACAGCAGGCGTGCGCCGTCGCCCCTGTTCTTTGCGGCGCGGGGACGCCGTCGTCCGCCCCGCCGTGGCGGGGCCAAGCCTTCTTCCCTCTCATGAAAGAGAGGGAGCGGAGCGCCGAAAGGCGCGTCCGTTGCATCGTGCCGCGCCTGTTGCCAGGCGCGGGCGCCTCTCGGCGCTCCACCGCGGCGTCTTGCCGGCGCCGGGCCGCGCTTCTGGAGGAGGCTACTTGAGCGTGCCGTTGATCTCTCAACGGCCGGCCGAGCCTCTCCCCATCAGCGAGCTCCTCGCAGCGGGTCGTAGTGCCCGCGGGCGGAGCCCCGGCGCCGCCCGGTGCGCTTGCTTGCGAGGCAAGGCAGCGGGCGCCGCGTCCTGCTCCATCATCGTGACGCCTCATGATGACGCCCTCGATGAGCAGGACTGATGTGAATATAGTCCTAGTCCGGATGGGAGTCAAGAGACTCGGGGGAGGTCGTCAATTTCAGCCTGTCATTGCCGGGCTTGACCCGGCAATCCATGAGGCCGCGCGCAACTGTAAGCCAGTCGACTGTGGCAACTCATCATGGATGCCCGGGTCAAGCCCGGGCATGACACGCGTTGCAAGAGCGACAATCTCCGTTCAGCCCAAACAAAAACCCCGCCGGCATGCGGCGGGGCTTTGCATCGGAAAAACGAAAGCGGCGATCAGATCGCCATCTTCAATTCCTTGGTGGCGCGGAAGGCAACTTTCTTCGACGCCTTGATCTGGATCGGCTCGCCGGTCGCCGGGTTGCGGCCCATGCGCGCGGCGCGCTTGCGAACCTGCAGGATGCCGAGGCCGGCGATCTTCACCCGCTCGCCCTTCTTGAGGTGCTTGGTGATGAGACCGACAAGGTCTTCGAGCATCTGCACGCCTTGCTTCTTGGTGAGTTGATGCTGCTCGGCGAGCGTATAGGCGAGCATTTTGGTGGTGATCGGCTTGCTCGGCTTGATGTCTGCCATGGAAATCCTAGCTCCTTGCGTGCGCCCCATGCGCATCGAGCCGAGGCATATGAGATTCGCGGCCCCTCGCAAAGGCCCGGCAAGCGAAAATTGTCGAAAAAACCGGGCTTTTTTGCACTGCGGCGCGGATTTGGCCCGTTGCCGCTGCCTTTTCTTTGGTCTATCTGAGGCGGCAGGCGCCCGTAGCTCAGCTGGATAGAGCGTTGCCCTCCGAAGGCAAAGGTCGGACGTTCGAATTGTCTCGGGCGCGCCAGCTCTACAGCACGATGAAATCGGTGCTGTGCAGAACCACGGCATTGAAGCCGGCGATCTGGACCGCGGCCGTCACCCCGGTGCCGTCGGCATCCCACATCAAATCGTGCGTGCCGGTGTCGTAGACGAACTGGGCATGGCTGGCGGTCGCCGCCGAGCCCTGCACGAAATAGGCCGGGTCGAGCGCGCCGGGAGCGAGGCCGTAATCGGTGCCGTGCACCGCGACATGGTCGCCGGTGGCGAAGTCGGTCACGGTGTCCATGCTGGCGCCGGTCGGCGCGGCAAACACGAAGGTGTCGTTACCGGTGCCGCCGGTCAGCGTATTGTGTCCGGCGCCGCCGATGAGCGTGTCGGCGCCCGCTCCGCCGTTGAGCTGGTCGTCGCCGGAGCCGCCGGTGAGTACGTTGGCGCCCTTGTTGCCGGTCAGCGTGTTGCCGAAGCCGGCGGCGCCGGTGAGGTTCTCGAAGCCGATCAGCGTGTCGGTGCCGGCGCCGATCGTGTTCTGCGCCGTGGTGATCGCAAGGCTCACGGTGACGCCGGCGGCGGCGTGCTCGTAGCTCACCGTGTCGGTGCCGGCGCCGCCGTTGAGAACGTTGTTGCCGCCGTTGCCTTCCAGCGTGTCGTTGAAGGCCGAGCCGGTCAGGTTGTCGATGTTGACCAGCGTGTCGCCCTGGGCGTCGCCGCCCGAGCCGGTGCCGGTCGCCAGGCTGACATCGACGCCGGCGGACGACGCCGCATAGGTCGCGGTGTCGAGCCCGCCCGGCCCGCCATCGAGATGGTCGGCGCCGCCAAGACCGGCCAGCGTATTGTTGCCGCTGTTGCCGACGATGACGTTGTCCAGATCGTTGCCGGTGCCGTTGAGCGCCGACGTGCCGGTCAGCGTCAGGTTCTCGACATTGGCGGCAAGCGTATGGGTCACCGAGGATTGGACGCTGTCGGTGCCCTCGCCCGGATTTTCCACTACCACGTCGTGGGCATTGTCGACGATGTAAGTGTCGTTGCCGCCACCGCCGATCATGGTATCGGCGCCGCCGCCGCCGTTGAGCAGGTCGTCGCCGGAGCCGCCGGTGAGCACGTTGACGGCTGAGCTGCCGGTGAGCGTGTTGCCGAAGCCAGCGGCGCCGGTGAGATTCTCGAAGCCGGTGAGCGTGTCGATGCCGGCGCCGATGGTGTTCTGCGCGGCTGTGATCGCGAGGCTCACCGTGACGCCGGCCGAAGCATGCTCGTAGCTCACGGTGTCGATGCCGACGCCGCCGTTGAGCACGTTGTTGCCGCCGTTACCTTCCAGCGTATCGTTGAAGGCCGAGCCGATCAGGTTGGCGATGTCGACCAGCGTGTCGCCCTGGGCGTCGCCGCCCGAGCCGGTGCCGGTCGCCAGGCTGACGTCGACGCCGGACGGCGAAGCCGCATAGGTCGCGGTGTCGACACCGCCCGGCCCGCCGTCGAGATGGTCGGCGCCGCCGAGACCGGCCAGCGTATTTTTACCGCTGTTGCCGACGATGGTGTTGTCGAGTTCGTTGCCGGTGCCGTTGAGCGCCGAAGTGCCGGTCAGCGTCAGGTTCTCGACATTGGCGGCGAGCGTATAGGTCACCGAGGACTGCACGCTGTCGATGCCCTCGCCCGGGTTCTCCACCACCACGTCGTGGCTGTTGTCGACGACGTAGCTGTCGTTGCCGGTACCGCCGATCATGGTGTCGGCGCCGCGGCCGCCGCTGAGCGTGTCGTCGCCGCCGAAGCCGAACATGACGTTGGCGCTGGTCGTGCCGGTCAGGCTGTTGTCGCTGTCGTTGCCCAGGATAACGGCAAACGCCGGCGAGGCGTTATTGGCCTCGCTTGCTTCCGCGACCTGACCGTTGATGTCGGCAATCGCGCCAAGATAGTAGGTCCCCGGCGCGAGGTTGGTGGGCAATGTGAAAGACACGCTCTCGGCGTCCGACCCCGACGCCGCGAGCGACGGGGTCTGGCTGGTCCCGAGCAGCGTATCGGCGCCGGTTATGACCTTGTCGGCCGACAGATAGAGGCCGGCGCTCGACGCACCCGCGAGCGCCGAGCCGAGGTTCTCGACCTGAAAGGCGGCGCTTGTTGCGTCGACCGTCAAGGCGCTGACCACGAGGTCGGGCACTTGACCGGACAGGTCCCAGCCGATCGCATCGAGAGTGGTCAGGTCGGCCGCCGAAACGGCCTCCACCACGCCGCGGCTGCCGAAGGCGTTGAACGAATTGATCGTCGCCCCGGCCCAATCGCCGGCATCGCCGGAGGGCGACGTATTGAACGTGTTCAACGAGGTCGTGCCGCCGTCGATCGAAAAATAGCCCGGGGTCGTGCCCGACACGTCGCGCGCGCCCGCCGCCGAGTAATGGAACAGGTCGAACGGAACGTAACTGTTCGCGGTGTTTCCGATGGTGGCGCCGACCAACAGCATGCGGCCCATGATCTCGCTGAGTTCATGGGCGACGACGCCGTAGAAATCGTATTGCTGGCTGCCGACGCCATCGGCGTTGTTGTAGTCAAATATGTTGTTCGCGCTGCTGAAGCCCATGTAGCCGTCGACGCTGCCGCTGGCGCCGACCAGGCCCAAGGCCTTCGCCGAAGCGGTCGTGACCCAGTAATTGCCTCCGATCGGATCGTTCGCCGGCAAGGAGGCGACGGCGGAATTGTCCGAGGCCGTCTTGGCGTCCGCGGTCAGCGCATTGACGATCTGCGTGTAGCTGAACGAGTCAAGAACCGTGTCGCTTTCGCCAAGGGCGCCGCCGGACAGGGAATTGCCGGCAACCTCACCATAGCCGACGTGGACGTTGATCGTGACCGGATCGCTGAATTCGGTTTCGTAGAACTGAACCACCTGGCCGACGACGGTGGTGAAACCCGCGGGCGCGCCGTTCACGCTCGAATTGTAGGTCACGTTGATTTGCATGCGGGTCCCCGGGTCGCGGCGAATCCGGCCGCGCCGCCGCCACGCGCACAAGTGTCCGGGCGGCGGACCGCCCAGTCAATGAAGATTTGACGCCAGGCTTAAATGCATGAGCGGCGGCCAAAATTCGCCGCGAACCGCCTAATGGCGCACCGATTCCGGGATAAACGCCGCGATCTGCGCCGCCGGTATGAAGTAGCGGGCGAGGATTTTCCGCTTGACCCCTGGCTTGGCGGCGCCCGCCACCGCCTTTGCCACCTTGAATTGGCGCGTGATGAGGCCGAGCAGGCACTTCTTGCGGGCGTCGAACACCGGCGACCCGGACGCTCCCATGCCCTCGACGTAACGCACCACCGTGGACAGTTGCGGCGGCGCGCCGCGAGGCAGCAACGCCGGCGACATCACCGTCGACCGCACCACGCTTTCGGGCGTTGCGACCACCACCTGCTCGCCGACGAACGATGCGCCCTTGCACAAGGCCAGCCGCCGCAAGCCGACCTCGACCGGAAGCAGACGCTCCTCGACCGACAACAATGTCAGGTCGACGTCGTGAAAGTGACCGTCCTTGGTGACGCTGGTCGGAAAATCCGTGCCGCCGATCTCGACCCGCGGCTGCCGCCAGACGCCGAGACCGGCGACATGGGCCGCGGTGAGAACAGGCCCTCGCCCAGATAGACGCCGTGACCGGTCCAGGATTGCTTCGGCGTGCGGTCGATGTGAACGGCGTATCTCTGAAACCAGCCGAGGTCGTCTTGCGCATGCGCGCCGCCGGCGAGCAGCGCGGCGGCCACAAAACTAGCGCGTGTTGCCTTCGCCAACCGCATGCCGCTGCTGCCTTTGGGTGGAAAGGCTACGATATACCAAGCAATTCCTGGCGCAATTCGCGCAAACGCCGCGCCGGCAACTCATGCGCGCCGACATTCACAGCGTCAATCGCCGGCATTTCCACTATGGATTAGGCGCATGGCGCCGCGGCGCCATAGATAGGCCGCCGCGAAAGCCGAGCCACACGAAAGAGCGCGAGACCATGAGCAGCGACGCCGGGACCATCAACGAAGGCATGATCACCTTGAAGGCGGGCGACGGCTTCTCCTTTCAGGCTTTCCGCGCCACGCCGGCGGAGCCAGCAAAGGCGGCCTCGTCATCCTGCAGGAGATTTTCGGCCTCACCGATCAGCTCAAAGGCGTGGTGCGCTCCTACGCGCGCGACGGCTTCGACACCATCATTCCCGGCGCTCTACGACCGCGTCGCGCCGGGCACCGTGGTGCCGTTCAGCGAGGCCGGAGCGCGGCCGCGATCTCGCCTATGGACTGCCGCTCGACAAGGCCATGCTCGATATCGCCGCCGTCGCCGATTGCGTGCGCGGACACGCACGGCGTCTCGATCCTCGGCTTCTGCTGGGGCGGCGGCGTCATCATTCGCGCCGCGGCGGAGCTGAATTTGCGCGAGCGCCATCGCCTTCTACGGCACGCGGCTGGCGACCTACCTCGAGCAGAAGCCGAAATGCCCGCTGCAATTCCACTTCGGCGCGACCGATCCAAATTCGACGCCGGAGACAATCGAAGCGGTGCGCCGCGACTTTCCTTCCGCCGAGACCTATATCTACGAGGCCGGCCACGCCTTCGCCAACGAGGTGCGGCCCGACTTATGTCGAGGCGGCGGCGAAGCTCGCGCGCAGCCGGGCGCTCGATTTCCTGCGAAACATCATCAGCGGCCGACTGAGCCCGCTCGTGCCGCTAGACGCCGCCGGCTCGCGATCAAAAGCCCCGTAGATGGCCTTGATCTGCTGGCGCAGCCAGGCGTGCTTCCTGTCCCTGTCGTCGCGCACATGCCAGACCATTTTGGTCGCGATGCTTGCCGACGTCGATCGGCACCGGCCGTTGCGCCAGCCTGAACGATTTCTGAAACACGTCCGCCGCGAGCTTGGTGAAGACACCGATCATGTCGCTGCGGCTCAACAGATGCGGCACGGCGGTGAAATTCGTCACCGCCACCAGCGCGTGACGCCGCAGCCCGTGGCGCAACAGCAGATCGTCGAAGATCGCCGTGCGCTGCCCGGTCGCGCTCACCACCAGATGCGGAAACGACAGCACCGTCGCGATATCGAATTCGCACGCCGCGCTTCAGGATCGGATGGTCGCGCCGGAACACGCAGAACAGCCTGTCCTCGAGCATGGCTTCGGCGTGCAGGTGGCCCGGCTTTTCGTCGACCCAGCCGAGCGCGAGATCGGTGCGGTCCGCGATCGAGCAGATCGAGCGCCTGCTGCGCTCGGCGGTGATGACCTGCAGCGCCATGTTGGGCGCCAGCTTCTGCAGCCGCGCGAACAAAGGCGGCACCAGCGCGAGGCTCAGCCGGTCCGGCGTGCTCAGGCGGAATACGCCGGTCGCCTTGGCCGGATCGAATTGCGGCTTCGTCGGCGAGGCAGCCCTCGACCAGCGCGATCGCCTCGCGCAAGGGCTCGCGCATCGCCTCGGCGCGCGGCGTCAGCACGAAACCGTTCGGCCCGCGCACCAAGATCTCGTCGCCGAGCAGATCGCGCAGCCGCTGCAGCGCGTTGCTCACCGCCGGCTGCGAGCGGCCGAGCTTGCGGCCGGCGCGCGTGACGTTGCGCTCGGCGATCAGGGCATCCAGCACCTTGAGCAGGTTGAAATCGAGAGTGTTCGAGGTTCATCGGCCGGCCCGTCCGGTATTCGCGCAGTGAATACCCTACATTTCGATTATCAATTTTGAAAATATGACGCTTTTTCGGCTACGCGTCAGCCGTGCCGCCGGCGGACCAGACGAGCAGAAAGCGGCGGCTCAACGCCGCGAACGCCATGACAACCTCAAGGGAGGATGCATCATGACCATTTCACGCCGCGCCTTGATCGCCGCTTTCGGCGCCGCGCCGGCGGCAGGCCTGTTTCCGCGCACGGCCTTCGCCGCCTATCCCGAGCGGCCGATCCATCTGATCGTGCCGTTCGCGCCCGGCGGCAATGCCGACATCGTCGGCCGCATGGTCGGCGAGGAGATCTCCAAGGCGCTCGGCCAGCCGGTGGTGGTCGACAACCGCGGCGGCGCCGGCGGCGCCATCGGCGCCGAAGCCGTGGCGCGCGCCACGCCCGACGGCTACACGCTGTTCGTCGGCTCGAACGGCCCGCTCACCGTCAATCCCTTCGTGCAGGCGCAACTTCCGCTACGATCCGCTGAAGGATTTCGCGCCGATCGCGCTGACGAGCTACGTGCCGCACGTGCTTCATCCTCAACAACAAGGTCACGGCCAAGACGCTTGCCGGAACTGATCGCGCTGTCGAAGAAGGCAGCCGCTCAACGTCGCGACCAGCGGCGTCGGCAGCGCCACGCACATGACGCTCGAGCGCTTCAAGGCGGCGACCGGCGCCAACATCACGCACGTGCCCTATCAAGAGCGGCGGCGCGCTGATGCCCGACCTGATCGGCGGCCAGATCCAGGGCGCGATGACGGAATTCTCGACCGCGCTGCCGCTGCACAAGGCCGGCAAGGCGCGCATCGTCGCCGTCGCCTCGGCCAAGCGCTCCCAGCTTGCGCCCGACATCCCGACCTTCATCGAGGGCGGCGTGAAGGACTTCACCGCGCAGAGCTATATCGGCATCCTGGCGCCGGCCAAGACGCCGGCCGCCGATCATCGCGCAAGTTGCAGAAGGCGATCGCCGCCGGGCTGAGCAAGGGCGCGGCGCCGGACAAGCTGCGCAACATGGGCGCGGAAATCGCCACGCCCGAGCAGATGACGCCGGCAGGCTTCGCCGACTTCATCAAGACCGACTACGAGAACATGAAAGAGGCCGCCAAGCTCGCCGGCATCAAGCCGCAATGAGCGGCGTGCTGCCGCAAGGCGCCTGCGACTGCCATTGCCATGTGTTCGGCCCGGCGGCGCGGTTCCCTTATGCGGAGCCGCGCAGCTACACGCCGGACGACGCGCCGCTTCGAAGCCTATCTCGCGCTGCTCGACCGCCTCGGCTGCGACCGCGGCGTGCTGGTGCAGCCGAGCGCCTATGGCCGCGACAACCGCGCGATGCTCGACGCGCTGGCGCGCAGCCGCAAGCGGTTGCGCGGCGTCGCGGTCGGCGGCAGCGGAACTGACTGCACGCAACGCTGAGAGCCTGGCACGCCGCCGGCGTGCGCGGCCTGCGCGCCAACGAATTCCGCCGCGACGGCAAGCCCTATTACCAGAACGGCGTGACGCTTGCCGAGCTCGAGCCGCTGGTGCCGACGATCGCGCAGCTCGGCTGGCACTTGCAATTGTGGATCGACGCGCGCGATCTGCCGGAGCTTGGCCCACGGCTGGCGGCTATGCCGGTGCCGATCGTGGTCGATCACATGGGCCGCATGGAGCACCGCCACGGCGTCAACCATCCGGGCTTCCAGGCGCTGCTGCGCGGCGTCGGCGACGGAAAATTGTGGGCGAAGCTGTCGGGCACCTACCGGCTCGGCGCGACGCCGCCGGACTATCTGGAAGCCAAGCCGTTCCACGACGCGCTGGTCGCCGCCAATCCGCGCAATCTGGTGTGGGGCACCGACTGGCCGCACCCGCGCCCGGAAGGCCCGCTGCCGGACGCGACGCGCCTGCGCGATGTGTTTCTCGACTGGACCAGCGCGCCCAACCGGCAGGCGATCCTGGTCGACAATCCGGCGCGGCTCTACGATTTCGGCTGACTAGTGCAGGTGCCTTAGCTTGTCGGGATTGCGCACCACATAGATTGCCGTGATCTTTCCGTCCTCGATATCGAGCGCGGTCGTCTGCAGTTCGCCATCGGCCTCCAGTGTGATGAAGCCGGGCAATCCGTTGACGAATCCGGCGCGAACGAGTTTCGAGTCGTTGTGTCGGAAATGAACAGCCAGACGTTCTTGAGCTTTCATGACGGCATCGAAGCCGACAATCGGCTGCATGGCTGCCGGACGCTTGCCACCGCCGTCAGCGTGAACGCTGACATCGGCCGCCAACATCGCAGCAAGCGTTTTCATGTCGCCGCTGCGCGAAGCGGTGAAGAAGGCTTGCGCCAGATCAAGGCCACGTTGTTTGTCGACTTGGAAGCGCGGTCTCCCTTCGCGGACATGGGTGCGCGCCCGGGCGGCGAGCTGACGACAGGCGGCGGCGTCACGTTGAATGGTGGCGGCGACTTCCTCAAATCCCAGGCCGAACACATCGTGCAGCAGGAAGGCCGCCCGCTCGAGCGGAGAAAGACGTTCCAGGGCAAGCATCAGCGGCAAGGTGACGTCCTCTTCTTCCTCCTCTTCGAGCACGGGATCGGGAAGCCACGGACCGATGTAGGTCTCGCGCTGGCGTCGCGCGGATTTGAGTTGATCGAGGCAGAGGCGCGTGACCGTGCGGCGCAGGAACGCTTCGGGCTCACGCACCCCGCTGCGATCGGCCCCCATCCAGCGGATGAAGGCCTCTTGCAGAACGTCCTCGGCGTCAGCCACGGAGCCTAGCATGCGGTAAGCGACGCGCATGAGCATTGGACGCAGCGGATCGAAACTAGCCGCTGCGTCCTCGTGACCGGCGCCCGCCATCACGCGGCCGCCTTGGCCGCGACGGACTTTGCTTCAGCCGGATCGACAAACTGGCTGAAACCGACCGCAATACGGTTCCAGCCGTTGATGATATTGATCATCAAGGTGAGCTTGACCTGCTCCTCCTCGGTGAACTGCGCTTCCAGGGCTTCACGGGCGCTTTCCAGCTGGTGTCCTTCGCAGAGCCGCGTCAGCGCCTCGGTCCACCCGAGCGCGGCGCGTTCGCGGTCGGTATAGCAAGGAGCCTCGCGCCAGGCCGACAGCAGGTAGATGCGCTGCTCGGTCTCGCCCTTCTCACGTGCTCCCGCTGCATGCATGTTGATACAGTTGGCACAGCCGTTGATCTGGGAAGCGCGGATTTCTACGAGCCCGACGAGGGTCGGATCAAGGCTCGAAGCGACGGCGAGCGATGTAGCGGTCCACTTCTTCATAAGGTCAGGGGCCGCGGCAAAGAGATCGTTGGTGTTCATGGTTCGCTTCCTTCTGGTTGAGTTCCAACATCATGATTTCTGTTGGGTTCCAACATCATGACGAGCCAGAAGCTGCCAGTGTGACGTCCACGGCAAAAATTTAATGGATGTCGCCAAACCCGGGCGGCGCGATGGTGTGGCGATCGTCCGTGCCGGCCTGACGCGGTCAGGCCAGGCGCGTCGCCGCGCGCATGCGGCGCGGCCGCGGCACGTAATACTTGCCGATCTTCATCATCGGCCGCGGATTGACCATGATCGAGGTCAGCCGGTCGCGCAGCGCCTTGGGCGAGGTCGGCTTGACCAGGAACTCGTTGACGCCGGCGCGCAGCGCTTCGGTCACCTGCGCGCGCGGCGCGCGGATTGGTCAGCATGATGGTCGGCAGGTTCGGCCGCGGGAACACGCCGGGCGAACGCACGATGCGCAGGACCTCGATGCCGTTGAGCACCGGCATGTCCCAGTCGAGCAGCATGATGTCGGGATCGCGGGTGCGGATCGCTTCCAGCGCGGCGAGCCCGTCGGAAGCCTCGATCACCGACTTGGCGCCGAGATTCATCAGCATCATGCGCGTCACCTTGCGCATGAAGGCGTTGTCGTCGACGATCAGGATATTGAGCCCCTGGATCGTCCTCTCGACGGTCTTGCGGGACGGCGGCGGTGTCGGGCGCGGAACGGTCGATGAACAAGGGGGCAGCGTTTCGACAAATGCGCTCGCCCCTATAGTACCGGCACTTGTTAACGTTTCCGTAATCGGGCCTGTCGGATCGCGCGGTTCCGGCCGCCAGATGACGCAGCGCCATCAAGCGACGAAGGAGCGCCGCCGATGAAACTGCCCGGTCCCGACCATCCGATCACCATCACGCCGCAACCCGCAACGCGTGCGTGTCCCCTTCGCCGGCAAAGTCGTCGCCGACACCACGCGGCGCTGAGCTGAAAGAGGCGAGCTATCCGGCGGTGCAATATATCCCGCGCGCCGATGCCGACATGAGCCTTTTCACGGCGACCGCGCACGCGCAGCCATTGCCCGTACAAAGGCGACGCCAGCTATTTCAGCATCGAGGCCGGCGGCCGCAGCGCCGGAAAACGCGGTGTGGAGCTATGAACAGCCTTTTCCGGCGATGGCCGAGATCAAAGCTATCTGGCGTTCTATCCGAACCGGGTCGACGAGATCGAGGAGACCGCAGACGACTGTCCCGGGCGCAGCGCGGCGCGATTCGTGCGCTCCAGAACCGCGGCCATGGCGTTCGGGATATTTGCAACAGGTCCCCGAATCTGCGACGCACCGTTCGCCCGCGCTCACGCTCCGCCGCGTCCGGGGCACGCAGCCTCAAGTGCATCCTCTGGCGCCTTGAGGAATTTGGCGCGGTCGGAGGAATTCACCCGCACGTCGAAGGTTACGCCCTCGCGATAGAGCGTCAGCGGCACCTCGACGCCGGCGGCGCCCAGCGCCCAGACCTTGCGGTAGAAGCCGCCGAGCGTCGACACGTTCTCGCCCGGCGACCGAGAGCACGACGTCGCCGGTCTTGATCTCGGCGCGCGCCGCCGGGCCCTTGCCGGCGATGCCGACGATCACGACCTTGTCCTCGATCTCGGTCGAATAGACGCCGAGCCAGGGCCGCGCCGGCTTGTTGACGCGGCCGAACTTGCGCAGGTCGTCCAGGATCGGCTTCAACAGGTCGATCGGCACCACCATGTTGAGATGCTCGTTCTTGCCTCGCGCGCGCGCTCGAGCTGCAGCGAGCCGACGCCGATCAGCTCGCCCTTCGACGAGATCAGCCCGGTGCCGCCCCAGTTCGGGATGCGCCGGATAGGTGAAGATCGCCTCGTCGAGCACGTATTCCCAGTAGCCGGCGAATTCCTGCTTGGCGGCGACGCGCGCGGCGAGCGAGCGGGTGCGGCCGCCGACGCCGCCGAGCACCACGCGCTCGCCGACTTCGGCCGCCTTCGAGGAGCCGAGCGGCGAGCGCCGGCAAGTCGAGCTTGGCGAGCGCCTGCACCAGGCCGAAGCCGGTCTCCTGGTCGAAGCCGAGCGAGGTGCCTTCGACCGCGCGGCCGTCGCCGAAATGCAGCCAGATGGTCTCCGCCTCGGTGATGAGATAGCCGATGGTCAGCACCAGCCCGTCGCCGATCAGCACGCCGTTGCCGGCGCGCTCGGTGCCGAGCGTCTCCGCGGTGAAGGCGTCGGCCGGGATGATCGAATGCAGGCCGACGACCGCCGACAGCGCGCGGTCGAGATCGTAGCCGTAGTCCTCCGGGCGCGGCTGCGCCGCCGGCGGCACTTTCCATTCGGTCAGTGAAGGCATGCACGAACTCCCTTCGCGCCTGTCGCAATCTATCATAGCGACAGGCGGGCGAGAGATGGCGCGCTTTGCCCTGTGTGGCGCGCTTGCCCTGCCGCTGATACAGTGACACCGGAATGACGTAGGTACCGCATGTTTCCGCTATCCATCCTCGATCTCTCGCCGGTCTCCGCCGGCTCAACCGCGGCGCAGGCGCTGCATAACTCGCTCGACCTTGCGCGCTTTGCCGACGAGCCGCGGCTTCACCCGTTACTGGGTCGCCGAGCACCACAATCTGCCGGCGATCGCCTCGGCCTCGCCCGACATCATGATCGGGCAGATCGCGGCGATCACGCAGCCGCATGCGGGTCGGCTCCGGCGGCGTCATGCTGCCGAACCACGCGCCGCTGATCGTGGCCGAGCGCTTCAAGCTCTTGGAGGCGCTGTTTCCCGGCCGCATCGATCTCGGCCTCGGCCGCGCGCCGGGCACCGACCCGGCGACCTCCTATGCCTTGCGGCGCCGCCAGGGCATCAGCGAGGAGGACGACTTCCTCGAGCGCTTTCAACGAGCTGATGCTGCTGGAGACGCGCGGCTTTCCCGCGGGCCATCCGTTCCATAACGTGCGCGCGCAGCCGGCCGACGTGCCGCTGCCGCCGATCTTCCTGCTCGGCTCGTCCGACTACAGCGCGCAGCTCGCCGGGCAGATCGGCGCCGGCTTTCGCCTTCGCGCATCACTTCGCCAATTTCGACGCCGCGGAGGCGATGCAAGCTCTATCGCGACAATTTCCGCCCCTCGCCGGCGCACGACCAAGCCCTACGCCATCCTGGCGACGCATGTGGTCTGCGCCGACACCGACGCCGCAGGCCGAGCGGCTCGCCGCCACCGTCGATCTCGAATTTCGTGCGCCGCGCGCAAGGGCGAATATCAGCCGCTCGCCTCGCCGGAGGACGCGCTCGCCTATCCCTATGCCGCCGGCCGACCGCGCCCGCATTGCAGGCAAACCGCGCGCGCATGTCGGTCGGCGCGCCGGCGACGGTCAAGCCGCGGCTCGACGCCCTGCTCGCCGCGACCAAGGCCGACGAGCTGATGGTGACCACCATGATCTTCGACCATGCCGCGCGCAAACATTCCTACGAGCTGTTGGCGCAGGCGTTCGGGCTCGTGTCCCGGGCGCATGCGAACCACTCTAGTGTTGCGATGCAGCCCCCCACCGGGACTTGGTCCGGCAGAGCCCCCATGACGAGCGCAAGACCCCGGCTGGCCGCGTGCGCGGCGGCCATGCTAGAAACCGCGCCGGCGACAACGATTTCGCACTTTGTCTTCGTGATCAAGAGGGAGGTTCCATTGGGCAAGCAATTCACATTCACCACCGCCGACCAGCACACGCTCGGCGCCTATCGCGCCGATCCGCGGGCAAGCCGAAGGGCGGGCTGGTGGTGGTCCAGGAGATTTTCGGCGTCAACCACCACATCCGCGCGGTGTGCGACCGGCTCGCCGCGCTCGGCTACGTCGCGGTGGCGCCGGCGGTGTTCGACCGCTTCGTGCGCAATTTCGAATGCGGCTATACGCCGGACGAGATCGCGAATGCGCGCAGCTATCTCGGCAATCTCAACTGGGACAACATGGTCAAGGACATGGCGGCGGCGGCCGGCGACCTTAAAGATGTCGGCCCGAAGGGCGTCATCGGCTTCTGCATGGGCGGCACCGCCGCCTTCCTCGCCGCCTGCCGCATTCCCGGTCTCTCGGCCGCGGTCGCCTTCTACGGCGGCATGATCGCCAAGTTCGCCGACGAGAAGCCGAAGTGCCCGCTGCAGATGCATTTCGGCGAGAAGGACGAAGGCATCCCGATCGACGACCGTCGAGGAGATCAAGAAGAAGCAGCCGCAGGCGGAGACCTACGTCTATCCGGGCGCCGCGCACGGCTTCTATTGCGACGAGCGCGCGAGCTACAACAAGGCCGCCGCCGATCTGGCCTGGAGCCGGACGCAGGAGTTCCTCGCCGAAGCATATGAAGTACGTCGTTTGGCTTGCCGGCTCACCGCGTCATGGCCGGGCTTGTCCCGGCCATCCACGCCTTAGCTTTCTACACTGCCGTCAAGACGTGGATGCCCGGCACAAGGCCGGGCATGACGATGACGTGCGCCGGGCTCGATCAGATCAGAACCAGCGCTCCTTGACGACGACAGTGTCGCCGGGGCGCAGCGGCGTAGTTGAGCGGCACGTCGGCGTTGAACTGCTGGCCGGGCACGTTGCGCGTGAGCTTGACCGTCTTCTTGTAGGCGCGCGGGGCAAAGCCGCCGGCAATCGCCACCGCCGTCTCCGCCGTCATGTTGGCGACGTAGGGGTATTGGCCGGGCGTCGTGACCTCGCCGAGGATGAAGAACGGCCGGTAGGCCTCGACCTCGACCGAGACGTGCGGCTCGCGCACGTAGCCCTGCTTGAGCTTGTTCGGTGATCACCTGCGTCAGTTGCTGCGTGGTGTAGCCGCGCGCCGGCACGACGCCGATCAGCGGCAGGCTCACGTTGCCGCCGGCATCGACGATGTAGGAATTGGAGATGCCCTCCTGGCCGAACACCACGATGCGCAAACGGTCGCCGCTGTCGAGCGTGTAGGGCTGCTCGGCCGGCGCGTAGGCATAAGCGTAGCCGTAAGGCGCGGCGGCGTAGGGCCGCCGCGCGTAACGCGGCTGCGTGCGCATATTGCGGCTGGGCATATTGCGGTTGCGGCGTATTGCGGCTGCGCGTACTGCGGCTGTTGATACTGCATCACGTAAGGCTGTTGCGCCGGCGGCTGATAGGCGGGCTGCGCCGCGCGATGCGACGTGAAGAAGCCGCGGCCGGCGCCCGACGAGGGCTGCGGCTGCGGCTGCGGAGGCTGCGGCTGCGGCTGCGGCTGCGCTCGGCTGCGCGTATTGCGGCTGCTGGGCCTGCGCGTAGCTGGGGCTGCTGATACGCCTGCTGCGCGTGCGCCTGCCCATATTGCGGCTTGCGCGTATTGCGGCTGGCCATAGGCGGGCGGCTGATATTGCTGCACCACCGGCACCGGCTGTCCGGTCTGCGGATCGATGACGTAAGTGGTTGCTGATGGCGCGCGCAGGCGGCAAGCGACAACGCCGCCACGAAGGCCATCACGAATTGCGATTTCCGCATCAAGCGAATCCGGGCCGGATCGACGAATTTCGAGCCCGATTAACGCTTTATATGGTTAACAAATTCTCACCAACAGCGCGGTTCCGGGACAGCGCGTAAGCGCGCCGTCCCGGAAAATGCGATTTAGGCCGGCTGGTTCAGCTTGGCGCCGAGCCCGATCGGGCACGACACGCCGGTGCCGCCGTGGCCGCAATAGCCGTACGGGTTCTTGGCCAGATACTGCTGGTGGTAATCCTCGGCGAAATAGAACTCCGGCGCGTCAAGGATCTCGGTGGTGACGGTGCCGTAGCCCTTGTTGGCGAGCTCCTTCTGGTACATCGCCTTCGAGGCCTCGGCGGCTTTTTCTGCTCCGGCGTGAAGGTGTAGATGCCGGAGCGGTATTGCGTGCCGATATCGGCGCCCTGGCGCATGCCTTGCGTCGGGTCGTGGCCCTCCCAGAAGGTCTTGAGCAGGCTCTCGTAGGAAATCTTCTTCGGGTCATAGACGACCAGCACAACCTCGTTGTGCCCGGTGCGGCCCGAGCAGACCTCTTCATAGGTCGGATTGGGCGTGACACCGCCGGCATAGCCGACGGCGGTGACATAGACACCGTCGCCGAGTTGCCAGAACGCCTTCTCCGAGCCCCAGAAGCAGCCCATCCCGAACACGGCCTTCTCCAACCCCGCCGGATAGGGGCCCTTCAAGGGATGGTGATTGACGAAGTGCTCCGTCGCGGTGGGGATGGCGTGATCGCGGCCCTTGAGCGCCTCGGCCGCAGTCGGCATGGCAATTTTCTTGAAGCCGAACATTGTATCGTCCTCCTGAAATCTTTGCGCCTAATATAAGCCTTGCGCCGAGCCTGCGAAATGCCGGGCGCGATCACGTCTCGGCAAGGCGCGGACACGCCGCCATCACGGCGGCTTTATTTTGCGGGTCCTCGCGCTATCGCGCGTAGCCGATCAGCGGCCGCTTGCGCCGGCCGAGCAGGATGAAGACGATGCCGAAAATGCAGAACACGACCGAGGCCGGCGCCGCCAGAAAGCCCACCATCACGGGGTCCCAGAGCAGCCCGCCGGCATAGAGCCTGATCAGCGGCTCGATCTTGGCGAGGCTAACTGGATTGATGAGTTGCCAGAGCGCGTTGACGCTGGTCAACGACAGCGCGTTGCCGGCGATCGACTTTGTGCCGTCGTAGATCGCCAGGATAAAGGCGGCGGCCAGGCACAACAGGCCCAAAAAACGCAACAGAAAACGGATCATGACCGGCTTGCCACAAGAACTGGCAACGACTTAGCCCGCGCCGGGCCGCGGTTCAACCATGCAGAATCGCCGCAAGGTCATGCTTCGCTTGAGCTATCAGCCGCGCATCCGCTAACGTCCGGCGCAAGCCGGGCGTCCCGGACGCGTATGGAGTAACAATGCCCGCCAAGACCCCCGGCCGCAACCGGCCGACTTTTACCGACCAGGAAGCCCTGCAGTTTCACAGCGTCGGCCGCCCCGGCAAGCTCGAGGTTGTCGCCACCAAGCCGATGGCGACGCAACGCGACCTGTCGCTCGCTTATTCGCCCGGCGTCGCCGTGCCGGTGCTGGCGATCGCCGAGGATGCGAGCAAGGCCTACGACTACACGGTCAAGGGCAATTTCGTCGCCGTCATCACCAACGGCACCGCGATCCTCGGGCTCGGCAACCGCGGCGCGTTGGCGGCAAAGCCGGTGATGGAAGGCAAGGCGGTGCTGTTCAAGCGCTTCGCCGACATCGACTTCGATCGATCTCGAGGTCTCGACCGAAGATCCCGACGCCTTCATCAACTGCGTCAAATATCTCGGCGCCGGCTGGGGCGGCATCAACCTCGAGGACATCAAGGCGCCGGAGTGCTTCATCATCGAGCAGCGCCTGCGCGAATTGATGGACATCCCGGTGTTCCATGACGACCAGCACGGCACCGCCATCATCTCGGCCGCCGGGCTGCTCAACGCGCTCGATTTGACCGGCCGCGACATCAAGCACACCAAGCTGGTCTGCAACGGCGCCGGCGCCGCCGGCATCGCCTGCCTCGAGCTCTTGAAGGCGATCGGCTTTGCCCCGGAGAACCTGATCCTCTGCGACACCAAGGGCGTCATCTATCAGGGCCGCACCGATGGCATGAACCAGTGGAAGTCGGGCTACGCGGTCAAGACCTCGGCGCGGACGCTGGCCCAGGCATTCGAGGGCGCCGATGTGGCTTTCGGACTTTCGGTCAAGGGGGCGTTCACCAAGGACATGATCAAGTCGATGGCGGCCAAGCCGATCATCTTCGCCTTGGCCAATCCCGACCCGGAAATCACCGCCGAGGAAGTGGCGCAAGTGCGCGACGACGCCATCATGGCGACCGGCCGATCCGACTACCCCAACCAGGTCAATAATATTCTCGGCTTTCCGTTCATCTTCCGCGGCGCCCTCGATGTGCGCGCTTCCGCCATCAACATGGAAATGAAGATCGCCGCGACCCGCGCCCTCGCCGATCTCGCGCGCGAGGACGTGCCTGACGAAGTCGCCGCCGTTTATGGCGCGCGGCCGAAATTCGGCCCCGAGTACATTATCCCGGTGCCGTTCGACCCGCGGCTGATTTCCACGGTGCCGCCGGCGGTCGCCAAGGCGGCGATGGATACCGGCGTTGCACGCAAGCCGATCGTCGACATGGACGCTTACCGCCAGCAGCTCAACGCGCGGCGCGATCCGGTCGCCGGCACTTTGGTGCAGGTCTATGCGCGGTTGCGCCGGCAGCCAAAGCGCGTCGTTTTCGCCGAGGGCGAGGAGGAACAGGTGATCCGCGCCGCGGCGAGCTTCGTCGAGCAGGGCCTCGGCACCGCGTTGCTCTGCGGCCGCGAGGACCGCGTCAAGGCGGCGGCGAAGGAAGCCGGTATCGAGCTCGGCGAAGGCATCGAGATCGTCAACGCGGCGCTGTCGACGCGCAATACCGTCTATCTCAATTACCTCTACGAGCGGCTGCAACGGCGCGGCTATCTGTTGCGCGACTGCCAGCGCCTGGTGAACACCGACCGCAATTATTTCGCCTCCTGCATGGTGGCGCTGGGCGACGCCGACGCCATGGTCACCGGCGTTACCCGCAATTTTTCCGTCGCGCTGGAGGACGTGCGCAACGTCATCGACCCGAAGCCCGGCCACCGCGTGATCGGCGTGTCGCTCGTGGTGGCGCGCGGGCGCACGGTGCTGGTTGCCGATACCGCGGTCACCGAAATGCCGACCGCCGAGGAGCTTGCCGAGATCGCCGTCGAAGCGGCGGGCGTCGCGCGACGCATGGGCTACGAGCCGCGGCTCGCCCTGCTCGCCTTCTCGACCTTCGGCAATCCGAAAGGCGAGCGCTCGACGCGCGTGATCGAGGCGGTCAAGATCCTCGACCACCGGCGCGTCGATTTTGAATATGACGGCGACATGGCCGCCGACGTGGCGCTCAATCCGGAGCTTGCGGCGCCCTACCCGTTCTGCCGGCTGTCCGGCCCGGCCAACGTGCTGGTGATGCCGGCGTTCCATTCGGCCTCGATCTCGACCAAGATGCTGCAGGAACTCGGCGGCGCGACCGTCATCGGCCCGCTGCTGGTCGGCCTCGACCGGCCGGTGCAGATCGTCGGGCTCGGCGCCAAGGATACCCAGCTCGTCAACATGGCGGCGCTGGCCGCCTATAACGTCAGCGGATAACGCGAAAGCCCGGGAGCGCAACCGTGAGCCAGAAACTGTCCGGCGTCATCGCCGCCATCGCCACCCCGATCGAGGAGAGCGGCGCGCCCGATACCGCGCGGGCGACCAAGCTCGCCCGCTACCTGCTCGACAATGGCTGCGACGCGCTCAACGTGCTCGGCACCACCGGGGAAGCGACCTCGTTCTCGCTCGATGAGCGCATGCGCGTGATGAGCGCCTACAAGGCGGCCGGGCTGCCGATGGGCCGGCTGATGGTCGGCACCGGTGCCGCCGCGGTTGCGGACGCGGTGGCGCTGACGCGGCACGCGGCCGCCCTCGGCTTTGCCGCCGCGCTGCTGCTGCCGCCGTTCTACTACAAGGGCGTACCCGACGACGGTCTCGTCGCCTACATCGACGCGATCGTAAAGGCGACCGCGGATCAGCCGATCCCGATCTACCTCTACCACTTCCCGGCGCATGTCGGGCCTGCCGTGGCATGTGGCGCTGATCCGCCGCCTGCTCGAGGCTTATTCCTCGCGCATCGCCGGATTGAAGGACTCCTCCGGCGACATGGCCTTCGCGCGCTCGGCGGCGGCGGTATCGCGCGACTTCGACGTCTTCCCGTCGACCGAAGCCTGCCTCATCGAGGCACAAACGCGGCGATTTCGCCGGCTGCATCTCGGCAACCGCCAATCTCAACGCCGATTTGTGTGCGCGCGCCTGGCGCGACGGCGACGCAGCCGCGCTCGACCAAGCGGTCGCCATCCGCAAACTGTTCGACGGACGGCCGCTGGTCTCCGGCGTCAAGGCGTTGCTCGCTCATATTCATGGTGATCCGGCGCTGGCGCGGGTGAAGCCGCCGCTGGCGGCCTTCTCCGCGGCCGACCGCGCCGCGGTGGTCGCCGGTCATGACGCGGTTCGTGCCAAGCGGGTGGCCTGAGCGCCGATCCGAGAAGCCGACGCGGTTTTCGCTGCCGGAAACGGCGGCAAAATGCCGATTTTCCCTCGTTGACGCCCGCTGTGCCCCTCTCTATAAGCCTGACGCCCGGCGGCGGAGGTTTCAGCCGCCGCATTTTATTCAAAACGCCGACGGGTTGATCGGGATTGGCGTCCCGAACGATCCTTTTGCCCAGAGAGTTACGATGGCCAACACAAAGTCCGCCCGCAAAGCCACGCGCGTGATCGCGCGCAAGACCGAAATCAACAAATCGCGGCGCGCGCTGCTGCGCAACTCGATGCGCAAGGTCGAGGAGGCGATCGCGAGCGGCGACAAGAACGCGGCGATCGCCGCGATGAAAGAGGCCGAGCCGGCGATCATGCGTGCAGCGCAACGAAAAGTAATTCATAAGAATAACGCCAGCCGCAAAGTGTCGCGTCTCAGCCATCGCATCGCCAAGCTCGGCAAATGAGTGTGAGTGGCGCGACGGGCCGACTTGAAATCCGTCGCGCTTCGACATTACTTTTACGATTACGCAGCTAAAAATTTTTAAATCCGCGCATTTCGGCCGCGGCGTTGCAAATTCGTCACAAGCGCGTCAAAAATTTTTGCGCACGCTGATTTCGTTGCGCTTAAACGATCGACATCGTGTTCCAGCGCGCGGGCTACCCTGTTAATTCGGCCATAAATTTTTTCGTCATGAGAATGACTTAAAGGGCATGCCGTCGAAGGGACCCGGAAAAGCCATATATGGCGGCCTTTCCGAGCGGCCGGCGAAAAGAAAATTTAGATGGTCGCATCTGCGGTGAGACAGCGCCGGCGCTAGAGATTCTACGCGAGCGATCAACGCTTTAAAAAAAAACGCCGCCGCGCCGATACCTCCGCGGCGCCGCGCCAAGTGAAAAAAAATAAAAACCGCGCGGGTGAAATTCGTTGCGGGCCTATGACGCTTGTGTATCGTGAATAACGCACTCGGAATTCACCGGGAGCCATCAGCACAAGGGCCGCGGCACGCTCATCAGCGGATGAGAACGGCTATGGTTTGACTGCCCGCTGGGTAGAGACAACCGTTCGTATCCGCCACGTGATCTGTCGTCCCCGAGTGTGAACGCCGCGAGGGAAGCGCGCGTTCAAGATGGCGGGGTCTTCCCGGCCGGGATTTGACCGGGTGCAAAGATGACCGCGGGGAGAACCCGCTCTTGTGGGGGGCCAGCCATGTTGGAATGCGGCAAAGCATCGCGTATCGCCGGGCACGTCGGTAGCGCTGAAGGCACCGACAGGCTCGCTGCCGTCTTCGACCATCCCGCGCCGTCGCGCCCTCACGACATTGCCGCCGGCCCGCGCCTGACCTGCGGTCACGGCGCGACGCCGCCGCCGGGCTGCTGACAAGGGCAAGAACCCTTCGAGCAGCCCCGCCAGCCTCCCCGAGGTTTGTGGTGGCGCCACCGTCTCCACCCAATAGCCAACCGAAAAGTGTCGTTGCGTTCAGTTTCCGGCGCGTTGGCGGCAGTGCCGCCGAGCCGAGCAACCCAGAGTCCGTTCCAACCTTTAAGCCGGATAAAGAAGAGAAAAAGAAAATGACGAACGCGGATCAGGATAGCTGGTCGAAAGTCAGAGGCCGCCTCCGGGCCGAACTTGGCGAAGATGTCTACTCGAGCTGGTTCGCCCGGATGGACCTGGAAGCGATCGAAGACGGGACGGTGCGCATGTCGGTACCGACCCGCTTCCTCAAGAGCTGGATCCAGTCGCACTATGCCGAGCGCGTGCTGGCCTGCTGGCAGGCCGAAGCCAATACCGTCGGCCGCATCGAACTGATCGTGCGCTCAGCGGTGCTGCGCAGCGCGGTCGCCAAGCCGAAGGCCGAGGAGCCCGCCGCCAATGGCGCCCATTACGCCAACGGCCACACCCGGCCGCTCGCGATCGGCGACGCCAGCGTCCATGAGGCGCTCGGCGGCTCGCCGCTCGATGCGCGGCTGACCTTCGACAGCTTCGTGGTCGGCCGCTCCAACACGCTCGCCCATGCCGCGGCCAAGCAGGTCGCGGCGGCCAAGCGCAGCGAGGCGGTGATGTTCAACCCGCTCTACATCCACGCCGGTGTGGGCTTGGGCAAGACGCACCTCCTCCAGGCCATCACCTGGGCCGGCAACGCCACCGGCGAGCGCAAGGTGCTCTATCTCACCGCCGAGAAGTTCATGTACGGCTTCGTCTCGGCGCTGCGCACCCAGACTGCGCTCGCCTTCAAGGAGGCGCTGCGCGGCATCGGCGTGCTGGTGATCGACGACCTGCAGTTCCTGCAGGGCAAATCGACGCAGGCCGAGTTCTGCCACACGCTGAACGCCCTGATCGACGCCGGCCGCCAGGTGGTGATCGCCTCCGACCGGCCGCCCTCCGACCTCGAAAGCCTCGACGACCGCGTCCGCTCGCGCCTTGCCGGCGGCCTGGTCGTGGAAATGGCCTCGCTCGGCGAGGAATTGCGCTTCGAGATCCTGAAAGCCCGCGTCATGGCGGCACGCCAGCACCATTCCGGTTTCGACGTGCCGCTGCCGGTCTTGTCCTATATCGCCAAGACCGTGACCCATAACGGCCGCGACCTCGAAGGCGCGCTCAACCGCCTGCTCGCCCACAACAAGCTCACCGGCCATGCCGTGACGCTGGAAATGGCCGAGCGCGAGGTGCGCGACCTGATCCGCCCGCAGGAGCCCAAGCGGGTCAAAATCGAGGACATCCAGCGGGTGGTGGCGCGGCAATACAACGTCAGCCGCTCCGACCTCTTGTCCTCGCGCCGCACCGCCAACGTGGTGCGCCCGCGCCAGGTGGCGATGTATCTGGCCAAGACGCTCACTCTTCGCTCGCTGCCCGAGATCGGGCGCCGGTTCGGCGGCCGCGACCACACCACGGTGCTGCACGCGGTGCGCAAGATCGAGGGCCTGGTCGGCAACGACATGGCGCTCGCCGAGGAGATCGAGATCCTCAAGCGGCAGCTCCAGGAATAGACCAAGAATAGGCGGCAGGCGGGGCGCGCGCACGCGCGCCCCCTGACGTCTAGGGCCCCGCCCCGGCCAGGCCGGGACGGGGCCTTAATTTTGAGCGGACCGGCGGTGTGGAAAAGGGCGGCGAGCAGGCCGCCGCTCTTGCGGTTTCCGGCCTAGCTTGCCACCTTTGCTCCCCGGCCGTTGTCCAACGGTCGGCTCGTGCGTCCTCGGGGGCTTTGTGGGGCGCCGCAGCGGGTCTTTCCATGAAAGTGACTGTCGAACGCGCCGAATTGTTGAAATCGCTGGGCCACGTGCATCGCGTGGTGGAGCGGCGCAACACCATTCCGATCCTCGCCAACGTGCTGGTGAAGGCCGAGAAGGGCAAGCTCAGCCTGAAGGCGACCGATCTCGACCTCGAGGTCATCGACTCGATTGCCGCCGAGGTGTCGCCGGCCGGCGCCACCACCGTGCCAGCGCACATGTTCTACGAGATCGTGCGCAAATTGCCCGAGGGCGCGCAGATCGTCATCGAAGGCTCCGGCGACCGCGCCGTGCTCACGATCCGCGCCGGGCGCTCGCGCTTCACGTTGCAGACGCTGCCGGAGAGCGATTTCCCCGATCTCGCCGCCGGCGACATGACGCATTCCTTCACGCTGGCCGCGGCGGACCTGAAGCGGCTGATCGACAAGACGCAGTTCGCGATCTCGACGGAAGAGACCCGCTATTACCTGAACGGCATCTATCTGCACGCCGCCGGCACCGGCAAGAACCAGACCCTGCGCGCCGTCGCGACCGACGGCCACCGCCTGGCGCAATGCGAACTGCCGCTGCCGCAGGGCGCTTCCGGCATGCCCGGCATCATCGTGCCGCGCAAGACCGTGAATGAGGTGCAGCGTCTCATCGAGACCGGCGAGGGCGAGGTCGGCGATCGAATTGTCGTCGAGCAAGATCCGCTTCACCATCGGCGACGTCGTGCTGACCTCGAAGCTGATCGACGGCACCTTCCCGGATTATGGCCGCGTCATCCCGCTCAACAACGACAAGGAACTGACCGTCGACAAGAAGGACTTCGAGGCCGCCGTCGACCGCGTCTCCACGGTGTCGAGCGAGCGCGGCCGCGCCGTGAAGCTCGCCATCACCGGCGGGCGGCTGATCCTGTCGGTGACCAATCCGGATTCGGGCAGCGCCACGGAGGAACTCGAGGTCGACTATTCTGCCGACCCGCTCGATATCGGCTTCAACTCGCGCTACCTGCTCGACATCGCCGCGCAGATCGAGGGCGAGGTCGCGGTCTTGAAGCTCGCCGACCCCGGCTCGCCGACGCTGATCCAGGACAAGGACGCCAAGGGCGCGCTCTACGTGCTGATGCCGATGCGGGTCTAGAGCCCGACAGCTTGCTCGGATACCCTCTCCCCTTGTGGGAGAGGGTGGCGAGGGCCTTTAGGCCCGAGCCGGGTGAGGGGTCGGTGCCTGCCGGATTTCACCATCATCCAGTCGCAAAGCGCAATCGCGGCTATGCGCAGCGAATGCGGCGCGATGCGACCGACGCCGAAACCGCGATGTGGCGGCTCTTACGCCATCGTCGGCTGGCAGGTTTCAAATTTCGTCGGCAGGTACCATTTCAAAACCACATCCTTGATTTCGTCTGTTTCGATCGCAAGACCGTTATTGAAATAGACGGAAGCCAGCATTTCAAATTGAGCCTCGATCAGCGGCGAGATGCGATCTTGGCGGATGAAGGTTTTCGTGTGCTTCGTTATTGGAACAATGATGTGCTGCAGCGACCGACTTCTGTCTTGGAAGATATCTTCGCGCGCCTTACCGATGATCAAGGCTGACCCCTCACCCGGCGCGCTTCGCGCGCCACCCTCTCCCACAAGGGGAGAGGGTCGGCTGCGGCCCGGCGCACGGCCGCGCCGATGACCGCCGCTTTCATCCGCCGCCTGACGCTGGCTAATTTCCGCAGCTATCACGCCGCGCAAATTGTGCTTGCCGGCCCGGCGCCCGTGGTGCTCACCGGCGCGAATGGCGCCGGCAAGACCAACCTGATCGAGGCGATCTCGCTGCTCGCGCCCGGCCGCGGCCTGCGCCGCGCCACCATGGAGGAAATGGCCTTCTCGGAAGGCGACGGCTCCTGGGCGGTCTCCGCCGAGGTCGAGGGCATGCTGGGGCTTGCCACGCTCGGCACCGGCATCGATCCGCCGGCGGGCGAGGACGCGGCGCCTGCGCGCAAATGCCGCATCGACCGCGAGGCGGTCTCCTCCGCCGCGGCCTTCGCCGATCATCTGCGCGTCGTCTGGCTCACCCCGGCGATGGACCCTTTGTTCAACGGCCCGGCGTCCGAGCGGCGGCGTTTCCTCGACCGCCTGGTGCTCGCGGTCGACGCTCAGCATTCGAGCCGCGTTGCCGCGCTCGAGCGCGCGTTGCGCTCGCGCAATCGCCTGCTCGAGGACCCGCGCAGCGATCCGCACTGGCTCGATGCCGTCGAGCATGAGACGGCGGAAGTTGCCGTGGCAGTCGCGGCGGCACGCGCGGAAACGGTGGCGCGGCTCGCCGCGGCGCTGGCCGATCCGCGCGGCCGCCGTGCCGAATTTCCCGATGCGGCGATCGCGCTCGAAGGCTGGATGGAGAGCCTGCTGCCCGCGTTGAGCGCAACCGACGTCGAAGACCGCTACCGTACGCTCCTGAAGGACAACCGTGCCCGCGACGCCGCCGCCGGACGCACGCTCGACGGCCCGCATCTGTCCGATCTCGCCGTCACCTTCGCCGCCAAGAACATTCCGGCGCGTGAGGCCTCGACCGGCGAGCAGAAGGCGCTGCTCATTCGCCTGGTGCTCGCGCATGCCTCGTTGGTCAAGGAGATGACCGGCTTTGCGCCGATCCTGCTGCTGGACGAGGTCGTCGCGCATCTCGATCCGAAACGCCGCGCCGCGCTCTACGACGCGCTCACCGAGTTAAGCGCGCAGGTGTGGATGACCGGCGCCGACCCGGCGGCCTTCGGCGACATCGTCAGCCGGGCGCAGATATTTGAAGTGCGCCCGGGCACGGCCGAACCACGGCGGTAAGCATGGGCGCGGGCAACGCCCGGGTTAGCACCCTGCACACCATATTTGCCGACAATTTGAGCGATCGGTGAAACCGGATGTCGACGGTCGCTTGATAAATTTTGTCATAATTTTCTTTCGGATGACACGCCATGTCTTCAGGCTCCGGCCTGTCAGGCGCTGCCGCCGTTGCGACTTCTGAGTCGCGCGCGGCGTCGCGACAGCCCGATCAACAGAAGCTCGCCGGCGCCCTCGCCGTCCTCGACGCGCACCGCCGCGACAAGCTTTTGGAAGCGGTGGCCATCGCCGCCAAGGAATTGCTGCGTTCGTCCGACCTCGCGGTGTCGCTGCCGAAGGTGAGCGAATTGATCGGACAAGTCACCGGCGCCGACCGCACACACATTTTCCTGATCGACGGGAACGACGGCCAAGGGCAGATCCTGCAGCACAGCGTCTGGATCAGGCCCGGGACCGCCACCCCTCCGGAGTTTCAGCACGCCACAGAGCCGCTAACGAATGTCGGATTGCAATCGTGGATTCCGCGACTGGCGCGGGGGGAAACGATCGTCGGTCACGTGCGCGAATTCGCTCCCCCGGTGCGCGCCTTTTTCGAACTCGGCAACGTAAAATCGATGTTGTGCGTGCCGATCTTTGCCGAGGGCCAATGGCGGGGTCTGATCGGCTTCGATGACTGCCGCAGCGAACGGGTATGGTCCGCGGCGGAAATCGACGCCATCGGGACCATGGCCGAGCTGGTCGGCGCCGCGGTCGCCCGCACGTCGCATCAAAAAAAGCTGGCCGATGCCAATCGCATCGTCGAGAACAGCTCCACGATCCTCTACCGGTTGAGCCCGCGCGAGCCGTACGAGTTGATCTATCTGTCGCAGAACATCCGGCAATTCGGCTACGACGCCGACAAATTGCTGGCTTCGCCGAACAACTGGCTCTCGCTCATCGCCGGCGAATATCATGCCAAGATCGCGGCCGATATCAAATCCATCGTCGAGGGCAAGACCGAGCGCACGCTGGCCGAATTCCGCTTGCGCAAGGCGGATGGTACGAGCATCTGGGTCGAGGCGCGCGCCTATGCGGTGCGCGACGAGGAGCGCCGGCTCACCGCCATCGAGGGCATCCTCACCGACATCACCGACCGCAAGCTTGCCGCGGAGAAGATCGCGACGCTGGCGCGCACCGATTCGTTGACCGACCTGCCCAACCGCGCCGCCTTCATCGAACGCCTCAACCTCGAATTCGCCCGCGCCAAGCGCCGAGGCAGCCAGTTCGCCGTCCACTACATCGACCTCGACCATTTCAAAGACGTCAACGATACGCTGGGACATCCGGCCGGCGACACGCTGCTGCGCATTATCGGCGAGCGCCTCAAATCCTGCCTGCGCGAGACCGATATGGTCGCCCGTTTCGGCGGCGACGAATTCGCAGTCCTGCAGGACGACGTCGCCGACACCGCCAAAATCGAGACCCTGGCGATGAAGATCGGCGAGGTGATCGCCGCCCCTTGCGCGATTGGCGGCAATCAGGTGTCCACCACGGCCAGTATCGGAATTGTCCCTTACCAAGCCGATATCGCGAGTGTCGACGCCATCATGATGAAAGCCGACCTCGCGCTCTATCGCGCCAAGAATGAAGGCCGCAACCAGTTCAGCTTTCATGTCGCCGAACTCGACGAGCAGACCCGCGAGCGCATGATCATCGGCGACGACCTGCGGCACGCGGTCGAGCGCGGCGAGTTGGAGCTGTTCTATCAGCCGCAGGTGGAGATCAAATCCGGCTGGATCGTCGGCCTCGAGGCGCTGCTGCGCTGGAACCACCCCAAGCGGGGGCTGCTGCTGCCGGCGGTGTTCATCCCCATCGCCGAGATGAGCGGGAGCATCGTCCCGATCGGCGAATGGGTGATCGAGCAGGCTTGCCGGCAAATCGCCGCCTGGAGCGAGGCCGGCATCGCCCCGCCGGTCCTCGCCGTCAATCTTTCCGGCGCGCAGATCAAACTCGCCTCGCAACTCGATCAGATCATTACCGATAATCTTGTGCGCTATAACGTGCGCCCGCAGCGGCTGGAGCTTGAGCTCACCGAATCCGTCCTGTTCGAGACGACGCAACGCCATAGCGAAGCCTTCAAGCGGCTTCGGCAAATCGGCGTGCGTTTTGCCATCGACGATTTCGGCACCGGCTATTCCTCGCTCGACTATCTGCGGTCGTTCAATGTGTCCCGCCTGAAGATCGATCGCAGCTTCATCGCGGATGTTACGACAAATCCCGACGATGCCGCCATTGTCCGCGCCACCATCGGGCTCGCCCACGAGCTTGGCATCGAGGTGGTCGCGGAAGGCGTGGAAACCGCCGAGCAAAAGGACTTTCTCGGTGCGGCCGGCTGCAAGCTGGCGCAAGGCTTTTACTTCGGCGAGGCGGCGCCGGCGGCGGCGGCGAGCGAGATGCTCCGCAAGAACCTGCAATTCGCCGCGGTCTAGAGCTCGCCGAGCAGCTCGCGGCGCTGCCGCTCCGAGGCGTCGGAATAGCGGCGCAGCGCGTGCGCTTCGGTGAGCAGCCCGATCACCTGCCGCCGCTCCAGCGTGTCGACCACGGCGAGCGCTTCCGCCTCGGTGCGGTCGAAGGCGGAGATCGCTTCTTGCGCCGTCATCTGCGGCAGCAGCACGTTCTCGCTGAGGTGCAGGATGTCGCGGACCGAGGCAGTGGCCGCCAGATCGCCGGCATGAGCCTCCGGCATCAGGACGATGCCGGCGTAACGGCCATCTTCGTCGATCGCGATCACCTGGTTTGTCGAACTCAACGGGAAGGCCTCGCGGAACGCTGAAATCTGCGTCTCCGCCGGCACCGTGCGCACATCGGCGCGCATCATCTGCCCAACGGTCAGATCGCGAATCCAGCCGACGTCGGCGGCGCTGCGGATGGTCTCGCCGCGCAGGTGGAAGCGCCAGGTGGCGAAGGAGTAGCCGAACAGCTCGCGCGTCACCTGCATGGCGATAATGACCGCGATCAGCACCGCAGTCGTGAGCCACAGGTCGCCGGTTGTCTCCAGCGCGATGAAAGCCATGGTCAGCGGCCCGCCGATCACCGAGGCCGACAGCGCCGAGAAGCCGATGATGGCGTAGGCATCGGGATCGGCGTGCGAGCCCGGCCACACCGTGACGAGCCCGACTGCGAACAGCTGGCCGCCGAGCGCACCGAGCAAGAGCGAAGCGAAGAACAAGCCGCCGCGGAACCCACTGCCAAGCGAGACCATCGAGGCGATCGCCTTCAGCACAAAGATGGTGGCGATCATCTCGATCGGCAGCTTGAAAATGCCGGTGAGATGCATCGCGCCGTGGCCGGTCGACATCACCGCCGGCGACACCATGGCGAGCAAGCCGACGATGGCGCCGCCGATCATCGGCCGCCACTGCTGTTTGATGCGCAGCCGCGTGAACAATTGCTCGACCGCGGCGACCCCGCGCATGATCATGATGCCGACGATGGAGGCCAACAGGCCGACCAGTGCCGCGATCGCGACGTCGTGCACGGCGAGGTTCGACACGGTGCCGGTCTCGATGCCGAGCCGGTCGGGAGCGAAGGCTTGCGCAGTGAGGAAGCCGATGAGCGAGGCAATGCCGACCGGCGCCAGGCTCGCAATCGAATAGCTGCCGATGATCAGCTCGAAGCCGTAGAAGGCGCCGCCGAGCGGCGCGCCGAAGGCGCCGGAGATCGCGGCCGCGGCGCCGCAGCCGACCAGGATGCGCATGTCGGACCGGCGCAGGCGGAAGGCGCGGCCGAGCCACGAGGCCATGCCGCTCGAAATCTGGGTGTAGCCGGCTTCGAGGCCGACGGAAGCGCCAATACCGCTCGACCACACCGTTTGCGCGGCGACGATCAGGCTGCCGCGCATCGACATGCGGCCGCCATGCAGCGCATTGGCCTCGATCGGGTCGACCTCGGTGCCGCGCCGGCGTGTAAGGTAGGCGGAGCCAAGACCGAACAGCAGACCGCCGATAGTGGGGGTGGCGAAGGCGTAGATCGGATTGAGCGCGACCCGGCCCGACAGGCGCTCGCCGGCTTCGAGGCCGAAAAACAGCACGTGCATGATGCCGACGAGCTCGCCCATCGCCGCCACCGCAAGACCGGCGGCGACCCCGACCACCGCGGCGAGCACGATGACGCTCGATTCTCGTGCGCGCACAATGGCGCGCAGCCGGTGGGGAACTTCGAAAGGCCAGCGTGCAGCCGGCACCTTCAGGGTGGGATTGAACCAGCGCATAGGCACTAAAATTGAACGAGGCGAGTCTGCACCTGCTTAGAGGACAATGAGCGCGCTGGCACAAGTGCAAACGACTATTGTCATTAAGAAGCATCGACGGCAGTTCGGCGCAACGGGTCGCGAAAATCGGTCAATTCGAGGGCGAAATCGAGGGCCAAAAAGTCCACATTTTTCCACCGCCAACTCTTTAAAAATTCCTTGCAAATCAACATATTAAGGCCAGTGTCTTTGCCCTGTACGAGGCTGTTTTTTCGTGTCACACCAACCGACCAATCCAACTCACTTTTCCATGCTTTTTGAGAGTGCCGCCCATGGCTGAACCGGCCCGCAATCTTCCGTCCGACTACGGCGCCGAGTCGATCAAGGTCCTCAAGGGCCTCGATGCCGTGCGCAAGCGGCCGGGCATGTATATCGGCGATACCGACGACGGCTCCGGCCTGCACCACATGGTCTACGAGGTCGTCGACAACGCCATCGACGAGGCGCTCGCCGGTTTTGCCACCGAAGTGGTGACCACGCTGAACCCGGACGGTTCGGTGACCGTGATCGACAACGGCCGCGGCATCCCGACCGACATCCACAAGGGCGAAGGCATCTCCGCGGCCGAGGTCATCATGACCCAACTGCACGCCGGCGGAAAATTCGACCAGAATTCCTACAAGGTCTCCGGCGGCCTGCACGGCGTCGGCGTCTCCGTGGTCAACGCGCTGTCGAGCTGGCTCAAGCTCACCATCTGGCGCGACGGCAAGGAACACTTCATGGAGTTCCGCGACGGCGTGGCGGTCGCGCCGCTAAAAGCCGTCGGCGACGCCAAGGGCAAGCGCGGCACCGAAGTCACCTTCCTGCCGTCGACCAAGACCTTCACCATGGTGGAGTTCGATTTCGCCACGCTGGAGCATCGCCTGCGCGAGCTCGCCTTCCTCAATTCCGGCGTCTTGATCGTGCTCTCCGACATGCGCCACGCGGTCGAGAAGCGCGAGGAGATGAAATACGAGGGCGGCATCGAGGCTTTCGTCAAATATCTCGACCGCAACAAGACCTCGCTGATCCCCAATCCGATCACCATCAAGGCGGAGCGCGACGGCATCACGGTCGAGACGTCGCTCACCTGGAACGACGGCTATCACGAGAGCGTGCTCTGCTTCACCAACAACATCCCGCAGCGTGACGGCGGCACGCATCTCGCCGGCTTCCGCGGCGCGCTGACCCGGCAGATTACGCAATATGCCGAGACGCTCGGCACCTCGAAGAAGGAAAAAGTCGCGCTCACCGGCGACGACATTCGCGAGGGTCTGACCGCCGTGCTGTCGGTCAAGGTGCCCGACCCCAAGTTCTCCTCGCAGACCAAGGACAAGCTGGTCTCCTCCGAGGTGCGGCCGGTGGTCGAAAACGTCATCAACCAGGCGCTGCAGGACTGGTTCGAGATTCACCCCTCCGAAGCCAAGGTGATCGTCGGCAAGGTGGTGGAAGCCGCCGCCGCGCGCGAGGCGGCGCGCAAGGCCCGCGAACTCACCCGGCGCAAAGGCGCGCTCGACGTCAACTCGTTGCCGGGCAAGCTCGCCGACTGCCAGGAGCGCGATCCGGCCAAGGCCGAACTGTTCATCGTCGAGGGCGATTCGGCCGGCGGCTCGGCCAAGCAGGGCCGCAACCGCGAATTCCAGGCGGTGCTGCCGTTGCGCGGCAAGATCCTCAACGTCGAGCGCGCTCGCTTCGACAAGATGCTGGGCAGCCAGGAGATCGGCACGCTGATCACCGCGCTCGGCACCGGCATCGGCCGCGACGAGTTCAACGCCGACAAGCTGCGCTACCACAAGATCATCATCATGACCGACGCCGACGTCGACGGCAGCCACATCCGCACGCTGCTCTTGACCTTCTTCTTCCGGCAGATGCCGGAGCTGATCGACCGCGGCCACATCTTCATCGCGCAGCCGCCGCTCTACAAAATATCGCGCGGCAAGTCCGAGCAGTACCTCAAGGACGAGCGCGCGCTCGAGGATTACCTGATCACCGCCGGGCTCGAGGACGCGGTGCTGCGTCTTGCCTCGGGCGAGGAGCGCTCCGGCCTCGACCTGCGGCTCCAGGTCGACGACGCCCGGCACATTCGCAACATCCTCAACGGCCTGCACAGCCGCTACAACCGCAAGGTCATCGAGCAGGCGGCGATCGCCGGCGTGCTAAACCCCGCGGTCACCGACGACGCCAAGAATGGCGGCGCCGCCGCCGACTACATCGCCAAACGGCTCGACGCGCTGGAAGACGAGACCGAGCGCGGCTGGAAAGGCTCGTTCGACGAGAACGGCTTTCACTTCGAGCGCACCGTGCGCGGCGTCAAGGAGGCGGCGGTCATCGACCAGGCGCTGCTCGGATCGGCCGACGCGCGCAAGCTCGACGAGTTCGCCGCGCGCCTGCAGGCGGTCTATCCGCGGCCGACGCCGCCCGCCATGCTCCGCCGCAAGGACGAGACCGTGGCGATCCACGGGCCGGTCAGCCTGTTCGAGGCGATCACCGCCGCCGGCCGCAAGGGCATCGCCCTGCAGCGCTACAAAGGCCTCGGCGAGATGAACCCCGAGCAGCTCTGGGAGACGACGCTGGACACCAACGTCCGCTCGCTGCTGCAGGTCAAGATCAAGGAAGTCGACGAGGCAAGCGTGCTGTTCGACCAGTTGATGGGCGACGTCGTCGAGCCGCGCCGCCAGTTCATCCAGGACAACGCGCTTTCCGCGACGGTCGACACCTAGACGGGCTACGATGGCGAAGGGAAAAATCCTTCCTGCGAGCTTAGCGGCAGAATTGGAAAGAAAATACTTTTGGTGGACTCCGGAGCGGCCTCGCTCCGACGCCCGCATTCTGGCGCAGGCCATGGAACTCGGCTCTTTCGCCGACGTGCGGCGGCTCGAGAACGAGGTGGGGCCGGACCGTTTGGCTGCGATCATGTGGTCCGCAGAACCCGGCTGGTTTACGGAAAGATCGTGGGATTTTTGGCGCGGACGTCTTTTAACTGCGACGGCCCAGCCAATTCCTGACAAGCCGCCGCTGAGGCAACTGCATGATCAGGAAATTTAAGCCGAAGACGGAAATTTTACTGCAAGCGCAAAGGGAAATTTGGCCGCAGTTGAGCGCGGCACCGCGTCTCTCGTTCGTGCTGTATGGCGGCACTGCTGTAGCGCTTCACCTCGGCCATCGCGTTTCGGTTGATTTCGATTTTTTTTGCTCCGCTGCCCTTGATAAAAATCGGATAGCGCAGTCATTTCCATTCCTGCGGTCATCCGAAATTGTTCAAGAGGATGCGGAGACGCTCGTCATTCTTGCACGGATGCCTTCGGGGCCAGTGAAAATTTCGTACTTCGGGAATATCACGTTCGGCCACGTCAACGAGCCTTTCCAGACTGCCGACGGCACGTTGTTCGTCGCATCGACCGAAGATCTCCTGGCAACGAAGCTCAAGACGATTTTGGATCGTGCCGAAGCCAGAGATTACCGGGACATTTCGGCAATGCTCGCCGCCGGCGTTGCACTTGAGAAGGGCCTGGGCGCTTTCGCTAAAATGTTCAACAAGGACCCAGGCCTTCCTCTGCGCGCCCTTGGTTTTTTCAAAGACGGCGATCTGCCGAACCTGCCGGCTGAAGTCCAAAATCTTCTCCGCTCCGCGAGAGATCGCGTCGGCGATATCCCGAATGTTCGACTACGCCCCGGATTATTGACCGAGCTATAGATCGCGGTTCGGCAACTCGCGCGGTCAAGCGCGCGCCGCCTCAAGCGCGGCGCGCCTCGGTCTCGATCACCAGCGCGTCTGCGGGCAGCCGGCCTTCGCGCTCCACACCCAGCCATTGGCCGTCCACAGGCGCCGCGGCGCGCAGGTGTTGTAGCCGTAATAGGCGGAGGTGTAGTAGCGCGGCGCGCCGTAGTAGCCCGAATTGTATGGCCGGCCGTAGTAGTAGCTGCTGCGGTAATACGGATGGCCGTAATAGTAGCTGCTGCGGTACGACGGATAGCCGTAATCGCTGTAGTGGTCGTGATGGTAGTAGCCGCCGAGCTTCTCGTAGCGGACCACCTTACGGTAGCAGCAGTCCGACCAGCTGCGGCTGGTGCGATAGCCGCTGTGGTAGCGGTCGCCGTAGTAATAGCTGGAGTGATAGCCGGTGCTGTACCGGTCGCCGTAGTAGCCGTCGCCGGAGTAGTACTCGCCGGCACGAGCCGGGGCGATTGCCACAATTATGGTTAACGCGAGCAGGCTCAAGCAAGCCAAAGCGGTGCGGAACATGACGCTACTCCACTGAAAAGACGCCACAAATTGCCACAAGCCGAAAATCGTTAATATGTTAACGAAGTTTGGGGGCCAGGCCAAGGCTGGGTTTCGGCCCTGGAACTCTGGCTGCGGCTAGCCGCGGCCGGCAGCGGCGTTCAGGAGGACAGCTTGGCCCCGATGGCGAGGCCGATCGCCAGCGCGCCGATAAACAGCACCAGGAAGATGCCGAACAGGATCTTGGCGATGCTGGCGGAGGCCGAGGCGACGTCGGTGAAGCCGAAAATGCCGGCGACAGTGGCGATCAATAGAAAGACCACGGCCCATTTCAGCATCGGCGGCTCCTCGGGTTCCCCTCTCTCAAACGGGTCGAGCCGGGTCTAGTTCCACGGCCGCGGCGGCGACTGCGGCGCCAGCGTGCGCGGATCGCGCGGAGCCCACCGTCCGGCCTCGACGCGGGTGAGAAACTCGCCGAGCAGGCGGTTGAACAGGTCCGGCTCCTCGAGGTTCACGACGTGGCCGGTCTTCGGCAGCACCACCAGACCCGAAGCCGGCAGCGTCGCTTTCAGAAACAGGCTGGGTTCGATGCAGCGGTCGTCCTCATCGCCGACCACGATCAGCGCCGGAATCGCGCAGGCCTTGATGGCGGCGGCGAAGTCGTAGAGCGAGGGCCGCGCGCCCTGAAAGCCGCGCGAGGTGTTGCCGGCGCCTTGCGCGTCATGCTCGGCGAGCTGCCTTACGAATTCGGCAAAGCCGCGCGGGTCCTTGAGCTCGAACGGAATGCGTGACGGCCCTTTGCCATAGGTTGCGGCCACCGCGGCCGAGCCCTCGCGCTCGTATTGGTCGGCAACAGCGCGCGAAGCTTTATGGAATTCTTGCGTGAACCAGCGCTCGCTGCCGGAGCCGGCGCCGGCAAGCGTCATCGAGCGCACGCGCGAGGCATGATTGAGGCCGACCTGCAGCGCGGTGTAGCCGCCCATCGACAAGCCGACGATATGCGCCTTGTCGATCTTGAGGTGATCGAGCACGGCAACCGCGTCGCGCATCACATGGCTGTAGCTGTAGGCGCTCTTGTCGGCCGGCACGTCGGACGGCTTATAGCCGCGCGCCGAATACGTGATGCAGCGGTAGCGCTTGCCGAACTCGCGCATCTGCGGCTCCCAGCCGCGATAGTCGGAGGCGAATTCGTGCACGAACAGGATGGGCGTGCCCTGCCCCACTTCCTCATAGTAGAGCCGCACGTTGTCGGACGTGATGGCGTAAGGCAAAGCAGAACCCCCGGCAGCAAAAGAAACTGC
Source organism: uncultured Alphaproteobacteria bacterium (assembly GCA_963822035.1). GTDB lineage: Bacteria > Pseudomonadota > Alphaproteobacteria > Rhizobiales > Xanthobacteraceae > Pseudolabrys. Next base: position 600,837 of record CAWGGC010000006.1, on the reverse strand, counting down.
CGGCGTTATACGATCATCACTTGCAAGCGGGAAGTGGCCGCAGCCTCAGTGCGGCTGGCGCACCGACCAGCCGAGATCGAGCCGGCGGCGCCAGGCGATATGGCGCAAGCCTTTAAGCCGATGCGCCGCGGTCTTGGCGTCGGCGCGGCTTGCCGCCGCGCAGGTGCGGTATTCGAGATCGGACACGCGGGAGGTCAGCGGTGCCGGCTTGAACAGGCGGGCGAACGGGTTGCCGCGGTCGACCTTGAGGTCGGCGATGGCGTTGGCGACGTTGCTGGCATGGCCGAAAGCGACCAACCGCCCAGTCAATGTGTGGCGGACTTCGTAAACCCCCGGCCCAATGGGCGCTTCAACATTGTCGCCGCTTTCCACGTCGGGAAAGCGCTTCCAATTGCTCCAGGTTGGCTCCATCGGGGGTCCTCTCGCGTTGCACCCGTGAACGCGAGACCTAATCAATGGTTCCATCCGGTCAATGACGGCTGTGGAAAAGTCGCAGCCGCGTCCGCTAAGCCGCTGATAAACCGGCAATCGTCGGCAACAAAGGCTGAGCCGTCAGTGGCCGGGCAGCACTAAAATCTTTGGCTTTTGCGGCAGCGTCGTCTTCGACACCAGCACCGAGGGCACCTCCGCCGTCTCCACCGGCCATTCGTCGCGCACCCGGCTGAGGAAGCGGTCGAGCGTGTAGGTGCTGAAATAGTGCATCGGGATCATCAGCGGCGCCTTCAGCGCATGCAGCACCTCGATCATGCCGTCGAGATCGAGCGTGTAGTTGCCGTCGACCGGCACCAGCACGACGTCGGGCCGGCCGATGTCGTTCAACTGCTGCTGTGTCAGCGTGTGGTGCAGGTGGCCGAGATGGACGATGCACAGGTTGGCGATCTCGAAGATGAAGATCGAGTTGCCGTATTTCTCGGTGCCGCCATCGAAGGTGCGGATGTTGGTGAAGACGTTGCGCACCCGCACGTCCTTGTAGGTCATGTCGATCGGCTTGGGCGGCTCGGTCTCGGCCCAGCCGTGCAGCACGTATTTGATGCCCGGGTCGGGATGCAGCGTGAAGTGCGTGTCGTGCGCGTGATTCATCGTGGCGATGTCGGGCGTGACCGGCGGCCGCACATAATCGTTGTAGTCAGTGGCGATGCGCACGAGCTGCGGGCTCTCGATCAGGAACGTGGCATGGCCGATGAAGGTGATGCGCACCTGGTCGGCCTCGAGCGCGACGCGGCGGAATAGCGGCGAGACCGCGCGTCCGGCAACGAGGCCGGGGCAGCTTTGCATCATTTCCGGTTTGGCGGCGGGCGCCGGCGGCGCTGCGCCTTGCGCGAAGGCGGGGGCGGCGGCAAAACTGAATAAAGCCGCGGCGACAGCAGAAAACGTGACGCCCCTACGCATGGTGAAATTCTGCCACGGATCGCCGCCGCGTGCCATCGGCTTTAGGGCCAAGAAGATTGGTACCAAGAAAAAAGGCGACGCTTTTGGCGCCGCCCTTTCCCGCCACAAATAAAATTGCGTTTATTCGAAGTAGTGCCGGTCGCGCGCCGACACGATGATGCCGCGCGGCGTCACCACGATCCAGCGGCCGTCCTCGCGCTTGATGGTCTGCACCGGCCCGAGGCCGGGCAGCGGCGCGCCGAGCACCGCCTGATAGAGCTCGCCGCGGCCTTCGACCAGAGCCATGCCGTCATGCGCCGCGCGCAACGTCCAGTCCGGCACCACGGCGGGGCGCGCGGGCGGCGGCACCGCCGAGGCGAGTTGCTCGAGCGGCGGGCGCGGCGGCGGCAGCGGCGTCGCCAAATGCTGCGGCTGCGGCGATTGCGCCGGCGGCGCCGTTTGCGGCGGCGTGATCGACCCGGTGACGTCGGCGGCCGCGGCAGCCAGCCGCTGCGCGAGCTTCGCCATTTCGCCGTGGGCGTTTTCCATGTCGCGATGCGCGGTGCGCGTCGCGGTGTCGAGGTTGGTCTTCAGCGTCGCCACCTGCTGCGACAAATGCGCGATGGTCTTTTCGACCGCTTTGCGCTGCTCGAGCGCGGCGGTGTCGACCGCCGGCTTGTTCGCCGCGGCAAGACGCTCGGTCGTCACCGCGCCGATGAGCGAGCCGAAGGCGGCGGCGAGCGTGATCGTGGCGGCGAGCAAGGCCGCGCGCTTGTGGCGCGGACGCAGCTTGAAGTTTGCCTTTGCAGGCGCCGGCGCGATGATCGGCAAATTGACGGCGGCCGCTTTTTCGGTTTCGGCCGGCTTGTCCTCGCCCGGCGAAATCGACGGCGATTCGATCTGCGGCAGATCGCCCTTCGGCGCCGGCGTTTGCCCGGCGGCCTGATCGTTCGGATTGTTCTCGGCCATGGTGGTCCCCGATTGGCTGTTCACCAATCGCTAACCACGTCCGGTTACCAATCAGTTACCAATTCGGTACCGACCGTCCGCCCGGGCGACCGTTTCACTCGGCGCCGGGGCCTGTCTCGGCCAAAAGCCCGTTCTCTTCCGCCAGCACCTTGAGCGACACCGCCGGCCGTGCGCCGATGTGCTGGATCACCTCCGCCGCGCACAGCGCGCCGAGCCTGGCCGCGGTCTCGTGGCTCTTGCCGCGCGCGAGCCCGACCAGGAAGCCCGCGGCGAACAGATCGCCGGCGCCGGTCACATCGACGACCTTCTCGATCTCCGCCGCCGGCACCGCGATGGTGTTGGCCTTGGCGACGACGACACAGCCCTTCTCGCTGCGGGTGACGACCGCAAGCCGGGCATCGTTCTGCAAGGCCTTCACCGCGGTGTCGAAATCCGAAGTCTGGTAGAGCGAGTGCAGCTCGCGCTCGTTGGCGAAAATAATGTCGACGGTGCCCTTCTTGATCAAATCGAGAAACTCGGCGCGGTAGCGGTCGACGCAAAATGCGTCCGACAAGGTCAGCGCGACCTGCCGCCCCGCCTTGTGCGCAATGCCGGCCGCCTTGACGAAGGCCTCTTTCGCTTGCGGCGGATCCCACAGATAGCCCTCGAGATAGGTGACGGCGGCGGTGGCGATCGCCTGCTCGTCGATGTCGGCGGGCTTTAAATCCTGCGCGGCGCCGAGAAAGGTGTTCATGGTGCGCTCGCCGTCCGGCGTCACCATGATGTAGCAGCGCGCGGTCGACGGCCCCTCGCGCGCCGGCTCGGTGTGGAAGGCAACGCCCGCGGCGCGGATGTCGTGAATGAAGACGCGGCCGAGCTGGTCCTCCTTGACCTTGCCGACGAAGGCAGCGCGCGCGCCGAGGCTCGCGACGCCGACGATGGTGTTCGCCGCCGAGCCGCCGGAGGCGCGGATCGCCGGGCCCATGGCCTCGTAGATGGCGCGGGCGCGCGGCTCGTCGATCAGCGCCATGCCGCCTTTGTGCATGCCGTGCTTGACCAGAAAGTCGTCTTCGGTGTTGGCGATGACGTCGACGATGGCGTTGCCGATGCCGAGCACGTCGTAGCGGGGAGCGGTCATGGTGTGTTGCCTCGTTGCCCTTCAACGCGCGGCACTATATCGGCGGATTGCCGCCCGGCAATGGCCAACCGCGCACCGCCGCATGGGCCGCTGCCCTCTGCGGCTCAGCTCTCGCCCAGTGTCTTCCACACGCCCTTGGCGGTGGCGACGACGCGGTCGCCGACGACAAGCTCTGCTTCCATGAAGATCACCGAGCGCGTCCGCCGCACCACCCGGCATTTGGCCTCGACGAACTCGCCGATGCGGACGGCGTCGATGAAATGCATGTCGAGTTGCACTGTCGCCTGCGGCTGCTGCTCATTGGCGTACCAGCAGGTCATGCCCATGGAGCGGTCGGCAAAGGCCATCAGCATGCCGCCATGCACGACGCCGCGGCGGTTGTGGTGCTTGGACTCGGCCTTGAAGGCGTAGAGGTGGGTGCCACCCTCCTCCCGCGTCCATAGCGGGCCGACCAGGCCAAAGAAGCCTTCGTCGGTATATTGCTGCCAGCCGGCGGCCGCGGGGTCGAAGAGGGCGATGTCGGGCGGATCGGGACGCTTCATGAGCATTTGCTCACCTGATCGAGATCGCCGGGTCAAGTGGGAGGTGCTTGCATCGCGCGGGCGCATGTGGAATGTGGCCCCCGCAACGGCAGGACAGGACCAATGGCGTTCAAGGAACGGGTGTTTTCCGGCGTGCAGCCGACCGGCAACCTGCACCTCGGCAACTATCTCGGCGCCATCACCAAATTCGTGGCGCTGCAGGACAAGTACGACTGCATCTATTGCGTGGTCGACCTGCACGCCATCACCGTGTGGCAGGAACCGTCCGAGCTGCCGAAGGCGACGCGCGAGGTAACGGCGGCATTCATCGCCTGCGGCATCGACCCGAAGAAGCAGATCATCTTCAACCAGAGCCAGGTCGCCGAGCACGCCGAGCTTGCCTGGGTGTTCAACTGCGTCGCGCGCATGGGCTGGCTCAACCGCATGACCCAGTTCAAGGAGAAGGTGGGCAAGGACCGCGAGAACGCCTCGGTCGGCCTGTTCGTCTATCCGAGCCTGATGGCCGCCGACATTCTGGTCTACCGCGCGACGCACGTTCCCGTCGGCGAGGACCAGAAGCAGCATGTCGAGCTTGCGCGCGACATTGCGCAGAAGTTCAACAACGACTACGCGGCCTCGATCAACGCGCACGGTTACGGCGACACCTTCTTCCCGCTGCCGGAGCCGATCATTCAGGGCCCGGCGACGCGGGTCATGAGCCTGCGCGACGGCTCGAAGAAAATGTCGAAGTCGGACGCTTCCGATCAATCGCGCATCAATCTCACCGACGACGCCGATGCCATCGCGCTGAAGATCCGCCGCGCCAAGACCGACCCGCATCCCTTGCCGAGCGAGGAGAAGGGATTGGAGACGCGGCCCGAGGCCGAGAATCTCGTCGGCATTTATGCGGCGTTGCAAGGCACGACCCGGGCGCAGGTGCTGAGCGAGTTCGGCGGCGGGCAGTTCTCGGCGTTCAAGGGCGCGCTGGTCGATCTCGCCGTCGCCAAGCTCGGGCCGATCGGCGCGGAGATGAAGCGGCTGGTGCAGGACCCGGTCTATATCGACGAGGTCCTCGCCGACGGCTCGGCCCGCGCCCAGGCCATCGCCGCCGACACCATGAAGGCGGTCAAGGATATCGTCGGTTTCGTTCGGCGGTAAGCGGTAAAGCGCTCGCCACAAACTCCGTTCGTTCCCGCGCAAGCGGGAATCCAGTTCTTAAGGCAACGGATAACAGCCCTGGGTCCCCGCTTTCGCGGGGACGAACGGAGAAAAGCCTTACGGTTGACCCCGGGCGCGCCGAAGCCCATCTATGTTATAAGCAACGCCATCCACGGGCCTTGAACCCGTCACGCGCATGATCCCGAGAAGTGGGCACCGGTTCTCGGAAAAGATCATGCGCAAGGGATTAGGAGTTAGAAAATGTTCATCCAGACCGAAGCCACGCCCAATCCGGCGACCCTGAAATTCCTGCCCGGCCGCGCCGTGCTCGACGCCGGCACGCTCGACATGCCGAGCCGCGATGCCGCCAGACAGTCGCCGCTCGCCGAGCGGCTGTTCGACATCGCCAATGTCGGCGGCGTCATGTTCGGCACCGATTTCATTTCCGTGACCAAGACCGACGGCGACTGGCAGCAGATCAAGCCGGCGGTGCTCGGCGCCATCATGGAGCACTTCATGACCGGCGCGCCGCTGCTTGCGGCCGATGCGGCACCGGAAGCCGACGCCGACGAATTCTTCGACGCGGCCGACGCCGACACCGTCGCCACCATCAAGGACCTGATCGAGACGCGCGTGCGGCCGGCGGTCGCCGGCGACGGCGGCGACATCACCTTCCGCGGCTACAAGGACGGCATCGTCTTTCTCGCCATGAAGGGCGCCTGCTCAGGCTGCCCGTCCTCGACCGCGACCTTGCAGCACGGCATCCAGAACCTGCTGAAGCACTTCGTCCCCGAGGTGGTCGAAGTGCGGCCGATGTAGGCCTCGATCCGTCATCCTGAGGTGCGCGCCGAAAGGCGCGCCTCGAAGGATGAAGGGCCCGGGCCGTGCCGCCTGCTATAGTGCGCGTCATGCGCGTCCTTGCCATCGACACCGCGCTCGGAGCCTGTTCGGCGGCCGTGCTCGACACCGCGTCCGGCGCGCTGCTGGCGCAGGAATCGCTGCCGATGCAGCGCGGCCACGCCGAGGCGCTGATGCCGCTCGTCGCCCGCGTGATGGACGCCGGCCGGCTCGATTTCACCGCGCTCGACCGCATCGCCGTCACCGTCGGCCCCGGCAGCTTCACCGGCTTGCGCGTCGGCGTCGCCGCGGCGCGCGGGTTAGCGCTTGCCGCCGGCAAGCCGGCGGTCGGCCTCACGACGCTGGCCGCATACGCCGCGCCATTCATCGCCGCAGACAGGACAAAGCCCGTCGTGGCGGCGATCGATGCGCGCCACGAGCACGTCTATTTGCAGGTGTTCGGCCCCGGCGGCCGCACCTTGGTGGCGCCGTGCATCGTCTCGATCATGCAGGCCTTGCGCCTTGCCGCGATGGGCGCGCCGCGCCTCACCGGCACCGCGGCGAAGCTGCTGGCCTCGGCCTGGCCAGAGGACGCCGTGCCGCCCGCGGCGATCGACCAGCGCGCCGCGCCCGACATCGGCTGGGTGGCGCGGCTCGGCGCGGCGGCCGAGACCGGCGCGCCGCCGAAGCCGCTCTATCTGCGCGCGCCCGATGCGCAACCGCAGGATGCTGAACCAGTTGGCGCGGCGATGAAGTGGCTCGGCCTGTTCAGCCGCGCGGAGCCCGCGCTGTCGGAGGCGAGCGTGCGCGATACCGCGGCAATCGCGGCGCTGCACGGCGCTTCGTTCCGCCGCGGCTGGAGCGAGGACGAAGTCGAGCGCCTAATCGGCGAGCGCAACGTCATCACCCACCGCGCCATGGCAGGCGCTGCGCTCGGCGGCTTCATCATGTCGCGCATCGCCGCCGACGAAGCGGAAATCCTTTCGGTCGCGGTCGCGCGCGCCTACCAGGGGCGAGGCCTGGCGCGGCGGCTGCTCGACCTGCACCTGCGCCGGCTCGCCGGGCTTGGCTGCCGCGCCGTGTTCCTCGAGGTCGACGAGAACAATCGCGCCGCTATCCGGCTCTACGATCGCGCCGGATTCCGCGAGGTCGCCCGCCGCGCCAATTATTATCCTGGCGCCGCTGGCACGGCAGCCGCCGCGCTGGTGCTGCGGCGCGATCTCTAGTCCTGTGCTATGGTAAGGAACGGGAGACCTGGACAGTGGCCACACCGGAAAAACGCCTGCCGGACAGGGCAAATATCGAGGCGCTTTGCGCCGCCAAGGGCATGCGCATGACCGAGCAGCGCCGCGTCATCGCGCGCGTGCTGGCGGCCGCCGACGACCATCCCGACGTCGAGGAGCTCTACCGGCGCTGCGCCAAGGTCGACGACCGCATCTCCATTTCCACGGTCTACCGCACCATGCGCCTGTTCGAAGACGCCGGCATCATCGAGCGCCACGATTTCCGCGACGGCCGCGCCCGCTACGAGACCAGTCCGGAATCGCATCACGACCACCTCATCAACCTGCGCAACGGCGACGTGATCGAATTCACCTCGGAGGAGATCGAGCGGCTGCAGGCCGAGGTCGCGCGCAAGCTCGGCTACCGGCTGGTCGACCACCGGCTCGAGCTTTACGCGGTGCCGCTCGATGAGAAGAAGAAATAAGTATTCATGAGTGCTGCGGCCGATAAGGACCCCGTTCGTCCCCGCGAAAGCGGGGACCCAGGGGCAACGATCAATCGTGGCAAAGACTGGGTTCCCGCGTCCGCGGGAACGAACGGTTAAGCCACTCATGATGCGCCCGCTGTTCACCGCGGCATTCTTCTTCACCATGACGCCGACTTTGATCTCGATCCAGTGGATGCTGGAGAAGCTCGGCCTGCCCGGCTGGGGCTTCATCGCCTGCAACTACTACAAGGTGCTGGCGCGCATCCTCGGCATCAAGGTGCGCATCGTCGGCGAGCCGGTGCGCGACCGCGCCGCGCTCATCGTCTCCAACCACGTCTCCTGGGCCGACATCGTGGTGATCGGCTCGATCATGCCGGTCGCCTTCATCGCCAAGTCCGAGGTGCGCAAGTGGCCGCTGGTCGGCATCACCGCCAAGATCCAGCGCACGGTGTTCGTCGAGCGCAACAAACGCCAGCAGACCGGCGACGCCATCGCCGAGATCGTGGCGCGGCTCGCCTCCGGCACCACCATGGTGCTGTTCGCCGAGGGCACCTCCAGCGACGGCAACCGCGTGCTGCCGTTCCGCTCGGCGCTGATCGGCGCGGTGAAGGAGGCGGGCAATCGTTCCGAGGCCGGCATCCTCGTTCAGCCGATGTCGATTTCCTACACCGGGCTCAACGGCATCCCGATGGGGCGGCAATATCGGCCTATCATCGCCTGGTACGGCGACCTCGATTTTCTCCCGCACATCAAGGCGCTGATGGACCGCGGCGCAGTCGACGCCGTGGTTTCCTTCGGCGAGCCGGCGATGGCCGACGGCGCCACCGACCGCAAAGCCATGGCCAAAACGCTCGAAGCGGCGGTCCGCGGCATGGCGGCCGCCACCCTGCGCGGGCAGCCGCGCCCGGCGCAGGCTGGCGCAGCCCCTGAGCCGTCTTAAAATCGCAACAAAATCAGCTATATGGAGGCGGGCGACAAATCGCCGCCCTCCGGGTTACATTGGCGGCACGGCTGAAAATCGAGCGGCAAATTGAGCGAAAAGACCAGACCCCGCAAAGTCCACGTCAAATCCTTCGGCTGCCAGATGAACGTCTACGACTCCAATCGTATGGCGGACACACTGGCGCCTGCCGGCTATGCCGAAACTGCCGACCCGGCCGAGGCCGACCTTGTTATTCTCAACACCTGCCACATCCGCGAGAAGGCGGCGGAGAAAGTCTATTCCGAGATCGGCCGCATCAACGTGCTCAAACGACGAGGCCGCGGCGCAGGGCCGCGACATGCTGATCGCGGTCGCCGGCTGCGTGGCGCAGGCCGAGGGCGAGGAGATCACGCGCCGCGCCCGCGCCGTCGATCTCGTGGTCGGGTCGCAGAACTACCACCGGCTGCCGGAGCTCGTCGCCCGCGCCCGCGAGGGCGAGCGCGTGGTCGACACCGAATTCCCGGTCGAGGACAAGTTCGACGCGCTGGCCGTGCCCGAGCGCGCGGCGATCCGCAACCGCGGCATCACGGCCTTCGTGACCGTGCAGGAAGGCTGCGACAAATTCTGCACCTTCTGCGTCGTGCCCTATACGCGCGGCGCCGAAGTGTCGCGCCCGGTCGAGAAGATCGCCGCGGAAGTCGCGCGGCTCGCGCAAGCCGGCGTGCGCGAGGTGACGCTGATCGGGCAGAACGTCAACGCCTATCACGGCGCCGATGAAAACGGCGCGCCGGCAACGCTCGCCTCATTGCTGCGCCGGCTCGCGCAAATTCCCGGCATCGTACGCCTGCGCTACACCACCAGCCATCCGCGTGACATGAACGACGACCTTTATGCCGCGCACCGCGAACTCGCCGCGCTGATGCCCTCCGTGCATCTGCCGGTGCAGTCGGGCAGCGACCGCATCCTCGAGGCGATGAACCGCGGGCACACGCGCGCCGACTACCTGCGCGTCATCGAACGCCTGCGCGCCACGCGGCCCGACGTCGCGCTGACCTCGGACTTTATCGTCGGCTTCCCCGGCGAGACCGAGCAGGACTTCCGCGACACGCTATCGCTGATCGATGAAGTCGGCTTCGCCACCGCCTTCTCTTTCATGTATTCGCCGCGGCCGGGCACGCCCGCCGCTGATCTCGACGATCAGGTCGCCGAGACGGAGAAATCCGAACGGCTGCAGCGGCTGCAGGCGGTCATCACGCGGCAACAACGCGCCTTTAACGCCGGCTTCGTCGGGCAAACCGTGGAAATCCTGCTGGAAAAGCCCGGAAAACTGGCTGGGCAACTCACCGGCCGAACCCCATATTTGCAGACGGTGCAGGTGATGGCGCCGGCCGAAATGATCGGCTCGGTCGTGCCCGTCGCCGTCACCGAAGTCGGCAGCAATACGTTGTTTGCAAGCCTCGAAGCCGCCGCCGTAGCGGCGCTCGAAACAGCAGGAGCCTGAACAGACCTTGCGCACACCGGAGCCCGCGATCCCGACCGCCGCCACGTCGGAGGAAACCGCGACCACGCAGATCGTGCTCGCTTTCGAGGACAACCGGCTCGCATCCGTCCTGTTCGGCCAATACGGACAAAATCTGGCGCTGATCGAGCGCCGCCTCGGCGTCGTTGCCGAGCAGCGCGGCAATCACGTCACCATCGAGGGCTCGCGCGGCGCCTGCGAGCAGGCGCGCCGCGTGCTCGAAGGCCTTTACGAGCAGATCAAGCAGGGCCGCGAGCTGGCCTCGGGCGACGTCGAAGGCGCGATCCGGCAGGCGCTGGCGCAGGGCTCGCTGTTCGACTACGACCCGTCGTCCGCGCGCGCGGCGTTCGACGAGATCAACCTGCGCAAGCGCCCGGTGCGCGCGCGCACCGCCGCGCAAAACGCCTACATCCACGCGCTCAAGCGCTACCCGCTGGTGTTCGGCACCGGCCCCGCCGGCACCGGCAAGACCTTCCTTGCCGTCGCGCAGGCAATCCAGATGTTCGAGCGCAAGGAGATCGACCGCATCATTCTGTCGCGACCGGCGGTCGAGGCCGGCGAGCGCCTCGGCTTCCTGCCGGGCGACTTGCGCGAGAAGGTCGATCCTTACCTGCGGCCGATCTACGACGCGCTGCATGACCTGATGGACGCGCGCATCGTCGAGCGCGCACTGGAAGCCGGCGATATCGAAATCGCCCCGCTCGCCTTCATGCGCGGCCGCACATTGTCGAACGCCGCCGTCATCCTCGACGAGGCGCAGAACACAACCTCGATGCAGATGAAGATGTTCCTGACCCGCCTCGGCGAGAACAGCCGCATGATCGTCACCGGCGATCCGAGCCAGGTCGACCTGCCGTCCGGGCAGACCTCGGGCCTTGCGGAAGCGGTGCGCCTGCTCGACGGCGTCGAAGGCATCGGCCACGTCGCCTTCACGCCATGAGGACGTCATCCGCCACGAGTTGGTGGCGCGCATCGTCGCCGCCTACGACCGTGCCGGCCCGCGCGCGGGGAAAGAAATGATGCCGGCGCCGAAACGGCGCACCGACTGCCGGCGGTCGAGATCCAGGTGCAATCGCCGCTATGGAACGAGGAGCCGCAGCGCGGAAAGCGTTGTGCGCACGGCGATTGCCGCCGCCGCGGATATGCTCTCAACAGGGCCGAGCGAAGTGAGTATCGTCCTGACCGACGATTCGGACATGCAGAAGCTCAACCGGCAATGGCGCGGCATCGACAAGCCGACCAACGTTCTATCGTTCCCGGCGCCGAAGACGGCCGCGCGCGATGCTGGGCGACATCGTCATCGCCTACGAGACGGTGGCGCGCGAATGCGCCGACGAAGGCCTGGCCTTCGACCATCACCTCGCGCATCTGACCGTGCATGGCTTTCTCCATCTGCTCGGCTACGATCACGACACCGACCGCGAAGCCGATGCTATGGAAGCGTTGGAAAGCAAGATCATGGCCCGCCTCGACATGCCCGATCCCTATCGTCGCGCGCGACGCCCGCTAATCTCCGACCGCCATGCCTGACAGCGACAATCCATCATCCAGTGGCGGCGGCGCATCCTACGAGCCGCGCAACCTGCCGGTGCCGATCGAGGTGAAGCGCGAGAACGGCGAAGGCTGGCTGACGCGCATGTTCCGCTCGCTGTTCGGCCGCAAGCCGGAGACGATCCGCGCCGACCTGCGCGACGTGCTCGACGCCATGACGCCCGGCGAAATCCGGCTTCTCGCCGGAAGAAAGCGCGGATGCTCAAGAACATCCTCGGCCTGCGCGAGCGCCGCATCGGCGACATGATGGTGCCGCGCGCCGACATCATCGCCGTGCAGCAGGACATCAAGCTTGGCGAACTGGTCCGCGTCTTCGAGGGCGCAGGGCATTCGCGCCTCGTCGTCTATAACGACACGCTCGACGATCCGGTCGGCATGGTGCACATCCGCGACCTCATCGCCTTCATGACCGCGCGCGCCGCGGTCGGCCCGGAAAAAAACGCCAAGCGCAAGAAGCCGTTGCCCGCCGGGCTCGATCTGAAAACCATCGACCTGTCGATGCCGCTGTCGGCCGCCAGCATCGTGCGCGAAATGCTGTTCGTGCCGCCCTCGGCGAGGGTGATGGACCTGCTCGCGCGCATGCAGGCGCACGCGCATCCATCTCGCGCTGGTGGTCGACGAATACGGCGGCACCGACGGGCTCGTCTCGCATCGAGGACATCGTCGAGCAGATCGTCGGCGACATCGCCGACGAGCACGACGAGGCGGTGACGCCGCAGGTGGCGCGCCAACCCGACGGCTCCTTCGTCGCCGATGCCCGCGTCCGGCTCGAGGACGTCGCCTCCGTCGTCGGCAACGATTTCGATCCGGGCGACGCGGCGGAAGAAGTCGACACGCTCGGCGGCTATCTCGCGATGCGCGCCGGCCGCTTGCCGGTGCGTGGCGAGCTTGTCCCGGGCCCGGCCTGTTCGAGTTCGAGGTGCTCGACGCCGATCCGCGCCGCATCAAGCGTGTGCGCATCACGCGACTCAAGGAGCGGCGCGAGCGGCCGCGCGAGCCGAAGAAGCGGGGCGAGCCCGACGTCGTGCTCGCCGCCACCACGCCGCCGACGCTTGCCGGTCGAGGACGCCGCGCCGCAAAAAGACGGCCGCCGGCCGCCCTCCTCGCGCCGCCCGTGAACCTCACCCGCCTCGCCCAATGCGATCGTGCTCGCCTATGGCTGGCAGCGCGCCGCCATCGCCGTTCGTTGCCGGCGCGCTGTCGGCGCTGGCGCTGGCGCCGATCAATCTTTGGCCCGTTCTGTTCCTCACCTTTCCGGTCGCGGTCTGGCTGATCGACGGCTCCGCCGCCGGGCGCTGGAGCGGTCCGCTCGCCGCCGCCGGCGTCGGCTGGTGCTTCGGCTTCGGCTATTTCCTCGCCGGCGTTTACTGGGTCGGCTACGCCTTCCTGGTCGACGCCAAGACTTTCGGCTGGCTGTTGCCGATCGCGGTCGCAGGCCTGCCCGCTTATCTCGCGTTGTTCACCGCGCTCGGCTTTGCCGCGGCGCGGCTGGCCTGGACGCGCGGGCCCGTGCGCATTCTCACGCTCGCCGCGTCGCTCAGCGCCGCCGAATGGCTGCGCGGCCATGTGCTCACCGGCTTTCCCTGGAACGCCTTCGGCTACGCGCTGACCGAGCCACTGGCGCTGGCGCAGACCATCTCGTTGGTCGGCATCTGGGCGCTCACTTTTCTTGCCGTCGCCATCTTTGCAACGCCGGCGCTGTTTGCCGACGACCGGACCGACACGCCGCAGCCGTGGCGGCCGCTGGTCGCCGGCTTCGTCGTGCTCGCCGCCATGTTCGGCTACGGCGCGGCGCGGCTGGCGACGCATCCGACCGAGTACGTCGACAAGGTGACGCTGCGCATCATGCAGCCGAACCTGCAGCAGGACGTGAAGTTCAACTACAACGCCAAGAATGAGGTGATGGCGCGCTACCTGCGCCTCTCCAACCGCGCGACCGGCCCACAGTCGAAAGGCGTGCACGACGCGACGGTTCTGATCTGGCCGGAATCGGCCTTCCCGTTTTTCCTCGCGCGCGAGCCGGACGCGCTCGCCGAGATCACGCAGCTTCTGCAGCCGGACACCACGCTGATCACCGGCGCGATGCGCGCCGAGCCGCCGCCGCGCGGCGCGCGCATCGCCGAGGCCTATAACTCGGTCTACGTCATCGGCCACGACGGCTCGATCGACGGCATCTACGACAAGGTACACCTGGTGCCGTTCGGCGAGTACCTGCCGTTCCAGTCGCCTGCTGGAAAAGTTTGGCCTGCGCCAGCTCACCAGAATGGTCGGCGGCTTCCGGTCCGGCACTCGCCGCCGCGCCATGGACGTGCCGGGCGCGCCGAAAATGCTGCCGCTCATTTGCTACGAGGCGATCTTCCCCGGCGAAGCAGTGCCGCGCGGCGAGCGGCCGGCCTGGCTCGTCAACGTCACCAACGATGGATGGTTCGGAATCTCGTCCGGCCCGCATCAGCATTTTCAGCAGGCGCGCATGCTGCGCGCGTCGCCGAAGGCTTGCCGCTGGTGCGCGCGGCCAATACCGGAATTTCCGCGGTGGTCGATCCGCTCGGCCGCATCATCGCGTCGTTGCCGCTCGGCAGCGAAGGCGTGCTCGACGCAAAATTACCCCGCGCGATTGCACCGACGATCTATGCACGTTTCGGCAACACTGTTTTCATTCTCTTATTAATTGGAAGTGTTCTAATCGTCGCTCGCCGGCGCATGTATTCATAATCGGCCATTACATCCATAAATTGTTTCCGGCAGCGGCGCCGCATCTCGGTTGTTGCCGCGTCAAAAACGCATGGACGGTTGCCAAGGGGCAACTTGCGTACGGGAAAACACTATTGAAAATAATGGAAAATTTTCATCGGCCCTTCACGCCGTTTACCAAGGCGTGAGACTTAACGGATTGCTTCTGTAACGCCTTATGTGACATCAACGTGCCCAATAGTTGCAAAGGAGACGTTTATGGCCAAGAAGGCGCCGAACCCGATCGACAAGCACGTGGGCTCGCGCGTCCGCATGCGGCGCATGATGCTTAGCATGAGCCAAGAAAAACTTGGCGACGCCTTAAGTCTGACTTTCCAGCAGGTGCAGAAGTACGAGAAGGGCACCAACCGCATCGGCGCTTCTCGGCTGCAGCAGATCTCCAACATCCTGCAAGTGCCGGTGTCGTTCTTCTTCGAAGGCGCGCCGCACCTGCCCGGCCATCACAGCCACGGCGGCATGAGCGAGGCGCCATCGCCGGCTTACGTCTCCGACTTCCTCGCCACGTCCGACGGACTGTCGCTGACCAAAGCCTTCATGCGCATCAAGAACAGCAAGCTGCGCCGCCGCATCGTCGAGCTCGTCGAGCAGATCGCCGAGGAAACCGACTGACAGGATTCGTCGCGGTCCCGATTTTTCGCGAAATCAAAGCCGCGTTCTAACGACCTCTTTCAGCATAATTTTTTCGCGGGCCAGTTCCCACCGTCGGCTATCCTGCGTTGAGGCGGCTGCCCACCGCAGCCCGCATCTTGACCTCAATCGGCGCGGCTGCAAGAAACGACGCCGAACGTGGCAATAGCGCGGCCGAAAATCGCCGCCAGGGGAGGAGTTTAGCAGTGCCTCACAGCAATTATCTGTTCACCAGCGAGTCGGTGTCCGAGGGTCATCCGGACAAGGTCTGCGACCAGATTTCCGATGCGGTGCTCGACGCGTTTCTGGAAAATGACATCAAGCTCGGCATCGCCGACGACAGCTTGGTTAATACGCGGCTCGGCTGCGAGACGCTTTGCACCACCAACAAGATCGTCATCGCCGGCGAAGGCCGCGGCCAGGCGCCGTTCTTCAAGAAACACGGCGACAAGGCGGTGGTGAACCGCGAGCTGATCACCGAAATCGCGCGCGGCGTGGTCAAGGACATCGGCTACGACCAGGACGGCTTCTCCTTTTACGGCGCCGACGTTGAAGTGCTGCTGCACGGCCAGTCGCCCGACATCGCCATGGGCGTGAACGCCAAGAAGAAAAAGGGCGGCGAGGAAGAAGGCGCCGGCGACCAGGGCATGATGTTCGGCTTCGCCTGCACCGAGAGCGAAGTCTACGAGAAGAATTCGTTCATGCCGGCGCCGATCTATTTCGCGCACAAGATCCTGAAGGTGCTCTCCGACAAGCGCCGCGCCGGCCAGCTGTTCGACCTGCAGCCCGACGCCAAGAGCCAGGTGACGGTGAAATACGTCAACGGCAAGCCGGTCGGCTGCACCAAGGTCGTGGTCTCGACCCAGCACAACGCGCAGAGCCGCAACGGCAAGAAGTACACGCCCGGCATCGTCAAGGAGATGATCGCCGACGCGGTCGAATCGGCGCTGCCGAAAGGCTGGATGCCGCAGCGTCCGTCCGACTTCCTGGTCAACCCGACCGGCAACTTCGTGATCGGCGGTCCCGACGGCGACTGCGGCCTCACCGGCCGCAAGATCATCGTCGACACCTACGGCGGCTACGCCCCGCATGGCGGCGGCGCGTTCTCCGGCAAGGATCCGACCAAGGTCGACCGCTCGGCCGCCTACGCCGCGCGCTACCTCGCCAAGAACGTGGTCGCCGCCGGCGTCGCCGAGCGTTGCACCATCCAGGTCGCCTACGCGATCGGCGTCGCCGACCCGATGTCGGTGCTGGTCGATACTCACGGCACCGGCAAGGTCGAGGAGAAGAAGCTGGAGAAAGTGCTGCCAGAGCTGTTCCGGCTGACGCCGACCAACATCCGCCGCACGCTCAAGCTCAACCGGCCGATCTACCGCCGCACCGCCGCCTACGGCCATTTTGGCCGCGCGCCGGACAAGGACGGTGGCTTCTCCTGGGAGAAGACCGACCTCGCCGCGGCGATCAAAAGCGCCGTGAAGTGACCGGCGTTTAGCCAGCCATCCCCGCGAAGGCGGGGATCAAAAATAAAAGCTGTCATGGCCCGCGAAAGCGGGCCATCCAGTATTCTAGGACCGCTGTCGCAATACTCGATATGTCTACGTTTACTGGATCGCCCGCCTGCGCGGGCGATGACACTATGAGCGATCGGCACGATAAGAGCGACCAATCGCAGCGCGCCTTCTTTGGCCGGCGCAAGGGCCATCCATTGCGGCCGCGGCAGACGGCGTTGTTCGAGACGCTGCTGCCAAAGATCGCGCTCGATCTGACGAAGCCGGCGCCGGCGGACCTGCGCTCGCTGTTCGACAATGCCGACGATGTCCGCCTCGAGATCGGCTTCGGCGGCGCCGAGCACCTGATCGCGCAGGCAAAGCGCTACCCGCGCACCGGTTTCATCGGCAGGACGGCTATCTCAACGCCATCGCCAAAGCGCTCGGATCCATCGATGCCGACAAGCTCGCCAACATCCGTCTTTATCTCGGCGATGCCAGCGCGCTGATCGACTGGCTGCCGGCCAGCTCGCTCGCCCGCATCGACTTGCTCTATCCAGACCCGTGGCCGAAGCGGCGGCACTGGAAGCGCCGCTTCATTCAGGACGACAGTCTGGCGCGGCTTGCCCGCATCTTGAAAAGCGGCGGCGAATTGCGTTTCGCCACCGACATCGCCGGCTATGCGGCGTGGACGCTGGCGCGCGTTGCGCGCTCGCCCGATTTCACCTGGACCGCGGAGAGCGCGGACGACTGGCGCAAAGCCTGGCCCGATTTCTCCGGCACCCGCTACGAGAGCAAGGCCAAGCGCGAAGGCCGCGTGCCGAACTATTTCATTTTCCGCAAGAACTGAGGGTCGTCACGCCCGCGTTTGTTCGCGGGCATCCACGTCTTTCCTTGCCACAAATAAGAAAGACGCGGACGGCCGGCGAGCCGGCCATGACGAAACTTTACTCGCCGGTCCCCTGCCGTACCTGCCAGAAGCGCACCACGCGCTGCGCGGTCGCCGCCGTCAGCCGGTCGAAATTCTCCCGCGCCGCATCGAGCGTTGTTGCGAAGGCTTCACGCCCGGCCGGCCTTCGATGATCGCCCTCACTGTCGCCCAGGTGAAATTGGCGGCACGCGCGAGAATAAGCACCGGATCGGCGCGCTCGCCGCTCATCAGCCGGTCGACCACCTCGACCGGCACGGCGCAGATCGTCGCCAGCGCGGCGATGGTTTCCTCGTACTGGTCGGACCTTGCGTATTCGGCGACATCGGCCTCGGTGAGCTTGCGCTCCTTGTGCAGCGCGCGCACGGTGGCGAGCGCGACGGTGTAGTTGCGCGGCGCGGCCTTGGCCGCGACCTCGTCGCTGACCTTGGCGAGCACACGGCGGATCTCGGCCTGGGTTTCGGGCTTGGCCTGCGCCAACAGTCGCTTGCGCACCACTTCGGCCGCCTGCATCAGAAGCTGGCGAAACAGCCGCGGCGGAATGTCGTCGCGCACGCCGACCTTCTCGGCGAGCACGCCGTCCTGCTCGGCGCGCTGCACCAGCTGCGTGAAGGCTTCTTCCGAGAGCTGCGCGTTGTGATTGGTGGCGAGGCTGCGCGCGACCTCGAGATTGCCGCGCTGCACCAGAATATCGGACAGCGCCTCGCCGATGGTCTGCCGCGCCGTCATCGCCAGGAGATGCGCCTGGCTCTTGGTCTCGGCAATATGCTGCAAATCGGGCTCGGCGAGCTTGGCCTGCTTGAGCACCGGACCGGCAACCGCGATATCGTCGCTGCTGGCGAGCGTGCGCACTACGCCGGCCGGGGCATTGGCAACGGGCGCGATGCGGCGGCAAGCTCGGCCAGCGCCTTGGCCTCGATCTCCTCGATCAGGCAGCCGATGACGTCGTCGAACAAGGCGACGTGGTCGTCATTGAACTTGCCGGCGCCTTCGAGGAACAGCGTTGTGACGCGACGCAGGGTCTCGGCGCGCTTCTCCGCCGAGCCGTGCTGCACGACATCTTCAAGCTCGGGAAGCAGCGAGGCAGGAGCACCCATTACAAGACCTGCGGACGGCAAAAACCGCGGGACGCGCGGCTTTACGCAAATTTAAGGGCAGATTCTGAAGGAAGGGTTAGCCGCCGATTGACCGCTCGCGAGCCTTGCGCCACGCGGAAAAGCCGCTATATTCCGGCTGTAATTAAGGCACGCTCATAACCAATCGGGTTTTGAGAGTGGGCTCCCCGGGGCCCGCTCTTTTTTGTTACCGAAAATGGCCGCACGAGGCTGGACAGGCGCAGGCGGCACACGTCGCCATGAATGACAACGAGCCGCGGCTGATCAGCGAGCCGGGGTTGCCGGCGCGCGTCGCGGCCATCGCCGAGCCGGTGCTGGAAGGCCTCGGCTACCGGTTGGTGCGGGTCAAAGTGTCGAACGCCGGCGGCTGCACCGTGCAGATCATGGCGGAACGGCCGGATGGAACCATGGCGGTCGAGGATTGCGAGGCCTGTTCGCGCGCACTGTCGCCGGTGCTCGACGTCGCCGACCCGATCGACCGCGCCTACCGGCTGGAGATTTCTTCGCCCGGCATCGACCGGCCGCTGGTGCGGCTCACCGATTTCGACCGCAATGCCGGGCATCTGGTGAAGATCGAGATGGAAATCCCGGTCGACGGCCGCAAGCGCTTCCGCGGCCTGCTGGTCGGCACCGAGGGCGAAGCGGCGCGGCTCACGCCGCGACGACGCAAAAGAAGGCGAGGAAGCAGACGTGCTGCTGCCGATCGCCGACATGAGCGAAGCGCGGCTGGTGCTCACCGACGATCTGGTGACCGCCGCCTTGCGCCGCGAAAAAGCCGCCAAGCGCGAAGCGAAAGCGGCAAAGAGACAGGAACGACAACAGCGAAGGCAGCCGGCGTCCAAACGCCATGATCCCGAAGTGGGTGCCGGTTCAAAGATCATGCGCCAAATTTTGATAGAGGAGACTGAGCCCATGGCTGTCAGCGCCAACAGGCTTGAACTGCTGCAGATCGCCGACGCGGTCGCCCGCGAAAAGGCAATCGACCGCGGCATCGTCATCGCGGCGATGGAGGACGCGATCGCCAAAGCGGCGCGCTCGCGCTACGGCGCCGAGACCGACGTGCATGCCGAGATCGAGCCGAAGACCGGCGACCTGCGGCTGTCGCGCCACATGCTGGTGGTCGAGGCGGTCGAGAACCCGTCGAACCAGATCACGCTCGAGGACGCGCGCAAGCGCCACCCCGCGGCGCAAGTCGGCGACACCATCGCCGACCCGCTGCCGCCGCTCGAATACGGCCGCATCGCCGCGCAGTCGGCCAAGCAGGTGATCGTGCAGAAGGTGCGCGAGGCCGAGCGCGACCGGCAATATGCCGAGTACAAGGACCGCATCGGCGACATCGTCAACGGCGTGGTCAAGCGCGTCGAATACGGCAACGTCGTGGTCGATCTCGGCCGCGGCGAGGCGATCGTGCGCCGCGACGAGCTGTTGCCGCGCGAAGTGTTCCGCAACGGCGACCGCCTCCGCGCCTATATCTACGACGTGCGCCGCGAGCCGCGCGGCCCGCAGATTTTCCTGTCGCGCACGCATCCGCAATTCACGGCCAAGCTGTTCGCGCAGGAAGTGCCGGAGATCTACGACGGCATCGTCGAGATCAAGGCGGTCGCCCGCGATCCCGGCTCGCGCGCCAAGATCGCGGTGATCTCGCGCGATTCCGAGCGTCGATCCGGTCGGCGCCTGCGTCGGCATGCGCGGCTCGCGCGTGCAGGCGGTGGTGAACGAGCTGCAGGGCGAGAAGATCGACATCATCCCGTGGTCGCCGGACATCGCGACCTTCGTCGTCAACGCGCTGGCGCCCGCCGAAGTCGCCAAGGTGGTGCTCGACGAAGACAAGGAGCGCATCGAGGTCGTGGTGCCGGACCAGCAGCTGTCGCTCGCCATCGGCCGCCGCGGCCAGAACGTGCGTCTCGCCTCGCAGCTCACCGGCTGGGACATCGACATCCTCACCGAGCAGGAAGAGTCCGAGCGCCGTCAGGCCGAGTTCGAGAACCGCACCAAGGTGTTTGTCGAGGCGCTCAACCTCGACGAAGTGGTCGGACAGCTGCTCGCCTCGGAAGGCTTCGGCTCGATCGAGGAACTGGCGATGGTCGACCAGAAGGAACTCGCCGGCATCGAGGGCTTCGACGAGGATACCGCGCGCGAATTGCAGGAGCGCGCCCAGGAATATCTCGACAAGCAGGAGGCCGAGCTCGACGCCAAGCGCGGCGAACTGGGCGTCGCCGACGAGCTGCGCGACGTGCCCGGCGTCACCACCGGCGATGATGGTCGCGCTCGGCGAGAACGGCGTGAAGACGGTCGAGGATCTCGCCGGCTGCGCCACCGACGATCTCGACCGGCTGGACCGAACGCAAGGACGGCGAGACCAAGCACGAGCCCGGTTTCCTCGACGGCTTCGACCTGTCCCGCGAGGACGCCGAGGCGCTGATCATGCAGGCGCGGATCAAGGCCGGCTGGGTGACGGAGGCCGATCTTGCGCCGCCGCCGGCCGCCGGAAGCTGCGCCCGCCGAAGCGCCGCAGGCGTAAGGTGCCGACGACGATGCTGGCATACGCGCAGGACAGCGAACTCGACCGCGGGGCGACAGGCGCCGCCACGGCGACGCGCACCTGTGCGCTGACCCGCGAGCAGCTTCCGGCCGAGGCACTGCTGCGCTTTGTTGTCGCGCCGGCCGGCGAGGTCGTCCCCGACATCAAGCGCAAGCTGCCGGGCCGCGGCCTGTGGGTCACCGCCACGCGTGCGGCGCTCGAGGCCGCCGTCACACGCAAAGTGTTCGCCCGCGGCTTCAAGCGCGACGTCCGCGTCGCCGCCGATCTCGCGGCGCAGGCCGAGCGGCTGCTGGAGCGCTCGGCGCTCGACGCGCTGGCGATTGCCGGCAAATCCGGCAACGTGGTCACCGGCTTCTCAAAGGTCGAGGCTGCGCTTGCGGGCGGCGACACCGTGGCGCTGATCCATGCCTCGGATGCCGCGGCCGACGGCAAACGCAAGCTCAACGCCCCGCTGAACCACGATCCGGCGCAAAAATCGCGGGAAATCGCGGTGATCGAAGAATTTAGCGGCGAGCAATTGGATTTGGCATTGAACCGCCCAAATGTGGTACATGCAGCCCTGCTTGCCGGGCCCGTGAGCGGGACGTTTCTCGCCCGCGCCGCGCGTTTGGCGCGCTTTCGGACCGGACAATCGCCCGATGCCATTAGCCGCCATCGCGCCGAGGGACGGCGCACGAGGACAGAATACGGAATGAGTGAAACGAAGACCCCTGGCGAAAAGAAACTGAGCGTCGGCGGCGGCAAGCTGACGTTGAAGCCGCGCACCGAGACGGGCGTGGTGCGGCAGAGCTTCAGCCACGGCCGCAGCAAGTCGGTCGTCGTCGAGAAAGTGAAGCGTCGCGCGGTCGGCGCGCCGGCCGAGCCGCGCATCGAAGCGGCGCCCGTCGAGGCGCCCGAAGAAAGCGATGCCGCCGGCGGCGAAGACGGCAAGCCGTTACTCCCGCCGGCGAGGTGCCGAAGCCGTCCGGCGTCGTGCTGCGCACGCTGACCGAAGAGGAACGCGCCGCCCGCGCCCATGCGCTTGCCGACTCGCGCGTGCGCGAAGCCGAAGAGCGCAAGATCGCCGAGGAAGAAGCCAAGCGCCGCGCCTCGCGCGAGGCTGGCGACCGCGTCGAACGCGAAGCCGCCGACGCCCGCAAGCGCGACGAAGAAGAGCGCCGCAAGCACGACGAGGAAACCAAGCGCAAGGCCGGCGAAGTTGCCAAGAAGCGTTTCGGCGAGGATACGACGAAGCGCCCGGCCACCCCCGCCGCCCGTTTGACGCTCGAAGCCGACGAAGAAGAGGCGCCGCGCGCCCGTCGCGGTGCCGGACGACCCGCCGCAGCTCCGCGGCCGGCGCCGCGCGCCGGCGTCGAAAAGCAGCGTGGCCGCCTGACGCTGGTCAACGCGCTCAGCGCCGATGAGGTGCGCGAGCGTTCCGTCGCCTCGTTCCGCCGCCGCACCCAGCGCCTCAAAGGTCACGTCTCGAACGAGCCGAAGGAGAAGCTCGTGCGCGAGGTGACGATCCCGGAAGCGATCACCATCCAGGAACTCGCCAACCGCATGTCCGAACGCGCGGTCGACGTCATCCGCCTGCTGATGCAGCAGGGACAAATGTTGCAGATCAACGACGTGATCGACGCCGATACCGCCCAGCTCATCGCCGAGGAAATGGGCCACACCGTCCGCCGCGTCGCCGAGGCCGACGTCGAGGAAGGCCTGTTCGATACCAGCGACGATCCGGCGCAGATGCAGCCGCGCGCGCCGGTCGTCACCGTCATGGGCCACGTCGACCACGGCAAGACCTCGCTGCTCGACAGCATCCGCTCCGCCGATGTCGCGGCGGGCGAAGCCGGCGGCATCACCCAGCATATCGGCGCCTATCAGGTGACCGCGCCGTCCGGCGCCAGAGATCACCTTCATCGATACGCCGGGCCACGCGGCCTTCACTGCCATGCGTGCCCGCGGCGCCAAGGTGACCGACATCGTCGTGCTGGTGGTCGCCGCCGATGACGGCGTCATGCCGCAGACCGTCGAGGCGATCCATCACGCCAAGGCGGCCAAGGTGCCGATCATCGTCGCCATCAACAAGATGGACAAGCCGGACGCCAATCCGATGCGCGTGCGCAACGACCTGTTGCAGCACGAGATCCAGGTTGAATTGCTCGGCGGCGACGTCGTCGACGTCGAAGTGTCGGCCACCAAAAAAACCAATATCGACAAGCTGCTCGAGATGATCGGCCTGCAGGCCGAAATCCTCGACCTCAAGGCCAATCCGGGCCGTCCCGCCGAAGGCACCGTGATCGAGGCCAAGTTGGATCGCGGCCGCGGGCCGGTGGCGACCGTGCTGGTGCAGCGCGGCACCCTCCATGTTGGCGATCTCGTCGTTGCCGGCGCCGAATGGGGCCGCGTGCGCGCGCTGGTCTCCGATACCGGCGACGCCGTGACCGAGGCCGGTCCCTCGACGCCGGTCGAAGTGCTCGGCTTCTCCGGCACGCCGGACGCCGGCGACCGCCTCGCCGTGGTCGAGAACGAAGCCCGCGCCCGCGAAGTCACCGATTACCGCGCCCGCCAGAAGCGCGAGAAGGTCGCGGCACGCGCGACCGGCATGCGCGGCTCGCTCGAGCAGATGATGGCGCAGGCCAAGACCGCCGGCCGCCAGGAATTTCCGCTGGTGGTCAAGGCCGACGTGCAGGGCTCGCTGGAAGCGATCATCGGCGCACTGGAAAAGCTCGGCACCGAGGAAGTCGCGGCGCGCGTGCTGCATGCCGGCGTCGGCGGCATCACCGAGTCCGATGTCACGCTGGCCGAAGCTTCGGGCGTGCCGATCATCGCCTTCAACGTGCGCGCCCACAAGGAAGCGCGCGAGGCGGCCGAGCGCGCCGGCATCGAAATCCGCTACTACAACATCATCTACGACCTCGTCGACGACGTGAAAAAGGCGATGTCGGGCCTGCTTGCGCCGACGCTGCGCGAGACCATGCTCGGCAACGCGCAGATTCTGGAGATCTTCAAGGTGTCCAAGATCGGCAACGTCGCCGGCTGCCGCGTCACCGACGGCACCGTCGAGCGCGGCGCCAATGTGCGGCTGATCCGCGACAACGTGGTGATCCACGAGGGCAAGCTCAGCCAGCTCAAGCGCTTCAAGGATGACGTACGTGAAGTGACCGCCGGCATGGAATGCGGCATGGCCTTCGAGAACTACCAGGACATGCGGCAAGGCGACGTGATCGAATGCTACCGGGTGGAGTCGATTCAACGCTCGCTGTGAGTCCAAGTCTCACAGTGTAGGTTAGACGGCTTCGCCTATTTCCACTGTCATGCCCGGGCTCGTCCCGGGCATCCACGCCTTCCTTCAGTGAAGGGAGCAAGTCGTGGATGGCCGGGACATAGGCGAACGAAGTGACGCCGTTCTTCGAACGGCTATGCCCGGCCATGACGAATTGAAAGCAACGGAAAAAATGGCACGGCACAAACAACACCGCGACCAGACCCCCGGCGGCTCGCAGCGCCAGTTGCGCGTCGGCGAATTGGTGCGGCACGCGCTTGCCGACATGCTGACGCGCGGCGACGTGCACGATCCGGTCATCGAGGGGCACCTCATCACGGTGCCGGAGGTGCGCATGACCGCGGACCTGCGGCTCGCCACCGCCTACGTCATGCCGCTTGCGGGTCGCGACGCCGAGGAAGTCGTCGCCGCGCTCGAGCGCCACAAGAAATTCATCCGCGCCGATATCGCGCACCGCATCAACCTGAAATTCGCGCCGGACATCCGCTTCCGCGTCGACGACCGCTTCGCCGAGGCCGAGCGCATCGACAAATTGCTGCGCTCGCCGGCGGTCAAGCGCGATCTCGAACATGAGGACGGCGAGTGAACGACAACAAAACCGATAGCCTCTCTCGGCCTCATGGTGAGGAGGCGCGAAGCGCCGTCTCGAACCATGGCGCCGCCCCATCCTTCGAGACGCGCCCTGCGGGCGCTCCTCAGGATGAGGGCGGAGCACGGCGCCCCAAACAGCAGAAGCGGCGCGAGAAGCACGACGTGCACGGCTGGGTCATTCTCGACAAGCCGGTCGGCATGACCTCGACCCATGCGGTCGGCATCATCAAGCGCCTGTTCACCGCGCGGCGCGCCGGCCACGCCGGCACGCTCGATCCGCTCGCCTCCGGCATGCTGCCGGTCGCGCTCGGCGAGGCAACCAAGACCGTCCCCTTCGTCATGGACGGCCGCAAGCTCTACCGCTTCACGGTTGCCTGGGGCGAGGAGCGCGACACCGACGATGCCGAAGGCCGCGTCATCGAATTGAGCGCCGCGCGCCCCACCGCCGATGCGATCCGCGCCCTGCTGCCGTCCTTTGTCGGCACGATCCAGCAGGTGCCGCCGCGCTATTCGGCCATCAAGGTCGAGGGCGAACGCGCCTATGACCTTGCCCGCGACGGCGAGACGGTCGAACTGCAGGCCCGCCCGGTCGAGATCGCCCGGCTGGAGCTCACCGAAACCCCGGACCCCGACCATGCGGTATTCGAGGCCGAATGCGGCAAGGGCACCTATGTGCGGTCGCTCGCCCGCGACATGGGCCGCCAACTGGGTTGTTTCGGCCATGTTTGCGCCCTGCGCCGGGTCGAAGTCAGCCCGTTCGGCGCGGAAACCATGATTTCACTGGAAGAATTGGAAGGCCTGTGCCATAGAGCCGCGGCCGGCGAGGGTAGCCTCGCCGACGCGCTCATGCCCGTCGAGACCGCGCTGGACGACATCCCGGCGCTGGCCGTCAGCGGGAATGATGCGGCGAGGCTCCACCGGGGCCAAGCCGTTTTGCTGCGCGGAAGGGACGCCCCCAATGTCCGTGGGCCAGTCTATGTCACGGCGGCAGGCCGCCTCTTGGCATTGGCCGAAGTGGACCACGGCGAGATCGTCCCCAAGCGCGTGTTCAACCTCGCCGGGCTGACAGGCAGCCGCGGCGCAAAGAAAGGATGACCGATGTCGGTTACCACCGGCCGCAAGGCCGAAGTGATCAAGACTTATGCGAAGAAGCCCGGGGATACCGGTTCGCCGGAAGTGCAGGTGGCGATCCTCTCCGAGCGCATCAACAATCTCACCGAGCATTTCAAAGCCCACGTCAAGGACAACCATTCCCGCCGCGGGTTGCTCAAGATGGTGAGCCAGCGCCGCACGCTGCTCGATTATCTGCGACGCACTAATGAGAAGAGCTACAAAGATCTGATCGAGAAGCTCGGCATCCGCCGCTGATTTTCGTGCCGCGCAGCATGCGGCCCTGCGCGTTTCCGCAAGCGAATGCGTTGTGCATTCGCGATTTAAGTCCGGCGGCGAAGGCGCTGCCGGCGACAAAGGCAAGGCTCTGAACGCCATGGCAGGATCGCCAGACGCTGTTCGCATCCCGTTTCCGCGGATGACGCGCAGCCTCTCGCCGTCTTGCTCATGGCTTTCGGGGACCGCCGAGAACCATGAGAGAAAGAACAAATGTTCGATATTCATCGCGTTGAGCTCGATTGGGGCGGGCGCAAGCTCACCCTCGAGACAGGACGGATAGCCCGCCAGGCCGACGGCGCCGTTGTCGCAACTTACGGCGAAACCACCGTGCTCGCCGCCGTCGTTGCGGCCAAGCAACCAAAGGAAGGCATCGATTTCCTTCCGCTCACCGTCAACTACACCGAGAAATATTACGCGGCTGGCCGCATCCCCGGCGGCTACTTCAAGCGCGAGCGCGGGCCGACCGAAAAGGACACGTTGACCTCGCGGCTCATCGACCGCCCGATCCGTCCGCTGTTCGCCGACGGCTGGCGCTGCGACACGCAGGTGACCTGCACCGTGCTCTCGCACGACATGGAGAACGATCCCGACATCGTCGCCATGGTCGCGGCGTCCGCGGCGCTGACGCTGTCCGGCGCGCCGTTCATGGGCCCGATCGGCGGCGCCCGCGTCGGCTTCATCGCCAACGAATACGTGCTCAATCCGTCGCTCGACGAGATGCCGGAAAGCCAACTCGACCTCGTCATCGCCGGCACCACCGACGCCGTGATGATGGTGGAATCGGAAGCCAAAGAGCTGTCCGAGGAAGTCATGCTCGGCGCGGTGATGTTCGGCCACCGGCATTTCCAGCCGGTGATCGAGGCCATCATCAAGCTCGCGGAAAAGGCGGCGAAGGAGCCGCGCGATCTCAGCGTGCCGGACAACGCCAAGCTGGAAAAGGAAATCCTCGGCCTCGCCGAGAAGGACCTGCGTTCAGCCTATTCGATCGTGAAGAAGCAGGACCGCCAGGATGGCGTCGCCGCCGTCAAGCAAAAGGTGATGGAACACTTCTTCCCGGGCGGCGCCGACAACCCGGACTACAACAAGCTGCACGTCGCCGCGGTGTTCAAGGAGCTCGAAGCCAAGATCGTGCGCTGGAACATCCTCGACACCGGCAAGCGCATCGACGGCCGTGACGTGAAGACCGTCCGTCCGATCGTTGCCGAGGTCGGCGTGCTGCCGCGCACGCACGGCTCGGCGCTGTTCACCCGCGGCGAGACGCAGGCGCTGGTCGTCGCCACGCTCGGCACCTCCGAGGACGAGCAGTTCATCGATGCTCTGCAGGGCACGTACAAAGAGACGTTCCTGCTGCACTATAACTTCCCGCATTATTCGGTGGGCGAGACCGGCCGCACCGGCGCGCCCGGACGGCGCGAGATCGGCCACGGCAAGCTCGCCTGGCGCGCGATCCATCCGATGCTGCCGTCGAAGGAAGAGTTCCCTTACACCATCCGCATCGTCTCGGAGATCACCGAGTCGAACGGCTCGTCGTCGATGGCGTCGGTGTGCGGCTCCTCGCTGGCGCTGATGGACGCGGGCGTCCCGCTGAAGCGGCCGACCGCCGGCATCGCCATGGGCTTGATCCTCGAGGACAAGCGATTTGCCGTGCTCTCCGACATCCTCGGCGACGAAGACCATCTCGGCGACATGGACTTCAAGGTGGCCGGCACCGAAGGCGGCGTCACTTCCTTGCAGATGGACATCAAGATCGCCGGCATCACCGAGGAGATCATGAAGGTCGCCCTCGCCCAGGCCAAGGACGGCCGTCTGCACATCCTCGGCGAGATGTCGAAGGCGCTTACCTCGGCGCGCGCCGAGCTCGGCGAGCACGCCCCGCGCATCGAGTCGTTCAAAATCCCGACCGACAAGATCCGCGAAGTGATTGGCACCGGCGGCAAGGTGATCCGCGAGATCGTCGAGAAGACCGGCGCCAAGATCAACATCGAGGATGACGGTTCGGTGAAGGTGGCTTCCGCCAACGCCGATTCGATCAAGGCGGCAATCAACTGGATCCGGTCGATCGCGTCCGATCCGGAGGTCGGCCATATCTACGAGGGCACCGTGGTCAAGGTGATGGACTTCGGCGCCTTCGTGAACTTCTTCGGCGCCAAGGACGGCCTCGTCCACATCAGCCAGCTCGCGCCTCACCGCGTCGCCAACACCAAGGATGTCGTCAAAGAAGGCGACAAGGTGAAGGTGAAGCTGCTCGGTATGGACGAGCGCGGCAAGGTGCGGCTGTCGATGAAGGCGGTCGATCAGACGACCGGCGAGGACATCGAGCACAAGGGCAGGGAAGCCCAGCCGGCGCAAGCCGCCGGCGGCGCGGCGGAATAACACGAACCGTCGTCCTGAGGCGCGAGCCGCGCGACGCGAGTCTCGAGGACTGACAGCCCGGGCCGTTCACTCTGACCTCGAAGGCTCGGCCTTCGGCCGTGCACCTCAAACGCGCTGCACCGCGTCCGGGAGAAGCAATAGCAAAGGGCGGCCCTCGCGGCCGCCCTTTTATTTTGCCGCGCGCATTTTGGCCGGCGCAACGTCGAGCGCCTCGCGCACCACATCGCCGAGCGCCTCGAAATCGCGCCGGCGCGGCGAGGTGCGCCGCCACCCCATGCCAATCGTGCGGCCGGGCTGCGGCGCGGCAAAGCGCAACAGCCGCACGCGCTGGTCGCGCACTTCCGTCTCGGCGGCAACTTCCGGCACCAGCGTGATGCCGTAGCCGTTCGCCACCATCTGCATCACGGTCGCGAGCGAGGTGGCGCCGAAACTCGCGGCCGCGTCACGGCGCGGCGCACCGCAGAAGGCGAGCGCCTGGTCGCGCAGGCAATGTCCCTCTTCCAGCAGAATGAGCCGGCGCTGGTCGACGTCGTCGACGCTGACGCGGCCGCACAGCTTGTCGGAGGCCGGCACCGCCAGCAGGAACGCGTCCTGAAACAGCTCCAGCGTCTCGAGGTCGGCGCCCTCGACCGGCAGCGCCAGCATGATGACGTCGAGGCTGCCGGCGGCAAGCTCCCCGACCAGATTTTTTGTCTGCGTCTCGCGCACCTCGAGCCGCAGGTTTGGATAGCGTGCCTGAAGCCGCGGCAGCACGCGCGGCAAAATGTAGGGCGCCAGCGTCGGGATGATGCCGAGCCGCAGGCCGCCGCTGAGCAAGTCGCGATGGCGGGCGAAATCGACAAGGTCGCGGCTGGCGGCAAGGATACGTTCGGCGCGCTGGGCAACATTGAGCCCAGTGTCGGTGAGCGCGATTTCGCCCGGCCGCCGCTCGATCAGCTCGACGCCAAGCTCGCTCTCGAGCTCGCGGATTTGCATCGATAGCGCGGGCTGGGTGACCGCGCAGTCCGCGGCGGCTCGGCCGAAGTGCCGATGCCGTGCCAGCGAGGCCAAATAACGCAACTGACGCAATGTGATCATGCCGATAAGATAAGTTTATCGATCAGCCCATTCAATACGATTAGACCTGATGGCCGCGAGTTCGTACAAGCGCCGCACAGGCGCGTTAGCTTCGGGCCAAAGCGCCAGCCCAGATGGAGGACAAAAATCATGGACGCAAAGACCGACGACAAGAGCGCGGGCAAGTGCCCGGTCATGCACGGCGCAACGAACCGTGACTGGTGGCCGACCCAGTTGGACCTCCAGGTTCTGCATCGGAACTCGACCTTGTCCGATCCGATGGGCGAAGCATTCGACTACGCCAAGGAGTTCAAGAGCCTCGACCTCAAGGCCGTGATCAGGGACCTGCGCGGCCTGATGACGGACTCGCAGCCCTGGTGGCCGGCCGACTTCGGCCACTACGGCGGGCTGTTCATCCGCTTGGCGTGGCACGCGGCGGGCACTTACCGCATCACCGACGGCCGTGGCGGCGCCGGCAGCGGCCAGCAGCGCTTCGCGCCGCTGAACTCGTGGCCGGATAACGCGAACCTCGACAAGGCGCGCCGCCTGCTCTGGCCGATCAAGCAGAAGTACGGCAAGAAAATCTCGTGGGCCGACCTGCTGGTCCTCGTCGGCAACGTCGCGCTGGAGTCGATGGGCTTCAAGACGTTCGGTTTCGCCGGCGGCCGCGCCGACGTTTGGGAGCCCGAGGAACTCTACTGGGGTCCCGAGGGAACGTGGCTGGGCGACGAACGCTACAGCGGCGAACGCCAGCTCGCCGAGCCGCTCGGCGCCGTGCAGATGGGCCTGATCTACGTCAATCCGGAAGGACCGAACGGCAATCCGGACCCGGTCGCGGCGGCCAAGGACATCCGCGAGACGTTCTTCCGCATGGCGATGAACGACGAGGAGACCGTCGCGCTGATTGCCGGCGGCCACTCCTTCGGCAAGACCCACGGCGCCGGCGATCCCTCGCTGCTCGGCCGGGAGCCGGAAGGCGCGGCAATCGAGGACCAGGGCCTCGGCTGGAAGAGCAAGCATGGCACCGGCGTCGGCGCCGACGCCATCACCGGCGGCCCGGAGGTCACCTGGACGCAGACGCCGACCAAGTGGAGCAACCACTTCTTCGACAACCTGTTCGAATACGAATGGGAGCTCACGAAGAGCCCGGCCGGCGCGAAGCAGTGGAAGGCGAAGGCAGCGCAAGCCGATATCCCTGACGCCTTCGACACGTCGAAGAAGCATGTGCCGACGATGCTGACGACGGACCTGTCGCTGCGGTTCGACCCGGCCTACGAAAAGATCTCGCGGCGCTTCTACGAGCATCCGGATCAGTTCGCGGACGCGTTCGCCCGCGCCTGGTTCAAGCTCACGCATCGCGACATGGGCCCGCGCGCGCGCTACCTCGGCCCGCTCGTGCCGAAGGAGACGTTGATTTGGCAGGACCCGATCCCGGCTGCCGCTCGCAACCGGATCAACGACAAGGACATCGCGGCTCTGAAGCAGAAGATACTCGCGAGCGGCCTGTCGGTGTCGCAACTGGTCTCGACCGCATGGGCGTCGGCCTCCACTTTCCGCGGCTCGGACAAGCGCGGCGGCGCCAACGGCGCGCGCATTCGCCTCAGCCCGCAGAAGGATTGGGAGGTGAACAATCCGGGCGAGCTGGCGAAGGTGCTCAAGAAGCTCGAGGCGATCCAGAAGGCGTTCAACGACAAGGCCAGGGGCAAGCGGGTCTCGCTTGCCGACCTGATCGTGCTCGGCGGCAACGCCGCGGTCGAAAAGGCTGCGAAGGCCGCCAGCGTCAATGTGAAGGTCCCGTTCGCGCCGGGGCGCATGGACGCGTCGCAGGAGCAAACCGACGTCGACAGCTTCGCGCCACTCGAACCGCGTGCCGACGGCTTCCGCAATTATATCAGCGGCAAGCGGCAATTCATGGTGCCTGAAGAGGCGCTGGTGGACCGGGCGCAGTTACTGAGGCTGACGGCGCCGGAGATGACGGTTCTCGTCGGCGGCTTGCGCGTGCTCGGCGCCAACGCCGGCGGGTCCAAGCACGGCGTCTTCACCAAGAAGCCCGGAACTTTGACGAACGACTTCTTCGTCAACCTGCTCGACATGGCGACGCAATGGCAGCCGGCCGGCGACAACGTCTACGAGGGTCGTGACCGCAAGACGAATGCGGTTAAGTGGACCGGCACGCGCGTCGATCTGATCTTCGGCTCCCATTCGCAGCTCCGCGCCTTCGCGGAAGTCTATGGGTGCGCGGACGCGAAGGAGAAGTTCGCGAAGGACTTCGTGGCGGCCTGGACCAAGGTGATGAACGCCGACCGCTTCGATCTCGCCTGATCTCGGTTTGAGGCAACGCAGCGCGAAAACGGCCGGGGCGCACCCCGGCCGTTTTTATTGCTGAGCAGCCGAGAACAGCAGCGAAGACGGCTCAGCCTCGCTGACGGCGTAGCGGGAACTGCGATTGCCGCCAGCGCGCGCGGAGCGCGCCAAAACCGCGCCATGTCCGGTCACGACCACGAGACGATCGACCTCGCCCCGCAGATAAGCCTGCAGGAAGGCTGAATAGTCCTTGAAGGAAACGCAGCCGTTCGAATCGCCTTGCGGCCCGAGCATGTAAGTGTGGGCCAGCATGCCGTCGCGGCCAAACATCTTGTCGTCGTTGATCGGCGTCAGCCGAATGGCCCGCACGCCGTGGAACAATTCCTCGCGCAGGCTCAGGTCGTATGTGTTCGGCGGTGTCGGGCCGCGATCCTTGAGGCCGACGTAACGCGGGTCGTCGCGCCAATCGCCTATACCGGAATGCGCTTCGAGCGTCTTACCGCTCGGCAGATAGACCGCGTGCGCGGCAATATCGTAGACCGCGGTGCGGCTGTCAGCAGGTGGGAGCGGCGCTGGCTTGTCTGCGTGCGGCGGCGGCGCGTGGCGCTCCGGAGCAGGCGATGGCGTTGGGGCCGGCGAAGGAGCCGGCGGCAGCGACGCGACTTTGAGGTTTTGCGCCGTCCGCAGGTTTGCAAGTTCCGGTGGCGCGGCCGGCGGCAACGGCACCTTGTTCGGACGCTCAGTCGTTCGTGCGGGCTCGCGCGGCGCGGGCTTGCGTTCGGCGACGCGCACGGGCCGAGCGGCATCCGCGAAGGACTGCGGAAAGACCACGATGTCGGCCGGACTGGGTTCCCGTATAGTCCTCGGATAGGACGGCACCAGTGCGATCTCGCGCAGTCCAAAATGAACCCGCGCCGGACCGCCGTGCCGATGCGGTTGCAAGGCAGAGACAAGCCAGCCGGCCGTCAACGCGAGGGTGACGACAGCAACACCGGTGGTCGCGACGGCCGCGGTGCCAAGAAACAGATGGCGGACGAGATGCAGGCCAGCTCTACCGGCTGGGATGACAGGGCGGTCACAAAACGTGACATCGGCGAACGACGCAGCGGTGACCGTCATGACTTACGCAAACTGAACACGCTCGCTTGGAATGGAGCGGGTGCAGAATGGCGCAGGTAGGGTTAACCGCCTGTAAACGGCGGCTGCAGGCAACGCGTCGGAGGCTTACTTCTCGCCGCCGTTGACCTCGCCGCCGGCTTCCTTGAGCGCATCCGGCTGCGGCATGGCAATGACATTGTAGCCGCTGTCGACGAAATGCACCTCGCCGGTGACGCCGCTCGATAAATCCGACAACAGATAAAGCCCGGCGCCGCCAAGTTCCTCCAGCGTCACGCCGCGGCCGAGCGGGGAATATTTCTGCTGGAAGGCGAACATGTAGCGCGCGTCGGTGATGCCGGCGCCGGCCAGCGTGCGGATCGGCCCGGCCGAGATGGCGTTGACGCGGATCTTCTGGTGGCCGAAGTCGACCGCGAGATAACGCACCGAGGCCTCGAGACCCGCTTTCGCCACGCCCATCACGTTGTAATTCGGCATGGCGCGCTCGCCGCCATTATAGGTGAGCGTGACCATGGCGCCGCCGTTCGGCATCAGCGCCGCGGCGCGCTTCGCCGCTTCGGTGAAGGCATAGCAGGAGATTACCATGGTGCGGATGAAGTTCTCGCGCGTCGAATCGGCGTAGCGGCCCTTGAGCTCGTTTTTGTCGGAGAAGGCGACCGCGTGGACGAGGAAGTCCATCGATCCCCATTGCTTTTTAATCGCGTCGAACACGGCATCGACTGAAGCCACGTCTTCCACATCACAGGGCATCACCAGCTTCGAGCCGACCGACTCGGCGAGCGGCTTCACCCGCTTGGCCAGCGCCTCGCCCTGATAGGTGAAAGCGAGCTCGGCGCCGTGCGCCGCAAGCATCTTGGCGATGCCCCACGCGATGGAATGGTCGTTGGCGACCCCCATCATCAGCCCGCGTTTTCCTTCCATCAGCCCCGACATGATTGTCTCGCACCTTGCTCCGTCATGCCCGGCCTCGTGCCGAGCATCCACGTCTTTGCGACCTCATAAAGACGTGGATGGCCGGGACAAGCCCGGCCATGACAATGGCTACGCTGTCACGCGTCGAACATCAATTACGCATCAAGCCGCTTGAAAACCACCGAGGCATTGGTGCCGCCGAAGCCGAACGAGTTCGACAGCACGGCGCCGAGCGTCACGTTGTCCTTGCGCTCGCGCGCGATCGGCATGTCGGCGAAGGCCGGATCGAGAGTCTGGATATTGGCGCTTTCGCAGATGAAGCCGTTCTGCATCATCAACAATGAGTAGATCGCCTCCTGCGCGCCGGCGGCGCCGAGCGAATGGCCGGTCAGCGACTTGGTCGCCGAGATCGGCGGACACTTGGCGCCGAACACTTCGCGGATAGCCTCGATTTCCTTCAGGTCGCCGATCGGCGTCGAGGTGGCGTGCGGGTTGATGTAATCGATCGGCGCCTTCACGGTCTCGAGGGCGAGCTTCATGCAGCGCATCGCGCCCTCGCCCGACGGCGCCACCATGTCGAAGCCGTCGGATGTCGCGCCGTAGCCGGCGACCTCGGCATAGATCTTTGCGCCGCGCGCCTTGGCGTGTTCGAGCTCTTCCAGCACCAAGACGCCCGCGCCGCCGGCGATGACGAAGCCGTCGCGGTCGGCATCATAGGCGCGCGAAGCGATCTGCGGCGTGTCGTTATATTTCGACGACATCGCGCCCATGGCGTCGAACAGGTCGGACATGGTCCAGTTCAGCTCTTCGCAGCCGCCGGCAAACACCATATCCTGCTTGCCCCACTGGATCAGCTCGGTGCCGTTGCCGATGCAATGGTTGGAGGTCGCGCAGGCCGACGAGATCGAATAGTTCACGCCCTTGATCTTGAACCAGGTGGCGAGCGTCGCCGAAGCGGTCGACGACATTGCCTTCGGCACCGCGAACGGGCCGATGCGCTTGGGACTGCCTTTTTCGCGGGTGATATCGGCGGCTTCGACGATGGTCGCGGTCGACGGCCCGCCCGAGCCCATGACGATGCCGGTGCGCGGATTGGAGATGTCCTTGTCCTCGACGCCGGAATCGCGGATCGCCTGCTCCATGGCGACGTGGTTCCACGCGGCGCCCTGACCGAGGAAACGCATGGCGCGGCGGTCGACCGACCCCGCGGGGTCGAGCGTCGGCATGCCCTGCACCTGGCACTTGAAGCCGCGCTTTTGGAATTCGTCGGCATGCGTGATGCCGGATTTCGCCTCGCGCAGACTGGCGAGAACTTCCTGCGTGTTGTTGCCGATGGATGAGACGATGCCCATCCCGGTCACGACGACTCGCCTCATGGCCGCGCTACCCTCGTGCGAAGCGAAATGTGAATCCTACATGGGACGGCGCCGATCATCATGCAACACCGGCGCCGGGATCAAACGCCGCTTGGCTGCAACGCCTGGTCCTGCTTGAACAGACCGACCTTGAGATCGCTCGCCTTGTAGATGACGGTGCCGTCGGCCGAAAGCCAGCCGTCGGCGATGCCGAGCACCAGCTTGGAGCGCATGACGCGCTTAAAGTCGATGCCGTAGATGACCTTCTTCATGGTCGGCAGCACCTGGCCGCTGAACTTCAATTCGCCGAGGCCAAGCGCGCGGCCGCGGCCCGGCGAGCCGAGCCAGCCAAGGAAGAAGCCGACCAGTTGCCACAAGGCGTCGAGGCCGAGGCAGCCCGGCATCACCGGATCGCCCTTGAAGTGGCAGAGAAAGAACCAGAGGTCAGGCTTCACGTCGAGCTCGGCGCGGACCAGGCCTTTGCCGTGCTCGCCGCCCTGCTCGGAGATTTCGGTGATGCGGTCGAACATCAGCATCGGCGGCAGCGGCAATTGCGCGTTGCCGGCGCCGAACAGCTCGCCGCGGCCGCAGGCGAGCAGGTCCTCGTATTCGAAGCTGTGCCGGCGGCCGTCCATCGACGATGCGTTATCCGCTGGAATTGCAGGCAGAATTCCCATGGCCATCTCCTAACATAGCCGGGCAAGCGGGCAAAGGTTGGGCCTCCACGCCGCTGAGGACAATCTTCCTCCTTTGATACCGCCACAAAGCCGCCCAAACCGCTTATTGCCTCGCGGTTGCAACAGCTCCTGCCATTGCGTATATCTCTCAAAGACAACGGTTTTCCGTCACTTTTCGAGATAGGCTGCCGGGGGCAGCGAGCAGAACGCCGACAATGGTATTTCCGTCCAAACCAGCATCGATGGCGACGTCCCAGCGCGACGACATGACCGGCTGCCCCTGGCACGACGTCAAGACCATGCTGCGCCAGGTCGGCTTGCGCCCGACGCGCCAGCGCATGGCGCTCGGCTGGCTGCTGTTCGGCAAAGGCGACCGCCACCTGACCGCCGAGGCGCTGTACGAGGAAGCCTCCCGCGCCAAGGTGCCGGTGTCGCTCGCCACGATCTACAACACGCTGCACCAGTTCACCGAAGTCGGGCTGCTGCGCCAGGTCGGCGTCGATGGCGCCAAGGCACATTTCGACACCAATGTTGGTGCGCACCAGCATTTCTTCATCGAGGGGACGGACGAACTGCTCGACATTCCCGGCGCCGAAGTGATCGTCGGCAAGACGCCGGCCCCGCCGGAAGGCTACGAGATCGCCCGCGTCGACGTGGTCGTGCGGCTGCGCCGGAAGAGCTGAAGTCTCCGTCATTCAGGGGCGCGCCAAAGGCGCGAACCCGGAATCCAGTGCAAAAATCGGAAAGCTTCGCAGGGGGGCCTGGATTCCGGGTTCGCACGCCAACGCGTGCGCCCCGGAATGACAGCTAATCCACCTTCTCGTTCGGATAGGCGCCCCAGATGCGGTCCTGCTGGATCCAGCCGTCGAAATCCTTGCCGGCGAATTCGCACCACGTGCCGTCGCACGACTTGATGGAACCGACGACGCCGCCCTGCAGCCGCGCGGCGAGCGGCGATTTGGCATCAGCGCTGTCGTAGAGCGGCACCAGCTCTTCCTTCAGTTTCGGCACCACCACGCCGGTGCGCTTGCCCGACAGCAGCGAGTGATAGACCCAGCCTTCCGAACCCTCCCAGTCGCGGATGCGCCGCCAGTTCTCGAACTCGGCGGTGATCTCGACCGGCATGCCGGCCCGCGTATAGACCCAGCGCACGTCCTGGTCCTTGTCGGGCCCGGAACGCACATTGACGCGGTCCGATTTGAGGCTGACGAAGCGCGGCACCGGCAGGCCGCTCACCGAGCCGGTGGTCAGCGCGGCGTCACTGGCGGCCTTGTCGCTGGCCGCCTTGGCGGCAGGCGCCGCGACCAGAGTCGGATGCAGCAGCGAAATCGCGCCGGCCAACAGCGTGGCAAGGCCGAGGCGGCGGCGCGCGGCGCGAAAGCTTTGTCTTGTCACTGCCATCTGATAGGAAAAGAACTGAAATGCCGCCCCGCCGGCGCAGGAGACCTGCTTTGGCCGGTAGTTTGGGCGAGCGCGGTTAAAGAGGCCTGAATCCAAGCCACCGGCAGGGGCAAAACAGGATGCCGAAGGGTAAAAAGCCGGTCGTCGTCGTCACCCGCAAGCTGCCGGACGCAATCGAATTGCGCATGCGGGAACTGTTCGACGCCCGCCTCAATCCCGACGACAGGCCGATGACCCCGGCCCAGCTCGCCGAAGCCGTCAAAACCGCCGACGTGCTGGTGCCGACCGTCACCGACCGCATCGACAATGCGGTGCTGAGCAAGTCGGGCGAGCAGCTCAAATTGATCGCCAATTTCGGCAATGGCGTCGACAATATCGACGTCGCCAGCGCCGTGCAGCGCGGGATTACCGTCACCAATACCCCCGGCGTGCTGACCGAGGATACCGCCGACATGACCATGGCGCTGATCCTCGCCGTGCCGCGCCGGCTCGCCGAGGGCTCAACCGTGCTCACCGGCGACAAGGATTGGGGCGGCTGGACGCCGACCTGGATGCTCGGCCACCGCATCTGGGGCAAGCGCCTCGGCATCATCGGCATGGGCCGGATCGGCCAGGCGGTCGCGCGCCGCGCCCGCGCCTTCGGCCTGCAGATCCACTATCACAACCGGCGCCGCGTCGCGCCCAAGATCGAAGAAGAGCTCGACGCCACCTATTGGGAGAGCCTCGACCAGATGCTCGCCCGCATGGACATCGTCTCGGTCAACTGCCCGCACACGCCGGCGACCTACCATCTGCTCTCGGCGCGCAGGCTCAAGCTGCTGCGGCCCGAGGCCTATATCGTCAACACCTCGCGCGGCGAGGTGATCGACGAGAACGCGCTGGCGCGGCTCATCGAAGCCGGCGACGTCGCCGGCGCCGGCCTCGACGTGTTC
The DNA here is from genome assembly GCA_963822035.1 of uncultured Alphaproteobacteria bacterium. Classification (GTDB taxonomy): domain Bacteria; phylum Pseudomonadota; class Alphaproteobacteria; order Rhizobiales; family Xanthobacteraceae; genus Pseudolabrys. The sequence continues at coordinate 562,340 of CAWGGC010000006.1, read as the reverse complement.
GAGCACGAGCCGGCGGTCAACCCGAAGCTGGTCAAGCTCGCCAAGCAGGGCAAGGTGGTGCTGCTGCCGCACATGGGCTCGGCGACGCTCGAAGGCCGCGTCGACATGGGCGAGAAGGTCATCATCAACATCAAGACCTTCATGGACGGCCACCGGCCGCCGGACCGCGTGCTGCCGAGCATGCTATAAAACTTGTCCCGGGCGCAGCGCAGCACGAAGTGATGCGCTGCAGACCCGGGACCGTAATCTGGAAAGGTCCCGGATCAGCGGCGCACCGCTACGCTGCGCTTCGCGCTGCATCGCGTCCGGGACACGCGTCAGTATTTGCCCGACAAATCCCTGATCGTCGGCTGCTCGCCGCTCAGCGGATTGTGCGGATCCCAGGCATAACTCAGTGTCTCGAAGCGCATCGAGCGCGCGTCGACCATCACCAGCCGTCCGACCAGGCTCTCGCCGAAGCCGACGATGGCGCGGATCACTTCCAGCGCCATCATCGAACCGAGGATACCGGGCAGCGCGCCGAGAATGCCGGCCTCGGCGCAGGCCGGCACGGTGCCGGGCGGCGGCGGCTCGGGGAACAGGCAGCGGTAGCTCGGATTGGGGCGCTCGTCGGTGCGTTTCTCGTGCGCGCGGATGGTGGTGAGCGCCCCGTCGAAAGTGCCGACCGCCGCCGTCACCAGCGGCTTGCGAGCGAAGTAACAGGCATCGGACACGAGATAGCGCGTGGCGAAGTTATCGGAACCGTCGGCAACAATGTCGTAGCGCGAGATGAGATCGAGCGCGTTGGCCGCGGCCAGCCGCACCGCGTGCGTTTCCGTTTTGACGTGCGGGTTCAGCCCCGCGATCGCGGCGCCGGCGCGCTCGGCCTTGCCCTTGCCGAGGTCGGCGGTCGAGAAGATCACCTGCCGCTGCAAATTGGACAGCGACACCGCATCGTCGTCGACCACACCGAGCGTGCCGACGCCGGCGGCGGCGAGATAAAGCAACGCCGGCGCGCCGAGCCCGCCGGCGCCGACCACCAGCACGCGCGCCGCTTTCAGCTTCGCCTGGCCGGGCCCGCCGACCTCGCGCAGCACGATGTGGCGCGCATAGCGCTCAAGTTCCTTGGGATCGAGCATCGTGCGTAACCCTATGACGCGGCTTGTATTTACGCCAGCGCCGTGGCGAAGCGCGGCGGCGGGCCCGGTTTCCGGGGCTCGCCCCATCAGCTAAGGTCGCATGCAGATGTGAGTAGGGGTGGCGTTTCGCATGCGTCTGGCTCTCTGGCTGGCGATAGCCTCGTTCGCGCTTGGCGCCGCGCCGGCGCTTGCGCTCGACGCCGCCTCGACGCCGGCCTATCCGGTAGAGACCGAGCAGAAGCCGCCGGCCAAACATGTGGCGAAGCCAACGGCCAAGCACGCTGCGGTCAAGCCTGCCGTTAAACCCGCCACTGCCAAAGCCGCCGAGCCTGCGGCAAAGCCTGCACCGAAGCCAGCCGCGACGGTTGCCACCGCCAAAGCCGAACCGGCAAAACCGGAATCGAACACCGATGCGCTCGCCGGCATTCCCGCCGACGAACGGCTGGCAATCCAGTCCGCGCTGCTATGGTCGGGCGATTACAACGGCACGGCGCCCGGCGACGATCCGATGCTCGCCGCGATCAAGAACTACCAGAAGCGCGCCAAGGCGAAAGTCACCGGCGAACTCAGCGCCGCCGAGCGCGCCAACCTCGTCGCCGCGGCGCACGAGCACGAGCAGCAATACGGCTGGAGCGTCGTCGTCGATCCGGCGACCGGCGTGCGCCTCGGGATTCCTGCCAAGCTCACGCCGCTGGCACGCGATGCCGCGCGCGGCACGCGCTGGTCGTCGGCGCACGGCGAAGTGCAAATCGAAACCTTCCGCGTCAAGTCCGCGGACCTTGCCGCCGTGTTCGAGCAGGAGAAGAAGAAGCCGTCGCGCAAGGTCGAATCGAGCGGCCTGCAAGGCGACCGTTTCGCTATCAGCGGCATGCAGGGCCTGAAGGAGTTTTCCGTGCACGCGCAGATGCGCGACGGCGAGGTGCGCGGCGTCACCATCATGTTCGACCAGATGATGGAAGGCATCGTCGCGCCGGTCACCGCCGCGATGGCGAGCGCGTTCTCGCCGTTCCCGGAACGCAGCGCGCCCTATGCGGCGCTGGCAAGGCCGGTCGAATACGGCACCGGGCTCATCGTCACGACGCGCGGCGACATCGTCACCGACCGCAAGCTGACGCAAGGCTGCCGCGTCATCGTCGCCAAGGGTTTCGGCGACGCCGAACGCATCACCGAGGACCCGGAAAGCGGGCTTGCGTTGTTGCGCGTCTACGGCGCGCACCGGTTCACGCCGCTCTATCTGTCGTCCGCGGCACCGAAGGCGGGCGACCTCACGCTCGTCGGCATGCCCGACCCCAAGGACCAGGATGGCCGCAAGCCGCTGACCGAAATCAAGGCGCGGCTCGGAGGCTCAAGCGCGGTCGAACTGCGCGAGCCGGTGCCGATGGCCGGGTTCTCCGGCGCCGCCGCGCTCGACGCACAAGGCAAGTTCCTCGGCATGATCGAGATGGGCGATGCGGTGCTGGCGAGCGCCGGCCCTGTGCTGCCGCCGGTCCGTCTGGTGCCGGCGCAGACCATCCGCGCCTTCCTCGAAGCGCGCGACGTCGCGCCAACGGCGGCGTCAGACACCATTCCGCGCGCGCGGCAATCGTGCGCGTGATTTGTGTGAGGAAGTAATCCGTCACCCTGAGGTGGCCGCGAAGCGGCCCTCGAAGGGTGACGGGCAGCGAGCTACCTATTCTTCCACTCCGGCTTCCGCTTTTCGATGAACGCCTTCATGCCTTCCTTCTGATCTTCGGTCGCAAACAGCGCATGGAAGATGCGCCGCTCGAAGCGCAGTCCTTCGGCCAGCGAAGTCTCCTGCGAAGCGTTGATCGCTTCCTTGCCTGCCAGCACAGACGGCAGCGACATGTTGGCGATTGTGTCGGCGACCTTCATCGCCTCGTCCATCAGGCTCGCCGCCGGCACGACGCGCGCCACGAGCCCCGCGCGTTCCGCTTCCGCCGCATCCATCATGCGGCCGGTCAACACCAGATCCATCGCCTTGGCCTTGCCGACGGCGCGGGTCAGCCGCTGCGTGCCGCCGATGCCGGGGATGACGCCGAGCTTGATTTCGGGCTGGCCGAATTTGGCATTGTCGGCGGCGATGATGAGATCGCACTGCATCGCCACCTCGCAGCCGCCGCCGAGTGCGAAGCCGGCAACGGCGGCGACGATCGGCTTGCGCGCCCGCGCCGCGCCGTCCCAGTTGCCGGCAAAATTGCCCAGGTAAGCCTCGATGAAGGTCTTGTCCGCCATCTCCTTGATATCGGCGCCGGCGGCGAAGGCCTTCTCGTTGCCGGTGAGCAGCATGCAGCCGACGCCGTCGTCGGCGTCGAAGGCCTCGATCGCCTGGCGCAGCTCGGCCTTGAGCGCGGAGTTGAGCGCGTTGAGCGCGGCCGGCCGGTTGAGGCGGATAATGCCGACGCGGCCTTTGGTTTCGACGAGGATGTTCTGGTAGGTCATGAGTGCTCCCAGCATTTCCACTTGGTCATTGCCGGGCTTGGCCCGGCAATCCATGAGGCCGCGCCTCATGCATAATCGTTCGGTCGTACTATTTGCACCTCATCATGGATGCCCGGGTCAAGCCCGGGCATGACAGCAGAAAGGCCGTCACTTCTGGCAGCTTGGGCAATAGAACGTCGAGCGCCCGTTCTGCACGATGCGTTTGATCTTGCCCTTGCAGCTCGGGCACGGCGCGCCCTCGCGGTCGTAGACGCGGAAATTGTGCTGGAAATCGCCGAGCGAGCCGTCGGCGCGGCGGTGGTCGCGCAAGGATGAGCCGCCGGCGGCGATCGCGTCCTTGAGCACCGCCTTGATGGCGTCGACCAGGGCGACCGCGCGCGCATTGGGTTTTCCAAGACGGTCGGCGATGGTCGAGGCTCGCCTCTTCGGCGACAGCCCGGCGCGGAACAGCGCCTCGCAGACATAGATGTTGCCTAAGCCAGCAACGACGCGCTGGTCGAGCAAAGCGGCCTTGAGCGACGTCTTTTTTCCGGCACAGGCGCGCCGCCAGCATCGCGGCATCGAACTCGTTGCCCAATGGCTCGGGCCCAAGCCCCTTCAGCAGCTTCTCGCTGTCGAGCCTGGCGCGCGGCACCAGCTTCATCGAGCCGAAACGGCGCGGATCGTTGAAGGTGACGGTCTCGCCGTTCGACATGTGGAACACGACGTGGTCGTGCGACTTGCTCTTCGACTTCTCGTGATAGTAGCGGCCGGGCTGCGCGTCCTTACCGACGCGGAACGAGCCGGACATGCCGAGATGCATCAGCAACACGTCGCCGGAAGACAAATCCGCGAGCAGGTACTTCGCCCGCCGCCCGAGCCCATCGACCGTCTTGCCGGTGATGCGCTTCTCGAAGTCCTTGGCGAGCGGCCAGCGCAGCCGGCGGTCGCGCACCTCGACGCGTGCGATGCGCGCGCCCTCCATGGCCGGCGCCAGCCCCCGCCGCACCGTCTCGACCTCAGGCAGTTCAGGCACTCCGCACCTCATCCTGAGGAGCCGCGCGAAGCGCGGCGTCTCGAAGGATGGGGTGCGGACGACCGCCCCATGGTTCGAGACGGCGCTTCGCGCCTCCTCACCATGAGGGCGGCGGAGCGCATCACTCACACATAGCGCCCCGCGACAGCCCGCGCTATGGTCCTGCCCGCAAAGGATTATTGGCGATGCCCGAGACCGGCGACGAGACCCATTTCGGCGAGCAGACCGTGCCGCTTGGCGACAAGCAGGGCATGGTCGACGACGTATTCCGCTCGGTCGCGCGCCGCTACGACCTGATGAACGATCTGATGTCCGGCGGCATCCACCGCGCCTGGAAGAGCGCGCTGGTGACCGCGGTCAACCCTCCCAAAAACGACAGGCCGTTCGTCGTGCTCGACGTCGCCGGCGGCACCGGCGACATCGCCTTTCGCGTTGCGCAAGCGGGCGGCGCCGGTACGCAGGCCACCGTCTGCGACATCAATGCCGACATGCTTAGCGTCGGCCGCGAGCGCGCCGAGGCACTCGGCCTGAGCAATGTCAGCTTCGAGCAGGGCAATGCCGAGGAGCTGCCTTATGCCGACCGCAGCTTCGACTGCGTCACCATCGCCTTCGGCATCCGCAACGTGCCACGCATCGAGCGCGCACTCGCCGAGTTCTATCGCGTGCTCAGGATCGGCGGGCACTTTGTCTGCCTCGAATTCTCCGCGGTCGACGTGCCCGGCCTCGACAAGCTCTACGATCTCTATTCCTTCCAGGTGATCCCGCGCGTCGGCCAGGCCGTGACCGGCGACCGCGACGCTTACCAGTATCTCGTCGAATCGATCCGCAAGTTCCCCAAGCCGCAGGCCTTCAAGCAGATGATCGAGCAGGCCGGCTTCCGCCGCGTCAGCGTGACGCCAATGACCGGCGGCGTCGTGGCGCTGCATTCGGGCTGGCGTTTGTGATCGGCGGCTTCACCCATCTCGTCCGCCTCGGCCGCGCCGGTTTCGTGTTCGCGCGCGAGGATGTGTTTGCGCTGGTCGACCCGCGCGCGCTGCCGCTGCCGGCGCGCGCCGCGATATCGGTGGCGCGGCTGTTCGCGCGGCCCGGCGCCAAAGGCGGCGCCAGCCGGCTCGCCGCGGCGCTGACGCAGCTCGGGCCGACTTACGTCAAGCTTGGGCAATTCCTCGCCACGCGGCCGGACGTGGTCGGCAGTGTAATCGCGCGCGATCTCGAAAGCCTGCAAGACAAGATGGCGCCGTTTCCGCAGAGCCAGGCGGAAGCGACAATCGTGGCCGCGCTCGGCAAGCCGATCAACGTGCTCTACGCAAATTTCGGCCCGGCAGTCGCCGCAGCGTCAATCGCGCAGGTGCATCACGCCGAAGTCGAGGTTGACGGCGGGCGCCGTCAGGTCGCGGTGAAGGTGCTGCGCCCGGACATCGAGCGCCGCTTCAAGGCCGATCTTGCTGCCTTCTTCTACGCCGCGCGCAAGGCGGAGGCGTGGTCGGTGGAGGCGCAGCGGCTGCGCCTCATCGAAGTGGTGGCAACGCTCGCCCGCTCGGTGGCGATCGAGATGGACTTCCGCCTCGAAGCCGCGGCGCTCTCCGAGATGGCGGAAAATACCGCGAAGGACAAGGGCTTCCGCGTGCCGGCGATCGACTGGGACCGCACCGCGCGCGAGGTGCTCACGCTCGAGTGGATCACCGGCACGCCGCTCTCCGACCACGCCGCCCTCGTTGCCAAGGGCCTCGACCTGCCGGCGCTCGGCCGCTCGGTGATCCAGAATTTCCTGCGCCACGCGCTGCGCGACGGCTTCTTCCACGCCGACATGCATCCCGGCAATCTGTTCGTCGACGACGATGGCCGCCTGGTCGCGGTCGACTTCGGCATCATGGGTAGGCTCGGACCGAAGGAGCGGCGCTTCCTCGCCGAGATCCTGTTCGGCTTCATCACCCGCGATTACATGCGCACCGCGCAGGTACACTTCGACGCCGGCTATGTGCCGCGGCACCATTCGGTCGAGAGCTTCGCGCAGGCGATCCGCGCCATCGGCGAGCCGATCCATAACCGCACCGCCGAAGACATTTCCATGGCCAAGCTGCTGACGCTGCTGTTCGAGGTCACCGGCCTGTTCGACATGCGCACGCGGCCCGAACTGCTCTTGCTGCAAAAGACCATGGTGGTGGTCGAAGGCGTCGCCCGCTCGCTCGATCCCAAGCTCGACATGTGGACGACTGCCGATCCGGTGGTGCGCGAATGGATCGAACGCAACCTCGGCCCCATCGGCAAGCTGGAAGGCGTGGTCGAAGGCGCCGGCGAAGTCGGCCGCTTCGCCGCGCAGGTGCCGTCGCTCTTGACGCGCGGCGCGGAACTGGTCGACCAGCTCGACACCATCACCCGCGACGGGCTGGTGCTGGCGCCGGAGACGGTCGCGGCCATCGCCAATGCCGAGCAGCAACGCAATCGCTGGCTCACCGCCGGCATCTGGGCGATTGTCATATTATTGATAATACTCGGATTTATCGTCATCTGATAGCAATGATTGCATTGCTATCATTAGCGCGTCATGATGCTGCCCATGGCCAGCATCACCATCCGCCAGCTCGACGAGGCCGTAAAGAAGAAGCTGCGGCTACGCGCCGCCAAGAGCGGCCGCTCGGTCGAAGACGAAGTGCGCACCATCCTGCGCGAGGCGGCCGACGAGACCGGGCGCGACGTCCTCGAAGCCTTCACGCCGCCGCAGCCCGCAGGCCGGAGTGTGCGCCGTACCGCGCCCGCGGGACAAAGGCGCGTGCTGCTGATCGTCGGCGCCGGCATCGCCGCCTACAAGTCGCTCGACCTGATCCGCCGCCTCAAAGAGCGCGGCTTTGCCGTGCGCGGCATTCTCACCAAGGCGGCCGAGCATTTCGTCACGCCGCTGTCGGCCGGCGCGCTCATCGGCGAGCGCGTCTTAACTGACTTGTTCGATCCAGCACAGCGAATTCGACGTCGGCCATATCCGTCTCGCGCGCGAGGCCGACCTCATTGTCGTCGCGCCGGCAACCGCCGATTTGATGGCGAAGATGGCGAACGGTCACGCGGACGATCTTGCCACGGCGGTGTTGCTGGCGACGCGCACGAAAATCCTGCTAGCTCCGGCGATGAACCCGTTGATGTGGGCGAACAAGGCGACGCAGCGCAATCTGGCCCAGCTCATCGCCGACGGCGTCGTCATCGTCGGCCCCAACGAAGGCGAGATGGCCGAGAGCGGCGAGCGTGGCCTCGGCCGCATGGCCGAGCCGCTTGAGATCGCCGCCGCCGTGGAGAAACAATTTGCCTCGGCCGGCAAGCTCGCCGGACTGCGCGTGCTCGTCACCTCCGGGCCGACGCATGAGCCGATCGACCCGGTGCGCTACATCGCCAACCGCTCGTCCGGCAAGCAGGGCCATGCCATCGCTGCCGCTGCTGCCGCCGCTGGCGCCGATGTCACGCTGGTGAGCGGGCCCGTGAATGTGCCGGATCCGCCGGGCGTTACGGTCATTCACGTCGAGACCGCGCGCGAGATGCTGGCCGCCGTCGAAAAAGCCCTGCCTGCCGATATTGCGATTTTTGCCGCCGCGGTCGCCGACTGGCGCGTCGCCAATGCCGGCGAGCAGAAGATCAAGAAGCGGCCCGGCAAGGCGGCGCCCGATCTGGCGCTCGCCGAGAACCCGGACATCCTCTCCACCATCGCGCATCGCAAATCGCAGCGTCCGAAGCTCGTCATCGGCTTTGCCGCCGAGACCGAGAACGTCGCGCAGAACGCGCGCGACAAGCTCAAGCGCAAGGGCTGCGACTGGATCCTCGCCAACGACGTGTCGCCGGCCACCGGCATCATGGGCGGCGACAGCAACACTATCGAGCTCGTCTCAGCTTCAGGCGTCGAGCCCTGGCCGCCGCAGTCAAAGGAAGACGTCGCGGCGATGCTGATCGCCCGCATCGCCACGGCGCTGGGGACGAAGGCGTGAGTGCCATCGAAATCCGCGTCGTGCGGCTGCCGCACGGCGAAGGCCTGCCGCTGCCGTCCTACCAGAGCGCGCATGCTGCCGGGCTCGACCTCCTGGCCGCGGTTCCAGCCGCGGCGCCGCTCACCATCGCGCCGGGTGCGCGGGCGCTGGTCCCAACCGGCCTTACCGTCGCGCTGCCCGCGGGCACCGAGGCCCAGGTGCGGCCGCGCTCCGGCCTTGCGGTCAAGCACGGGCTTACCGTGCTCAACGCGCCCGGCACTATCGACGCCGATTACCGCGGTGAATTACAGGTGTTGCTTGTGAACCTTGGCGGCGAGCCGGTCGTTATCACGCGCGGCATGCGCATTGCCCAACTTGTGATCGCGACCGTTGCCCACGCCGAGTTGCGCGAGGTCGCGACCCTCGACCAAACGTCCCGCGGGTCCGGCGGTTTCGGCTCCACCGGTTCCTGACGGGAATAATCCTTTTTTCGAGTAGACGGATGGCGGACTGTAGCCTATTACCGCAGCAATTTGTTGCGACCGGGTCCAATCATGCCTCTGGTGTCCCGCAAGGCTATGCTCGCCATCGCCGCGGTCGTCGACGTGGCGCTCAATGCGCGCGAGCGGCCCGTGTCGGCGCGAGCGCTGGCGGCGCGGCACAAGCTGCCGCCGCGCCATCTCGAGCCGGTGCTGCAAGCCCTGGTGCGCGACGGCATCCTCAAAGGCATCCGCGGACCGCACGGCGGCTACGCGCTTGGCCGTGAGCGCCGCCGCATCACCGCCGAGGACATCGTGCGCGCCGCAACGCAAGCCGACGAGCACGACGAGCCGCCGCTGCCGGCCTCGGCGCTGCTCAATGACGTGCTGCGCCCGGCGCTCGCCGACGCCGAGCGCACCTTCTCCGCGGCGCTGTCGCGCATCAACATCGACGACATCGCGCGCCGCGCCGAGGCGCTGAAGTAGCCGTTCACGGTCTGGACTCTTTCGGCCCGAGTCGCCGGGAGGGTAAAGTCGTTTCCGATTCGCGGGCGGCGTGGCGGACGCTACACCCGCATCCTGGGGCAGGCAGGTAATGCCGGAGACGATCCGGACGGCGAACGAGAGGCTGCGTTCGCGACGGGGCGGCGTCATCGCCGTTGCCGCAACGTCGTTTTGCATTGCTCTGACCGCGCCCGCGTGGGCGGGGCGCCTCGGCCTGCTCGGCACGCTGTCGAGCGTCAGCCGCCAGGACATTGCCACGCTGACCTTGACCCTGGGCATCCTCTGCTTTGCGGTTATCGCGACTGTCGTGTTGTTGCGCACGCGCAGCGAAGCCGCGCGCACCGAAAGCGCCGCGCGCGACGAGGCGATGACGCTCAACGCCGAGATCGATCGGCTCAAGGCGTTGCTGTTGTCCGAGCCGCAGGTGCTGGTCGCCTGGCCTGCCGCCGCGGAGCCGCCCGACATCTTCGGCGACACCACGCTGGTCGTGCCCGGCGGCATGCGCGAGCGCGTGCTTGCCTTCGGCACTTGGCTCGAGCCGGCCGCGGCGCAGCGCATGCAGGACGCCGTCGAGGCGCTGCGCAGCGAAGGCCGCGGCTTCGCTATGACGCTGACCACGAACACGGGCCGTCCGCTCGAGGCACAGGGCCGCATCGTCGGCGGTCACGCCGTGCTGCGCCTGCGCGACGTCGGCGGCATCGAGCGCGAATTGATCGATCTCGCCGCCCGCCACGATACGTTACTTGCCGAAGTCGACACCATGCGTGCGCTGGTCGATTCGCTGCCCGTCCCGGTATGGGCGCGCGACGACACCCACCGTCTCATCTTCGTCAACGCCGCCTATGCGCGCGCGGTCGAGGCCGCGGACCCGGCCGATGCCGTGGCGCGCGGCCTCGAGCTGCTCGATCATGCCGGGCGCGAAGAGGTCGCGCGCGCCCTCGCCGCCGGCACCCGCTACGCCGGGCACCTGCCGGCCATCGTCGCCGGCGAACGGCGCATCTTCGACGTGCTCGACGCGCCGAGCGCCGGCGGCCGCGCCGGCATCGCCATCGACCGCACCGAAGTCGAGGCGATGCGCGCCGGCCTTGCCCGTCTCATCGAGGCGCACCGCCGTGTGCTCGATCAGCTCGCAACCGGCGTCGCCATCTTCGCGGCCGACGGCAAGCTCACCTTCTATAACGCCGCCTTCCGCTCGCTGTTCGATCTCGACGCCGGCTTCCTCGACCAGACGCCGACCGACGGCGCCGTGCTCGATCGCTTGCGCGCCGACCGCAAGCTGCCGGAGGAAAGCGACTTCCGGCAATGGAAGAACCAGCTGCACGAGGCCTATCGCTCGGTCGAGGCCAAGGAGCATCTCTGGCATCTGCCCGACGGCCGCACCTTGCGTGTCGTCACCACGCCCAATCCCGAGGGCGGCGTCACCTATCTCTACGACGACGTCACCGAGCGGCTCGCCTTGCACCGCCGCTACGACGCGCTGATCAAGGTGCAGAGCGAGACGCTCGATCACCTGACCGAGGCGGTCGCGGTGTTCGCCAGCGACGGCCGCGTGCGCCTGCACAACCCCGCCTTCGCCCGCATGTGGAAGCTGCAAAAGGAAACGCTCGACGAGCATCCGCACGTCGAAGCGGTGACCGCGTGGTGCCAGGCGCTGCACGACGACAACGCCGTGTGGCGCAATTTGCGCGCCGCCGTCACCGCGATCGACAACCGCGAGCCGCTGTCGGCGCGCATCGAGCGGCGCGACGGCATGGTCATCGATCTTGCCACCATGCCGCTTCCGGACGGCGCCACCCTCGTCACCTTCCAGGACGTCACCGCCGCGATCAACGTCGAGCGCGTGCTGCGCGAGCGCAACGAGGCGCTCGAAGAAGCCGACCAGATCAAGATCGAGTTCGTGCACCACGTCAGTTACGAGCTGCGCTCGCCGCTGACCAACATCATCGGCTTTGCGCATTTCCTCGGCGATCCGTCGTTCGGCCCGCTCACCGACAAGCAGCGCGAATATCTCGGCTACATCACCGCTTCGACCAACGCGCTGCTCGCGCTCATCAACAACATCCTCGACCTCGCCACCATCGATGCCGGCGCCATGACGCTGACGCTGAGCGAGGTCGATATCCGCGCCAGCATGGAGGCGGCGGCCGAAGGCGTGCAGGACCGCCTTGCCAAGGACCACATCGCGCTCGACATCCGCGTGCCGGCGGGCATCGGCAACTTCACCGCCGACGAGCGGCGGCTGCGGCAGATCCTGTTCAATCTGTTGTCCAACGCCGTCGGCTTCTCGCCGCCGAATGGCACGGTGACGCTCACCGCCGAACGCCGGCCGGACGCCGTGGTATTCTCGGTTACCGACCAGGGCCCGGGCATCCCGCCGGAGGACCGCGACAAGGTGTTCAAGTGGTTCGAGACCGACTCGCGCGGCTCGCAACACCGCGGCACCGGGCTCGGCCTGTCGCTGGTGCGCTCCTTCGTCGAGCTGCATGGCGGCAGCGTCACCATCGAGTCCACCCTCGGCCAGGGCACCACCGTGACCTGCATGTTCCCGGTCGAGAGCAAGGCCGAGCGCACCGCTGCTTGAGATAGTTTCGAGTGGCGCCGTATTAAAAATTTGTAATCCGCGCTGTCACAATCTGTCATCCAACTGTAATAGTAGCGGCATCAAGTGCCGCCGCGTTGGGTCTTGGGGCGAGGGCGACACCCGGAAAGACCCATTCTCGCGGGAGGTACCGCATGCGAACCCAATTCGTTGCCGCTGTGGCGGCGGCGGCCTTGTCATTTGCAGCCACGAATGTTGATGCCGCGCAGCTCACCGGCGCCGGCAGCACGTGGGTGTATCCGCTGGTCTCAAAATGGGCTGCGGCCTATCAGGAAAAGACCGGCGATCAGGTAAACTATGCCTCGATCGGCTCGGGCGGCGGCATCAAGCAGATCGAAAGCGGTGTCGTGGCGTTCGGCGCGAGCGACATGCCGCTCACGCCCGAGGATCTCGCTAAGAACAAGCTGATCCAGTTCCCGACCGCGATCGCCGGCGAGGACATGGTCTACAATCTGCCCGGCATCGAGCCTGGCAAGATCATTCTCTCTGGCCCAGTCGTTGCCGAGATCTATATGGGCAAAATCACGAAGTGGAACGACCCGGCTATCGCGAAGCTCAATGCCGGCCTCAAGTTGCCGGACATGGCCATCAACGTCGTGCATCGTTCCGATGGGTCCGGTACGACTTTCACCTTTGCGGATTACCTGTCGAAGGTCAGCCCCGAATGGAAGAGCAAGCTCGGAGCCAACGTGTCGATCGATTGGCCGACCGGCGTGGGCGGCAAAGGCAATGAGGGCGTTTCAGCCTACGTCCAGAAGCTGCCGGGTGCGATTGGCTATGTGGAATACGCCTATATCCTGGAAAACAAACTGGCCTATGCCCGCATGATCAACAGCGCCGGCAAGACGGTGAGCCCCAGCCTGAAGGGCTTCCAGTCAGCCGCCGCGCATGTGGATTTCACGAAGGCAAAGGACTTTTACGTCATCCTGACCAACCAGCCCGGCGACGACACTTGGCCGATCTCGGGCTGCACCTGGCAGATCCTGCGCAAGGATGCGCCGAAGGCGACCAACGAGAGCGTCACAAAGTTCTTCGACTGGGGCTTCGAGCACGGTCAGAAGATGGCGACCGACATCGCTTTCGGCCCGCTGCCGCCGAGCACGGTGTCTGCGATCAAGGCCTACTGGAAGGCCAATCTCGGCATCGACATGGCGATGAAGTAAGCGTCGAACATTTCGACTTAGGGGGCGAGCACAAGGCTCTCTCCAGCCTTACCTTGAAGGCCGGATGCAAATCCGGCCTTCTTTTTTGCCGCAAGACGTAAAATCGTATCAGCCGAGAGATGGAACCATCTAACGCGCTATCTATTTAAGGCTAAGGACGTATGCGGCCTGTCGCAAACGTGATTTGAGGCAGGCTGCGTCGTTGATATGGTGATGGTCGGGATTCGGGGGCGAATGAAAGCGACCTTCCTGGTTTTTCCATGAAGATGACCAAGTTCGGCTATTTTTCCGAATTCCTGTTTTTCCCGCCGCTCATCTTTGCCGCCACGCTATTTGCGTATCACCATGCGAGATCACCGCACCCGTTCGCATGGCTTTTTGTCTTCGGCACGGGGCTGCTCGCCTGGACCTTGGTCGAATACGTGCTGCACCGGGTGCTGTTTCACCATGCGCCGATCCTGACCGACATTCACGAGCTGCACCATGACGCGCCGCAAGAGCTGATCGGCACGCCGGCCTGGGTCAGCATATCGGTCGGCCTGATCGCGGTCGGCAGCCCGTCCTGCGCGTTGCTCGGCTTCGACCTCGGCACGGCGGCGACAGCGGGCCTGATCGCCGGCTATCTCTGGTACGTCTTCGTCCACTATGCGGCGCATCATTGGCAGCCGCCGCGCAATTCGTATTTGTACCGGGCGCGCCTGCGCCACGCGCGGCATCATTTTCAGTCGCATCAAGGCAATTTCGGCGTCACAACGAGCCTGTGGGACCACGTCTTCGGCAGCGCGCTGACGACAACCGGGCCCAGCCAGCCTTCCGGTACCTTGCGGCCGAGCGAACGGCCATCTCGGTAGCCGCTGCCGTCCTGCGCCGCGTATAAAGCGGCGAAGGGCAGCTGATTCGATGGTTTCCTCTCCAATCGGGGCTTCAAGCTTCACCGTGGCGCTTGCCGGCGAGCGGGCGACGGAAGCCCTGATGCTGGATATCGCCGCCCTCCTCGAGCCGGGCGACGTCATCACGCTGTCGGGCGACCTCGGCGCCGGCAAGACGACCTTTGCGCGCGCGTTGATCCGCCACCTCGCCGGCGATGCCTCGATCGAGGTACCGAGCCCGACTTTCACCTTGATGCAGACCTACGAGCTGCCGCGCTTCCCGCTCGTGCATGTCGACCTCTACCGGCTGGCGGGCGCCGGCGAGCTGACCGAGCTCGGCGTCGAAGACGTCGCCGAGCGCGGCGTCGTGCTGATCGAATGGCCGGATCGCGCCGCCGGCGCCCTGCCCGCCGACCGGCTCGACATCGAGCTCACGCTATCGCCGCAGCACGGCGAGACCTTCCGCAACGCGCGCGTCACCGGCTACGGCGCCATGGCGGCGCGCGCCGAGCGTATCGTCGCCATCCGCAGCTTCCTCAACGCCAGCGGCTTTGCCGCCGCGGCGCGCGAGCGCATCCAGGGCGACGCCTCGACGCGGTCCTATGAGCGCCTGACCCTCGACGGCAAGACCTACATCCTGATGAACTCGCCGCGCCGCCCGGACGGACCGCCGATCCGCAACGGCAAGCCCTACAGCGCCATCGCGCATCTGGCCGAAAGCGTGACGCCGTTTCTCGCCATGGCGCGGGGCTTGCGCGAGCGCGGCTTCTCCGCGCCGGCGATTATCGCCGCCGACCGCGAGGCCGGTCTCATCATTCTCGAGGATCTTGGGCGCGAAGGCGTCGTCACCGGCGATCCGCCGGCGCCGATCGAGGCCCGCTATCAGGTCGCAACCGACGTGCTGGTGGCGCTGCACGGTACGCGGCTGCCGGAGACGCTCCCCGTCGCGCCCGGCGTCGACTATCGCCTGCCGCGCTACGACATCGACGCGCTGCTGATCGAGGCCGAGTTGCTGCTCGACTGGTACGTGCCGCGGTTCGCCAGGTATATCTCGTCCGCCATGCGCGACACTTATCTCGCGCTGTGGCACGACGCGCTCAAGCCCGTGGTCGAGGAGCCGGCAACCTGGGTGCTGCGCGACTTCCATTCGCCCAATCTCATGTGGCTCGGCGAGCGCAGCGGCATCGCGCGCATCGGCCTGCTCGATTTCCAGGATGCCGTCATCGGCTCGCCCGCCTACGACCTTGCCTCGCTGCTGCTCGACGCCCGCGTCGACGTGCCGGAAATGATGGAGATCGCCCTGCTGTCGCACTACACCCGCGCCCGGCTTGCCGCCGATCCCGGCTTCGACGCGCCGCGCTTTGCCAAGGCTTACGCCACGCTCGCCGCCCAGCGCTGCTCCAAGATTTCTCGGCATTTTCGCGCGCCTCGACGCCCGCGACGGCAAGCCACAATATTTGCGTCATATGCCGCGGGTATGGGCTTATCTGAAGCGCTCGCTGGCACATCCGGCGCTGTTACCGCTTTCCGCCTGGTACACCATCAACGTGCCGCCGCTGAAAGCCTCAAGTGGATGAGCGACACGGCCATGCAGCCTCCGCCCCGCCGCGCCATGGTGCTTGCCGCCGGGCTGGGCACGCGCATGCGCCCGCTCACCAACGACCGGCCCAAGGCGCTGGTCGAGGTCGCCGGCAAGGCGCTGATCGACTACGTGCTCGACCGTCTCGCCGCCGTCGGCGTCGAATTGGCGATCGTCAACGTGCACCACTTCGCCGACCTGCTGCAAAAGCACCTTGCCGCGCGCAAGCGGCCGCAGATCGTCATCTCCGACGAGCGCGCCATGTTGCTCGGCACCGGTGGAGCAGTGGTCAAAGCGCTGCCGCTGCTTGGCAATACGCCGTTCTTTCCATCTCAACGCCGACACCATCTGGGTCGACGGCGTCAAGCCGAACCTCGCGCGGCTTGCCGAGACCTTCGATCCCACCGCAATGGACGCGCTCTTGTTGCTGGCGCCGACCACCGGCTCCATCGGCTATGCCGGCCGCGGCGATTTCTTTCTCGCGGCGGACGGCACCTTGCGCGCCCGCGCCGAAGGCGAGGCTGCGCCCTTTGTCTTTGCCGGTGCCGCGATCCTCAGCCCGACGTTGTTCAAGGACACGCCGCAGGGCGAATTTTCGCTCACCGACCTGTTCATGCGCGCGATGCAAGCCGGCCGCCTTTACGGCCTGCGGCTCGAGGGCCTGTGGATGCATGTCGGCACGCCCGACGCGATTCTCAGCGCCGAGGCGGCGATGCGGGCGAGCGCGCGTTAAGCGAATTGCATTTGGATTCGCCGCCGGCGTAAAGCGTGTATGATTCACGCGATGCCGGACAAACCCAATATCTTCACGATTCCTGCGTCGGCGCCATTTTTGCCGACGCTGATCGACGCGCTTCGCGGCGGCAAACTGGTGCCCGGTTTCCCGGCCTCATCCGATCCGCTCGAACTGGCGCGCGCCACCATCTATTTGCCGACGCGGCGCGCCGCGCGGCTTGCCCGCGATGTCTTCCTCGAACACACCAAAACCGACGCCGCCATCCTGCCGCGCATCCTCGCCATCGGCGACCTCGACGAGGACGAGTTCGCCTTCGCCGACGCCGCCTCCGCCGAGCTTGCCGGCGAGGCGCTCGATCTGCCGCAGGCCATCGCGCCGCTCGAACGCCGCCTGCTGCTCGCCGAGCTCATCGTCAAGTGGGCAAATTCCGCGAGCCTGCGCGGCGCCGAGGGCTCGCCGCTGATCGCCAACACGCCCTCGGCGGCGCTCGGCCTCGCCGACGATCTCGCCCGCCTGATCGACGACATGACCACGCGGCAGGTCGACTGGAACCGGCTCGACGATCTGGTGCGCGAAACCCACGAGCATCTCGACACCTTCTGGCAGACCTCGCTCGACTTTTTGGCCGTTGCCCGCAAGCACTGGCCGGACATTCTGAAAGAACGCGGTGCCATCGAGCCTGCCGAGCGCCGCGACAAATTGATCGACGCCGAGACGCAGCGCCTGGCCGCGAGCGATGCGCCGGTGATCGCCGCCGGTTCCACCGGCTCGATGCCGGCGACCGCGAAATTGCTCGCCACCATCGCCAAACTGCCGCACGGCGCGCTGGTGCTGCCGGGGCTCGACACCGACCTCGACGCGGCGTCGTGGCAACGTATCGGCGGCGACGCGGCCGACAAGAGCCACGACGGCACGCCGGCCGCGGCGCATCCGCAATTTGCGATGCAAGGGCTATTGGCCACGCTCGGGGTTAGCCGGGACGCGGTGACGCGGCTGACAGAGCCCGAAGGCCGCGAGCTCATCGTCTCCGAGGCCTTGCGTCCCGCGGCCACCACCGAGCACTGGCGTGAGCGCGCCGCAACCGCCGAATTCGCCGCCGCGGCCGATCGCGGCCTCGCCTCGATCAGCGTCATCGACGCGGCGAACGCCGAAGAAGAGGCGCTCGCGATTGCCGTTGCCTTGCGTGAAACGCTGGAGACGCCGGGCAAGACCGCGGCGCTGGTGACGCCCGACCGCGCGCTTGCCCGCCGCGTCGTCGCCGCGCTGGCGCGCTGGCAGGTGGCGGTTGCCGATTCCGCCGGCACCCCGCTCGCCGATACAAGCGCCGGCGTGTTCGCGCGGCTCACCGCCGAAGCGGCCCTCGGCGGCCTCGCGCCGGTAACGCTGCTGGCGCTGCTCAAGCACCCGATGCTGCGCCTCGGTGCGGCCAAGAACACCCACGCCCGCGCCATCGCCGCACTCGAGGCCGCCGTGCTGCGCGGGCCTCGCCCGCGGCCGGGCTGTGCCGGGCTTGCGCACGCGCTCTCGGCCTTCCGCGACAATCGCGAGGATCTGCATCGCCGCGATCCGCGGCGACTGATCGCAGAGAAAGACCTCGATGCCGCCGCCGCGCTGATCGGCAAGCTCGCCGCGGCACTGGCCCCGCTCGAAACGCTGCACGGCAAGCCGGCGCTGGCCGAATTTGCCCGCCGTCACCGCGAGACCATGGTCGCACTCAGCGAGGACAACGGCAGCGTCGCCGCCTTTTCCGGACAGGACGGCCTCGCTCTCGAACGCGCCTTCGCCGATCTGACAACGAGCGACACCGCAGACCGGCCTCGCGCTCGACAAGCACCACTACGCCGAGATGTTCGTTGCCTGCGTCAGCGGACATGCGGTGCGGCAACGCGAGAACGACGATGTGCGCGTCCACATTTTCGGCCTGCTCGAAGCGCGCTTGCAGAATGTCGGCCTCATGGTGCTCGGCGGCCTCAACGAAGGCACCTGGCCGGGCGAGACCCGCAACGACCCCTGGCTCAGCCGGCCGATGCGCGCCGCGCTTGGGCTCGACCCGCCGGAGCGGCGCATCGGCCTTGCCGCGCACGATTTCGCCCAGGCGCTCGGCGCATCCAGAGATTGTCCTGAGCCGCGCGGCCAAGCTTGGCGGTTCACCCACGGTCGTTTCTCGTTTCGTGCAACGGCTTGCCGCGGTCGCAGGCAAGAAACGATGGGAAGAAGCCCGCGCGCGCGGCGAGGACTATCTCAAGCTCGCGCGCCGCCTCGATGAGCCGGACGCGGTGAAGCCGGTCGCCCGCCCCGCCCCGTTACCGCCGCCGGAGGCAAGGCCCGCGCAGCTTTCAGTCACTGCGATCGAAGACTGGCTGCGCGATCCCTACACCATCTATGCACGCTACGTGCTGCGGCTTGCCCCACTCGATCCGGTCGACACCCCGCCCGGCGTGCGCGACCGCGGCACGCTCATTCATGAGGCGATCGGCGACTTCACCAAAACTTACTCGGGCGCCGACTTGCCGGCCGACGCTGAGCGCCAGCTCATCGCCTTCGGCGAGACGAGCTTCAAGCCGTTACAGGATTTCCCCGAGGCCAAGGCCTTCTGGTGGCCGCGCTTCCTGCGCATCGCGCGCTGGTTCGCCGCCTGGGAGCGCGAGCGCCGCGCCGAGCTTGTCAGCGTTCACGGCGAAATCGACGGCAAGCTGGCCGATTACGCTCGGCGCAAAGACCTTCACGCTGACCGCGCGCGCCGACCGCATCGAGAGCCGCAAGGATGGCAGCTACGCCATCCTCGACTACAAGACCGGGCAGCCGCCGACCTCGCCGCAGGTGCTATCGGGGCTGGCACCGCAGCTCACGCTCGAAGCCGCGATCCTGCGCGGCGGCGGCTTCGACAAACTGGCCGCAGGATCGGTCGCCGAGTTGCGCTACCTGCGACTCAAGGGCGGCGAACCGGCGGTCGAGGAAAAACCGGTCAAATTCAGCAAGGGCGGTACGCCGGACAGTTACGCCGAGGAAGCGCTGAAAAAGCTCACCGGCATCGCCTCGAAGTTCCTGATCGACGGCGAGCCCTATCGCTCGCTGGTGCATCCGATGTGGAAGAAGCAGTACGGCGAATACGACCACCTCGCCCGCGTCAAGGAATGGGCGGCCTCGGGCGGCGAAAGCGAGTACGTCGAGCCATGAGCGAGCCCGCCAAGACCCGCGTGCTGCCGCCGGACGCGACCGCACGGCAGATCGCCGCCGCCGATCCGGACCGCTCGGTGTTCGTCTCCGCCAATGCCGGCTCCGGCAAGACGCACGTGCTGGTGCAGCGCGTGATCAATCTTTTGCTGCGCGGCGAGGACCCGGCGAAGATCCTCTGCATCACCTTCACCAAGGCGGCCGCCGCCAACATGGCGACGCGCGTGTTCGAGACGCTCGCCGAATGGACGACGCTCGGCGATGCCGCGCTCGATGAGAAAATAAAGGCGACGACTGGCAAGCCTTCCGACGCGGCGCTGCGCAGGCGCGCCCGCCGTTTATTCGCCAATGCGCTGGAGACGCCGGGCGGCCTCAAGGTGCAGACCATCCACGCCTTCTGCACGCGGCTCTTGCATCAGTTTCCGTTCGAGGCGGATGTCGCGGCGCGCTTCGAGGTGCTGGACGACGCCGCGACCTCGCAGCTGCTCAACGAGCTTACCCTCGAAGTCATGCTCGAAGGCGCTGCAGATGCCGACGGTCCGCTCGGTCAGGCGCTGGCGACGGCAATCGTTTCCGCCGCCGACATCACCTTCAAGGAGGTGATCGCCGAAGCAATCGCCGACCGCGACCGCGTCACCGCCTGGGTCGAGCGCGCCGGCGGCGTGGCGCAGGTGGTTGCCGAATTGACGCGCACCTTCGGCCTTAGGCCCGGCGACAGCGTGCAGGCCGTCGAGGACGAATATTTCTCTGTTGCGCTGATCCCGCAGTCGGAGTGGCCAGCCTTGATCGCGGTTCTCGAAAGCGGCGCGAAAACGGACGGCGAGCGCGCAGCCGCGCTTTCTGCTGCGGCCAACACCACCGGGCGCGAGCGGGTCGAGAACTACCTCGATGTGTTCTGTACCGACAAGCGGGCCGCACGCGCCAGCGTGATGACCAAGCCGCTCGTGGCGAAACACCCGGAATGGGGACAGAAAGTCGCCGATGAACAGCAGCGCGTCTGCGCGCTTGTTGGCCGCGAGCTTGCCTTGCGCGCGCGCGACCGCAGCGCCGCGCTCATCACCGTGGCCGACGCCGTGATCGAGCGCTACCGCGCCGAGAAGGAGCGCCGCGGCGTGCTCGACTACGAGGACCTGATCGCCAAGACTTTGGCGCTGTTCCAGAAGACCTCCGCCGCCTGGGTGCTCTACAAGCTCGACCTCGGCATCGACCACGTGCTGGTCGACGAGGCGCAGGACACGAGCCCCGAGCAGTGGCGCATCATCGGCACGCTGGTCTCCGAGTTTGTGCAGGCCGGCGCGCGGCCCGATGTCAAGCGCACGGTGTTCGCCGTCGGCGATGAAAAGCAGTCGATCTTCTCGTTCCAGGGCGCCTCGCCCGTCGCCTTTGCCGAGATGCGCGAGTATTTCCGCCGCCTGCACGAGCGCAGCGACGTCATCTTTAGCACCGAAAGCCTGCACTATTCGTTCCGCTCCGCACCGCAAGTCCTGGAGGCGGTCGACACCGTGTTCGAGCGGCCTGAGGCGTTCGCCGGCTTGAGCTCCGGCGAGTCCAAAACCGTGCACCAGGCGCTGCCCGATGCCGCGCCCGGCGAAGTGGAAATCTGGGAGCTGGCGGCACCGGACGAAAAGGACGAAGGCAAGCAAGGCTGGGACGCGCCGTTCGACACTGCGACCGAGACCAGCCCGGCGATCAAGCTCGCAACGAGGATCGCCCGAACGGTGAAAGGCTGGATCGCCCAAGGCACCAGGCCCCGCGACGTGCTCATTCTGGTGCGCCAGCGCGGGCCGTTCTTCGAAGCGGTGATCCGCGCGCTCAAGAAAGCGGAAATTGAAGTCGCCGGCGCCGACCGGCTCGTGCTCACCGAGCACATCGCCATCATGGATCTGCTGGTGCTGGGCGATGCGCTGCTGTTGCCCGACGACGATCTCGCGTTGGCGACGGTGCTGAAAAGCCCGCTGTTCGGCTTCAGCGAGGAGCAACTCTTCACGCTCGCCTACGATCGCAAGGGGCCGCTGCGCGCGGTGCTGCGCGCCAAATCCGGCGACGACCCGACGTTCGCGGCGGCCTCGGCCGCCCTCGACGATCTCGCCGACCAGGCGCGGGCGCTGTCGCCCTTTGCCTTCTATGCCGAGCTGCTGGGCCCGCGGCTCGGACGCAAGAAAATTCTCGCTCGACTCGGCCACGAGGCCGCCGACCCGCTCGATGAATTCCTCAATCTGGCGCTGACCTACGAGCAGCGCGAGACGCCGTCGCTGCAGGGCTTCCTCGACTGGGTGCGCGCCGCGCAGAGCGAGGTCAAGCGCGACATGGAGATGGCGCGCGACGAAGTGCGGGTGATGACCGTGCACGGCGCCAAGGGCCTCGAAGCCAAGACCGTGATCCTGGTCGACACCACGACGACGCGCCCCGAGGGCGCGCATCCGCCGCGCCTGCTCACCGTGCCATTGACCGGCGCGGCGCCGGACGCAAGCGGCCTGGTCTGGGCTGCGGCGCGCGACAAGGACGCCGGGCCGATGGCGGACGCGCGGCAGCGCGCAATCGATGCGGCGAAAGATGAATACCGGCGCCTGCTGTATGTCGGCCTCACCCGCGCTGCCGAGCGGCTCGTCGTCTGCGGCACCAAAGGCGTCAAGTCAATATCCCGAAGGCTGCTGGCATGAGCTGGTACTCGGGGCACTCAAGCCGCACTCGACCGAAGTCGACACCGCCGACGGCAAGGTCTGGCACTTCCGCAAGATCGAGCGCGCGGCGGCGGCGCAGGAAAAGGAAAGCGTCGGCGCGAAGATCGTCCTGCCTGACTGGCTCGGGCGCAATATCGCGGCCGAGCCCCCGCGCGAAAAATTCGTGCGGCCGTCTTCGGCGATCGAGGACGAGGACAACCGGCCTGCAGCCGGCGCTGACCGCGCCACCGCGCTTATGCGCGGCACGCTGATGCACCGGCTGCTGCAATCGCTGCCCGACATCGCGCCCGAGCGCCGCGCTGCGTCCGCGGAAAAGTTCCTCGCCCGGGCCGGCGCAACGCTCGATGCCGGCGCGCGGCAACGGCTGCTCGATCAGGCCTTGGGTCTCATCGCCGCGCCGCGCTTTGCCGCGCTGTTTGCGCCGGGCAGCCGCGCCGAAGTGCCGATCGTCGGGCGGGTCGACGCACCAGGGCCGCGCCGTGCGCGTCTCCGGACAGATCGACCGGCTGGCGATTACGGCCAGCGAGATCCTGATCGCCGACTACAAGACCAACCGGCCGGTGCCTCGAATCGTGCCGGCGAACTACCGCGGCCAGCTCGCGCTCTATCGCGCCGTGCTGGCCCAACTTTATCCGGGGCGCGCCATCCGCGCCGCCCTTATCTGGACGGAAGTCCCTGATTTAATGGAACTTTCCGATACCGTTCTGGACGAGGCGCTGGCGCAGGTCACCTCCGCGTGACGCTGCCTTGACGCCCCGGGATGCCATTCTTAGGTTCGGACTTCTCAAATTCACGGCGCGGATTCGCCGCCCAATTCCAGACAAGAGGTGTGACCATGGCCGTCGGCAAAGTGTCGGACGCAAGCTTCGAATCGGATGTTCTGAAATCGGCCGAGCCCGTGGTGGTGGACTTCTGGGCCGAATGGTGCGGCCCCTGCCGCATGATCGCCCCGGCGCTGGAAGAGATCGCCGGGCAGCTCGGCGACAAGGTCAAGATCGTCAAGCTCAACGTCGACGAGAACCCGAATACTGCCGCCAAGTACGGCATCATGTCGATCCCGACGTTGATGCTGTTCAAGAACGGCGAGATCGCCTCGCGCCAGGTCGGCGCGGCGCCGAAGCAGAAGCTGCAGCAGTGGATCAGCGGCTCGGTTTGACCACAGGCGCAAGACAGAAATAGCAAACGGCCGGCCCTCGCGCCGGCCGTTTTGTTTTTTACTTATCCCTCCCCCGCTTGCGGGGGAGGGGAAGCCGCGAGCGAAAGCGAGCGGCGGGTGGGGGCTTTTATCGATCGACCCCACCCGGCTCGCTGCGCTCGCCACCCTCCCCTTTCAGGGGAGGGATAAGCACCTACACCGGCGGCGTGCCGTTTTCGCGCAGTACCTCGCCGGCGAGATACAGCGAACCAGTGATGAGGATGCGCGGCGGCGGCTCGAGATCGAGCTTGCGCGCGGCATCGAACGCCTCGTCGAGATTGTCGCGGCTGGTCGCGGCCAAGCCGATGGCGCGCGCGGCGTCGGCCACCGCTTCCGCGGTCAGGCCCTTCTCCGCGCCCGGCACCGGCACCGCGATCAGGCGACGCGCGAGCCCGGTGAAGTTGCCCAGGAAGCCCTGGCAATCCTTGGTCGCCAGCATGCCGACGATCAGCACCAGCGGCCGCGACACGCGCTCCTCGAGATCGGCAAGCGCCGCGGCAATGGCGCGGCCGCCGTCCGGATTATGGCCGCCGTCGAGCCACACTTCGCCGCCCTGCGGCGCCTGCGTCACGAGCTTCCCTTGCGTCAATCGCTGCATGCGCGCCGGCCAGTCGGCCTTTGTCAACCCCGCCTCGTAGGCCGAAGGCTGAATCTTCAGCGCCTTGATGGCGCGCAGCGTGGCGATCGCAAGCCCGGCATTCTCGAACTGGTGGCGGCCGTAAAGCTTGGGCGCCGGCAGATCGAGCAGCCCTGCTTCGTCCTGAAACACCAGTCGGCCGCGCTCCTCGGTCGCGGTCCAGTCTTCGCCTGCAATCTTGACCGGCGCTGCAAGCCGCGCCGCCTGCCGCTCGATGACGGCGAGCGCATCGCGCGGCTGCGCGGCGATGATCGCCGGCGTCGCGCGCTTCAAGATGCCGGCCTTCTCCGCCGCGATCTTCTCGATCGTGTCACCGAGAAAATCGGTGTGGTCGACGGATATCGGCGTGATCACGGTGGCGAGCGGATGCTCGATCACGTTGGTGGCATCGAGCCGGCCGCCGAGGCCGACCTCCATCAGCGTGACGTCAGCCGGGTGCCGCGAGAACAACAAAAATGCCGCCGCTGTGGTGATCTCGAACAAGGTAATGGGATTGTCGCCGTTGACGCGCTCGCATTCCTCGAGCGTGGCGGCAAGCTCCGCGTCGCTCACCAGTACGCCGTCGCCCGGCGCGCCGATGCGGAAGCGCTCGTTGAAGCGTACCAGATGCGGCGAGGTGTACGTGTGCACGCGCTTGCCGGACGCCTCCAGGATCGCGCGCAGGAAAGCGACAGTCGAGCCCTTGCCGTTGGTGCCGGCGACGTGGATCACTGGCGGCAACTTCTTTTCCGGAGCCCCAAGCGCCGCCAGCAGCCGCTCGATGCGATCGAGCGACAGGTCGATGCGCTTGGGATGCAGCGAGGCGAGCCGCGTGAGGATGGAGTCGATGGGGATCATTTGCTTTCTTGTCATCACCGGGCCGGCGCGAAGCGCCGTGACCCGGTGATCCCGATATATGTGGCACAGCCCTGCCGCCCTAAGCGAGATGGCCGGGTCAAGCCCGGCCATGACGGGTCGGAGAGGCTCACGCGTGCGCCGGAACCGGCAATTGCGGCAAGGTTCCGGCAGCCGGCGCTTTGGTCAGCAGCCGGCACAGTTCGGACAGCGTCGGGCGCAGCTTGTGGCGGTGCACCACCATGTCGACCATGCCGTGGTCGCGCAGATATTCGGCGCGCTGGAAACCCTCGGGCAGCTTCTCACGGATGGTCTGCTCGATGACGCGCGGTCCGGCAAAGCCGATCAGCGCGCCGGGCTCGGCGATGTGCACGTCGCCCAGCATCGCATAGGACGCGGTGACGCCGCCGGTGGTCGGGTTGGTGAGCACGACGATGTAGGGCTTCTTGGCCTCGCGCAGCATCTGCACCGCGACCGTGGTGCGCGGCAACTGCATCAGCGAGTAGATGCCCTCCTGCATGCGCGCGCCGCCCGAGGCCGCGAACATGATGAACGGCGTCTGCCGTTGCAATGCGGTCTCCAGGCCTCTCACCACCGCCTCGCCCGCCGCCATGCCGAGCGAGCCGCCCATGAAATCGAAATCTTGCACGCCGATCGTCACCATCAGGCCATCGAGCCGGCCGATGCCGACCTTCACCGCGTCGTCGAGGCTGGTCTTGGCGCGCGCGTCCTTCAGCCGGTCGGCGTAGCGGCGCTCGTCACGGAACTTGAGCGGATCGAGCGGCACCTCGGGCACCGCGATGTCCTCATACTCGCCATTGTCGAACATGCCCTTCAGCCGCGCCGGCGCGCTGATGCGCATGTGATAGTTCGACGACGGGATAACGAACTGGTTCGACTCGACGTCCTTGTAGAACACGAGCTGCCCCGTCTCCGGACACTTGATCCAGAGATTCTCCGGCGTCTCGCGGCGCAGGAAGCTTCTGATCTTCGGGCGGACGACGTTGGAGATCCAGTTCATGACCTGTCTATATAGACACGTTTTGGCGGCAATATAACGGCAGCGGCGGGCGAATTCTCAACTCGCCGGCACGCGCTTTGCCGCGCGCACGCCTTCGGCGATGGCGCCGACGAGGGTGGTAACGACTTTTACCGTGGCGGGAGCGGCCTTGCCGTCACTGTCGAGGCTCATGCGCAGCGCCTCGACCAGTGCCGAGCCGACCACGACGCCGTCGGCGCTTTCGGCGATGGCGCGGGCGCTCGCCGCATTTTTGACGCCGAAACCGACCGCGACCGGCAGTTTGGTGTGGCGCTTGATGCGGGCGACCGCGGCCGCGACCTTGGCGTTGTCCGGCGCCGCGGCGCCGGTGATGCCGGTGATGGAGACGTAATAGACAAAGCCCGAGGTGTTGTTGAGCACGACCGGCAACCGCTTGTCGTCGGTGGTCGGCGTGGCGAGACGGATGAAATTCAACCCCGCCTTGAGCGCCGGCAGGCAGAGTTCGACGTCTTCTTCCGGCGGCAGGTCGACGACAATGAGCCCGTCGACGCCGGCCTCCTTGGCGTCGACGAGAAACTTGTCGACGCCGTAGATGTAGATCGGATTGTAGTAACCCATCAGCACGATGGGCGTTGCGTCGTCGCGTTCACGGAATTCGCGCACCAGCGAAAGCGTCTTGATCATGGTCTGGCCGGCGGCGAGCGCGCGCACGCCCGCGGCCTGGATCGCCGGACCGTCGGCCATCGGATCGGTGAACGGCATGCCGAGCTCGATCACGTCGGCGCCCGCCTTCGGCAGCGCCTTGGCCAGCGCGAGCGAGGTTGCGTAGTCCGGATCGCCGGCCATGGTGAAGGTCACCAGCGCGGCGCGGCCTTCCTCTTTCAGCGCGGCAAAGCGGCGGTCGATGCGCGTCGTCATGGCCGAGGGCTTAGTCGTTTCGCGCCGTCGCGGCAACGGGGTCAAGGGGCGCCTTGCGAACCGCAAGCGTCCTGTGATTGGCTCCGCGGCCGGTTTGGGGGAAGTCGTTGCATGGATATCCAGAAATCGAACAGTCCCGCCGAATATCTCGAATTCGAACGGGAGGGCTGGGGCGCCCATATCGAGGGTTACAACGACACCTTCGGCAGTGTGACCCGGCAAACGGTTAAGCCTACGCTCGACGCGGCGAATGTCAGCGCCGGGACAAGGCTGCTCGATATCTGCTGCGGGCCCGGCATGCTGGCCGATGCGGCCGTCAAGCGTGGCGCAAAAGCCGTCGGTCTCGATTTTCCCGGCGTCGTTGCGCTCGCACGCAAGCTGGTCCCGGCCGCCGAATTTCACAGCGGCGATGCAACCGACTTGCCGTTTCCGGACAATTCGTTCGATGCGATCGTCTGCGGCTACGGCATCATGCATGTGCCAGACGCCGAGCGGGCCATGCATGAAATGCTGCGCGTGCTGCGCCCCGGCGGCCGCGTCGCCATGACGGTCTGGGACAACGAAACGCCCATCAATGGGCTCGGTCTCGTCTATGCAGCCGTCAAGACGCACGCGAACTTGAACGTGCCATTGCCGCACGCACCCGACATCTTCCAGTTCTCGACGCGGGAAAAGATGCGCAATGCTTTAAGCAGTATTGGATTCGTCGACATCAGCGCCACGCCCTTCGCACAAAATTGGCGCATGAAATCCGGACGGCAGATGCTCGATGCCTTGCACGAGGGCACGGTTCGCAGTCGCGCGCTGCTCGCTGCCCAAACCGACGAGGCTACCGCGAAGATCATTGCGTATTTCGAGCAGGCGCTGGCCGGCATGCGCACGGCCGACGGCGGCTTCAATGTGCCGATGCCGGCGATCATCGGCAGCGGTGCCAAGCCCTAACTGCGGCTCGCGAGCCAAGCCTCGACCGAAGCCAAATCCTTGTCGCCGCGGCCGGACAGGTTGACCACCATCAGGTGATCCTTCGGCTTCTGCGGCGCGAGGTCGAAGACGCGGGCGAGCGCATGCGCCGGCTCCAGCGCCGGGATGATGCCCTCGAGCTTGCTGCACAACTGGAACGCCGCGACCGCCTCATCGTCGGTCGCCGAGAGGAATTTCACCCGCCCCATGTCGTTGAGCCAGGCGTGCTCCGGCCCGATGCCGGGATAGTCGAGGCCGGCCGAGATCGAATGCGCCTCCACGATCTGGCCGTCGGCATCCATCAGCAGATACGTGCGATTGCCGTGCAGCACGCCCGGCCTGCCGCCGGCGATCGAGGCGGCATGCTGGCCGCTCGGCAGGCCGTGACCCGCGGCTTCGACGCCGTAGATCTCGATGCTTGGCTCGTCGAGGAACGGATGAAACAGCCCCATGGCATTGGAGCCGCCGCCGATGCAGGCGATCAGCGAATCCGGCAGCCGGCCCTCCGCGGCCAACATCTGCTCGCGCGTCTCGCGGCCGATGATCGACTGGAAATCGCGCACCATCGCCGGATAAGGATGCGGGCCGGCCACCGTGCCGATGCAGTAGAAGGTGTCGGCGACATTGGTGACCCAGTCGCGCAACGCCTCGTTCATCGCGTCCTTCAGCGTCTTCGAGCCCGACGTGACGCCGCGCACCTCGGCGCCGAGCATCTTCATGCGCAGCACGTTCGGCTTCTGCCGCTCGACGTCGACCGCGCCCATGTAGACGATGCAGGGCAGGCCGAACTTGGCGCACAGCGTGGCGGTCGCCACGCCGTGCATGCCGGCGCCGGTCTCGGCGATGATGCGCGTCTTGCCCATGCGCTTGGCCAGCATGATCTGGCCGAGCACGTTGTTCACCTTGTGCGCGCCGGTGTGGTTGAGCTCCTCGCGCTTGAAGTAGATCTTGGCGCCCATAAGGCCGGAGGCCGCCTTTCTTAAATGCTCCGTGAGCCGCTCGGCGAAATACAATGGCGACGGCCGGCCGACGTAGGTCGCGAGATAGCCGTCCATCTCTTTTTGAAACGCCGGATCGGCCTTGGCCTGCGCGTAGGCTTTCTCCAGATCGAGGATCAGCGGCATCAGCGTCTCGGCGACGAAGCGGCCGCCATAGATGCCGAAGTGGCCGCGCTCGTCGGGACCGCTGCGGAACGAATTGGGCCGCTGTACGGTCATGAGCCGCTCACCACGTTCTGCTCGCCGAGCTGCAGGATGTCGGCCGAGCGCGCCGCCCTGATGAAAGCGCGGATCTTGTCCGGGTCCTTGACGCCGGGCGCACGCTCGACGCCGGACGAGACGTCGACGCCGCCCGCGCGGGTGATTGCGACCGCCTCGGCGACATTGTCGGCGTTAAGCCCGCCCGACAGCATGAACGGAATCCCTGGATTGATGCCCTTGAGCAGCGTCCAGTCGAAGGGTTTGCCAAGACCGCCCGGCCGCGTTGCCTCGTGCGGCGCGCGCGCGTCGAACAGCAGGCGGTCGGCGACGTTGGCGTATTCGCGCACCGGCGACAGGTCGGCGCGCGTCGCCACCGGCAGCGCCTTCATGACCGGGAGTCCGAATTTCGTCCGCACCACGCCAACACGCTCCGGCGTCTCCTTGCCGTGCAGCTGCAGCATGTCGGGCTTCAGCGCCGCGACGATATCGGTGAGCGTTGCGTCATTGGCGTCGACCGTGAGCGCGACCTTGCGGCCGCGGCCGCGCACGAAGTCACCGAGCGCGCGCGCTTCGCTTAAACCCAGATGGCGTGGGCTCGGCGGAAAGAACACGAAGCCGACCTCATCGGCGCCGGATTCCAGCGCGACATCAATGGCTTCAGGGGTCCTTAGACCGCAGATTTTCACCAAGAGCGGCATGGTCAGCGTTCTAGCCGCTTCTCCAGCCGGTCGCAAAGGCGGCTCGCACCGTCAGGGAACGGGCGGCGGGATCAGCGACGGCGCGGGCGGCGGCGGCGGCGGCGCGGCGCGCCGCCTGGGCGTGATGCTGGCGCAACGCATGCAGCTCGTCGCGCACCATTCGCACATCGGCCTCGAGCCGGCGCGCGGCCCGCCGCCATCTGCCCTGCCGCAGCCATGAGGCGAAGCCGCCGATGATAACGCCGATGATGAGCACGACGAACAGGATCGCGAACAGCGGCAAGGTCACCGCATAGGCCGGCGCGGTCGACGACGTCGGATCGAACGAGACGGTGACCGCCTGGCGGTTGGCGACGGCGAAAGCAACGATGACCACCACCAGCGGCACGACAACGATCGCGGCGAGGATTTTGCGCAGCACCGTTTGAGCCTCTCCAGAAACGACAAGGCCGGGCAAGCCCGGCCATGACAATAGCACTCCCGGCAACTACGGGAACTGGCGCCTAAGGCGCCGGCTCTTTGTTCAGCCGCTCGCGCATTTCCTTGCCGGTCTTGAAGAACGGCACCGATTTTTGCTCGACCGAGACATGGGCGCCGGTGCGCGGGTTGCGGCCGGTGCGGGCCGGGCGGTGCTTGACCGAGAAAGCGCCGAAGCCGCGCAGCTCGACGCGGTCGCCTTTCGCCATGGCGTTGGTGATTTCGCCGAGGATCGCGTTGACGATGTTCTCGACGTCGCGCTGGTACAGATGAGGATTCTGGGCGGCGATACGTTGGACCAGTTCGGACTTGATCATGAACGCCGCCCTACTCGGCCGATGGTCAATTCGATGACGGAGGGTGCCAAAGCGCCAACAGACCGTCAAGGTTTAGCCGCTCGACTGCCTGCACCGCGCCCCAATCCTCGATGCGCTGCGCCACGGCCGACAGGCCCACCGCCTGGAAGGTCAGGGCAGCGACATGAAGGAAGGACAGCTCGCTGAACCGCGGCTCAAGCGAATAATCGCGCACCGGGGTGGTGGCGGGCACCTTTTTCTCCTTCGCCAGCCACGCCAGGGCGGTCTTTTCGTTGCCTAGCTCGTCGACCAGCTTCAAACCGACGCCCTGCCGGCCCGTGAAGACACGGCCGTCATCGACGGCTGGCAAGCTGCGCGTCCGTCATCTGCGCTCCGGCTCTTCACCAGGCCCTTAAACCAGGCATAGGAGTTGGCGACGATGGCCGCGATCGCGGCACGCGCCTCCGGGCTGGTCGGCTCGAAGCCATTGGGCGCGGCCTTGAGCGGCGAGGATTTGATCTCCTCGACCTGGACGCCAATGGTCTTCAGGACCTGGGTGAAATTCGGGTACTGGAACAGAACGCCGATCGAGCCGACCAGCGAGGTGTCCTCGGCGATGATGTGGTCGGCCGAGAGCGCGGCGATATAGGCGCCGGAGGCGGCAAGGCCGTCGACCACCACCACCATCGGCTTCTTCGCCTGCAGGGCGCGCAGCGCGTCGAACAGCTGCTGCGATCCCGCAGTGGTGCCGCCGGGCGAGTCGACATGGACGATCACCGCCTTGGCCCGGCTCGAGCGCGACAGGCGGTCGAGCGCCTCGACACGGTCCTGGTTGCCCCGGATCAGGCCGGAAATCCGGATGCGGGCAATATAGTTGCCGGGCGCGGTCAACCGGTTCGGGGCAAACACCGCCGCGCTGCCGCCGATTGCGGCAATGGCGATGACGACCGCGGCAACGCGCCAGAAGGTGAGCTTGCGCCGCATGCGGCGGCGATCGACGATAGCGTCGGCATCGAGCGACATGGGATGCGCTCCGTCCATTTGGTTCTGGGTTCCGGGCCCGGCGCCATAGCGCGTCGAAGACGCGCGTCAACGCGCTTAGGGCGCCGTCCCGGAATGACCGGAAAAAGTGTATCCGGTCACTTTTTGGCACGTTCGTGTCAGAAAGTCAGAAAGAAAAACCCCCGGGCTTGGGGCCCGGGGGCTGTTTTCGCGAAACGGCCCTTACTCGTCGGCCTTTTCCGTCTCGGGCTTGTCCTCGCGCTGCTTCAGCGCCGCGCCGAGGATGTCGCCGAGCGAAGCACCCGAATTGGCGGTGCCGTATTGGGCGATCGCCTCCTTCTCCTCGGCCACTTCTAGCGCCTTGATCGACACCGCGACCTTGCGGGTCTTGCGGTCGAACTGGGTGACGCGGGCATCGACCTTCTGGCCGATGGCGAAGCGTTCCGGATTCTGGTCGCCGCGCTCGCGGGCAAGTTCCGAGCGCTTGATGAAGGCGGTCATGTCGGTGCCGGAGAGCTTGACCTCGATACCGGCGTCCTTGACCTCGATCACCTCGCCGGTGACGACCGAGCCCTTCTTCAGGTCGCCGGCCGCCGCCATCGGGTCGCCGGCAAGCTGCTTGATACCGAGCGAGATGCGCTCCTTCTCGACGTCGACGTCGAGCACCTGCGCCTTGACCATGTCGCCTTTCTTGTACTCCTCGATCACCTGCTCGCCCGGACGCTTCCAGTCGAGGTCGGAGAGGTGGACCATGCCGTCGACGTCGCCGTCGAGGCCGAGGAACAGGCCGAACTCGGTCTTGTTCTTGACCTCGCCTTCGACGGTCGAACCCGGCGGGTACTTCTCGACGAAGACCTCCCACGGGTTGCGCATGGTCTGCTTGAGGCCGAGCGAGATGCGGCGCTTGACCGGATCGACCTCGAGGATCTGCACTTCGACTTCCTGCGAGGTGGAGACGATCTTGCCGGGATGGACGTTCTTCTTGGTCCACGACATTTCGGAGACGTGGATCAGACCCTCGATGCCCGGCTCGAGCTCGACGAAGGCGCCGTAGTCGGTGATGTTGGTGACGCGGCCCTTGATGCGCGAGCCGATCGGGAACTTGGCCTCGATGCCCTGCCACGGGTCGTCGAGCAGCTGCTTCATGCCGAGCGAGATGCGGTGCGTCTCGTGGTTGATCTTGATGATCTTGACCTTGACGTGCTGGCCGATGCTGAGCACTTCGCTCGGATGATTGACGCGCCGCCAGGCGATATCGGTGACGTGCAAGAGGCCGTCGATGCCGCCGAGATCGACGAAGGCGCCGTAGTCGGTGATGTTCTTGACGACGCCGTCGATGACCTGACCCTCTTCGAGGTTCTGCACCAGCTCCTGACGCTGCTCGGCGCGGCTCTCCTCCAGCACAGTGCGGCGGGAGACGACGATGTTGCCGCGGCGGCGGTCCATCTTCAGGATCTGGAACGGCTGCGGCACGTTCATCAGCGGCGTGACGTCGCGGATCGGACGGATGTCCACCTGCGAGCGCGGCAGGAAGGCCACGGCGCCGTCGAGATCGACGGTGAAGCCGCCCTTGACCTGATTGAAGATGACGCCCGAAACTTTCTCGCTGTTATTGAAGGCCTTCTCCAGCTTGCCCCAGCTTTCCTCGCGCCGCGCCTTGTCGCGCGACAGCACCGCTTCGCCGAGCGCGTTCTCGACGCGCTCCAGGTAAACCTCGACTTCGTCGCCGACCTTGAGCGCCGCCTGCCGACCCGGACCGGCGAATTCGCGCAACGCGACGCGGCCTTCGGTCTTGGCGCCGACGTCGATGACGGCCATGTCCTTTTCGATGCCGACGATCTTGCCTTTGACGACGGTGCCTTCCGACGGCGTGCCGCCCTGGGCAAAGGACTCTTCGAGCATCGAGGCGAAATCTTCACGCGAGGGTGCTTGAGCTGTAGCGGTGGCCATGGAGTCTCCTGTATGCGGTGCGCCGGCGGGTTGAATGTTGCGTTCCAAACGCGCGGGCCGAAGCTCCCGCAAGAGCTACGGCGGCCCCCGGGAATCCCGGATGGCCGGCGCTATGACCGTGCTTTTTGGAACGATGGTTTCGGTCAGGCTGCCTTACGCAGAGACACGAGCGGGGCTTTGTCCTCCAACAGCGAGGGGCGTTAGTCGCACCCTCGGCCCGCCCGGGTGGCCTCGACGATGTCGATGGCGGCCCGAATGGCTGTGGATATATCCATGTTGGTGGTATCGAGCAAGTGGGCGTCCGGCGGCCTGTTTCAGCGGCGAAGCCGCACGGTTTGTATCGCGTTCATCGCGTTTTTTGATGTCGGCGAGCACCGCCGCATCGTCGATCGCCTGCCCCATCGCCCTGAACTCCCTGGCGCGGCGGGCCGCGCGCACCTCAGGGACCGCGGTGACGAAGATCTTCACGTCGGCGCCGGGACAGATCACGGTGCCGATGTCGCGGCCGTCGAGCACCGCGCCGGGCGGCTTGGCGGCAAAGCCGCGCTGCACCGCGACCAGCACGGCGCGCACCTCGGGAAAGGCGGCGACGATTGAGGCGGCTTCGCCGACCGCGGGGGCCTTCAGCGCCTTCTCGTTGAGATTGGCGAGATCGAGGCCTTGCGCCGCTGCGACCGCGGCGTCGCGGTCGCGGGGTTCACGCCCGCCATCGAGCACGGCCTTGGCGACGGCGCGGTAGAGCAGCCCGGTGTCGAGATGACGCAGGCTGTAATGCGCGGCGAGGCTCTTGCCGAGCGTGCCCTTGCCCGAGGCGGCGGGGCCATCGATGGCGATGATCATCTTACTTCCTTATCCCTCCCCTGAAAGGGGAGGGTCGACCGCGTTCGCGAAGCGAATGCGGTCGGGGTGGGGTCAGCACATCGTCGAGATGACCCCCACCCGGCTCGCTTCGCTCGCCACCCTCCCCCTTGCAGGGGGAGGGATAAGAAATCGATGGCGATGATCACGACAAATCCGCCCCCAGCGAGCGCATCAGTTCGGTGAAGCCGGGGAAGCTGGTGGCGATGAAGGCGCTATCGTCGATGCGCACCGGCTGCTCGGCGCCGAGCCCCATCACCAGCGCCGCCATGGCGATGCGGTGATCCATGTGGGTCGCAACTTCGCCGCCGCCCACGGCGCGGCCCTTGCCACGCACGATCATGTCGTCGCCTTCGATCTCGACGGCGACGCCGTTGGCGCGCAGCATGTCGGCGGTGGCGGCAAGGCGATCGCTTTCCTTGACGCGCAATTCCTTCAGGCCGCGCATGCGCGTCTCGCCTTCGGCGAACGCGGCGGCAACCGCCAGGATCGGATATTCGTCGATCATCGACGGCGCGCGCTCGGCCGGCACCTCGACGCCCTTCAACGCGCCGGCGCGCACGCGCAGGTCGGCAACCTCCTCGCCGCCATCGTCGCGCTTCTCGACCGCTTCGATACTGGCGCCCATCTCAAGCAGCGTGGTGAGGAAGCCGGTGCGCAACGGATTGGTCATCACCGCTTCGAGGATCACCTCGGAGCCGGGTACGATCAGCGCCGCAACCAGCGGGAACGCCGCCGAGGACGGATCGGCCGGCACCGCGACCGCGCGCGGGCTCGAGCTCCGGCTGGCCGGTCAGCGTGATGCGGCGGCCGTGCTCGCCATAAGGCTTGGTGACGACCTTGGCGCCGAAATGCTTGAGCAACCGTTCGGTGTGATCGCGCGTCGCTTCGGCTTCGATCACCGTGGTCTCGCCCGGCGCGGCAAGGCCGGCGAGCAGCACCGCGGATTTCAACTGCGCCGACGGCACCGGCAACTCGTAGGTGATCGGCAGCGGATCGCGCGCGCCCTTGAGCGTCAGCGGCAGCCGCCCGCCTTCGGCTTGTTCGATAACGCGCGCGCCCATCTTCTCGAGCGGATCGAGCACGCGGCGCATCGGCCGCTTGCGCAAGGAGGCGTCGCCGTCGAAGCTCGCCGTGATCGGAGAGCCGGCAACGGCGCCGAGCGCGAGCCGCAGCCGGTGCCGGAATTGCCGAAGTCGAGCGGGCCGGCAGGCGCGGCAAAGCCGGCGACGCCGACGCCGTGAATGCGCCAGATACCGTCGGCGCCGCGCTCGACCTTGGCGCCGAGCGCGCGCATGGCGGCCGCCGTGTGCAATACGTCCTCGCCTTCCAAAAGCCCGCTGACCGTGCTCTCGCCCACGGTGAGCGCGCCCAGAATCAGGGCCCGGTGCGAGATCGATTTGTCGCCCGGCACCCGGGCGCGGCCCTGCAACGGGGCCGCCGCGGCGGGCGGTGAGCGGCGTCAGGACGGGCTTATCGGCCGAGGCGGTATCCATGCGCCGCCTCCTACCACGCACCCGCGCGCGCCGTCATCTCACCCCGGACGGCTATTGACAGGGCGAGACCAACTCGCCAAGTGAAGCACCGAATTCCGCAGCCTTTTTCGAGGAACCGACCGTGGCGAAAGCAGAACTCGGCACCAAGCGCATTTGCCCGGAGACCGGGCGCAAGTTCTACGACCTCAACAAGACCCCGGTGATCTCGCCCTATACCGGCAAGGTCGTGCCTATCGTGGTCGCGCCGGTGCGGGCGCGGCCGGAACCGGTACAGGCAGCGCCGGTACGGCCGGCCGCGGTCGTCGAGCCCGAGGTGGTCGCGCCGGAGACGGCGGATGCCGAATTTGTCTCGCTCGATGACGCCGAGGCCGAGCAGCAGGGCAAGAAACCGGCGGTCGCCGGCGCCAAGGCCGAAGGCGAGGAAGAGGAAGTCGAGGCCGACGAGACCCTGGACGATGCCGCCTTTATCGAGGAACAGGATGAAGGCGATCCCGACGTCTCCGATATCATCGGCGAAGGCGTCGAAAAGGAAGAAGAGCAGTAAGCAAGGACCGATATTTGGGGCCGGTAATCCTGTCTCAAGACCGGCCTTTGCCTCATTCCTGAGGACTGCTATCTGTTTCCCTTAAGGGGCCATAGCTCAGCTGGGAGAGCGCCTGCATGGCATGCAGGAGGTCGGCGGTTCGATCCCGCCTGGCTCCACCAACCTTCGCTCGCTTCGCGAGCTACGGTTGGCAAGCCGACCGCACCTTCAAGCGCGACACCGATGCAGCCGCCTGCCCAGGCGGCTTTTGCATTTCGGCGACGCCATTGCATGATGCCGCGGAAATCCGGGGAGCAAACACAATGCAAGGCAAGATCGCGCTCGAGGAGCACTTCGCCATCGAGGCAACGCTCGGCAACTCCAAGGTGTTCGGCTCGCACGTCTGGGAGAAGCTCGGGCCTCGGCTCATCGACATCCAGGACATGCGCCTTGCCGAGATGGACAAACACGGCATCGAAATGATGATCCTGTCGCTCAACGCGCCGGCGATCCAGGCGATCCACGACGTCAAGCGCGCCATCGCGGTGGCGCGCGAGGCCAACGACGTGCTCGCCGACGAGTGCGCCAAGCGCCCCGGCCGCTTTACCGCCTTTGCCGCGCTGCCGATGCAGGACCCGGAGGCCGCTGCCGCGGAACTGACGCGCTGCGTCAAGGAGCTCGGCTTTGTCGGCGCGCTGGTCAACGGCTTTTCCCAGGCCGGCACGCCGGACACCGTGCTCTATTACGACCTGCCGCAGTACCGGCCGTTCTGGCGCACGGTCGAGGCGCTCGACGTGCCGTTCTATCTGCACCCGCGCAACCCGCTGCCGAGCTGGACGAAAATGTACGAAGGCCATAACTGGCTGCTCGGGCCGAACTGGGCGTTCCACGCCGAGACCGCGGTGCACGCGCTGCGGCTGATCGGCTCGGGCCTGTTCGACGAATGCCCGCAGCTCAAGATCGTGCTCGGCCATCTCGGCGAGGGCATCCCGATCTATCTGTGGCGCATCGACGGCCGCAACGGCTGGATGCAGGCGAGGCACGACTATCCGGCCAAGCACGGCGTCGGCCATTATTTCCGCAAGCACTTCCACATCACGACGTCGGGCAATTTCTCGACGCCGGCGCTCGTCGACAGTCATCGCCGAACTTGGCGCCGAGCGCGTGATGTTCTCGGTCGACTGGCCGTTCGAGGCGGTCGACGAAGGCGCGCAGTGGTTCGATGCCGCCGCGATCGGCGACGCCGACCGCAGGCGCATCGGCCGCGACAACGCGGTCAAGCTGTTCAAGCTGAAGATTTAGCGCTTACTTCTTCTTGTTCTGCGCCATCTTCATCTGCTGGACGAGCGCCGCGCTGCCCCAGACCGGCTCGTCGGCGCCGTTGCCCCAGGCGATCGGCCGATAGAAGGCGTGCTCGCCGTAACGGAACAGGCGGTGCATCTCGCGCACCCAGCTCGGATGCACGTAGACCGCGTGATAGTGCGTCGACTTGCCGACCTCCGGCACGTAGATCTGGCCGTCGAGCGTCTCCTTGGCGATGCGATTGGCGCGCGCCCAGGCGCCGCGCTCGTTGATCAGCTTGCGCTTGCCGTCGCAGGCGAAGGTGAACTGGCAGCCGAGATAGTGGTCGGCGTTCTGATAGATCACCGAGCAGACGTCGTGCGGATAGAAGCCCGAGAACACGCGGTTGAGCACGACCTGCGCGACCGCCATCTGCCCGCGCACCGGCTCGCTGCGCGACTCGAAATAGACGGCGTTGGCGAGGCAGCGCTCGGCCTTGGCGTAGCTCTTGCCCTCGAGATGCAGGCGCTCGGCCGGCGACGGCGGCGGCGCGCCCGGCGCGGGCCGCGGCAGCGGCACCATGTCGAGCGGGAGCGGGCTTGCCATCGGCAGCGACACCGGCGTTGCGTTCGGTTCGACGTCGGACGGCGTGGCGGCGGCCTCGACCGAGGCAAGCTGGAACGACGGCGGCTCGGACGGAGCGGCCGGCGGCGCGAGCGACGCCGGCAGATCGAGCTTGGGTGCGGCGGCAGCCGGCGCAGAAAGAGGGGCCGTAGCTGCGCGGGCTGAGGTCACGAAAGAAACGGGAGTAAGAGACGCGGCGGCGGAAGCGGCAGGCGCCTTCTTCGGCTGCGCAGCCGGCGGCGGCGGCGTCATCGCCATTTCGATGGCGTCCTTCTTGCGCGTCGCGGCGAGTTCATCGACCGGCGAAGCGCCGGCGAGCTTGGACAGCGCAGAGCCCGCGCCACGTGGTTCGGGCAGAGCCAGCGCGCCGGTCTGCACGCTGGCAACGACGACCGGATGGTTCGCGGCTGTTTTGGTCTGGCTGCGCGGAATTGACGCGGTCGCTTGCGCCGACAACGAAGCCGGCAGCGTCGTCGAAGGCAGCAGCGAGATGTTGCGAATTTCGGTGCGGATACGGTCGGGCAGCGTGGCGAAATGATCGGGCAATTGCACGATGCCCGCGCTCGAGTCGTGCAGGAATTCGACGGCCGCGTCGACCGAGCGGATGTTCGTCATGTCGAGCACGCCGAGTGTCACCGCGCCGACGGCGAAGATCGTGCACAGCCGCTTCAGGCTGCGGTAGATCTTCTCCTCGACCGAAAGCTCGAACGGATCGTAATCGATGCTGCGCTGGAGCACTTGCCACTCTCCCGATGTCGCCCGGAAATTTCTTCTTCCGGTTCGCGCGCGACCTTATCGGGAGAAAAAGCGCTTGCGCCGTTTGTTAAGACATTTTTGAGCAATCAAGGAAAATGGACGTGGTTATTTTAACCATGGCCCGCGCGCAAAAATCGGCGCGAAAAAATCGCAGGCAGAAAAAATTCGAGAGAACTTTTGCCGCATGTGGTGCGCGCCGCGCTCGACTGACAAGTGCGGAAAAATTTTCGCTGGCCGCCAACGGCCGGCGCCACGGAATTGCAACCCGCGCCGTGTCAGCGGTTAACGGCGGCCAACTGCGGCCGCTCGGCCTGCCCGGGACGACGCCGCTCAGGTCTGCCGCCGTTATGCATAAATCGCCCGGTTTTACGGGCCCGGAGCGGCGGCCGGGCCGCTTAAGGCCCTGTTCTTGAACCTTTAACCGGGCCTGCCCATATTAGGCCTGACCGGACGGCAAGACGCCGCCCGGCCGGGGCGCCTGACCAGGGCCCCACGTCAAAGTCGCTTCAAGCGAGGGCTTTGAGACCATGTCGAGAGTACCGTCATTATCCAGCCCGTTCCTTCTGGGCTTCGACGAGATCGAGCGCGTGCTCGACCGCGTCACCAAAGGCGCTGACGGCTATCCGCCCTACAACATCGAGCGGCTGGCGCGGGACGCCAACAATCCGGAACGCTTGCGTATCACGCTGGCGGTCGCCGGATTCACCCGAGACCAGCTCGATGTGACGGTCGAGGAAAGCCAGTTGCTGATCCGCGGCCGTCAGCAGGACGACAAGACCCGGCAATATCTCCACCGCGGCATTGCCGCGCGCCAATTCCAGCGCACCTTCGTGCTGGCGGACGGCATGGAGGTGCTGGGCGCCGAACTCAAGAACGGGTTGCTGTCGATCGATCTTGCCCGGCCGGAGCCGGAGCGGGTCGTGAAACCGATCCCGATCAACGAGTGCGAATGACGGAATTCGAAAACAGGACTCGACACGTACAACATCAGAAAGGAGTTGAGGGCCATGAGTGACAAGATGACAAACGAGAGCCAAGAGCAGACCACGGCGCATCCGGCGATCACGCAGGAGATGCTGGCACATCTCGGCGACGGCCGTCTGGCTTACGTCAAATCGATCAATTCGGAAGACGTGAACAGACTGTTCCCGCAGGCGCCGAAAATCGCGCCCGGCGTGAAGCTGTTCGCGCTGCACGCCGCCGACGGCACGCCGATCATGCTGACCGACACGCGCGAGGCGGCGCTCGCCAACGCCTGGAGCCAGGAGCTCGAGCCGGTGAGCGTGCACTAAAGCGGTCATGCCCCGGAGGCGCACGCGTCAACGTCATGGCCGGGCTTGTCCCGGCCATCCACGTCTTTATGGCCGCAAAAAAGCAAGGCGTGGATGCCCGGCACAAGGCCGGGCATGACCGCATTTAATGCTTCATTGTTCGGTAAAGAAGATTAAGCCGCGCTCGAAGCCGGCGGCATCGACAGCACCGCGTAGATCGCGTCGGCATCACGCGATTCACGCAAGCGTCGCGCGATCTCCGGATCGCGCAGCAGGCGCGCCACGCGCGCGAGCGCCTTGAGATGATCGGCGCCCGCCGCTTCCGGCGCGAGCAACAGGAAACAAAGATCGACCGGCTGGCCGTCGAGCGCCTCGAAATCGACGGCGCGCTCGAGCCGCGCGAACAGCCCGAACAGGCGGCCGAGCTTCGGCAGCTTGCCGTGCGGAATGGCGACGCCGTTGCCGACCGCGGTCGAGCCGAGCTTTTCCCGCTGCAGCAGGATTTCCAGGATCGTCTTTTCGTTCTGGCCGGTGAGCTCGGCGGCGCGCGCCGCAAGTTCCTGAATCGCCTGCTTTTTGTTATTGACCTTCAGCGCCGGCAAAATGGCGTTCGGCGTGACGAGGTCGGAAAGCGTCATGGCCATGACGAATGATCGTGAATAACGGCGCGGATTGACGAGGAATGGTGAATGCGGCGGACCATATGTAGGCTCCGCGGCAACTGTCAATGGCGGTGCCGGGACGTTCTGCCGATTTTTGTTGCAGGTTCCGAAGCTGCTTAACCACCGCGCACGCCTTGATGATCCTTACGGCGGCGTTTGTAGCGGCGCAGGCGTTTTTCGATGCGGATCGCCGCCTGATCGGCGCTTTCATACGCATCCGCGGCCATTCCCTCGGCTTCGAGAACCGCGCCGGAATCGAGGTGCAACACGCATTCGGTGTGATAACCGAAGCCGTCTCTGCCGACGGTGGCGTGGCCGGAATAGCCACCGCGGAAATATTTCGCTGTTGCCTCGGCGACGCGGCCGCTGATGCGCTCGCGCAATGCCGCGCCGATATTCATGTTTCTGCCGGAAACTCGCATAGGCATGCTCGTGGCTCCATGACGGATCTGGGACACCGTCCCAGCCCCCTTTCAGGCCCCGGCCCTCGCCTATTTAGCTTAGGAGTCTCTGCGGCAAACGTCAATGCGGCAGGACGGTCTATACCGCGGCCGCCTGCTTGTCGCGCCGGCGCTGTACCGACGACGGAATCCGCATGGCTTCGCGATACTTGGCGACCGTGCGGCGGGCGATATCGATGCCCGCGCCGCGCAACTTGTCCACGATCGAATCGTCCGACAGCACGTCGGCGCAGGTTTCCGCGTCGATCAACTGGCGGATGCGGTGGCGTACCGCTTCGGCCGAATGCGCCTCGCCGCCGTCGGCGGACGCGATCGACGACGTGAAAAAGTATTTCAATTCGAAGATGCCGCGCGACGTCGCCATGTATTTGTTGGCGGTGACGCGCGACACTGTCGATTCGTGCATGCTGATGGCGTCGGCGACGGTCTTGAGATTGAGCGGGCGCAAATGCTGTACGCCCCTGGCGAAGAAGGCGTCCTGCTGGCGCACGATCTCGCTCGACACCTTGAGGATGGTCTTGGCGCGCTGATCGAGCGCGCGCACCAGCCACGTCGCGGTCTGCAGGCAATCGGCGAGATAAGTCTTGTCGGCATCCTTGCGCGTCGTCTTCGACACCTGCGTGTAGTAGCGCTGATTGATGAGCACTTTCGGCAGCGTGTCGGAATTGAGCTCGACCTGCCAGGTGCCGTCGGGCGCGGCTTTGACGAACACGTCGGGCACGATCGGCTGCACCAGCGTCGAGCCGAACGCGAGGCCCGGTTTGGGGTTGAGATTGCGGATTTCGCCGATCATCTCGACGAGATCTTCCTCGTTGATCCCGCATAGCCGGCGCAGCGCGGCGAAATCGCGCTTGGCGAGCAGGTCGAGATGCTGGAGCAACGCTGCCATCGCCGGATCGTAGCGGTTGCGGTCCTTGAGCTGGATCGCCAGGCATTCGCTCAGGTTGCGGGCGCAGACGCCCGGTGGATCGAAGGTCTGCAGGGTTTCCAGCACCGCCTCGACCTCGGCGCGCGGCGCGCCGAGTTTTTCGACGACGCCGTCGAGGTCGCCGCTGAGATAGCCGGCCTCATCGACCATATCGATCATGTACTTGCCGATCATGCGCCGGGCCGGATCGGTGATGGCGAGCGCCAGCTGCTCGGCGAGATGATCGGCGAGCGTGGTTTCCGCGGAGACGAAGGCCTCGAGGTTGTAGGCGGCCTCGTCGCCGCCGCGCGAGCCGACGCCCGACCATTCCGAATAGGCCGGCGGCGGCACCTCCGGCGCCGGCGCGCGCTCGGTGCCGTCATCCGGAAATACGTTCTCGAGCTCGGTGCCAAGCCCTTCTTCCATCGAGCTACGGCTGACTTCGAGCGCCTCGCCGTTCCAGTCGCCGGGCTCGGCGCCGATGTCTTCGCGTTCGGCTGTGGCGGGTTCCGCCTCGGCGGCGGCCGGCGGCGTCTCGTCGTCGGCGGCGCGCTCGAGCAGGGGGTTCTTTTCCAGCTCGACCTCGACGTAGGCGGCGAGGTCAAGGCTGGAGAGTTGCAGCAGCTTGATGGCCTGCATCAGCTGCGGCGTCATCACCAGCGCTTGCGTCTGGCGGAATTCTAGTCTCTGCGCTAAAGCCATAAGATTCCCGGCGAATCTGGTCCGTTTCTTGCTTGTTATTCGTTTATAACAGGTTGCCGGGGCGACCGTACGCACTATTGCAGTGCAACACTGCACAAAACTTGTGCAAAAATTCGCGGCTGCCTAAAGCCTGAATTCCTCGCCCAGATAGAGCCGCCGCACATCCGGGTTGTTGACGATGTCGTCGGCACGGCCCTCCATCAGCACCGAGCCCGAATAGATGATGTAGGCGCGGTCGGTTAAGCCCAGCGTCTCGCGCACGTTGTGGTCGGTGATCAGCACGCCGATGCCGCGGTTGGTCAGATGGCGCACCAGCGCCTGGATGTCGCCGACCGCGATCGGGTCGATGCCGGCGAACGGCTCGTCGAGCAGCATGTAGCTCGGCCGCGTCGCCAGGGCACGGGCGATCTCGACGCGGCGCCGCTCGCCGCCCGACAGCGCGATCGACGGCGTCTTGCGCAGACGCGCGATGTTGAATTCCTCGAGCAGCGCGTTGAGATCGGCCTCGCGGCGGCGCTTGTCCGGTTCCACCACCTCGAGTACCGAGCGGATATTGTCCTCGACATTGAGACCGCGGAAGATCGAGGCCTCCTGCGGCAGATAGCCGACGCCGAGGCGGGCGCGCTGATACATCGGCAGCGCGGTGACGTCGTAGCCGTCGAGTTCGATGCGGCCTTTGTCCGCCGCGATCAGGCCGGTGATCATGTAGAACACGGTGGTCTTGCCGGCGCCGTTGGGTCCGAGCAGGCCGACCGCCTCGCCGCGCCGCACGTAAAGCGTGACGCCCTTCACCACCGTGCGGCCGCCGAAGCTTTTTTCCACGCCGTGGGCGGCGAGATAGCCGTGGCGCGCGGCCTGACGGCCGTCGACCTGGCGCTGGCGCGCGGCGACCTGCTGGCCGGCGGCATTGGCCTGGCGCGCCTGCGCCGCCACCTGCTGCTGGCGTGCTTCGGCCGGCGAGATCGCGCGCCGCGCCGAACCCGGCTGACGCCGAAACAGCGAGAGGATATTCACGCGGTGACCCCTCGGCGCATGGTGCGCTCCGGCCAGTTCATGGCCCGAGCGCGGCACTCTAGCTGATTCCGCGTCAATGGAATGGCTGCACCGGGAGCGGTGGCGCCATCCCCTTCGGCGCGGCGGCCGAGGGGCCGCCGGGGGTGCCGCTGCTGCTCGGAAGGAACAGGCCCTGCACGCGGCCCTGGCCGTTCTTGCCCGACTCGACCCGGGAGACGCCGTTGGTCAGATCGACCACCAGCTTGTCGCCCTTGAGCACGTTCTTGCCCTGCGTCATCACCACATTACCGGTGAGCGTCACGGTGTTGGTCTGCATGTCGAACAGGCCGAGATCGCCGGAGGCGGTTTCGGTCTTCTGCGTCACCACGACGCCGCCGCGCGCTTCCAGCTTCTTGATGCGCTGGTTGCCGCCCGGCCCCGGATTGGCGACCGCCATGTTCTTGCTCTTGTCGTCGCCGTTCTGCTCGTAGAACACGAC
Source organism: uncultured Alphaproteobacteria bacterium (assembly GCA_963822035.1). GTDB lineage: Bacteria > Pseudomonadota > Alphaproteobacteria > Rhizobiales > Xanthobacteraceae > Pseudolabrys. The sequence goes on along the minus strand of CAWGGC010000006.1, from coordinate 517,841 downwards.
CAGCGTCTTGCAGCGCATGCCGGTGTCGCCTTGCGTGACGCGCACGTTGCCGCTGAAGGTCGCCATCTTGTCCTTGTCGCGGACTTCGAGCGTCGCCGCCTCGATATGCACCGGCTGGTCGCGATTTTGCGAAAAGCCCTGCAGCGCGTTGGGCGGCCCCTTCGGCTGCGCGGCAGCGGCGCCGGCAATCAACAGCGCGGCGGCAATCGCAAACGGGCGGAAGCGCGCAAACATCATCGCCCGCCCTCCTTCGCTTTCGCGTCGTCCGGCTTGGTCAGGTTCATCATCATGTCGACGCCGCCGCCGAACCGCACCAGATCGCCGCTATCGACGACCTCCAGCCGGTTGGCGTTGAGCGTGCCTTGCAGCATCTTCACTTCGACCGGATGCTCGGAGACCACGTTGCCCTTGCGCGTGTCGACCATCGCCTCGGACAGCCGGCACTCGTAGCCGCTCGACGAGGTCAAGACGATATCCTTGTCGAGCCGCAGCGTTTCAGCCTTGGTGTCGTAGATGCCGGCCGCCGCCGTCATCTGGATGACGCCCTTGTCCTGCATCTGCACCTTGGCGTGGATGTCGCTGCAGCTCAACAATGTCCGGCTTGGTGACGTCTTGCGCCGCGGCGTTCGCCATCACTTCATAGGCGCGGCCGTCGTGGGTGAAGCCGGACAGCCGCGGCTGCTCCATGGTGATCTTGGTGCCGGAGACGACCAGATTGCCGACGTCGATCGGCAGCTTGGCGAACATGCGCAGCGGGTTGAGATAAGTGATGAGCACCACGATCGCCAGCACCAGCACCACCGCCACGGGCAGCACGATGCGCAGCAGGCGTACCGTGCGGCTGTGCCGGCGCGCCGCCTGGAACGCGCGCTCGGTCGAGCCGCGGCTCATGGTCCAGTAGGCGCGCACGGTCTGCGGATCGGGTCGGGCTGCGATCGGTTGATTCATGCCGCCGGCGAAGACTTCGCTGTGAGATCGGTTCCGGAAGATCACGTTACGCCCCATGACGCAACCTGCCGCGCGAATATGGCCCGCAAGCGGCAGGAACGCCGACTAAACATTCAACGAACGCAACGGCTTAGACGGAGTGCGAGAAAATGTCTTGGTCGGCCCAGCCGGCGAGATCGAGCCGCACCCGGGCCGGCAGGAAATTGAAGCAGGCGGCGGCGAGCTCGGCGCGGCCCTCGCGCGCCAGCATGGCGTCGAGTTTCTCTTTCAGCGCATGCAGGTGCTCGACGTCGCTTGCGGCGTAAGCGACCTGCGGGTCGGTCAGGCTCTCGGCGCCCCAATCGGACAATTGCTGCTGCTTCGACAGATCGACGCCGAGCAGCTCCTTGGCGAGATCCTTGAGCCCATGCTTGTCCGAATAGGTGCGGGCGAGCCGCGAGGCGATCTTGGTGCAGTAGACCGGCTCGGCCATCACCCCGAAGGCGTTGAACAGCACGCCGATATCGAAGCGGCCGTAATGGAAGATTTTCAGGACCGACTTGTCGCCGAGCAGCCGCGCGAGGTTCGGCGCCTGCTTCTGTCCGGCGGCGATTTGCACCACGTCGGCGTTGCCGTCGCCGGGCGAGAGCTGCACCACGCACAGCCGGTCGCGGCGCGGGTCGAGCCCCATGGTCTCGGTGTCGATGGCGACCGCGCCCTTGTAGGCGGTGAGGTTCGGCAGGTCGCCGCGGTGCAGGCGGATGGTCATTCCCTATCCCGGCTTGGAACGCTGGTGCCCAGGAGAGGACTCGAACCTCCACGCCTTTCAGCGCTAGTACCTGAAACTAGTGCGTCTACCAATTCCGCCACCTGGGCTTGCCGGCACTAGGTACGGAGCCGGTTTGGCCTTGTCAATGAAGGGCCTTTCGCGTCTGTCACGTCGCTGTACAGGGCGGGGCGGATGCTGTTATTTGCCGGGTTATCCGGGCCTCCCGCGAGCGCGCCATGACCTACCAGAGCAACATCGACACCCTGATCACCGTTTACGGCGGCTCCGGCTTCATCGGCCGGCACGTGGTGCGGGCGCTGTGCCGCCGCGGCTACCGCATCCGGGTGGCGGTGCGCCGGCCGGAGCTCGCCAACCACCTGCAGCCGCTCGGCCGCGTCGGCCAGGTCCACGCCGTGCAGACCAATTTGCGCAATGCCGCCTCGGTCGAGGCTGCCGCGCGCGACGCGCACGCGCTCGTCAACCTGGTCGGCATTCTCGCCGAAGGCGGCCGCCAGAAGTTCGATGCCGTGCACACCTTCGGTGCCGAGCAGGTGGCACTCGCCGCCGCCAACCATGGTGCGCGGCTGGTGCACGTCTCGGCGATCGGCGCCGACGAAAATTCCGCCTCGCGCTACGCGCGCTCCAAGGCCGCCGCCGAGCAGCACATTCTCGCCGCACTGCCGGAAGCTGTGATCATGCGGCCGTCGATCGTGTTCGGCCCGGAGGACGACTTCTTCAACCGCTTCGCTTCCATCGCACGCATGTCGCCGATGCTGCCGCTGATCGGCGGCGGGCATACGCGCTTCCAGCCGGTATTCGTCGGCGACGTCGCCGAGGCGATCGCGCAGGCGGTCGAGGGCAACGCACGCGGCGGCGCGACCTACGAGCTCGGCGGGCCCGAGGTGCGCACGTTCAAGGAACTCATGCAGTTTGTGCTCGCGACCATCGAGCGCAAGCGCCTTTTGCTGCCGCTGCCGTTCTTCGCCGCCAGGATGCAGGCTATGGCGCTGCAATTTGCGCCGCCGCCGCTGACGCTGACGCCCGATCAGGTCGAGCTCTTGCACACCGACAACGTCGTGTCGGACGCGGCCAAGGCGGACGGCCGCACGCTTGCCGCGTTCGGCATCGAGCCGGAGTCGATCGAGGCGATCGTGCCGTCCTATCTCTGGCGTTTCCGCAAGAGCGGGCAGTTCCGCAGCCGCCCCGCATGATCCCGAAAAGCATGTCCTCGACCTTGATCGGGGATGGGAACCGGTTTTCGGACAAGATCATGCGGAAGAAAAAAGCCTGACGGCTACAGGTAATAAAGCGCGAACATGCCGGCGGTGCCGACAATGATGCGCCACCAGGCGAACACCGCGAAGTTGTGGCGCTGCACGTAGCGCAGGAACGTCTTCACCACGATCCAGCCGAAGATGAACGAGAACACGAAGCCGACGGCGATGGCGAGGATGTTGCCGTTGGCGAGCTCGTGCCGGCTCTTGAACGCTTCATAGGCGAAGGCGCCGACCATGGTCGGCATCGCGAGCCAGAACGAAAACTCCGCCGCCGAGCGGCGATCGGCGCCGAACAGCATGGCGCCGACAATGGTCGCGCCCGAGCGCGACACGCCGGGGATCATGGCGAAGCACTGGCAGACGCCGATGCCGAGATACATCGGCAGCGTGAACTCGGTCGATTCGAAATAGCGCGGCTTCAGATCCAGCCGGTCGATCCACAGCAGGACAAAGCCGCCGACGATGAACATGATGCAGACGATGCGCACGTCGAACAGCGTCGACTTGATGAACGAGCTCCGCCAGTGCGCCGATCACCGCCGCCGGCAGAAAGGCGACCAGCACGCCGATGACGAAGCGCGTCGCCGCCCATTCGCGTGAACATGTGCGTCGCCAGCGACCACAACCGGCCGAAATAGATGCTGAGCAGCGCCAGGATAGCGCCGAGCTGGATCAGAATCGCGAACGATTTGCCGAACGAGGAATCGCCCCAGCCGAGGAAATGCTCCATCAGCAGCAGGTGCCCGGTCGACGAGACGGGGAGGAATTCGGTGAAGCCTTCGACGATGCCGAGCACCGCCGCCTTGATCAGATCCATATACGGCGTCAGCGCGTGCAGGGCGTTCATGCGGTGCTCCGGGCGGGTTCCGCGAGGGAATAGGCCAGCGCTTTTGGCCTAACGGCAAATCCAGGGCAACGAAAAAACGGTTTATCCCGCCCCAATTTTGCGCCGCCGTTGCTGCTTTCTATAGTGCGCTTCGCGATTCTCTCCCTCGCCTTCGGGGCCTCATGCTGACATTGCTGCATCAACCGCTCTGCCCGTTGTCGCGCTACGTGCGGCTGATGCTCAACGAATACGGGCTCGAGGCGCGGCTGGTCGAGGAGCGCTTCTGGGAACGGCGCGAGGAGTTCCTGCTGCTCAATCCGGCCGGCGACATCCCGGTGCTGGTGCAGGATGGCGCGCCGCCGGTGCCCGGCGCCGCCGTCATCACCGAATTCCTGCAGGAGACCCACACCGGCGAGACCGGGCTGATGCCGAAGGAGACCAATGACCGCGTCGAGGTGCGGCGGCTGGCGAGCTGGTTCAACGACAAATTCCACGCCGAGGTCAGCGGTCCGCTGGTGACCGAGCGCGTGTTCAAGCGCCATATGACGCGGGAACAGGGCGGCGGGCCGCCCGATACCGACGCGATGCGCGCGGCGCGCAACAATATCCGCTATCATCTCGCCTATATCGGCTGGCTGGTGGAGTCGCGCGATTGGCTCGCCGGCGACGCCATGACCTGCGCCGACCTTGCCGCCGCCGGCCATTTGTCGGCGGTCGATTACCTGGGCGAAGTGCCGTGGAGCGAAAGCGAAACCGCAAAGAACTGGTACGCGCGGGTGAAGTCGCGCCCGTCGTTCCGGCCGCTGCTCGCCGAGACGCTGGCCGGCCTGCCGCCGGCCAAGCATTACGCCGATCTCGACTTCTGACTTCGACTTCTGCCCTCCCCCCGCGAGTACTTGCGAGCGGCGGGGAGGGGTCGGGGGTGGGGGCCAAATGACGGCGACCACGAAAACCCCCCACCCCGGTTCGCATCGACAAGACGATGCGAACCGACCCTCCCCACCGCTCCGCGGGGGGAGGGTGAAAGCGGCGCTCGTCGCGCAGGCGCGCGCGCATGGCTTCGACGCCGTCGGCGTGACGCGGCCCGACGCCGCGCCGGAAGCCAAAGCGCGGCTCGAGCGCTTCCTCGCCGAGGGCGCGCATGGCGACATGGTCTGGATGGCCACGACCGCGGAGCGGCGCGCATCGCCTGCCGCGCTGTGGCCCGAGGTGCGCTCGGTCGTCATGCTCGGCATGAATTACGGGCCGGACGATGATCCGCTCGCGATCCTGAAACGCCGCGACCGCGGCGCCATCTCGAGCTACGCCAAGGGCGACGACTATCACGAGCTGATCAAGGCGCGGCTGAAGCAGCTTGCGCGCTGGCTCACCGAGCATGCCGGCGGCGACGTCAAGGTGTTCGTCGACACCGCGGCGGTGATGGAAAAGCCGCTCGCGGGCGCGGCCGGGCTCGGCTGGCAGGGCAAGCACACGAATTTGGTGTCGCGCGCAATACGGCTCGTGGCTGTTTCTCGGCTCGATCTTCACCACGCTCGAGTTGCCGGCGGACGAAGCGGGCGAAGACTCCTGCGGCACCTGCCGCGCCTGCCTCGACATCTGCCCGACCGCGGCGTTTCCCGAGCCGTACCGGCTCGATGCGCGGCGCTGCATTTCGTATCTCACCATCGAGCACAAGGGCCCGATCCCGCGCGAATTCCGCGCCGCAATCGGCAACCGCATCTACGGCTGCGACGATTGCCTCGCCGTCTGCCCGTGGAACAAATTTGCGGTCGCGGGGCGCGAGGCCAAGCTTGCGGCACGCGAGACCTTGCGCGCGCCGGCGCTGGCCGAACTGGTGCGGCTCGACGACGCGCAATTCCGTAGCGTTTTCGCCAAGACTTCGATCAAGCGCACCGGCCGAGATCGTTTTGTCAGAAATGTGCTCATCGCCATCGGCAACTCCGGCGACTGCCGCGCTCGCGCGCGAGGCCGAGCGGCTGCTCGACGATGCCTCGCCCTTGGTGCGCGGCGCCGCGGTGTGGGCGCTGTCGCGGCTCGTGCCGCGCGACGAGTTTGCGGCGCTGAAACGCGCCGATGCCGATGCAAGCGTGAACGAGGAATGGGCCGCGGCGCTTTTCTGACCTGTCCCGGGCGCACCGCAGCGCGTCAGCGGTGCGGTGCAGAACCGGGACCTTCGTGCACTCTGAGTTCACAACGGTCCCGGGCGCAGCGCATCACTTCGTGCTGCGCTGCGCCCGGGACACTAACCTCAAAACTCCCTCACCGCCGCGATCAGCCGCTCGATGTCCTCCGGTCGCGACAGCCGGTGGTCGCCATCCTTGATCAAGGTCAGCACGACGTCGTCGCGGGCAAAGCGCGCCACCAGCTCCTGCGCGTGCCGCCACGGCACATCCGGGTCCTGCACGCCCTGCAGGATGTGCACCGGGCAACCGGTTTCGATCAGCCCGCCGAGCATGAGATGCTTGCGCCCCTCCTCGATCAGGCTCCGGGTAATCGGATAGGGCTCCTTCCGAATAGAGCGAGGGCCGCATCCAGGCGCCCTTCTGCTCGATCTCGCGCTTGATGCCGTCGGGAAAGGCCTTCCACATCAGTTCCTCGGTGAAGTCGACCGCCGGGGCGATCAGCACCATGCCGGCGATCGACGTATTTGCGGCGCGGCATCCTTGCGCAACTCGCGTCGCGCCAACAGTAGCGCCAGCCAGCCGCCCATCGACGAGCCGATCACCACCTGCGGCCCCTTGGCGAATTGCCGGTAGACCGCGACGCTTTCCTCGAGCCAGCGGCCGATGGTGCCGTCGGTGAAATCGCCGTCCGAACTCGCCGTGGCCGGAATAATCGAAGCGCACGCAGGCGCGGCCCTCTTTCGCCGCCCAGCCGTCGAGCGCCGCCGCCTTGGTGCCCTTCATGTCCGACTTGAAGCCGCCGAGCCAAAACAGGCCGGGGCTCTTATTCTCGCTCTTGCCCTCGCGCACGCGCACGGCGATGGTCCGTGCAGGCGGCGGTGATTCGATTCGCAGGGAGGTCAGGCGGCTTTCGCTCATGCGCGCTTCGGCCAGGTTAACGAGGGTCGCCGAGAGAACCGGCGGCCAGTTGTCGCCGCAACTCGAGGCGCCGCGCAAGGGGGCGAACCTCAACATCCCGCGGCCGCGCTCGCTCGTCGGCGCCACCATCCTGCAACTGTTGCCGGCGCTCGCCGACGACCCGGCAAGCCATGCCGCCGTCGATATCGCCCTGACGCTGCTCAAGGCCGGCGCCCGCGCCATCATCGCCGGTGAAGGCGGCCCGCTGGTCGGCGAATTGCGCGCCTTCGGCGGCGAATGGCTGCCGATGGCGACCGATAGCGCCAACCCGCTGCGCATCCGCGCCACGGCCGGTGCTCTGTCAAAGCTCATTGCCGCCGAGCGCATCGATATTATTCATGCTCACAGCGCGGCCTCGGCGTGGAGCGCGATTCGGGCGACCGCACGCATGCCGGTATTCCTGGTGACCTCGTTCCCCGACCGGTTGCGCGGCAATTCCTGGCCGGGCACGGCACTCCGTGGCTCGCTGGCGCGCGGCGACCGCGTCATCGCGCCGTCGAGCTTCATGTCGCGGGCGATGATCGAGCGCTATGGCATCGCGGCCGAGCGCATCGCCGTGATCCCGCGCTCGGTCGACACTGCAAAGTTCAGCGCGGCTTCGGTCACCGTCGACCGTGTCGCGGCGCTGCGCCGCGCCTGGGGCGTGCTGCCGCACATGCGCGTGGTGCTCGCGCCCGGCCGGCTGGCGCCCGGTAACGGGCAGATGGTGATGGTCGATGCCGCCCGGCTGATGACCGCCGAGGGCAACCGCAACACCGTCTTCGTCTTCGCCGGCGACGACCGCGCCGAGCCCCGCTATACCGCCGCGCTTCGTCGCCGCACCCGCATGCACGGCATCGATACCCTCTGCCGCTTCGTCGGCCATTGCCCCGACATGCCGCTTGCGCTCGCCGCCGCCGACGTCGTGGTGCTGCCGGCGCTGGAACCGCCGCTGACCGGCCGCGCCGCCGCCGAAGCGCAGGCCATGGGCCGCCCGGTGGTGGTGACCACCGTCGGCATGCTGCCGGAAAACATGCTCGGGCCGCCGCGCATGCCCGACGAGTTGCGCACCGGCTGGCTGACGCGGCCGGGCAACGTCGCCGACCTTGCACGCGCTGTCACCCAAGCGCTCAGCCTCGACAGCACCGCCTACGAAGCGCTCGGCGCCCGCGCCCGCCAGTTCGCCGAGTTCATGTTCTCGCCGCAGAGCGTTGCCGAAGCGATCCGCGGGGTCTATACCTCGCTCTTGGCGCGCGACGCCTGAGTTTGTGGGGTTCCGGTCGATGTCGAGTTCTTCCGCGTCCGAACTGCCCGCGCTCGCCGCGCGCCGGTCGCCCGCCGCGGACGCGGCTCACGATCCGATCACCGCATTGATTGTCGTGCCGACGCTCGACGTCGGCGCCGCCGACGCCGGCGCCGCGGCCTCCGCGCGCGTCCTCACCGAAGCGGGCCATCGCGCCATCGTGGTGTCGCGCCCCGGACGGCTCGCCGCCGACGTGACCGCCGCCGGCGCCGAATTCGTCGCGCTCGACATGGGCGGCAACAATCCGCTGGTTATCCTGCGTAACGCCTTCGCGCTGATGCGCATCGCCCGCGAGCGGCACTGCGATCTCATCCACGCCCATGGCCGCGCCGCGGCATGGAGCGCCTACTTTGCCGCGCGGCTCGCCGGCCTGCCTTTCATGACCACCTGGTACAAGGGCTACCGCGACCAGAACGTGTTCAAGCATCTCTATAATGGCGTGATGGCGCGCGGCGATCGCGTCGTCGCGGTGAGCGAGCAGCTCGCGCAGCTCGTCAACGACCGCTACGGCACGCCGTGGGATCGCATCGCCGTGGTGCCGCAAAGCATCGACGTCGAACGCTTCGATCCGGCGCGCGTTGCCCGCGACCGCGTCGAGGCGATGCGGCGGAGCTGGGGCGTCAAGCCCGGCACCAAGGTGATCCTCATCGTCGGGCGCATCCTGCGCCGCAAGGGCCACGATGTCGTCGTGCGCGCGGCCGGGCGGCTCAAGGAAATGGGCTTCAAGGATTTCCTCTGCGTCTTCGTCGGCGAGGACCGCGGGCAGACGCACTACACCGGCGAGCTGTGGGATCTGGTGCTGTCGACGCACACCATGGACGTGATCCGCATGGCCGCGCCGGTCGCCGACATGCCGGCGGCCTACGCCGCGGCGGCCGTCATCGTCTCGGCGGCGGTGCAGCCGGAAGGCCTGCAACGCTCGATCGTCGAGGCGCAGGCCATGGCGCGGCCGGTGATCGTGTCCGACCTCGGCGCCGGTCCCGACGTGGTGCTGACCGCGCCGGGCGTGCCGGATGGCCGCGCCACCGGCCTGCGCTTTGCCGCCGGCGACGACGCTGCGCTTGCCGAGGCGCTGGTGCGGCTGTTTGCGATGCCGGAGCCGACCCGCCGCGCCATGGGCGCGCGTGGCCGTGCCTGGGTGCACAGCCACTTCGAGCCGGCCGAGGTCGCCGCGGAGACCTTGCGCCTTTACGCCGGGATCGCCAGGCGCGGGCCAGCGGCTCGGGCAGACCCGCGATTAATGTCGAGCAATCAGAAGGATTTGGCGGCGATTTCGCGCTGTCTCGAACGATTTATTATCGAAGGCGCCGGAACCGCGTTGACTTATTCGCCGTTTCTACCAATCTTTAGCTGTCCGAGTAGCGCCAAAAGCGGCGCCAAAGGTTCGTGGCAACAATAGAGGAGACAAGAGCCATTCGTCGTCCGATGAAGTCTGCGCTGCCCGTTCAAAAGGACGGCCCGCGCATCAACGAGGAGATCCGCGTCCGCGAGGTCCAGTTAATCGATGCCACTGGTCACAACCATGGCCCAACCCCAATTCAGACTGCGCTAGAGATGGCGCAAACCGCGGGGCTCGATCTGGTCGAGATCGCCCCCAATTCCAGTCCGCCCGTCGTCAAGATCCTGGATTACGGCAAGTACAAATTCCAGGCGCAAAAGAAGGCGGCGGAAGCCCGCAAAAAGCAGAAAGTCGTCGAGATCAAGGAGATCAAGCTCCGGCCGATGATCGACGACCACGACTACGACGTGAAGATGCGCTCGATGAAGCGGTTCTTCGAGGAAGGCGACAAGGTCAAGATCACCTTGCGCTTCCGCGGCCGCGAAATGGCGCACCAGGAGCTCGGCTACAAGCTCCTGAACCGCGTCAAGGACGACACCGCCACCATGGCCAAGATCGAGTCCGAGCCGCGCTTCGAAGGCCGGCAGATGGTCATGCTGCTGGCGCCGCGGTAAGGCACGACCCCGGTCCTTTCCCGCGTAAGCGGGGATCCTTCCGTCCTCGGTCCCCGCTTTCGCGGGGACGAACGGTTTTCCGCGGCCGCCCAAACGGTTGCAAGGGACGCCCGTCTCTGCCATAACGCCGCCCTCTCGCCGCCCGGCTGATTAAGGGCTGCCGTGGCGGCGATTAACGCTCATTTTCGAGCACTTAGCTCAAAAGCAATCGTCTTTTCGAGCATCAACCGGCCCGGCGGGTCGTCCCGCTTTGGCGCCGTTTCAGGAGAGCCAAATGCCCAAATTGAAGACCAAGTCCGGCGCCAAAAAGCGCTTCAAGATAACCGCGACCGGCAAGGTGAAATACCAGCAGTCCGGCAAGCGCCACGGCATGATCAAGCGCACGACCAAGCAGATCCGCGAGCATCGCGGCACGCGCGTGCTGTTCAAGACCGACGGCGACAACATCAAGAAATACTTTCTGCCCAACGGCTGAACCGTATTTCGCTGGGACGGCTGAGCGCCGCCCCGCACCGACTATCCGCACGAACTGCCAAAAGAACTGCCAGGAGATTTGTCATGGCCCGCGTTAAACGTGGCGTCACCGCACACGCCAAGCACAAGAAAGTCCTCAAGGCCGCCAAGGGCTATTACGGCCGGCGCAAGAACACGATCCGCGTCGCCAAGCAGGCGGTGGAGAAGGCGAACCAGTACGCCTTCCGCGACCGCAAGCGGCGCAAGCGCACCTTCCGCGCGCTGTGGATCCAGCGCCTGAACGCCGCGGTGCGGCCTTTCGGCCTCAACTACTCGAAGTTCATCGACGGCCTCGCCAAGGCCGGCCTCACCGTCGACCGCAAGGTGCTGTCCGATCTCGCCATCCGCGAGCCGGTGGCGTTCCAGGCGATCGTGGAAAAGGCCAAGGCCGCGCTGCCGGCGTAGGGCCAATGGCGCGCCGATGACGCTCAAGGAAAAGGCGCTCTACAACCAGATCCATCCGCTCAAGCTGTCGACCGACATCCTGGCGGCGGCGGTCTCGTTTTACCTGTTCTGGGTGCATCAGCCGCTGCCGGCGCTGCTGCTGCACTTCGCGCCGCCGCTGATCGCGTCGTGGCTCCTCATCCGCTACGCCGATCTCAAGCCGCTCAAGCAGTCGGCGTTCGGCCGCTATGTCGCGGCCAACATGACGCGGACCATCGAAGCCGTACGGTTGTTCGGCGACCTGGTGATGATCTTCGGCGCCTGGCTCCACGATCCGCTGCTGATGGGCATCGGGCTGCTGGTCATTATCGGCGCCTGGTGCAACGGCCTGATCCCATCGAAAACTAGGCGCCGCAAAACCAATGGCTGACATCGCGCAACTTGAATCCGAACTGCTTGCCGGCATCGCCGCGGCGAAGGACGAAGCGGCGCTGGAAGCCGTGCGCGTCGCAGCCTTGGGCAAAAGCGGCTCGATCACCGCGCTGCTGAAGACGCTCGGCAGCATGACGCCGGATGAGCGCAAGGTGCAAGGGCCGGCGATCAACGGCCTCAAGGACAAGGTGACGGCGGCAGTTACCGAGCGCAAAGCCGCGCTCGCCAATGCCGCGCTCGATGCGCGTCTCAACACCGAGACCGTCGACGTCACGCTGCCGGTGCGCGAAGCGCCGGCCGAAATCGGCCGCGTGCATCCGATCACGCAGGTGACCGACGAGTTGACCGCCATCTTCGCCGATATGGGCTTTGCCGTCGCCGAAGGTCCCGACATCGAGACCGACGACTACAACTTCACCAAGCTCAACTTCCCCGAGGGCCATCCGGCCCGCGAGATGCACGACACCTTCTACTTCAATCCGAAGGCCGACGGCTCGCGGTTGCTGCTGCGCACGCACACCTCGCCGGTGCAGGTCCGCACGATGCTCGACCCAGAAGCCGCCGATCCGCGTCATCATCCCAGGCCGCACCTATCGCAGCGACTCCGATCAGACGCATACGCCCATGTTCCATCAAGTTGAAGGTCTGGTGATCGACAAGGGCTCCCATCTTGGACACCTGAAATGGATTCTCGAGGAATTCTGCAAAGCTTTCTTCGAGGTCGACAACGTCAAGATGCGCTTCCGGCCGTCGTTCTTTCCGTTCACCGAGCCGTCGCTCGAAGTCGACATCCAGTGCCGGCGCGACAAGAACGAAGTCCGCTTCGGCGAAGGCGACGACTGGCTGGAGATCCTGGGTTGCGGCATGGTGCATCCGAACGTGATGCGCAATTGCGGCCTCGATCCCGCCGAGTACCAGGGCTTTGCCTGGGGCATGGGGATCGACCGCATCGCCATGTTGAAATACGGCATGCCCGACCTGCGCCCGTTCTTCGAGGCCGACGTGCGCTGGCTCACGCACTACGGCTTCCGCCCGCTCGACTTCCCGACGCTCGCGGGAGGATTGAGCCCGTGAACTCGCAACACGCACTCTTCACCTCCCCCCTTGAGGGGGAGGTCGGACCGCGGAGCGGTCCGGGAGGGGGGTAGGCCACCGGCACATCGCCCGGTCGCGTCAATTACGCGAGGTCACGCGAAATCACTTCGGAGTGAAATGACGGATGCCGAACGGCGCCTATGGGGGGCGCTTCGTGCGCACCGGTTAGATGGCTTGAGTTTTCGACGTCAAACGCCAGTCGGCCGATATATCGTTGACTTCGTATGCCACGAACAGCGCTTGGTCGTAGAGGTCGATGGTGGCCAACATTCCGGGGCACCGCACGATATCGAACGCGATCGCTTTCTTAGATCCAAAGGCTATCGTGTGCTTCGCTTTTGGAATCCCGATGTGCTGAGGAATCTTTCTGGCGTTCTGCAAATGATTGTAGACGCCGCGCACTTTGCTACCCCCCTCCCTAACCCTCCCCCTCAGGGGGGAGGGGATTAGGCCGCGCACGCGGAGAGTCCGCGTCATGAAATTCACCCTGTCCTGGCTCAAAGAGCACCTCGACACCGACGAGCCGCTCGGCGTGATCGTCGACAAGCTCACCATGATCGGGCTCGAGGTCGAGCGCGTCGAGGACAAGGCGGCGCTGCTCAAGCCCTTCGTCGTCGCCTCGGTAATCTCCGCCGAGAAGCATCCCAACGCCGACCGCCTGCGCGTCTGCATGGTCGACATCGGCTCAGGCCAACCGATCCAGGTGGTGTGCGGCGCGCCCAATGCGCGCGCCGGCATGAAGGGCGTGTTCTCGCCACCCGGCACATTCATCCCCGGCAAGAACATCACGCTCGCGGTCGGCACCATCCGCGGCGTCGAGAGCCGCGGCATGCTGTGCTCGGCAGCGGAGCTCGAAATCTCCGACGACCACGAGGGCATCATCGAATTGCCGGCCGACGCGCCGGTCGGCACAAACTACGCCGACTATGCCGGCATCAGCGAGCCGGTGATCGAGATCAACCTGACGCCCAACCGGCCCGACTGCGCCGGCGTCAATGGCATTGCCCGCGATCTTGGCGCCGCTTCCATCGGCACCTTCAAGGACCGCACCGTGAAGCCGGTCAAAGGCACCTTCCCCTGCCCGGTCAAAGTGACGATCGAAGCGCCGCCGCTCTGCCCCGCCTTCGGCCTGCGCCTGGTGCGCGGCGTCAAGAACGGCCCGTCGCCCGACTGGCTGCAGAAGCGGCTCACGGCCATCGGCCTGCGCCCGATCAATGCGCTGGTCGACATCACCAACTTCATCACCTACGACCGCGGCCGGCCGCTGCACGTGTTCGACATGAAAAAGGTGCACGGCAATCTCGTCGTGCGCCGCGCCCAGAACGGCGAAACGTTGCTGGCGCTCGACGGCAAGACCTACACGCTCGATGCGGCGATGTGCGTCATCGCCGACGACGAAGGGCGTCGAGTCGCTTGCCGGCATCATGGGCGGCGAGCAATCCGGCTGCGACGAGACCACCACCGACGTGCTGATCGAGTTGGCGCTGTGGGATCCGCTCAACATCGCGCAGACCGGCCGCAAGCTCGGCATCAATACTGACGCGCGCTACCGCTTCGAGCGCGGCGTCGATCCCAATTTCATGCTGCCCGGCCTCGAGCTCGCGACGCAGATGGTCATGGAACTCACCGGCGGCGAGCCGTCGGAGACGATCGTCGCCGGCGACCCGACGCCGAAGGAAGTCGTGATCGATTTTCCCTTGAGCGAATTGCCCCGACTGTCCGGCCTCAAGCTGCCTTTGGCTGACGTGCGCCGCACCCTGGAAAAGCTCGGCTTCTTCACCGCCGGGCCGGCCGAGAAGGTGAAGGTCGCGGTGCCGTCGTGGCGGCCGGACGTGCACGGCCGCGCCGACATCGTCGAGGAGATCGTGCGCATTGCCGGCGTCGACCGCGTGCCGTCGACGCCGTTCCCGCGCGGCGACAATGCGCGCAAACCGGTGCTCACCGCGATCCAGAACCGCACCCGCAAGGCCAAGCGCGCGCTCGCCGCGCGGGGCTTGACCGAAGCGGTGACCTGGTCGTTCGTCTCCAAGCGCGAGGCTGAGTTGTTCGGCGGTGGCCAGAATGAGCTGGCGCTCGCCAATCCGATCGCCGCCGAACTGTCCGACATGCGGCCGAGCCTGATGCCCGGCCTCATCGTGGCGGCGCAGAAGAATGCGGACCGCGGCTACGGCGATACCGCACTGTTCGAGGTCGGCCAGATTTTCAAGGGCGACAAGCCGGAGGATCAGTTCACCGCCGCGACCGGCGTGCGCCGCGCGCTGGCGGGAAGCGCCGGCTTCGGCCGCCACTGGTCAGGGCTCGAAGCCGGTCGATGCCTTCGACGCCAAGGCCGACGCCTTCGCGGTGCTCGCCGCCGCAGGCAGCCCGATGCAGGCGCTGCAGGTCGTGCCCGGGGCGCCGGCCTGGTTCCATCCGGGCCGCTCCGGCACCATCCAGATCGGGCCGCAGAACGTGCTCGGCCATTTCGGCGAATTGCATCCGCGCGTGCTCGACGCGCTGAAAGTGGAAGGGCCGCTCGCCGCCTTCGAGGTGATCCTGGAAAAGATCCCGGAGCCCAAGGCGCAAGGCGACGCGCGCCAAGCCGATGCTGGAATTGTCGCCGTTCCAGCCGGTCGAGCGCGATTTTGCCTTTGTCGTCGCGTCGAGCGTCAAAGCCGCCGACATCGTGCGCGCGGCGCAGAACGTCGACCGCAAGCTGATCGCGAACGTTACCGTGTTCGACGTCTACGAGGGCAAGGGCATCGAGCCGGGCAACAAGTCGATCGCCATCGCCGTCACCATCCAGCCGCGCGACAAGACCATGACCGACGCCGAGATCGAGGCGCTCGCCACCCGCATCGTCGCCGAGGTCGGCAAGCGCACCGGCGGGGCGTTGCGCGGTTGATCGTCACCCTGAGGTGGCCGCCGAAGTCGGCCCTCGAAGGGTGACAGTCAAATCTTGTAAGACCTCGGCCGTTCATCCTTCGAGGCTCGCGCGTTCCGCGCTCGCGCCTCAGGATGACGGGACAAGATCCGCAAAGGCAAAGCCTTCGCGCTCGACGGTATCGCCGACGCTCACGGCAATCTTGCGCGACAGCATCGGCCCGGCCGATACGAACGAGTGAAACTCACCGTTCTCGCCGCACGGATCGGCGCTGGCCGGCAGGTCGGTGAGCAGCGCGCCGTCGAAGCGGCGGCCGGCAAAGGCCGCCGGCAGCTTCTTGAGATCGACGACGGAGAGATGCGCCTCGACGCCGGCTGCAATCATGTCGCGCGCAAGCTGCGCGGTCGGCTTCAGCCACAGCGGAAACACCGGCGTGATGCCGGTGCCGGCGAGCTGCTTCTCGCGATAGGCGCGGATGTCCTCGAGAAACAGATCGCCGAAGATCACGTGCGTGACGCCGTTCGCCTTGGCCTCGTTCATGGCCTTGGTCATCTCGCGCTCGTAGACGTCGTTGGGGCACGGAAACGGGATGCGCACGGTGATCGCCGGCAGCCCGGCGGCCTCGACCTGCGCCCGCAACAACTCCTCGCGCACGCCGTGCATGCTGACGCGGTTGAAAGCGTCCGTCACCGTGGTCAGCGCGCCGACCACGTCGTAGTCGCCGGCGCGGCGCACCTCGTGCAGCGCCCAGGCGCTATCCTTGCCGCTCGACCAGGCGATCAGCGCTTTGGGCAATCCACCTGTCGGCATGGTTTCCAATTGCTGTCCTTGCACCGCAACAGCATGCGACAGCACGGCATTTGCCGCAACCGCATGGCTAACAGCCGGTAACGGCGCCGCTCACCAAATTGCAATGAGTCATTACCATAATGCCGCCTCGACAAAACGCGCGCGGCAAAACGCGCCGGGGGATTGCTGCAAACAATGGGCTGGGTGACCGATCGCGTCGGGCGTGTTCTCGCCCAATACCTGGAGAAGCCGGCGGAAGGCTACGCGCCATTCACGCCGACCGATCCGGACGCCTTGCGCGCGACCTTGCAGCCGGGCGACGTGCTGCTGGTCGAAGGCAACAACCACATCTCCGGCGTCATCAAGTATCTGACGCAGTCGACCTGGTCGCACGCCGCGCTTTATGTCGGCCCGATCGGTGACCGCGTCGCCGCCGACGGCGAGCCGCTGGTGCTGGTCGAGGCCAATCTCGGCCAGGGCGTGGTCGCCGCGCCGCTGTCGAAATATGCGAGCTACCACACCCGCATCTGCCGCCCTATCGGCCTGAATGACGACGACCGCGCCCGCGTCTGCGCCTACGCCGCCGAGCGCATCGGCTTCGACTACGACCTGAAGAACATCATCGACCTGCTACGGTATCTCTTTCCGCTGCCGGTGCCGCAGCGCTGGCGGCGGCGCATGATCGCGCTCGGCTCCGGCCACCCGACCCGCATCATCTGCTCGGCGCTGATCGCGCAGGCCTTCGAGAACGTGCGTTATCCGATCCTGCCCAAGGTGACGCGCAGCGAGCAGGCGCGCGAGGAAATCCTCGAGATTCGCCATTCCTCGCTGTTTGCGCCGCGCGACTTCGACATCTCGCCCTATTTCGAGGTGGTGAAGCCGACCATCCTGAATGGCTTCGATTACAAGGCGATGGCCTGGGCCGATCTGATGACCGACGACACCGACGAGCTGGTGCCGTTCGTAGCCGAGGCGGAAGGCTTCGACATCGCGCCCGCCGGGGACGAGCCGCTGACCGCGGCGTGAGCGCCCTTGCCGGCAAGCCCGGCGCGCCTTAACTCTCATCGTATGTTCGACGCGGCGATCAAAGCTCTTTCCGAACTGTTCCTGCCGCCGCTGCGCCACGTGCTGGTGAAGTCGGTCGCACTCGCGCTGCTGCTCATCCTCATCTTCGGCATCGCCCTGCAGCGGCTGCTCGCCGTCGCTAGCCGAGCACGGCGCCAATTGGGCGGAGCAGACCATCGGCTACGCCTCGCACAGCGCCTGGGCCGCGCTCGCCTTCGTGCTGTCGGTGATGGGTGGGCTCGGCGTCATCACCGGCGCGGTGTTTCTGATGCCGGCGGTCACCGCTTTCGTCGGCAGCTTTTTCGTCGATGACGTGGCGGAGATAATCGAGCGCAGGGACTACCCGGCCGACCGGTCCGGCAAGGCGCTCGCGCTTTACCTCGCGCTCGGCGAAGGCATCCGCTTCGCGCTGTTGTCGATCGTCGTCTATCTCTGCGCCCTGCCCTTCGTACTGTTCGCCGGCGCCGGCTTTGTCATCATGCTGTTCGCCAACGCCTACCTGCTCGGCCGCGAGTATTTCGAGCTCGCCGCCATGCGCTTCCACACGCCGCACGAGGCAAGACGCCTGCGCAAGCACAACGCCGTCGCGGTGTTTCTCGCGGGCCTGGTGATTGCGGTTTTCGTGTCGGTCCCGGTGCTCAACCTGGCGACGCCGATCTTCGCCATGACCTTCATGGTGCACGTGCACAAGCGGCTGTCGCGCCACGGCCGGGCCGAACTAATCGAACCGAAGCGCTAGCAACCAAATCCGTTCATTCCCGCGCAAGCGGGAATCCAGCGCTGGGTCCTCGCTTTCGCGAGGACGAGCGGTGAGATTACTCTTTCGCCCGCATGTCGATGACGCGCTTGGCCTTGCCGGCGGAGCGCTCGACCGCGCCGGGCTTCACCGCCTTGACCTCCGCGGTGACGCCGATCGTGCTCTTGATGTGGTGAGCGATGTCGCGGCCGCTCCGCGGCCATTCCGACTCAGGGATGCCCGGCCGCGCTTCCACCACCACCGTCATCGAATCGAGCCGCTCCTCGCGCCGCAGCTCGATGACGAAATGCGGCGACACCCGCTCGTCCTTGAGCAGGATCTCCTCGATCTGGCTCGGAAACACGTTGACGCCGCGGATGATCATCATGTCGTCCGAGCGCCCGATCACCTTTTCCATGCGGCGGAAGCTGCGCGCGCTCGGCGGCAACAGCCGCGACAGGTCGCGCGTGCGATAGCGGATCACCGGCATCGCTTCCTTGGTGAGCGACGTGAAGACCAGCTCGCCGACTTCGCCGTCCGGCAACACCGCGCCGGTCGCCGGATCGATCACCTCCGGATAGAAATGGTCCTCCCAGACGGTGCAGCCGTCCTTGGTCTCGATGCATTCGCACGACACGCCCGGCCCGATCACCTCAGACAGGCCATAATTGTCGATGGCGTGCAGGTTGAAGGCGTCCTCGATCTCCTCGCGCATGGCGTTGGTCCACGGCTCTGCGCCGCACATCGCGATCTTGAGCGAGGAGCTTCGCGGGTCGATCCGCTGCGCGCGAAATTCATCAAGAATTGCAAGCAGATAGCTGGGGGTGACGAAGATGACGTCGGGCTTGAAATCGCCGATCAACTTGACCTGCCGCTCGGTCATGCCGCCCGACACCGGCACCACGGTGAGGCCGAATTTCTCGGCGCCGTGGTGGAAGCCGAGGCCGCCGGTGAACAGGCCGTAGCCGTAGGAATTCTGCGCCAGCATGCCCGGCTGGCAGCCGGCGGCGCGCATCGAACGCGCGATCAGCGAGGCCCAGGTGTCGACGTCGCGCGGGCTGTAGCCGACCACGGTCGGCTTGCCGGTGGTGCCGGACGAGGCGTGGATGCGCATCAGCTTTTCGCGCGGCATCGCCATCAGGCCGAACGGATAGTGCTCGCGCAGCTCGGCCTTGCTGGTGAAGGGAAACTTGCGCAGATCGGCGAGCGTCTTCAGATCGTCGGGATGCACGCCGCGCGGCGTCAAAGGTTTGCTTGTAGTGCGCGACGTTGTCGTAGACGTGGGCAAGCGTCCACTTCAGCCGCTCGAGCTGCAACGCCGCGATCTCGTCGCGCGAAGCAACCTCGATCGGCTCGAAGGTGCCGCGGCGCGGCGTCAGGTCCACGCCTTTGAGCTTGAGGCCCGGCATATTATTTTCCTTGGCGCATGATCTTGTCCGAAAACCGGTTCCCACTTTTCGGGATCATGCGCATCATATTTTCCGGTTGGCCGCGTTCCAGTGCTTTTCCAGGTTGGCGATCAGCGCCGGCGAGAAATGGCAATAGGCCTGCTCTCTGGCATAGACCGCCATGTAGCGGCGGAAGGTGTCGAGCGGCTCCTCGCCGACGCGGAAGGCGCGGCGGTTGCTGGCGGCGCTGACCACGCCCGACGAGGTGAAGTCGTCGCACACCTTCATGGTCGCCTGCTCGACCTCGCCCGGCGGCACCACGAGGTCGCAGACCATGCGGCCTTCCGGTGTGTCGCAGTCGAGCCGCTTGCCCATCATGATCGCCTGGCGCGCGATGCGCGGGCCGACGAAGCGCGGGAAGCGCAAGTTCGCCGCGCCGGGGATGATGCCCTCCTTGCGCGCCGGCAGCGTCATGTAGGCATCGCTGCCCGCGACCACGAAGTCCATGACAAGGAGATATTGGCAGCCGCCGCCGATGGCGAAGGTGTCGAGCTGCGCCACCCAGGGCTTTTCGTGGGTGCCGCCGACCATTTCGTCGGGGCCGCGAGAGCCCATGGCAATGCCGCGCAGCATCTTGTTGACGATGCCCATGTCGCGCGTGATGTACCAGAGGAACGGGATCTTGCCGCGATAGAGGTGCGTCAGATTGATGCCGCTGCAGAACACGTTGCGGCCTTTGTATTTCGGGTGATCCACCACCCCACCGCGCAGCACGCAGATTTCGCTTTCCGGATCGAAGATCGCCATATCGGCAGCGGTTTCGGTGTCCGCCAGCGTATCGTCATCTTCGGCGTTGAGAAATCGCGGGTTCTGGATGGTCAGGATTGCCGCCTTGCCCCAGCGCTCAAGCCTGGCGGGGCCGAAGTCGACCAGGCCCTTGGTGATGAACTCGCCCAGCCGCTCGATCGATTCCATTTTGGGGCGAAGCATCGCGTGACACAGGTGCATGCCGTTTTGCGCGTCGGCGAGAACGTGGGCGAGGAAGATACCCTGGTCGACCTCGACGCCATCTTTCTCTGACTGCATAAATTCGCGCTCGGCATCGACCTGTTTGCGCGTCGGCGTCAGCCCCGGCACGAGCTTCGCCGCTTCGTAACAAAGCTCCTCTACGCGCACGAAATTGTCGAGATTCTTCGTCAGCTTGCGGTAGATCGCTTCGGCGTGGCGGGCGAGAAAGTTCTCGCGCGCATCGCGGCAGCGATATTGAATGATGTCGGCAGCGAGCTTTTGCGTCGGGCTGCGCTTCGTCTTTTTCGGTAGCTTCGCCAGGAACGCCGAGCCCTCGCGCCAGAATTTCGTCGCGGTCGCGACGTCGCGCTTGTAGTTGCCGCTGAACGTGAAGAATTTCATCCACGCCGCGCCGGCCTTCGGCGCCAGCCCGGCATCGCCGAAGATAACCTTCGGATCGCTCGCGTCGACAGCCTTGCGCTTGGCGCTCGCTGAGCCTTCCATGTTTGCCTCCCGCACTGTTCTTAACTGACCGTTTTGCCCGGCCATTTGCACAAGTCGGCGATGATGCAAACCTCGCACCGCGGCTTGCGCGCGAGGCAAGTGTAGCGCCCGTGCAGAATAAGCCAATGGTGCGCGCGCGATTTATATTTCGCGGGCACCACCTCGTTAAGCTTGGTCTCCACCTCGAGCGGGTTCTTGCCGGGCGCCAGGCCCGTGCGGTTGCCGACGCGGAAAATATGGGTGTCGACGGCGATGGTCGGTTCGCCGAAGGCGATGTTGAGCACCACGTTGGCGGTCTTGCGCCCGACGCCGGGCAGCGCCTCTAGCGCCTCGCGCGAGCGCGGCACCTCGCCGCCATGCTCGGCGATGAGCCGCCGCGACAGCTCGACGACGTTCTTCGCCTTGGTGCGGAACAGCCCGATGGTCTTGATCAGGTCGCGCACCTTGTCCTCGCCCAGCGCCACCATCTTCGCCGGAGTATCGGCAAGCGCGAACAGCGCCGGCGTCGCCTTGTTGACGCCGGCGTCGGTGGCCTGCGCCGACAGCACCACCGCGACCAAAAGCGTGAACGGGTTGATGGACTTGAGCTCGCCCTTCGGCTCAGGATTGGCCTCGTCGAAGCGCCGGAACGCCTCTTCGATCTCGGCATTGGTCCATTGTGGAACCTGGCCGAAAGCCATCTTGGTGTCGGCTTTCGCCGGCTTCGGCGCCGGCTTGAGCTTCGGTTTGGCCTTGGCTTTTGCCTCGCGGCCTTTAGATGCAAGCCTTCGAGCGGACTTTTTCGCCATATTGCGGGTATACTAGAGCGTCATGACCAGCGACAACACCGAGCTCGAACCGACCATCTTCTCCGCAGTGATCACGCCGCACCGCTCGTTGCCGCGCGCCGGCTTCCTCATCCTGATGAGCGTGTTCGGCGGCGCGAGCTTCGTCAGCGGCATCGCCTTCCTGATGATGGGCGCCTGGCCGATCTTCGGCTTCTTCGGCCTCGACGTGCTGCTGCTCTACCTCGCCTTCCGCCTCAACTACCGGCATGCCGCCGCCTACGAAGTGGTGACGGTGACGCCGGTCGCGCTCACCGTGCGCAAGGTCAGCCACCGCGGCCGCGCGCGCGAATGGGTGCTCAACCCGCTGTGGGTGCGGCTGGAAAAGATCGTGCACGAGGAATTCGGCATCGAGCGGTTGCTGCTGGTGTCGCGCGGCCGGCAGCTCGCCATCGCCAATTTTCTCGGGCCCGACGAAAAGGCCAATTTCGCCGCCGAGTTCGGCGCCGCGCTCGCCGAAGCCAAGCGCGGGGTGACCAGGACTGTAATTTCTTAATCCCTCCCCCTGAAGGGGAGGGTGATCGCCGAAGGCGATCGGGTGGGGGTCGCCAAAGCGACGCGTTGAAGTCCCACCCGCCTCGCTTCGCTCGGCACCCTCCCCGCAAGCGGGGAGGGATAAGAAGGCAGGAATCGGGTGGGCCGGCGGCGAGACGCAGCCTAAATTCAGCGCATGATGAACACGAGCCAAAACACCGCCTTATCCGCCCGCTTCCCCGACCTCGCGCCGCTGCCGACGGCGGCAGCCGATTATGACGTGGTGCGCCGCGCCATCGCCCATATCCGTGGGCACTGGCGCTCGCAGCCGGAGATCGAGACCATCGCCGAGGCCGCCGGCGTTACGCCGACCGAATTGCATCATTTGTTCCGCCGCTGGTGCGGCCTCACCCCCAAGGCGTTCCTGCAGGCACTGACGCTCAACTCGGCGCGCGAACTGCTGCGCTCCTCGGCGAGCGTGCTCGACGCCGCCTACGAGGTCGGCCTGTCCGGCCCCGGCCGGCTGCACGACCTGTTCGTCACCCACGAAGCGATGTCGCCGGGTGAATGGAAGGCGGGCGGCGAAGGCCTCACCATCACTTACGGCTTCCACCCCTCGCCGTTCGGCATGGCGCTGGTGATGACCACGCCGCGCGGGCTCGCCGGTCTGGCGCTCGCCGACGCCGGCAAGGAGCGCACGGCGCTGCGCGATATGCGCTCGCGCTGGCCGCGGGCGCACTACGTCGAGGACTTCGCCGCGACCGCGGCTACCGCGCGCCGCATCTTCGATCCGGCGCTGTGGCGCAAGGATCAGCCGTTGCGCGTGGTGCTGATCGGCACCGACTTCGAGGTGCGCGTCTGGGAAAAGCTGCTCCATATTCCCATGGGCCGGCTCGATACCTATTCCGGCATCGCCAAAAAGCTTGGCGAGCCGAAGGCTGCGCGCGCGGTCGGCGCCGCCGTCGGCAAGAACCCGGTCTCCTTCGTGGTGCCGTGCCACCGCGTCGTCGGCAAGAACGGGGAACTCACCGGCTATCACTGGGGCCTGACCCGCAAGCGCGCCATGCTCGGCTGGGAGGCCGGCAAGGTCGCCGCCTAACTATCGCCACGGAACGGCGCAGGCTGTCGGACGTTGTCGGGGGCGCGTAACGACGCGACAACCGGAGAGCCAGTCATGCGCGGTTATTTGCTTGCGGCGCTTTTGACGCTGTCGCCGGCCCTGGCGCTCGCCCAGTCGGTGCGGCCCGATGGCAGCATCGACATGTCGGCGCCGAGCCTCGACGTCGGCGGCAATATCATGCAGGGGGAAAGCAATGCGGCCGCGCCGGCCGGTATCGCCGACCCCTACGGCACGTCCAGCCAGCCGCCGCTCGACGTGCAGCGCTACGCCGAGACGCACGCCAGCGGCAGCGGCGAGGCAGGATCGCTGGCCGTGGGCGACAGCATTCCGGGCGGTGTGCGCGTGCACACCGTACCGGGCTATCCGCAATGGGGCTATGCCAATGTCGGCGGCGAAAACGTCATCGTCGACCGCGAGAGCGGCACGGTCGGCGATATCGTCCACTAGCAGCGCGCGGTCAAGCGGCGAGATCGAGCTTGGAGGCGACGGTTGAATTGGCGTTGAGCCGGTAGATCATCGGCACGCCGGTTTCCAGGTTCAATTTGGTGATGCTGTCCGGCGTGTGCCTGTCGAGCACCATGACGAGCGCGCGCAGCGAGTTGCCGTGCGCCGAGACCAGCACGCGTTCGCCGCGCAGCACCCGCGGCAGGATTTCCGTGACGTAATAAGGCAGCGTGCGCGCCAGCGTATCTTTCAGGCTCTCGCCGCCGGGCGGCGCAATGTCGTAGGAGCGGCGCCAGATGTGCACCTGCTCCTCGCCCCATTTCTTGCGCGCGTCGTCCTTGTTGAGGCCGGAGAGGTCGCCGTAGTCGCGCTCGTTGAGCGCCTGGTCCTTGATCACCGGGATCTTGCTCTGCCCCATCTCGGCCAGCATCAGGTCGAGCGTGCGCTGCGCGCGCTTGAGCGCCGAAGTGAAGGCGACATCGAAAGCGATACCTTGCGCCTTGAGCTTGCGGCCTGCCTCGCGCGCTTCCTTGATGCCCTGTTCGGTCAGGTCGACGTCGCGCCAGCCGGTGAACAGGTTCTTCAGGTTCCAGTCGCTCTGGCCGTGACGCACGAGCACGAGAAGTCGGTCGGTCATGCTCTTACAACTCCTTCAGTCCCAGCACATCCATCATCGAATAAAGCCCCGGCTTCTGGTTGCGCGCCCAAAGCGCGGCGGCGAGCGCGCCGCGGGCGAAGATCATGCGGTCCTCGGCCTTGTGCGTGAGCTCGATGCGCTCGGCGGTGCCGGCGAAGATGACGCTGTGCTCGCCGACCACGGAGCCGCCGCGCAGGGAGGCGAAACCGATGTCGCCCGGCTTGCGCTTGCCCTCATGGCCTTCGACCATGCCGTGATCGTCGAGGCTGATGCCGCGGCCCGCCGCGGCGGCGCGGCCGAGCAGCAGCGCGGTGCCAGACGGCGCGTCGACCTTCTGGTTGTGGTGCATTTCCAGGATTTCGATGTCGAAGGAAGCGTCGAGCGTCTTGGCCACGCGCTCCACCAACGCCGCCAAGAGATTGACGCCGAGACTCATATTGCCCGACTGCACGATCGTGGCCTTTTTCGCGGCGTCGTTGATCCGAGCCTGGTCGGCCGCGCTCAAGCCGGTGGTGCAGAGGACGTGCACCTTGCCGAGCGCCGCCGCCAACCCGGCAAATTCGACGGTCGCCATAGGCGTGGTGAAGTCGATGATACCGTCGGCTTGCGCGAGCAGCGCCCGCGCGTCGCCGGCAAGCTTGACGCCGTTCTCCGGCAGGCCGGCGAGTACGCCCGAGTCCCAGCCGATCAGCGGCGAGCGCGCGTCTTCCAGCGCACCAGCGAGCGCGAAATCCTTGCTGTCGGCGATCGCCTTGACCAGCGTGCGGCCCATCCGCCCGCCGGCGCCGGCGACCACAAGCCGCATGGCGGTCATGGGTTATCTCCGTTGGCGCCGGT
Organism: uncultured Alphaproteobacteria bacterium; assembly: GCA_963822035.1. GTDB lineage: Bacteria > Pseudomonadota > Alphaproteobacteria > Rhizobiales > Xanthobacteraceae > Pseudolabrys. The sequence continues at coordinate 492,614 of CAWGGC010000006.1, read as the reverse complement.
ATAGCCGGGGCAACGCCCCGGGTCACCACCCCCGCTCGCGGGGGTGGGAGAAGAAGGTCAGGCCGCTAGCCGTCGTGGCCCTCGATAATGACGATGTCGGCCGTCGAATAGGGCTGCCGGCGCTTGATGTTCTCCTGATATTCCGGCGAGCGGTAGCAAGCCTTGGCGGTTGCCAGGTCGGGGAATTCGATCACCACGTTGCGCGAACGCGCGCTGCCTTCCACGGATTCGAACGGCCCGCCGCGCACGATCAGCTTGGCGCCGAATTTCTTGAAGATCGGTCCGTTGGCCGCGATGTAGGGCTTGTAGCCCTCTTCGTCCTTCACATCGATGCGGCCAATCCAGTATCCTTTCGGCATTGATTCCTCCTCACTTTATGGCGTTTTCGATTTCGCTGACGATGCGCTCCGCAGCCTCTTTCGGATCGGCGGCTTCGACGATCGGCCGGCCAACGACCAGATAATCGGCGCCCGCGGCGATCGCATTGCCCGGCGTCATGATGCGCTTCTGGTCGCCCGAGGCGGTGCCGGCGGGACGGATGCCGGGCGTCACCAGCACCATGCCGGGCCCGGCGATGTCGCGCAGGCGCACCGCTTCCTCGGCCGAGCAGACCAGGCCGTCGATGCCGATGTCGCGCGCCTGTCCCGCGCGCGCGGCGGCAAGCTCGGGCACGCTCATGTCGTAGCCGGCGGCGGCGAGATCGCTGTCGTCATAGGAGGTGAGCACGGTGACGGCGAGAATGCGCAAGGTCGAGCCCTGCTTGCCCTCGACCGCCGCCTTCATAGTCTGCGGATAGGCGTGCACGGTGAGGAAGGTCGCGCCGATCTGCGCCACGCTCTCGACGCCTTTGGTCACGGTGTTGGCGATGTCGTGCAGCTTGAGGTCGAGGAACACCTGCTTGCCGGCGGCGATCAGCCCGGCGGCGAAGGCGAGACCCCCGGCAAAGGCGAGCTGATAGCCGATCTTGTAGAACACGACCGTGTCGCCGAGCCGCGCCACCATTTGCTCGGCCGCCTGCACCGACGGCAGGTCGAGAGCGACGATCAGGCGTTCGCGCGCGTCGAGCCGCACGTTTGTTCTCACATCATGAGCCGCGCCATCTCGACCAGGCGGGCGAGTTGCGTGCGCAGCATATTGGCGTTGCCGGTGTCGGCGAGATTGTCCATGTCGTCAAAGGCGGTGTCGGCATTGCCGACCGAGACTTGCTCCGGGATCACCAGCGCGCCGCAGCCGAGTTCGAGGATTTGCCGCAGCGCTATCAGCCCGCGGACGCCGCCGTGCGGCGCCGACGATGCCGAGGCAATGGCGAACACACGGTTCTTGAATGCGGCATAGGTCGGATCGCCGCGCTCGCGCACGCGCGACACCCAGTCGATGGCATTCTTCAGGAGCGGCGTCACGGAGGCCGAGTATTCGGGGCTGGCGATGAACACGCCCTGATGCGCGGCGATCATTTGCTTGAGCTTGAGCGCATTGGCCGGCGGGCCGCCCTTAAATTCGATGCCGGCCTCGAAGATCGGCAGCTCGTAGTCGGCGAGCGAAATGCGCGTCGTCTCGACGTCGTTCAGCGTCAGCTCCTTCACCGCCAGCGCCGCGAGCTTGACATTGTGCGAGCCGATGCGCGTCGAGCCCGGGATGACGAGGATTTTCGGCGCTGACATCGGCGGCTCCGTGAACGCCCGGTACCAATATCACGCTGCACTTGTCGCCGTCATGGCCGGGCTTGTCCCGGCCATCCACGACTTTGCTTCTTCTTCCGGCCTAAAGACGTGGATGCCCGGCACAAGGCCGGGCGTGACGGAATTGGTGTGTGCGCCGATCAGCGCCCGCGATAGACCCACACGCGCGCCGGCGGCAGGTTGAGCCAGATCAGCTCCGAGGCTTCGGCGGTGATGCCGGACAGCGCCTTGGGGATCGGCGGCAGCATCGCATAGGTGAACTGGATGAACGGCGCCGACGGCGCGAGCAGTCCCATGGCGTCGGCGATGAGGCGCAGCCGGGTGCGCAACGGCTTGGTGACCAGCGGCAGGCCGGAGACGATCGCCGCCGCCGGCTCGCGCACGTATGTTTCGAGCGCCCGGCGCAGCCGGTAGGCATCGCCCTGCACCACGGTCGCCGCCGGATAGCGCGTGCGCAGCAGACGGCAGAAGGTCGGGTTGAATTCGAGCAGCACCAAGCGCGCCGGATCGATGCCGTGCTCGACCAGCGCCTCGGTCACCGGGCCGGTGCCGGGGCCGAGCTCGATGATCGGGCCCTTCGACTGCGGATCGACGTAGCTCGCCATGGTGCGCGCCAGCGCCTTGCCCGACGGCATCACCGCGCCGGTGGAGATCGGCTTCTCGATCCACGACCGGATGAACTGCATCTCGTCATCGAGGCGCAGCGGCTTCTTTTCGACGCGGGCGAGGGACTGGAGGGGCATTTGATACGGGGCCACAACTACAAAGCTGCAGTCATCGGACTGCAACATTCACCGGTATAGGGGGCGGGGCGAAGGGTCAAGACGGGTGGCCCTGATCGCCTTTGCTATTTGCCAGACTGTCGAAAAACTCCTTGACCCGGCTGAAAAATCCGGCCGATTCCGGCTGAGTCTCCTGCGACGACAGCTTTTCGAATTCGGCCAGCAGTTCGCGCTGGCGCTTGGTGAGATTTTGCGGCGTTTCGACCGCAACCTGAACGTACATGTCGCCGGTTTGTTTCGCCCGGAGTACCGGCATGCCCTTGGCGGTCAAACGGAAGCGCCGCCCGGTTTGCGTGCCGGCGGGCACCTTGACGCGCGCTTTGCCGCCGTCGATGGCCGGCACCTCGAATTCGCCGCCCACAGCCGCCGTCACCATCGAAATCGGTACCCGGCAGTGCAGATCGGCGCCGTCGCGCTGGAACAGCGCGTGCGGGGCAAGGCTGAGAAAAATATAGAGGTCGCCCGGCGGACCGCCGCGCAATCCGGCCTCGCCCTCGCCGGCGAGGCGGATACGGGTACCGTCCTCGACGCCGCGCGGGATGTTCACCGACAAGGCGCGCTCGCGCGTGAGGCGGCCCGCGCCGGCGCAGGCGGTGCAAGGATCGTCGATGGTCTGGCCGCGGCCCTGACAGGCCGGGCAGGTGCGCTCGAGCGTGAAGAAGCCCTGCGCGTGCCGGATTTTGCCGGCGCCGGCGCAGGTGGCGCAGACCTTCGGCTTGGTGCCGGCTTTGGCGCCGGTGCCGGAGCAGGCCTCGCAGGCGACCTGCGTCGGGATGCGGATCTGCGCGGCCTTGCCGTAGAAGGCCTCTTCCAGCGTAATCTCCATGTTGTAGCGCAGATCGGAGCCGCGCTCGCGGCCCTGACCGCGCGTCGTGCGCCGGCCGCCGGCCATGCCGAACAGATCCTCAAAGATGTCGGCGAAGGAGGTGGCGAAGTCGGCGCCGAAGCCGTGCGCCGCGCCGCCGCCGCCATGCTCGAAGGCGGCATGGCCGAAGCGGTCATAGGCGGCGCGCTTGTCGCCGTCCTTGAGCACGTCATAGGCCTCGTTGAGTTCCTTGAACTTGTGCTCGCAGTCCTTGTCGCCCGGATTGCGGTCCGGGTGGTGCTGCATGGCGAGCTTGCGGAACGCGGCCTTGAGTTCGACCTCGGTGCAGGTGCGGGAGACGCCCAGGACCTCGTAATAGTCGCGCTTGGACATGCCGCTTTGACCTCGGGTCCCCCACACGGTCATGGCCGGGCTTGACCCGGCCATCCATCACCTTGCGAACCGAAGATGGACCCTCGGGTCAAGCCCGGGGGTGACAGTTACGTGCCGGCCTTTTAGCCTTGCCATAAGCCGGCGCCTGATGCTTAGGCCGACTTCTTCTTGTCGTCGTCGACTTCCGTGAACTCGGCGTCGACCACGTCTTCTTTCTTTTCGCCCGAGGCGCCGTCAGCACCCGGTTGCGCGTTCTGCGCTTCCTGCTGCTGCTTGTACATCGCTTCGCCGAGCTTCATCGAAGCCTGCGCCAGCGTGTTGGTCTTCTGCTGGATCGCATCGGCGTCGTCGCCCTTCAGCGCCTCTTTGAGATCGGCCATGGCGTTCTCGATCGCGCTGCGCTCGGCATCGCTGACCTTGGAGCCATGCTCGGAGAGCGCCTTCTCGGTCGAATGGACCAGAGCCTCGGCGTGATTCTTGGCTTCGACCGCCGCCTTGCGCTTCTTGTCGTCTTCGGCGTGGGCTTCGGCGTCCTTGACCATCTTCTCGATGTCGGCTTCGGACAGGCCGCCCGAGGCCTGGATGCGGATCTGCTGCTCCTTGCCGGTCGCCTTGTCTTTCGCCTGCACGTTGACGATGCCGTTGGCGTCGATGTCGAAGGCGACTTCGATCTGCGGCACGCCGCGCGGCGCCGGCGGAATGCCGACGAGGTCGAACTGGCCGAGGATCTTGTTGTCGGCCGCCATTTCACGCTCGCCCTGGAAGACGCGGATGGTCACCGCGTTCTGGCTGTCTTCCGCAGTCGAGAACACCTGACTCTTCTTGGTCGGGATCGTGGTGTTGCGGTCGATGATGCGGGTGAACACGCCGCCCAGCGTCTCGATGCCGAGCGACAGCGGGGTCACGTCGAGCAGCAGCACGTCCTTGACGTCGCCTTGCAAGACGCCCGCCTGAATGGCGGCGCCGATGGCGACCACCTCGTCCGGGTTGACGCCCTTGTGCGGCTCCTTGCCGAACAATTGTTTCACGACTTCCTGCACCTTCGGCATGCGCGTCATGCCGCCGACCAGCACCACTTCGTTGATCTCGGCCGGCGACAAGCCGGCGTCTTTCATCGCCTGCCGGCAGGGGCCGATGGTCTTCTGGACGAGATCGTCGACCAGCGCCTCGAACTTGGCGCGGGTGAGCTTCATGGTCAGATGCTTCGGACCGGAGGCATCCGCGGTGATGAAGGGCAGGTTGATCTCGGTCTGCGTCGTCGAGGACAGCTCGATCTTCGCCTTTTCGGCCGATTCCTTCAGCCGCTGCAGCGCGAGCTTGTCCTTGCGCAGGTCGATGCCCTGCTCCTTCTGGAATTCGTCGGCGAGGTAGTTAACCAGCCGCATGTCGAAGTCTTCGCCGCCGAGGAAGGTGTCGCCGTTGGTCGACTTCACCTCGAATACGCCGTCGCCGATTTCCAGGATGGAAATGTCGAAGGTGCCGCCGCCGAGATCGTAGACCGCGATGGTGCCGGTCTTCTGCTTGTCGAGGCCGTAGGCGAGCGCCGCCGCGGTCGGCTCGTTGATGATGCTCATCACCTCAAGGCCGGCGATCTTGCCGGCGTCCTTGGTCGCCTGACGCTGTGCGTCGTTGAAGTAAGCGGGAACGGTGATGACCGCCTGCTCGACCTTGCTGCCGAGATAGGCTTCCGCCGTCTCCTTCATCTTCTGCAGGATGAAGGCGGAGATCTGCGACGGCGAATAGGGCTTGCCGTCGACCTCGACCCAGGCGTCGCCGTTCGAAGCCTTGGCGATCTTGTAGGGAACGAGTTTCTTGTCTTTCTCGACCATCGGGTCTTCGTAGCGCCGGCCGATCAGGCGCTTGACAGCGAAGATGGTCTTCTCGGGATTGGTGACCGCCTGGCGCTTGGCCGGCTGGCCGACGAGACGCTCGCCATCGTCGGTGAAGGCAACGATCGAAGGCGTGGTTCGCGCGCCTTCCGCGTTCTCGATGACTTTTGGCTTTTTGCCTTCCATGACGGCGACGCACGAGTTCGTGGTGCCGAGGTCGATGCCGATGACCTTACCCATGGTTATTCCTCTCTTTTGCGGCAGGCTGTCCGGGCCCTTGCGGCACCCGATTGGGAATGCCCGCGGCCCATCCGCGGAACCCCCTGATCCAGCCCCCTGGATACTCGATTCGCCGCATTTATACGGCTTAGTGCGTCATATAGGAGGGCCCTTTCGGCCCGCAAGCCGCCGCTTTCCGAAAACCCGGGCGGCGACGGCGGGCCCCCCGCCAAAGGTTAACGGAAAGCGTCATTGCCGGTGCCGCCGCCGCCGTCTAGGGACAGCCCGACGCTCGAAATTTGGAAATTCGCTCATGGTCCGTCCGCTCGTTCTTGGCTTGACGCTCACCTTGGCGCTCTGGACCGGCATGGCGGCGCCCGCCGCTGCCGATCCAGTCTTTCCGCTGGCCTCGCACATCGGCCTTGAGCCGCCGCCGGGGATGACGCCGAGCCCGCGCTTCCTCGGCTTCGAGGACGCCGCCCGCAAGGCGGTCATCAGCATCGCCGAGCTGCCGCTGCCTGCCTACGAGAACATCGAGCGGACGATGTTCGACAAACCGCCGCCCAACCTCACCGTCGAGAAGCGCGGGATGCTGCCGTTCGCCAATGGCGTTGGCTTCCTGCTCACCGGCGTCGCCGAGATCAACGACACAGCGCTGCACCGCTGGTACTTCCTGGCGCGGGAGGTGGCCGGGCCTAATTTCGGCCTGGCCGCCTTCATCACCGTGGAAGTGCCGGAACAGTCGCTGTCGGTCTACTCGGACAAGACAATACGCGCCGCGCTCTCCAGCGTCACCTTCCGGACGCCGCCGCTTGCCGAACAACTGCAGACGCTGCCGTTCAAACTCGGCGATCTCGCCGGCTTTCGCGTCATGAAGGTGATCCCGGGCGGCGGTGTCATCCTCACCGACGGGCCGGCCGACGACATCACCCGGCAGCCTTACATGATCGTGGCGGTCGGCACCGGCGGTCCGGCCGAGGCCGACGACCGCGCCCGCTTCTCGCGCGAGGTGCTGTCGTTGGCGCCGCTGCGCGACATCAGCGGCACCTCGGGCGAGACCTTGCGGCTCGGCGGCGTTCCGGTCATCGAGATCCGCGCCAAAGCCGTCAACCTGCGCGGCGATCCGGTCCAATTGGTGCAGTGGATGCGCTTCGGCGGCGCCGGCTATCTGCGCGTGATCGGCGTCGTCGCCCCCGACGGCTGGGACGCGATGTTCACCCGCTTCCGTGCCGTGCGCGACGGCGTCCAGACGAGATGATTTTCTTGAGCATGATCGTTTCCGAAAACCGCTTCACATCCCCGATCGGGGTCGAGGACATGCTTTTCGGGATCATGCTCTAGAATTTGATGGTGCTGCGGATGCCGGCGATCAAGGCATTCTTCACCGCCGCCGCTGCATCGTCCGGGTCGGCGACATTGCCGCCGGGGTGCACGATGTATTGCAGGTCCGGCTGCAACGTCCACCACGGCGCGATCTGCACCGTATAATTGAGCTCGAACAGCGCCTCGTAGTTGCGGACCACGACCGGGGGGCCGTTGATCGTGAGGTTGTCCTCATCGAAGGCCGCGGCGTCGCGGCTGATCTTGGAGTAGGCAAAGCCGAAGGTGAGCACGTCGTCGTCGCGCCCCGGCACCAGGCCTTTGAAGCCGAAGCCGCCGTCGACATAGTACGAGATCAAGTTGCGGTTCGACGGTACGAGGCCGCCGCGCGCAAATAGATTGAGGCTCTGCTTGCCGGACACCCATACGGTCTGGTCGGCGACGCCGTAGACGCCCCAGTCGCCACGATGGTTGAGCGGGCCGGCAACGGCCGGATCGGCGAGCGAGACGATGTTGCCGGCAGCGTTGAGCCCGAAGTGCATATCGGCAAATTCCGCGTTCGCGTACCAGACGCCGAGCTTGTAGACGCCCGGCAGCCCGGTCGCATTCTTCTCCTGATTGACGGCGTATTGCAGCTCGCTGATCGATAACACGCCGCCGTCGAGGTCGAACTTGGTGCCGTGGCGATTGCAGGCTTGGACAAAGTCGTTGCAGTTGGCCCCGGCCGGATCGCCGGAGAATACCGCCGACAGCAGAGTGAGCCGATCGGTCGGCTTGAGTGCGAGCCGCGCCGCGGGCACCGCCACCGGATAAGCCGGCCCGCCGTTGATCATGTCGTTCGCCAGGATGGCGGCCCAGCCGAAGGTGCCGTTGATCAAGTTGCCGGCGGTCGGGCTGATGATGAACTCGTCGTCGCCGGCAAGCTGGCCGATGCGCAGCGAGACACGATCGTCGAATGCGTTCTGCTGGAACCATGCGGTGAATAGACGCCCGGTCGCCAGCGCGTCGATGTTGCTCGGATCGGCGAGCGAGCCGACATTGTCCTCGGCTGTGGTGTGGCCGACGTTGTGGATCTCGTAGAAGGTCGCGTGCGTGCTGGCGCCGCTCCAGCCGATGAGCTTTTGCAGATCGGTGTCGACCGACACTTCAAGCCGGCCTTCGTAGCTGCCGCGCCGCACCAGCCCGCCCGACAACACCGCAAACGTCTCGTTGATATAATTGATTGTGAGATCGACGCCCTTGTCGTGCAGCGCCGTGCGCGCACCGCCCCAGTCGCCGGTCAGCGTGTCCTGCTCCCAAATCGAGGGCGGCGCCTTGGCCTTCTCCGCCGCTACTGCCGGCGCTGTTGCCGCGCCGGCGACACCCGACGCCAGCAATGCCGCAGCCAAGACCTGCTGCCACACCGTTCCGCTACGCTTGCCGCCCCGCATCAACCACCCGCCTAACGTTATGTTATAACATTTAACAGCATCATGTCATGCCGTCACCTGGCCAGATCCGCGAGTCTCTTGAGCGCGGCAAAATGCGCCTCCCTCACCGCGGGATTAAACAGAGACCAACGCTCAGCCCGCTTCAAGGTCGCTTGCGTTTCTGCCAGTTTTTGCCGGTATTCGGCATAAGCTTGCCCCGCGCCGTCGAAATCGCGGCCGCCGCATGTAAAAAATTTCGGTTTGGCTTGGGGTCAGCCGGCAGCGCCGGACTAGGGATTGTCGTTGGCGGACGTCGGCGTCTTCGGCGCCGCCTTGGCGATCGCGACCAGTGCCGGTCGCAGCACGCGCTCGCCGAGCATATAGCCGGCCTGGATCACCTGCGCGACCGTGCCGGGCGCCGCATCCGAGTTCGGCACTTCGTACATCGCCTGATGCAGATTGGGGTCGAACTTCTCGCCCTGCGGCGAGAACTTGCGCACGCCGTTGCGCTCGAGGATCTTCATCAGCTCGCGCTCGGTGAGATCGACGCCCTCGACCAGCGCTTTCACCTTGCCCTCCGCCGATTGCCTGAGCTCATCGCCGATCGCGTCGAGCGCGCGGTGCATGTTGTCGGCGACCGCGAGCACGTCGCGGGCAAACGAAGCAATCGCATAAGTGCGCGTATCGGCGACCTCGCGCTCGGTGCGTTTGCGCAGGTTTTCCATCTCGGCCAGCGTGCGCAGCAGCTTGTCCTTGAAATCGGCCGCCTGCCGCTGCGTTTCCGCAAGCGGATCGGCGGCTTCCGGAACCTGCTCCGGCGCAAGACCGGCGGTTTCGGGATCTGCGGCTGCGCGCTGCCGCGCGGTCGGATCGCTCATCTCGGGTTTATCCATCGCCAATTCAATCCTGTCCCGGATATCAGGTTCCAAACGTCAAAAATCAAGCATTGCCTTTAACTCGCCAGCAGGCGGCTGACCACCCGGGCGGTATAATCAACCATGGGGATGACCCGGGCGTAATTGAGCCTGGTCGGCCCGATCACGCCGATGACGCCGACGATACGGCCGGCGCCGTCGCGGTACGGCGCGATAATGGTCGAGGAACCCGACAGCGAAAACAGCTTGTTCTCCGAGCCGATGAAGATACGCACGCCCTCGCCGCGCTCGGCGCGGCCGAGCAGATCGACGACCCCGCGCTTGGTCTCCAGCGCATCGAACAGCGAGCGCACCCGTTCGAGGTCCTCGAGCGCGTGCAGGTCCTCGAGCAGATTGGCGTGACCGCGCACGATGAGCTGGCGCTCGTCGCCCGCCCCGCCCGACCAGCTCGCCAGCCCCGCGCTGATGATCTTCTGCGTCAGTTGATCGAGCTCGGTCTGGCTCTGCTTGAGCGAGGTCTCGATTTCGGCGCGTAAATCGGCGAGTGTCTTGCCGCGTATATGCGCATTGAGGAAATTGCCCGCCTCGGTCAGCGCCGAGGTCGGCAGGCCCGCCGGCACGTTGAGCACGCGGTTCTCGACCTGCCCGTCCTCGGCAACCAGTACGGCGAGCGCGCGTTCCGGCTCGAGACGGACGAACTCGACGTGCTTGAGCCGCATGTTGATCTTGGTTGTGAGCACGACGCCGGCCGAGCGGGTCAGCCCCGACAAGGTCTGCGAGGCTTCGGCGAGCAGCGTCTCAAGCGATTTGCCGGCGCCGGCACCGGCGACCTGCGCCTCGATCGAGCGGCGGTCGTTCTCGGTCAAGTCGCCGACTTCCATCAGCGCATCGACGAAGAAGCGCAAGCCCAGTTCCGTCGGCAGCCGCCCCGCGGATGTGTGCGGCGCAAAGATCAGTCCGAGCTGCTCGAGATCCGACATCACGTTGCGCACCGATGCCGGCGACAGCGACATCGGCAAAATGCGCGACAGGTTGCGCGAGCCGACCGGCTCGCCGGTCGCCAGATAGCTCTCGACGATCTGGCGGAAAATCTCGCGCGAACGCTCGTTGAGCGAAGCGAGACTGACCTGCGATGCGCCAATCGGTATATCGTGCGAAGCCACGCGCCCTAACTCCTCAGATTCCATCAACAATTGACCATTGACCCGGCCTTGTTCAAGCCGGGCGATCAGTATGGTGAGCGGTCACCGGGAGAAGCCTCAATGCGGCCGAGCCGCCGACAAGTCGATGAATTGCGCGCGGTTTCGCTCGAGCGCGGCGTGGTCAAATACGCCGAAGGCTCCTGTTTCGTGAAATTCGGCGATACCCACGTGCTGGTCACCGCCAGCCTGGAAGAGCGCCTGCCGCCCTGGCTCAAGGGCCAGGGCCGCGGCTGGGTCACCGCCGAATACGGCATGCTGCCGCGGGCGACCTCCGAGCGTACCCGCCGCGAAGCCTCCGCCGGCAAGCAGGGCGGCCGCACCGTCGAGATTCAGCGCCTGATCGGGCGCTCCTTGCGCTCCGTCATCGACCTGCAAGCGCTCGGCGAGCGGCAGATCACGCTCGACTGCGACGTCATCCAGGCCGACGGCGGCACCCGCACCGCTTCGATCACCGGCGCCTGGGTCGCGCTCGCCGACTGCCTCAATTGGATGAAGGCGCGCGAGATGATCAAGGACGGCGTGCTGCGCGATCATATCGCCGCAATCTCCTGCGGCGTCGTCAACAACACCGCGGTGCTCGATCTCGACTATGCCGAGGATTCGCAGGCCGAAACCGACGCCAATTTCGTCATGACCGGCTCGGGCAACATCGTCGAGGTGCAGGCCACCGCCGAGAAGACGCCGTTCAGCGAGGAGCAGCTCTTGGCGCTGCTTGCGCTCGCGCGCAAGGGCATCGAGAAGCTGGTCGATTTGCAGAAGCTGGCGGTGGCTTGACTCTGTTTATCCCTCCCCTGAAAGGGGAGGGTCGCCCGCCGAGCCAACGGGTCCGCGCGAAGCGCGGCCCGACGATAAACTCCGCGACGGCGGGCGGGGTGGGGTCTGCGACCCGCCCCCACCCGACCGCTCGCTACCGCTCGCGGCCACCCTCCCCGCAAGCGGGGAGGGATAAGGAAGCGAATGCCTCGTCAGCTCACCGGCGACGTCGTCATCGCCACCCACAATCCCGGCAAGCTCAAGGAGATGCGCGAACTGCTGGCGCCCTACGGCATCGCGGCGCAATCGGCCGGCGAGCTCGGTCTTGCCGAGCCGGAAGAAACCGGCACGACCTTCGCGCAAAATGCGCGCATCAAGGCGCTCGCCGCGGCGCGCGCAACCGGCAAAGCCGCTTTCGCCGACAACTCCGGCCTCGTGGTCGACGCGCTCGGCGGCGAGCCCGGCATTCATTCGGCGCGCTGGGCCGGACCCGACAAGGACTTCCGCTTTGCCATGAACAAGATCCAGACGCTGCTGATCGAGCGCGGCGCGAAAACGCCGGAGAGCCGCCGCGCGCATTTCACCGCCGCGCTATGCCTTGCCTGGCCCGACGGCCACACCGAGGATTTCGAGGCCAGCGTCGACGGCGTCGTGGTCTGGCCGCCGCGCGGCACGCTCGGCTTCGGCTACGATCCGCTGTTCAAGCCGGACGGCTTTACCCGCACCTTCGGCGAGATGAGCGCGGAGGAAAAGCACGGACTGCCGCCGCGCGGCATGGGCCTGTCGCATCGCGCCCGCGCCTTCATCAAGCTCGCCGCGGCGTGTTTGCAGCCAAGGCCACTTGAACCGGTTCCCGATCGTTACAATTTTAATCACTTATCCGCCGCCGCGACGCCGCAAAGCTGGCTGCGACAGCACGCGCGGCCTATGATGCTTAACATGAACTTAACGACACCGTTTGCCGTCTACGTGCACTGGCCGTTCTGCCTGTCGAAGTGCCCGTATTGCGACTTCAACAGCCACGTCCGCCACGGCGGCGTCGACGAGGCGGGCTACGTGCGCGCGATCGAGGCCGAACTTGCCGCCGCCGCCGCGCGCGTGCCGGGCCGCACGGTGTCGACTATTTTCTTCGGCGGCGGCACGCCGTCGCTGATGCAGCCGCAAAGCGTCGCCGCCATCCTCGACGCCATCGGCAAGCACTGGAGCGTCGCGCCGGACGTTGAGGTCACGCTCGAGGCCAACCCGACCAGCGTCGAGGCGACCCGCTTCCGCGGCTATCGCTCAGCCGGCGTCAATCGCGTCTCGCTCGGCGTGCAGGCGCTCGACGATGCGTCGCTGAAGGAACTCGGCCGCCTGCACACCGCGCAGGAGGCGCTCGACGCGGTCGCGGTCGCGCGATCGATCTTTTCGCGCTATTCGTTCGACCTCATCTACGCCCGGCCGCGGCAAACGCTCGCCGGCTGGAATGCCGAGCTCAGGCGCGCCATCGCCGAAGCCACCGAGCATCTCTCGCTCTATCAACTCACCATCGAGGCAGACACGCCGTTCTTCGGGCTGCACAAGGCCGGCAAGCTGACGCTGCCGGACGAGGACTTGGCGCGCGATCTCTACGATCTGACGCAGACCGTCTGCGCCAATGCCGGCCTGCCGACCTACGAGATTTCCAACCACGCCCGGCCGGGCGCCGAGTGCCGGCACAATCTCGTCTACTGGCGCGGCGACGATTACGCCGGCGTCGGCCCCGGCGCGCACGGCCGCCTCACCATCGACGGCCGCCGCTACGCCACCGAAACCGAGAAGCGCCCGGAGGCGTGGCTCAAGCGTGTCGCGGCGCAGGGCGACGGCCTCATCGTCGATGAGCCGCTCAGCCCCGGCGAGCGCGCCGACGAATTCCTGCTGATGGGCCTGCGTCTTGCCGAGGGCATCGATCTGGCGCGCTACACGGCGATCTCCGGCCGCGACCTCGATCCGGCGCGGCTGTCATTCCTGCGCGAGGGCGGCGCGATCGAGGTCACCGATGGCGGCCGGCTGCGCGTAACGCAAGCCGGCTTCCCGCTGCTCGACGCCGTGGTCGCCGACCTCGCGGCCTGAGTCCTGACGACCTTGAAGCAACTGCCACAGGGGCGGCGCGCTCCCTCCCCTTGAAAAGGGGAGGGTTGGGGGAGGGGATCATTGCGGGGCACCGCAATTTTTGATCCCCACCCGGCTCCCCTTTTCAAGGGGAGGTTAAGAGAGCGTGCTGCTCCGGTTTGAAGAACCTAAACGCCCGCCTTGGGCCGTCAACCCTGCGCGCCGAACGAGCGCGGCGCCGGGCTGATGACCTGCCCGCCTTGCGGCGTGACACGCAACACCGCGAGCCCGCGCTCGTTGGTGCCGTCGGGGCGGAAGCGGAAGATGCCGTCGATGCCGGCAAAGCCCGAAGCGTTGGTCAACACCGGCTCGCTGAAGCGCTGCGGCCCTTGCGTCTTCACCAGCGCGGCGACCAGCGCCACCGCGTCGTAGGCAAGCGCCGCCGCGCGCACCGGGTCCTGGCCGAAGCGGGCGCGATAGCGCGCCGTAAAATTGCGGAAGCCCGCCGGGTCAGGACCGGCGTACCAGCCGCCGTCGAGCTGCGCTGCCTGGAAGATGCGCGGGTCTTCCCACAAGCCGGTGCCGAGCAACTGCACGCGCTTCAAGTTGACGCCGTTTGCCGCGAGCTGCTGCACCACCTGCGGCACCGCGTCGGCGCTGTCGGGAATGAAGATGGCGTCGACCCGGTTCGCCACCTGCGCCACGCGCTTGATGGCGTCGCCCATGCGCGCGGGATCGGCCGGATATTTTTCCAGCGTGATGACGCGCACGCCGCGCCGCCCCGCCTCCTGCTGCAACGCCGCTTCCACCACCGCGCCATAGGCGTTGTCCGGCAGCAGCGCCGCGACCGAACGCTTGCCGCGCGAGGCGGCGTAATCGACGATGCGCTTGACATCGGACTCCGGCAGGAAGCTCAGGAGATAGACGCCGCGCGAGGCGACGCTGGCGTCAGTCGAAAACGCGATCACCGGCACGCCGCGTCCGCGCGCCACGCTGCCGACCGCGGTCACCGACTGCGCGAACAAGGGCCCAAGGATCATCTCGGCGCCTTCGTCGAGCGCCTGCTGCGCGGCCGCCTGCGCCGTCTGCGGCGAGCCGGCATCGTCCTTGACCAGAAGCTGGATGTTCGGGTTCTTGAATTCCTCGAGCGCCATCTCCGCGGCGTTGCGCATGGAAGCGGCAACCGCGGCGGCGCTGCCCGACAGCGGCAGGATGAGCCCGATCTTCACTTGTCCCGCGCCGACCGTGGCACCGGGCGGCGGCGCCGCCTGTTCCGGCGGCGGCCCGCCGCTGCCGAAGCGGTCGGCAATGTTGGTGCAGGCGGCAAGCAGCGCCGCGGCGGCAAAGACGGACAGCGCGCTTCGCCAGCGCCCGCGCAACGTCCCCCTTCGCTCAACCTCTGCCATGACCGCTCCCAGCGTCCCCGAAGGCCAGTCGTAAACCTACCCGGGAATTTTGTCCCTGAAAAGGTTAAGGCAATGAAAAAGAAAGAGAATTTGCCCGCCGCTGACGGATGCGAAAAGCATCGTCTAGAGTGACCGCATGGCCAAAACGAGCAGCGGTGGCAGCAAAAATCTCGAACAGCACCGGCGCGCGCGCGCTTTCGCGCTCGGCGGCACGACGCTCGAAGCGCCACCGCTCGCCGCGGGCCTTTACCTGGTGGCGACGCCTATCGGCAATTTGCGCGACATCAGCCTGCGCGCGCTGGAGACCCTCGCCGCCGCCGACGTCATTGCCTGCGAGGACAGCCGCGTCACCCGCAAGCTCACCGAGCACTACGGTATCGCGACGCCGCTGACGCCCTATCACGAGCACAACGCCGCCGAGGCGCGGCCGAAGCTGCTGGCGCGGCTTGCCGCCGGTGAGACCGTCGCGCTCGTCTCCGATGCCGGCACACCGCTGATCTCGGACCCCGGCTACAAGCTGGTGCGCGAGGCGGCGCAGGCCGGTCACGCGATCATTGCGCTGCCCGGCGCCTCGGCGGTGCTCGTTGGCTTGAGCGTCGCCGGCCTGCCGACCGACCGGTTCTTCTTCGAGGGCTTCCTGCCGCCGAAGCAGGCGGCGCGGCAGAAGCGCATCGCCGAACTCAGCGGCATTCCATCGACGCTGGTGATGTTCGAGACCGGCCCGCGCATCGCCGATGCGCTCGCCGACCTTGCCGCGGGCCTCGGCAACCGCGAGGCCGCGATCTGCCGCGAGCTCACCAAGCTGCACGAGGAGGTGCGCCGCGACACGCTCCCATCGCTGGCGCAGCACTATGCGAGCGGCGCCGAGACCCGCGGCGAATTCGTCGTCGTCATCGCCCCGCCGCTCGACGGCGGGCCGCACGCCGACGACGTCGACGATCTGCTGCGGCGCGCGCTGGCGCGCGTCTCCGTGAAAGATGCGGTCGGCGAAGTCGCGCTGGCAACGGGATGGCCGCGCCGCGAGGTCTATCAGCGCGCGCTCGCGCTCGCCAAGGACGACGACGATGCCGAATAAGCCGCCGCGCAAGTTACCGGCGGCGAAGCCGGTCCCGGCGACGGAACGGCAAAAGCGCGGAGCGCGTCTTGATAAAATTGCCGCCTTCCGCGTCGGCATTTCCGCCGAGAGCCGCGCCGCCGCCTGGCTGATCGCGCGCGGCTTCCGCATCCTTGCGCGCCGCTGGAGGAGCCCGCTCGGCGAGATCGACATCGTGGCCGCGCGCCGGCACCTGTTGATCTTCGTCGAAGTGAAGGCGCGCGCCAGCCTCGACGAGGCCGCGGAATCCGTGACGCCGCGGCAGAAGCAGCGCATCGCCGCCGCCGCCGAAGTGTGGCTGGCGCAGAACCCGCTGCCGGCGATCCGCGATATCCGCTTCGACGCGATCCTGGTGGCGCCCGGCAAATTGCCGCGCCACGTCCCGGCGGCATTCGAGAGTTGACGAGTTGCGCCTTAGGCGCTCAGCCGCTCGAAGAACTGATCGACCTGCGAGCGGATGCGGCCGGCGACCTGGCTCAGGTCGTCGGCGACCGCCTTGACCGCGCCGGCGCCGGCGCGCGTGTCCTCGGTCGCGCCGCCGACCGAGCCGACCTCGTCGGCGGTTTCCTTGGTGCGGTGCGCGGCAACCTCGACGCTGCGGGCGATTTCCTGCGTTGCCGCGCCCTGCTCGGTGACGGCGGCGGCGATGGCGCCGCTGATATCGCCGATATCGCGGATGGTCGTTTCGATCGCGGTGATCGCCTCGATCGACCGCGCGGTGGCGCGCTGCATGCCGGCGATCTGCGCGCGGATCTCCTCGGTCGCCCGCCCGGTCTGCCCGGCGAGCGCCTTGACCTCACCGGCCACTACGGCAAAGCCGCGGCCGGCTTCGCCGGCGCGCGCCGCCTCGATGGTGGCGTTGAGCGCCAGAAGATTGGTCTGCTCGGCGACGTCGGTGATCAGCTTGACCACGTCGCCGATGCGGGCGGCGGCTTCGTCGAGTTCCTTGACCGCGACGTTGGTGCGCTCGGCCTCGCTCACCGCCTTGGACGCGATCGCGTTCGACTGCGCCACCTGGCGGTCGATCTCGATCACCGAGACGGACAGCTCGTCGGCGGCGGAAGCGATGTCGCGCACGTTGGCGGAGGCTTCGGCGGAAGCGGCGGCCGCGCGCGCGGTCTTGTCCGCGGCGCCGTCGGCGGTGCCGGCAAGCTGCGTCGAGGCGGCGAGCATCTGGTCGGAGATGCGGCCGAGCTCGGACAAGGTCGCCTCGACCTCGGCGGAAAATTGGGTGATCTCGTCCGACATGCGTTTCTGCTGGTATGCGCGCGCGTCGGCGTCGGTCGCCACCGTGCGGTTGAGCTCGACATTCTTGCGCATGGCGTTCTGGAACACGTCGATCGAGCGCGCCAGCGCGCCGACCTCGTCGCCGCGGTCGCGGAACGGCACCGCGACGCCCGTGTCGCCGGCTGCGACCGTTTCGGTGACGCGGGTGATGGCGGCGAGCGGCCGGGCGATGCCGCGCGAGATGATGAGCGCGCCGATGGTCGCCAGCATCACCGCAAGCGCGGCGAAAATGCTGAGCCGCAGCGCGGTCTGGTCGATGTCGGAGTCGATTTCGCCGTAGATGTGGCTGGCGCGGCTGGCGTAGAAATCGGCGAGCTTCTCGAGATCGTGGCTGAGCTGCTGGCGCACGGCGAGATTGGCTTGGTCCTCGCTCCAGCGGCTGGCCGCCTGCGGGCCCTCCTTGGTGGCGAGCTCGGCGATCTTGTCGGTATAGTCGCGGAACTTCACGATGCGCACGGCGAACTCGGAGAATTCCGTCGCTTCCCGGCTGCCGACCTTGGTCTGCCATTCGGCGACGGTCGAGCCGATCGAGTCGTTGATCTTTTGCAGCGCCGCCACGTGCGCCTGCGCGCCCAGCGGATTCGACGCCAAGGCGATGCCGCGCGCCTCGGTGATGACGGCATAGATCATGGTGTTGACGCGCTCGACGTACCAGCTGCCGGAGTTGGCCGACTGGAATTCGTCGGTCAGCGCGGCATGGTGACGCGCGTTGACGACCGCGATCACCGACAGCGCCAGCGTGGTGGCGGCCATCAGCGTGAAGATAAGATAAAGCTTGGCGGCAATAGAGAGCTTCGGCAAAGTCACCGCGCCCAACCCCCGTGCAATCCCGATTTCTACGGCTATACTGGCGGTAAATTGTTAACGGTCTGTTTGGCTTATTTGACGGCCCCGCGAAGGTTCTCATGCCCCTCAATGTTGCAGTGCAGATGGATCCGATCCAGCGGATCAACATCAAGGGCGATTCGACCTTCGCCCTGTTGCTGGAGGCGCAGAAGCGCGGCCACGCGCTGTCTTATTATACGCCGGACCGGCTGGTGCTGCTCGACGGCCGCGTCTTCGCCGCGGTCGACCGGCTCGCCGTGCGTGACGTTGCCGGCGATCATTTCACTCTGTCGGAGCCGCGCCGCGTCGAACTCACCGAATTCGACGTCGTGCTGCTGCGCCAGGACCCGCCCTTCGACCTTGCCTACGTCACCTCAACGCACCTGCTCGAGCGCATCCAGCCCAGAACGCTGGTGGTCAACGACCCCGCCAGCGTGCGCAACGCGCCGGAAAAGGTGTTCGTCACCGAATTCCCCGAGCTGATGCCGCCGACGCTGATCGCGCGCGACCTCGCCGAGATCAAGGCGTTCCGCGACAAGCACGGCGACATCGTCATGAAGCCGCTGTACGGCCACGGCGGCGGCGCCGTGTTCCGCCTCACCAGGGACGACCTCAATTTCGGCTCGCTGGTCGACATGTTCTCGACCACGTTCCGCGAGCAATGGGTGGTGCAGAAATTCCTGCCCGCGGTGAAGCAGGGCGACAAGCGCATCATTCTGGTCGACGGCGACTATGCCGGCGCGGTCAACCGCATTCCGGCGGCCGACGATCTGCGCTCCAACATGGTGCGCGGCGGCTCGCCCGCGGCGACCGAATTGACCAAGCGCGAGCAGGAAATTTGCAATGCGTTGGGTCCGGCGCTGCGCGCGCGCGGGCTGCTGTTCGTCGGCATCGACGTGATCGGCGACTACATCACCGAAATCAACGTCACCTCGCCGACCGGCATTCGCGCCGTCAAGAACCTCGGCGGCCCCGACATCGCGGCGCTGATCTGGGACAAGATCGAAGGCAAGTGCAAGGCGAAGGCCTGAAGCCCATGAGCCTGCCGCTCACCATCGCCACCACCGACTACGACCACTTCCGCGATTTCCGTTTCGGCCTGGTCAAGGCCGAGGGCATCGACGCGACCTGGCTCACGCACGGCCATCACGAGATTTTCGCCCGCTTCACCTTCAATCGCGAATGGGACGTCTCGGAACTGTCCTTCGCCAAATTCATGGCGCAGGTGACGCGCGACAACTCCGACATCATCGGCCTGCCGGTCTATGCCTCGCGGCTGTTCCGCTTCTCCTCGTTCTACGTCAACCGCACCAAGGGCATCAAAAACGCCAGGGACCTGCGCGGCAAGCGCATCGGCGTGCCGGAATGGGCGCACACCGCCGCGGTCTGGATGCGCGGCTGGCTGATGCACGAGGGCGGTGTGCCTTTGTCCGACATCGACTGGGTGCAGGCCGGCACCAACGAGGCCGGCCGCGTCGAGAAGGTCGAGCTGTCGCTGCCCAAGGGCGTGACGCTCACGCCGATGCCGGACAAGACCCTGAGCGGCATGATCGCTTCCGGCGAACTCGACTGCGTCATCATCGCGCGGCCGCCGAATTCGTTCCGCCAGAAGCACCCCGACGTGGTGCGGCTGTTCCCCGACTTCGAGGCAATCGAGCAGCGCTATTATCAGGACACGCGCGTCTACCCGATCATGCACGTCGTCGCCATGCGCAAGGCGATCCTCGATCAAAATCCATGGGTTGCGCGCAATTTGCTCAACGCCTTCGAGGAGGCGAAGCGCCGCAGCCTCGAGCGCATGCTCGATCCCGCGGTGTCGCGCTATCCGGTGCCGTGGCTCACCAATTATGCGCGCCGCACCAGCGAAGCCTTCGGCGGCGATCCGTACCCCTACGGCATCGAGGCGAACCGGCCGACGCTCGAACTGTTCGCGCGCTACACCCACGAGCAGGGCATCGCGCACAGGCTGGTCAAGCCGGAGGACATCTTCCCCGCCGGCATCATGGCCGCGGTGAAGATTTAGCGCGTGATCCCGAAAAGTGGGAACCGGTTTTCGGAAAAGATCACGCGCAATTTAAAGGCTACTTTCCGGCACGCTTGGCCGCCTCGTCGCGGATCGACCCGTCGGTGATCTTGGCGAGATCGATCGGCGCCTTGAGGTTGCCGGCCTTGACCAGCTCGCCTTCCATCCATTTCAGCTTGTCGACCGGCAGCGCGATCGTGGGATCGATCGCGTGGTTCTGGATCGTGTCGTCATAGGCAAACGCCGGCTTCGGATCGTCCGGTTTGGCGTGCGTTTCCTCGCGCGTCACCGCGATGGTGTCGTCGCGATGCGTCGCCGCGTAATGCATGGCGTCCATCTGCGCGGCGACGAAATTGATGGCGTCATCGCGCCGCGCGGCGATTGTCTTGCCGGTCATGGTAATGCACAGCCGCACGTAATTCGGCAGCACGTCGCGCCCGCGCACCAGCATGCGGATGTCCTTCGGCGCCACCGCCATGAATTCCGACGCGACGATGCCGGCATCCGTGATGCCCGCGGTCACCGCGCGGAAGCGGTCGAGGTCGCCGCCGAGGCTTGCCACCTTCACCTCGCTCTCCGGCACGTGGTCTTTTTCCAGCATCGCCTTCAACAGCAGATTGGGCAGCGAGCCGGGCGCCGCGACCGCGACCGTCTTGCCCTTGAGGTCGGCGACCGAATTGATGCCCGGCCGCACCATCAGCCCGTGCGGCACGCCTGGCCAGTCGCAGCCGACGATCTTGACGTCGGCGCCGCGCGAGCCGGCGATCAACGCCGCGCCCGGCGAGGAACTCGATGCTGTCGAGATCGCCCGACAACAGCGCCTTGTGCGCCAGCGAGCCGTTCTTCAGGCTGACGATCTCGAGCTTGAGCCCATGCTTGGCGGCGAAGTCGTGCTTGCCGACCATCCACATGAAGCCGGCGTCGCCTTTGGGCTCGATGACGCCGTGCTTCCAGGCTTTGAGCTCCTGCGCTGGCGCGCCTTGCGACAACGCCACCACTGCTGTGGCGGCAAAGAGAAAAAGGCTCCGACCAATTTTCATGTTTCAGGCTCCCGGCTGGCGTTCCCTGCGACCGATGATCGGCGGCTTTCCGCCGCGAGATCAACGCCGTGGCCGCAAAAAAATGCCGCCGCTATTTGCCGCCGGTGCCATGCTCTTTCTTGAGCCGCTCGATCTCGGCGCGGATCGGCGCGTACGGCCCGTATTTGTGCGCTGCCTCGCTGAACGTGTCGGCGTAAGGCCCGTAAGCGGCATCGACCGGCTTCGCCAGCAGATCGTCGGAGAAGTCGTGCTCCAGCCCCGCCTTGTGCGGCCGCGGCTGCGACAAGACGAAAGCCGCCGCATCCCAGGCTTCCTCGTCGGTCAACTGCGGATTCGAGATAGTCGGCGCCGTGCGGCATGTTGAAATGCAGGAAATTGGCGATGGAGATGAGGCGGTCCATGCCGGCGCCGTCGTTAAAGCTGTCGTCGCCCCACAGCGGCGGGATCATGTAGCCGAGAGCGGAGCCGCGGATGCTGTTGCTGATACCGGCGCCGTTGGGCCCATGACAGGCCACGCAGCTCGAATTGTAGACGGTGCGCCCGCGCGCGGGATCGGCGGCGCGCGAAAGCTCCGGCATCTTGCCGACGCCGAGGCCGGGCAAGCGCTCGCCAGCCGGCACGCCGGTGCTCAGGAATTTGATGTAGGTGACGAAGGCCTGCATCTCCGGGCTGTCCGCCGGCAGCGGCTTGCCGTTCATGCTTCGCTGCATGCAGGAATTGATGCGGTCCTCGATTGAGATCTCGGCGCCGAGGCGGGCGCTGTATTGCGGAAATTCGCCGAACAGCCCGAACAGCGGAATGCCGAACTTCTTGGTGCCGGCCTGCAAGTGACAATTGGTGCAGGCAAGGTCGTTGCCGGCAAAGCGTTTGGCGGTGTCGTTCACATGTGGGCCGATATAGGCGTAGGTCGCGGTGACGAGGTCGCGGCCCTGCCGCACCGCGAGCCCGTAACTGTCGCGCTGCAGCGCGCCGATCTCGGGCACGGTCCAGATCGTGGCGCTTTGCGCCAAGGCCGATGGCGCTCCGGCAAGACCAACGAGAATGGCGAAGGCGGCGGCGAGCCTGGTCTTCATTGCTCCTAGGTGCCCCGAACCCGGCCGGCTGGCTACCCCCGGAGCGATGCGTAACAGTACGGAAATCGGCGCTATGTTCCCTAAATGTTCTTGATCGGCCACTGGCCTATCGGCTAGGCTGATGGCCGAGTTTTGAGCCGGGCACTGGGGGCTTTGATGGTCCAGCGGGTGAGTACGGTCGCCTTCGAGGGCATCGAGGCGCGCGCCGTCGACGTGCAGGTGCAGGTCGCGCCCGGCCTGCCGGCTTTCGCCATTGTCGGCCTGCCCGACAAGGCGGTGTCGGAAGCCAAGGAGCGGGTGCGCTCGGCGCTGATCGCCTCGGGCCTCGCGCTGCCGGCGCGCCGCATCACCATCAATCTCGCGCCCGCCGACCTGCCCAAGGAAGGCTCGCACTACGATCTGCCGATCGCGCTCGGCCTGATGGCGGCGATCGGCGCCATTCCGCATGACGCGCTGTCGGGCTTCACCGTGCTCGGCGAGCTCGGCCTCGACGGCGGCATTGCCGCGGTCGCCGGCGTGCTGCCGGCGGCGATCGCCGCCAACGCGCACGGCAACGGCCTGATCTGTCCGGCCGCGTGCGGACCGGAGGCCGCCTGGGCCTCGCCCGAGATCGAGATCATCGCCGCGCAGTCGCTCATTCAACTGGCCAATCACTTCAAGGGCACGCAAGTCTTGAGCCGGCCGCAGCCGAAAATCCGCGAGATCGCGGAGATCAAGCTCGATCTTGCCGACATCAAGGGTCAGGAGAGCGCCAAGCGCGCACTCGAAGTCGCCGCCGCCGGCGGCCATAACTTGCTGATGATCGGCCCGCCCGGTGCCGGCAAGTCGATGCTGGCTTCGCGGCTGCCGTCGATCCTGCCGCCGCTGTCGCCGGCGGAATTGCTCGAAGTGTCGATGATCGCGTCCGTTGCCGGCGTGATCGAAGGCGGCGCGCTCACCA
This sequence comes from uncultured Alphaproteobacteria bacterium, assembly GCA_963822035.1. Lineage (GTDB taxonomy): Bacteria > Pseudomonadota > Alphaproteobacteria > Rhizobiales > Xanthobacteraceae > Pseudolabrys. The sequence goes on along the minus strand of CAWGGC010000006.1, from coordinate 469,591 downwards.
ACCGCCGGCCGTTCCGCAGCCCCCATCACTCTGCCTCGATGCCGGCGCTGGTCGGCGGCGGCTTGCGCGCCAAGCCGGGCGAAATCTCGCTGGCGCATAACGGCGTGCTGTTCCTCGACGAGATGCCGGAGTTTTCCGGCCAAGCGCTCGACTCGCTGCGCCAGCCGCTCGAGACCGGCGAGGTCGCGATCGCGCGCGCCAATCACCGCGTCACTTATCCGGCGCGCTTCATGCTGATCGCCGCCATGAACCCGTGCCGCTGCGGCCGTGCCAACGATCCCGGCTTTGCCTGCAAGCGCGGTCCGAACGCGCGCTGCGCCGCCGAATATCAGGCGCGGCTGTCCGGGCCGCTGCTCGACCGCATCGACCTGCACATCGAGGTGCCCGCCGTCACCGCGGCCGACTTGATCCTGCCGCCGCCGGCGGAAGGCTCGCGCGAGGTTGCCGCGCGCGTTGCCCGCGCCCGCGACATCCAGACCGAGCGCTACGCTTCGCTCGGCCTTGCCGGCGTGCGCACCAACGCGCAGGCACATGGCCCGGTGCTGGAAGAGATCGCGCGCGCCGACGGCGGCGGGCTCACTCTGCTGCGCGATGCCGCCGACGCCATGCAGCTCTCCGCCCGCGGCTATCACCGCGTGTTGCGCGTCGCGCGCACGCTCGCCGACCTCGACGGCGCCGACAAGGTCGGCCGCGTGCATCTGGCCGAAGCGTTGTCCTACCGCGCGCTGGCCGACGAAGTCCGCCGCGCCGCCTGAGGCAAGCGGCAGGCCGATACCGGCGGCTTAACCCTTCCTTCACCACGTTCACGCAGCGTGAAAATTCGCGGTATCGCGGGAATGGATTGGCAAGCGTTCCGGCGTCCAATGTCGCGGGGAATTCGGGCACTCTGGGCGACGGAACCATGCGCGCAAAATCATCGGCCTCTCCCGCTGTTGCCATCCGCCACCGCTCGCGCAACCACGCGGCGCTGGTGCTGTTCGGCCGCGCCGTGGTGACGACGCTCGCCGTCGTTTCCGCCGGCCTCGGCTTCATGACCGGCATTCAGATGAGCAGCAACCAATACGACCCCTACGCTTACGCGACGGGTGTCGGCGCGCTGTTTGCCGCGTCCTGCGCGGTGATCGCCTTCGGGCTGACGCGCCGCCGCGCCGGCGTGGAAAAGATCCGGGCGCTGGAGGCGCGCCACGACGAACTGATCGACCGCATCTGGGAGCTGCGCGAGGCGGAAGAGCGCGCCCGCAGCCTGCTCGAGACGCAGGGCGACGTCATCGTGCGCCGCGACGCCACCGGCCGCATCACCTACGCCAACGACGCGTTCTGCGCGCTCGCCGCGCAGGGACGCGACGCGCTCGTCGGCGACAGCTTCACGCTGCCGGTGCTCGAGCAAGGCGACTACGCCGTGCTCGCGGACGGCACCCGCGTCTACGACCAGAAGATCGCCTGCGGCGATAGCGCGCGCTGGATCGCCTGGCGCGCCGTCATGGTGCGTAGCGACGCCGGTACCGAGGTGCAGGCGGTCGGCCGCGACGTCACCGGCCGCGTCGAGGCCGAGCGCGCGCTCGAGGCGGCGCGCGACCAGGCGCAGGCCGCGAACCACGCCAAGTCGCGCTTCCTCGCCACCGTGAGCCACGAGATCCGCACGCCGCTCTCCGGCGTGATCGGCATGACCGATCTGTTGCTCGACACGCCGCTCACTCCCGAGCAGACGACTTACGTGAAGGCCGCCAAGAGCTCCGGCGAAACGCTGTTGACGCTGATCGAGGAAATTCTCGACTTCTCCAAGATCGAGGCCGGCCGGCTCGAGCTCACAGCGCGGCCGTTCTCGCTTACGGCGCTGGTCGAAAGCGTGGTTGAGCTCTTGGCGCCGCGCGCGCAAGGCAAGGGCATCGAGATCGCCTCCTACATCGACGACCGCCTGCCCTCGCGGCTCGTCGGCGACGAAGCGCGCCTGCGCCAGGTGTTGCTCAACCTCGCCGGCAATGCCGTCAAGTTTACCGAGCGCGGCGGCGCCGCGATCATCGCCGAGCCGGAAGAGATCACCGGCAGCGTCCGCTTCACCGTGCGCGACACCGGCATCGGCCTGAAGCGCGAGGACCACGGCCGCGTCTTTCTCGACTTCGAGCAGGCCGACGGCTCCTCGACGCGCAAGTTCGGCGGCACCGGGCTCGGCCTTGCCATCTCCAGGCGCATCGTCGATCGCATGGGCGGCCGCATCGAGATCGAGAGCGAGCCGGGCAAAGGCGCCGCCTTCTCCTTCAGCGTGCCGCTGCTGGCGGCGGACGATGCGGCTGCCGAGTTCATCGCCCCCGATCTGCGCGACAAGGCCGTGCTCATCGTCGATGCAACCGAGATCGAAGCCTCGCTGCTTGCGCGCCGGCTCGGCCGCTGGGGCGCCAACACCTGCGCCGTCGCCGATGAGACAGATCGCCGCCGCGCTGCTGCCGGAGCGGCCGTGGGACGCGATGTTCGCCGACCGCGCCGCGGCTGAAGCGATGATGGCGCAGGGCAATGTCGCGACACTCGCCGTGCGCCGCCGCATCGTGCTGATCGCGCCCGCCGAGCGCCACTTGTTGCCGGCGTTCAAGACCGCGGGCTTCACCGGCTATCTGATCAAGCCGGTGCGCGCGGCATCGCTTGCGGCGCGCTTTGCCGCCGAGGACACCTTCGAGGACGGCGCGGCGGCGGCGCATGACACCGGCGTCGCGGCGCCAAGCGGCGCCGGATTGTCGGTGCTCGTCGCCGAGGACAACGAAATCAACGCGCTGCTCGCGCGCGCGCTGCTCGAGCGGCTCGGCCATCGCCCGACGCTGACCGGCGACGGCCACGCCGCGATCGACGCCTTCGCCGCAGCGCGTGCAGCCGGCGCACCGTTCGATCTCGTGCTCATGGACGTGCAGATGCCGGCGATGGACGGGCTCGAAGCCGCCCGCCGCATCCGCGCCATCGAGGCCGACGCGGGCGCCGCCCGCGCCCGTATCCTCGCGCTCACCGCCAATGCGCAGGCCGAAGACCGCGAGGCCTGTCTCGCCGCCGGCATGGACGGCTTCCTCACCAAGCCGCTCGACCGCGAGCGGCTGCGCGAGGCGCTATCCCCAACAGCTGCTGCGACACTTGCGGCCTAGCGTCCGTTTCCGCAAATTGTCATAAATCCGTGCTCGGCCCATGCTGTAGGGGGGCGGCAGGCGATGACGTGTCCGATTCGCCGGGCTGAAACGGCCGGTTTTTCCGGCCGTTGCGGAAAAGGAAACCGCATGCCAACCCGCGCTGCCTCGATCCCCTCGCGCCGTCTGTTCGAACGGTTTCGCGTCCCACCGGGACCCGCCAACGTTCCGAGCCTGCTGTCGTCGCTGCAGGCCTATGGCGGCCTGCAGGCTTTCGCCGCCCGCGCCCACCGCCCGGCACAGTCGCTCGGCCGCCTCGGCTCGCTGGAAGTGCGACTGGCGCAGACCGCCGCCGAAGTGCGTCAGGCGCAGAAGCTGCGCTACCGCGTGTTCTACCAGGAGGGCTCGGCGATCCCCAATCCGGGCCGGCTGTTCGCCCGCCGCGACGTCGACGCCTATGACGCGATCTGCGACCACCTCCTGGTGCTCGACCATGCCGCGCGCGATGCAAACGCGCTCAACCGCCCGGCGGTGGTCGGCACCTACCGCCTGCTGCGGCAGCCGCTCGCCGAGGAATATGGCGGCTTCTACACCGCCGGCGAATTCGAGATCGGCGGGCTGATTGCGCGCCACGGCAATCTGCAGTTCCTCGAGCTCGGCCGCTCCTGCGTGCTGGCGCCCTACCGCAACAAGCGCACGGTCGAGCTGCTCTGGCACGGCATCTCCGGCTATCTCGCGCAATATCCGACCGACGTGATGATCGGCTGCGCCAGCCTCGACGGCACCGAGCCGCGCCAGCTCGCGCTGCCGCTGGCGTTCCTGCATCACTACGCCCGCGCCCCGGAGCAATGGCGCGCCCGAGCGCTGCCCGAGCGCTATGTTGAGATGAACCGCATCTCCAAGGAAACCATCGACCCCAAGGCGGCGCTGCGCGCGCTTCCGCCGCTACTCAAGGGTTATCTCAGGATTGGCGCCTATATCGGCGACGGCGCCGTGGTCGACCACGAGTTCGGCACCACCGACGTGCTCATCGTGCTGCCGTTCTCGCAGATCAAGTCGCGCTATCTCGAGCACTTCGACGCCGGCCGCCGCGCGGCGTAGGTCTCTTACGCTTGATCACGGCGTCCCTCCCCCCATAGCCCGTCGAAGACGGGCAGTAGACGCCCTTTAGGGGGAAGGGTTGGGGTGAGGGGGATCGTGCGTCTCGGTGTTTGCAACCCCTCACCCGGATCGCTTCGCGATCCGACCTCTCCCTGTGGGAGAGGCGAAGCGAGCAGCTCACAGCTTCCGCAGCGACACTTCCACGATCTGGTGGCTTTCAACCTTCTTCAGGATCAGGTCGGCGCGCTGCCGCGTCGGCAGGATATTTTCGTGCAGGTTGACGAGATTGATGCGCTCCCAGATCGCGCTCGCGGTCTTCACCGCTTCCGCATCCGACAACGCCGAATAACGATGAAAATATGATTTGGGGTCGCGGAAGGCGGTGCCGCGCAGCGTCAGGAAGCGGTCGACGTACCAGGACTTGAGCACGTCCTCGTCGGCGTCGAGGTAGACCGAGAAATCGAAAAAGTCGGAGACGAACGGGATCGCCTTGCCGTCTTTCGGCAGCCGTCCGGTCTGCAGCACGTTCAAACCCTCGACGATGAGGATTTCGGGCCGGTCGACTTCGACCCACTGGTTCGGCAGCACGTCGTAGGTCAAATGCGAATAGACCGGCGCCCGCGCCGGCCGGCGGCCCGGCCTTCACGTCGGTGAGAAAGCGCAACAGCGCCGGCAGGTCGTAGCTTTCCGGAAAACCCTTCTTCTCCATCAACCCTTCGCGCTCGAGGATGGCGTTCGGGTAGAGGAAACCGTCGGTGGTGATGAGATCGACCTTGGGCACGTTCGGCCAGCGCGCCAGCAGCGCCTGCAGCACGCGCGCACTGGTCGATTTGCCGACCGCGACCGAGCCGGCGACGCCGATAATGTACGGCATCTTGGTATCCTCGGTGCCGAGGAAGCGCTGCTCCGCGCGGAACAGCCGCTGCGTCGCCGCGACGTAGAGCGAGAGCAGCCGCGACAGCGGCAGGTAGATCTCCTCGACCTCCTCGATGTCGAGGCGGTCGTGCAGCGAGCGCAGCCGCGTGACCTCGTCGCCGGTCAGCGTCATCGGCATGTCCTCGCGCAACGCCGCCCATTCGGCGCGCGAGAAGATGCGGTAGGGCGAGAGGACTTCTTCGGTGCGCTGTTCCATTCGCGGCTCACGCCTTCCGTGAAGCTTTTTCCGCGTGCCCGGATTGCGCGGTGCGCTTTTCAAGCTCGGCTTCGACGTCCGCGAACGCGATGCCGCGCGCCTTGAGCACGACGAGCAGATGATAGAGCAGATCGGCGGTTTCCGCGATCAGCCGGCCCTTGTCTTCCTGCACGGCTGCTATCGTGGTTTCGATGGCCTCCTCGCTCATTTTTTTTGCACACTGAGCGACGCCCTTGTCCAGCAGCGCGCGCGTATAGGATTCGGACGCGCCCGCTTTGGCGCGCTCCGCGATGCGCTGTTCCAGATCCGCCAGGGTGAACTTGCTCATGCGCGGCTTCTTATCACGGATCGAGCCGCATCGGCAGGCCGGCCTTGGCCATGTATTCCTTGGCCTCGCGCACCGAATGCTCGCCGAAGTGGAAGATCGAGGCGGCCAGCACCGCGGTGGCATGGCCGTCGCGGATGCCTTCGACCATGTGCTCGAGCGTGCCGACGCCGCCGGAGGCGATCACCGGCACCGGCACGGCATCCGCCACCGCCCGCGTCAGCGCGATGTCGAAGCCGCGCCTGGTGCCGTCGCGGTCCATGGAGGTGAGCAGGATTTCGCCGGCGCCGAGCGCGACCACCTCCCTGGCGTATGCGACGGCATCGATGCCGGTCGGCTTGCGGCCGCCGACGGTGAAGATTTCCCAGCGCGGCGGCTCGCCGTCGTTCGATACGATCTTGGCGTCGATGGCGACGACGATGCACTGGTCGCCGAACTTCTCCGCCGCCTCCTTGACGAAGGCGCGGCGCTCGACCGCGGCAGTGTTGATCGAGACCTTGTCGGCGCCGGAGGTGAGCAACGCGCGGATGTCCTCGATGGTGCGCACGCCGCCGCCGACCGTGAGCGGCATGAAGCAGGCTTCCGCCGTGCGCCGCACCACGTCGAGGATGATGCCGCGCTTCTCGTGGCTCGCGGTGATGTCGAGGAAGCAGAGCTCGTCGGCGCCGGCGGCGTCATAGGCGATCGCCGCCTCGACCGGATCGCCGGCGTCGCGCAGGTTGACGAAGTTGACGCCCTTGACGACGCGGCCGTCCTTGACGTCGAGGCAGGGAATGACGCGGACCTTGAACATTCAGGCCGCCTTGCGCGCGGCGCGGATCAGCTTCAGCGCTTCTGCCGCGTCGAGCCGTCCGTCGTAGAGGGCGCGGCCGGCGATGGCGCCCGCGAGCTTCTTCGCGCGCGGCTCGAGCAGCGCCTTGATGTCGCCGATCGAGGCGAGCCCGCCCGAGGCGATGACCGGAATGGAGATCGCGTCGGCGAGCGCAATGGTGGCCTCGAGATTGAGGCCCGTGAGCAGCCCGTCGCGGGAAATGTCGGTGTAGATGATGGCGGCAACGCCGGCATCCTCGAAACGCCGCGCGATCTCGAGCGCCGACAGTTCCGACGTCTCGGCCCAGCCTTCGACCGCCACCTTGCCGTCGCGCGCGTCGAGGCCGACCGCGATCCTGCCCGGATAGTCGCGCGCCGCCTGCTTGACGAACGGCGGATCGCGCACCGCCGCGGTGCCGATGATGACGCGGGTGACGCCCTTTTCCAGCCACGCTTCCACCGTCGCGATGTCGCGGATGCCGCCGCCGAGCTGCACCGGAATGCTGACGTTTTCCAGGATGCGATCGACCGCCGCGGCGTTCACCGGCTTGCCGGCGAAGGCGCCGTCGAGATCGACGATGTGCAGATACTCGAAGCCCTGCGTCTCGAAGGCGCGCGCCTGCGCCGCCGGATCGCGGTGGAAGATGGTCGCGCGCGCCATGTCGCCCTGCTCCAGCCGCACGGCGAGGCCTTCCTTCAGGTCGATGGCGGGAAACAGGATCACGGCGCACAACCTCGATCCGTCACCCTGAGGTGCGAGGCCGCAAAGCGGCCGAGCCTCGAAGGGCGACGGCCGCCATCCTTCGAGGCTCGCCCTGCGGGCGAGCACCTCAGGATGACGGGGATGGCGACAGAATATTTCACGGCGCCCAACTCAAAAAATTGGCGATGAGCCGCAAACCGAGCCGCTGGCTCTTCTCCGGGTGAAATTGCGTGCCGACCATGTTGTCGCGGCCGACGATCGCCGTGAGCGGCCCGCCATAGTCGGCCTGCGCCACCAGATCGGATTTGTGCGACGGCTTGAGCTCATAGGAGTGCACGAAATAGGCGTGCAGCCCGTCCGGCCCAAGCGGAATGTCGGCGAGCAGCGGATGCGGCTTGCAACATGTTGATCGTGTTCCAGCCCATATGCGGGATCTTCAATTCCTTGTCCGACGGCGCGATCCTGTCGACCTCGCCGGCGATCCAGCCGAGACCGGGCGTGACCTGATATTCGCGGCCGCGCTCGGCCATCAGCTGCATGCCGACGCAGATGCCGAAGAACGGCCGCCGCTTCTGCAGCACGCATCTCGTTCAGCGCCTCGACCATGCCGGGTATCGCGTCGAGCCCGCGCCGGCAATCGGCGAAGGCGCCGACGCCGGGCAGCACCACGCGGTCGGCCTTCGCCACTTTCACCGGATCGTTGGTGACGAGGATCGGCTGGTCGTGCCCGCTCGTCGCGCGCGGCGCGCTCGAAGGCCTTGGCCGCCGAATGCAGATTGCCGGAGCCGTAATCGACGATGGCGACGCTCACGGCTTGTGCTCCGGCTCGGGAAACAAGCCGATGACATCGGAGGGCGACGGCGGCCCGCGCCACACCGGTGCGGCGAATGCGACCGGCGGTTGCGGCGGCCGCGGCGCAGCCGGCGCGCGCGCCGTCCACGAGGCGAAGAAGCGCCGCTCGGCATCCTCGACATCGTCGCCGACGGCAAAGCCGAGCAGGCTCCAGCCGTTGCGGGCGAACGTCCAGCGCCACAGCGTGCCGGCCTCGAAACCGATCAGCAGCGCGATCAATACGCCGACGGCAAAGCCTGCGCCGTCGGGCACGCCGGCAAGGCGGGAGATCGCGCCGATCACGATCGCGAGCAGGATGTAGCCGACGAGTGCCAGCCATAGCCGGTGCAGCAACAGCCACAGCGGCGCCAGCACGAAGGCCCAGAAATAAAAGCCGTCGCGCACGAACACGAAGCGCTCCGGATCGGCGCTTTCGCCTGCCTTCAGCGGCGGTGCGTGGACGGTGAAAGTCGACATTGGCGTTACTCTAAACTCCAAACTCTCTCCGGTCATTCCGGGGCGCGCCGAAGGCGCGAACCCGGAATCCAGAACCGCAGGCACCAATCGGGTAGCTCTGGATTCCGGGTTCGCTCGCTGCGCTCGCGCCCCGGAATGACGTCAGGCGCCGAGCGAACCCTTGGTGGACGGATCTCGTCCTTGGCGCGCGGATCGATCGCCACCGCCGTCCTGAGCGCCCGCGCCAGGCCCTTGAAGCACGACTCGGCAATATGGTGATCGTTTGTCCCGTACAGCGTCTGCGCGTGCAGCGTAATGCCGGCATTCACGGCGAAAGCCTGGAACCATTCCTGCACCAGCTCGGTGTCGAAGGTGCCGACCTTGTCGCGCACGAACTCCGCCTTGAACACCAGAAACGGCCGGCCGGAAATGTCGATAGCGACGCGGGTGAGCGCCTCGTCCATCGGGATCTCGACGCTGGCGTAACGCGTAATGCCCTTCATGTCGCCGAGTGCTTGCTTGATCGCCTGGCCGAGCGCGATGCCGACATCTTCCGTCGTATGGTGATGGTCGATGTGCAGGTCGCCCTTGGCTTTGATGGTGATGTCGATCAGCGAGTGCCGCGCCAGCAGGTCGATCATGTGGTCGAGAAAGCCGATGCCGGTCGCAATCGACGAACGGCCCTGGCCGTCGAGATCGATCTCGACCTCGACTTCGGTTTCCTTGGTCTTGCGCTTCACGGCCGCCTTGCGCATCGCGTCATCCTCTAAGACGCGGGCCTTTTATCAGGGGTTTGCCGGATTCGCCACAGCGCCGCGGCCCTGTTTGCAAACGCCACGCCGTGCCTAGATGACGCTGATCACAGGGGTTAATGCGTCATGTCCTCCAACGAATTCCCTTCCTGGCACGGCACCACCATTCTCACCGTCCGCAAGGGCGGCACCGTGGTGATCGGCGGCGACGGCCAGGTCACGGTCGGGCAGACCATCATCAAGGCCAACGCCAAGAAGGTGCGCCGCCTGGGCAAAGGCGACGTGATCGGCGGCTTTGCCGGCGCCACCGCCGACGCCTTCACGCTGTTCGAGCGGCTCGAATCCAAGCTCGAGCAGTATCCCGGACAGTTGCTGCGCGCCGCGGTCGAGCTCGCCAAGGACTGGCGCACCGACCGCTATTTGCGCCGCCTCGAGGCCATGATGATCGTCGCCGACGCCAAGGTCTCGCTGGTGCTTGACCGGCACCGGCGACGTGCTCGAGCCGGAGGCCGGCGTCGCCGGCATCGGCTCCGGCGGCAACTACGCGCTCGCCGCCGCGCGCGCGCTGCTCGACGGCCCGCTCGATGCCGAGGCGATCGTCAGGAAGTCGCTCGACATCGCCGCCGACATCTGCGTCTACACCAACCGCAACGTCACGATTGAGAGTTTGAAGACATAGCCCTCTCCCCGCTCTTGCGGGGAGAGGGTGGCGAGGGCCGCAAGGCCCGAGCCGGGTGAGGGGCAAAAGAGTTCAGTTGCGTCGCAAGGGCCCCTCACCCGCCCTTCGCTTCGCTCAGGGCACCCTCTCCCCGCTTTGCGGGGCGAGGGAAGAAAGTAATGACCGACTTCTCCCCGCGCGAAATCGTTTCCGAACTCGACCGCTACATCGTCGGCCAGGGCGACGCCAAGCGCGCCGTCGCCATCGCGCTGCGCAACCGCTGGCGCCGGCTGCAGCTCGACGACAAGCTGCGCGAGGAAGTGCTGCCGAAGAACATCCTGATGATCGGCCCGACCGGCGTCGGCAAGACCGAAATCTCCCGCCGGCTCGCCAGGCTTGCCGGCGCGCCGTTCCTGAAAGTCGAGGCCACCAAGTTCACCGAGGTCGGCTATGTCGGCCGCGACGTCGAGCAGATCGTGCGCGATCTGGTCGAGATCGCCATTGCGCTGACCCGCGAGAAAAAGCGCAAGGACGTCGAGGCGCGCGCCGAACAAGCCGCGGAGGAGCGCGTGGTCGATGCCCTGGTCGGCCCCGGCGCTTCGCCGACGACGCGCGAGAGCTTCCGCAAGAAGCTGCGCGCCGGCGAATTCGACGACAAGGAAATCGAGATCGAGGTGCAGGCCGGCGGCTCCGGCATGCCGATGTTCGAGATCCCCGGCATGCCGGGCGCGCAGATGGGCGCCATCTCCATCGGCGACATTTTCGGCAAGCTCGGCGGCGGCCGCACCAAGACGCGCCGCGTCACCGTGCACGATTCCCACGGCATCCTGCTCAACGAGGAATCCGACAAGCTGCTCGACAGCGAGCAGCTCACCCAGGAGGCGATCAGGTCCGCCGAGCAGAACGGCATCGTGTTCCTCGACGAGATCGACAAGATCGCCGGCCGCGAGGGCCGCATGGGCGCCGATGTGTCGCGCGAGGGCGTGCAGCGCGATCTGCTGCCGCTGATCGAGGGCACCACGGTCAATACCAAGCACGGGCCGGTGAAGACCGACCACATTTTGTTCATCGCCTCCGGCGCCTTCCACATCTCCAAGCCATCGGACTTGCTGCCGGAATTGCAGGGCCGTCTGCCGATCCGCGTCGAATTGAAGGCGCTGACCCGCGACGATTTCCGCCGCATCCTCACCGAGCCGGAAGCCTCGCTGATCAAGCAATACGTGGCGTTGCTGAAAACCGAAGGCGTGACGCTGGATTTCAGCGAGGACGCCATCGACGCCATCGCCGACATCGCGGTGAGCGTGAATTCGGCGATCGAGAATATCGGCGCCCGGCGCCTGCAAACGGTGATGGAGCGCGTGCTCGACGAGATTTCCTTCGCCGCCACCGACCGCTCCGGCGAGACCGTGAAGATCGACGCCGCCTACGTAGAGAAGCACATCGGTGACCTCGCCAAGAACGCGGATCTGTCCCGCTTCATCCTCTGAGCATGCGCACATTGCCGCGATGGCTCGCGCTGGTCGCGCTGTGCGCGGCTCCACTACATGCCGCAGAACGTCCATCCACGCCTGCGCTGGCGCAAGCGGCGCAAGCCGCGCGGCTGGATCAGATCGACGACTTCCGCAAGAGCTGCGACGATAACCGCACCGTCGCCGAATGGCTCAAGGACGTGCTCGGCGGCGGCACCGTCGCGGTCAAATGGTCCGGCGGCAAATGCCGGCTCGTCAATCCGCAGAACCCGCTCGACGCCGGCGGCGGCTATTGCGGCCACGCCGACATCACGGCGAAAGGCGACACACATAAAGCCGCAATCGAAGTGTTCTTCGAGAAGTCGCGGCACGGCAAGCCGGGTGCACCATTCGCCTTCCGCGCCACCATGTTTACCAAGGACGGCTGGGATTATATGCGCGAGACCTATGCCTTCGAGGTCAACTGGAAGCAGAAGTTTCTGCCCGGCTATGAATTGCCGGCCAACCAGGACTGCGATTGAAAGCCGCGCGGCCTCTTGAACACGAGGTCACGTCCGGGCATCGTCCGTGCCGAAGCTTTCAAAGCCGAGAAGGAAACGTCCATGCCGTACTCGATGTCGAATGCGTCCATTCCAGTGTTCACGCTCGTCCTCAACGCGCTGTCGGGCGTGCTCGAAAAGGCCGAAGCGCACGCCGGCGCCAAGAAGTTCGATCAGTCGGTGCTGTTGGCCATGCGCCTTGCTCCCGACATGTTCGCGCTGACCCGCCAGGTGCAAGTCGCCTGCGATCAGGCCAAGAACGGCAGCGCGCGGCTTGCCGGCGTCGAGCCGCCGAAGTTCGAGGACAATGAATCGACAATCGCGCAACTGAAGGACCGCATCGCCAAGACCGTCGCATTCCTCAAGACGCTCGACGCCAAGGCGATCGATGCGTCAGCCGAACGCGAGATCACGTTTCCGCTGGGGCCGAAAAAGGGGCAGATGAAAGGCGACGACTACCTCAACCTCTTCGTGCTGCCGAATTTCTATTTCCACGTCACCGCGGCCTACGCCATCGTGCGTCACGCCGGCGCCGAAATCGGCAAGAGCGATTTCCTCAAGGGCATTCCGCTCAAGGTGACTTGAGAGCCTGAAAGCCGTGCGCCGTCATCCTGAGGTGCGCGGCGAAGCCGCGCCTCGAAGGATGAACGGCCAATTCCATCAAGTCTTGGCTGTCACCCTTCGAGGCTCGACCTGCGGTCGAGCGCCTCAGGGTGACGGGCCGGCTTCGGTCGCCCCGCCGTTCGCATCGAACCGCTTGCGCGCCTCCTGGATGCTGGCGCGGTTTTGCCGTGCCCAGAGCCCGAGTTCGCTCACCGGCTGCAAAAGCGAACGGCCGAGCTTGGTCAATTCATAATCGACGCGCGGCGGGATGGTCGGATAGACCGTGCGCGTAACGAGGCCGTCGCGCTCGAGCCCGCGCAGCGTCAGCGTCAGCATGCGCTGCGAGATGCTCCCCAGCGCGCGGCGCAATTCGTTGAAACGCTTGGCGCCGTCGCCCAGCGTCTGCACCACCAGCACCGTCCACTTGTCGCCAACCCGCGACAGCACTTCGCTGACGGCGCGGCAATCCTCGGCGACATGCAGGTTACCCGGTATCGGCGATGTGCCTCCTTGCGTTTTTTTCTCGGTCATTTATCTAGCCTCAGTATAAGACAGTAACTAACGCTAAAGTAGATAGAGGCACAGATGGCAAAACTCAAGCTCGGTATCGTCGTCGGCTCCAACCGCCGCGAGTCGATAAATCGCAAGCTCGCTCAGGCACTTGCCAAGTTCGGCAGCGACAAATTCGAGGCCAAGTTCATCCAGATCGACGACCTGCCGATCTACAACCAGGATCATCGAGCAGCCGGCCCCCGGCCCGGTCGCCCGGCTCAAGGCCGAGGTCGAGGCCGCCGACGCATTGTTGTTCGTCACCCCCGAGCATAGCCGCTCGATCCCCGTCGTTTTGAAGAACGCGATCGACTGGGCGGCGCGCCCCTACGGCAAGAATTCCTGGCGCGGCAAGCCGGCCGCCGTGACCGGCACGTCGGGCGGCGCCATCTCGACCGCGGTCGCGCAATCGCATTTGCGCACCGTGCTCAACAGCGGCGCGGCCATGCATGTGCTCGGCGGCGAGACCTATATACAGTTCAAGCCCGACCTGCTCGACGCGCAGAACAACGTCACCGACGACACCGTGCGCAAGTTCCTCAACGACTTCATCGACCAGTTCGCCGATTTCGCCGGCCGCTTTGCAGCAAAGCCTGCCGCTGCCGCCGCCGCATAATCGAAAAGAGGCAAGTTAAAGAGGCAAGTCATGTCCATCCGACCCGTCAAGCAGATCGTGCAATCAAAGCCGACGCTCGAAGGCGCCGGCGTCAAGCTCAACCGCGCCTTCGGCTTCGGCAACACCACCGAGTTCGATCCGTTTTTGCTGCTCGACGATTTCCGCAACGATAATCCGCAGGATTATCTCGCCGGCTTTCCCTGGCACCCGCATCGCGGCATCGAGACCATCACCTATGTCTTGAACGGCACCGTCGCGCACGGCGACAGTCTGGGCAACCGCGGCACGCTCGGCTCCGGCGATGTGCAGTGGATGACCGCGGGCAGCGGCATCATGCATCAGGAGATGCCGCAAGGTGACGCGCAAGGGCCGCATGCACGGCTTCCAGCTCTGGGCCAATCTGCCGAAGTCGCTGAAGATGACGGCGCCGCGCTATCAGGACGTCAAGGCCGCCGAGATCCCCGAGATCGTCGACGATGACGGCACGCGCGTGCGGGTCGTCTGCGGCGACTTCTGGGGCAAAAAAGGTCCGGTCGAAGGCGTCGCCGCCGACCCGCGCTATCTCGACATCTTCGTGCCGCCGGGCAAGCGCAAGACCTTCAAGGTCGAGGTCGAGCGTCATGCCTTCGCCTACATCTTCGAGGGCGACGGCAAGTTCGCCTACGCCTCGAAGCCGCAAGGCGTGCTCACCGAGAAGCAAATCGACGGCGAGGAGATCGTGTTCCGCGAGCCGGCCGGCAACCGCTCGCTGATCCTGTTCGACCGCGGCGACGAGGTCACCGTGCAAGCCGGCGACCACGGCATCCGCTTCCTGCTGGTGTCCGGCAAGCCGATCGAGGAGCCGGTCGCCTGGTATGGGCCGATCGTGATGAACACGCAGGCCGAGCTACGCCAGGCCGTCGCCGAGTTGCAGAACGGCACTTTCATCAAGGCGGCCTGATACTTCATCAAACTCCGTTCGTCCCCGCGCAAGCGGGGACCCAGGGCCAAATCGTGTAGCCACTGCGATCACCCACTGGATTCCCGCTTTCGCGGGAATGAACGGAGGATGGAGAGCTCGCCCTAATCCCTTTTGTCGATGGTTGTCGGGTCGGTGACCGCGACCGGATCGGAGCCGGGGAACGTCTCCATCAGCCCCTCTTCGAGCTTGCGCTCGATGCGCGCCTTGTTCGCCGTCTTGGCCTTACGCGCCGCTTGCCTCTTCGCGGCCGGCGCTTTTCGCTTGGCTCCTTTGGCTGCCGTCTTCTTGACCGGCTTTTTCTTTTTCGCTTTCGCCCGCTTTGCCATCTTGCCACTCCACCCTGTCACTCGGCCGCCCGGCTGCGCCTGCACCGAAATATACCACGCGCCTTCGCCGCCGTGGCGGGAACCGGCCTGCTCGTAGCCGACCACCAGCGCGCGGAATTCGCCAAGCGCCAGCCAGTGCGGCAACTGCCGCCGCAGCACGCCGCGCTCGCCGTCCGCCCCGCCTTTGCCGGTGATCACCAGCACCAGCCGCGCGCCGCGCGCGCTTGCCTGGCGCAGGAAGCGCAATAATGCCGCATGCGCCTCGCTTTGCGTCAGCCCATGCAGATCGAGCCGGCCGTCGATCGGCTCGCTGCCGCGGGCAACGCGCGAGCGCCGCCGCCGGCCGAGCGGCGACAACGGCGGCGGTGACGCTTTGACGGGGGCCGCGGGCGGCAGCGGCGCCGCCGCCACGATCCGCGCCGGCTTTGCCGCCGTTGCGGCGCTTATGCTTGCGTCGGCAGGTTCCTGCGGCGCATCGCGCAACGGCTTCACCGACTTGGCGACGGTCCGCCACAGCACGCGCTCCTCGTCGCTGAGCACGCGCCGCCGCTCGCCGTCGCGCCGCATCAGGGCAGCAGATCGCGCAGCGCCGCCGTCGTCTGCAGCGTGCCGTCGGGCCCGAGCTCCGGCGGGCGCGGCTTCGGCAGCGGCAGGTTCCTCGGCCCGGTGATCGTGACGCCGCGCGGCACCAGCATGACGAAGCGGCCGAACTGCTTGACGCGCCCGGCGACGTGGCCGATGTCCTCGCCGGAGCCGAAATAAATATCGGCGCGCGCCGGGCCGACGATTGCCGAGCCCGTGTCCTGCGCGAACATCAGCCGGCGGAACGTCGTCTCCGGCTTCTCGCTCAGGATCGGCAGCTCCGCCTCGACCCAGATCGGCGTGCCGTAGACGTGGATGTTCCGGTCGACCGCGAGCGAGCGCCCGGCGGTCAGCGGCACGCCCTGCGAGCCGATGCATTCGTCGTTGGCGCCGAGATCGGTCTCCTCGAAGAACACGAAGGAGCGGTTCTTGCGCCGCAGCTCCCGCGCCGCTTCCGGATTGGCCTCCATCCAGTCGTGGATGCGGTCCATCGACATGTCTTCTTTGGTGATGATGCCCTGGTCGATCAGCCAGCGGCCGACCGGCGTGTAAGGCTGGCCGTTGCTGGCGATGTAGTTCAGCCGCAGCAGCTTGCCGTCATCCAGCTTGATGCGCGCCGAGCCCTGGATCTGCGCAAAGAAGGCATCGATCGGATCCTTGACGTAGCAGATCTCGAGGCCCTTGCCCTTGAGCGCGCCGTCCTCGATCTCGCTGCGGCTGAACTGGCCGAACACCGTGCTGCGGTGGCCGGAGAGCCGCTTCGGCACGCGATAGAGCGGCACGTTGTATTGGGCCGTCTTGACCAGCGAGCCGTCATATTCGGTCTCGTAGTAGCCGGTGAAGAAGCCTTCGGTCTGCCCGATCGGCATCAGCCGCACCGGATTGAAATTGGCCTCGAAGAAGTCGCGCGCCTGATCGCGGTCGAGGCTGCCGGCGGCGACCGCCCGCTCGCACACCTCGTAGAGGCCGTTATAGACCGGCCGCGCCCGCCGTAACGCCTTGCTGCCGTTGAGGATCGCGCCGCAGCTTTTCAGGAACGCCTTGAAAGCGCGGGCGTGGTCGTCGTCGCGCCAGCCGTTGAGGTCGGCGAAGGTGAGCGGCTCGACGGCGGCGTTGCGCAGCTTCATGGCCGAGGCGGGAAAGGCCGCGGCTACCAGGCCGAGCGCCAGTCCGTAAGCGAGAATCTTTCGGCTTGCGAAGCGCGGGCGCCCAGCCGGCATGCGGTCAGTGTCCGGATTCCGTTGCGATCAGCTTCCAGTTCGGATCACGCGACGTCGAATCACGCGAGAACGTCCACACATCGGTTATATCGGTCACCCGCTCGGCGCTACCGTCGATGACGTTGCCGCTCTTGTCGCGCGTCGCCGAGACGAGCTGAGAGACGAAACGCACGGTCACCTGCGCAATCTTCTGGCGCTGCTCGGCCGCGGTGATCTCCGATTTCTCGATGGCGACGAAGCGGCTCTCCACCGTCTCGCCCTTCTTCTCGCGTTCGGTGATGGCGGTGTCGAAGCCGTCATAGACTTCGCGCGATAGCAGGTTCTTCAGGGTGCGGCGGTCGCCTTCGGCATAGGCGTTGACGATCATCTCGTAGGCCGCGCGGGCGCCGGTCACGAAGTGCTTGGCGTCGAACGTGGCATCGGTGGCAGCGATGGCATCGAGGCCGGCCGCCACCGGCGAGCCCACGCCCGCGATGCCGGCCCAGCGCTCGACCGGCTTGGCCGGTTCGGCGGGTTCCGCCGGCGGCTTCTGTTGCGTGGTGTCGGCGGTGCGGTTTGGCAGCGCAATCACTTTTTCCGGGGCTGGCCGGACCGGCTCACGGGCGGCATAGGGGTCGTAGGGCGGCCGCTCGCGCCCGGTGCGCTGGCCGAGCACGCTGCGCAACCGCAGGAAGATGAACACCGCGAGCGCCAGGAAAATGATGGTGTAGATATCGAACACGTCTTCCATGCTTTCGCTGACCGTTACGGCAGCCGGCGCGAAGTCGGTCTGCATGGCGTCAGGTCCCACGCGCTATTATCTATGCCGTTGGCCGCGCCGTTCCATAGGCCCTACGCCGTTACGCCGACGCTAAGCTCGGTTTACTGGCAAACTGTAAACGATCGGGACGCTGCCGCCAACCCGCTGGACCACGCGAGAACGCCGATGAATGTGGCAAAATGGCTGTTGTTTGCGCTTCTGGCGCTGCCTCTCGCGGAATTGACCGCGTTCATATTCGTGGTGGTGGCGCTGGGTTTCCTCGCGGCGGTTGCATTGCAGGCGGCAAGCTCGTTCGCCGGTCTGATGATCCTGCGCCACGCCGGCGGCGCGCACATCTCGCGCGTCCGCGCCGCGCTCGGCCAGGGCAGCGTCACCGCGCTCAGCGCCGACGGCACCGGTTCGCTCACGCTATTGGCCGGGATTCTCATGCTGATTCCGGGCTTTATCACCGATATTACCGGCCTGTTGCTGCTCGCCGGCAGTCTCCTGCGTCGCGAGACGCCGCCCGCCGCAAATGACGGCATCATCGATCTGCCGCCGGAGCAGTGGCGCCAAATCGACGATCCGCGCCTTGCCGATCGACGCGACGAGGGCGGTAACCGTTAACGGCGCGAATCCTTGTTCGCTGCGGAGGCCTATGTTAGCCAACCGCTCTCTCGCAGCGTGGGGATGTTCATGTCGACAACCAATGGCGGTCAAGGCACGCCGTCGCCGCAGGCCGGCGCTGCAGCGCCGCCGCAGCTCAACATCGTGGCGCAGTACATCAAGGATCTCTCCTTCGAGAATCCGAACGCGCCGCAATCGATGAGCGGCGCGCCGCAGCCGCAGATCGCCATCCAGATCAACGTCAACGCCAAGCCGCTGCAGGGCAACGACGTCGAGGTCGAGCTCAAGCTCGAGGGCACGGCCGAGACCGGCACGACCCTGATGTTCGGCTTCGAGCTCGCCTATGCCGGCGTCTTCCGCATCCATAACGTGCCGAAAGAAGCCCTGAACCCGATCATCCTGATCGAGTGCCCGCGGCTGTTGTTCCCCTTCGCGCGCGAGATCATCGCCACGACCGTGCGCAATGGCGGCTTCCCGCCGCTGCTGCTCGATCCGGTGGATTTCGTCGGGCTCTACCGCAAGAAGCTCGCCGAGATGCAGGCCGCCGGCGCCGCGGCGCCGCAGACCTGATCAGCCTTCGCTGACCGCGTAAGCAAGCCACACGACCTCACCGCCGAGCGTCGCGATGAAATCGCGATGCGCGGCGAGATCGGCGTCGGTGAGCCGTATCGCAAGCGGCGCCGGGCGCTCGCGCGCGATCGCACTGCCATTGCCGCCTGCTCGCGCCCCAACCGTTTCGGCAAGCCCGAGCTGCGCCTGCCGTGCGCCGATCAGTTCGATATAGACCTCGGCGAGGATCTCGGCGTCGAGCAACGCGCCGTGCTTGGTGCGACGCGAATTGTCGATGCCGTAGCGCACGCACAAGGCGTCGAGACTGTACGGTCCGGCCGAGTGCTTGCGCCGCGCGAGCAGCAGCGTGTCGACCAGCCGCTCGCGCCCAATCTCGGCGCGCGCGATGCGTTTCAACTCCGCGCAGAGAAAATTGTGGTCGAAGCCGGCATTGTGAATGATCAGCGGCGCATCGCCGATGAAGGCGAGGAAATCTTCGGCGATCTCGGCAAAGCGTGGCTTGTCCTGCAGGAATTCGGTCGACAGGCCGTGTACATTGAAGGCCTCCGCCGGCACGTCGCGCTCCGGATTGACGTAGGCGTGGAAGCTCGCGCCGGTCGGAATGCGGTTGAGCAGCTCGACGCAGCCGACCTCGACCACCCGATGGCCCTGGGCGGGATCGAGGCCGGTGGTTTCAGTGTCGAGGACGATTTCGCGCATTGGTTTCGAATCAAGCCGTTCGTTTCGGCATTTTAGCGACCTTGGCAAGAATGTCCCGCACTTGCGCACGCGCCACATCGAAGCCGCGCGAGGTATCCACGATAAAATCGGCTCGCGCCCGCTTGTCCGCGTCCGGCATCTGCTTGGTGAGGATCGCCTCGAATTTCTCGACGCTCATGTCCTCGCGCTCGAGCACGCGGGCACGCTGCAGGTCGGCTGGCGCCGACACCACGGCCACGGCATCGCAGCGCTTGTCGCCGCCCGTCTCGTAGAGCAGCGGGATGTCAAGCACGGCAACGTCGGCACCGTCGCGCGCGGCCGCGGCAAGAAAGCGCTCCTCGGCGCGGCGCACCAGCGGATGCACAATCTGCTCAAGTTTGCGCAGCGCGGCTGCATCGCCCAGCACGTGTTTGCCGAGCTTGCCGCGGTCGACCTTGCCGCCCGCGGTGGTACCGGGAAACGCCGCCTCGATCGCCGGAACAGCCTCGCCCTCATAGAGCGCATGGACGGCCACATCGGCGTCGTGCACCGGCACACCCTCCTCGGCGAACATTTTCGCCGTCGCCGATTTTCCCATGCCGACCGAGCCGGTAAGGCCAAGAATGAACATCGCTCAATTCGCCACAAAGCCCGCCTGCCGCAGAAAGCCGAGCAACGGCAACAGCGGCAGGCCAAGCACCGTGAAATAGTCACCCTCGACGCGTTCGAACAGATGGATGCCGGCGCCCTCGATCTGGTAGGCGCCGACGCTCAGCAGGGCGGTATGGCCGGTGACGTCGAGATAGTCTTCGAGAAAGTGCTCGGAAAAGCCGCGCATGGTGAGCCGCGCCGTTTCGCTGTGCTCGAACAGCACCTTACCCTCGCGCGAAAGCGCCAGCGCCGAGTGCAGCTCATGCGTCTTGCCGCGCAGCGCGAGAAGCTGCTCGCGCGCCGTGGCGCGGTCGGCCGGCTTGGAAAAGCGTTTGTCGCCCAAAGCCAGCGTTTGATCGGCGCCAAGCACGAGCCGCCCCGGCATGCCCTTGGCGATCGCTTGTGCCTTGGCGCGGGCAAGCAATTGGGCCACGGCGACCGCGTCGGCCGGCACGGCCTGCGCTTCGACCGCGCGCTCGTCGATCCGCGCCGGCCTCACCTCGATGCGCAATCCCGCTGCGGCGAGGATCTTGGCGCGGACCTCGCTTTTGGAGGCGAGCACCAGCGGCCGGCTATCGAGCCACAGCGGCACTTTTACGTCACCGGCGCGCGGCGCCGCTCGGTCAAGAGCCGCATCACCGCAGCCGCGGTTTCCTCGATCGAGCGGCGCGTCACGTCGATCGACGGCCAGTTGTTCTTGGCGCAAAGCCTCCGCGAATAGGCGACCTCCTCGGCCACCGCCGTCCGGTCGATATACTGCGCGTCGGCGTGATGCGCCTTGAGGCCGAGCAAGCGGTTCTCGCGGATCTGCACGATGCGCTCGGGGCTGGCGTAGAGCCCGACCACCAGCGGCCGCGTCAGCTTCTCCACGTCAGGCGGCAGCGACACGCCCGGCACCAGCGGCACGTTGCCGGTCTTGATGCCGCGGTTGGCGAGATAGATCGAGGTCGGCGTCTTCGAGGTGCGCGACACGCCGACCAGAACGACGTCCGCCTCCTGGAGACCCTCGGTGTGCTGGCCGTCGTCGTGCATCATCGTGAAGTTGAGCGCCTCGATGCGGTGGAAATATTCGGCGTTGAGCACATGCTGGGCGCCGGCACGGTGGATCGATTCCGAGCCGAGATAGGCCTGGAACAGCCGCAACACCGGCCCGAGGACCGACATGCAAGGTAGTCCGAGCTCGCGGCACTTGTCCTCGAGCGTCGAGATCAGGTCTTCCTCGAGCAGGGTGTAGAGCACCAGCCCGGGCTGCTCGGTGATCTCGGCCAATGCCCGCTCGAGCTGCTTTTTCGAGCGGACCATCGGGTAAAGATGTTCGACCGGCGACACGTTGGCGTATTGCGCCGCGGCCGCGCGCGCGACCGTCGTCAGCGTCTCGCCGGTTGCGTCCGAGACGAGGTGCAGGTGGAAGTACCCTGTGTCTGCCATCGGTATAATCGACCGATCCACTGTGGAAACCACGGGAGCAGGCCATGCCTGTCTGCCGGGTGCAAGCGCCACGGCCAAGCCAACCCGGTTTTCATCCACATTCATGCCTTCGACACAGCGTCGCGCCGTATTGCGTGAGCGCAGCACAACATGAGGATAGCGATCTGGGGATCGCTGGGGACAGCATGCCAAATCTTCAGCAAAACAGCGCTTTTCTACTGTGGAGTAATAACCTCCGAACAGCTCTTATAATTGAACAGCGCTTGGGCCTGTAGTGGACAGACCGTGGAGTGCAATGCATGAGTCCAATCAACCGCCTAACAACTACAACAAAAGATTCTAAGTAGAGGTTCGGGAAGAAAGCCTGCGAGCGTAAGCCCATGGGGACAAAACCGCTGCTCGACGTTTTGGACGGCCGCCGGCTGGACGTGCCGCCGGTCTGGCTGATGCGTCAGGCAGGACGTTACCTCCCAGAATACCGTGCCGTGCGCGAAAAGGCCGGCGGCTTTCTCGATCTCTGTTTTAATCCAGAGCTCGCCGCCGAAGTCACGTTACAGCCAGTCAGGCGCTTCGGCTTCGATGCTGCAATCCTGTTTTCCGATATTCTGGTGATCCCGGCGGCGCTCGGCCGCAAGGTTGAGTTTCTCGCCGGCGAAGGGCCGAAGCTTGAGCCATTGCAGGACGCCGTAGCGCTCGCCGGCATGCGCGAGACCATCGACGAAAAAATCGTTGCGCCGGTCTACGAGACCGTGCGGCGGGTGAAATCCGCGCTGAACGAGAACACGGCACTGATCGGATTTTGCGGCGCGCCCTGGACAGTCGCGACCTATATGGTGGCGGGCGAAGCGACGGCGGATCAAGCGCCGGCGCGGCTGTTTGCACTGCGCGATCCGGAAAATTTTACGGTGCTGATCGAACGGCTGGTCGAGGCCTCGATCCAATATCTGGTCGGTCAGCTCGAAGCTGGCGCCGAGGTGGTGCAGATATTCGATACTTGGGCTGGCGTGCTCGGCCCCGAGCAGTTCCAGCGCTGGTCGATTGAGCCGACCCAACAAATCGTTGCCGGCGTGCGCAAGAAAGTCCGCGATGCCCGCATCATCGGCTTTCCACGCGGCGCCAATGTGATGGCGCTGCCTTACGTCGAAATGACCGGCGTCAACGCCATCGGCATCGACTGGACTTTCGCCCGCGCCATTGCCCGCGATGTGCTGCAGGCGCGCGTCGCGGTGCAGGGCAACGTCGATCCACTGGCGCTGCTCGCCGGCGGTGCCGCGCTCGACCGCGAAGTTGACGACGTGATGGCAACGTTGTCAGGGGGGCCGCTGATCTTCAATCTGGGCCACGGCATCTTGCCGCAGACGCCGATCGCCAATGTCGAGCGGATGCTCAGGCGGGTGCGAGATCGCGCATGATCCCGAAAAGCATGTCCTCGACCTTGATCGGGGATGGGAACCGGTTTTCGGCTAAGATCATGCGCAGAGAAATCTAACGATGTACCTCTGGATCAAAGCGCTGCACGTCATCGCCGTCATCTCGTGGATGGCGGGCATGCTCTATCTGCCGCGGCTGTTCGTCTATCACGCCGCGGCCAAGCCAGGATCCGAGCAATCGGAGACCTTCAAGGTGATGGAGCAGCGCCTGCTCAAATTCATCATGACGCCGGCGATGATCGTGACCTGGCTTGCCGGATTCGCGCTGGTGATCGAAGGCGGGTGGCTCGGCGCGACCTGGTTCCACATTAAATTTGCGTTGGTGCTGGTAATGACGATCCTGCATGCCATGCTGAGTAACTGGGCACATACCTTCAGGTATGACCGCAACCAGCACAGCCAGAAATTCTATCGCATTGTCAATGAGATACCGACCGTGCTGCTGATCGCCATCGTGGTTCTGGCGGTCGTCAAGCCGTTCTAAAAACAACGTTAATTCACACAGCACCGCCGCCGCCCCTTGCGCGGGAACGCGACGCAAATTATGTTGTTTTCATCCCACCGAACGCAGGCGGATGCGCGTGGCGTTCCGGTCCCAAGGTTCGGGCCGGTCGCGGCATCGGGTTCCGGGCGCTTTTCCAAAAATCTCGTCACCCCAGACCTGCGGCCCTTCTCTCTCTCAAGTGATCAGCGATCACTCTACGAGTCTATCCATATGCAGGACTCCCCGACTATCCCAGAAAATAGCTCCCCAATGCGGGAGATGAAGCTTCAGGACCTCAAGTCCAAGACGCCGCCCGACCTTGTCGCCTTTGCCGAGGAGCATGGCGTCGAGAACGCCAGCACCATGCGCAAGCAGGAGCTGATGTTCGCGATCCTCAAGCAGCTCGCGACGCAGGACATCGACATCATCGGCGAAGGCGTCGTCGAGGTTCTCTCCGACGGCTTCGGCTTCCTCCGCTCGCCGGAATCGAACTACCTGTCCGGTCCCGACGATATCTACGTTTCGCCCTCGCAGATCCGCCGCTTCGGCCTGCGCACCGGCGACACCGTCGAAGGCCACATTCGTTCGCCCAAGGACGGCGAGCGCTACTTCGCGCTGCTCAAGGTCAACACCATCAATTTCGAGGACCCGGAGAAGGCCAAGCACAAGGTTAACTTCGACAACCTCACGCCGCTCTATCCCGACGAACGGCTGAAGATGGAACATGAGGATCCGACCAAGAAGGACCTGTCGCCGCGCGTCATCGACATCGTCGCGCCGATCGGCAAGGGCCAGCGCGCGCTGATCGTGTCGCCGCCGCGCACCGGCAAAACGGTGCTGCTGCAGAACATCGCGCACGCCATCACCGCCAACCACCCCGAGTGCTATCTGATCGTGCTGCTGATCGACGAGCGGCCGGAAGAAGTCACCGACATGCAGCGCTCGGTCAAGGGCGAGGTCGTGTCCTCGACCTTCGACGAGCCGGCCTCGCGCCACGTCCAGGTCGCGGAAATGGTGATCGAGAAGGCCAAGCGCTTGGTCGAGCATCAGCGCGACGTCGTCATCCTGCTCAATTCGATCACGCGCCTCGGCCGCGCCTACAACACCGTCGTCCCCTCCTCCGGCAAGGTCTTGACCGGCGGCGTCGATGCCAACGCATTGCAGCGGCCGAAGCGCTTCTTCGGTGCCGCGCGTAACATCGAGGAAGGCGGCTCGCTCACCATCATCGCCACGGCGCTCATCGACACCGGCAGCCGCATGGACGAAGTCATCTTCGAAGAGTTCAAGGGCACCGGCAACTCGGAGCTCATCCTCGACCGCAAGGTCGCCGACAAGCGCACCTTCCCGGCCATGGACATCACCCGATCCGGCACGCGCAAGGAAGAGCTGCTCACCGATCCGGCGATCCTCAAGAAGATGTACGTGCTGCGCCGCATCCTCAATCCGATGGGCACGATGGACGCGATCGACTTCCTGCTCGACAAGTTGCGCAACACCAAGAGCAACGCCGAGTTCTTCGAGTCGATGAACACCTGATAACGGCGCCTGACCGGCGCGACGACGGATGCTGTCCGAGGCGCTCTCCAGCCGGCTGCGAACCCTCGCTTTTTGCTGGATCGCGGTCGCTGGCGTGGCTTTCGTCGTCGTCCTGTTCCAGCACACCGCGGTCGGCTTGACCGACGGCACCGGCCGCCCGTTCGGCGACGACTTCATCAACTACTGGTCGTCGGCCTATCTTTCGTGGCACGGGCGCGCCGCCGAAAGCTACGACTGGAACGCTTTCCACGCCTTCGAGAAAGGCGTCGTCGGCGCGGCGCTCGATTTCTATCACGACAGCTATCCGCCGGTGCTGCCGCTGCTGACGGCGCCGCTCGCCTTCATTCCTTACGTCCCGGCGTTGTTCGTCTGGCTTATCGTCAGCTGGCTGTGCTTCTACGTTGCGTTGCGCGCCGCTGCCCCGCACGCGGTGATGTTGGCGCTGGCGACGCCCGCGGTGTTCGTCAACGCGCTCGGCGGGCAGAACGGTACCTGGACGGCGGCGATCCTCGGCGGCGGCTTGACGCTGCTCGATCGGCGCCCGCTCGTTGCCGGCGCGCTGTTCGGCCTGCTCGTCGTCAAACCGCAGCTCGGCATCCTGTTGCCGTTCGCGCTTGTTGCCGGCGGCTATTGGCGCGCCATCGCGGCGACCGCAGTGACCGCGACGGCGCTCATCGCCGCAAGCTATGTTCTGTTTGGCGCGGAGACTTGGACCGCCTACGCCCAAAATCTCCCGGTGCTGCGCCATCTCATCCTCGAAGACGGCACCGGCGTCTGGCACCGGATGCTCTCGGTCTTCGTCTTCGCGCGGCGGTTGGGCGTCAGCGTGCCGGTCGCTTACGCAACTCAAGTCGTGGCGGCTCTGATCGCGGCCGCGGTCGTTGCCGCGGCTTGGTATCGCGACTTGGCGCCGCCGGCGAAGTACGCGCTTCTCGTGCTCGGCACCTTTCTGGCGACGCCCTATTTGCAGGACTACGACCTGGTGATTGGCGCCTTCATCGTCGCCTGGCTGGTCGCGCTTGATCCCGGCCGCATTGTGCCGGCGCCGATCCTGATTGCGTCGGGCCTGATCCTGATCGCGCCCCTCGTCGCCGGCGCGTTGGGCAAGTTCACCGGCTACTCCTGCGGTCCGCTGTTCATCGCGCCGGCCTTCGCCATCGCCGCGCGCGCGGCGTGGAATGAGCAATCGCCGGTCGCGCCCGCCTAAACTTTGCGCAGCGTTTGCCCTTATTTCATGCGGGTTTTTCGCACTTGCGAAAGGAATTCGAAACCATCTTCAGGCGTATTGAACGGCGGAAATTCGCACTGAGCCTGCAATGCCCGCGCCCAAGCCTGCGCCGCTGCCAAGACCCGCCATCTGGATCGCGGCGCCGGCTTTCGCCGTTGCCGCGCTGGCGGTGATCGCCACCTTCGGCCATGTCGTCGTGGCGTTCGCGGTCGCCGCCGTCGGCGCGCTGCTGGTCGGCTGCCTCGCCGAGTATCGGCTGCGGCGCATCATCGCCTCGATCGACCGCATCGCCCGCGGCGACCGCTACACCAATTTGCCCGCGGTGATCGGCGATGGCGCCGTGCAAAAGTTCGCCGGCACCGCCGAGACGATCCGCGCCGCGCTGATCCAGGCCGACACACTGACCGTGGATCAGCTGCGCCGCGAGACCGAGGCCCGGCTGCATCATGCCGGGCGGCTGTTCTTCACCGGCAATTTCCGCCGCGCCGTCGAGGAAGTGGTCAACGCCTTCACCTCGGCCGGCGCGCGCATCCGCGGCACCGCCGCCGATCTGGTCGAGAGCAACCGGCTGATGTCGCGCCAGGTCACTGAAGCTTCGGAAGCCGCCGAACAGGCCGCCGAGGATGTCGCCGGCGTCGCCGAGGCCGCGCGCGGCGTGCAGACGCTGGTGATGAGTTCGGCGCAGCAGGTGATCGAGGCGCGCGAGGCAAACAAGCGCACCGCCGCCGAGCTTGCGCGCGCCGACGCCACCATGCGCACGCTGTCGGGCGCGGCGCAGCGCATCGAGGAAGTCATCAAGCTGATCCAGGCGATCGCTGGGCAAACTTCGCTGCTCGCGCTCAACGCCACCATCGAGGCCGCGCGTGCCGGCGAATCCGGCCGCGGCTTTGCCGTGGTTGCCGCCGAGGTCAAGGAGCTGTCGCGCCGCACCGCCAAGGCGACCGAGGACGTTGGCGCTCAAATTCACGGCATTCAGCAGGCGGTCGGCGACACCGCCGAAGCGATCGGCGCCGTCAACGAGAGCGTTGCCGCCATGGGCGGCGTCAACGAACACATCAACCGAATGATCGAGCAGCAGGTCGAGCAGCTCGAGCGCATCGGCCATGAAGCCATGAGCGTCGCCGCCAAGGTGAGCGATACGTTGCCCAGCATTCGCTCGGTGGTCGCCGACGTGGCGATGGCCGGCGACGCGGTACTGGAAACTGCCGAGGATCTGATCGGCCGCGCCGAGACGCTCGCCACTTCGGTCGGCCGCTACTTCGCCGATCTCGATCACGGCTCGATCAAGGTCGGCATTTTGCATTCGCTGTCCGGCACGCTCACCGCCAGCGAACGGCCGCTGCAACAGCTTCTCGTCATGCTGATCGAGAAGCTCAACCGCAATGGCGGCCTGCTCGGGCGCCCGGTCGAGGCGGTGATCATGGACCCGCGCTCGGAGTTATCCGCCTATGCGGAGCAGGCCCGCGAGTTGCTGCACGGCCATAAAGTGGCGGCGATCTTCGGCTGCTGGACCTCGGCCTCGCGCAAGCAGGTGCTGCCGGTGCTCGCCGAGCACAACGGTCTGCTGTTCTATCCGAGCCAGTACGAGGGCGAGGAGCAATCGCCGCACGTGATTTATTGCGGCGCGACGCCGCAGCAGCAGGCGCTGCCGGCGGTCGATCATCTGCTGCACATGGGGCGGCGGCGCTTCTTCCTGGTCGGCACCGATTACGTCTATCCGCGCACCACCAACGCCATCATCCGCAATTATCTCGCCACCTGCGGCGTCGGCGAGGATGCGGTCGATGAAATTTACACGCCGTTCTCCGAGAAGAACTGGAAGGACATCGTGCACCGCGTCCGCAAGTTCTGCGGCCGCGATGGCGCCATCATCGCCACGCTGTCGGGCGACGCCAACGTGCATTTCTTCCGCGAGCGTGCCCGCCAGGGCCTCGACGCCGAGATCCTGCCGGTGATGAGCCTGTCGCTCGGCGAAGCGGAAATGCCGGCGCTGAAGGAGCGCAACCTGGTCGGCCACATGGTGTCGTGGAGCTACCTGCATTCGCTCGACACGCCGGAGAACCACGCCTTCATCGCCGAATGGCGGCAATTCACCGGTAACGCCGAGGCCGTCACCAACGATCCGATGGAGGCGAGCTGGGTCGCCTTCCATTTGTGGACCGAGAGCGTGGCGGCGGCCGGCACGACTGACGTCGACGCGGTGCGCCGCGCGCTCGCCGGCCGCTCGTTGCGCGCGCCATCGGGCTTCGACGTCCGGGTCGACGCCGAGAACCAGCATCTGCACCTGCCGGCGGTCATCGGCCGCATGGACGAGAAGAACTTCATCTGGCCGGTATGGATCAGCACGTCGCTGATCGCGCCGGAGCCGTGGAGCCGCTATCTGCCGGAGCACATGGCGACGGCGCGGCCGCCGCGCGCGGCCTAGAACTTCAGCGCCGCCAGTCGCACCGGGCTCGCATTCTTGGCGAAGCCCGGGTCGGGCATGCAATAGCCGTCTTTCTTGTCGGCAACCGCCTGCTTGCACTCCTCAAGGCTGGAAAAGCCGCAGCGCACGTGGGAACCCTGCTTGTCGAGGAAGCCGCACCACTCCTCGGCCTGCGCGGGCGTGAGCGACGTGAAAAGCATTGCGGCTGCGGCAAGGGCGAACAAGACGCGCATCATCGGTCTCCTTTCGACGCCCCGGCGAAAAATTCTCCGCCGCGGGCGCGGCGAAATCAAGCCCGCATCGCGGCAACCGCGGCGGCAATCTGGCCCGGTTCCGTCACCGGCAGCGAGCAGCGCTCGCCGACGCAGACAAAGACCGCGCTTCCCGCGGTGGCCTTGAGTTTATCCTGCGCCGGATGCGACGACGGCAGCGCCGCGGCGCTCGGCGCGCGTAGCACGATGCGGTCGAGGAACGGCAGCTTAAGCGCGGCCTGCGCGAGCGCCTCGTCGCCGCCGGTGACGACAATCTCGGCGCCGCGCAGCCGCAAGTCGAGCGCATTGAGCAACGCCACATGGCCGAACAGATTGCGCGCGGCGGCCGACAGCACGCCCTCGATCAGCCGGTCGGCGCGTTCGCGCCATTGGTCGTCGCCGGCGAGCACGGCAAGCCGCACCAGATTGCCGGCCGCGACCGCGTTCGGATTGGGCGTGGCGTCGTCTTGCGTTGAATGCGGGCGCAGCAACAGGCCCTCGGCGTCGTCGGCGGTGAGATAATAGCCGCCGGTGTCGGGGTCGCTGTAATGCGCGTCGAAGGCGCGCTGCCAGATAAGCGCCTTGTCGAGATAAGTGCGTTCGCCGGTCGCCTCGCAAAGCGCCAGCGCGGCGCGGATCATGGACGCGTAGTCGGAGGCGAGGCCCGGCAGCAGCAACTTGCCGTCGCGCCAGGAGTGGCCAAGTCTTTCACCATCTGTCATCGACGCCGCGATGAAGCCAAAAGCGCGCTTGGCCATGTCGAGCCATGACCGCTCGTCGAGCGCGATGCCCGCATTGGTGAGGCCTGAGATCATCAGCCCGTTCCAGTCGGCCAGCACCTTGTCGTCGAGCCCCGGCCGCACGCGCTGGCCGCGCGCCTCGAGCAGGATGGCGCGCAGCTCCGCAAGCCGCGCCTCGTCGGCGGCGCTGCGCGGCACGTCCCGGAGCCGATTGAGAATATTGTGGCCCTCGAAATTGCCCTCGTCGGTCACGTCATAGTGCCGCGCGAAAAATTCCCCGGCCTCCGGCCCGATCAGCTCGATGATCTCGTTCTTGCTCCAGACGTAGAACTTGCCCTCCTCGCCTTCCGAGTCGGCGTCGAGCGAAGCGGAGAACGCGCCCTCCTTCGTCGTCATCTCGCGCACCAGCCAGCCGACGGTGTCGCGCGCACGCCGCCTGAAAAGTTCGTTGCCGCTACGCTGGAACGCCAGCGCCAGCAACTCAAGCAGCTGCGCGTTGTCGTAGAGCATCTTCTCGAAATGCGGCACCAGCCAGCGCTCGTCGACCGAGTAGCGCGAGAAGCCGCCGCCGAGATGATCGTAGATGCCGCCCTCGCACATCCGTTGCAGTGAAAATTCCACCGTCTCGAAGAAGCGCGCGTCGCCGCTGCGCATCGCGGCGCGCCACAACATTTCCATCAGCGGCGGCTGCGGAAATTTCGGCGCGCCGCGCAGACCGCCGTTGACGCTGTCGAACATGTTGCCGACTTGGGCCGCGGCGCCGTCGAGCTCCTTGAGCCCGATCGTCACCTTGCCGGCCGGCCGCGCCTTCTCGGCAAGCCGCGCCAGCAACGCGGCGCGGTTCTGCTCGATCTTGTCCGGCTCGTCGCGAAACAGCCGCGACACCTCGCGCAGCACGTCGACGAAGGCCGGCCGGCCGTAGCGCCTCTCCTTCGGAAAATACGTGCCGCCCCACACCGGCTCGCCTGCAGGCGTCAGGAACATCGTCATCGGCCAGCCGCCCTGCTCGCCGAGCAGATGCAGCGCGTTCATATAGATCTGGTCGATGTCGGGCCGCTCCTCGCGGTCGACCTTGATGTTGATAAACAGCTCGTTCATCACGGCCGCGGTCGCCGCGTCCTCGAACGACTCGTGCGCCATGACGTGGCACCAGTGGCAGGCGGCGTAGCCGACCGAGAGCAGGATCGGCTTGCCCTCGCGCCTGGCCTTGTCCAGCGCCTCCGGCCCCCACTGCCACCAGTCGACCGGATTGTGCTGATGCTGCAGCAGGTAAGGCGACGTCGCGCCGGCCAGGCGGTTGGTGTGGGTCGGATTTGATGTCGTCGCCATAACCACTCCGGTCATGCCCGGGCTTGACCCGGGCATCCATGATGAAATCGCCAACGCCGCTGGCCTTACGTAAGTTCTCGTCTTGATGCACCACTTCATGGATTGCCGGGTCAAGCCCGGCAATGACGGCGCCCGTCGTCACTTCCTGATCGCCTTCTTCCACACCTCGCGATAAACGCCGAGCGCCGTGAAGCCGCCGTCGACCGGCAGATCGATGCCCGTCAAATATCCGGCCTCCTCGCTCGCCAGGAACACCACGCAGCGCGCCACGTCTTCCGCCGTTGCCGCCCGGTCGAGCGCGGTGACCTCGGTCATCGCTTCGACGAAGGCATCCGAGCCCTCGACCATCGGCGTCACCACGATGCCCGGATGCACCGCGTTCACGCGAATGCCCCACTCGGCATATTCCATCGCCGCGCATTTGGTCAGGCCGCGCAGCCCCCACTTAGCCGCGCTGTAGGCGGCGGCGAAGTGGCCGTTGATGCCGGCGGTCGAGCCGGTGTTGACGATCGCGCCGCCACCCGAGTCACGGATCAGCGGCGCCGCCGCGCGGGTGCCGAGGAACGGCCCGGTCAGGTTCACCGCCAGCACGCGGTCCCAGTCCTCGCGCGTCGTGGCGCCGATGTTCTTGCCGCGCAGCGCGATGCCGGCGTTGTTGACCAGCACATTGAGGCCGCCGAACTTGTCCTTGGCGAAGGCAACCGCTTTCTGCCAATCGGCTTCATTGGCGACGTCGAGATGAAGATAAGCCGCCTTGCCGCCGCTGGCGCTGATCTCTTTCGCCAGCGCCTCGCCCTCCTTGTCGAGCACGTCGGCGATGATGACCGCGGCGCCGGCTTCCGCGAACAGCCTGGCTTCCGCCGCGCCCTGGCCGCGGCTGCCGCCGGTGACGAGAACCGTTCTGTCCTTGAAAGATGCTGGCATGGGCTGCCCCGATTTCGCTGCCCAGGACTCTAGCGGTTTGCCGGCGCTGTCTCCAAGGTGACGCCCATGGTTTCGGGACCCGTGGCCTTGACCGGGGATCGATGAAACACTGCAATCAGGGAGCGAAAATTGCCGGGAACCGAAAGCCGGGTGGAGCGTTTTGCCGTTCGCGGGGGGGTCCATGCGATTGTGCCTGTGTGAGGCTGCGGTCGTCGGGTCGTTGGCGTTGGTCGCGTCGAGCGGGCCGGGCTGGGGCGCCGAACAGTTGTCCGCCCAGCAAACACAGCAAACACAGCCCGCCGGGCCGGCATCCGATCCTTGGACTATCGTGGGGGCGACGGATGTCCGCTATTTTTCTTGGCAAAGCGGCCGTGGCTATCCAACCCGTGCCGCCTCGGGCGGCGGCCACGGGGCTGAGCTCTATGTCCCCTATGCGATTCAGGCCTCCGGCCGGCTGCCCAATCGTGATTTCAACGTCGAGCTTTTGGCGCGCGGCGGTTGGGTCTGGGCGAGCCAGTCCTCGGGCCCGCTCAGCGGCGAGGTGTCGACCGCGACCGATACCCTGGCATCGGCGTCGGTCAGCTATCTCGGATGGAAAGGCGTGCAGCCTTTCGCGTCACTGGTCACCAATCTTCCGACCGGCCGGTCGGCGCTGTATGGCTCTGCCGCGAACGCGCGCATGGACCCCGATCTCGTCGACATCGCGAGTTTCGGTGAAGGCCTCAATATCGGGCCGAGCGTCGGTGCCAATGTCGCGCTGGCATCGTCGCTGCTACTCACCTTCAGCGCGGGCTACACCTGGCGCGAGCCCTTCAATCGTGAAAATGGTCTCGATGCAACGGACCCGAACGTGCAGACCCCGACGCGCATCGATCCGGGGGATTTGTTCACTGCCACCGCCGGAGCGTCCTATAAGTCCGGCGCCTGGGTCGCGAGCCTGAGCGGTTCGATATCGTTTGAATCCGAGACCGATCAGGGCGGTGCTTCGCTTTACAAGCCCGGTACGCGCTACCTGGGCAGCGCGGCCGTCACGTATACGTGGTCCGACACCGGCGTCACCACCTTCACCGCGGCTGCAAGCCATACCAATCGCAACAAGGTGTTGTTCGTCGGAGTCTCCGATCTGATCGCCGAGACGATGAACACGAATTCGAACATTTATCGTGCCGGGCTTCAGCACCTGTTTCCAGTCGTCAAGGATAAACTATATGTCGGCCCGCTCGGGACCTTCCTCCTCCGCGATCACAATGGCTATGATACAGCGACGCTGCAGTTCGTTCCCGAAAAGCAACGTTGGAGCGCGGGCATGCTGGTGCGCTTTTCTTCAAGCCCGAAAGTGGTGTGGAACGCCCGCGTCGAGCGCGTCTGGACGCACGAGGATGACGATCCGGCGCCGGGCGGTCAGCGTTTCAGCGTTCTGGCAAATGCTTTCGTTCCGGGCTCGGCCGTGCCCATCGTCTCCAGTACCGGATGGCAGCTTGTGGCCGGCGTCAACGTGGCATTTTAGGAGAACGTGATGATGCGCCTTCATTCGCTGATGCTGATCGTGTTGCTTGGCGCGGCGGTCGTGCCGGCTGTCGCATTGCCTGCGCATGCGGAGTGCGCCGAGGGCATGACGGTGAGTGGCGAATGCATTGATCCGGGTCTTGCCGCCGCTGCGCGCCAGCAGGCTCTCATTTTGTCGCAGCCGAAGATTTCCTACACCGCCTTCCCGGTGTTGCCGAACGATGACCGCAGCTACCGCTACCCCAATCAGCTCAATCCGGACCCGCAGGGTTCGAGCTCGTTCGTGCCGACTCCGGGGCACGTCTCGTTCTTCGGTCGTCTGCGGAACTAGGCTGAGTTCCACGCGTGGAACCCGGCGCCGAATTGGACCGGGCCGCGACATTTTTGTGGTGAAAGCAGGAACGTTCGCACGTCTGGCGAGTTCCGTGCCTTGGGGGCGGCCCCACAAGCCCATCGATTGAACCTGCGCATTCTGGCGCGCGACGGACACCGTGCAGGCCGTGAACCTGCCGGCATTCCGGCGTTCGAGCGCGCGTGCGCAAAGCGAGCGCAAAGCACTCCGGAGCGGCCGACGACCCGAGGACGGGAAGGCTCAACAGGAGGCTTCGATGGCACGCACGAAATCGAAACTAACGCTCGCGACCGCATGCTTCGCGATGCTGCTGGGCACCACGATGCTATCGGCGCCGGCCCGCGCCGACTATCAGAAAGTCGGCGAGAATCTCAATTCGGATGGCAGTGTCAGCTCGTATTACGTCGACGACGATTCGGATTACGTAATGGTGATCCGCTCCTCGGTCGATAAGGATGGTCACCTGACGCTGGAAATCTGGCAGGGCACCAATCCGAACCCGGAGGATACCGCGACCGGCAAGGGCTCACATTCCGATAAGCCCGATGTCATCGGCATGCTCAAGAGCGGTCAGGCGACTTACCACGTCAAGATCGCGCCAGCCGATTCGGCTGAACTCATGAGTCACATCAAGGGCGTGCTTGGCGACGGCGGCGGCCTCGGACCTCATTACAATCCCGGCGACCAGGACGACAACAAAGGGCCGGGCGCTGCGCCGACACACACCATGCAGGTGAAGAAGACTGCGGCCGAGATCCGCGCGCAGATCGCGGCGCTGAACGAGTCTGCCAAAGCGTTGCAGATCCTCGGGACCTCGATGGGCACCGGCGATGAAGGCGGCAGCGAAAGCGCCAACGGCCCCGGTAAGGGCAATGGCAAAGGCGGCAAGGTCGACGACAGCGGCAACTACACCGAAGGGCAGAACAAGAATGTCGGCAAGACCGAGAAAGATTTGCTCGGCGCGCACCCTGAGGTGATCAATCCGCCGCACCTCAACAAGGTCGGCAAGGCTGGCGGCGCTGGCTTGAGCGTGACCGGTGCGGGCTTGCTTGACGGCGGCGGCGCTGGCTTCAATCAGAATGGGCCGTCCAGCACTGGCTCCCCGGGCACGTTTGGCGGCGGTTCGGTCAACGGGGTCGGCACGCTGCGGCGATAACCTCGGAAAATTCCACGCGCCTGCCTCTCCTGCGCGGAAGAGGCGGGCGCGTCGTTGTTTGTGGCGCGCGCCTCTTGACCCACCCACCCCGGGGCGCTTGCCTGCGCCGCGATGCCCACGCGCGACACCATCTTTGCCCTCTCCTCCGGCCGCCCGCCGGCGGCGATTGCCGTGGTGCGCATCTCTGGCCCGCGCGCTGGCGAGGCGTTGAAGGCGCTCACCGGCAAAACCCCCTCCCCGCGCCTTGCGGCGTTTGCGCGGGTGCGCGATCCGCAATCTCAAGAAATCATCGACGAGGCGTTGGCGCTGTGGTTTCCCGCCCCGGCGAGCGAGACCGGCGAGGACGTCGCCGAGTTGCAACTGCACGGCGGCCGCGCCGTCATCGCGGCGACGCTTGCCAGCGCTCGGCAGGCTCGAGGGCCTGCGCCCCGCCGAGGCCGGCGAATTCACCCGCCGCGCCTTCGAGAACGGCAAGCTCGACCTGACCGCGGTCGAAGGCCTCGCCGATCTGGTCATGGCGGAGACGCAAGCGCAACGCCGCCAGGCGCTACGACAACTGCACGGCCTGCTCGGCAATCGCGCCGAGGCTTGGCGGCAAAAGCTGATTAAGGCGCTGGCGCTGGTCGAGGCGCGAATCGATTTCTCCGACGAGGCCGATGTGCCGGAGGATTTGCTGCAGCCGGCACTGAAGATTGCGCGCGAGCTGAGAGACGAAATCGCCGGCGTGCTGGCTGATGGCGGCCGTGGCGAGAGCTTGCGCGACGGCTTGGTGGTGGCGATCGCCGGGCCGCCCAATGCCGGCAAGTCGACGCTGCTCAACCGGCTCGCGAGACGCGAGGCGGCGATTGTGTCGCCGTACGCCGGAACCACGCGCGACATCATCGAGGTGCACCTGGACCTTGGCGGGCTGCCGGTGACGCTGCTCGACACCGCGGGCATTCGTGAAACTGACGATCCCGTTGAGCTTGAGGGTGTGCGGCGCGCCCGCGAGCGCGCCTCTGGCGCCGACCTGGTGCTGTGGGTCGAGGATGCCAGTGGCCCGCTGGCCGACCGCGCCGAGATGCCGGCGGCGCCGGCAATCTGGCGCCTACGCAACAAGATCGACCTCGTAACGGGTAAGAATGGGCTCGGATTCAAAGTATCGGCAAAGAATGAACCGGGTACGCGCCCTACCGAGCGGTTAACAAATATGGTTAACGAGCCTTTAGTGCCAAGGACTGAACAATCCTTCGGTAACCATGAAGGGCAACGATCCGTTAACGAACAAAGCATTGAATCTGGGTTCAGATATAATGAACTGCAATTCACTCTTTCGGCGCTCACCGGCGAAGGCTTCGACGCGCTGCTTGCGGCGCTCGGCCGTTACGCCGAGAATTTCCTGGCCGGCGCTGAGACCGCACTGCTCACGCGCGAACGCCATCGGCGGGCCTTGCAGGACACCGAGGCGGCCTTGGGCCGGGCTTTGGGCCTATCAGGTCGGGAGGACTTGATCGCCGAGGAGCTGCGGCTCGCCGCCCGCGCCTTGGGCCGGCTGACCGGCCGGGTTGATGTGGAAGACATTCTCGACGTGATTTTCCGCGATTTCTGCATTGGGAAATAACGCGGAATGTTTCACGTGAAACATTGCGTTTGACCCGAAAGGCCCCTGCCCCAGTGTTTCACGTGAAACATTTGCCCTGGCGGGTTCTTTTTGACCCTCGGACATCGCTCCGCTACAAGCCGCGGACGGCAAAGCCATGGAAACGCGATTCGACGTCGTAGTGATCGGC
This sequence comes from uncultured Alphaproteobacteria bacterium, assembly GCA_963822035.1. Taxonomy (GTDB): domain Bacteria; phylum Pseudomonadota; class Alphaproteobacteria; order Rhizobiales; family Xanthobacteraceae; genus Pseudolabrys. The sequence goes on along the minus strand of CAWGGC010000006.1, from coordinate 433,034 downwards.
GGCGGCCACGCCGGCTGTGAGGCAGCCAGCGCGGCGGCCCGTATGGGCGCGCAAACGGCGCTGGTGACGCACCGTTTCGCCACCATAGGCGCCATGTCCTGCAATCCGGCGATCGGCGGCCTCGGCAAAGGCCATTTGGTCCGCGAAATCGATGCCTTGGACGGCCTCATGGGCCGCGTCGCCGACCGAGGCGGTATCCAGTTCCGGGTGTTGAACCGCCGCAAAGGCCCAGCCGTGCGCGGCCCCCGCGCCCAGGCCGACCGCAAGCTCTATGCCGCAGCGATGCAGGCCGCACTTTCCGAAACGCCTAATCTTACGGTCATCGAGGCCGAGGCCGATAATCTCGTGATCAAAGACGGCCGCGTTTGCGGAGTGAAATTCGGCGATGGCCGCGAAGTCTCATGCGGCTCTGTAGTGCTGACCACCGGCACTTTTCTGCGCGGGCTCATCCATATCGGCGAAAAGCAAATTCCGGCCGGGCGGGCCGGCGAAGCGCCGGCCATGGGCCTTTCCGCTACGCTCGAAAAGATCGGGCTTGCCCTTGGCCGCCTGAAAACCGGGACGCCGCCGCGGCTCGACGGCCGCAGCATCGATTGGGCGGGGCTCGAGATGCAGCCGGGCGACGATCCGCCCGAGCCGTTCTCGATGCTGACGGAGCGCATCGACAATCCGCAGATCCAATGCGGCATTACGCGGACCACCGCGGCGACACATCAGATCATCCGAGACAACGTCCATCGCTCGCCGATGTATTCGGGTCAGATCGCGAGCCGAGGGCCGCGCTATTGCCCGTCGATCGAGGACAAGATCGTCAAATTCGGCGAGCGCGACGGCCATCAAATATTTTTGGAGCCGGAAGGCCTCGACGATTCGACCGTCTACCCGAACGGCATTTCGACCTCGCTGCCGGAAGAAGTGCAACACGCTTTGGTCGCGACGATTCCCGGACTGGAAACGGCAAAGTTCATCCGTCCTGGCTACGCCATCGAATATGATTTCGTCGATCCGCGTGAGCTCAAGCCGACGCTGGAAACGAAACGGATGCGCGGCCTGTTTTTCGCCGGCCAGATCAACGGCACCACCGGCTACGAAGAAGCCGCGGCGCAAGGACTGCTCGCCGGTCTCAATGCCGCGGCACTGGCCGGCGAGGGCGGCGGCATCACGTTCGACCGCGCCGAGGCCTATATCGGCGTCATGATCGATGACCTCGTGACGCGCGGAGTCACCGAGCCTTATCGCATGTTCACGTCGCGCGCCGAATATCGCCTGCAATTGCGGGCCGATAACGCCGATCAGCGGCTGACGCAAAAAGGCATCGACATCGGCTGCGTTGGCACGACGCGCGCAAAAATCTTCGGCGCGAAAAACTCTGCGCTCAATGATGCGCGCGCTTTCGCCAAGTCTGTGTCGATCACGCCGAAGGAGGCGGGGCGTCACGGCCTCGCACTCAACAAAGACGGCCAGCGGCGCACGGCATTTGAGTTGCTGTCGTATCCGCACATCTCGATCGCGGACCTAAAAAAATCTGGCCGCGCTTCGATGAGTTTACGCCAAGCGTCGCCGAGCAGATCGAGATCGATGCGAAGTACGAGGTCTATCTCTCGCGCCAGGTCGCCGACATCGAAGCCTATCGGCGCGACGAAAGTTTCGTGTTGCCGGACGAACTCGATTACGCGGCGCTGCCCGGCCTCTCCAATGAAGTGAAACAGAAACTATCGTCGCACCGGCCGCGCACCATCGGCCACGCAGCGCAAAATCGACGGCGTCACGCCGGCGGCGCTGACGCTGATCGTCGCGCACGTAAAGCGCGGCCGGCACAAAGCCACGAAGATCGCGTGAGCAAGACAGGCGAGGGGCTCGATCTCGCCGCCGACAAAGCGCGCGCGCTCAAGCTCACGCCTGTTTCACGTGAAACAGAAAAATGCCTCGATGCGTTCGTCGCGCTGCTGCTCGAATGGCAGCGCAGGCAAAACCTCATCGGCGCATCGACCGTGCCGCAGATCTGGACGCGGCACGTCGCCGACTCGCTGCAGCTCTTGCCGCTCGCGCCGCAGGCAAAAATCTGGGTCGACTTCGGCTCGGGCGGCGGCTTTCCCGGAATTCCGATTGCCTGCGCGCTCATCGGCAAGCCCGGCGCACAAGTCCATCTCATTGAGAGCAATGGCAAAAAGGCCGCTTTTTTGCGCGAGGTCGTGCGTGTCACTGGAATTGCCGCAACCGTCCACCAGATGCGGGCCGAGGATTTCGGGGATAGCTGTGCAGAACCGGTCGAGGTCGTCACCGCCCGCGCTTTGGCCCCGCTAAAAACACTGTGCGCTCAGGCCTTTCCGCTGCTGGCCAAAGGCGCGGTCGGGCTCTTCCTCAAGGGTCAAGATGTAGGTGCTGAATTGACCGAAGCCGCTAAATATTGGACTATCGATGCCATCAGAGTCCCCAGCGTCACCAGCCCGGGTGGCCAGATCGTGGTCATCCGGAGCCTCTCCAAGCGTAAAGGTGCGTAAAAACGGCGGCGCATTGGCCAGCACCGCTCCAACCGACACCCGGAACGGCCAGAACAGAGCGCCTTTCGCATGAGCCAGCAGTCCGACCCGCACAGCGCTCCGCCCGCAGGGCCTCAAGTCGTCCCGTTCAACGATCCGCGCGCGAAGACCGAGCCCGGTTCGCGGCCGCGCGTCATCGCGGTTGCCAACCAGAAGGGCGGCGTCGGCAAGACGACGACCGCGATCAATCTTGGCACCGCGCTTGCCGCGATCGGCGAGCAGGTGCTGATCGTCGACCTCGACCCGCAAGGCAACGCCTCGACCGGCCTCGGCATCGACAGCCGCTCGCGCAACACCTCGACCTACGACGTGCTCGCCGGCACCGCGCCGCTGCGCGCCGCGGCGATCGCGACCGCGGTACCGAAGCTCTGGATCGCGCCGTCGACGCTCGATCTCTCCGGCCTCGAGCTCGAGATCGGCCAGACGCGCGACCGCGCCTTCCGACTGCGCAATGCGCTGCGCGAGCTCAACGCCGCGACGCAGGAGCCGCACTTCACGTACGTGCTGGTCGATTGTCCGCCGTCGCTCAATCTCATCACCATCAACGCGATGGCCGCGGCCAACTCAATTCTCGTGCCGCTGCAATGCGAGTTCTTCGCGCTCGAAGGTTTGTCGCAGTTGCTGAAGACGATCGAGCAGGTGAAGACGACGCTCAATCCGCAACTCTCGATCCACGGCATCGTGCTGACGATGTACGACTCGCGCAACAATCTCGCCAACCAGGTTGTCGCCGACGTGCGCCAGTACATGGGCCGCAAAGTCTATGACACGGTGATCCCGCGCAACGTGCGCATCTCCGAAGCGCCGTCCTACGGCAAGCCGGTGCTGGTCTACGATTTGAAGTGTGTCGGCAGCGAAGCGTATTTGCGGCTGGCAACGGAGATCATTCAGCGAGAGCGAGAGTTGAAGGCGAGTTGAGGTTGGAAGTTGTCATGCGCGGGCCTGACCCGCGCATCCATGAGGCCTCGCGACAGACGACGAACTAAGTTCGTTGCTGTGAATCACCGTGGATTGCCGGGTCAAGCCCGGCAATGACAGCAACTAACGTAGGCGCAAGACACAAAGAGGACGAGCGTGGCGAGAGGGGCAGGAGCGGCGGCAATGGCGGATCATTCGCGATTGGGACGCGGGCTCGCATCGCTGATCGGCGATGTCGCGGAAGAGCAGGCAACAACGGACGCGTCGCGCAAGCCGCGGCGCTCGCCGATCGAAAATCTCAAACCCAATCCGCGCAACCCGCGTCGCAGCTTCACCGATGCCGAGCTCGACGAGCTCGCGGCCTCGATCCGCGAGCACGGCATCATCCAGCCGATCGTGGTGCGCAAGGCGGACGGCGACGCGTTCGAGATCATCGCCGGCGAGCGGCGCTGGCGCGCGGCGCAACGCGCCGGCCAGCACGACGTGCCGATCGTCGTCGTCGAAGCGACCGACAAGCAGGCGCTGGAATTCGCCATCATCGAGAACGTGCAGCGCGCCGATCTCAATCCGATCGAAGAGGCGGCGGGCTATGCCTCGCTGATGGAAGACTTCGGCCACACCCAGGATCAGGTCGCCGAGATCGTCGGCAAGAGCCGGCCGCACGTCGCCAACATGGTGCGGCTGCTCAAATTGTCGGAGCCGGTGAAGACGCTGGTGCGCTCGGGCAAATTGTCGGCCGGCCACGCGCGGCTCCTGGTGGGACAGCCGAACGCCGAGCAGATCGCGCACGACGTGATCGAACAGGGCTGGAGCGTGCGCCAGCTCGAGGCCGATATGCGCGAGGACGGCGCCAATCAGGCGCGCGACGTGCGGCGCGAGTTTCGCGGGCCCATTCTGCCGAGCGGCAAGGACGCCGACACGCGCGCGCTGGAGCGCCGGCTGTCCGATGCGCTGGGCCTCGACGTGACGGTCGATCACAAGCCGTCCGGCGGCGGCACGCTGCACATCAAGTACGGCGATCTCGATCAGCTCGACGCGGTGCTGAAGAAGCTCGGCGGGTAGGGATAATTGAGCCGCGCGAGCCGGGTGGGGATCAAACCTCCGACGGTTGATCCCCTCCCCAACCCTCCCCTTTTCAAGGGGAGGGAGCGCGCGGTGTCCGCGGCAACTGCTTCGAGCTAGAAGCGACGCACTCTTACGCGGTGCCGGCACCGGCAAAATCGGCGGCGCGGCGGGTGCGGAAGAAGCGCATGATGCGCTCGGCGGTGGCGCGGCGCAGCGCGATGAATTCCGCCTTGCTCTGAACGAGATCGCCGCGCGACACTTCGCCGTTGGCGAGGCGGCAGTTGTAGATCAAATCAATAGTCGACAAGTGGAAGCCGATTGCCTTGAGGATGACGGCGACCGGGCTCGACCAGACGTTGAGGAACAGCCGCTCGATTTCACCGACGCTGAAGCCCGAGATCAGCGCGATGGCGACGATGACCTCTTCGAGCTGTTTCTTCTTGGCGAATTCGATGACGGAGGCCTCGTTCAGCGGCTTCGAACGCACCACCAGCTCGGCAGTGCGGTAATCCTTGGTCGCCGGCGGCAGCTTTTGCTCGCTCGCCGGCTGCCGCATGTTCGGCAGCGTCTCCTGGATCATCTCGCACAGCTCGGGATGATGCGTCATCAGCCGGTGGCGCACGATGTTGGATGCCTTCGACACCAGATCACGGAAGTGATGCTCGGGAATGTCCTTGCGCGCCGCGACGCATTCCGACAGCCAGTCGTCGCCGACGCTCTTCTGCACCAGCGCGCCGAAACCGTCGTTGGAGATCTTGGCGCCGGCGTTGTTGGCGAGCGTGGTGAGCACCTTCTTGTTGTCGCTGGCGATCAGCTTGTCGCTGACCGTCTCGCTGACTTCGAGGCGCGCGGCGATGGCGACCAGATGGCCCCAGCCTTTGGTGGTCGCGACTTCGCAGAGCGTGTCGTCGTCGAGCGCCGGCGACTGCGACAGGACCGGCTCGGCGACCTCGAGCGCATCGTCCTGCGCCAGCGCGCGGATGGTCTGCGCCGGCGGATCGGCGACCGGGGCGAGCCGCCGCGCAAGCTGGGCGCGGGCGTCGACCTCGACCTTGTCGATCAGCATTTCCAGCACGTCGTCATAGACGCTGAGCTGGTCGTCGGAGTAGTGGCCGGCGTGGACCAGAAAAAGCTCGGTGATCCGGTGCAGCATCGCGCCGGTCTCACCCGACCGGCTGGCGATCGCGTGCTCGATGTCGGAAATGAGATTGCTGACGGCCACCGCGAAGTCCCACCCAACCCCGACGGCGAATATTCCATCAACGCGTAAATTGTTGATGAAAAGCAGTGCGCGGTAGCGAACTCTTAACGCATGCAAATTCACATATATCATCTGTAAGTTGTTTCGGCCCGCATTTCGCGTTGATTGGGCGCGGTCCAATGGTTATTAAACGGCCCGACGGGGGCGACTGTTGCGGGGCAAACGAGCCTTGAGAGGTCGCCATGAAGTGGTCCATCGCCACATTTCTGTTTGCAACCCTGATCCTGCCGGTCTGGCCGACGGCGGCCAGCGCCGACCCCGACAGCTGCCGCCAGGCGCTCGACCAATTCGACAAAGCGCAAAATGCGTTGGCGACGATAATCACGCCGTATTCGAATTGCATCGCCTACAGCAACGGCCATCAGCGCTGCGCCGACCAGTTTGCCGCATTGCAGAATGCCCAGTCGCAATACCAGGCGGCGGTCGCAGATTATGAACGCAACTGCACCAATTAGCAGCGCGCGGACCAAGCCCGGTTGCGAGGCGCGCGCCGATGCGGCTATGTCTGCGGCCAACGAGGACACCAAGCGGGAGGATCGCGTGGCCACGGCCAAGCTCAGCGACAAGCAGGCAAAGATCTACGGCTTCAAGCTCGGCGGTTTTGAGATCGCCGCCATCATGGACAGCAAGTCGGTGCGCGACGCGCTGCATCCGGGTTTCGGCGGCAACGCCTCGGCCGAGGAGGTGCATGCGCTCGCCCGCTCAAACAACATCGACACCAACCGCTTCGAGCATCCTTACAGTCCGATGCTCATCAATACCGGCAAGGAGCTGGTGCTGATCGACACCGGCAACGGCGCGCTCGGCAAGGAGTATCCGCAACTGCGGGCGCGGCTCCCGGACGGCGAACTGGTGGCGCTGCTCGGCAGCGCCGGCATCAAGCCGGCGGACATCGACGTGGTGGTGCTCACCCACGGCCATCCCGACCACATCGGCGGCCTGGTCGAAGGCGGTCAGCCGGTGTTCCCCAACGCGCGCTACGTGTTCGGCGCCGCCGAGTTCGATTTCTGGAACAAGGGCGAGAACGTGCGCGAGGCGCGCAAGTTCAACCGCGAACTTTACGTCAAGATCTGCGTGCCGCTCGCCAACCGCGCCACCATGATCAAGCCGGGCGACGAGGTGGTGGCGGGCATCCGCGCCGTCGACGTCGCCGGCCATTCGCCGGGGTTGATGGCGTTCCATATCGAGAGCGAGGGCAAGCGCTTCATGGTCACCGCCGACACCTTCACGCAGTACGTGATGGCGGTGCAGCGACCGGACTGGTACTTCGACATGGACGACGACAAGGACAAGGCGGTCGCGGCGCGCAAGCGCACGCTCGACATGCTGGCGGCCGACAAGCTGATGTTCCAGGCGTTCCACTTCCCGTTCCCCGGTATCGGCTGGATCGAGAAGAGCGCCGGCGGGTTCCGGTTTGTGCCGCACAGCTATCAGCTGAATCTCTAAGACGGCAGCAATTCGATTTCCCGTTCATTCCCGCGGAAGCGGGAATCCAGAATAAGAACTGGGTCCCCGCTTTCGCGGGGACGAACGGATTTTCTAACGCCGCCGGGCGCTGACGGCGATCGACAACAGCGTGCGCTGGGCGATCGTCTCGGCGAGGTTCGGCTCGCGGCGCGCTTCGAACGAAGCGTCGGCGAGCTGCTCCATGGCGCGCAGCAGCCGCGGCGCCGACCAGGCGCGCAGCGCGGCGCCGACGGCGTCCTTGCGGCTGAAATGCACGGGCGGCGTGCCGCGCTGCATCGCCCAGTCAACCGAGTTGCCGGCGTCGATCGCGAGCTTCATCTTGTGCAGGTTGGCGACCTGGCGGATCGCCGCCGACATGATGCTGGACACCGACCCTTCGGCGCGCGCCTTGCCGAATTCGCTTTCGACCTCGGCGGTCTTGCCGGCAAAGGCGGCATCGAGCACGCCGTCGAGCGCCTGCTCGGAAGCGTCGGAGACGACGGCGCGCACGTCGGCGAGCTCGACGCGCTCCTTGCCTTGCGCATAGAGCGCGAGCTTGCGCAGCTCGCTGCGCGAGGCCATGCGGTCGCCGCCGAGCAGCGCGGCGAGCTCGGCGCGCGCGTCGTCGGCCAGCGCGAGGTTGGCGGCACGCATCTCATCGTCGATCAGGCGCGCGATGTCGCGCTCGTTGTCGAGGTAGCAGGGCAGCGCGACGGCGCTCTTGGCCTTCTCGCACAGCGCGCGCAGCGGCGACGACTTGCGCAAGTCGCCGGCCTCGATGATGACGCGGCATTCGCTCGACGGCGCGTTGACCACCATCTCGACGGCGGCCGCGATGTTGCGCGCGGTCGGCTTCACCAGCACGCAACGGCGGCCGCCGAACAGCGGCACGGTGTGCGCCTCCTCGACCAGGCGCGAGGGATTGCCGGACAGATCGTCGCCCTCGATGCGGACGAAGGCGAAGGGGTCGTTGACGTCGTCGACGCTCGCCTTGACCAGCACGTCGGCCCGCTCGTGCACCAGCCCGGTGTCGGGCCCATAGATCAGCACGATGGGCGTGCGTGGATCGGGTTTGGCGATGAAGCGGTCGACGTCGGCGGCTTTCAGCGCGGTCATGCCGGCTCAGGTGCCCGCGACGAAGTACGAGGCGAGCCGCGACTTGATGTTATCGGCGATCACCTTGGCGGCACGGTCCTCGGCGTCGCGCAGGCCGCGAGCGCCGGCGAAGCGCTGCTCCTGGCCGGGGATGTTGTAGGAGACGCGCGAGAACGTGGTCGCGGTGACGACCTTCTTGCCGGTGGCGAGATCGGTGAGGATGTAGGTGGCGTTGATGCCGTAATTCTCGACGTCGGGCCGGTTGGTGTTGATGTCGACGACGATTTCGTTGAGGGTCGAAGTGAGTTTGATCTCGAGGCGGTGCGTCGGGGCCGCGCTCGGGCCGCCGCCGGTCAGGTCGAACATCAGGTCGTTGCGGATGCTGGTGCCGACGCGGGCAAGCCGCGTGCCGTTCGGCACGTTGGCCTGATCGAGCGGCGCAACCTCGACGCCGGACAGCCGGTTGCCGAGGCCGGCGGTCGGCACCACGGTCGCCGAACCGTACATCGGCTCGAAGCAGCCGCCGAGCGGAGCGGCGAGCGCCAGCACGAGCAGCAAACCGGGCAGGCGGCTAGACCACCACATTGACGATCCTCTGCGGGACGACAATGACCTTTTTCGGGCTCTTGCCGTCGAGCGCCTTTTTTACCTCATCGAGGGTTAAAACGGCAGCCTCAACCGCGTCCTTGCCGGCGTCGCGGGCGACGGTGACCTCGGCGCGCTTCTTGCCGTTGATCTGCACCGGCAGGGTGATGCTGGTTTCGACCAGCAAATCCGGCTCGAGCCGCGGCCAGGCCTCGGCGGCGACCAGGCCCGAGTGGCCGAGCGCCGCCCAGCATTCCTCGGCCAGATGCGGCATCATCGGATGGAACAGCCGCACCAGGATGTCCCCCGATTCGCGCAAGGCCCAGGCAAAATCCGGCGACGGCGCTTGCTCTGCCTTGCCGAGCGCCTCGGACAGCGCGTTGGCGAATTCGTAGATGTGGGCGACGCAGCGGTTGAAGCGCAGCTTGTCGATGTCGTCGGAAACATTGGCGAGGGCGCGGTGCGCCGCTTTGCGCACGGTCAGCGCCTCGGCGTCGAACGAGGCGGGCCGCGCCGCCGGCGCCTTGATGTCGGCGATCTCGCCGACCAGCCGCCACAGCCGCTGCACGAAGCGCCAGGCACCCTGCACGCCTTCCTCGGTCCAGATCACGTCGCGCTCGGGCGGCGAGTTCGACAGCATGAACCAGCGCGCGGTGTCGGCGCCGTAGGCGCCGATGATGTCGTCGGGGTCGATGGTGTTCTTCTTCGACTTCGACATCTTTTCGATCGAGCCGATCTCTACGGCCTCGCCGGTCGAGGCCAGCACGGCATGGCGCGCGTCGCCCAAGTCGCCGATTTTGCCTTCGATTTTGACGTTGGCCGGCTCGACCCAATCGCCGCTCTTGGTGCGGTAGGTCTCGTGCACCACCATGCCTTGGGTGAACAGGCCGGCGAACGGCTCGTCCATGTCGATGTAGCCGCACTTCTTCATGCCGCGCGTGAAGAAGCGCGAGTAGAGCAAGTGCAGGATGGCGTGCTCGATGCCGCCGATGTACTGGTCGACTGGCATCCAGTCGTCCGCCATCTCGCGGTCGGTCGGCGACGTCTTGATCCACGGATCGGTGAAGCGGACGAAGTACCAGGACGAGTCGACGAAGGTGTCCATGGTGTCGGTCTCGCGCGTGGCCTTGCCGCCGCAGCTCGGGCACGTGACGTGCTTCCAGGTCGGGTGGTGGTCGAGCGGGTTGCCCGGCTTGTCGAAGGTGACGTCGTCCGGCAGCGTCACCGGCAGGTCCTGTTCGGGCACAGGCACCACGCCGCACGTGTCGCAGTGGATCACCGGGATCGGGCAGCCCCAGTAGCGCTGGCGCGAAATGCCCCAGTCGCGCAGGCGGTAATTGACCTGGCGCTGCGCGACGGGAGCGGTGTTTGAACCTTGCGCAGGCGCCTGCTCTCCCTCCCCTTGAAAGGGGAGGGTTGGGGGGGGATCGGCCGATCACCGCTGATCCCCACCCGGCGGCCTTCGGGCCGCCGACCTGCCCCTTTTCAAGGGGAGGTAAAGAAGAATTCTCCAGTCGCTTCGCCACTTCCTCTTTGGCCTGCGCGATGGTGAGCCCATCGAGAAAGCGCGAATTGATCATGGTGCCTTCGCCGTCATAGGCGGTGTCGGTGATGATGAAGGTCGCAGGCTCCTGGCCCGGCGGCAGCACCACCGGCGTGTTGCCGAGGCCGTATTTGTTGACGAAATCGAGGTCGCGCTGGTCGTGCGCCGGGCAGCCGAAGATGGCGCCGGTGCCGTATTCCATGAGGATGAAGTTGGCGACATAGACCGGCAGCTTCCATGATGCATCGAATGGATGCACGGCGCGGATGCCGGTGTCGAAGCCCATCTTCTCGGCGGTGTCGATCGCGGCCTGCGAGGTGCCCATGTGATGGCACTGCTCGATGAAGGCGGCGAGCTTCGGATTCTTCGCCGCCGCGGCAGCGGCGAGCGGATGATCGGGCGAGATCGCCATGAACTTGGCGCCGAACAAAGTGTCGGGGCGCGTCGTGAAAATCTCCAGTTCGCTCTCGCCGTTCGGCACGGTCGCGGCATCGAGCGCGAAGCGGACCAGCAGGCCTTCGGAGCGGCCGATCCAGTTCTTCTGCATCAGCTTCACTTTGTCGGGCCAGCGGTCGAGCGTGTCGAGCGCCTCGAGCAGCTCCTCCGAGTAGTCGCTGATCTTGAACACCCACTGATAAAGATCGCGCAGCTCGACCACGGCGCCCGAACGCCAGCCGCGGCCGTCGATCACCTGCTCGTTCGCCAGCACGGTGTGGTCGACCGGATCCCAATTCACCTTGCGATATTCGCGCGCGACCAGGCCCGCGTCCCGGAAGTCGAGGAACATCTTCTGCTGGTGTTTGTAGTAGGCGGGATCGCAGGTCGCGATCTCGCGCGCCCAGTCGAGCGACAGTCCCATCGACTGCAGCTGCTTTTTCATCGCCGCGATGTTGGCGTAGGTCCATTCACGCGGATGCACCTTGCGGTCGACCGCGGCGTTCTCCGCCGGCAGGCCGAAGGCGTCCCAGCCCATCGGGTGCAGCACGGCGTTGCCCATGGCGCGTTTGAAGCGCGCGACCACGTCGCCCATGGTGTAATTGCGCACGTGGCCCATGTGGATGCGCCCCGACGGGTAGGGGAACATCTCCAGCACGTAATATTTCGGCCGCGGGTCGTCGTTCCTGGTGGCGAAGATCTCGCGCTCGGCCCAGACGCGCTGCCAGCGGGATTCGGCCTCGCGGGCGTTATAGCGGTCGGCGCGCTCGTTTTTCTGCGATTCGACGGTCATTTGCGGCACTTTTTAAGGTGCGCGGACCTGACATGAAAGAGCTTTGAGGGTCAACCGGCGGGCCGCGGGGGCGGCACGGCCGGGGTTAATTGACGGTCTAGAATTCTGGCTATATTCTAGCCAGAATGCGCTATGAGATCGTCCTGGCGCCGGAGGCGGTCGAGGACCTGAAACGGTTCAAGGCCAATATCCACGCCGAGATCAAGGATGCGCTGGAGAAGCACCTTCGCCACGAGCCGCAAAAGGTGAGCCGCAGCCGCATCAAGCGCCTGCGCGGAGTTCATCGGCCGCAATACCGCCTGCGCGTCGGCGAGGTGCGGGTGTTTTATGATCTTTTGGGCGTGAATGTCGAAGTTCTGGCGATCGTCGCCAAATCGGAGGCCGAGCAATGGCTGGCACAATTCGCAAATCGGGCATGAAGCAGGTTCCGCTGTCGGAGGTGAAAGACGACCTCTCGCACTTCCTGCGTCTCGCCGAGACACAAGATGTCGTCATAACCAGGCACGGCAAACCGGCAGGAATTCTGATCGGGTTTGAGTTGGAAGACGACTGGTTCGACTACCGCCTGGAAAACGATCCGCGATTCCGCGAGCGCATTGAAGCGGCGCGTGCGAGCTTGCGGGCCGGCCGCGGCGTGCGTCTCGAGGACATAACCTCCGATTAGCTGTGTGGGCGTCTAATTGTTGTAGCGCATGCAATCCACGACATATGCAACCGGCCTTGAGCAGGTCCGCGCCGAGATCGCGCGGGCCTGCCGCGACGCGCGCCGCGATCCGGCCTCGGTGACGCTGGTCGCGGTGTCGAAGACCTTCGCCGCCGACGCGATCGAACCGGTGATTGCCGCCGGCCAGCGCGTGTTCGGCGAGAATCGCGTGCAGGAGGCCAAGGCGAAATGGCCGCAACTGATGGCGAAATACAATGAACTCCCTCCCCCCTTGCGGGGGAGGGTTGGGGAGGGGGTCGCAGATAGATCCCCACCCGGCTTGCTCCGCAAGCCGACCTCCCCCTTGCAGGGGGAGGTAAAGAAAAAAATCGAACTGCATCTCATCGGCCCGCTGCAATCGAACAAGGCCAAGGAAGCGGTGGCGCTGTTCGACGCCATTCATGCGGTCGATCGGCCGAGCTTGTGCGAGGCGCTGGCGAAGGAGATCGCTAAGCAGCAACGGCGGCCGCTGCTGTTCGTCGAGATCAACACCGGCGCCGAGCCGCAGAAAGCCGGCGTGCTGCCGCAAGATGCCGACGCCTTTCTCGCGGCCTGCCGCGACAAATACGGCCTGACGATTGCCGGGCTGATGTGCATCCCGCCGTTTACAGAAGCGCCGGCGCCGCATTTTGCGCTCACCGCCAAGATCGCCAAGCGCAACGGCTTGTCGCTCTTGTCGATGGGCATGAGCGCGGATTACACGACGGCGATCGAGCTCGGCGCCACGCACGTGCGCGTCGGCAGTGCCATTTTCGGAGCGCGCGCGCATGAACCACAATCCTGACTTCGAGCACTGGCAGAAGCGCTTTGCCGAGCCCGGCTATCTGTTCGGCAAGGCGCCGAATGCGTTCCTGAAAGCGCACGTGCCGTTGCTGCCGAAGAGCGGCAAGGCGCTGGCGGTTGCCGACGGCGAGGGACGCAACGGCGTGTTCCTCGCCGAGCAGGGCCTCGACGTGCTTTCGGTCGACATTTCGCCGCTGGCGCAGGACAAGGCCAAGGCCCTGGCGAAGGAGCGCGGCGTGACTTTGCGCGTCGAGCAGGCCGACATGGCCAATTGGAATTGGCCGGAGAACGCGTTCGACGTGGTGGCGGCGATCTTCATCCAGTTCGCCGCGCCGCCCGAGCGCGACAAGATATTTGCCGGCATGAAGCGCGCGTTGAAACCCGGCGGCCTGCTGCTGCTCGAGGGCTATGGGCCCAAGCAGCTCGCGTACAAGACCGGCGGGCCGTCCGACATCGGCCGGCTCTATACGCGCGAGCTCCTGGAAAAGACGTTCGCCGATTTGTCCTCGCTCGACATCCGCGAGTACGACACCGACATTGCCGAAGGCAGCCGGCACGTCGGCATGTCGGCGCTCATCGATCTGGTTGGCCGGAAGTGACGAAGTCATTCCGGGACGGCGCATTCGCGCCGGACCCGGAATCCAAGGACATCACTTGAACCGCGACGGGAAGCCCGGCGAACCCGGCGAGGCGGGCGGCGCCGTATTCGACAGCGGATAGGGGCTGCCGCCTTCGAGCGGCTTGCGCAGCACGCTCGGCCGCGGCGGCGGAGCGCCGGGCGGCGTCGGCGGTGGGCGGTGCGCGGGCGCAAGCGTCGGTGCAACGCGCGTCGGCGGCGGTGGCGCCGCGGGCATCGGCGGCGGGACCGCGGAGGGCTGCAAGGCCGGTGCGTCGAGCGGCGACGCGTAGTCGCCGAAATCTTCGTCGCCGCTGCGGTGGCTCATGGTGGCGCTGCGCCAGCGGTCGATCACGCCGGCGATGAGGTCGCGGCTGACAGTGCTGCCGGCGTCGGAGCGGGTGCTGCCCGCGGCTTCGCTGTTCGGCCGCATGCTTTCCGGGATCTCGCTGAAGCGCATGCGCGTCGGCACGGCGACGCCGGGGCCGAAGGTAAACACCTCGCGCACGCCGAGCGAGGGGATAAACGACAACAGGTTCAGCGCGGCGTCCGACACCGCCGAGCGGATCAGCGTCTGGTCGGCGTCGTTCGACAAGCGCATGCAGAACAAGGTCGAGCACTGCGAAATGATGGTCGGGTCGATTTCGGCCGGGCGCTGCGTGACGAGGCCGAGGAACACGCCGTATTTGCGGCCTTCCTTGGCGATGCGCGACAGCGCGCGGCGGGTCGGGCCGAAGCCGATCTTCTTGTCGGCGGGGGCGTAGCGGTGCGCCTCCTCGCAGACGAACAGCAAGGGCGCCACGCCGTCGCTCCACAGGCCGAAGTCGAAGGCCATGCGGCAGAGCACCGACACCACCGAGTTGATCACCTCGGCCGGGAAGCCGGCGAGCTGCATGATGGTCATCGGCTTGCCGTTCGGCGGCAGGCGGAACAGATTGCCGAGAATCTCCGCCATGGTGTCGCCGCCGATGTTGGCGTTCTCGAACATGAAGGCGTAGCGCGGATGATTGCGGAAGGTCTGGATGCGCGTCATCAGGCGGTGGATGGTGACGCGCTGGCCACGCGCGTCGAGCTTGCCCATGCGCTCGTCGAGCAGGTTGATGAGGTCCTCGATGCGGTAGGGCACCGGCGTGTCGGCGGTGAAGCCGGCGTCGCGCGGGTCCTTGCGCTTGGCGAGCGTCGCGCGCTCGGGGGTACCGGAGCGGTATTGCAGATAGGCCGCCTTGGCGAGCGGAATGACGTCGGAGAGAATCTCGACTTCCTCCTCGACGCCGGGACGGCCGCCGAAGAAGGCGTCGATGATTTCCTCGAAATTGAACAGCCAGAACGGCAGGCGCAGGTTGCGCGGCGTCAAGACTTGCGCCTTGTCGCCGAAGCAGCGGCCGTATTCATTGTGCGGATCGACCAGGAAGATGCGCAGGTTCGGGCGCGTCTCGAGAATCTTCTGCAGGATGATGGCGACGCCGCTCGACTTGCCGACGCCGGTGGCGCCGAGCACGGCGAAGTGGCGGCTCACCAGGTTGTCGATGTCGATTGCGACGCCGATGTCGGTGTTCTGCTGCAGGTCGCCGATTTTGGCGTGATCGGAATTGGCGGCGCCGTAGACGACGCGCAGGTCATTCTCGCTGAGCAGCACGGCGCTGTCGCCGATGCTCGGATATTCGGCGACGCCGCGCTGAAAGCGGCCGGCGTTGGGCGGCGCGGTACGGATGTCGCCGACGAGGTCGAGCTTGGCGGTCTTGCGGAACGTGCCGCCGCTGCCCGGCTGCTCGCCGATCTCGGTGACCATGCCGACGATAAGCGTCTGCCCGGTGACGAGGCCGACGAACTTGCCGACGGTCGGCTTCTCGCCGCCTTGCATGCGCGCGGCGAGCTCGATGGTCGCCTGCGAGCCGGTGACCGCGATCACGCGGCCGAGCATTTCATTGATGCCCGGCGCGGCCGGCGGCGGATCGCGTGTGATTGTCGATTTCATCTTCGCCCCACTCGAGTTTTCTTATCGGGCTGCCGCGCAAGACGCGGCACCGATGTTTAAACTATCAACAGGGCATTCCACGTGAATTAATGCCGCGGTTACCGGGGCGGCGTTTCGATCTGATGCTTAACCGAAGGTATCCGCCGGCGTGGCGGTAACGATCAGTCAACCATGATGCGCGTGTGCGGCCCGAGCCGTGCAAGCAGACGGCGAAGCGCCGCGTGTTCGAGCGCGATGCAGCCCGCGGTCGGGGCAAAGCCCGGCCGCGCCACATGGATGAACACGGCGCTGCCGCGGCCGGCGATGCGCGGCCGCGTGTTGTGGTCGAGCTCGACGATGAAATCGTAGAGGTCGTCCTGGCGCCGCAGCCGGTCGGCGTTCGATTGCGGCGCAACGTGAACCGGCTTGTTGTAGTTGCGGTCGCGCGGGTCCTCGCACCAGCCGTCGCGCGCCTCGATGCGGCGGACCGGCAGCCGCGTCGGCGGACGCGGGTGACGGTCGGCGCGCCACCACAGCCGCTTGAGCCGGAAGACGCCGCGCGGCGTCGCGCCATCGCCCTCGCGCTTGTTGGCCTTGATGCCGCCCCGGCCGAGCGCGACCGGCAGCGCCAGCGCCCCGGCGGCGAGCACGCCGCGCGAGGCCTGCGCCGGCTTGCGCCGGACGTGCAGGCGCCGCAACGATATTTCGCGCCGTGCCCGCGCCATACTGGAAAACCCCGGTTTCGCGGTTAGATAGGTTCCGCCCCTTGCTCTTTTAGCGTCGAATGTTCTACTTCGCACCCACAGCGGGGCTTTTAGGCGATGCCCAACAAGCGATCCATCCTGATTGTCGACGACGACACCGAGCTGCGCGAGGCGCTGGTCGAGCAACTGGCGCTTTATGACGAGTTCGAGGCGACCGCCGTCGACAGCGGAACCAAGGGCGTGCAGGCGGCCAAGAACGGCCAGGTCGACCTCGTCATCATGGACGTCGGCCTGCCCGACGTCGACGGGCGCGAGGCGGTGCGCATCCTGCGCAAGAACGGCTTCAAGGCGCCGATCATCATGCTGACCGGCCACGACACCGACTCGGACACCATTCTCGGGCTCGAGTCCGGCGCCAACGATTACATCACCAAGCCGTTCCGCTTTGCTGTGCTGCTGGCACGCATCCGCGCGCAGCTGCGGCAGCACGAGGCGAGCGAGGACGCGGTGTTCGCTATCGGGCCCTATACCTTCCGGCCGAGCTCCAAGATCTTGCTCAATCCGAAGGGCGGCAAGGTACGGCTCACCGAAAAGGAGACCGCGATCCTGCGCTATCTCTACCGCGCCGGGCAGAAGCCGGTGTCGCGCGAGACGCTGCTGCAGGAAGTGTGGGGCTACAATTCCGGCGTCACCACGCACACGCTGGAGACGCACATCTACCGGCTGCGGCAGAAGGTGGAGAAGGACGCCGCCGCGCCGGCGATCCTGGTGACCGAAGCCGGCGGCTATAAGCTGGTGCCGTGAGAAATCTCCTCCAAGTCATTCCGGCGCGCGCCGAAGGCGCGAACCCGGAATCCATAATCCCGGCGCTGCGGAGTATGGATTTCAGGGTCCGCTCGCTTCGCTCGCGTCCCGGAATGACGAGGGGGACCCATGTCCCTCGAAGACGACATCGCCTTCTTCGAGCAGTGCCCGACGCTCGCGGTGCTCGGCAAGAACGCGCTGCGCGTGCTGGCGATTGGCGCCGAGACCCGCAGCCTGCCGAGCGGCGCGGTGCTGTACTATGCCGGCGAGCTCGCCGAAGGCGGCTATCTGATTCAGAAGGGCTCGATCCTGCTCGAGCCGGCGACGCCGCTCGAGGGCCGCGAGCTCACTCTCGGGCCCGGCGCGCTGATCGGCGAGCTTGCGCTGCTCACCGAAATGGTGTCGCCGGCTACCGCTATCGCCAAGGAGCCGACCGTGGTCGTGCGCATCTCGCGCAACCTGTTCAAGAAGATGCTGGAGGGCTACCCGGCGGCGGCGAAGAAGCTGCACGACGTCATGGCCGAACGGCTCAGCGAGTGGACGCAAGAGCTCGAGGGCGTGAGGTCGGCGCTGGGCAAGGAGCGCGGCAACTGAGTGTCATCCGGGCGCGCTGAAGCGCGAACCCGGAATCCAGAGACGATTACAATTGCATCTGGATTCCGGGTCCGGTCCTTCGGACCGTCCCGGAATGACCGCCTACAGTTCAATCGTCGCTGTGACCGGCACGTGGTCGGACGGCCGCGCGGCGCCGCGGTAATTTTTGGCGATGTCGATTGAAGAGACGCGATCGGCAAGCGCGTCCGAGGTCCAGACGTGGTCGAGCCGGCGGCCGCGGTCGGCGGCCTTCCAGTTGTCCATCGCGCGGTAGCTCCACCAGGTGTAGAGCTTCTCGGGCTCCGGCGTCAGCACGCGCATGCTGTCGATCCAGCCGCCGGCTTGCCGCGCCGCGGTCAATTTCTCGCACTCGACCGGCGTGTGCGACACCACCTTGATCATCTGCTTGTGGCTCCAGACGTCGTGCTCGAGCGGCGCGACGTTGAGATCGCCGACCAGGATGGCGCGCTGCTCTCGTGCCGGGCGCAAGCCGGAGCGGCCGCGCATCTCGTCGAGGAACGACAGCTTGTGCGCGAATTTCGGATTGATTTCGGGGTCGGGTTCGTCGCCGCCGGCGGGGACGTAGAAATTGTGCAGAGTGATCGGCGCCTTTAGGCCGGCGCGCTCGCCGAGCGTGACGGCGATGTGCCGGCAGTCGGTCTTGCCGCAGAAGCTCTGCACCTCGGTTGCCTCGAACGGCAGCCGCGAGAGCACGGCGACGCCGTGATAGCCCTTCTGGCCGTTGACGGCGGCGTGCTCATAGCCGAGCTGGCGGAAGCGCTTGAGCGGGAAGGCGTCGTCCGGGCATTTGGTCTCCTGCAGGCACAGCACGTCCGGCTGCGCGCCGCGCAGGAAGCGCGCCACCAGATTGATGCGCAGCCGCACCGAGTTGATGTTCCAGGTGGTGACCTTGAGAGGCATCTCTGAATTGTCACCCCCGGGCTTGACCCGGGGGTCCATGAAGCGTCGCCGTTGAATCAAGCGTTAGATGGATTGCCGGGTCAAGTGTTACGACCGGGCCGGCCTTCGGCCGGACCCGGTTGCCCGGCAATGACGGCGCTGAGAATGACGCACCGTTAGTTGTGATAATTCGTGTAGTCGATCTTGAACATGCTCGGGTCGACACGCTTGCTGGCGTCGAGATCGTACACCGCGACGGTGGTGTCGTAGCCCTGCGGATCGGTCACCGTCCACTGCTTGAGCTGCATGTCCTTGGCGCTGAACATGATCATCAGCCGGCTGGTGCCGACGATGCCGTTCTTCTCCTCGACCACGACGGTGACGAAGACGTCGTCGACATAGACCGAGAGCAGATGCGTGTCGCGCATCAGGTCGACATGCTCGGCGAGCAGGAAGCGCAGCGGCGTCTGCGACAGCGGATAGACGTCCTGGGTGGCGAGGCGGCGGTCGCGCACCACCATGGTCTGCCCGTCGGCGATCAATTCGGTCGGGTTGGGGTCGTCATATTCGAAACGGATGCGGCCGGGCTTGGCAATGAAGAAGTCGCCCTGCGAGCGGCGGCCGTCGGGGCCGACCTGGACGAAGCGCCCGGTCAAATTCTGGATGCCGGACAGATAATTGTTGACGCGATCGATGACGGCGCGCTGGTCCGGCGTCAGCGCGCCGGAAGGATTGGTCTTGCCGAGCAGCTCGGCGAAGGGATTGGTGATCGGCGCCGGCGGCTGTTGCTGCGTCGCCTGGGCGCGGGCGCGCAGCGCTTGCGGCGGGATCGTCGGCTTGGCCGGCACGATGGCGCCGGTCGTGCGCGGCGCCATGCGCTCGAACAGCGGCCGCGGCGTCGGCAGCGGCACGTTTTCGGCGAACGCCGGGGCGGCGATGAGGCAGGCAAGCGCGGCCGCAACGCCCGCGGCTGCGCCCTTACGGCCCTCGTTTCGTCCCACCATTGCGGTCTCCGCCCTTCGCGCCCCGTTCCGCGGACTTAAGCGCCGGCTGTGGCTATTTCGCGACGCGATCATGCGCTGATTCGCCGTGGATCGGGACTAATTTGGCACTTGAATTAGATATCTGGCGTCGCCGGTTGCCCGGCCACGACAACTAACCGAAGCGGTCGTCGGCCGGATTTTCCGGGATCAGGATCTCGCGCTTGCCGGCGTGATTGGGCTGGCCGACGATGCCTTCCTGCTCCATGCGCTCCATGATGGTGGCGGCGCGGTTGTAGCCGATCTGCAGGCGGCGCTGGATGTAGGAGGTCGAGGCCTTGCGGTCGCGCTTTACGATGGCGACGGCTTGGCCGTAGAGGTCGCCGCCTTCGGCGAGCCCCATGCCGGTCGCATCGAACACGGCGCCGTCCTCGCCTTCCTGCAATTCGTCGGAGGCGGTGACTTCCTCCAGATATTCCGGCTGGCCTTGCGACTTCAGATGCCGCACGACCTTCTCGACTTCGTCGTCGGACACGAACGGCCCGTGCACGCGGCTGATGCGTCCGCCGCCCGCCATGTAGAGCATGTCGCCCTGGCCGAGCAGTTGCTCGGCGCCCTGCTCGCCCAGGATGGTGCGGCTGTCGATCTTGGACGTGACCTGGAAGGAGATGCGGGTCGGGAAGTTCGCCTTGATGGTGCCGGTGATGACGTCGACCGAGGGACGCTGCGTCGCCAGGATGACGTGGATGCCGGCGGCGCGCGCCATTTGTGCGAGGCGCTGGATCGCGCCTTCGATGTCCTTGCCGGCGACCATCATCAGGTCGGCCATCTCGTCGACGATGACGACGAGGAACGGCAGCGGCTCGAGCTCGAGCTCCTCCTTCTCGTAGATCGCCTCGCCGGTCTCCTTGTCGTAGCCGGTGTGCACGGTGCGGGTGAGGCGCTCGCCCTTCGCCTTGGCCTCGGCGACGCGGGCGTTGTAGCCGTCGATGTTGCGCACGCCGAGCTTCGACATCTTTTTGTAGCGTTCCTCCATCTCGCGCACCGCCCATTTCAGCGCGACCACCGCCTTCTTCGGATCGGTGACGACGGGGGTCAGCAGGTGCGGGATGCCGTCATAGACGGAGAGCTCGAGCATCTTGGGATCGACCATGATCAGCCGGCATTGGTCGGGAGTGAGCCGATAGACCAGCGACAGGATCATGGTGTTGATGGCGACCGATTTGCCCGAGCCGGTGGTGCCGGCGATCAGCAGGTGCGGCATGCGCGCGAGATCGACGATGACGCTTTCGCCGCCGATGGTCTTACCGAGACAGAGCGGCAGCTTGGCGGCACTGCCGTTGTAGTCGTTGCCGGAGAGCAGCTCGCGCAAATAGACCTTTTCGCGGGTCGGATTGGGCAGCTCGATGCCGATGGCGTTGCGGCCGGAGACGACGGCGACGCGCGCCGACACCGCGCTCATCGAGCGGGCGATGTCGTCGGCAAGGCCGATGACGCGCGACGACTTGATGCCGGGCGCGGGTTCAAGTTCGTAGAGCGTGACCACCGGGCCGGGCCGCGCATTGATGATCTCGCCGCGCACGCCGAAATCCGCGAGCACGCTTTCCAGCGCCACGGCGTTGGCGTCGATGACGTCCTTCGACAGCGTGGTGCGTTCGGAAGACCGCGCCGCCGTCAGCAGATTGAGCGAGGGCAGCTCGTAGCCGCCGCTGCGCGGCGCGCGCGCGGCGCAGGCCTGCGGCGGGGCGCCGCCTGCGGCGTTTCCTGTTCGTCGATTTCGGCTTCGGCGTCCTCGCCGTCATAATCGAGCGATGGCGCTTGCACGCGCGGCGCGCCGTCGAAGCGCGGCTCGAAACGGCCGCCGGGCAACGCGGTGCGCGCGGCAGGGCGAGGCTGCCGCGGTTTGCGGCGGAACATCAGCATGAGCCGCGCCTTGAAGCTCAACAGCGCGTGGACGATGAAGCCGCGCCAAGCGGACGCGCGATCGGCGTCTTCTTCGTCGTCACCTTCTTCGATCTCGTCGTCTTCACCGTCGTTGGCGTCCGCCGCGCCAGGCCAGGCAAGCCCAGCGGCAACGGCGATCGACGCGAAGGTCGCAACCGCGAGCAGCGCCGCGGTGACGATGAGGCTGACGCCGGAGAGCGGCGCGCGCGTCACCAGAGCCGGCACGCGCAGCACGGCATCGCCGATGACGCCGCCGAGGCCGGTCGGCAGCGGCCAGGAGCCGATGCGCGGCAGTGTCGAGACGAAGGCGGCGGCGAGCAGCGTGGCGAGGATCCAGATCAGGCTCTTCCATTTGTCGCCGAGCGGCCGGTGCGCCAGCAGCCGCCAGCCGAGCAGCGCCTCCGGCAGCAGCAACAGCACGCTGGCGAGGCCCAAGAGCTGCATCGCCAGATCGGAGAAGATGGCGCCGGGGAAGCCGAGCAGGTTGCGCACCGGCGTTTGCGTGGCGTGGCTGAGCGACGGGTCCTGCACCGACCAGGTGGCGAGCGCGATGGCGCCGAGCAGCGCCAGAATAATAAGTGCGAGACCGGCGAGCTCGCTCAGCCGCCGGCGCACGATGTCGCGGAAGTGCTCGGAGATGAAGGCGACGACGTCGAGGCTGCGGTCGATAGCGGGCATATAGGTCGCGTAAAAGCCTGCGCGGGTGCCGGCCCGCGATAGCTGGCTTGCGCACAATAGGAACGCCGAGGTTAAGACCCGATTAACCATCGGCCGGCCGCCTGCCCCCGGAGGGCAGGGGCAAAAAAGAGAGGCCCCGGTCCCTCTCAGGACCGGGGCCTCAACGGAAGGGACAGTGCCGGGTTTCCGCCCCTACCGCTAGCTTGTCACTTCATGGTGCGTGATCTTACTCGAAAGCCGGTATCCACTTTTCGGGATCACGCCCGCGATTACTGAACGGCCTCGCCGTGCAGCGCGATATCGAGACCTTCGCGTTCCACCTCGTCGGTGACGCGCAGGCCGATGATGGCGTCGATGATCTTCAGCAGGATCAGGGAGACGACGGCGTCATAGACGATGACGATGACGATGCCCTTGACCTGGTTGATCATCTGCGCCGCGTTGCCTTCGATCAGGCCCGCGGTGCCGCCGTATTCGGCGATGGCGAACACGCCGGTGAGCAGCGCGCCAACGATGCCGCCGACCGCGTGGACACCGAAGCAGTCCAGCGCGTCGTCGATGCCGTGCATGTGCTTGAGGCCGGTGACGCCCCAGTAGCAGACCACGCCGGCGGCGACGCCGATCACCATCGAGCCGACCGGGCCGACATAGCCCGAGGCCGGAGTGATGGCGACGAGGCCAGCGACCGCGCCCGAGCAGATGCCGATCACGGTCGGCTTGCTGCGGTGCGCCCATTCAACGAGCATCCAGGTGAAGGCCGCGACTGCCGTGGCGATCTGGGTCACGGTCATCGCCATGCCCGCCTGCATGCCGGCGGTGACGGCGGAGCCGGCGTTGAAGCCGAACCAGCCGACCCACAGCAGCGAGGCGCCGATGAAGGTGAGCACCATGTTATGCGCCGGTCCACTGTCCTTGCGCTTGCCGAGGACGATCGCGCACATCAGGCCGGCGACGCCAGCGTTGATATGCACGACGGTGCCGCCGGCGAAGTCGAGAACCTTGAAAGCGGCGTCGCTGTTGCCGTTCGACATGAAGCCGTCGGCGCCCCAGACCCAGTGCGCGATCGGCGCATAGACCAGGATTGCCCACAGGCCGATGAACCACAGCATCGCCGAGAATTTCATGCGCTCGGCGAAGGCGCCGGCGATCAGCGCCGGTGTGATGATGGCGAAGGTCATCTGGAAGCACATGTAGACGGTTTCAGGAATCGTCACGGCCAAGCCGTTTGGCGTGCCGATGCCCGTCGATGATGTCGCTCAGGATGCCTTGCAGGAAAACGCGACTCAGGCCGCCGATATAAGGCGATCCGGTCGTGAACGAGAGGCTGTAGGTGAGGATCGCATAAACGATGGTGACCAGGCAGGTGACGGCGAAGCTCGTCATCACCGTGTCGCCAACGTTCTTCTTGCGCACCATGCCGCCGTAGAACAGGCCGAGGCCCGGCACGGTCATCATGAGCACGAGAGCGACCGAGGTGAGCATCCACGCGGTGTCACCCGAGTTCGGTGTGCACTTCTCGAGCACGGCCTTCTTCGGGTCGGGATCGTTGGCGCAGGCCTGCGGCGGCGGCGGTGGCGCCGCCGGAGTGGCGGCCGGCGCAGGCGCGGCGCCGGGTGCCGGCGTCTGCGCGTACGAGCTCGAATTGAAGCCCACGCTTACGACAAGCGCGAGCAGTATCCCGAAAGCGAGAGCCACGAGCCCCGCACGGGAGTGTTTCTTCAACGTCATGGTTTTACTCCTGTCCGAATTGTTTGGCTGCGGGTCACTAGAGGGCCGCGGCATCGGTTTCGCCGGTGCGGATGCGCACTGCGCTGTCGAGTGCGAAGACAAAGATCTTGCCGTCGCCGATCTGGCCGGTCTTGGCGGCGCCGGTGATGGCGCTGATGACTTTGTCGACCGTGTTGGTCGCCACCGCCACCTCGATCTTGATCTTGGGTAGGAAGCTCACCGCATACTCAGCCCCACGGTAGATTTCCGTGTGGCCCTTTTGACGCCCGTAGCCTTTGACCTCTGTGACGGTCATTCCCGACACGCCGATTGAGGTCAGAGCGTCACGGACCTCGTCGAGCTTGAAGGGTTTGATTATGGCCATGACGATTTTCATGGATTTCGATCCCCGCTTGGGCCCGTTTGTGATGATTCACGCAGTGCGGGCAGGTCACTGAACAACGACCGCAGAGAAGCCCCCGGGCCATCGCAGAGGGGATAGAATCAAACAACGTGCCAGTTGCTGAAATCGCACCTAACACCATGATCTGATTGAGGATATTCGGCGCGGCTGGGCCGCGGAGGCGGCATATCGGCCGCTGCCGCCCACTTAGGCATCAAGGCGGCGCGGCCATGCTCAAAATTTAGCCATATGCGCGGCGCGCGGGGCAGAGTGGTACCCGGTTGCTACCGGATTACTGCAGTGCCTCGCCGTGCTGACTGACATCGAGGCCGATCACCTCGTCCTCTTTCTTCACCCGCAGCGGCACCACGGCGCCGACCAGCTTCAGAATGACGAAGGTGCCGATGCCGGTCCAAAGGCCAACCACGAGGACGCCGTAGAACTGGGACAACAGCAGCTCCGGGTTGCCTTCGAGCAGTCCGCCGATGCCGTTGGGAACTTCCGGACTGACCGACACGGCCGACACTGCGAAAACGCCCGTGAGCATCGTTCCGGTCAGGCCGCCGATGCCGTGCACGCCGAATACATCGAGGGTGTCGTCGTAGCCGAGCCGCAACTTCAGCCAGGTGCACGCCCAGAAGCAGACCGCACCGGCGATCACGCCGATGATGCAAGCCTGCACCGGCATGACGAATCCCGATGCTGGCGTGATGGTACCGAGACCGGCGACCGCGCCGGACACCATGCCGAGCACCGAAGGCTTGCCGCGCGTCCACCATTCGAGCGTCATCCAGGTGGCGGCGCCGGCGCTGGCGGCGAGATGCGTCGACACGATCGCCATCACCGCGCGGCCGTTGGCGCCGAGCGCGGAGCCGCCGTTGAAACCGAACCAGCCGACCCACAGTAGCCCGGTGCCGATGATGGCGAGGGTGAGATCGTAAGGCGCGAGATTTTCGCTGCCGTAGCCGTGGCGCGCGCCGACGACATAGGCCGCGACCAGGCCGGCAAGGCCGGCGTTGAGATGAACCACGGTACCGCCGGCGAAATCGAGCGTGCCGGCCGCGGCGAGGAAGCCGCCGCCCCAGACCCAATGCGCGATCGGCACGTAAACGATGAACAGCCAGAGCACGCAGAACAAGAGAAAGGCGGAAAAGCGCAGGCGGTCGGCGACGGAGCCCGCGACCAGCGCGACCGTGATGATGGCGAAGGTCATCTGGTAGATCATGAACAGGCTTTCCGGAATCGTTTTCGCCAGCGGCGAAACCGAATTCAGCGTCATGCCGTTCAGAAAGACTCTGTCGAGCGTGCCGATGAAGGCGCCGCCGCCGGCGAAGGCGAGGCTGTAGCCGGCGATCATCCAGAGGATCGAGACCACCACGGTGGCGGCGAGCGTCTGCGCCATGGTGGCGAGCACGTTCTTCTTGCGCACCATGCCGGCGTAGAACAACGCGAGGCCCGGAATCGACATCATCAGCACCAGGCCGGTCGCGGCCATCATCCATGCGGTGTCGGCGCGATCGATCGAGGTCGGCTGCGCCAAGGCCGGCGTTGCACCGGACAAAAGGGCGGCCGTGGCCGCCGCGGCTATGCGTTGCGCGCGTTTCATAGGGTTCCCCGGGCGGTCGCGTTCAGAGCGCGGCGACGTCGGTTTCGCCGGTGCGGATGCGCACCGCGGCATCGAGCGGCGTAACGAAGATCTTGCCGTCGCCGATCTGGCCGGTCTTGGCGGCGGCGGCGACCGCCTCGACCGCCCGGTCGGCCTGCTCGGCGGTGACGGCGACTTCGAGACGCAGCTTGGGCAGGAAGTTCACCGCATATTCGGCGCCGCGATAGATTTCCATGTGGCCCTTTTGCCGGCCATAGCCCTTCACTTCGGTCACGGTCATGCCGTGGACGCCGATCCGCGTCAGCGCTTCGCGGACCTCGTCGAGCTTGAAAGGCTTGATAATGGCTATGATCAGCTTCATGGCGTCTCCCCGGCATCCTGCGGGGGGCGCGCCACCACACAGGTGCTGCTCACGCTATAGCCAGGTCGCCTAAAAATTAAGCTGGTTTATTGCTGCGCCCACAGTAATCGCTGTCCGACGCGCCCGAGGCGCCTCGGCGCTCGCTGCGGCGCACGCGAACCAGGCCTTCCTGGGCGACCGACGCCACCAGAGTCCCATCGCGGGTGAAGATCAGGCCGCGGGAAAAGCCACGCGAGCCGTGCAGGTTGGGCGAATCCTGCGCGTAGAGCAGCCAGTCGTCGGCGCGGAACGGCCGGTGCAGCCACAGCGCGTGATCGAGGCTCGCCGCCATGAACTCCTTCTCGAACAGCGTACGGCCGTGCGGCCCGAGCGCGGCGTCGAGCAGCGTCATGTCGGAAGCGTAGGCGAGCACGCACTGATGGATGGCCAGATCGTCGGGCAATTTGCCGGTGGCGCGGATCCAGACGTGGAAGCGCGTGTCGGGATATTTCCTGCCGCCGTAGCGGTCGAACTCGACCGGGCGCAATTCGATTGGCCGCTCGCGCTCGTAATAGCGCCGCACCGGATCGGGCATAGTCGGCAACATCTTCTCGCGCATTTCCGCTTCGTTCGGCAGCGATTCCGGCGGCGGCACCTTCGGCATCGGCATCTGGTGATCGAGGCCGGGCTCATCGTTGTGGAACGACACCAGCATGGAGAAGATCGGGTGGCCGTGCTGGCGCGCGGTGACGCGCCGGGTGGTGAAGCTTTTGCCGTCGCGCATGCGGTCGACGTCGTAGATGATCGGCACCTTGGGATCGCCCGGCAGCAGGAAATAGGCGTGCATCGAATGCGGCGCGCGATCTTCGACCGTGCGCACGGCGGCGACCAGCGCCTGGCCGATCACCTGCCCGCCATAGACGCGCTGCCAGCCGGCCTGCGGCGAACGGCCGCGGAACAGGTTCACGTCGAGCTCTTCGAGATCGAGGATGGCGAGAAGATCTGCGACGGCGGAGGCCATGGCGAGCAGTCTTGCCTTCTCTTTACCTCCCCCTGCAAGGGGGAGGTCGACGCCGAAGGCGTCGGGTGGGGGTCAATTCAATCGGAAATGACCCCCACCCTGACCCTCCCCCTTGCAGGGGGAGGGAACTGAGACGCTTGCGCCTGCCTAACAATGCTAAACTGTTGCGAGAGGGAAAACACGAATGACGGAAAAGCGCCACGTGATGATCGCCGGCGCCGGCTTTGCCGGGCTGGCGCTCGGCATCGCGCTGCGGCAGGCGCTCGGGACCGGCTTTGCGGTGACGGTCGCCGACCCGGCGCTGGCGCACGCCAAATCCAACGATCTGCGCGCCTCGGCCATCGCCGCGGCGGCGCGGCGGCTGTTCGAGGCGATCGAGGTCTGGGAGGCGGTCGAGGCGGAGGCGCAGCCGATCCTCGACATGGTGGTGACGGATTCCAAGCTCGACGATGCGGTGCGGCCGAGCTTGCTCACCTTCGGCGGCGAGGTCGAGGAGGGCGAGCCCTTCGCCCACATGATCGAGAACCGGCATCTCGTCGATGCGCTGGTGACGAAGGCGAAAGAGATCGGCGTCGAACTGCGGCCGACCGCGGTCAAAGGCTTCGCGCATGCGCCGCGCGCCATCGATGTCGAACTCGGGGACGGCGACACGATTGCGGCGCGGCTGCTGGTCGGCGCCGACGGCGCGCGCTCGAAGATCCGCGAGCAGGCCGGCATCGCCACGCACGGCTGGGATTACGACCAGGCGGCGATCGTCACCACGGTCGCGCATGAGCGCGAGCATCAGGGGCGCGCCGAGGAGCATTTCCTGCCCGCGGGGCCGTTCGCCATCCTGCCGCTCACCGGAAAGCGCTGCTCGATCGTGTGGACCGAAGGCAAGCGCGAGGCCGAGCGCATCGTCGCATTGCCGGACACCGAATTCCACGACGAGCTGGAGAAGCGCTTCGGCCTCGCGCTCGGCGACATCGAGGTGGTGGGGCCGCGCCTTGCCTTTCCGCTCGGGCTGTTCACCGCGCGCTCGTTCATCGCCGAGCGCATCGCGCTGGTCGGCGATGCCGCGCATATCATTCATCCGATCGCCGGGCAGGGGCTGAACATGGGGTTGCGCGACGTTGCGGCGCTGGCCGAAGCGGTCGCCGACGCGGCGCGTCTCGGCCTCGACGTCGGCAGCCCCGATGTGCTCGAGCGCTATCAGCGCTGGCGCCGCTTCGACACCATGACGATGAGCGTGGCGACCGACGGGCTGAACCGGCTGTTCTCCAACCGCTCCGACGCGCTGCGGCTGTTTCGCGACATCGGCCTCGGTCTGGTCGAGCGCGTGCCGGCGCTCAAGCGCGTCTTCATCCGCGAGGCGGCCGGCTTCACCGGCGACGTGCCGAAATTGCTCAGGGGTGAGGCGCTTTAATCCCTCCCCCGAAGGGGGAGGGTGGCGAGCATCGAGCGATTAGCGCGTTCACGTGCGTCTTCGACGCGCTATGGCGAGATGCGAGACGAGTGGGGCTGCGTCGCTGTAACCCCACCCCCGGCGCTTCGCGCCGGACCCTCCCCTTTCAGGGGAGGGATATCAGCTCAGCGGCACTGCGCCGACGTGGTCCTTGAATGCTTTGCGTGACGAGATCGCGTCGTACCAGCGGTCGAGATTGGGCGTCTTCGGGCGATCCGGCACCAGTTGCCGGTAGCGGTAGCACATGACGCCGACAGGAATGTCACCGTAAGAAAAGGCCGGCCCGGCGACGAACGGCGTTTTCGCCAATTGCCCTTCGAGCATCAGCATGGCGGTGACGGTTTTCTCCTGCGAGGTCTTGATCGCGGCAGCGTCGCGCTTTTCCGGCGGCGTGCGGATCAGTCCCCAGAACGCCGGCGTGATTGCGGGGCCGAGCACCGACAATTGCCAATCCATCCATTGGCTGGCGAGCGCGCGCTGATGAGCGTCCTTCGGCTCCAGCACGGCCGCCTTGTCGTGCTTGCCGGCGAGATAGCGGCAGATCGAATTCGATTCCCATAACAGGAAGCCGTCGTCTTCCTCGAGCGTCGGCACCAGGCCGTTCGGATTCATCGCCAGATATTTCGGCTCCCGGTTCATGCCGAACGCGCCGCCGATGTCGATGCGCGTGTGCGCAAGGCCGAGCTCGCCGACCGCCCACATCGCCTTCTGCACATTGGACGAGGTGTTGCGCCCCCAGATCTTGATCATTCACGTCTCCCTATGCCGCGCGTTCTGCGATTGATCGTCATCCTGAGGAGCGAGCGCAGCGAGCCTCGAAGGATGACATGCTCGGGCCGATCATCCTTCGAGGGCCGCCTTCGGCGGCCACCTCAGGATGACGCGAGCAGGGTTACTCCAACCTTCTTGCCTCCTCCGGCAGCATGATCGGGATGCCGTCGCGGATCGGATAGGCGAGCTTGGCCTTGCGCGAGATCAGCTCCTGATTGGCGGCGTCGTATTCCAGCGGACCCTTGGTCAGCGGGCAGACCAGGATTTCCAAGAGCTTCGGATCGACGCCGCCGGTGGGGCGTTCGGGCGGTTGGGTGGTGGACATGAGGTGGGCTCCGGCGTTTCGGCAGATTATAGCACGACGGGGCCGCTTGCACGACGCCGGTCGGTCCAACTACTGCAGCTTGGGGTCGCCCTCGGTGTTCTTCTTGGCGAGCTCGATTTCGGTGATGGCGATCAGCACTTCGGCGCGGGTTTTCAGGTCGGGCGCCTCGAGCAGCGCCTGCTTTTCCGCCGCGCCGTAGGGCGACATCATGGCGAGCGCGTTGACCAGCGCCTCGTTCGGCGCCTTGTCGATGCCCTCCCAGTCGGCCTTGAGATCATTGGCCTTGAGGAAGTCGCCGAGCGCGCGCAAGAGCGCGTTGCGGTCGACCGCGTTCTCGCCCTTGCGGGCGACAAAGTCGTCGGCGAACGGCGCGAAAGTGACGCGGCACTGGCGATAGGCGGTGTGCACGGCAAGCTCCTCGACGACGCGGAAGCGCGCGACGCCGGTCAGTTCGATGAGATAGCGGCCGTCGCCGCTCTCGGCGAGCTGGGTGATGCGGCCGACGCAGCCGATGGTGAACAGCTTCGGCTTGTCCGGCGAGCCGGAATGCGCGACGTCGGGCTGGATCATGCCGATGAGACGGTGGCCGTCGCGCAAGCTGTCGTCGATCATGGCGAGGTAGCGCGGCTCGAAAATGTTGAGCGGCATCTGCCCGCGCGGCAACAGCAATGCGCCCGGCAGCGGAAACGCCGGGATCACCTCCGGCAGCTCGATCGGCCCGCGGTACTGGGCGTTCATCGGCATGGAATTGCTTCCACAATCGCCAGCGCTTCTCGTCATCCTGAGGAGCGAGTGTAGCGAGCCTCGAAGGATGACAGCCCGTGCCCGTCATCCTTCGAGGGCCGCTTCGCGACCACCTCAGGATGACGGATCAAGCTACGAAAACAAAATCGACGACAGCCGCTTGCGGCCTTCGACGGTGGCTTCGTCGGTCGGGCCCCAGGCCTCGAAGAACTGCACCAGCTGCTTGCGCGCGCCGTCGTCGTTCCACTTGCGATCCTTGCGCACGATCTCGAGCAACTGGTTGACGGCGTCGCCACGGCTGCCCTTGGCGTTGAGCGCGACGGCAAGGTCGAAGCGCGCCTGATGGTCGAGCGGATTGGCAAGCACCGTGGCCTCGAGCTCGGCGAGCGGCCCGAGCGATTTCGCCTGCTCGGCGATCTCGAGCGCGGCGCGCGCGGCGGCGACCGGCGCCTCGTTGCGTTTTGCCTCCGGCACCATGGCGAGCGTCTGCTTGGCCTGCTCGAGCGCGCCGGTCTCGACGTAGCAGCGCGCAAGTCCGGCGAGCGCGTGCACGTTGGCGGCGTCCTCGCTCAAGAGCTGCGCGTAGATCTCGGCGGCCGCGGCCGGATTGCCGCCGATCAGCGCCTCGTCGGCGGCCTTGAGCATGTCCTTTTCTTCGCCGCCGGCTTTGCCCTTGGTCAGCCGCTCGAGGAAGGCGTTGACCTGCGCCTCCGGGATCGCGCCCATGAAGCCGTCGGCCGGCTGGCCGTTGACGAAGGCGATGACCGCGGGGATCGACTGGATGCCCATCTGCCCGGGAATCGCCGGGTGCTCGTCGATGTTCATCTTGGCGAGCTTGACCGCGCCCTTGGCGTTCTTCACCGCCTTTTCCAGAACCGGCGTCAGCTGCTTGCAGGGGCCGCACCACGGCGCCCAGAAATCCACCAGCACCGGCTGGCGCTTGGATTCCTCGATCACGTCCTTCATGAAAGTTTGCGTGGTGGTGTCCTTCACCACGTCGGCCGCAGCCGTCATTCCCCCGCCGTTCTGCAGCATCGTTTTCCTGGCCTTTTTGGTTCCGGTTGCCCGATTAAATGGGCATCCGGGCATTGATTGCAATCGGGTCAGACCCCCTCGGCGGATGGCCCGGAGACCGTCTCGATCCGCGGCCTATGGCCGGTGGCTTCGAGGAATTTGATCAGGTCGTCGCGGGCGATCGAGGTGGTCATGCGGTTATCGAGCGGGTGGTAGTTGAGCACGTCGTGCGTCATCATGTCGGCATCGAGCACCACGGTGACGCGGCCCTGCCGTGTCGTTGATGGCGCCGAACGGGGTGACCGAGCCGGGCTCGACGCCCCAGACCTCGCGCAGCAGATCCGACGAACCGAACGAGAAGCGGCCCGTGGCGCCGAGGCGGCGGTGCAGGCTCTTGAGCTCGATCTCGGCGTCTTCCAGCGCCACGACGAGATAAAGCGCGTGTTTCTTGTCGCGCAGGAACAGGTTCTTGGTGTGGCCGCCGGGCAGCTCGCCGCGCAACTGGCGGGCCTGCTCGACGGTGAAGACCGGCGGGTGCTTGACGGTCTTGTGCGGGATGCCGAGCCGGTCCAGTTCGGCAAAAAGGTCGTCGGGGCTTGCGGCCATGGCGGCGCACCATAGTTGCTGGCAACAAAGCTGTCGCCTGCGGGGTTAGTCCCGGGAGGAGGCTTGCAGATGCGCGATCGGGATTGCGGCTTTCGCCCTGGCGCTGGCGTCATCCTGCGGCAGCGCCCCGGCGCTCGCCGGGGGCAGCGCGCCCTGGTGCGCGGTTCAGATTATGGGCATGGGCGATGCCTATTGGGACTGCCACTACAATTCGATCGAGGCGTGCCGGCCCAATGTGCTGGCGGGCAACCGCGGCTTCTGCAATCCGAACCCGGCCTTTATTCCGCCGGCTTCCGGGCCGCGGGCGCACCGCAAACCGCGCCATCATGCGGGTTAACCGCGAATCCGGTCGTAGTTGCCAAGGCGGCGCGCTTTTCCTATAGGAACGGCCTTGGCGGCCGGTCGGCGACCGGCCAGATAACCAACGGATGCGGGTGTAGCTCAGGGGTAGAGCACGACCTTGCCAAGGTCGGGGTCGAGGGTTCGAATCCCTTCGCCCGCTCCAACTTTCTCTCTCAAAACTTGGCTAATACCCCGCCGCCAGGGCGCCGCGGGTGCGCGTGTCGGCGGCGCCGACATAGCCGTCCTTGGTGACGGCGATCGAATTTGCCGCGGTGTGCGGCTCGGTCGGCACGATGGTGTGGCCGCGCGCGGCGAGCGCATCGAGCACGGCGGGCGCAAAGCCCGGCTCGACATAGACCTGATCCGGTTCCCACTGGTCGTGCAGGCGCGGCGCGCTCACGGCTTGCGCAATGTCCATGTGGAAGTCGATGACGTTTTCGATCACCTGAAGTACCGCGGTGATGATGCGGCTGCCGCCGGGCGAGCCGGTGACGAGGACCGGCTTGCCGTCCTTCAGCACGATGGTCGGCGTCATCGACGACAGCGGCCGCTTGCCGGGGCCGGGCAGGTTGGCGTTGAAGCCGACGAGGCCATAGGCATTGGCGGTGCCGGGCTTGGCGGTGAAATCGTCGAGCTCGTTGTTGAGCAGCACGCCGGTGCCGTCGGCGACCAGGCCGACGCCGTAGGAGAAGTTGAGCGTATAGGTGTTCGACACCGCGTTGCCGTCGCGGTCGATGACGGAAAAATGCGTGGTGTTGCGGCCCTCGTAATCGGCAGGCTGACCGGGCCGGATGTCGGCGGCGGGCGTCGCCTTGTCGGTGATACCCTCGCGCAACGACGCCGCGTATTTCTTCGAGATCAGGCCGGCAATCGGCATGGTGACGCTGTCGGGATCGCCCATATAGACGGCGCGGTCGGCATAGGCGCGCTTCATCGCCTCGATGGTGAGGTGCAGCGCCTCATCGCCGCGGCCGAGCTTGGCGAGATCGTAGCCCTCGAGAATATTGAGCATCTCGATCAGCGCCACGCCGCCCGACGATGGCGGCGGCATCGAGACGATGTCGTAGCCGCGGTAGCTGCCGCGCACCACCGGGCGCTCGATGGCGCGGTAGTTCTTCAAGTCGTCCGCGGTCATGATGCCGCCGGCCTCATGCACCGCGTCGGCGATTCTTGCGGCGATGTCGCCCTGGTAGAAGGCTTGCGGGCCCTGCTGCGCAATCGCCGTGAGCGTGTCGGCAAGATCGAACTGCAGCAGTGTGTCGCCGTTCCGCGGCACCTGTCCGCCGTTGAGGAAGATCGCGGCGGAAGACGGCCAGCGCGCCAGCCGCTCGCGCGCGGCCGGCAGCGAGTCGGCCAGGTCGTCCTCGACCGGGAAGCCTTCCTGCGCGAGTTGGATCGCCGGCGCGATCAGCTCGGCGAGCGACAGCTTGTGCGAGCCGTATTTCTGCTCGGCCAGCGCGAGCCCGGCGACGGTGCCGGGCACGCCAATGGCGAGCGCGGAATCGCGCGACTTGTGCGGGTCGGGATTGCCTTGCGCGTCGAGGAAC
This sequence comes from uncultured Alphaproteobacteria bacterium, assembly GCA_963822035.1. Taxonomy (GTDB): domain Bacteria; phylum Pseudomonadota; class Alphaproteobacteria; order Rhizobiales; family Xanthobacteraceae; genus Pseudolabrys. The sequence continues at coordinate 398,823 of CAWGGC010000006.1, read as the reverse complement.
ATGGTCGGCGTCGCGGCCGCCGGCGCGGTCTCGCGGTAGTCGATCGCCGTGTCGCGATTACCTTTGGCAAGGTGGATCACCATGAAGCCGCCGCCGCCGAGATTGCCGGCGCGCGGATAGGTTACGGCGAGCGCAAAGCCGACCGCGACCGCGGCATCGACCGCGTTGCCGCCGCGGTCGAGCACTTCGATGCCGATGCGCGCGGCGCGGCTCTCCTGCGCCACCACCATGCCGTTGTGGCCGAGGATGGGAGTTGCCGGTGGTATCGTCGGCTGTGCGTGGGCGCCAAATGCGAGGACGAGAAAAGCGATCAGGAAAGCGGTGAGGGACCGACGCATGGCTCTCTTTCACCTCTCCCCGCGTGCGGGGAGAGGTCGACTTCCGAGCGATGGCGAGGAAGTCGGGTGAGGGGGCATTGGTACCATACTTGAGTGGCGCCGCCCCTCACCCGGCTCGCGCCTGTCGGCGCTCACCACCCTCTCCCCGCAGGCGGGGAGAGGGACCTAGCGCGCCTGCGTGTGATAGATCGTGTTTGGCCGCATGTCGGTCGCCGAGGCGACGCGATTCGACATGTTGAAGAACGCAGCGACCGCCGAAATGTCCCAGATGTCGCGGTCGGAGAAAGCGGCGCGCCGCAGCCGCTCGCGGTCGCCTTCCTCGACGCTCCACGGCGCCGCGGTGAGCTTGACGGCGAAGTCGAGCATGGCGCGCTGGCGCTTGTTAAGCCGCGCGACGCGGTAGTTCATCATCATGTGCTCGCCGAGCAGTGGATTGCCGGAGTACTGCCGCACGGCGGCGCCGTGGGCGGTGAGGCAATAGTAGCAACGGTTCTGCGACGACACCGCGACCGCGATCATCTCGCGCTCGAGCTTGGACAGGCCCGACTCGCCGAACATCAGATCGTTGTACATGGCGACGAAGGTCTCGAGCTTCGCCATGTCGAAGGCATAGGCGACCAGCACGTTGGGCACGAAGCCGAGCTTGTCCTGGCATTTCTTGAAATAGGCGGCCATCGCCGGGGTGAGTTTCGCCTGCGGCAGATTGAGCGCGATGACCGGTGAATCGTCGGCCGGCGCCGGCACGGGTTTGCCCGGCACAGGTTTTATCGCTTTCGCGGCCGGCGCGGCCGGCTTTGCCTTCTGTGGCGGGGCCATGCCGCCCTTGATAGCGCGCAGCGCCGGCTGAACCTTGGCCGATGTGGCCACCACCGGCTTCACCGCCGCTTTGCTGGTTTTGTTGATTTTCGGCATTGCACGCGCCCCTTTCGTACGTCCCCGTCCTTGAGCCTACAATGTTACGAGCCGCCGCGATACGACCCGGTGGCTCCCATTTCCCTTTTGTTCCATGGCCTTACCGCGCGCGCCGCGCCCTGCGGCGGCTTCGCAAATGCAGCAAATGTTGCTGTCAACAGCGCGTCACCAAATGGTGTGTTGCTCTCGACGCCCGCCAGCGGAATGTGAACACTCAAATTCCGCCTCAACTGATTCACACGTGGCCTCGCGCGAGGACGAATGGACGCCCGCACTCCGAGCAGCGACCTCGAGGACATCGCCCGACGGGCGATCGAGCAGGCGGGACTTGCAGTTGCCGGCGGCGCGACCGTCATCCCGCAGACCTTCCTGGCGCAGTTGTTCGGCCACGTGGTGCCGGAAGACGTCGTGCATTATGGCTCGGTCGATCTGGCCATGCTCGCCGCGCGGGCCTGGGCGTTCCTCGCCGAGCGCAAGCCCGGCGCGGCGAAGGTCCGCTTCGACACCGTGCAACTCGCGGCGTCCGGCGACCGCAAGTCGATCTCGGTGATCGAGATCGTCAACGACGACATGCCGTTTCTGTTCGATTCGGTGCTCGGCGAGTTGTCGGACCGCAAGCTGCCCATCCGCCTCACCGCGCACCCGGTGCTCGGCGTCAAGCGCGACGAAAACGGCAAGCTCACGGCGCTGGGCGCCGCGGACGCCGCCGGCGTCTTGCGCGAAAGCTTCATGCATATCCACGTCGATCCGATCGAGGACGATGCGCAGCGCGCGGCGATCGTTGCGGCGCTGCAAACGGTGCTCGGCGACGTCCGGCTTGCGGTCGAGGACTGGCGAGCGATGCTCGACCGCGTCAACGGCATCGTCGCCGAGCTCACCACCACGCCGCCGCCGCTGCCGGTCGACGAGATCGCCGAGGCGATCGAGTTCCTGAAATGGCTGCTCGCCGACAACTTCACCTTCATCGGCGTGCGCAACTACGTGTTCGACGGCCACGAGCTGCAGCCGGATTCCGAAAGCGGCCTCGGCATCATGCGCTCACCGGAGGTGCGCGTGCTGCGCCGCGGCCACGAGCTGCTCGAGATCACGCCGGAGATCATGGCGTTCCTCAGGGAGCCGCGGCCGTTGATCATCGCCAAGGCCAACATCCACGCCCGCGTGCACCGGCGCGCCTATCTCGACTATATCGGCGTCAAGCGCTTCGACGCCAACGGCAACCTCGCCGGCGAATTCCGCATCGTCGGGCTGTTCACCTCCACCGCCTATACGCGCTCGGCGCACGGCATTCCGTATCTGCGGCGCAAGATCGCCAATGTCGAGGAGCGCGCCGGCTTCGATCCGAAGAGCCATTCCGGCAAGGCGCTCGCCAACGTGCTGGAGCATTATCCGCGCGACGAATTGTTCCAGATCGACGAGGACACGCTCTACCAGTTCTCGCTCGCCATCATGCGGCTCGACGAGCGGCCGCACGTGCGAGTGCTGGCGCGGCGCGACCGCTTCGACCGCTTTGTTTCGGTGCTCGTGTTCGTGCCGCGCGAGCGCTACGACAGCGCGATCCGCATCAAGATCGGCGAGTATCTCGCCGGCGTGTTCGTCGGCCGCGTCTCGGCCTTCTATCCGTTCTTCCCGGAAGGCCCGCTGGTGCGCGTGCATTACATCATCGGCCGCTCCGACGGACAGACGCCCGACATCGACCGGACGACGCTGGAGGACGCGGTTGTCGAAATCATCCGCACCTGGAGCGACGGCTTTGCCGACGCGCTGAAGCTGCTGTACGCGCCGGACAAGGCGCTCGGACTGTTCGAGCGCTACCGCGCGGCCTTCCCGCACGGCTTCCAGGACACCTACGCGCCGAGCGTCGCCGCCGGCGACGTGCGCATTCTCGACAGCCTGAACGAGGAGCGTCCGCTCGGCGTCGACTTCCATCACCGCATGCACGAGGAGCAGCGCGCGGTGGGCTTGAAGGTGTGGAATTTCGGCAAGCCGCTGCCTCTGTCGGCGCGCGTGCCGGTGCTGGAGAACATGGGCTTCCGCGTCGTCGACGAGCGCACCTTCCACATCGAGCCGAAAGGCGCCGCCAAGACCGTCTGGTTCCACGACATGCTGCTCGAGCGCCGCGACGGCGGCGCCATCGAGCTCGAGCATGGCAAGGCGCGGCTCGAGGCCGCGTTCCTGATGGTGATGCGCGGCGCGGCCGAGAACGACGGCTACAACGCGCTGACGCTTGCCGGGGGCCTGGGCTGGCGCGACGTGGCGCTGATCCGCGCGCTGTCGCGCTATTTGCGGCAGATCCGCGTGCCCTATTCGCAGGATTACATGTGGGCGACGCTGACCAAGCACTACGTCATCGTCACCGACATCGTCGAACTGTTCTACGCCCGCTTCGATCCGCGCGCCGCCGCGGCGGAAGGCCGCGAGGCCAAACAGCAGGAGATCGTCGGCGGCATCGAACAGGAACTGCGGAACGTGCAGAGCCTCGACGAGGACCGCATCCTGCGCCACTTCGTCAACGCCGTGCAGGCCGCGATCCGCACCGACTTCTTCCAGACCGACAAGGCCGGCCAGCCCAAGGCGATGCTGGCGATCAAGTTCAGGAGCGGCGAAATCACCGACCTGCCGCTGCCGCGGCCGCTCTACGAGATCTTCGTCTATTCGCCGCGGGTCGAGGGCGTGCATCTGCGCTTCGGCAAGGTGGCGCGCGGCGGCATCCGCTGGTCGGACCGGCCGCAGGATTTCCGCACCGAGGTTCTCGGCCTGGTGAAAGCGCAGCAGGTCAAGAACGCGGTGATCGTGCCGGTCGGCGCCAAAGGCGGCTTCGTGCCCAAGCATCTGCCGATGAGCCGCGAAGCAATGCAGGCCGAAGGCATCGCCACCTACAAGCTGTTCATCGCGACGCTGCTCGACATCACCGACAATTATTCGCCGGACGGCAAGGTGATCCCGCCGGAGAACGTAGTGCGCCACGAGGGCGACGATCCTTATCTCGTGGTCGCCGCCGACAAAGGCACCGCGACCTTTTCCGACATCGCCAACGGCATTTCGATCGAGCACGACTACTGGCTCGGCGATGCCTTCGCGTCCGGCGGCTCGGCCGGCTACGACCACAAGGCGATGGGCATCACCGCTCGCGGCGCCTGGGAGGCGGTGAAGCGGCACTTCCGCGAGATGGACGTCAACATCCATCAGACGCCGTTCACCGCGGTCGGCGTCGGCGACATGTCGGGTGACGTGTTTGGCAATGGCATGCTGCGCGAGACGACGACCAAGCTGGTCGCCGCCTTCGATCACCGCGACATCTTCATCGACCCCGAGCCCGATCCGCAGGCAAGTTTTAACGAACGCAAGCGCCTGTTCGCGCTGCCGCGCTCGAGCTGGCAGGACTACGACAAGTCGCTGATTTCCAAGGGCGGCGGCGTCTATCCGCGCTCGTCCAAGGAAATCCGCTTGAGCCCCGAGGCGCAGAAGCTGCTCGACGTGGGCGAGGCGGTGACGCCGCAGCAGCTGATGAAGGCGATCCTCAAGGCGCGCGCCGACCTGCTGTTCTTCGGCGGCATCGGCACTTACATCCGCGCCTCGACCGAGGGCGACGACGCGGCAGGCGACCGTGCCAACGATGCCATCCGTGTCACCGGTGCCGATCTGCGCGTCAAGGTGGTCGGCGAGGGCGCCAATCTCGGCATGACGCAGCGCGGCCGCATCGAGGCGGCGATGGCCGGCATTCGGCTGAACACCGATGCCATCGACAATTCCGCCGGCGTCAACACCTCCGACGTCGAGGTCAACATCAAGATCGCATTGAGCCCGCTGGTGCGCTCGGGCGCGCTGACGCTTGAGGCGCGCAATGCGCTGCTGGTCGAGATGACCGATGAGGTCGGCCGCCTCGTGCTGCGCAACAACTACCAGCAGACGCTGGCGCTGTCGCTGGCGCAGCGACGCGGCCTTGAGGACCTCGGCTTCCAGTCACGCCTGATGCAGACGCTGGAAGCGCGCGGCGAGCTCGACCGCGCCGTCGAATTCTTGCCCGACGAGATGACGCTCGCCGAGCGGCGCAAGCGCAACCAGCCGCTGACGCGGCCGGAGCTGTCGGTGCTGCTCGCCTACGCCAAGCTGTCGCTGTACAGCGAATTGCTGGCGAGCAAGGTGCCCGACGATCCCTACCTGTCGCGCGACCTCGAGCGCTATTTCCCCAAGGAGATGTCGCAGCGCTACGACGAGGCGCTGCACCGGCACCGTCTGCGCCGCGAGATCATCGCCACCCAGCTCACCAATTCGATGATCAACCGCGGCGGCGCCACGCTGATCGTGCGTATTGCCGACCAGACCGGCGCGGCGCCGGCGGCGGTCGCCGCGGCCTTCGCGGCCGTGCGGCAGAGCTACGGCATGGTCGAGCTGAACGGCGAGATCGACGCGCTCGACAACAAGATCTCCGGCAAGGTGCAGCTCGATCTCTACGCCATGGTGCAGGACCTGCTGCTCGACCGCATCGTCTGGGCGCTGCGCAACGCCACCGCCAAGGGCGGCCTGGAGACGATCATCTCGCATTATCGCGACGGCATCGCGCAGGTCGCCGCGGCGCTCGACCACGCGCTGCCGAAACCGGCGGCGGCGGCGCGCGACGCGCGCCTGGGCGAGCTGACGCGCGCCGGCGTGCCGGAAGCGCTGGCGCGGCGGCTCGCCAACCTGCCGCTCTTGAAGGCGGCGCCCGATATCGTGCTGGTCGCCGACCGCGCGCAGAAGCCGGTCGCCGAGGTGACCGCGACCTATTTCGCGGCGGAGGCCTTCTTCCAGCTCGACCGCGTCGCCGGCGCGGTGCCCGGCATCGTGGTGTCGGACTATTTCGACCGCCTCGCGCTCGACCGCGCGCTCGATTCGATCGGCGACGCCGAGCGGCGCATCACCGCCGCCATGGTCGGCAACGGCGCCGCAGGGGCCGGCGCGGTCGACGACTGGGTCAAGCCGCGCCAGGCGGAAGTCGAGCGCATCCGCTCCGCGATCCACGAGATCGCCGGCTCCGGGCTGACGCTGTCGAAGCTGTCGGTAGCGGCGAGTTTGCTCGGGGATTTGGCGAGGGAGTAAATCCCTCCCCTGAAAGGGGAGGGTCCGGCGCGGAGCGCCGGGGGTGGGGTTACGTTAGAGGTTCTTCGCGCGCGCGCCCCACCCGGCTCGCGGAGTTTATCATCGGGCCGCGCTTCGCGCGGACCCGTTGGCTCGCCACCCTCCCCCTGCGGGGGAGGGATAAACATCAATGCCTGAAATGCCGCACGCCGGTGAACACCATGGCGATGCCGTGCTCGTCGGCGGCCTTGATCACCTCGTCGTCGCGCACCGAGCCGCCGGGCTGGATCACCGCGGTAGCGCCGGCTTCGATCGCGACCAGCAGCCCGTCGGCGAACGGGAAGAAGGCGTCGGAGGCGACCACCGAGCCTTTGGTCAGCGGCGCGGCGAGCTTCAACTCCTTGGCGGCGTCTTCCGCCTTGCGCGCCGCGATGCGCGCGGCATCGACGCGGCTCATCTGTCCGGCGCCGATGCCGACGGTGGCGCGATCCTTGGCATAGACGATGGTGTTCGATTTGACGTGCTTGGCGACGCGGAAGGCAAAGCGCAGATCGGCCAGTTCCTTCTCGGTCGGCTGACGCTTGGTGACAGTCTTGAGCTGCATGTCGTCGACCACGGCGTTGTCGCGCGACTGCACCAACAGGCCGCCGGCAACCGATTTCACCTGCCAGCCCGCCGCGCGCGGGTTGGGCAGGCCGCCGGCGATGAGCAGACGCAGGTTCTTCTTCGCCGCCACGATCTTGATCGCTTCGTCGGTTGCGTCCGGGGCGATGATCACTTCGGTGAAGATCTCGGTGATGGCCTTGGCGGCCTCGGCATCGAGCGCGCGGTTGACCGCGACGATGCCGCCGAAGGCCGAGGTTGAATCGCAGGCCAGCGCGCGTCCGTAGGCATCGACCAGGCTCGCGCCTTCGGCGACGCCGCACGGATTGGCGTGCTTGACGATGACGCAGGCCGCGGTGCGGTTGGCGTCAAACTCGGCGACGCATTCGTAGGCCGCGTCGGTATCGTTGATGTTGTTGTAGGAGAGCTCCTTGCCCTGCAACTGCCGCGCGGTCGCGACGCCGGAGCGCTGGCCGGGCGCGCGATAGAAGGCGGCGCTCTGATGCGGGTTCTCGCCGTAGCGCAGCGCCTGAATGAGCTTGCCGCCGAAGGCGCGATAGTCGGGCGCGTTGTCGTGCAGCGTGTCGGCGAACCAGTTGGAGATCGCGGCGTCGTAAGCCGCGGTGCGGGCATAGGCTTTGGCCGCAAGCTTCTTCCGCAATTCGAGCGTGGTCATGCCGGCATGCTGCGTCAGTTCGCTGAGCACCAGCGCATAGTCGGTAGGCTCGACCACGACCGTCACATCGTTATGGTTTTTGGCGGCGGCGCGGATCATGGCGGGCCCGCCGATGTCGATGTTCTCGATGCAGTCGTCGAAGGACGCGCCTTTAGCCACCGTCGCCTCGAACGGATAGAGGTTCACCACCAGCAGGTCGATCGGCGCGATGCGGTGGTGCTGCATCGCCGCGGCGTGTTCCTTGTTGCCGCGGATCGCCAGCAGGCCGCCGTGCACCTTCGGGTGCAGCGTCTTGACCCGGCCGTCCATCATCTCCGGAAATCCGGTCAGATCGGCAACGTCGATGACGCGCAAGCCGGCGTCGTCCAGCGCCTTGGCGGTGCCGCCTGTCGAAACCAGCTCTATATTGAAGCCGGCGAGCGCCTTGGCGAACTCGATAAGCCCGGCCTTGTCGGACACCGACAGCAGAGCGCGGGTGATGCGGCGCGGGTGGCTGGCCATGAGCAACCGGCTAGCACATCAAGCGGGCGGAAGTGTATCTGGCAAGATTGGCGATGTTCTGCGCATCCACAGCCATTGACGCCGTCATTCCGGGACGGCCCAACGGGTCCGGCCCTCTTGGGCCGGCCCGATGACAGGCTCCGTGCCGGACCCGGAATCCATACTCCGCAGCACTGGGGTTATGGATTCCGGTTCGCTCGCTTTGCTCGCGCCCCGGAATGACTACAGCGGCAGTTCCGGCTCGTCCGGGTGATCCTTACGGGTCGTCGCGGAGGAAGGCGGAGTGTGGCGGAAGCTCCAGCGCACGCGCGATTGCTTACGCGCCTGGCCGTAGATGACAATCTGCACGGTGCGGCGCGGGCCGTCGGAGCCGGACAGGAACACGCTTTCCTCGATCTCGGCGGTCTCGCCGTAAGTGCTGAAGGTCCACAATTCGCGGTCCGGCAGCAGCAGGATGACGCCGTGGCCGTCGCTCAGGCGGTTGGCCTTGACCGCCGGATGCAGGTGGAAGCGGATGGCGAAGTCGTCGCGGGTCGAAGCGCTGACGTCGGCCGGATAGGTGAAGCTGTCCTCGCCGTCGAGCAGGCGGCCGTCGGGGCTCAGCCGCAGCACGCGGTAGTGGCTGACGCCGAATTCGCGCGCGTAGCCGTCGTGCGATATGCGCAGCATGGCGCCGTCGACGGTGTCCTCGCGCAGCACCTTCACGTTGCGCGGGCCGGCAATGATCGGCGTGCCGAACAGCAGCTTGCGGAAGCTGCGCGACTCGAAGAACTGACAGGCCGAAGCATCGTTGAAGCTGACGGTCGAATGCGCGGGCGTCGCGCGCGCGACCTGCCGCCAGTTTTCCCTATTGACCGCCGGCAGCCCGCAATTCACCACCAGGCGGTTCAAATTCCACGATAGCTCGAAGGACAGGCAGCCGGCATGCGCCTCCTGGCTCAACGGCAGCGGCGGCGGTTTGCCGGTGTCCATGACGAGCGCGGTGTTGCCGGCCTCGATGCGCTGATAGCCGGAATGCGGCGCGTTGGCGACCGGCGCGCCACGGGCGTCGTCATAGGCGAGCGCGGTCGCCAGCATGTCGACCGGCGTCGGCCCCATGCCGTTGAACTGCGCGAAGTTGCCGTCGGCGTGGCGGAAGAAGCGCAGCATCGGCATCATGCGGTCGATGGCGTTGTTGAGCGCGGCGGGCGGCGGCAGGTTGCGCGCCGTGAACAGTTGCCGCAGCGGCAACAGGTCGATGAGCAGCTCGATCAGCGCGCCGGGGTTGCGGCTGATGTGGCCGCCGTCGGGCAGGATCTGGCGGCCGAGCTCCTCGGTCAGCTTGCGCACGCTGGCGCGCAACGAGCCGGACTGGCCCTCGAGGCAGAGCCCGGCGTAAGCGAGCGCGATCAGCGCCTGCAGCCGGGGCAGGCCGTCGCGAGACTGGTTGAACGTGCTGCGCAGATAGCGCACTTGCCGCGACAGCGAGCGCGTGAAGCGGCGGTAGAAGCGAACGTCGGCGTCCTGCAGCACGAACGGCGCCTGGCACAGCCAGAACAGAATGCGGCGCGACAGGATGTCGGTGCGCCAGCCGAGCGGGTGGAAACGGCCTTGCACGTTGATCCAGTCGTCGATCAGCGAGCGGGCATTGGCGCGGGTGATGGCCGAGTTGGCGGCGCGCAGGTGGCGCAGCCAGGAGAAGCTCAACAGCAGCACCGCCCATTCGTCGGACGGCGGCGCCATCTCGAAAGGCGAGCGCCGGTCGCAGATCACCACCTTGCCGGCAAAGGCGAAGCGGCCGCCGTAGATTTCGCTGGCGCGGGTGGCGTCGGCGGTGCGCAGGTCCTGCGGCGCGATGACGAGGCGGTCGGTCGAGGCCGAGGTGTAGCGCCAGCGCAGCAGCGGATGCGCGTTGATGCCGCCAATGAGGCTGCGGTACGCGCGACGGGCGATGAACAGGGAGAGCCTGAATTGTTCAGCGACCGAAACCCGCGTCATCGAGCGGCTCGCCCCCAACTGGTTTCTTTTTGGCCCCACGCCTCAGCCCAAGATAGCGAAGGGGGCCGGAGCGGCCAATATGCCTGAAATCCAAGTGGAAATTGGTTAATTGCGGACGAGGCGGGCGGCGTAGAAGCCGTCGATGCCGCCCCAGCGCGGATCGGCATCCGGCAGGTACATCGGCAGGGTGCGCAGGTCGCCGTCGGCATCGATGAACTCACCGCAGCCGAAGACGTCGGCGGGATCAAGCGCCTTGCGGGCAACGCGCGGGTCCCGCACGAGCAATGCCGCGATTTGCCTCTCGGCTTCCTCCGGCTCCAGCGAGCAGACGCAATAAACGAGCGTGCCTCCGGGCTTCGTCAGGTCGACCGCGCGGTCGATGAGGCGCTGCTGCAGCGAGACGAGCACGGCGAGGTCGGCCTCGGCCTTGAGCCACGGCACGTCGGGATGGCGGCGGATGGTGCCGGTCGAGGAGCAAGGCGCGTCGAGCAGCACGGCGTCAAAGGGGCCCGCCTGCCATTCCAGCGCGTCGGCGGCGACGACCTCGGCGGTGAGCGACAGCCGCGTCGAGATTGTCCTTGAGACGGGCCAGCCGCGCCGGCGAGCGGTCGACGGCGGTGACGCGCGCGCCGGCATGGGCAAGCTGCGCCGTCTTGCCGCCGGGCGCGGCGCACAGATCGGCGACGGTCTTGTCGCGCAAGTCGCCGAACAGGTGCGTAGGTAGCGCGGCGGCGGCGTCCTGCACCCACCAGGCGCCTTCGGCAAAGCCGGGCAGCAGCGAGATCGCGCCGTGCGCCAGCGTGCGCACGGTACCGGTCGGCAGCACGCGGCCGTGCACATGCTCGGCCCATCCGGCGGCGTCGCTCTTGACGGTGAGATCGAGCGCCGGTTCGTGGCCATTGGCTTCGGCGATTTGCCGCGCGGTGTCGCGGCCGTAGGCCTTGACCCAGCGCTTGAACAGCCAATCCGGCGTATCGAGCACGGTGGTTTCGAGGAGCTTCGCCTCACGGTGCTGCGCGACGCGTCGCAACACGGCGTTGACGAGGCCGGCGTAGCGCGCGGCGCGGCGGTCGGCCTGCGCCAGGCGCACCGAGAGGTCGACCGCGGCATGGTCGGGCACGTCGAGCCAGAGGATTTGCGCGGCGCCGACCAGCAGGATGGTCTCGGCGCGCGGCGCGTCGGCCGGAAAACCCTTGTCGAGGAAGCCGCCGACGACGTGACGCAGCGTGCCGAGCCTTCGCAGCACGGTCGCGGCCAGCCGCCGCATCAGCGCGCGGTCGCGCTCGGCAAGCGCGGCGAGGCCGGGGTGGGCGCCTTTGCCGGAGAGTTGCTCATCGAGCGCGAGCTTCTTGCGCAGCACGCCGTCGAGGATGTCGGCGGCGATGCGCCGGGCGGCGAGGCCCGGGACTTCGGCTTGCGGGGAGTTGCGCGCGCGCGCCATGGCGGCCAACTTTGCCACGAAATGTGTCCGCGGCGCGAAGCCGCGGGCAAAAATCGCGGCCATGCACAGCTTTGCCGCCCGGAACGCATAAGTGGCGTAAAAATGAGAAAGCAACTGCAGATTGTGCTTGCGCGAATTGTCTTCGGGATATACTCCTAGGACCATGTTCTTAAGCATCGGGCAGTTCGCGTCGCCGCGCGGCGGCACGCTGGTTCTGGCGGCGGCCTGCTTTGCGGCGGGCTTGAGCGCCGGCGCGCTGCTGACACCGGCCGCCTCGCACGGCGGCACCGACGTCGCGGCCCCGGCCTATGCGGCGCCGGCGCCATCCGCGCTGCGCAGCGGTCATGCGGCCGAGGTGCTGCGGGTGATCGACGGCGACACCTTCGAGGCGCGCGTGCGCATCTGGCCCGGCATGGAGGTCACGACGCGCGTGCGGCTGCGCGGCATCGACGCCGCCGAGCTGCATGCGCGCTGCGACGAGGAGCGGACCAAAGCGCTCGCGGCGCGCGAGGCGCTCGCGCGCATCCTGGCGGAAGGGACGGTTGCGGTGTCGGCGGTCGGCCAGGATAAATACGGCGGCCGCGTCGATGCCGATGTGTCGACCGCGCGCACGAGCGACGTCTCAGCGGCGATGTTGTCGGGCGGCCACGCCCGCGCCTATGGCGGCGGCCATCGCGACGGATGGTGCGGCTAGACTATCTCACATAAACTTCGGTGCCGATGCCGACGCGGCGATACAGATCGACGATGTCGGCATTGTACATGCGGATGCAGCCGTGCGAGACGAAGCCGCCGATCGAGGCCGGGTTGTTGGTGCCGTGGATGGCGTAATTGCCGCGGTCGAGGCCGAGCACTGCTTCGCCCATCGGATTGCGCGGTGAACCGCCGGGGATCACCGGCGTGACGCCCGGCCGCTCGGTCCAGGCCGGACGCACCAGCTTCTGCGCCACGTATGCGTGGCCGTGCCAGGCCATGCCGGCGCGGCCGACGCCAACCGGATAACGGATCGCCTGGCCGTTGCCGACCACGTAATAGAGCTGCCGCGCATCGGTCTCGACGATGATGCTGCCGGCGCGATAGCCGCCCGGGAACTGCACCACCTCGCGGGCGGCCGCGAGCTGCGGCGTAACGAGCGCGGCAGCGGTCAGCAACAACGCAAAAAGGCGCGCCACCTTCAGCGCTCCACGATCACCGGCGTGCCGACGTCGACCATGTTGTACAGCTTGCGGATGTCGGCGTTGTACATGCGGATGCAGCCGTAGGAGACGAAGCCGCCGATCGAGCGCGGATTGTCGGTGCCGTGGATGGCGTATTCGCCGCCGCGCATGGTCAGCGCCGCGGCGCCCATCGGGTTGTTGGCGGCGCCGCCGGCAATGACTTCAGGCAAATTGGGATGGTCGCGGCGGATCTCGTCGGGCGGCGACCAGGCCGGCTTGACGTATTTGCCTTCGATGCGCGCTGTGCCGGTCCAGGCCTTGCCGGTGCGGCCGACGCCGACCGGAAAGCGCAGCGCGTGCTCGCGATCGAGCACATAATAAAGACGGCGCTCGTCGGTCTTGATGACGATGGTGCCGGGGGCATAGCCGGACACGGCGACGATCTCGCGCGCCGCCGCGTGCGCGGCCATCGCGGCGAGCAGCGCCCACAACAAGACGAAAACCACAAACAACGCGGTTCGACGCAACACCAGAGCCATGAAAAGCCCGCCCATAACTTGAACGAGCCGATCATAGTCAGCCGCGCGCGGCGTTCAGGGAAAGCTCGAAGTAACGTAAATAGCCGTTAACCAAACCCGCGCCGACGTTGATTTGTCGCGCTGCGTCCGCATCAGTTTCCCTGCAGCGCGTCGTGCAGGCGCTGCTGCGCCCCCTGGAACTTCGCGCCGGCGGCGCTCAGCGCCTTGAGGAACGCGGCGAGTTCCTTGCTGGTCTGCGCGTCCCTGCCGCCGACGCTGGTGCCGGACACCACCACCTTGTCGCGGTGGGTGTCGATATAGTCGCCGAGCTTGCCGCTCACCGCCGCGATGTCGACGGCGACCGGGATCGCCTCGTTGAAGGCGGCGGCCGGCGCGGCGATATCGCGCTCGAACGCCTTGTCGAACACGGCCTTGAGATCGTCGGGCTGCTGCAGCGCCGCGCGCGCCGCCTGTGCCTTGGCGTATTCGCGGTTCATCGCCTCGCGCAAGGCGTTGAGATCGGCGCCGACCGATTTGATCTCGGCGCGATGGGCGACCAGTTCGTCGATCGAATGGATGCTGGTCTTCTGCGTTACCTCCGCCATCTTGCCGCCGATCCCCATCATCTGCGGGTTGCTGGTGAAGTCGACGATGACGGCGTAATGCGCGGCGTAAGGGCCGAACGCCTTGATGTCGGCGTCGGTTGGCCGCGGCACGTGCACGCCCGGCTTATTGACGATGTAGGTCTGCAGGAAGGCGATGAAAGCCTTGCGCTGGTCGGCTTCACTGTCGCCGCAGGCGGCGAGCGCAAAGCCGAATGCGAGCGCGGCAAAGACCGCCGCGCGCCGGCTGAAAGCCTTCATCTGAATGACCCCAAGCGCGCCGCTCAGGCTCCCGCCTTGGCTGTTTTCTTGTTCTGCCGGTTGTTCACCAGGTCGTCGACCACGGCCGGATCGGCGAGCGTCGAGGTGTCGCCGAGATTGCCGAACTCGTCCTCGGCGATCTTGCGCAGGATGCGGCGCATGATCTTGCCGGAGCGCGTCTTCGGCAGGCCGGGCGAGAACTGGATCAGATCCGGCGAGGCGATCGGGCCGATCTCCTTGCGCACCCAGGCCACCAGCTCCTTGCGCAGGTCCTCGCTCGGTTGCTCGCCGGCCATCAAGGTGACGTAGGCGTAGATGCCCTGGCCCTTGATGTCGTGCGGATAGCCGACCACGGCGGCTTCGGAGACCTTGGGATGCGCGACCAGCGCGCTCTCCACCTCGGCGGTGCCGAGGCGGTGGCCGGCGACATTGATGACGTCGTCGACGCGGCCGGTGATCCAGTAGTAGCCGTCCTCGTCGCGGCGGCAGCCGTCGCCGGTGAAGTAGCTGGCCGATATAGGTCGAGAAATAGGTCTGCACGAAGCGCTCATGGTCGCCGTAGACCGTGCGCATCTGCCCCGGCCAGGAATCGGCGATGCACAGATTGCCGGTGCGTGGCGCCTTGCTGCACCTTGCCTTCGGCGTCGACGATCTCCGGCACGACGCCGAAGAACGGCCGCGTCGCCGAGCCGGGCTTGAGCTTAGTGGCGCCGGGCAGCGGCGTGATGAGAATGCCGCCGGTTTCGGTCTGCCACCAGGTGTCGACGATCGGGCAGCGGCCTTCGCCGACGACGTGGTAGTACCACTCCCATGCTTCCGGATTGATCGGCTCGCCGACGCTGCCAAGCAGGCGCAGCGACTTGCGCGATGTCTTCTTCACCGGCCCATCGCCGCCCTGCATCAGCGCGCGGATCGCGGTCGGCGCGGTGTAGATGATGTTGACCTGGTGCTTGTCGCACACCTCCCAGAAGCGCGAGGTGGTCGGATAGTTCGGCACGCCCTCGAACATCAGCGAGATCGCGCCGTTACGAGAGCGGGCCGTAGACGATGTAGCTGTGGCCGGTGACCCAGCCGACGTCGGCGGTGCACCAGTAGACGTCGCCGTCGTGATAGTCGAACACGTATTGGTGGGTGATCGAGGTGTAGAGCAGATAGCCGCCGGTGGTGTGCAGCACGCCCTTGGGCTTGCCGGTCGAGCCGGAGGTGTAGAGGATGAACAGCGGGTCCTCGGCGTTCATCTCCTCGCACGGGCAGTCGGCCGGCACGATCTTGGCGATGTCGTCGTAATAGACGTCGCGGCCCGGCTTCATGTTCACCTTTTCGCCGGTGCGGCGCACGACGATCATGGTGGTGACGCCGCCGGCCTTGTCGGCCGCCGCGTCGGCATTGGCCTTCAGCGGAACCTTGCGGCCGCCGCGCACGCCTTCATCGGCGGTGACGATGACGCTCGATTTGCAGTCCTCGATGCGGCCGGCCAGCGATTCCGGCGAGAAACCGCCGAACACAACGGAATGGACGGCGCCGATGCGGGCGCAGGCGAGCATCGAGATCGCCGCTTCCGGGATCATCGGCATGTAGATGGTGACGCGGTCGCCCTTCTTGACGCCGCGCGCCTTCAGCACGTTGGCGAAGCGGCAGACTTCGGCGTGCAGCTCCTTGTAGGTGATCTTCTTGTCGTCCTTGGGGTCGTCGCCTTCCCAGAGGATCGCGGCCTGGTCGCCGCGCTTGGCGAGATGGCGATCGACGCAGTTGTAGGCGACGTTGAGCTTGCCGTCCTCGAACCATTTGATCGAGACGTTGTGCGGGTCGTAGGAGGTGTTCTTGATCTTGGTCGGCGCCTTGATCCAGTCGATGCGCTTGGCCTGCTCCGCCCAGAAGCCGTTGGGGTCCTTGATCGAGCGCGCGTACATCTCCTTGTACTTGGCGTCGTCAACGAAAGCGCGCTTCGTCCATTGCGCCGGAACGTCGTAGATCTTGTCGGTCATTGCCTGTCCTCCCGGTCCCCGCTTGCCCCGCGGGTCACCTTTTGTTGCGCTCATTATGCGACGGCACATTGATGTGCGACAAGGCGGCAGGCCCTGCCACTTTCGTCGCCGCTCTTATCCTTCCCCCGCTTGCGGGGGAGGGTGGCGAGCGGTAAGCGCGTTCACGCGCGTCTTCGACGCGCTATGGCGAGCCGGGTGGGGGTCTTTTCGGCGCAGACCCCACCCCCGGCGCTTGCGCGCCGGACCCTCCCCTTTCAGGGGAGCGATAAGTCAGCGGCCGATCCAGCCGATGAGGCCGCCGATGATGAGCATGACGCCGAGCCAGTGGCCGGCATCGATTGTCGTGAGCCTGAGGCTGCGGAACGTGTAGGCGTTGTTGACCGCGATGGTGGTCAGCACGAAGCCGAGCCAGATCATGAAGCCGGAGAACAGCCCGGCGCCGAGGCCGTAGATGCCGATGTGGAACAGGATGCCGGACATGGCGATGGCCATGACGATCTCGGCGATGAAGGAGAGGACGAAGGGCGTCGCCTTGGCGGCCGTCGACTTGCCGGCGTTCTCCGCCTTGACCTGCTCCATGGTCTTGCCCTGGGCCGCGTTCCAGGCGCGGCAGAGTATGCCGTAATAGATCGCGCCGAAGATCCAGGCGGCGGCCGCAGCGGCGATGACCGGCAGCCATTGCAGGTTCTGCAGTTGCGGCGGCATGGCGCGTTCCTATTTAGCCTCATCGTCATTCCGGGACGGCGCGTTAGCGCCGGGCCCGGAATCCAGAGCGGTACATCTATAGCGCAAAGCTTGGCTCTGGATTCCGGGTTCGCGCCTTTGGCGCGCCCCGGAATGACGACTAAAGCCCGCCCATCTTGGACACCAGCTTCCATTCGTCCGCCGTCACCGGCTGCACCGATAGCCGCGAATTCTTGACCAGCACCATGGCTTTCAGTTTCGGCTCGGCCTTGATGGCGGAGAGCGTCACGCGGCGTCTTTGCCGGCTCGGCCGCCTTGACGTCGACCACCACCCAGCCTTCGTCTTTCTTCGCGGTCGGGTCGGGATAATGTTCGCGCACGATCTCCATGACGCCGACCACGGCCTTCTCCTCGCCGGAGTGGTAGAAGAAGGCGCGGTCGCCCTTCTTCATCTTCATCAGGTTGGCGCGGGCCTGGAAGTTGCGCACGCCGGTCCAGGCGTCGCCCTTGGCGCCTTTCTTGACCTGATCGTTCCACGACCAGGTGCCGGGCTCGGACTTCATCAGCCAGTACGCCATGTTTGTTCCTCTCGTCATGCCCGCGCTTGTCGCGGGCATCCACGCCTTTTCGTCAGTATCAAAGACGTGGATGGCCGGGACAAGCCCGGCCATGACGTGTTGTGCAGCTCACCCCTCCGCCTTGAGCGGCCGCGTCAGCAGCGACTCGATCGCTTCGTCGACCGTCATCTTGTTCGCCAGCACGGCGGCAACCGCAGATGCGATCGGCATCTCGATATTTTTCGCGCGCGCCATTTCCAGCAGCACCGGCGCGGTGAACACGCCTTCCGCCAATTTGCCGTGCGCGGCGGCATCCGCCGTCTCGCCTTTGCCGAGCGCGACGCCGCAGGAGAAATTGCGCGACTGCGGCGACGAACAGGTGAGGATCAAGTCGCCGAGGCCGGAGAGGCCGGTCATGGTTTCCGGCTTGGCGCCGAAGGCGCGGCCGAAACGCGAAAGTTCGGCAAAGCCGCGCGTGGTCAGCGCCGCCGCGGCGCTGGCGCCGAGGCCGCGGCCGGTGACGATGCCGGCGGCGATCGCCAACACGTTTTTCGCTGCGCCGCCGATCTCGACGCCACGCACGTCGGTCGAATGGTAAGGCCGGAAGGTTGCGGTGTTGATGGCGTGCGCCAGCGTTTCGGCAAGCGCCGCATCGTTGGCGGCGAGCGTCACCGCGGTCGGCAGGCCGCGCGCCACGTCGATGGCGAAGCTCGGCCCCGACAGGATCGCCGGTTCGGTGCGCGGCGCGCACTCGGCGACGATCTCGGTCATGAATTTGTGCGTGCCGTGTTCGATGCCCTTGGCGCAGGCGATCAGCGGCGTGCCGGCGGTCACGGTTTGCGCCAGCGCCTTGACGGTTGAGCGCATCGCCTGCGCCGGCACCACCAGCAGGATGGCGTCGGCGCGCGCGGCCTCGCCGAGCGCGCGGGTGACTTTGATGCCGTCGTCGAGGCGCACGCCGGGCAGGAAGCGGCTCTCGCGCTTGCTGGCGAGATGCTCGGCGTTGCCGGCGTCGAATTCCCACAGCGTCACGCTGCGGCCGGCGCGCGCGCAGGTCAGCGCCAGCGCCGTCCCCCAGGCGCCGCCGCCGAGCACGCTGATGCGTTCGATGGTCATGCGCTTTCTTACTCCCTCCCCCGCTTGCGGAGGAGGGTTGGGGAGGGGGCGGAGTGCGCGAAGAACTCCTCCTCCCGCCCGCCTTGGCTGACGCTTCGGCAGGCGACCTCCCCCGCAAGCGGGGGAGGTGAAGAGAGAAATTGGCGCCGCCTTTTCATTTGTACGCCGCCGTGTTCTTGCGCGCGCCTTCGGCGGCGGCGAGTTCGTCGAGCGGCCAGCGCGCCCGCGGCGCCGTCTCCAAAGTGTCGATCATGCCGAGTGCGAGCTTTTCGCAGCCGGCCCAGGCGATGATGGCGCCGTTGTCGGTGCACAATTCGAGCGGCGGCGCGACCAGCACGGTGCCGACCTCGAAGGCGAGGCGATGCAGCACCTTGCGGATCGCCTGGTTGGCGGCGACGCCGCCGGCGGCAACCAGCGCGGTCGGCGCGCCATATTGCGCGCGGAAGATGCGCAAGCCCGCGCGCAGGCGGTCGAGCACGACGTCGACCACCGCCTGCTGGAACGAGGCGCAGAGATCGGCGACGTCTTGCTCGGACAACGGCGCGGCCCGTTCCGCTTCCAGGCGCAGCGCGGTCTTCAGGCCCGACAGCGAGAAGTCGGCGTCCTTGCGGCCGTGCATCGGCCGTGGCAGCGCAAAGCGCGTGGCGTCGCCGCGCGCGGCTTCTTTCTCCACCTGCGGCCCGCCGGGATAGCCGAGGCCGAGCAGCTTGGCGGTCTTGTCGAAGGCCTCGCCGATGGCGTCGTCCTGCGTGGTGCCGATGCGCACATAGTCGCCGACGCCGCGCACCGCGACGATCTGGGTGTGGCCGCCGGAAGCGAGGAACAGGCAATAGGGAAACGGCGTTGCGTCGGTGAGCCGCGCGGTGAGCGCGTGCGCTTCCAGGTGATTGACCGCGATCAGCGGCTTCTTGTTGACCAGCGCAATCGCCTTCGCGGTGGTCAGGCCGACGATGACGCCGCCGATCAGCCCGGGACCGGCCGCGGCGGCAACGCCGTCGAGCTGTCTGAAGCTGCGGCCGGCCTCAATCATCGCCTGGCCGATCAGCGTGTCGAGCGCCTCGACATGGGCACGGGCGGCGATCTCTGGCACCACGCCGCCGAACGCCGCGTGCTCTGCGATCTGGCTCAGCACGATATTCGACAGAATCCGGCCCTTGCCGTCGTCGGAACGCTCCACCACGGCGGCGGCGGTCTCGTCGCAGGTGGTCTCGATGCCGAGGACAACCATCAAAGCTTTCCCCGCTCCGGCTGCGTCCCTATAGTCCCGCCCGTTCCGCCGTCTCGCCTAGCATCGTGAGGCAATCGAGTGCAATCCTCCACCGTCGTTCGTATCGGCACGCGCGGCTCGCCGTTGGCGCTGACGCAGGCGCGCATGGTGCGGGCGCGGCTATGCGCGGCCCTGAGCGTGCCGGAGGACGCGATCACGCTCACCGTCATCCGCACCACCGGTGACATGATCCAGGACCGGCCGCTGGCCGAGGAGGGCGGCAAGGGCCTGTTCACCAAGGAAATCGAGGAAGCGCTGCTGCGCCGCGACATCGACCTCGCGGTGCATTCGGCCAAGGACATGCCGACGTTCCTGCCGCCGGGGCTGGTGCTCACGGCGTGTCTCGAGCGCGAGGACCCGCGCGATGTCTTCATCAGCCGCAAGGCCAAGTCGCTCGCCGAGCTGCCGCGGGGCGCGACGCTCGGCACCGCCTCGCCGCGGCGGCAGGCGATTGCGCTGCGCGCGCGGCCCGATTTGCGCGTTCGCAACTGCTGCGCGGCAATGTCGAGACGCGGCTGAGCAAGCTCGAGGCCGGCGAGGTCGACGCCACCATTCTCGCGCTCGCTGGCCTCAAGCGTCTCGGGCTCGCCGACCGCGCCACCGCAATCATGCATGTGCACGAGTTTCTTCCGGCGGTCGCGCAAGGCGCCATCGGCATCGAGGCGCGCGACGATGATGCGCGCACCCGCGAATTGCTGTCGCGTATCGACCACGCCGACACGTCCGTGGCGGTCGCCTGCGAACGCGCGTTTCTCGCCGAACTCGGCGGTTCCTGCAAAACGCCGATCGGCGGCCATGCCGACATTAGCGTCGGCACCATTCATTTCCGCGGCCTGCTCGCGCATCCGGATGGCAACCCGTCGTGCGAGTTCAGCACGCGTGGGCCGCGCGCCGACGCTGTCAGGATCGGAACGGACGCCGGCCGCGCCATCAAGCGCGACGCCCACCCTAGCCTGACAAGCTGACCATGCGCATTGTCGTCACCCGCCCGCAGGAGGATGCCGAGCGCACCGCCGCGACGTTGCGCGCGCGCGGCCACGAGGTGCTGGTCGCGCCGCTGCTTGCGGTCGAGCCGGTGCCGGTGGAGCTTGCCACCAACTGGGGCGGCGTCATCATCACCAGCGCCAACGCCGCGCACGCGATTGCCACGCATCCGGCGCGCGAGGCTCTCGTCAAGCTTAAGCTGTTCGCGGTCGGTAAGCGCAGCGCCGACGCGGCGCGGCAGGTCGGCTTCACCGACGTCACCTCGGCCGGCGGCGACGTGCGCGATCTGATCCGCACGCTGGTGGCGCGCAAGGCCGACGCGCAGGCGCCGCTGCTGTATCTCGCCGGCGAGGACCGCGCCCGCGACCTCATCGGCGAGCTCACCGCGCGCGGCATCGCCGCGGAGATGGCGGTGGTCTATCGCGCCGCCGCGCTGCCGTTTCCGGCGGCGCTTGCCGCCGCATTGAAAATCGGCGCGGTCGACGCGGTACTGCACTATTCGGCGCGCAGCACCGAGAGCTATGTCGCCGGCGCGCAAGCGGCCGGGCTCGCGGCGCCGGCGCTCGCCGTTCGCCATATCTGCCTGTCGCCGCAGGTTGCGGCGCCGCTGATTGCCGCGGGCGCCGCCAACATTGCGCAGGCCGCGCGGCCCGACGAGGCGGCGCTGCTCGAAAGCATCGGCGCTTGACATTGGCGCGTGACAGCCGTTTGCGTTATGTCGGCTGGGCGGGTGGGGCCGAATCGCGTTCAAGGATTCTGCGATGGCAGACGAAAGCGTGACGCCGGAAGCGCCGCAAGACAAGCCAAGCGAGACGGCCTCCGCCGCGGCGAAAGAGACGCGCCGCAAGCGCGACGCGCCGACCATCGATCTCAAAGCCAACGAAGTGCCGCCGGACACTCAGACACCGCCGCCGCAAGGCGAGGCGGCAAGTGCCGCGCCTGCCGCGCCGCGGCCACGCTCCGGTGGCAAGTTTGGGCATGGCGGCGGGTGCCGGCGCGGTGGCGATCGTGCTGGTGCTGCTGGCGCTGTGGCTGAAAGGCTGGCTGCCGCTGGGCGGCGGCGGCGTGGCGGCGGCGGACAAACGAATTGCCGCGCTGGAACAACAAGTGAGCGAGCTGCGCGGCGCGCAAACGGCGCAGCCGGCGGCAAACGACGATGCGCTCGCCGCGCGCGTAGGCAAGATCGAGGCGGCGCTCGCCAAGCTGCCGCCGAACGATACTGGCGTTGCCGCCAAGCTTGCCGCCGCCGACAACGCCATGAAGTCGCTCGGCCTCGCGCTCACCGCACTCAGCCACCGCACCGACGACGCCAGCGCCGATGCCGCCGCGGCGCGCAAGGCGGCCGATGCCGCGGTCAAAGCGGTCGGCGACTTGCAGGCCTCGATGCAGCAGGCGGCGGCAAGCAATGCGAACACTGTGCCGCGCGCCGATATCGAGGCGCTCGACCGGCGCGTTGCCGCGCTGGAGACGCAGGTCAAGGCCACGCACGAGGCGCTCACCAAGAGCAGCGGCAACGACAATGCAGCGCGGCTTGCGCTCAGCGCCGCGGTGCTGCGCGATGCGGTCGCGGTCGGCGCGCCTTATGCCGACGAGCTTGCCGCGGTGCGCGCGCTCGGCGGCGACGCCAAGGCGCTTGAACCGCTCGCCGCATTCGCCGCAACCGGCGCGCCGACCGCGCAGACGCTGGCGCATGATCTGTCGGCGCTGGGACCGCAGATGCAGAAAATCGCCGGTGCGCCGCCGCCCTCGGGCGATTTCCTCGCCAAACTTGAAGCCAACGCATCGCGGCTCGTGCGCGTGCGGCCGGTGAGCGCGCCTAAGGGCGACGAGCCGTCCGCGGTGCTGGCGCGGCTCGAGGTCGATGCCGCCAATAACGACATTGCCGCCGCGCTCACCGATCTTGCCGAGCTGCCGGAGAAGGTGCGAGCGCCGGCGTCGGCATGGCTCACGCAAGCGCAGGCACGGCAAGCGGCGCTCGCCGCGGCGCGCCAATACGCCGCGGCGACGGCCCGCGCGCTGAAGCCGCAATGAGCGCGCAATGATTCGCGTCGTCATTTTTCTCATCGCTGTTGCGCTCATCGCCGGCGGTGTGGCTTGGGTCGCCGACCGGCCCGGCGACGTCGCCGTCACCTGGATGGGCTATCACATCGAGACCTCGGTGCTGGTGACGACGCTCGCGCTGCTGGCGCTGATCGCCGCCGCCATCATCCTGTGGTCGATCCTGCACGGTATCTGGCGCACGCCGCACCACATTTCGCTGTTCCTGCGCAATCGCCGCTCGCTCAAGGGCTACCAGGCGGTGTCGCGCGGCCTCATCGCCATCGGCGCCGGCGACCTGCGGCTGGCGCGCAGATCGTCCGACGAGGCGCTGCGCCACGCGCCGGACGATCCGCTGACGCTGCTGCTCACCGCGCAATCGGCGCAGATGGGCGGCGACCGCGGCGGCGCCGAAAGCGCCTTCCACGCCATGGCCAAGCGCGCCGACACCAAGCTGATCGGCCTGCGCGGGCTGTTCGTCGAGGCGCAGCGGCGCAACGACGCGCCGGCGGCGCTGCGCGCCGCCGAGGAGGCTGTGAAGGCGCAGCCGTCGCTTGGCTGGGCTGGGCAGGCGGTGCTCGATTTCCGCAGCGCCGCGCGCGACTGGCACGGCGCGCTGGAAGCGCTCGAGCGCATGAAGAGCTCGCTGGAAAAGAAAATCTACCGCCGCAAGCGCGCGGTGCTGTTGACCGCGCACGCGTTGTCGGTCAACGACACCGACCGCGATGCTTCGCGCGCCGCGGTCATGGAGGCGGTCAAGCTCGCGCCCGACCTCGTGCCAGCGGCGGTGCTCGCCGGGCGGCGGCTCGCCGAGGCGGGCGAACTGCGCAAGGCCGGCAAGATCCTCACCAACGCCTGGACCGCCAATCCGCATCCCGAGCTCGCTGAGACCTACGCCAACCTGCGCTTCGGCGACAGCGCGCGCGAACGCCTGGCGCGGATCAAGCGGCTGGTCGAAAAAGTGCCGGAGCAGATCGAAAGCGCGCTGGCGCTGTCGCGCGCCGCGCTCGAGGCGCGCGATTTTCCCGCGGCCCGCGCCGCGCTTGAGCGTTATCTGGCGGCGCCGACCAAGCGGGTCGCCACGCTGATGGCCGAGATCGAGGAGACCGAGCATGGCGCCGAGGGCCGCGTGCGCGAGTGGCTCAACCGTGCCATGCGCGCGCCCGCCGATCCGGCGTGGACCGCCGACGGCGTGGTGTCGGAGCGCTGGCTGCCGGTGACGCCAAAGGGCCATCTCGATGGCTTCGAATGGAAGCGGCCGCTGGCCGAGATCGGCGTCAGCCGTCCCGTGATCGAGGCGAGCGAGGAGGCGCGCGCCGGCCGCCGTGGCGGCCGAGCCGGCACCGCCGCCGGAGGCAAAGCCCATCGTTCCCGAGCAGACGGCGGCGCCTACGCCACCGACGCCCAAGCCGCCGGCACCGCCGGCAAAGCCGGTCGAAGCGGTGATCCCGCTGGTGCACGCACCGGACGATCCGGGCCCGGTCCCGGCGCTGGATGCCGATCCGGTGGCGGAAACGAGCGCGCCTGCGCCCGATCCCTGGCAGCGTATCCGGCAGTTGTTCCGTTAAGCGCATATCAAGCGCTTCCAGCGTATTGCTTGCCAAGGAGGGCCCACGCCACTATGACCGGCGCGGGTTTCAGACAAGCCGGCGTAGCTCAGCGGTAGAGCATCCGCTTCGTAAGCGGGTGGTCGGGGGTTCAAATCCCTCCGCCGGCACCACTCGCCTTCGCTAAAGCTTCGGCGAGCAAGACCTTCGCGCTCAAAGCTTTAGCGAAGGCGGGCTTTCGACTAAACTACATGACATGAAAATAGCGTTCGGTTTCGTTTCGGTCCTTGGCTTGGCATTTGTGGCGGTTGTGCCGCATCAGCCCGTCCGCGCCCAGTCGGCCGATCAGGTGCTGTGCGACCGCATTGCCGCAGATCCCGGCGATCCTGACAAGCCGGCGGAGGTCAAGGGCGTCGCTATCATCGACAAGGCCGACGTGCCGCTTGCGCTGAAATACTGCAAGCTCGCCGCCGCGTCGTCGCGCCGCGCGATGTTCGAGCTCGGTCGCGCCTATGCCGCCAACCGGCAAGCGGCCGACGCGGTTGCGGCCTATCGCAAGGCGGCCGACAAGGGCAGCACCGCGGCCATGGTCGAACTCGGCGTCATCTACGGCACCGGTACTGGACTGCCCAAGAACAGCGACGAGGCGCGCAAGCTGTTCAAGCGTGCCGCCGATGCCGGCAATGCCCGCGGCGCCACCAATCTCGCCGCGCTCGATACCGGCGGCGGGACGATGCCGGCCGATCCCGCGGCGGCCCGCGCGTTGTTGGCCAAGGCGGCGGCGGAGAATTCGGCGGAAGCGGAGTTCCAGCTCGGCCTCATGGACGCCAATGGCACCGGCGGTGCGAAGGACGATGCCGCGGCACGGGCGCTGTTCGAGAAGGCGGCGGCGCAAAATCATCCGGACGCCTTGCTGTGGATGGGCGCGTTCGCGGAAGCCGGCCGCGGTGGCCCGCAGGACAAGAGCGCCGCCAAGTCCTATTACGAGCGCGCCGCCGCGCTCGGCAACGAAGATGCCAAGGCCGCGCTCAAGCGGATCGAGTGCCCCTACGTGATCCGCGACAAGCGCGGCAACGTCGTCACCAATTTGTGCTTCTGAGCCGCCTCACACGTCCTGCGGGCTGAGCACGTCCGCCGAGGAATGTGCCTTGATCTCGCGCACCGGCACCTGGCCGCGAATGTCGCGGCCGGTCGGCGTCCAGGTGCAGATCTGGCTCTCGTCCACCCAGATGGTCTTGAACTCGGCGGGCGCGAAGAATTCCGCAAAGCGCATCTCCTCGGCCGGATCGCAGACGAGATAATGACGCTCCAGGTCGGGGTAGTAGATGACGTCGCCCTTCTTCACGTGAAACGGCTTTTCGTTGGCGTAGACCGTGCCGCTGCCGCGCAGCACATACATGAAGTGCTCGGCGCCCTCGTGGTGGTGGTTGGCAGCCGCAGTGCCGGGCGGATAGATGATCATCTCGCCCTTGACCGCCTTGGTGCCGAACAGCTTGGGCGTGACCAGATAAATGCGCTTGCGGGCATCGTGCACGGAATTGAGCACCGGCTCGCGCGTCCAGTCCATCAGCCGGAACGGCGGCGGGTTTTGCGCGAAGGTCGGGTCGATTTCGCCGGCCTTTGGGATTTCGCCGTAGAGCAGGGCGCTGCCTCTGGCCGAGGTCAGCCGCCCGGCAAAGCCCGGCGGCAGAAAGGCGACATGCGCCTCGTTGATCGTCTGGCCGGTTGCCGGCGTATTCCAGCACCGATTCGCCATCGAGCCCTTGCAGCCAGGCGACGCTCTCGCCGGCACCGTCAGCGCCATTGTGCCGCCGGCAGTGAGCGCCAGCCGGTCGAGCCGGATGCGGCAGTCCCGGCACCCGCGCTTGCGTCAGCAGATGCTTGCGGCTGGCGCGCTCGCCCGCCGATTCGCCGCTGACGTCGCTCTCGTTGAAGATGATCGCCATTTTGTTTCCTCCGGTTATTTTGCTTTGACGCCGAGACTAGCGAAAAACCGCCCGGAATTTCTATGCAATTCTGACGCGCAGGGTCCGCCGTCGCGGTTACCCACCGGCTCTGAAAAAACCTGTCATTCGGGCGGCGTTGGCGTAATAAGAATACCGTGCGAGTCGGCGTTTCACCCGCGTATCTCGTTCATAGGATATTCGCATGGCCAGACCAGCCGTCATTCTCGTGGGTGCCGACAAGGGCGGCGTCGGCAAGACCACGGTCGCCCGCACCCTGCTCGACTATTTCGGCGCCCATCAGATGCCGACGCGCGCCTTCGACACCGAGTCGCCGCGCGGCACGCTGAAGCGCTTCCATCCCGACGTGACCGAGGTCGTCGACGTCACCTCGGTGCCCGACCAGATGAAGATCTTCGACACGCTGGGGAGCTCGCAGGCCAGGGTGACGGTGATCGACGTGCGCGCCGGCCTGCTGTCCTCGACGCTGCAGGCGCTGAGCGACATCGGCTTCCTGGAGTCGGCCAAGAAAGGCCAGATCACCTTCGCGGTGTTCCACATCCTCGGGCCGTCGATCGCCTCGCTCGACGAAATCGCCGAGACGGCGCGCTTCGTCGGCGACGCCAACTACTTCCTGGTGAAGAACTTCATCAACAACACCACGTTCTTCGAATGGGACCCGGCGACCTACAATTCCTATTTCAAGCGATCAAGGACGCGACGGAGATCACCATCCCGAAGCTCAACGAGATGGCCTGCGAGCAGGTCGAGCTTGCCGGCGTGCCCTTCGTCACTTTCGTCGCCAACAAGACCGCCGACGGCGAAGCCGGCAACAACTCGTTCGTGCTGCGCGGCTATGTGCGCCACTGGCTCGGCAATGTCTGGGGCGAATACGACCGGGCCAAGCTGATCGACATGGTCATGCCAAAGGTCGACACCGGCAACGTTCGCCAGGCCGCCGGCTGAACCGCGCGCACCGGCGTCTTCATGCCGCTGCGCTCATCCGTCACAATCGTCGCCTCGCCGCGGCCGCGCGTCGGCAAGACGTTGCTCGCGCGGCTGCTGGTCGATTTCCATCTGCAGGAGGGCCGCGAGGCCGCCGGCTTCGATCTCAACAACGGCGAGGGCACGCTGGCGCAGTTTCTGCCCGGGCACACGACGGTCGCGAGCGTCGGCGAGGTCAGCGGGCAGATGGCGCTGTTCGACCGGTTGATCACCGACGACGGCGTCGCCAAGGTGATCGATCTCGGCAACGAGTCGTTTGCCGCCTTTTTCGCCGTCGCCGAGCAAATCGGCTTCGTCGAGGAGGCGAGCCGCCAAGAGATCGCGACCGCGATCCTGTTCCTGCTGACGCCGGATGCGAGCTCGGTCGAGGCCTATGGCAGCTTAAGCAAGCGGTTTCACGGCGCGCTGCTTGCGCCGGTGCAGAACGACATTCTCGGCGCCGGGCCGCACCGCGGCAAATACCCGCTCGGGCGCGGCGCGTTGCTGCTGCGCCTGCCGCTCTTGCCGGCGGGATTGCGCCGCTACATCGCGCAGGCGCCGTTTTCCTTCGCCGATGCCGAAATGGACCCGGATCTGGCGCCGGATTTGCTGCTCGAGCTCAAACACTGGCGCCGCCGGGTTCACATCGAGTGCCGTGAACTCGTCCTGCGCCTGCTGCTGGCTGATTTGGCATCGGCGATCCGCTCCGCCTGAACCGTTTGCGGCGCCAAAGATGGGCTGCTGACGAGGCCGCTCGTGGCCGGCCGGCCGGATCCCGGCCTCATGCGTACGGGCTTGAGCGCCCTTTTTATATTTCGCGCCAGTTGCAGCGTGCCGGGCGCCAGTTTCGCGAAGTAGTCCTTAAAGCCGTAGAGCCGCGACGGTGCCGGAATCGGGAATTTGTTGAGGCGGGCAAAGTCGAAGACTTCGTGCAGCAACGGATCTTTAGTGTGCAGATTAAGCCGGACGTAGCTGTCGCGCGAGCTGCGGTAGAGGTCGAGATCGAAGCACTCGGCGTAGCGGTCGAGCAATCCGGCGGCATCCAGCGTCAGCAACGTCCGCATGCACTTCTTGCATTTCGAGCAATTGATCCCGTGATCGCCGCCGTCGTGGGCGCAGACGTCGAGCGTGTTCCAGGTGTCGGCAATGTCGGCGATGCGCAGGGTCTTCTCGACCCGCGTGCACTCGCTGCCGACCGAGAAGGCGTCCAACGTCTCGGTCGACAACAGCGGCAGGCTGGCGACGTCGCTGTAGGCGATGTCGTAGCTCGGCGCGATATGGGTCTGCCGGTAGGAGTAGGTGGACGCATACATGAACCGGCCGATCTCCCTCTGCAGCAGCAGCGCTGCGGAGAGGTTGCGCTGCGTGTGCGTCATTTGGAATTCGAAGCCCGTATAGAAGGCGCTGACGTTCGAACTGATCCAGATCAGCGGTAGGCCGATCTTGTCCGCGGTCTCTTTGTGTCGGGCATAACGCTGCCGAAACAGCCGCTCGCCGTTGGCGCGATGCGAGCCGACATTGTTTTAGAGCAGATGCGTGATTCTAAATCGCTTCGGCGCCTTGCCGAAAAAATGATCGGCGAGCACGTAGTTGGAATCGATGCCGCCGGAAAAACCGGTGGCGACGCCGGATGCGCGGCGCCCGCCGGTGCATAGTTTTTCCGGGTGAATTTCGATCCGCTGCAGCGACGGAATGACGGTCTGAAACAGTTTCTGGCAGCGTCCGGACAAATTGTAGTAGAGCCGCTCGGAGACCGAGCCGGCGATGTGGATGTCTTCGCCCTTGGCCATGGCCGGGATGAGCAGCGCGACGAGTGCCGCGTCGGCGCTGTCGGTCAGCAAATCCGCGGAACTCTTCGCCAGGCTGTAATAAAGCTCGCTGCCGCTGCCGTCCGCGCGCTCGACCTGCACGCGGTAGCGAACGTCCTTGCCGTTCCGGTAGATCTCGGGCCGCCCAATTCTCATCGCCGAAAATCGCTGAGTTCAAATGGGAACAAGAATAAAGCCGTGCATCAAAATAATAGCAGTTTCAGTGGCTTCCGGCCGGTCACCGCTACCTGATAATTCGCGTTTGGTTAATTCCGGTCCCCTGTGGAACTCCTTGGCGTCAAAGGAATTTTCAATTTGCGGGGGAACCCGGGAACGAAGCGGCCGCCGCCGGCGTTGCAATGCAACGTTTAGCGCGCGGGAGAATCGCGCCAACGAGGAGGGTCTAGCCATGTGGGCATCGCTGTTCCCGTGACTGCCGTCGTCGCTGTCGCTTTAAGTTTGGCCGCCATTGTCGCCAACTCGGCCAAGGGCGGCCGAATTCCGGCTTTAACTCCATAAGACTTGTCTGAGCTCAGACTTGAGGGCCGCTCAATTGTGGCGGGGCCGCCCCTTTTTCTTGCGCCGCGCTATGCCGACGGCCATGCCCGCCGCTGCTTCTGTCCAGCCGCTTCGCGCCGCTGTTCTGCTGCCAGTTCTTCGCGGCATTCAACGATAATTTCCTCAAGACCGCGCTCGCCTTCCTCATCCTGTTCCGCCGCGGCGGCGCGACGCGGAAGCGCTGATCACCCCGGCGAGCGCGATATTCATCGCGCCCTATTTCTTCCTGTCGGCGCTCGGCGGCGAGCTTGCCGACCGCTACGACAAGGCGCGCGTGGCGCAGTGGCTGAAATTCGTCGAGATCTTTGTCGCGGCGCTGGCGGTCGCCGGCTATGCGCGGTCAATCGCTGCCGATTCTGTTCGTCGCGCTCGCCGGCTTCGGCGTCATCGCCGCGCTGTTCGGGCCGATCAAATACGGCATCCTGCCCGACCACCTCGCGCGAGCAGTTGCCCGCCGCCAACGCGCTGGTCGAGGCGCGACCTTCGTCGCGATTCTGACCGGCACCATCGCCGGCGGCCTGGCCGTGCGCGGCGGCGGCGCGACGTTGCGCTTTTCGCGCGCTGCTGATGGGCTTTGCGCTCGCCTGCTGGGTCGTCGGCGCTGCTCATTCCGCCGAGCGGGGAGGGCGCGCCGCATTTGCGCGTCTCCGCCAACATCGCCGCCTCGACCTGGGCGATGATCCGCCATCTGCGCGCCGACGCGCGGCTGTGGTGGGGCGCGATGGTGACGAGCTGGTTCTGGCTCGTCGGCATCGTGGTGCTGTCGCTGCTGCCGCCGCTGATCAAGGATTCTGATCGGCGGCAACGAGGACACCGTGACCGTCTATCTCGCGCTGTTCTCGATCGCGGTCGGCGTCGGGCTCGTGGCTGGCGGCGGCGATCGCGCGCGGGCGCATCGTGCTCGGCACCACGGTCGCCGGCGCGCTGCTGATCGGCGCTTTCGCGCTCGATCTCGGCTTTGCGGCTCTGGAGCGTGCCGCCGCGACATCGCCGCGCGGGCCGGCGTGGTATTTTCTTCGGCTCTCGGCTTGCGCGCCGCCTTCGATCTCTCGGCCTCGCCGTCGCCGGCGGGCTGTTCATCGTGCCGGCCTTTGCCGCGGTGCAGGCTTGGTCGACGCCGACTACCGCGCGCGCAACGTCGCCGCGGTCAATGTGCTCAACGCCGCTTTCATGACCGGCGCGACGGTTGTGGTCGCGCTGTTGCAGAACCTGGGCGTGACCGTGCCGGGCTGTTTTTGCTGATCGGCGTGGCGACGCTCGGCGTCGCGGTCGCGATCTGGCGGACGATGCCGAAGTAGACGTGGCTGGCGTCCCCGCGAAGGCGCGGAGGGGGTCGATTCACGGCACAGAGCGAGGTTACTTCTTCCGCAACTTCAGCACGCGGTCGACCATCTCGCCGGCGACGCCGAGATAATTCGCCGGATCGACCAGCTTCTCCAGCTCCTTGCGGTCGACGTGCTTGCTGATCTCCTTGTCCTCGTCGAGCAGGTCGATCAGCGGCCGCCCGGTCTTCACCACCTCGCGGCAGACGTCGTAGACGACATCGTGCGCCTGTTGCGCCCCATCGCGGCGCCGAGCCCCATCATCACCGCCTCCGACATGATCAGGCCCTTGGTGATGTCGAGGTTCTCGCGCATCTTCTTTTCGTTCACCTGCAGGCCGTCACCACGAATCGCGTCTGCGCCAGCGCGCCGGCCGACAGCATGAAGATTTCCGGCAGCGCGATCCACTCGATCTCCCACGGCCGGTGGCGCGCTCGTGGTCCTCGACCATCGCTTCGAGCAGCGCGGCGGCGAGCTGCTTCACCATCGCCGTCTGCGCGGTGATGTAGACCGAGGAGATCGGGTTGCGCTTCTGCGGCATGGTGGAGGACGAGCCGCGGCCCTCGTGGAACGGCTCGTAGACCTCTTCGACTTCGGTCTGCATCAACAGCTTCACGTCGAAGGCGATCTTGCCGCAGGAGCCGGTGACGAGGCCGAGGAAGCAGCCGACCTCGGCGATGCAGTCGCGCACCGTGTGCCAGGAGATCGCCGGCTGGCCGAGCTTGAGCTCCTTCATCAGCTCGGCCTGCACCTTGAGGCCGTCCTTGCCGAGCGAGGACAGCGTGCCGGCGGCGCCGCCGAATTCGCCGACCAGCACGCGCGGCTTGAGTTGCGCAGCCGCTCGCGGTGCCGCTCGAAGGCGGCGAGCATGGTCGCCATCTTGTAGCCGAAGGTGATCGGCACCGCCTGCTGCAGGTTGCTGCGGCCGGCCATCGGCGTGTCGCGATATTTCTTCGCCAGCGCGGCGAGCGCCGTCGCAGATGCCGTCGAGCTCCTTCCCGACGATGTCGAGCGCCTCGCGGATCTGCATCACCGTCGCGGTGTCGGTGATGTCCTGCGTGGTCGCGCCCCAATGGCACCATTCGCCGAGGCCGTCCTTGCACAGCTTGACGAGCTGCTGCACCACCGGCAGCACCGGATAGCCGATGCGCTCGGTCGCCGCCTTGAGTTTCGCCATGTCGATTTGCTTGCGTCGCAGTGCTTGACGATCTCGTCGCCGGCCTCCTTCGGGATGATGCCGAGCCGCGCCTGCGCCCGCGCCAGCGCCGCCTCGATGTCGAGATATTTCTGCACCCGGTTCTCGTCCGACCACACCTGCGCGCATGGCCGCGTGGTGAAAATGTCGCGGAACACCGCGGAATCGAGGATCGTGGAAGGCATGGGGGCTCTCCTGGCTCGGCGGCGCACGTTAGCGTTTCCCGCGCTGCGATCAACCGAGTCGCGCCGAGCAGGACGCGTTGCTTCGGGCGCCGTTTCAGCCGCAAATGGCGCGCGGTCAGTCATGCGCGAAGGGAAGGCCGCCATGACCGTGATGGAGAAGCCGCAGCAGACGTTCCGCCTCGAGCCGGTGCACCCCAAGCCGGAGGAGGCGCACACCATGCCTTACGCGCCGGCGGTGCGCATCGTCGGCGCCTGCGACCTGATGTTCCTGTCCGGCGCGACGCCGTCGCCGCTCTACCACAAGCACCCGCATGTCGACGCCGAGCATGTGCATCCGCATTCGATCGAGGAGCAGACCGACGCGCGCGATGGAGGCGATCAAGTCGGTCCTCGACGAGACCGGCGCGAGCTGGCGCGACGTCGTCAAGGTGACGAAGTACCTGACCGACTTCCGCGACGCCGACGCCATGCACAAGACCATGCACAAGTATTTCGGCGACTGGAAGCCGGCGAGCACCACGGTGTGCATCAACCAGTTGTCGTCGCCGGGCGCGCGCATCGAGCTCGACATGATCGTGGCGTTGCCGAAGAAGGCGATGATGGCGCTTCGCCTCCCGCATCTCGTTTCCCGGCATCGTCGACGCCGAGTTTTCCGCGCTTTTCCACGCGCTGAAATGGTGCGGCACCGCGCCGCGGTCGAAGCGCTGCTGGTCGAGGCGCAGTGCGATCATCTCGTGTTCTGCGGCGCCAACCGCGCCGGCTCGATCGTGCAGTATTTGACGCAATGGCCGGTGACCGCGGAGGCGGTCGGCGTGTTCACGCCGGGGCTGCGCGACGCGCTGTTCGTGCAGTGGATCAACCACCAGCCGCAGGCCTCGATCATCGCCGACCAGGCCGATGTCGCCTGGGGCGGCGAGTCCTCGATCGCTTCGGCGGTTGCGGTCTTGAAGAAGCGCGGCGCCAGAAGCGGCCGCGTCGCCACCATCGGCCCGCTGTCGGCCGACCAGCACGCGGTGATCGCCGCCGCGTTCGGCCCACCGAAAAGCCTGAACAAAGCCTACACGCGGCCACCGTCAGGTCAAATCCGAGGAGGAGATCGACTGGCTGCGCATCGGCGCGCATTTCACCGATCTCGGCATGGCGGGCTTGCGCGACGGCTTGAAGCCCGGCTTGAGCGAGCGCGAGCTCGACGATCTGATCGAGCGCGCCTACGTCAGGCACGGCGCCGTCAATTTCATCCACTACATCGGCGTCACGTCGATGGGCGCGCCCGATCTCGGCGTGCCGCGGCAATTTCCGCTGACGCGCAAGGTGCAGAAGGGCGACGTGGTGGTCGCCGAGATCACCGCGACGTTCTGGGACTATCCGGGCCAGGTGCTGCGCTCGTTTCGCGCTCGGGCGAGCCGACGCCGCTTTACCGCGACCTGCACGCGGCGGCCGACGCCGCCTTCGACGCCATCACGCGGTGCTGAAGGCCGGCGCTATGCCGGCGCAGGTGATCGAGGCCTCACGCGTCATCGAGGACGCGGGCTTCACCATCATCGACGATCTGTTGCATGGCTATGGCGGCGGCTACCTGCCGCCTGTCCTCGGCTGCACCAACCGCCCCTCCGCCCCGGTGCCCGCAGGTGCCGTTCCGCGCCGGCCAGGTCGTGGTGGTGCAGCCCAACGTGGTGACGCCTGACCGCAAGGCGGGCGTTCAGACCGGAGAAATGATGGTGATCCCGTGACAATGCGGGATCGAGCGGCTGCACACGATCTCCGCGTGGTTTCCGCGGTTATCTAAGCTGCTCCGCCAGCCAATCGGCCGTCGGCGAGCGCCAGCGCCAGCCGCGGTTGGTGGCGACGTGGCTGCCGTCCTCGACCATCAGCAGCGTGACGGGGCCCTTGACCTCGCGCGCCAGCCGCTCGGAGTCCTTCGCCGGCACGATGCGGTCGAGCCGGCCGTTAAGGATGAAAATGGGGCAGGTGATCTTCTGCGCCACGCCGTCGAGCGAAAGCGTCGCGGCGTTCTTGCGCGCTTCGTCCTGTGTCTTGCAGTGGCTGCGCACGCGGAAGGCCTCGCGCGTCAGTTCCGGCAGGCCGTCCCAGGCCTCGGCCCAGTTGAACGGACCGCCGAGCGCCAGACACGCCTTGATGCGCTTGTCGAACGCGGCGGCGCGCGGCGCGTAATAGCCGCCGAGGCTGATGCCCCACATACCGATGCGCTTGGTGTCGAGGTCGCGCCGCGTCTCGACGTAATCGAGCACGGCGCCGACCGGCACCTCGTAGTCGCCGCGGATGGCAAAGTCGTATTGCCCTTCACCCTGGCCCGGGCCCTCGAACACCAGCGTGGCGATGCCGCGGTTGAGGAACGGCATCTCGAAGATATCGGTCTCCTCCTTGGTCGAAGTCGAGGCCGACCGCCATCACCAGCACCGGCGGCTTCGCGACGCCGGCCGGCTTGCGCAGGATGCCGGCGAGCGTCTTGCCCTGGTACGGGATTTCGACGCGCTCGCCCGGCGGCATGAGATAGGGCAGCGCCAGTTGCCGGCACTCGATCTGCTTCTTGTGCGCGGCCTTCATCTGCGCGACGTCGTTGACGAACAGGAACGAGGCGAAGT
Organism: uncultured Alphaproteobacteria bacterium; assembly: GCA_963822035.1. Taxonomy (GTDB): domain Bacteria; phylum Pseudomonadota; class Alphaproteobacteria; order Rhizobiales; family Xanthobacteraceae; genus Pseudolabrys. Next base: position 364,007 of record CAWGGC010000006.1, on the reverse strand, counting down.
GGTAGTACACGCCGGCGCGCTGCAGGCACTCGCCGGCGGTGAGCAGGTGCTTGGCGGCGAGCTCCTCGCGGCCCATCTGCTCGTGGACGGCGGCACGTTCGCACCAGGCGCGGCACCAGTCGTCGTAGCTGTCGATCGACGCGGTGACTTCCTCGAAGTCGGTCAAGGTGACGCCGTTGGCGACGAAGCGCGGCCCCCAATGGGAAATGGCCGCCTTGATGCGGGGATCGGATGACATGGGACTGACTGCTTTGGTTGCGGTGGCGGGGTTCAGTTGGTTTCGCGCCGGTACCACGGCATGTAGCGCCGCGTGGTCCAGTTGATCAGCATCTCGAAGCCGAGGCCGAAGGCGGCGAGGAAGACGACACCGACGAAAGCCTCGGCGTGGTGGTAGGAACGCGAGTTGTAGAGGATGTACATGCCGAGGCCGCCGATGGAGACAAAGAACTCCGCCACCACCGCGCCGATCAGGGCGCGGCCGCCGGCAAGCCGCAAGCCGGCGAGCAGGTAGGGCGTCGACGCCGGCAGCACGATCTCGATCAGGCCGCGCAGGCGGCTGCCGCGGAACGAGCGCGCCACTTCGAGGAATTCGCGCGGCACCGAGCGGGCGCCGTCGGCGACGTTGATGATGATGGAAAACATCGCGGCGAAGATGATGGTGGCGATGCGGGTCGCGCCGGAATAGCCGAACCACAGCGAGAACAGCGGCAGCACCACGATCATCGGCATGGCATAGAAGCTGTTGACGTAGTGGCGCAGCGCCCGCTCGACCGCCGGCACGCGGCCCATGCCGAGCCCGATGATGGTGCCGGCGACGAGCGAAATGATCAGGCCCTCGGCAACCGCGAGCAGCGTGTCGCCGGTCGCGGAAAGGAACGCCGGATCGACGATGACGTGCGGGAACGCCATCACCACGGTGCTGGGCTTGGCGACATAGGCCGGCGCCGCCATCCGCACCACGATCTCCCACACCAGCAGGATGACGAGGCCGGTCACCAGCCGCGGCACGAAAGTGCCGCTGCTGCGCGCTTCCGCCTTGCTGCCGGCGGCTGCAAGCGTGGGAGCAGGGGTGCTGATGGTGGATTCAGTCATGCCTTTTTTCCCGGTGCATGATCTTGTCCGAAAACCGGTGCCCACTTTTCGGGATCATGCGCTACTGCCTCCACCGGGCGAAGTGCTGCTCGATCTTGAGGCCGATCCGCATCAGGCCGATGCCGATCAGCGCAATGACGAAGATCGACGCAAACACCCCGCCGGTATCGAAGTTCTGCGAGGCGCTCATGATGAGCTGGCCGAGGCCGGTCGAGCTCAGGAAGAATTCGGCGGCGATCATGCCGACCAGCGCCCGGCCGATCGCCTGGCGCACCCCGGTCATGGCGTAGGGCAGCGTATAGGGCAGCAGCACTTCGCGCCACAGCGCCCATTCGTTGGAGCGATAGGAGTGCGCGACCTCGAGCAATTCCGGCTTGATGCTGCGCGCGCCTTCGACGGTGTTGTAGATCACCGGGAACACCGCGAACAGGAACACCACCAGCACCTTGGGCGCGAAGCCGAAGCCCATCATCGACAGGATGAACGGGATCAGCGCCACCATCGGCGTGGCGTAAATGATCATGAGGTACGGCTCGATGCCGACCCGCAGCGTGCGCACGCGCGCAAGCAGCATGCCGAACGGCATGCCGATGACCAGCGCCAGCACGAAACCGGTGAGGAACAGTTCAGCCGAGGAGATGAACTCGCGGATGAATTCGCCGCTCGCCACCAATTGCCATAGCCGCACCAGCGTTTCCGAGAACGGCACCATGAAGGCGGGGCTGCTCAAACGTCCGGCGATCTCCCAGGCGGCGATGCCGACGGCGAGGCTGATCCAGAACGGCAGCTGGTAGCGGATATAAGCGTTCACGCGATCGTCCTTGGTTGGCGGCCGCCCTTCGAGGGCCGCGCACGAAGCGCGGCCCTCGGGAGGTCGTTCAGCTCACTTCGCCATCGCGTTGGCGTCTTTCCAGACGCTGGGGTCGACGAGCTGCGCGTAGCTCACCGGCTCCTTGTCGGGCTTGATGGCGCCGATCTTCTTCATCAGCTTGGCGGTGGCTTCGAGCTTGTCCTTGGGCAGGCCGTCGTCGGTCTGCGCCCAGAAGTTGATGGCGAGGAACTCCTTGAGCGCCTCCTTGGCGACCGCCTCGGTGTGGCCGGTGACGGTCGCGATCTTGGCGACCGCGTCGGCGTTCTTCGGATCGGCCATGAAGTGCGCGGTATCGATCAGAGCCGCGACCGTGCGCACCATGGCGTCACGCTTCTTGGCGAGGTTGTCCTTGCGCGCCACCAGCATCAGGTAGTGGCTGTTCGGGCTGGTCTCCTTCTGACGCAGCAGCACGTCGACCGATTTGCCCTGCACCTTGAGTTCGGCGAGGTCGTCGAGGTGCAGCACGCCATAAGTCAGCTTACCCGCGATCATGGCCGCGGCGGTGCCGGAGCCGAGTGCGACTTGCTTGACGTCGTCAATCTTGACTTCTGGGCAGCCGGTCAGCATCGAGCGCAACGCCACCGAGCGTGCGCCGCCCACCGAGTCGACGCCGACTTCCTGACCCTTGAGGTCCTTGCAGGTCTTGCCGCTTTGGATGCTGCCGATCACCCAGTCCGGGTTTGGCATGCCGTAGATCGCGACCAGAGGTACGCCGGCGTTGGATATCTGGTTGATCACCGGAGGCGTCGGCGACCACGACACGTCGGCGTCGCCGGCGACCACGGCGCGGGCGGCGGCGGTGCCGTTGTCGAACGGACGGATCGTCACGTTAACGCCGTGCTTCTTGAAGAAGCCTTCCTTGTCCGCGACGTAGGCGATCATCACTGAGTAGATCGGCGGAATGCCTGGGGTCGCCATGGTGATGGTGTCGGCGGCCAGCGCCGGCACGGCCGGCGCGGCGAGCAGGGCGAAGGCGACGCCCGCCCCGGCCAGAAGTCTTGCGGTCTTTCGGATCATTGAATCCTCCCTTTATTTTTGAACCTGTTCTAGCGTTCGATCTTGAATTCAGCCTCCCGCGCCTCCCGCATCAGCGTCGACCAGACGCGTTCACGCAGCTCGGCAAAGCGCGGCTCCTGCAGCGTTGCCCGCGTCCGCGGGTGCGGCAAGTCGATGGTGATCACTTCGTGGATGCTCGACGGCCGTCCCTTGAGCACGATGACGCGGTGGCCGAGCAGCACCGCTTCCTCGATCGAATGGGTGACGAAGATCATCGCCGTCGGCCGCTGTTCCCAGATGCGCAGCAGTTCGAATTGCAGAATCTCGCGGGTCTGCGCGTCGACGGCGGCGAACGGCTCGTCCATCAGCAGCACGTTCGGCTCGACGGCGAGCGCGCGCGCGAGCCCGCAGCGCTGCTGCATGCCGCCGGAAATCTGGTAGGGGAATGACTTCTCGAAGCCGGCAAGCCCGACCAGGCGGATGAATTCCGGCACCTTGCGGTCGACCTCGGCCTTGCTGGCGCCCGCCATGCGCAGGCCGTAGGCGACGTTGTCGTAGACCGTCTTCCAGGGGAACAGGCCGAAGTGCTGGAACACCATGGCGACGCCGGCGATCGGTTCGGTGACGCGCTGGTCGCCGACCAGCACCTCGCCGTTGTCGAACGGCAGCAAGCCGTCGATGCAGCGCAGCAGCGTGGTCTTGCCGCAGCCGGACGGCCCGACGATGGCGACGATCTCGCGGGCGCCGACGTCGAAGTCGACGTTGCGGAACACTTCGAGCGCGCCGTAGTGCTTGCCGAGGTTCTTGACGCGGATGCGCGGCGCCGCCGCGCTTGCGGGCGCGGCAGGCGAGGGTCGTGCGGATGCGAGGCTGACGGACGTGCTCACTCGGCGGCCTGTTTTGCGGGTTTGACGTTGATCTTGGCCCAGTAGTCTTCCGCCTGCTTGGAGCGCTTGAGCGCGTCCTCGGTCTCGAAGCCCGGGGCCATCGAGGCGTCGGTGCCGCCCAGGATCTGGTGATGCTCGATGTTGAGCGTGCGCAGCCAGCGTTGCTGGCCCATGGTGAGGGCGACGAAATAGCCGATCTCGACCAGCTCGGGCTCGCTGAAATGCGTGTGCAGCCGCACCCAGAAGGCGTCGTCGGTCGGCAGGTCCCAGGTGATCGCCTCGGCATAGGACAACGCCGCCTTTTGCCGCTCGTCGTAGCGCGAGGAGCTTTCGAAATTGATCAGGTCGGAATAGTCGTCCTCCTTGAGGCCGGACTTGGCCGCCTTGATCGAGCGCTGGTTGCCGCAGAACTCGCACAGCACCGAACGCGAGACATAGATGCGGCACAGCTCCTTGATCTTGTGGTCGGCGACGCCGTTCTTGAACACGTCGCGCCAGCTGTTGGCGAACGACCAGAATACCGCCGGCACGTGAGCGCGCACGGCCTGGCTTTCCGGCCGCGGCGTGCCTTCGCGCGCGCAACGCTCGAATTCGGCAATCATGGCGGGGTCTTTGACCGTGGCCGGGTCGACATAGCTGATCCGCGGCTTGGACATTGGCGCGTTCTCCCTGGGTGCGGCGGCGCTTATGGCTTTCGCAGTGCCAAAGCGTTTTTTTGTTGTGGCGGCCATGATGCCGTAACGAGGCGGTATCGGCAATGTCAGTCTTGCCCACCTAACGGCGTTTACCGATTGAGGTTTTTCGGCGGCTGGCGTGCCGGTTTCGCTTGCGCGCAGCGTCCAATCGGGTCCTGCATGAAATCTTCGGTAAGCATCGGCCGGCTGGGCTTCCGGGCAGCCGATGGCATCAATAGATTGGGTGGAATCAGTTTTTGCCGCTCTACCGCGGCCAGAGAACCGTGGACCAATGTTTAAATCGCTACGCAATCTCGTCACCGAATTCGCCGACGGCGGCAAGCACCCGAGCCAGTTCGCCGAGGACGATTATCGCCTCGCCGCCGCCGCGCTTTTGGTGCATGCCGCGGTGATCGACGGCGCCATGGCGCAGGTGGTGCGCGACAAGCTGCATGCGGTGATCAAGCAGCGTTTTGCGCTCGACGATGCGCAGACCGAGGAATTGCTCGCGGAAGCGACCGAGGCGGAGCGTCGATCGATCGATCTCTACCACTTCACCGCGCATCTCAACCGTTCGCTCGACGATAAAGGCCGCGCCCGCATCGTCGAAATGCTGTGGCAGATCGTCTGTGCCGATGGTGTGGTAACCGAGTTCGAGGATAATCTGGTCTGGCGCGCTGCCGATCTGCTGCACGTGCCCCAGGGCGAACGCATCGCCTTGCGCAATAGGGTGGAGCGCGAGAGGGCAAACAACAACTCATGAGTAGCCCTCGTCTCGTCACCGTCATCACCGGCGCGTCCGCAGGCATCGGCGTCGAGCTTGCGCGCGTGTTCGCGCGCCACGGCCACGATCTCGCGCTGGTGGCGCGGCGCGCCGAGCGGCTCGAGGCGCTCGCCGACGAGATCGCCGCGAGCGGCCGGCCACGGCCGATCGTCATCGTCGCCGACCTCGGGCAGGAGCCGGCGCGCCAGATCGGCGAGGCGCTCACCGCGCATGGCGCCGAGCCGCAATACATGGTCAACAATGCCGGCTTCGGACTTGCCGGACGCGTGTTCGATCTCGATCGCGCCGAGCAACTGGCGATGATCGACCTCAACGTGCGCACGCTCACCGAGCTGTCGCTGGCCTTCATCGACAGCCTCGAGCGACACCGCGGCGGCCTGCTCAATGTCGGCTCGGTCGCCGGCTTCCTGCCGGGGCCCGGCATGGCGGTCTATTACGCGACCAAGGCCTACGTGCTGTCGTTCACCGAGGCGCTGCACAAGGAGCTGAAGCGCCGCGGCATCAAGGCGGCGGTGCTGTGCCCGGGACCGGTCGCGACCGAATTTGCCGAGCGCGCCGGCGTCAAAGGTCATATCGCTCCGCCGATTCTGGCCCAGCCGGCCGACTATGTTGCCGAACGAGGTTACCGCGGCCTTATGGAAGGCCATCGCGTGATCGTACCCGGCGTCGCCAACAGGGTCGTCACCGTGCTGACCCGGCTGGTGCCGCGGCGGCTGTTGATGGCCACGGTCCACGTCCGGCAGTCGCGGCGCAGGTCCGCGCAATAGGCATAGCCGGCTGTCGGCCGCCTGTATTTGCAAACGCTGGCGAAGCAGATACTAGTCTGAATTGTGCGCCGCGATGCCATGCTGAATCCGGTTCTCATCGTCCTGCACCAGGAGCACTCCTCGTCCGGCCGGGTCGGGCAGACGCTGGCACGGCTCGGCTACCCGCTCGACATCCGCCGCCCGCGCTTCGGCGATCCGCTGCCGGAGACTATGGACGGGCATTCCGGCGCGGTGATCTTCGGCGGCCCGCAAAGCGCCAACGACACCGACGACTTCATTAAGCAGGAGATCGACTGGATCGGCGTGCCGCTGCGCGACGACAAGCCGTTCCTCGGCGTCTGCCTCGGTGCGCAGATGATGGCGCTTCATCTCGGCAGCCGCGTTTATCCGCATCCCGAAGGCCACGCCGAGGTCGGCTACTACCCGATCCGGCCGACCGACGCCGGGCGGCGCGTCTGCCCGGAATGGCCGGATCATGTCTATCAGTGGCACCGCGAGGGCTTCGATCTGCCGCTTGGCGGCGAGCTGCTCGCTGAGGGCGATTCGTTCTCGGTGCAGGCGTTCCACTATGGCAGCGGCTACGCGCTGCAATTCCATCCGGAAGTCACTCACGCCATGATGTATCGCTGGCTGGTGCGTGGCGCGAGCCGCATGACGCTGCCCGGCGCCAAGCAGCGCCACGAGCACATCAGCGGCCGCGCCGTGCACGATTATGCCGCGATGAACTGGCTTGCCGCCTTCATCGATCATTGGCTCGGCGGTGCGGCTAAAGCGCCAGCCAAGGCTGGTTGAAAGGTCGGCGGAAGCGGGTGCGGCGACGGGTTGACAAAGCGCGCCGCTAAAGGGATCGATTCAGCGGGGTCATTGTGGGGAGTCGTCTGTCGGGCTGGGAGGCGTACTTGCCTGATTCGAGCGACAAGAGGCCTTCAACGCCCGCATCGAGCGCAGCGGCGCTCGGCGACATGCTGCGCGCCTCGGACGGCATTCTCGATCTGCTGCCGGTCGCCACCTTCATCACCGACGCCAAGGGCACGATCCTCCAGTACAACCGCGCCGCCGTCGAGATCTGGGGCCTTACCCCGCAACCGGGACAAACCCACCAGGAATTCACCGCTGCCGCCCGTTATTTCGACATGTCCGGCAAGCAGGGGCCTTCGACGCTGGCGGAGGTGCTCGCCACCGGGCAGCCGGTGCGCGAAGCCGAGCGCATCGTCGAACGCATGGACGGCGTGCGCATCACCGTGTCGATGAACATCGACGTGCTGCGCGATGCCCGCGGCAAGGTGATCGGCGCCATCAGCTGCTTCCACGACATCACCGAGCGCAAGCGCATGGACGACGCGCTGGCGATTTCGCGGCTGGTGGCGCTGGAGCAAGAGCAGCGGCTGGCGGCAACCTACGAGCACGCCTCGATCGGCATTTCGGAAATCGCGCCCGACGGCAGCTTCCTGCGCGTCAACGAGGCGGTCATCAGCATCACCGGCTACCCCCGCGAGCAACTGCTCGCCAGCCGGCTGTTCACCCACACCTATCCCGATGACATCGACGTCGACCGCGACAGCTATCTGAAACAGGTCGCCGGCGAGCTCGAGTTCTATTCGGTGGAGAAGCGCTTCGTCCGTGGCGACGGCCGCGTCATTTGGCTGTCGGTGCGCTCATCGCCGGTGCGCGATGCCGAAGGGCGCTTGCTCTATCTGGTGCGGGTGCTGCAGGACATCACCGAACGCAAGGAGGGCGAGCGGCGGCAGAAGCTGCTGATCGACGAGCTCAATCACCGGGTGAAGAACACGCTCGCCACCGTGCAATCGCTCGCCAGCCAGTCGGCGCGCGGCGCGGTGACGCCGGAGGCGTTCCGCGAGGGCTTCGAAGGCCGGCTGATCGCGCTGTCGAAGGCGCACGATCACCTCACCGCGCATCATTGGGAAAGCGCCGGCTTGCGCGAATTGTTGTCGGCTTCGCTCGCGCCTTATCTCGATCCCGCTTCGGAGCGCGTCGTGATCAGCGGCCAATCGGTCGTGTTGCGGCCGCGCGCGGCGCTCGGGCTGGCGATGGCCTTCCACGAATTGACCACCAACGCCGCCAAGTATGGCGCGTTGTCGGTGCCGGGCGGCCGGGTCGAGATCCGCTGCGAGATCAGCCGCGGCGGCAACGAAAGGCCGATGTTGCATATCGCGTGGGAGGAGAAACAAGGCCCGCCGGTCGTGCCGCCGAAGCGGCGCGGCTTCGGCACCAGACTGATTGAACGCGGCATCGCTGCCGATCTCGAGGGCCGCGCCGCGCTTGCCTTCGAGCCCGGGGGCTTGCGCTGCACGTTCGATATTCCGCTGCCGGGAGCGATCGTCGACCGCCCGCAGGAGGCCGCAGACTGGACGATCTGAGATTGGGCTGAAGCCCGCCTTCGCTAAAGCTTCGGCGGGCAACCTTCGCGGGTTTAGGCTGGCTTGCCAATCGAAGCGGCGTTGGCCGCGAAGATTGGTGGAGCCGAGGGGATTTGAACCCCTGACCTCCTCATTGCGAACGAGGCGCTCTCCCAACTGAGCTACGGCCCCAGCCGACGGCGGCAAATCCCGCCGGATGCCGGCTAGTGCCGCCATTTAGGGCCGGGGGTGTGGGCTGTCAAGGATACGCGGGCGGTGCAAAAACCAGCGCTAAACCGCGACAAAAGCCGCGCCCCCTTTCCCTGGCGCAAGCGAGCCGCTATGCAGTCCGGCAAGCTGACGGAGCGCCCGCGATGAATCCCTTTTTGTGGCTCGTTGATACTCTCATCTCGCTTTACATCTGGATTCTGATCGCCGCGGCGGTGTTGTCCTGGCTCATCGCCTTCAACGTGGTGAACACGCGCAACACGATCGTCGCCTCGATCGGCGAATTTCTTTACCGCATCACCGAGCCCGCGCTGCGGCCGATCCGCAACGTGATGCCCAATCTCGGCGGCATCGACATCTCGCCGGTCATCCTCATCATCGGCCTGTTGTTCCTCAAGCAACTGATCTTCTGGCTGTACGTCCGGCTGTTCATCTAGGCCCCGCGATCATGGCGGTGCCGTGGGCGGCCGCCGGCAACGGCGTGACGCTGGCGGTGCGATTGACGCCGAAGGGCGGCCGCGATTCGATTGACGGCATCGCTCAACTCGCCGACGGCAGCGTCGTGCTGAAGGCGCGGGTTAAGGCGGCGCCGACCGAGGGCGAGGCCAATGCGGCGCTGACGCGGCTGATCGCCAAGGCGGTGGGCGTCCCACCGCGCGACGTGACGTTGGTGGCTGGGGCGAGCGCCCGCATCAAGCGTCTCGTTATCGCCGGCGATGGGCCGCGCTTGATCGCGGCGCTGGAGAAGCTCTCCGGCTCACGCTAATAGTTTGTCATGGCCGGGCTTGTCCCGGCCATCCACGCCTTAGGGATTTCCCAAAAAGAAGGCGTGGATGCCCGGCACAAGGCCGGGCATGACCGAAAGAGCAATCATGAGCGCGCGTATCATCGACGGCAAAGCCATCGCGGCGGATTTGCGCGGCAAGGTCGCGGGCGAGGTCGCGCGCCTGCAGAAAGCGCACGGGCTGACGCCGGGGCTTGCCGTGGTGCTGGTCGGCGACAATCCGGCGAGCGAAGTCTATGTGCGCAGCAAATCGAAAGCGGTGACCGAGGCCGGCATGCGGCCGATCGATCACAAGCTGCCGGCGACGGCCGGCGAGGCGGAATTGCTGGCGCTGATCGGCAAGCTCAACGCCGACCCGAACGTCAACGGCATCCTGGTGCAATTGCCGCTGCCGCCGCAGATCGATTCGCAGAAGGTGATCGCGGCGATCGATCCGGCCAAAGACGTCGACGGCTTCCATCCGCTCAATGTCGGGCGGCTGGCAAGCGGCCTGCCGGCGCTGGTGCCGTGCACGCCGCTCGGTTGCGTGCTGCTCGCCAAGACCGTGCACGATTCGCTTGCCGGCATGGAGGCGGTGGTGATCGGCCGTTCCAATATCGTCGGCAAGCCGGTGACGCAACTGCTGCTCGCCGAGAACGCCACCGTCACCGTCGCGCACTCGAAGACGCGCGATCTGCCCGCGGTGTGCCGCCGCGCCGATCTGCTGGTCGCGGCGATCGGCCGGCCGGAGATGGTGCGCGGCGATTGGGTAAAGCCCGGCGCGACGGTGATCGACGTCGGCATCAATCGTGTGCCGGGTGAGGGCGGCAAATCGCGCATCGTCGGCGACGTCGCCTTCGCCGAGGCGGCCAAGCACGCCGGCGCCATCACGCCGGTGCCGGGCGGCGTCGGGCCGATGACGATCGCCTGCCTGATGCTGAACACGCTGCGCGCGGCCTGCGCGCAGCACGGGCTTGCCGGCGCCGAAGATTTAAGGCCGGTCGTCCTCGCGAAAGCGGGGCACCCAGTAAACTCAAGTCTTGCGACTTTTTGATGCGCTGGCGATTACTGGATGCCCGCCTTCGCGGGCATGACAGTTCGAAACTACTGCCAGGCGTAGGCGACCTTATCGAGCGTCTTGGCGCCGAAGCGCTCGGAGGAGCGGGCCACCGCGCGGCCGCCAAGCGCACGGTAAAATTCCACCGCCGGCTCGTTGTCGGACAGCGCCCACACCACGAGGCTCTTCAAGCCGCTCTGGCTCAGATCCTTGCGCGCGGCCGAGAACAGGCGGCGGCCGAAGCCAAGACCTTGAAACTCGGGGCGCAAATAAAGCTCGTAGACTTCGCCATCGTAGAACAAGCTGCGCGCGCGGTTGCGCCCGTAATTGGCATAGCCGGCGATGGCATCGCCGAACTGCAGTACGGTGATACGGCTGCCCTTGCGGATCGCCGAGTCCCACCAGTCCGGGCCGCGGCGATTGATCAGCTTGTCGAGTTCGTTGCCGGGGATGATGCCCTGGTAGGCCGCGCGCCAGGCATCGTCGTGAGTCGTTGCAACCGCTTCCGCGTCGGCGGCCTTGGCGCGGCGAATCTCTATGAGGGTCGTGCTCATATGCGAATAAGAGCAACGAACTTTGCGGCCTTCAAGCCCTTTGGTTAACGATCGGTAACCGGTGTGGATTACTGGACACAGTTGGCGCAACATTGCATCATTCGTGCGCCGGATGTGCTCATCGGCGCGGCGAAGCGCTCACGAAAATGGCCGCTCGTGACCGCGCGCGCTGGCGCGTCCCAAGATGAGACACGCCCGCCGGCGATGTGATTCGCAATCTGCCGTGATTCGCAAAAATGAATTCGCAGCCGATTCGGCCGCGGTCTTGGTCAGACCGCCTCGGCGGTACGCGCCCGGTCTTCGCGCTTGCGGTCGGTCTCGTCGAGCAGCTTCTTGCGCAGCCGGATCGACTTCGGCGTCACCTCGACCAGCTCGTCGTCCTCGATGTAGGCGAGCGCCTTTTCCAGCGTCATGCGGATCGGCGGCGTCAACCGCACCGCCTCGTCCTTCGAGGTGGTGCGGATGTTGGTGAGCTTCTTGCCCTTGAGCACGTTGATGACGAGGTCGTTGCCGCGGGTGTGCTCGCCGACGATCATGCCCTTGTACACCTTCCAGCCGGGCTCGATCATCATCGGGCCGCGGTCTTCCAGGTTCCACAGCGCGTAGGCAACCGCGTCGCCCTGGTCGTTGGAGATCAGCACGCCGTTGCGGCGGCCCTGGATGGTGCCCTTGTAGGGCGCGTAGGCGTGGAACAGCCGGTTCATGATGGCGGTGCCGCGGGTGTCGGTGAGCAATTCGCCCTGATAGCCGATGAGGCCGCGCGTCGGCGCATGGAAGACGAGACGCAGGCGGCCGCCGCCCGACGGCTTCATCTCCAGCATCTCGGCCTTGCGCTCGGCCATCTTCTGCACGACGACGCCGGCATGCTCCTCGTCGAGGTCGATGACGACTTCCTCGATCGGCTCCAGCGTTTCTCCGGTTGACGGATCGTCCTTGAGCAGCACCTTCGGCCGCGACACCGACAGCTCGAAGCCTTCGCGGCGCATGGTTTCGATGAGGATGCCGAGCTGCAATTCGCCGCGCCCGGCAACCTCCATGGAATCCTTCTCGTCCGACTCGCGCACGCGCAGCGCCACGTTGCCTTCGGCCTCGCGCAGCAGGCGGTCGCGGATCATGCGGCCGGTGACCTTGTCGCCCTCGGTGCCGGCGAGCGGGGAATCGTTGACGCGGAAGATCATGGCGAGCGTCGGCGGATCGATCGGCTGCGCCGGCAACGGCGCTTCGACGATGGGATCGCAGATGGTCATGGCGACGGTGGCGTTGGGCAGCCCGGCGATGGCGACGATGTCGCCCGCTTGCGCCTCTTCGACCGGCACGCGCTCGATGCCGCGGAACGCCAGCACCTTGGTGATGCGGCCGCTCTCGATCAGCTTGCCGTCATGGTCGAGCACCTTGACGTTCTGGTTCGGCTTGACCGAGCCCGAGGTGATGCGGCCGGTGACGATGCGGCCGAGATAGGGGTTGGCTTCCAGGATGGTGCCAAGCAGGCGGAACGGCCCATCTTGGACGACCGGCGGTTTCACGTGCGACAGGATGAGGTCGAACAGCGGCTGCATGCCCTGGTCCTGCGGGCCTTCGAGGTCCTTGGCCATCCAGCCCTGTTTGGCGGAGCCGTACAGGATCGGGAAGTCGAGCTGCTCGTCGGTGGCGTCGAGCGCGGCGAACAGGTCGAACACCTCGTTGACCACTTGCGTCGCGCGGGCGTCGGAGCGGTCGACCTTGTTGATGACGACGATGGGCTTGAGCCCCATCTTCAGCGCCTTCGACACCACGAACTTGGTCTGCGGCAGCGGCCCCTCGGCGGCGTCGACCAACACCAGCGCGCCGTCGACCATGTTGAGGATGCGCTCGACCTCGCCGCCGAAATCGGCGTGGCCCGGCGTGTCGACGATATTGATGCGGGTGCCCTTCCATTCGACCGAAGCGGCCTTGGCGAGGATGGTGATGCCGCGCTCGCGCTCGAGGTCGTTGGAATCCATGGCGCGCTCGACCTGCCGCTCGTTGGCGCGGTAGACGCCGGATTGCTGCAGCAGCCGGTCGACCAGCGTGGTCTTGCCGTGGTCGACGTGGGCGATGATGGCGATGTTGCGCAAGTTCATAAGTATCTTCCTTGGCGCATGATCTTTTCCGAAAACCGGTTCCCACTTTTCGGGATCATGCGCGGGGTCCAAAAACCAAAGCGCGGGCCCTTTTAGGCCCGCGACGCGACGCTGTTGCGGCGCAATATAGTCACGAAGAGGCCGGAAGCAACGGGGTAAAAGCCCTGTGGTTAAGCCGCTCTGGACGAGGGTGGTTGCGTCCAGGGGCCGATCTGGACGCCCTTTGGCAGCGAATTTTGCAGCATCATCATCTGCGGCGATGGTTTCCCCGGTGACGAGGCCGACCAGCTTGCCGCCGGTGTCGGTGACCGCGACCGCCGGCGCCTGCTTCTGCTGCAAGCAGCTTGAACGCCTGCTCAAGCGTGGTGCGGTGGCCGATGGTCGGGATGTCGGCGGCCATGGCGTCGCCGACGCGGGCGTCGGGCCCGAGCGTCTTGATGGCGCGCACCAGCTCGCCGCGGCCGAGCACGCCGACCGGCTTGCCGGCGCCGTCCACCACCGGGAATTCGCCCTGGCCGGTCTGCAGCAGGCTCTGCACCGCGGCGTCGAGATGCTCGTCCGGCGTTAGCGTCTGGAAATGCGTCATCATGGCGTGGCTCACCGGCACGCCGCGCGAGGCGGCGCGCAGCGCCACCATGTGCGCCTCCGAGGAGGCGGCGAGATAAACGAAAATGGCGATGAAGATGAGGATCGGATTGTACAACAGCCCGACGAAGCCGAGCGCGAAGGCGACGAATTGCCCGATCATCGCCGCGATCTCGGTCGCGCGCACGTAGCCGAGCCGGGTGGCGAGCAGCGCGCGGAACACGCGGCCGCCGTCCATCGGGAAGGCCGGGATCAGGTTGAACAGCGCCAGGAACAGGTTCACCGCCGCCAGCCGATCGATCATGGAGAAGTGCATGTTCTCGATGCCGGTCGCCGCCGATAGCCTGCAGCGTCGCGCCGCCGATGACGACGAGCAGCAACGTGATGACCACGTTCACCATCGGCCCGGCGATGGCGATCAGGAATTCCTGCCATGGCTCTTCGGGAATGCGCTCGAGCTGGGCGACGCCACCGATCGGCAGCAGTGTCACGTAGGGCGTCGCCACGCCGAAATAGCGCGCGGTGAAGATGTGACCGAACTCGTGCAGCAGCACGCAAAGAAACAGCAGCAGCAGAAAGGTGACGCTGTTCAGGGCGCTGGCGGCGCCTTCGGCGGCGTATTCGGCGAAGAAAATCCAGGCCAGAAACAGGATAAAGGTCAGGTGGATGCGGACCACCGTGCCGGCGACCTTGCCGATATTCAATGACCAGGACATGAAAAGCCTCGTATGCTCAACGCCTCTGGCTAAAGGTAGTGTCGGAACGAACCCATTGCGAGGGCCGTTTGCCTCGCCGGAAAGGGGCCCATCATGGCACAGAAACTGACGGCGGATGCGCGCAAGGCGGCGCTGGCCAAGCTGTCCGGCTGGTCGGAGGTCGCCGGCCGCGACGCCATCGCCAAAAAATTCGTGTTCAAGGATTTCAACCAGGCCTTCGGTTTCATGACGCGGGCGGCGCTGGTCGCGGAGAAGATGGATCACCATCCGGAGTGGTTCAACGTCTACAAGACCGTCGAAGTCACCTTGTCGACGCATGACGCCGGCGGCGTTACCGAGCTCGATATCAAGCTCGCCGAGACGATGGACAAATTGGCCGGAAATCAGGGCTGAATTGACCGTCTTGCGGTCGCCAAAATCGGCAACCACATAATCTCGCATGGCACGGGCAGAGAGCACATTCCCGGGTAGCGACGACGGCACGCTGAGCGACAGCTTCTGGCTGAAGCTCAAGCGCGTGGTGGCGCAGATCCCCTTCGCCGAGGATCTGGTCGCCGCCTATTACTGCGCCTTCGATCGCGCGACGCCTCATGACGCTAAAGGCGGCGCTGCTCGGCGCGATTGCCTATTTCGTGCTGCCGACCGATGCTATCCCGGACTATATCCCGATCATCGGCTATCACCGACGACGCCGCGGTGCTCGCCGCCGCGATCAAGATCGTGTCGGATCACATCACGCCGGCGCACCGCCAGGCCGCGCGCGAGAAGCTCGGCAGTTATTAGTTTAGCAACACGCCACCCGCTCGTCATGCCCGCGCTTGTCGCGGGCATCCACGCCTTGAGACTAAGCAAAATTGAAGGCGTGGATGGCCGGGACGAGCCCGGCCATGACACGGAGAATCTGCCGGGCGCGCCTACGGGTGCAGGATCACCTTGCCCATCACCTTGCGCGCGGCGATCGCCTTGAGCGCCTCCGCTGCTTGGGCGAGCGGATAGACCGCGTGCACGTGCGACGACAATTTGCCGTCCGCGACCCACGACAATAACTGCGCGGTGTTGGCGCGGTGGCCGGCCGGCTCGCGCGCGATCCAGGCGCCCCAGAACACGCCGAGCACGTCGCAGCTTTTCAGCAGCACCAGATTGAGCGGCAGCTTCGGGATGTCGCCGGCGGCAAAGCCGACGACGAGGAAACGGCCCTCCCAGGCGATCGAGCGCAGCGCGGCTTCCGAATAGGCGCCGCCGACAGGGTCATAAATTACGTCGGCGCCGTTGCCGCCGGTGACTTTGCGCAACGCGTCCTTGAGATCGTCCTTGCCGTAGTCGATGCCGTCGTCGGCGCCGTGTTTTTTCGCGAAGGCGAGCTTCTCTGCCGACGAGGCGCAGGCAATGACCCGCGCGCCCATCAGCTTGCCGAGCTCGACCGCGGCAAGGCCGACGCCGCCGGAGGCGCCGAGCACGGCGAGCGTCTCGCCGCTCTTGAGCCGTGCGCGGTCCTTCAGCGCATAGAACGTGGTGCCGTAGGTGACGCAGATGCCGGCGGCACGATCGAAGTCGAGCGCGGCCGGCAGCTTGACCAGCTTTTCCGCGGCAATGGCGATGCGCTCGCGCGCCGCGCCGTAGCCGGCATAGCCGAGCACGCGGTCGCCGGCCGACACCGCCGTGACGCCGGGGCCGACCGTCTCGACCGTGCCGGCAAATTCCGCGGCCGGCGAGAACGGCATCGGCGGCTTCACCTGGTATTTGCCGGCGATGATCAGCGTGTCGAAGAAGTTCAGCGCCGCCGCGGCGACGCGCACCACGGCCTCGCCGGGGCCCGGCGCGGGATCGGGAACATCGGCGACTTCGAGGTCATCGGGCGTGCCGTAACGGGTGCAGAGCAGGGCTTTCATCGCGTGTTCGACATTTGATCGCGTGCGGGGGCTTCGTTTCTAGCATGCGCGGGGCGCCTCCTGCGCCTTCACATTGCCGATTTTCGCGACTATGACTGCGAGCGGGGGATTCTGCTAAAAGCGAAGACGACGTGAATGTCGTCGTCCAAGACAAACCGGTAGGGCCCGATGACGAAGACCTATTGGCAAAGCTCCGCGCTCGTGTGCATGGCGGTCGCTGTCGCGCTGTCAGGAGCCACGCTGGCGCAGGACAAGCCCACAACACCCGCCAAACCCGCTGCCCCGGCCAAGCCCGCGGCAAAGCCGGCGGCCAAGCCGGAGCCGACCGAAGGCGCGGTCCTGCTCGGCCAGTTCGGCGACTGGGGCGCCTACACGGCCGACCCCGGCGGCAAGAAGATCTGCTTCGCGCTCGCCAAGCCGGCCTCGGCGGTGACCGACCCGGCCGGGCGCAAGCGCGATCCGTCCTACGCCTTCGTCTCGACGCGGCCGGCGGAGAAGGTGAAGAACGAGGTGTCGGTCATCGTCGGCTATCCGCAAAAGGCGGGCGTCGATGCCTCCGCCACCGTCGGCACCGCGAGCTACGTGATGTACACGCAGAACGACGGCGCCTGGGTCAAGAATGCCGCCGAGGAAGCGCAGATGGTCGAGGCCATGCGCAAGGGCTCGGACCTGGTGGTCAAGAGCATGTCCACCCACGGCACCAAGACCACCGACACCTATTCGCTCAAGGGCCTTGGCGAGGCGCTCGACAAAGTGGCGGCGGAGTGCAAGTAGGGGCTTTCGCGCCCTATTATTGCCACAATGATCGACGCTGATGACGGATGTCCGTCGCCGCAGCCGCGACGGTTATCGAAAAGACGCCGCTTGCGCGCTACGTGGCGCCGGCCAAGCCGTCGCTGATCGGCCTCACGCGGGCTGGGCTTGCCGCCGCTCTCGGCACGGTCGGCGTGCCTGAGGCGCAGCGCAAGATGCGCGTGCAGCAGCTCTGGCACTGGATCTATTTTCGTGGCGTCACCTCGTTCGACGCCATGAGCAGCGTTTCGAAGGAATTGCGCGCGGCTTTGGCCGAGCGCTTCACGCTCGACCGTCCCGAAGTCGTCGCCGAGCAGGTTTCGGTCGACGGCACGCGCAAATGGCTGCTGCGCCTGCCGGGCGATGCCGAGAGCGGCCTGCCGCACGAGGTCGAGTGCGTCTACATCCCCGACACCGACCGCGGCACCTTGTGCGTGTCGAGCCAGGTCGGCTGCACGCTCAATTGCTCGTTCTGCCACACCGGCACGCAGCGTCTGGTGCGCAACCTCACCGCCGGCGAGATCGTCGGCCAGGTGATGATGGCGCGCGACCGGCTGGGTGACTGGCCGGGCGGTACGCGGCCGACCGACGGCGTCGTGCCGGCGGCGACCGCTGCCGAGAAAAATCACCAACATCGTGATGATGGGCATGGGCGAGCCGCTCTACAATCTCGACGCGGTGCGCGACGCGCTTCTCATCGTCTCGGACGGCGATGGCATCGGCATCTCCAAGCGGCGCATCACGCTGTCCACCTCCGGCGTGGTGCCGGAGATCGAGCGCGCCGGCCGCGAGATCGGCTGCATGCTGGCGGTGTCGCTGCACGCGGTGCGCGACGACCTGCGCAACGAGCTGGTGCCGCTCAACCGCAAATTTAAGATCGCCGAGCTGATGGCGGCCTGCCGCAATTATCCCGGCGTTTCCAACGCCAAGCGCATCACGTTCGAATACGTCATGCTCAAGGGCGTCAATGACTCGATCGACGACGCCAAGGCGTTGGTGCGGCTGCTCAAGGGCATTCCCGCCAAGATCAACCTGATCCCGTTCAATCCTTGGCCGGGCAGCAAATATGAGTGCTCCGACTGGGAGCAGATCGAGAAATTTTCGCAGGTCGTGTTCGACGCCGGCTACGCCTCGCCGGTGCGCACGCCGCGCGGCCGCGACATTCTCGCCGCCTGCGGTCAGCTTAAGAGTGCGACGGAGAAGCTGTCGGCGCGCGAACGCATGGCGCTGCGCGCCATGGCCATGACGGATTAGCAACGCATGATCGGCCGCATCGTCGTTATTATCTTCGCCCTGCTCGTCGCGATGGTTGCTGCCGGAGTAGCGCTGGCGATCGGCATACTCGGGCCGCAATGGCCCTCGTTCGACACCGATCCGGTCGACCAGATCGTGTTCCTGACAGTGTCGTTTTTCGCCACCAGTTTTGTCGGCGCGACGGCCTTCTTGCCGGCCTTGATTCTGGTCGTTGTCGGCGAAGCCATGCGACTGCGCAGCATCCTTTATTATGGCTTCGCCGGCGCCGCGGTCGGGCTCGCCGCTTATTTCGGCTCCAACGTCGAGCTGCGTCTGGAAAACACCACCGATATCGCGCCGGTCCTGCATCCGCTGCAGCTCGCGGCGGCGGCCGGCATCGTCGGCGGCCTCGTTTATTGGCTGATCGCCGGCCGCAACACCGGGCGCTGGCGCGAACGCGCGGCGCCGCCGGCTTAGATCCTGTTCGCGCAGACGAGCGGAGCTATTTCTTCGCCCAGGCGAGTGCGGCTTCGAGTTGGTCGTTGCCCCAGAACAATTCGCCGTCTTTGGTGACGAAGCTCGGCGCGCCGAAAATGCCGAGGCGCTGCGCCTGCTCGGTTTCGCCGCGCAGCTTGAGTTTATTCTCCGCGCTCTGCGCCTGCTCGAGCACGGCCTTGGCGTCTTGCCTGAGCGCGCCGAGGATGTCGGCCATGACGGCGGGCTCGCCGATGTTGCGGCCCTCGCCGAACTCGGCGCGGTACACCGCGCGCGAGAAGTCCTCGCCCCAGCCGTCGGCAAAGCCGATCAGCGCGACGCGCGCGGCCAGGATGCTGTTCTGCGGAAACGGCTCGGGCCGCGTCAGCGGAATCTTGAGATCGCCGCAAATGCGTTCCATGTCGCGCCACATATAGCGGCCCTTCTCCGGGTAGATGTTGAAGGGCGAGCTGTTCCAGCCTTGCGCCTGGAAGATGGGGCCGAGCAGGAACGGCCGCCAGCGCACCGTCACGCCCGCCGCTTCGGCGATCGCGCCGATGCGCTCGGCGGCGACGTAGGAGTAGGTCGAGGCGTAGTCGAGCCAAAAGTCGAGTGTCGCTTTTGTCATGCAGCCACTATAGCGCCATGCGAGGACGTTGCGCCTTTCCATTTGCCGGCGTCTCGGCTAGATCGACGCCCGCATGAATAAAACCGGTCTGTTCGTCGCGCTCGCCATCGCGGTGGTTGTCGGGCTGCTGTTTGGGCTGTTCCCGCAGCTCGATATCGCCATCTCGCGGCCGTTCTATTCCTTCGCCATTGGCGGCAATCAATTCGGCTGGCGCATCAGTCCGCCGGTGATGACGGCGCGCGACATCGGGCTGTGGGTCGGCACCGTGCTGGTCGCGCCGGCGGTCGCCGCGCTGGTGATCAAGCTCATCGCGCCGCGCCGCAAGCTGCTGGTGTCCGGCCGCGCCATCGTGTTCCTCATCGCCACCATGGCGCTCGGCCCCGGGCTGCTCGTCAACGTCGCGCTCAAGGATCACTGGCACCGGCCGCGGCCGATCGACGTCACCGCGTTCGGCGGCCAGCAGAAATTCGAGCCGTGGTGGAATCCGAACGGCGGATGTCCGTCGAACTGCGCCTTCGTCTCCGGCGACGTCTCCGGCGCGTTCTGGACGCTGGCGCCGGCAGCGCTGGTGCCGCCGCAATGGCGCGCGCTCGCCTATGGCGGCGCGATCCTGCTCGGCACCGGCATGGGCGTGCTGCGCGTTATGACCGGGGGGCACTTTTTCACCGATGTCGTGTTCGCCGGTATTTTCACTTACCTCATCATCTGGCTGATGTATGCCCTGGTCTACCGATGGCCGGCGACGCAACTCACCGACGAGGCGATCGACCGCACGCTCGAGCGCTTCGCTTCGCCCGGGGCCGACTTCATTGCCGGATTGTTCGGCCGCAAGAAAAAATTGCCGGGCGCAACGCCCGGCAAAAAATAAAAACGATCAGGTGATAAAACTCAGCGCCGCGGCCGCTTGATGTGCAACGGCTTGGCGACGGTCTTGTGCGTCGGCGGCTTGGGCGCCTCAACCTCGGCCGTCTTGACCGGCTGATTGCCGGCGAGCTTGTCGGCAAAAAGCGCGATGGTCTTGGCGTAGACCTCGGCCTTGTTCCACTCCTGGATCGCCGCGAAGTTCGGCTGGCCTTCGTCCCAACCCTGGCCGCGCTGCCAGCCGTGATTCTTGAGATAGTTGGCGGTGGAGGCGAGCACGTCGTCGGCGTTGCGGATGAGATCGGGATGGCCGCGGCCGGAGAAGCTCACCGCGTAATTCGCGTAGGACGAGGGCAAAAACTGCGTCTGCCCGATTTCGCCGGCCCAATCGCCTCTCATGTCGGCGGAGGCCATCTGGCCCTTGTCGACGATGCGCAGGGCATCGAGCAATTCGGCCTGGAATTTGTCGCTGCGGCGGCAGTCATAGGCGAGCGTCGCAACCGAGCGCACCACCGAAAGTTTGCCCTGGTTGACGCCGTAATCGGTCTCCAGTCCCCAGATCGCGACCACCACCGCGCCGGGCACGCCGGATTTCTGCTCGATGTGCTTGAGGGCCGCGGCGTGCTGCTGCATCAGCTTGGCGCCCTTGGTCAGCCGGTCGCGCGAGATCATGCGGCCGGAGAACTGCTCGAAGTTCTGCTTGAACACGCCCTGGTGGCGGTCGGCGGCGAGCACGCTGTTGTCGATGGAGACGCCGTCGAGAGCGGCAAGCCCGCGCTTGGAAACGCCCCGTGACGCCGCTTCCTTCTTGAATTCGGTGACGAAGCCGCTAAAGCCGCCTTTGCCATTGCATTGCGCGGCAAAAGCAGGCACTGCGGCGACGAGCATGGCGCCGGCCAGCGTTGCGGCCATGGCGGTGTTAAGTTTTGTCATCGGTCCCTGCCTCGCGGTATCTTGCCTGCGCGGAAGCATTATCGCAGCGTTGCGTGGCCGCCAGCGCGATCGCGCGGTAACATTAATGTTGGAGGACGGGAGGGCGCATGGCCGACGGGGGAGATCGCGTCAAACGCGTGTTGCACGTGAAGATTCGGGCGCTCGGCGATCCGCAGCAGGTGCTGCGGCTGATGAAGAGCGCGACCCCGTTCTATCGCACCTTCGGCGGCACCGAGTTTCGCTTCCTGCAGAACGTCGACGACCCGGCGCGTTTCCTGATCGAGGTCGAATACCAGGCCGCCGCCGCGCTCGAGCTCAACCGGCAGAAGATCGCCAGCGACCCGATGGTGCGCACCTTTCTCGAGGGCTGGCGGCAATTGCTCCAGGGTAACGCCGAAATGGACGTCTACGACGACGTGACCGACGGCGAATCCAAATAATCCGCAATTCGGCCCTGCCTAGAATTTGGCGCCGCGGCCTCCTATAGTCCGCGCGCTTTCAACGACGGTTTTTGCATCAATGGCCAACAGCGCGGCGAAAAAACAGGTGAAGAAAGTCGTGCTCGCTTATTCGGGCGGGCTCGACACCTCGATCATTTTGAAGTGGCTGCAGCAGACCTACGGCGCCGAGGTCATCACCTTCACCGCCGATCTTGGCCAAGGCGAGGAGCTGGAACCGGCGCGGCAGAAGGCGCTGCTGCTCGGCATCAAGCCGGAAAACATTTTCGTCGAGGACCTGCGCGAGGAATTTGTGCGCGACTACGTGTTCCCGATGTTCCGCGCCAACACCGTCTATGAGGGCCAGTACTTGCTCGGCACCTCGATCGCGCGGCCGCTGATCGCCAAGAAGCAAATCGAGATCGCCGAGAAGGTCGGCGCCGACGCGGTGGCACACGGTGCAACCGGCAAGGGCAACGACCAGGTGCGCTTCGAGCTCACGTACTACGCGCTGAAGCCCGACGTCACCGTGATTGCACCGTGGCGCGAGTGGAATCTGACCTCGCGCACCAAGCTCCTCGAGTTCGCCGAACAGCACCAGATCCCGATCGCCAAGGACAAGCGCGGCGAGGCGCCGTTCTCGGTCGATGCCAACCTGTTGCACGCCTCCTCAGAAGGCAAAGTGCTGGAGGACCCTGCTAGGGAAGTCCCCGATTACGTCTATTCGCGCACCATCGACCCGGAGAAAGCGCCGGACAAGCCGACCGTGATATCGGTCGATTTCGAGCGCGGCGACGCGGTGGCGATCGACGGAAAAAAAATGTCGCCGGCGACGCTGCTGGCCGGGCTCAACGCGCTCGGCAAGGCGAACGGCATCGGCCGGCTCGATCTGGTCGAGAACCGCTTCGTCGGCATGAAGTCGCGCGGCATGTACGAGACGCCGGGCGGCACCATCCTGCTCGCCGCGCATCGCGGCATCGAGCAGATCACGCTCGACCGTGGCGCGGCCCATCTCAAAGACGAGCTGATGCCGAAATACGCCGAGCTCATCTACTACGGCTTCTGGTTCACGCCGGAGCGCGAGATGCTGCAGGCCGCGATCGACAAGAGCCAGGAATTCGTCACCGGCCGGGTGCGGCTCAAGCTGTACAAGGGCAGCGTCGCCGTGATCGGCCGCGAGAGCAAATATTCGCTCTACGATCAGGATCTGGTCACCTTCGAAGAAGGCGCGGTCGCTTACGACCACCGCGACGCCGAAGGCTTCATCAAGCTCAACGCGCTGCGCTTGCGCACGCTCGGCCAGCGCCGCAGGAAGCTTAAGCTGGAGTGACAAGGTGCGGGCCCGGACACTCATCGTCACCTTGGCAGCCGCAGGCCTGCTTGCGGGCTGCAGCAGCGACAAGGCGGAACTGGTCGATCCCAATGTCGCGCCGGTCAACTACAAGAAAGAGATCCTCGACACATTGACCAAGACGCTTACGGACCCGACCAACGTGCGCGACGCCTATATCTCGCCGCTCGCGCTGGTCGCCATCGGCAACGACAAGCGTTACGCGCTGTGCGTGCGCTATAACGCGCGCGACGGCGCCAAACGCTACATGGGCAGCACCGACCGCATCGCCTATTTTTACGCCGGCCACCTCAACCAGTTGGTCGAGGCGACGCCTGAGCAGTGCGGCAAGGCGGCCTATCAGCCGTTCCCTGAACTCGAAAAGCTATGCCAGGCGGCAAAGTGCGCGTAGCCGGCCGGATCAGGCCTCGCCCTTGAGCCGCGCGATCAGCCCGTAGATATCGCCGAGCACGTAGAGGTCGCGCACCTTGGGCCCATCGAAGGTGAAGATCGGCATGCCGATCCACCAGACGGGACGGCCGCTCGGCGGTACGCCGAACAGCTCCTTACGGTGAACGCCGTGGAACCGCATCTTGCCGCTGACGCGGTTGCCGTCCTCGATCAACGCCAGGATATCGGTGGTGTAGTGGCCGAGCGCGCCGGTGACCCAATCGACGTAGCCGGCGAACTGCTCATGGCCGACCAGCGCCGGCCCGAGCGAGCCGCGGAAGGTGAAGCCGTCATGGAAAATCCGCGGGATCAGGCTCTTGTCGGCGCCGTCCCACAGCTCCTTGTAGAACACGCGCACGGTCTCCTTCTGCGGCGATAGCGTGATGCCATCGAAATTGAGCGCGGGTTCGTGCATGGCAGGTGGGCTGAAACAGGATTGACTCAGGGCTCAGCGCGATTGACCTTGCGGCCGTGAATATTGCGCGTTGCCCGGCCGCCGGGCAACCGCACCAGCCGGAACCACCATTATGTCAATCTCCCGTAGAGCGTTGCTCGCCTTGGGCGCTGCGGCCTTTGTAATCGGCCGCGCCGGGTGCCGCATTCGCCGAATACCCGGAGCGCGCGATCCGCCTGGTGCTGCCGTTCCCGGCCGGCGGCGCGGTCGACATCGTCGCGCGTGTGGTGGCGGCGAAGATGGCGGAGGACCTTGGCCAGCCCGTCATCATCGAGAACAAGGCCGGCGCCGGCGGCATCATCGCGACCGACGCCGTCGCCAAGTCGCCGACCGACGGCTACACGCTGCTGATCACGACGCCGAACCACACCATCAACGCCGCGCTGCAGCCGTCGCTGCCCTACAACACCGAAAAAGACCTGGTGCCGATCTCGATCCTCGCCGAGGTGCCGGAAGTGCTGGTCAGCAATCCGAAGGCGCCATTCGCGACGTTCAAGGAGTTCGTCGACTACGCCAAGCAGAATCCGGGCAAGCTGTATTATGCTTCCGCCGGCGTCGGCACGCTGCCGCATTTGACGATGGAATTGCTGGCCGAGCGCGAGGGCATCCATCTGACGCATGTGCCCTATCGCGGCGCGGCGCCGGCGATGACCGATCTGTTGTCGGACGTCGTGCAGCTCAAGCTCGACACTTACGCGACCTCGCATCCGCAGGTCGTCGCCGGACGGCTGCGCATGCTCGGCATCGCCAGCGACAAACGCTCGCTGCTGATGCCGGACATGCCGACCATCGCCGAGCAGGGCCTGCCCGGCTACGAAGGCATTCTCTGGATCGGCATGATGGCGCCGGCCGGCACGTCGCAGGAAATCATCGAAAAGATGACCGAGGCGAGCCAGAAGGCCGTGACCGATCCGAAGGTCGTCGGGCGGTTGCGCAAGGACGGCGTCGAGCCGGTCGGCGGCACGCCGCTGGAGTTCGGCAAGCTGATCGAGCGCGAGATCCCGCAGTGGCGCGATCTCGCCAAGGCGGCCAACATCAAATTGCAATAACTTGCCGGACTTCTCCGCAATGCCCGTGCTCACCCAGGCCCCGGATTCCAATCCGAAGAAGCCGAAGCTGCGCCTGCCGCCGGGCGCCTGCGACACCCACGTGCACCTGTTCGGCCCCTCGGGCAAATACCCGTTCGCGTCCGACAGTCCCTACACCTCGCGCGATCAGTTGCCGGAAACGCTGTTCGCGCTGCAGGACACGCTCGGCCTGAGCACCGCGGTCGTCGTCAGCCCCGGCGGCTACGGCCGCAATTACGCGATGCTCGCCGACGTGCTCGCCAAATATCCCGAGCGGCTGCGCGGCGTCGCGCTGCTGCCGGACGATACGCCGTCGACGGAAATCGCCCGGCTCGGCAAGCTCGGCGTGCGCGGCCTGCGCATGATCAGCGCCAGGCGCGGCGGCCATTTGCCGCATTTCAACCGCGAGATCGCGGCCCGCGCGCACGAGTACGGCTGGCACGTGCAGTTCTATCCGCACGGCACCGACATCCTCGATTACGCCGACAAGCTGTTGTCGCTGCCGAATGACATCGTGCTCGATCACTTCGCCAGCATTCCGGCGGCCGGCGGCATCGACCAGCCGGCGGTCAAGGCGGTGCTGAAGATGCTGGATACCGGCCGGGTGTGGCTCAAGCTCTCCGGGCCGATGCGCTGCACGCCGGGCGATTTCCCCTACGCGCCGGTGACGCCGCTGGCGGAGCTGTTCGCGAGCCACGCGCCGGAGCGCATGGTCTGGGGCTCGGACTGGCCGCACGTCAACATGGACGGCCGCGCGATGCCGAACGACGGCGATCTCATCGACCTGATGGGCGAGTGGGTGCCGGATGCCAGGTTGCGCGACCGTATATTCGCCGACAACGCGAAGACGCTGTACGGGTTCTAAATCGGAAGTCCCATTGCGCTAAAGCTGCCGGTCGACCATCGCCTTTTTCAGCTCCGCGATCTGCTTCGCCGGATTGAGACCCTTGGGACAGGCCTTGGAGCAGTTGAGGATCGGTGTGGCAACGATAGAGACGGAACGGGTCCTCGAGGTTGTCGAGACGCTCGCCGGCCGATTCATCGCGGCTGTCCTGCACCCAGCGGTTGGCCTGCAACAGCGCTGCCGGCCCGAGATAGCGCTCGGAGTTCCACCAGTAGCTCGGGCACGAGGTCGAGCAGCAGGCGCACAGGATGCACTCGTACATGCCGTCGAGCTTGGCGCGGTCCTCGTGGCTCTGCCGCCATTCCTTCTCCGGCGCCGGCGTGGTGGTGTGCAGCCACGGCTCGATCGAGGCATATTGCGCGTAGAAATTGGAAAGGTCCGGCACCAGGTCCTTGACCACCGGTTGGTGCGGCAGCGGGATGATTTTCACCGGCGTCTTCACGTCGTCCATCGCCTTGGTGCAGGCGAGCGTGTTGGTGCCGTCGATGTTCATGGCGCAGGAGCCGCAGACGCCTTCGCGGCAGGAGCGGCGGAAGGTCAGCGTCGGATCGATGGTGTTCTTGATCCAGATCAGCGCGTCGAGGATCATCGGCCCGCAATCGTCGCGGTCGACGTAATAGGTGTCGATGCGCGGGTTGGCGCCGTCGTCCGGGTTCCAGCGATAGATGCGGAACTCGGTTTCGTGCGTCGCCAGTTCCCGGACTATTGGGCGCGTGCGGCCAGGTTTGCCCTTGCACGACCTTTGAGTTTTTCGGCAGCGTGAATTCGACCATTGCGGAATCCGTTCAGTAAACGTGCAACTCGTTTCGTTCGACGCTCGCGTCAGTAGACGCGAGCTTTGGGCTCGATATAGGCGACGTCGTTGGTGAGCGTGTAGGTGTGCACCGGCCGGATAATCGATCGTGACGTTGCCCTTGTCGTCGAGCCAGGCCAGCGTGTGCTTCATCCAGTTCTTGTCGTCGCGCTCGGGGAAGTCCTCGCGCGCATGGGCGCCGCGGCTTTCCTGTGCGGTTGAGCGCGGAATCCATCGTCACCAGCGGCTGCGCCATCAGATTGTCGAGCTCGAGCGTTTCGATGAGGTCGGAGTTCCAGATCAGCGAGCGGTCGGTGACGCTGATGTCGTCCATGCCGGCGAACACGTCCTGGATCAGCTTGTGGCCCTTCCTCGAGCACCTCGCCGGTGCGGAACACCGCGCAGTTGTTCTGCATCACCTTCTGCATGTTGAGGCGCAGCTTGCGCCGTCGGCGTGCCGCCTTTGGCGTAGCGGAAATGGTCGAGGCGCGAGAGCGCCTGCTCGGCCGAATCCTTCGGCAGCTCGGGCTGCTTGTCGCCGGGCGTGAGCACCTCGGCGCAGCGGTGCGCGGCGGCGCGGCCGAACACCACGAGGTCGATCAGCGAATTCGAGCCGAGGCGGTTGGCGCCGTGCACGGAGACGCAGGCCGCCTCGCCGAGCGCCATCAGGCCGGGGATGACGGTCGTCGGTTTCGCCGTTCTTCTTGGTCAGCGCCTCGCCGTGATAATTCGTGGCGATGCCGCCCATGTTGTAGTGCACGGTCGGCAGCACCGGGATCGGCTCGCGCGTCACGTCGACGCCGGCGAAGATGCGCGCGGTTTCGGTGATGCCGGGCAGCCGCTCGTGCAGCACCTTCGGGATCGAGATGGTCGAGGTGCAGGAAGATGTGGTCCTTCTCCTTGCCGACGCCGCGGCCCTCGCGGATCTCGATCGTCATGGCGCGGGAGACGACGTCGCGCGAGGCGAGATCCTTGGCCGACGGCGCGTAGCGCTCCATGAAGCGCTCGCCCTCGGAATTGACGAGATAGCCGCCTTCGCCGCGCGCGCCTTCGGTGATCAGGCAGCCGGCGCCGATAAATGCCGGTCGGATGGAACTGCACGAACTCCATGTCCTGCAGCGGCAGGCCGGCGCGCAGCACCATGGCGTTGCCGTCGCCGGTGCAGATGTGCGCCGAGGTGCAGGAGAAATAGGCGCGGCCGTAACCGCCGGTCGCGAGGATCGTCATCTTGGCGGGAAGCGGTGGATGGTGCCGTCGTCCATGTTCAGCGCGACGACGCCGCGGCAGCGGCCGTCCTCGTCCATGATCAGGTCGATGGCGAAATATTCGATGAAGAACTCGGCCGAATGGCGCAGCGCCTGCCCGTACATGGTGTGCAGCATGGCGTGGCCGGTGCGGTCGGCGGCGGCGCAGGTGCGCTGCGCGGTGCCCTTGCCGAAATGCGTGGTCATGCCGCCGAACGGGCGCTGATAGATCTTGCCGTCTTCCTCGCGGCGCGAGAACGGCAGGCCCCAATGCTCGAGCTCGTAGACCGCGGCGGGCGCGTTGCGGCACAGATATTCGATGGCGTCCTGGTCGCCGAGCCAGTCGGCGCCCTTGACGGTGTCGTACATGTGCCAGCGCCAGTCGTCCTCGCCCATGTTGCCGAGCGCGGCGGCGATGCCGCCCTGCGCCGCGACCGTATGCGAGCGGGTCGGGAACACCTTGGTGATGCAGGCGGTGCGCAGGCCGGCCTCGCGAGCAGCCGACCACGGCGCGCAAGCCGGAGCCGCCGGCGCCGACCACGACCACGTCGAAGCTGTGATCCTCGATCTTGTAGGCGCGGCCATTGACCGCCGGCGCGCCGTTGGCTTTTCCGTTGCCGGCCATGTGTCAGACCCCGAAGGACAGCTTGAAGATCGCGTAGGCGGCAGCCGACGCCACCACGACTACGTAGAAGGTGTTGGCCATCAGGCTCAAGAGCTTGAGCAGGTCCTCATGCACGTAGTCGAGGATGATCTCCTGCATGCCGATCCACATGTGATAGGCGCTGGTCGACGACGAACAGCAGCATGATGACGGCGACGACCGGCGAGCCGAGCACCTGGACCGACGGTGGCGGGCTGCGGCCGAGCAGGCGGATGACGATGATGATGAAGGCGATGGTCAGCGGGATGTTGGCGACCGAGGTCACGCGCTGATGCCAGAAGTGGCCGGTGCCGGAATGTGCCGCGCCGAGGCCGCGCACGCGGCCGAGCGGGGTGCGGATCCGTGCGTGCTCGCTCATCGCGCGCCTCCCATGGCGAGATAGCCGACCACCAAGACGACGATCGTCAGCAGCACCGAGCCGACCAGCGTGGCGAGCGTCAGCATCTCGCGCTCGGCCGGCTCGAGGCCGTGCAGCGTGTCCCAGATCAGATGGCGGATGCCGCCGAGCATGTGATGCAAGAGCGCCCAAGTGTAGCCGACGAGTACGATGCGGCCGATCCAGCTGCCCATGAACCACTCGATGCCGCCATAGGCGTTCGGTCCGGCCGCGGCCGCGATCAGCCACCAGGCAAGCAACAGCATGCCGAAGTAGAGGGCGGCGCCGGTGATGCGATGCACGATCGACATCACCATCGTCAGCGCTGGCGTGTAGATTTGCAGGTGCGGCGAGAGCGGGCGCCGGGCGCGCGTTCCCGCGTCAATCTCGGCCATGGTCAGCCTCCAGATTGCTAACCCGGTGACGACTTCCTACCATTCCGTCCGATGCAACGCATCATTTGGCCAGTCTTTCAGAATGACGGTTGCAACGGGGTAGGGACTTCAATAAATACGAAACATGGACTCCGAATTGGTCCGATGCAATATGCATTTTACGTAGCCTGCCTTCGTGAAATAAGAAGGTAGCCCATGCGGGTCGACTTCACCGATCTCAACCTGTTCCGCCACATCGTCGAGGCGGGCAGCATCACCCATGGCGCCGAGCGCGCCAACCTCGCGCTGGCGGCGGCCTCGACGCGCATCCGCAAGATGGAGCTGGCGCTCGGCGCCGAGCTGCTGGTGCGCGGTCGCGGCGGCGTCACGCCGACGCAGGCTGGCCGCACGCTGCTGCAACACGCCCGCGCCATCCTGGCGCAGACCGAAAAGCTGCAAGAAGACATCAGCCCTTATGCACGCGGGCTCGCCGGCCAGGTGCGGGTGCTGTCCAACACCAATGCGCTGACCGAGTTCCTGCCCGAAACGCTGAGCTCATTCCTCGCCACCTATCCCGACATCAGCGTCGATCTTGAGGAGCGGCTTGAGCGACGAAATCGTCGGCCTCATCGCCGAAGGCGCGGCCGACATCGGCATCGTCGCTGGGACCGTCGACTATGGCGGCTTGCACACCTATCCGTTCCGCAGCGACCGCTTCGTGCTGGTGGTGGCGCGCAATCATCCGCTCGCTTCGCGCGCGCGCATCGACTTTGCCGAGGTGCTCGACTACGACATGGTCGGGCTCGATCGCGCCAGCGCTTTGCAACGCTTCCTCGCCGAGAAGGCAAGCCGCATCGGCCGGCCGCTCAGACTACGCGTGCAGTTGCGCAGCTTCGACGCCATCTGCCGGCTGGTCGAATGCAATGTCGGCGTCGGCATCGTGCCGGAGACCACGGCACAGCGCATCGCCAAGGCGACTTGCGATCGCCTGCGTGCGGCTGACCGATGCGTGGGCCGCGCGCGACCTGACGATCTGCGTGCGCAACGAGGCGACGCTGCCGCCTTACGCGCGGCAGCTCGTCGACCACCTGCGCGCCAGTAGCTAGATCTGCGCTGCGGTGCACGTTGTGCGACGTCGGCCCAAGCGGTAAGCTTTAATTGCGATAGCCCGGGAGAACGACCATGGCGAAATTCGTGATCGAGCCGCATTTCCGCCTGCAGGAATGGGTGGCGGAGGAAAAGGACTATTTCCGCAAGGAGGGCCTCGACTACGTTTTCCGCGAGATGGTGCGCGCGACCGACGGCAAGATCCACGACAAGGGCGACAAACAAGGCGCCTTCCAGTCCTTCGAGGAAGGACGCAAGGCGAACGTGTCCTGCGCCTGCCACTGGACCGTCAACGTCGCCGCCTCGAACGGCCATGGCCGCATGTACCGCGACGTCTATTCGGTCGCGCCGGCTGGCGTTTTCGTCGCCGCCAATTCCCGCATCGAAGACCCGTCGATCTCACCGGGGTGCCGATCTCGGTCGGCTATCAATCCGGCAGCCACTATTCGACCGTGCAGGCGCTTGAGCAGTACCTCAGCCCGAGCAGATCAATCTCGTCTATTCCGACGGCATGTTGTTCGCGCGCATGGAAAAGCTCTTCGAGGGCAAGGCGCCGGCGGTGCATCTGTTCGGCGGGCCCTATTACTTCGCCGAGCAACTCGGCTTCCGCAAAGTGATCGACACCACCTTCATGATCGGCACCATGATTCATGGCGATCCCGACCCGGAGGATTTGCGCAAATTCTTCCGCGCGCTTGCGCAAGGCGCAGCGTGACATCGACCTGCGCCACGATCTCTACACCCACTACTACAAGAACGAATTTCCCGACCGTTTCCACGCCAAAATGGACACGCGGCGCTGGGGGCCCGGCGAACGGCTGGTTTTCGAGCCTTATACGAAGGAAACCTTCGAAGAAGCCGTTCGAATGGATCGCCGACCGCAAGATTTTCCCGGAGGGTGGGATGGGCGTCGGGCAATACGAGCAGGCGACGCTGTCGCTGACCTGAACGCGCCACCGATTTTGCCGGTCAGGGAATCGCCGTCAGCGTCTGCGGCTGGTAGTGCGCGAGCGTCTGCATTGCCTCGGCGTTGATGAATTCGACGATGCGTTCGCTGTCGGCGATCAGCTTCTCCGCACGTAGCTGCTGCATCATGCGGTTGAGGTGCGGCACGCTCAGGCCCAGCACGTCGGCGATCACCTCTTGGGAAAACGGCAGTGTAAAGCTTGTGTTCTTTGGCGCGGCCGACGGTGAGCAGGCGCGCGTGCAATTCGAGCAGAAAATGCGACAGCCGCTCGATCGGCGTCCGTCGTCCGACGTCGATGATGTGCTCGGCGTAGGTCGTCGCCTCCTGCACGGCGATCCAGGTCAGGGCAAGACCGAACTGCGGGCGCTGATAGCAAAGCCGCACATAGGATTCGAGCGGGCACACGTGCATGGAAAGATCAGTGATGGCGCTGACCGAGTAGACGGCCCGCTCGTAGAAACTGCCGGGCAGGCCGATCATGTCGCCGGGCAGGATGACATTGAGCACCTGCCGCTTGCCGTTGCGCAGCAGCTTATAACGCATGGCGTAGCCGTCTTTGACGAAGCCGAGCTTGCGGTATTCGTAACCGTCGACGATGAGGTCGCGCCGCCTGCGGATCAGCAGTTCGCCGTCGATGATCGCGTCAAGGGCTCTCAAATCGGCGGCGGAAAGCTCGATCTGCCGCACGAGCCGTTTTACAAACGGATGCCGGTCCAACCCATTGCCTGCCGCCAGCGCGCCCATGGCTCCAACCTGCCGCAAGCGTAATCGCATTCATTAATCAGAATCAATAATTCCAGCGAAAGCGGCGGCGCCGCCAACCGCGCATTCTCCGTGCTGCCGCCCTGTTTCCCTCTGAACCAGGCGGCACATAGACCCAGAACGAACTTCATGGCCGCGCCAATGCGCGCGGCCATTTTTCGCCGATGTGGCCGGTGAAATTGGACCGGTTCGATGGCCGAGGGCGAGCAGGATTTTGGCGAGCGGATCGCCAGACGGGTGTCGACGATTTTCGTCGCGCTGTTGTTTTGCTTCTTCGCCTATGCCTATCTGTCGCCGATTGTACTTCGGTAAGCCGCACCGCGCGCCTCAGCGCGGCAGCAGCACCCAATAATCGAGATCGAGGATCACCGCCGGGTCGTAGTCGTCGCCCGATTTGAGCGGGAAATCGGCGCAGGGGCGGTCCTTGGTGGCGATGGTGCGCAGGCGTAGCGCGCCGACATCGGTGCGCCCGGGCAACTCCGCGGTCGTCAATACTTCGGACCAGGCAAACACCGTGAGGCCGGCAAACAGCGGCGCAACGTGACGGCCGCCGTTGATCGCGGCGACGTGGAAGGCGTTGCCGAGGCCGTTGAAGGTGAGCGCCCGCGCCAGCGAAATCGCATGGCCGCCGTAGATCAGCCGCTTGCCGAAGCGGCCTTTGCTCTCGGTGAAGTGGTCGAAATGGATGCGCGCGGTGTTTTGATAGAGCCGCGTCGCGATCATGTGCTCGGCGTCTTCCACCGTGATGCCGACGAGGTGGTCGATTTTCTCGCCGGCTCTGTAGTCGCCGAAGCGGTGCGGGCTGCCGGCGAGCACCGTGTCATAGGCTTGCGCGTTGATGATCGGGCAGGCGAGCCCGAGATCGGCGGGCTCGACGCATTTGGGCAATTCCGGCACGTTTTCTTCCGGTACGGCCGCCTTTTCGTCGCGCTTGCGCACCATGACCCAGCGCGCATAGTCGAGCACCGCCGCGCCGTCCTGGTTGTAACCGCGCGAGCGCACATAGACGATGCCGGTTTTTTTGTTGGAGTTCTCCTTCAGTCCGATGACTTCGGAGACGGCGTTGAGCGTGTCGCCCGGATAGACCGCCTTCAGGAAGCGGCAGTCGGCATAGCCGAGATTGGCAACCGCATTGAGTGAGACATCCGGCACGGTCTTGCCGAACACAACGTGGAACACCAGCAGGTCGTCGACCGGCGAACGCGGATAGCCGATTTTGCTTGCGAATTCGTCCGATGACTGCACCGCAAAGCGCGGCCCGAACAAGCCGTTGTAAACGGCGACGTCGCCGAGCGTGACCGTGCGCGGCGTGGCGTGACGGATCTGCTGGCCGAGGCGGAAATCCTCGAAAAAATTTCCCGGGCTGGTCTTCAAAGACGAGGCGCTCACGCGAAACTCCTTCAACAATGCCCGGCGCGGCCATTGTCACAAAACCGTGAGCCGAACGCCAAATTCATTCAACGGGAAACTGATGAGGACGTGTGCAAGGCCCGTGTTAGCGGGTTGGACGCAAATACAAATTTTCCTCTGGAGGGGATTCAGTATGACAAAGACCATCCTGCTTTCGGCGCTGATCGCGGCCGGTCTGGCGGTCGCCCCGCTGGCGCCGGCGGCCTATGCCGACGATATGAAAAAGGACACGATGTCGAAGGACACCATGTCCAAGGACTCCATGGCCAAGGACACCATGTCCAAGGATTCGACCTCCAAGGACAGTATGTTCCAAGGATTCGATGTCCAAGGAATTCGATGTCCAAGGACAATATGTCCAAGGACACCATGCACAAGTAAGCTCCCGCGGCGCCGCCGGAGCTAGCATCCGAGGCTCCGGCGGTTCCGTAAATGCGCTATAATCTCAGTAAGGATCGACGGCCATGAGCGTCTTGACGGCAGACAGGCACGTCGCCGCTGGCGACCTCATTCATCCGGCCTGGGTGCGCATCTGTCACTGGATCAACGCCCTCGCCATCCTGGTGATGATCGGCTCCGGCTGGCAGGTCTATGACGCTTCGCCGCTCTTCAGTTTCATCTACTTCCCGCGCTCCATTGCGCTCGGCAATTGGCTCGGCGGCGCGCTGCTCTGGCACTTCGCCGCGATGTGGGTGTTCGCGATCAACGGCATCGTCTACGTGACGCTCGGCATCGTCACCGGCCGTTTCCGCCGCAAGCTGTTCCCGATCTATCCGAGCGAGATCGTCGCCACCGTCCGCGAGGCGCTGACGCTGAAGCTCGCACACGAGGACTTGTCGCATTACAACGCGGTGCAGAAGCTGCTCTATGTCGGCATCATCTGCGTCGCTGCCCTTGCCATCCTGTCCGGCCTGTCGATTTGGAAGCCGGTGCAGCTCCAGCAGCTGACCGCGCTGTTCGGCGGCTACGATTTTGCCCGCTACGTGCATTTCTTCGCCATGAGCGCGATCGTCGCGTTTCTCGTCATCCACATCGCGCTCGCGCTTCTGGTGCCGAAGAGCCTGCGCGCCATGATTACCGGGAGATGAGCATGCGCAAACGCAAAATCATCCCGGGCGTCGATCCGAAGCTGCTGATTAGGGATGCGGCCAAGGTGATGCCCGATCCGATGCGCCGTCAGTTCCTGCGCGGCGCGGCAAGCCTCGGCGCGCTCGCCTTCCTGACCGGCTGCGACATCATCGACGGCGACACCGCCGAAAGCGTGCTTCGGCAGATCTCCAAGTTCAACGACGGCGCGCAGGCGCTGTTGTTCAGCGAAACCAAGCTGGCGCCGACCTTTCCGGAAAGCGCGCTGACCCGGCCGTTCCCGTTCAACGCCTATTACGACGAGGACGAGGCGCCGGTGGTCGATCCGGCGAGCTACAAGCTCGAAATCTCAGGGCTGGTCGACAACAAGAAGCCATGGACGCTCGACGAGTTGCACGCACTGCCCGAGGTGTCGCAGATCACGCGCCATTGCTGCGTCGAGGGCTGGAGCGCGATCGGCTCCTGGCAGGGCGCGCGGCTGTCGGATTTCCTGCAACGCATCGGCGCCGACACCCGCGCCAAATACGTCTGGTTCAAATGCGCCGAGGGCTACACCAACACCATCGACATGCCGACCGCGCTGCATCCGCAGACGCAGATGACCTTCAAGTTCGACAATAAGCTGCTGCCGCGCGCCTACGGCTTCCCGATGAAGATCCGCATGCCGACCAAGCTTGGCTACAAGAACCCGAAATACGTCGTGGCGATGGAAGTCACCAATACCGACCGCGGCGGCTACTGGGAGAACCAGGGCTACAATTGGTTCGGCGGACTTTGATTACCGCCTGGACCCGCACGCTGCTGCGATCGCCTTCTGGAAATCGCCGTCGTTGAACGGCTTCGGCAAATAGGCGTTGGCGCCGGCGAGCCACGAGGTGCCGCGTGTCGTCGTCCCGGTAAGGAGGATGATCGGCATTCTGGCGTTCGCCGGGTCTTGCCGTACGGTCTTGAGCAATTGCTCGCCGCTCATCGGCTGCATTTCCCAATCTGAAATCATCAGGTCGTAGCGCCGCTCGCGCAGCCGCTCGAGCGCGGCGCTCCCATCCTCCGCCATGTCGACGTCGGAGATGCCCATCTTGTTGAGGTGCTGGTTGACGATGTGCCGGATGGTCTGTAAATCGTCGACGACAAGGACAGACGTGGGGTTGGCCATAGCGGTGATCTCGAAGCGTCGCCCGGGGTGCAATCTATCAGCCCGCCGGCTCGGCCGAGGCTTCTTCAACAGCTTTATTTGAAGAACCGCGGCGCACGCATCCCGGCTGAGGCACCGCCTGCGGCCGGGCGCGCACCGGCTTGCCAGCGGCGGCGGCGCCCTTTAGCAAGTCTCGGCATTCGTCAAAATTCGAGCGAGGCGTTCATGGCGACCCACAATCTCCTTCTCCTCCCCGGCGACGGCATCGGTCCCGAAGTGATGGCGCAGGCCAAGCGCGTCATCGACTTCTTCAACAAGAAGGGCCCGGACCAATTCGCGACCGAAGAGGCCCTGGTCGGCGGCTGCTGCTACGACGCCCACGGTGTCGCCATCACCGACGCGACCATGGCGAAGGCGAAAGCCGCCGATGCCGTGATCTTCGGCGCGGTCGGCGGGCCGAAATGGGACAAAGTGCCCTATGACGTGCGGCCGGAGGCGGGCCTGTTGCGGCTGCGCAAGGATCTCGACCTCTACGCCAACGTCCGCCCCGCGGTCGTCTATCCGGCGCTGGCCAATTCCTCCTCGCTCAAGCGCGAGTTGGTCGAGGGCCTCGACATCATCATCCTGCGCGAATTGACCGGCGGCGTCTATTTCGGCGAGCCGAAGACCATCACCGATCTCGGCAACGGGCAGAAGCGCGCCATCGATACCCAGGTCTATGACACCTACGAAATCGAGCGCATCGGCCGCGTCGCCTTCGAGCTCGCGCGCAAGCGGCGCAACAAGGTGACGTCGATGGAAAAGCGCAACGTCATGAAGTCGGGCGTGTTGTGGAACGAGGTGATGACGCAGGTGCACGGTCGCGAATTCAAGGACGTGCAGCTCGAGCACATGCTGGCGGACGCCGGCGGCATGCAGCTCGTGCGCAACCCCAAGCAGTTCGACGTCATTGTCACGGATAATCTGTTCGGCGACATGCTGTCCGACATCGCCGCCACCTTGACCGGCTCGCTCGGCATGCTGCCCTCGGCGTCGCTGGGCGAAATCGACGCCAAGACCAAGAAGCGAAAGGCGCTCTACGAGCCGGTGCACGGTTCGGCGCCGGACATCGCCGGCAAAGGCATCGCCAATCCGATCGCGATGATCGCGTCGTTCGGCATGGCTTTGCGCTATTCATTTAATCTGAGCAAGCAGGCGGACTGGATCGATCAGGCGATCGCCGCGACGCTGGCCAAGGGCCTGCGCACCGCCGACATCAAGTCGGAAGGCACCAAAGTCGTCAGCACCACCGAGATGGGCGACGCGATCCTTGCAGAGCTGGAAACGCTGGCGGCCTAGTAACCCAGCCAGGGATTGTTCTTGCCCGGCAGCGTGAACGGCCCGGGCAGCGAGGACTGGTTCGAGCCGGTCGCGGTGTTGTCGAGCACGCTGTCGGCGCGCTGGGTCGGCGACTGTATGTAACTGGTGTTGCCGACATTCTCGCCCGGGAACGTCTCGGTGCCTGGATCGAGATAGGACCGCTTTTGGATGATGACGCGGGTGCGCGTCTTGCCATCCTCGTCGCGGGTGACGAACACCGTGCGCCCGCGCGAATCGACGGCCTGGGTCGTCTTCCTCGGCGCCGCGGCGGCGGGCAGGGCCAACAATCCGGCGGCCGCGATGATGACGATGCTGGCAAGTTTTAGACGCATGAATTCCTCGTTTGTCGCCCCATACACTGCAATCTAATCGAGCTTTGGTTCTTTGCGACAGGTCAAATCACGGTGTTGTTGCAGCAATTTCATTAAAAAAGGCCCCGCCACGAGGGCGGGGCCTAATTTGCTTGCCGTTTCGGCGTTCAGCCGCCGTAGTTTTTGGTCAGGTATTCCTTGATCGCCTTGGCGTCGGCGTCGTCGATCGGCGCGCCCATCGCCTTGATCATCTTGGTGACTTCGGCATCCCACCCCGCCGCATTGAGGAACGGCGAGTTCATCGGGATATAGGCGAGCGAATGGCAGGCTTGGCAGTTGGCCTCGACCTTGTCCGCGCCGGGACCCGGCTTGAGCGTGATTGCCTGCTCGGCACTGGCCGCCGCCGGAAGCGCAACCACTGCGGCAGCGAAAAGAAAAGCGAATGTCCGCATGTTCCCCTCCCTTAGGCGTTGAGCGTGATGTTTTGCATGACGTTGTTGTGATAGCCGGCGCCGATTGAACAGCAGCGCCGACGCCTGCGTCTGGCCGATCTTGTTGGCGGCGTTGACCATCACCGTATTCTTGCCGTGCTTGGCCTTGAGCTCGAAGCTCCACGGCCGGAACGCGAAGCGACCGAGATCCTGGCCGAGTGTCGTCGATGTCCCAAGTCTTGCCGCCGTCGGTCGAGAAGTCGACTCTGTTGATGCCGTAACCGCCGTCCCAGGCCAGCCCGCTGATGGTGACCTTGCCACGCTTGATCTTCTCGCCGTCGCGATGGCTGGTGATCAGCGAGTTGACGACGATCTCGGTGATCGGCGTTGAGGTGGCGTCTTCCTGCGTGATGAAACGCGCGACCACGGGGAATTCGCCGACCGGGATGCGATAGGCCGGCTTCATCCAGAAGCCGCCCTGCGGCTTGGTCAGCACGTTTATGTTGATGAGATGCTTCATCCAGTAGGTGCCGGTCCAGCCGGGCACGATCAGGCGCGCCGGGAAGCCGTTGAAATGCGGCAGCGGCGCCCCGTTCATCTCGTAGGCGATGATGGTGTTCTCATCCATCGCCTTCCACACAGGCATGCTCTTGATGAAGTCCGGCGTCTTGTCGACCGCCGGCCCGTCGGCGCCGTTGAAGCCGATCTCGATCGCCTCTTTCTTGAGGCCGACTTTGTCCAGCACGTCCTTGAGCCGCGGACCCTTCCAGCGCGCGCAGCCCATGGCGCCGTAGCCCCATTCGACGCCGGCGACGTGCGGCTTGGAGAGGCCGCGCCGGTTGCCCGAGCACTGATTGACGGCAACCACTTCGATCGCCGGCATTTTCTTGAGGTCGTCGAAGCGTGATTTCAGCCTGGCCGTTGGCGCCTTCGCCGCCGACGGAGATCTTGTAGGTCTTCGGCCTTGACCTCCGGGATGTCCGACAAGTGATAGCGCACGAAGAACTC
Source organism: uncultured Alphaproteobacteria bacterium (assembly GCA_963822035.1). Taxonomy (GTDB): domain Bacteria; phylum Pseudomonadota; class Alphaproteobacteria; order Rhizobiales; family Xanthobacteraceae; genus Pseudolabrys. The sequence goes on along the minus strand of CAWGGC010000006.1, from coordinate 325,101 downwards.
GTCGTTCGGCGTGATCGGTGTGCGGAAATATTCGAGTGGAGATTCGTAGTTTGGGGCCCGGTCGGAAAGCTGGATCAGCGGTTTCTTGCCGGGCAGCGTCCCCATGGTGACGTAGCTGCTGATGCCGCCGGGCACCCCGGGCACAACTCGCTGGCGGCGGATGCCGCCCGAGCGAGTTCGGTAAGGCCGCCGGTGGCAGCAAACGCGACACCCGCGCCCGCCGACGAAAGCAAATGACGTCGTGTGATCATCGAATTCCTCCCTCGAGGTTTTTGTTCTGGCCGTTGCGGTCGTCACCGGTCAGCCTCAGATATTTTTATTTGAATATGATCCGCTGAAACATTGCGGCGGTCAATCGTAATCTCAAACGATCGGATGAAATCCACCCTGCGCTGCAGCGAAACGAAAAGCTGTCAGCGGCCGATGCGGCGCGGCTCGGGGCGGGTGGCGAGCGCCTTCCAGAGCAACTTGTATTTCGGCGTCGGCGCCAGGATGGGGTCGCGCTCGCCGCAGAAGTGCCGGTTGATCTCGGCATGCGCAAACAGCGCGCCGACCTTGGGCTCGCTGGCGGCGGCCAGCAGCGTCAGCCGGTCGAGCGCGCAGGCAAGCGTGGTCCGCTCGACGAAGCCGCCGCCCTGGCAAAAACGGCCGGACAGTTGCAGCGGCGGATCATCGAAGTCGCGGATGAAGCCGAGGCAATGCCGCGTCGGCGCTTCGATCAGGTCGAAGGCGGCCATCGACAGCGGCCCGAACTTGCTCGGCAGCGGCGCCTCCGTGCGGAAGTCGCCGAGCGCGCCGCCTTCAAGCGCGGCCTCGTTGAGGTCGGCTTGCGCCGAGCCGAAGGCCGCAAGCTCGCGTCCCGGCCGGTAGATCTGAACCAGGAGGAAAGGCGCTTCGCCGTTGGCGTCGCCCAGGCTCATGATGTCCTTGCGGCCGCCGCTCTCGGGATTGCGGCGGATGACGTAGCTCGCCGGCGCGCCGGCAGCCTCCGGGATGTCGAGGGCGAAGGCCGGCATCGGCCGCTCGATCGTCGACCCAGTCCGATCGATGTGTCGGCTTGATGGGATCGATCGCCGGCTGCGATTGAAAAAACTGCGCCGCGACGATGGAAAGCACGGCGAGGCCACCCAAATATGCGCAGACGCGCATGAAGGTGGAAGGCAGCTCTTCGCGCCATGAACGCAGGGCCGGGTGCACGCGGCAACCTCCAGCGGACCGCCGTTGTCTTGAGCCGCTGTTCTCGCCTAGAAGCTCTGCCATCCGGTTGTGCCGGGTCACGCTTAGCCGGTGAAATTGTTCTGGAGAGTTAACAATGGGTTACAAGGTCGCCGTGGTCGGCGCCACCGGCAATGTCGGGCGCGAAATGCTCGGCATTCTGGCCGAGCGGAACTTCCCCGCCGATGAAGTCGTGGCGCTCGCCTCGCGCAAGAGCGTGGGCACGGAATGCTCGTTCGGCGACCAGACGCTGAAGGTGAAGGCGCTCGACCATTACGACTTCTCCGATGTCGACATTTGCCTCATGTCGGCGGGCGGCGCGGTGTCGAAGGAGTGGTCGCCCAAGATCGGCGCGCAGGGCGCGGTGGTGATCGACAATTCGAGCGCCTGGCGCATGGACCCGGATGTGCCGCTGATCGTGCCGGAGGTGAATGCGGCCGCCGTTGCCGGCTTTACCAAGAAGAACATCATCGCCAACCCGAACTGCTCGACCGCACAGCTCGTCGTCGCACTCAAGCCGCTGCACGACAAGGCGACCATCAAGCGCGTCGTCGTCGCCACCTATCAATCGGTGTCCGGCGCCGGCAAGGACGCCATGGACGAGCTGTTCTCGCAGACCAAGGCGGTATTCACGCTCGGCGAGATCGAAACCAAGACGTTTCCCAAGCGCATCGCCTTCAACCTCATTCCGCAGATCGACGTCTTCATGGAGGACGGCTACACCAAGGAAGAGTGGAAGATGATGATGGAGACCAAGAAGATTCTTGATCCCAAAATCAAGCTCACCGCCACCTGCGTGCGCGTGCCGGTGTTCGTCGGCCATTCCGAAGCGGTGAACGTCGAATTCGAGAAGCCGATCAGCGTCGAGGAAGCGCGCGAGATATTGCGCAGCGCGCCCGGCTGCCTGGTGATCGACAAGCACGAGCCGGGCGGCTACGTCACGCCCTATGAATGCGTCGGCGAGGACGCGACCTATATCAGCCGCATCCGCACCGACCCGACGGTCGAGAACGGCCTGCAGATGTGGGTTGTCTCCGACAACCTGCGTAAGGGCGCGGCGCTCAACACCATCCAGATTGCGGAATTGCTGATCAACCGCAAGCTCATCAGCGCCAAGAAGAAAGCGGCGTAGCCTCTATCGGAATCCATACTCCGCAGCGCCGGGGTTATGGATTCCGGGTTCGCTCGCTTGCGCTCGCGCACCGGAATGACAACTCTGGCTAAAACCGCGGCGCGATCGACACCGTCGCCCGTTCGACCGGCACGAACTTGCCGCTCACACCGTCCAGCACCGAGAGATCGCCGGTGGCGACGCCGAAATAGGCGCCGTGCGTTGCCACCTTGCCCTTCTCGATCAGCTTGGCGAGACGCGGGAAAGTCATCAGATTGTCGAGGCTGTTGCGCACGTTCGCCCATTCGAGCTCGCGAAGATAGTCGGCCGCCGGCTTGCCGCCGCGCGGGCCGATCTTGTCCGCCGCCGGCGCCATCAGCTTCATCCATTTGCCGATGAAGTCGCCGGGCGACAGCGGCTCGGCGTCCTCGGCGAAGGCCTTGACGCCGCCGCACTGGGCGTGACCGAGCACGACGATGTGCTTGACGCGCAGCGCGCCGACGCCGAATTCGAGCGCCGCGGAGACGCCATGCGCCTGTCCGTCCGGCTGATAGGGCGGGACGATGTTGGCGACGTTGCGCACCACGAACAGCTCGCCCGGCCGCGCGTCGAAAATCACCTCCGGCGACACCCGCGAATCGCAGCAGCCGATCACCATGATCTCGGGCCGCTGGCCGGCTTCGGCAAGCTCCCGGTAGCTTTCCTGCTCGGTGCGCAGGCGCCCCGCGGCGAAAGCCGAGTAACCGTCGATCAGGCGTTGCGGAAAGCTCATCATAGGCGCGACACTCCGGACGCAGGTTCCATTTCGTTAACGCTTAAGGCGAAGCAAACCTTATGCCCGGCTCCGCGGTGGCGCACCAGACGTGCCGGGCGCCGTCGCGGCCAATGTTCATCGCTTGTTCAGGTCCTTGGCGCCATTGATAGTCAAAGAGATTCGGACGGGCATGCTCTCACCGCATAAGCCAATCATGGCCGAAACGCCGCCGGTCACGCGTTTCGGCACGCCGGGCTTCTCGGCGCCGCAGATCGGCGTGCTGTTTGCGGCCTTCACGCTGCTCATTTCCATCCCGATCTGGACGCACCCGCTGCCGCCGCTGTCGGACTACGTCAATCACCTGGCGCGCATGCAGGTGATCGCCACCATCGATCACAATCCCAGCTTCGCCAAATACTACGAGATCCAGTGGCAGGTCATTCCCAATCTGATCATGGATTTCGTCGTCCCGATGCTGGCGCGGGCGATGAACATCTATGTCGCGGGGCAGGTTTACATTGTCGGCATGTTCGCGCTGATTATTTCCGGCACCCTGGCGCTCAACCGCGCGTTGACCGGCCGCTGGACGGCCTTCCCGCTGCTCGCCTTTCCGCTGCTCTATAACTACGACTTCCTCGTCGGGCTGATGAATTACATCTTCGGCATTGGCGTCGCGCTGTGGGCGCTTGCCGGCTGGGTTGCCGTGCGCGAGCGCGTCTGGCCGGTGCGCATGGCGCTGTCGACCGTCTGCGTCGTCATCCTGTTCTTCTGCCATCTCTCGGCGTTGGGCATCTACGGCGTCGGTCTCCTGTCTTACGAGCTGCTGCGGCTGATCCAGAAGGGCGCCGACGACTGGCCGCGCCGCATCGTCGATTTCGTCGCCAGCGGCCTGCCGTTCCTTGCTGCCGCGCCGCTGCTCTATCTCAGCCCGACGATGAATCTCATCGGCTCGACCTGGTGGGACCAGCGCGGCAAGACCGACGGGCTGATGTACGTCTTCTCCGATTATTCCGACATCGCCGCCTGGGCGCTGATCGGCATCATGGCCGCGAGCATCGTATGGGCGGTGCGCCATCGCGTGCTGCGCTTCCATCCACTGGTGTGGACGCTGCTGGTGGTTGGCGGCGCGGTCTATCTCGCGCTGCCGCGCATCATGTTCGACACCTACATGACCGACCAGCGCGTGCCGCTCGGCGTCGCCTTCATGCTGTTCGCCTGCGGCGACCTGAGCCTGCACCGCCGGCTGGTGCGGCGCGCATTCATGGTGGTGACCATCGTGCTGATCGCGGGTCGCGTACTCGAGATGGACATCAACTGGTCGCAGCTTTCGGATTCGACCAGCGAGTTCAAGAGCTCGGTGCGGCGCATCGCGCCCGGCTCGAAAGTCTTCGTCGCCTATGCCGACCGCGCGCTCGGCGAGGACGTGCGCGATCTCGGCCTGGTGCACGCCGCCTGCATCGCCATGATCGACAAGTCGGCGATGGTGACGACGGCCTTCACCGTCGCCGGCAAGCAGGTGATGCACGCGCGCCCCGAATATCTCGATTTCGTCGACACCCGCGACGGCACGCCGCCCTCGACCGCGCAGCTCATTCTCGCCGCCGACCACCCGACGCCGGCGACGCCGAAGTTTTGGCAGAACTGGACCAAGTTCGACTACCTCTACATCCTGTTCACCGAGGACGAGGCGCCCAATCCCGATCCGGCGCGGCTCAAGCTGATCGCCGATGGCGACCGCTTCCAGCTCTACAAGATCATCAAGCCGACGACCGAGGCCAAGCTCGAGCATAAGGCTGCGCCGGCAGGGCACTGATCCGGCGCCGCGCCGCAGATTAAAGTTCAGGCGCTCATCGGCATGCCATAATCGTCGCGCGGCGGGCTGTTCGGGATAAGGGCGTCGCGCAACCGTTCGAAGATGCGCTGGCCGTCACCGCGCAAGCCAAGGCATCGATTAAATCGTCGGGTCCGCCCAGCGGCGCCGTGTCACGTTGCGACTGCTGCATGATATTCCACCTCGCGCGGCAAGCCGGCCCGCACAGCAATTCGCGGCGCAAGGCAATGCCATCGGGCGAGACGCTCGACTTGATCTTCTTCGCCAACGGCAGCTGGCTTTCGCCGTTGAGCCGCCAGAAAGCGAGCTCGGGATGGGTCTCGCAGCACGCGGCTTCACCCAGTCGGGATGCTCATGCAGAAATTTGTCGACCTCGACAACCTTGGCGCAGAATGTAGAAGCCCTGTTGGCAAAGGCCTTGCGGTCATCGTGAGGTCTTCACGCGCAATCTCGCAGGCGCGGCGGATACCTTTCGTGATCGTCCGCAGGCTCGACTTGTGACGCTCGGCGTCAGACAGCGCTGCCGCGACGGGATGCGGAATACGCTCGATTTGCGCGTCGCCGAGTGCTTGACCGCATCGCCGGCCTCCGGCAAGCCGGCCGCTCGGGCGGGCTCCGGCCGGCAAACCGATCGGCACGTCGACCGCGATGATCTTCGGCCGCTCGGCGGCGAAGACGATTTCGGCAGAAGCTCGTACACGAAACGCGGCTGTTCCGCCTTCGCCGTCAGCGCGCAGCAGCACGGCCATCCAGCCGCCGCGGCAGCCGTCGACGCCCGGCAAGCCATACGTCCCTTCGATTTGTGTCATTCGACCAGTGGCATGTCGCTTGCTTAACAATTAGCTCTTGCTGAACGCTAGGATCGAATTTCATTTCGCAGGTTAGGGTTCCCCATGTCAATTCGTCCGCGCCGCAGCGTGCTTTATATGCCGGGCTCCAACGTCCGCGCGCTGGAAAAGGCAAAGACGCTTCCCGCCGATGGCGTCATCCTCGACCTCGAAGATTCGGTCGCGCCCGACGCCAAAGCGGCGGCGCGCAAGCAGGTCACCGACGCTGTCCGCGCCGGCGGCTTCGGTCGCCGCGAGGTCTTCATCCGCGTCAATGGCGTCGATACGCCGTGGCACTCCGACGATCTCGATGCCGCGATCCACGCCGTGCCGGACGCGATCCTGATCCCGAAGGTCTCGATACCCGGCACGCTCGAGTTGATCGGCCAGCGCTTGATGGACACACGCGCCGACCAGAAAATCAGGGTATGGGCGATGATCGAGACGCCGCTCGCGATCTTCAACATCCAGGCGATTGCCGCGGAAGCCGCCGATTTCGGAGTCGCGGCTCGCCGGCTTCGTCATGGGCACCAACGATCTCGCCAAGGACACGCGTGCGCGCCTCGTGCCTGGCCGCGCGCCGATGCTGCCGTGGCTGACGATGTGTGTTGCCGCCGCGCGCATCTACGGCATCGACATTCTCGACGGGGTCTACAATGACATCGGCAATGCCGACGGCTTCGTCATGGAGTGCCAGCAGGGCGTCGAGCTCGGCTTCGACGGCAAGACGCTCATTCATCCGAACCAGATCGAGCCGTGCAACACCGCGTTCTCGCCGACCGAGCAGGAGGTCGCCTGGGCGCGCAAGATGATCGCCGCCTTCGATTCCGCGGAGAACAAGGGCAAGGGCGTGGTGTCGATCGACGGCCGCATGGTCGAGCGGCTGCATGCCGAGATGGCCAAGCGCACGGTGGCGATCGCCGAGGCGATCGCGGCCTCATCCTGAGGAGCGCACCGGCAGGCGCGCGTCTCGAAGGATGAGACGTTTTACGCCCACGGCCGCGCCGGCCTTGGCCTTGTCCTCGTAGCTCTCGATCTTGCCTTGCTTCTGCTTGGTCAGGCCGATGTCGTCGAGGCCGTTGAGCAGGCAGTGCTTGCGGAATGGATCGATCTCGAACTTGACCGTGCCGCCGTCCGGCCCGTGGATTTCCTGCTTCTCGAGATCGATCGAGAGCGTAGCGTTGGAACCGCGCTCGGCGTCGTCGAACAGCTTCTCGAGGTCCTCGGGCGAGACGCGGATCGGCAGCACGCCGTTCTTGAAGCAGTTGTTGTAGAAAATGTCGCCGAACGAGGTCGAGATCACGCAGCGGATGCCGAAGTCCATCAGCGCCCAAGGCGCGTGTTCGCGCGAGGAGCCGCAGCCGAAATTGTCGTCGGCGACCAGGATCTTGGCCTTGCGATAGGCCGGCTTGTTGAGGATGAAGTCCGGGTTCTCGCTGCCGTCGTCCTTGAAGCGCGCTTCCGCGAACAGACCCTTGGCGAGGCCGGTGCGTTTGATGGTCTTCAGGTACTGCTTGGGGATGATCATGTCGGTGTCGACGTTGATCAAGCGCAGCGGCGCGGCGACGCCTTCGAGGGTGGTGAACTTTTCCATGTGCTCGGTCCGGCCTGTTGTTGCGGCAAAGGTTTAGCGGCTGTCGCCGCGCCGCGGAAGCCCCGCTTCAGTCAACGCTCGCCTCGATGGCGTGCATATCTCCATCCGATAGCCCGAAATGGTGGCCGATCTCGTGCACCAGCACATGGGTGACGATTGCCGAGAGGCTGTCCTCATGCTCGGCCCAATAATCGAGGATCGGCCGGCGGTAGAGCCAGATCATGTTCGGCAGTTGCCCGGAGACGGCCTCCGACTGGAACGGCAGGCCGACGCCCTGGAACAGGCCGAGCAGGTCGAATTCGGTTTCGCAGTGCATCGAATCCATGACCTCGTCGGTCGGAAAGTCGGCGACCTGGATGACAAGGTCCGCGCACAGGGCGCGAAACCGCTTCGGCAGCCGTGCATAGGCGTCCGCAGCCAAGGCCTCGATATCGCCAAGCGAGGGGGCGGAAGCCTCGCGCCAGCCCTGGGCGTTGTCGGATTTTCCTGCCATAACAGTGTTCTAGGCGATGTTTATCCGGCCACCAAGCGGTTGACGGCGGCGCCGGGATGCGCGACTTTTAGGCGTGGCGTGACGAGCAGGACTGAACCGATGCCCAGGACATGGGCCGCCGTCGGCCTCGCAGCGGCTATTACCACTCTCATTGTCGGCTTTTCGCGGCCCGCCGCCGCCGAATTCTTCGGCTGCGACGACCAGCACCGCCCGGCGCGGCATGTCGCTTACAGCTACAGCGATCCCGCGCCCTATGCGCACCATTACGCCCAGGCGCGGCCGCGGGTGACGATCTATCCGCGCCACACCGCCAAGCGCTATTGCCGCTCCTGGCTCGCCAAGGAATACCGCCTCAGCGGCACGGTGATCGTGCCGCACCAGCAGTGCTGGTGGCAGTAGCGCAGGGAGCAGGCTGCGTCGTCCGTTTATGTCGTCGAAACGACAGCGGAGGATTTCAATGGCGAAGCGTTTGAAGGCATTCGCGGTCGTGGCGGCAATCGCCGCCGGCGTGGCGGCGCTGCCGGGAACCGCGCAAGCGTATTGGCATCACGGCTGGCACGGCGGCTGGGGCTGGGGTCCCGGCTTCGGCCTGGGGCTCGGCCTCGGCACCACCTGGGGCTATCCCTATTACTACCGGCCTTACTATTACGCGCCGCCACCGGTTTATTACTACCGGCACTCGGCCTGCGGCTGGCGCTATGTCCGCGTCTGGCACTACCACCATTGGGTCGTACGCCGCGCCTGGCGCTGCTGGTAGCTGAAACGAAAAAGGCCCGCTGCAACAGCGGGCCTTTGCAGCCTGAGCGCGCCGCTAGCGCCAGTCCCGCACGTCCACAAAGTGACCGGCAATAGCGGCAGCAGCGGCCATCGCCGGCGACACCAGATGCGTGCGGCCCTTGTGGCCCTGGCGGCCCTCGAAGTTGCGGTTCGAGGTCGAGGCGCAGCGCTCGCCGGGACTGAGCTTGTCCGGGTTCATGGCGAGGCACATCGAGCAGCCGGGCTCGCGCCAGTCGAAGCCGGCGGCGATGAAGATCTTGTCGAGGCCTTCGGCCTCCGCCTGCTCCTTCACCAGCCCGGAGCCGGGCACGATCATGGCGTTGACGTTGGCGTTGACGGTCTTGCCGTTCACCACACGCGCGACTTCGCGCAGATCCTCGATGCGCGCGTTGGTGCAGGAGCCGATGAAGACGCGGTCGAGCTTGATGTCGGTGATCTTCTCGCCGCCCTTGAGGCCCATGTAGCCGAGCGAGCGCTCGGCGGCGATGCGCTTGTGGTCGTCGCGGATGTCGGAGGCGACCGGCACGCGGCCGGTGATCGAGGCAACCTGCTCGGGACTGGTGCCCCAGGTGACCAGCGGCGGCAGCGCCGCGGCATCGAGCCTGATTTCGCGGTCGAAATGCGCGCCGTCGTCGGAGGAGAGGGTCTCCCAGTAGCGCATCGCTTCGTCCCAGGCCTTGCCTTTCGGCGCCTTCGGCTTGTCCTTGAGATAGGCGTAGGCCTTGTCGTCCGGCGCGATGAAGCCCGCCTTGGCGCCGCCTTCGACCGACATGTTGCAGACGGTCATGCGGCCTTCCATCGACAGCGCGCGGATTGCCTCGCCGGCATATTCGAGCGCATAGCCGGTGCCGCCGGCGGTGCCGATCTCGCCGATGATGGCGAGGATGATGTCTTTTGCCGTGACGCCCGGCGGCAGCTTGCCGTCGACGATCGCGCGCATGTTCTTCGACTTGGTCTGGATCAGCGTCTGCGTCGCCAGCACGTGCTCGACTTCCGAGGTGCCGATGCCGTAGGCGAGCGCGCCGAAAGCGCCGTGCGTCGCGGTGTGGCTGTCGCCGCAGACGATGGTGGTGCCCGGCAGCGTGAAGCCCTGCTCGGGGCCGATGATATGGACGATGCCCTGGCGCTTGTCGAACTCGTCGAAATACTCGATGCCGAATTCCTTGACGTTCTCCGCCAGCGTCTTGATCTGCTCGATGCTTTCCGGATCGGGATTGGGCTTGGTGCGGCGGTCGTGTGTCGGCACGTTGTGGTCGACGACGGCGAGCGTCTTGTCCGGCGCGTGTACCTTGCGGCCGGCAGTGCGCAGGCCCTCGAAGGCCTGCGGGCTCGTCACCTCATGCACCAGATGGCGGTCGATGTAGAGCAGGCAGGTGCCGTCCGGCTGTTCGTCGACCAGATGGTCGTCCCAGATTTTGTCGTAGAGCGTGCGTGGTTTCATGGCGTTGATTCTTTCGCGAAAATTGAAATGGACTTGAGAGCGGCAAGCCGGCACGTGCCGGCGGCGCTCGATCAAAGTCCGGCTTGTACCGCAGCCGTCAGCCGGCCGAAGAAGCGCCACGGCAGGCGCGCGCGGTCGGTCAGGATGACGATTTGAGCCCGGTCCAACATGGTCTGAATATAGTGACAATCCGCCCAAAATGAAAATGGGGCCGCAGCCGGCCCCATTTTGCGTTCAACGTTTGGCGTTCAACTTGGCAACCTCTACTCTTTGGCGGCGGCCGCGCCTTCGGCGCCGGTTGCGCCTTGAGCCTCGGAGATGCGCGCCTTCTTGCCGCGCAGGCCGCGCAGATAATAGAGCTTGGCGCGGCGCACCTTGCCGCGGCGCACCACCTTGATCGAGTCGATCATCGGCGCGTAGAGCGGGAACACGCGCTCGACGCCTTCGCCGTACGAAATCTTGCGCACGGTGAAGTTCTCGTTGATGCCGCGGCCCGAGCGGCCGATGCAGACGCCCTCGTAGGCCTGGATGCGGCTCTTGTCGCCTTCGACCACCTTGACGTTCACCAGCACGGTGTCGCCCGGTCCGAAGTCGGGGATTTCTTTTCCGGCCGAGAGCTTCTCGACCTGCTCTTTGTCGAGCTGCTGAATGATGTCCATGGTTCAATCTCCGTCGGCAGCGCCAGCAACCGGCGCGCGGTCATTGTCTGGTCTGAATGGGTTGGCGAGCTTCTAATACAAAGCTTTTGGCTTGTCACCCTCGGGTTTGTCCGGATTTAGGGCTTTTTCCGGGCCTGATAGGCGGCCCAGAGGTCCGGCCGGCGCTCTTTGGTCAGCCGTTCCGCCTCTGCCTGCCGCCAGGCCTTGACCTTGGCGTGGTCGCCGGAGGTGAGCAACTCCGGGATCGGCTGGCCCTCGAAGACGGCGGGCCGCGTGTATTGCGGGTATTCGAGCAGCCCCTGGGCGAAGCTTTCCTCGGTGGCGGAGGCCTCCTTGCCCATGACGCCCGGCATCAGCCGCACGCAGGCGTCGATCAGCGCCAGCGCCGCGATCTCGCCGCCGGATAGCACGAAGTCGCCGAGCGAAATCTCTTCGAGCTTGCGGGCGGCAATCAGCCGTTCATCGATGCCCTCGAAGCGGCCGCAGAGGATCACCGCGCCTTCGCCTTGCGCCAGCGACGCGACGCGCGATTGGGCGAGCGGCGCGCCCCGCGCGCTCATCAACAGGCGAGGGCGGTTGTCAGGTGGAATTGCGTCGAGCGCGCGGGCGAGCACGTCGGCCTTCATCACCATGCCGGGACCGCCGCCGGCCGGCGTGTCGTCGACGGTGCGATGTTTGTCGGTTGCCGAGTTGCGGATGTCGTGCACCTCGAGCGCCCACAATGCGCCGAGCGCCTTGCCGGCCAGGCTCTGCCCCAGCGGCCCGGGAAACATCTCGGGGAAGATGGTGAGGACTGTTGCCGTCCACATGGCTCACCCCCCGTTCGTCCCCGCGCAAGCGGGGACCCAGGGGCCAAAAGCGGAGCGCTTGCGTTTCTCGCTCTGGGTTCCCGCTTTCGCGGGAACGAACGGAGTGTGTTGCGAGCACCGCATCCTCAATCCTCATCCTTCGCTTCGATCTCCGCCGGCGGCACGATGACGATCCGCCGCGCGGCAAGATCGACCTCCGGCACCGTCGCTTCGTTGAATGGCAGCATCAGCGGTTGGCCGCCGCCGAGCGGGGCGATCTCGATAATGTCACCAGCCCCGAAATTATGCAGCGCGTGCACGGTGCCGACCTGCCCGCCGTCCGCCGTCACCACGTCGAGCCCGATGAGGTCGGCGAGGTAGTAGGTGTCCGGTTCCTCGATCGGCGGCAGCCGGTCGCGCGGCACGAACAGATCGAGGTTGGTGAGCTGCTCCGCCGCGGTGCGGTCGGCGACGCCGACAAGCCGCACCACCAGGAAATCCTTGGCGGGGCGCATGGCTTCGATCTCGAAGCGCCGCGCGCCGTCCTCGGTTTCCAGCGGCCCGTAGCCGGCGACCGCCAGCGGATCCTGCGTGAACGGCCACAGCTTTACTTCGCCGCGAATGCCGTGCGCGGCGCCGATGCGGGCAACGCGGATGCGGCCGGTCATGGCGCGTCAAGCAGCGAGCATCAGCTCGCCGCCGGAGCTTCGGCTGCCTTGGCCTTGTCGGCAGCGGCTTTGGCTGTGGCGGCGGTCTTGGCGGCCGCGTCTCCAGCTTCCTTCGCCTTGGCGGCTTCCTCGGCCTTGGCCTTGCGCTCCTTGCGCGGGACCGCCTTCTCCGGATTGTTGCGCTTCTCGCGCTTGGCGATGCCGGCGGCATCGAGGAAGCGCATGACGCGGTCGGAGGGCTGCGCGCCCTTCTTCATCCACGCCTGCACCTTGTCGAGATCGAGCCGAAGCCGCTCGGCCTTGTCCTTCGGCAGCAGCGGATTGAAGAAGCCGAGCCGCTCGATGAAGCGGCCGTCGCGGGGCGAGCGCGAGTCGGCGACGACGATATGATAGACCGGCCGCTTCTTGGTGCCGGCGCGGGCCATGCGGATAACGAGAGACATTTCTGTTTTTCCTTTCTGATCAAACTTGACTAGTCAGTGATCCGTCACCCTGAGGTGCGAGCGACCGAAGGTCGCGAGCCTCGAAGGGCGACGGCCCGGGCCGTGCATCCTTCGAGGGCCGCGCTGCGCGCGGCCGCCTCAGGATGACGGCGAGAGGTCGTGCATTATTGTTCATTTCTTCTTCCCCGCGCCGGGCAGGCCCGGCAATCCAGGAAACCTTCCGCCCGGCAGTCCGGGCATTCCGCCGGTACCGGGGAAATTCGGTGGCAGGCCGGGAATATTTGGCGGCAAGCCGCCGGCGCCGGGCAGCCCGCCTGGCATTTTCTTGGCGAGCTCGGCCATCTGCTCCGGCGTCGGCATGGCGGAGCCGAAGCCCATCATCTGGCCGAGGCCGGCGAGCGGGCCGCGCTTGCCTGAGCCCATGGCCTTCATCATGTCGGCCATGCCGCGGTGCATTTTCAGCAGTTTGTTGATCGCTTCCGGCGTGGTGCCGGAGCCGGCGGCGATGCGCTTCTTGCGGCTGTGCTTCAAGATGTCGGGGTTGCGGCGCTCTTTCGGCGTCATCGAGTCGATGATCGCGACCTGGCGCTTGAGGACGTTTTCGTCGAGCCCGGCATTGGCGATCTGGTTCTTCATCTTGGCAACGCCGGGCAGCATGCCCATCAGCCCGCCGATGCCGCCCATCGACTGCATCTGCATCAACTGCTCGCGCATGTCGGCGAGGTCGAACTGCCCTTTGCGCATCTTCTCGGCGGCGCGCATCGCCTTTTCGGCGTCGATGGTAGCGGCGGCTTTCTCGACCAGCGCCACGACGTCGCCCATGCCGAGGATGCGGCCGGCGATGCGCGAGGGGTCGAACTCCTCCAGCGCGTCGAGCTTCTCGCCGGTGCCGATCAGCTTGATCGGCTTGCCGGTGACGGCGCGCATGGACAGCGCAGCGCCGCCGCGGCCGTCGCCATCGACGCGGGTGAGCACGATGCCGGTGAGCCCCACGCGCTGGTCGAACGCGCGCGCGAGATTGACGGCGTCCTGGCCGGTCAGCGCATCGGCGACCAGCAGCACTTCGTGCGGATTGGCGGCCTTCTTTACCTCGGCGGCTTCCGCCATCATCGCTTCGTCGAGCGTGGTGCGGCCGGCGGTGTCGAGCAGCACGACGTCGTAGCCGCCCAGCCGGCCGGCTTCGAGCGCGCGCTTGGCGATCTGCGGCGGCTGCTGGCCTTCGACGATCGGCAGCGTGTCGATGCCCGCCTCGCGGCCGAGCACGGCGAGCTGCTCCATCGCCGCCGGGCGGCGCACGTCGAGCGAGGCCATCAGCACTTTCTTCTTCTGCCGGTCGGTCAGGCGGCGCGCGAGCTTGGCGGTGGTGGTGGTTTTGCCGGAGCCTTGCAGGCCGACCATCATGATCGGGACCGGCGGTGCGGCGGCGAGATCGATGCCTTGCGCGTCGGCGCCGAGCGTGGCGACGAGCTGGTCGTGCACGATCTTGACGACCATCTGCCCCGGCGTCACCGACTTCATCACCTCGACGCCGACCGCGTGCTGCTTGACGCCATCGGTGAAGGCACGCGCGACGTCGAGCGCGACGTCGGCCTCGAGCAGCGCGCGGCGCACTTCGCGCAGCGCCGCATCGACGTCGGCTTCGGTCAGCGCGCCGCGGCGGGTGAGGCGGTCGAGAATGCCGCCAAGCCGTTCGGACAGGTTATCGAACATCGTCCTTACGCACCTTTGCGCCCGAGGGCGCATTGCGCTGTCGGCGTTGGCCTCCGGCCTCACGGGACCGGTGGCGGAGCTGATATTTCACGTCTCAAGCGAAGACGGGCGGAACCTATGGCGGCGGTCGGGTGGGCCTCAAGCCTCAACACCCGGTCATTCCGGGGCGCGAGCGGAGCGAGCGAGCCCGCGAATTCATAACCTAAGTGCTGCGGGCGCTATCGGATTCCGGGCCCGGCCCTTCGGGCGCGTCCCGGAATGACAAACGTTTACTGCGTCAACTCGTAACTCACCGTGACCTGCACCCGCAGCGTTTGCTCGCCCGGCGCGACCGGAACCGCGCCGGCGCGCATCGCCTGCATGGCGACCGGCTGCGAACTGGCGCCGCCTTCGGTGATGGAGACGGCGCGGCCGACCTTGGCGTCGGCGGCGCGGGCGTAGATTTCCGCCTTGCGGTGCGCGTCGGCAATGGCGTCGTCGCGCGCCTGATCGAGCAACTTGGAGCGGTCGGATACGACGAACTCGATGCCGGACATTTCGTTGGCACCGGCGCCGATGGCGCGGTCGATGATCGCCGGCAATTTGCCGATGTCGCGGACCCGCACCGTTACCTGGTTGGTCGCCTGGAAGCCGGTCAGGCGCGCCGCGCCCGGCTTGCTCGAATCGTATTGCGGCTGCAGCGACAGCCGCGAGGTCTGCACGTCGCGGTCGTCGATGCCGGCGGCCTTGATGGCGGCGAGCACGCCTGTCATCTGCCTGGCGTTGGCGTCGCTTGCCTCGTGCGCGGTCTTGCTTTCACTGGAGACGCCGATGCGGATGATCGACATGTCCGGCGCCGCGGCGACGCTGCCTTCGCCGCTCACCGTGACGACACGCTCGACGGCGCCTGCCGGCGCGGCGGCGAAGACCGACGCGAGCGCAATGAGAAGCGGCAGCACAAATCTCATTTGATCGGCACCAGCACGTCGATCACCAGCTTGTCCGGATCGGTGGTCAGCGGATCCGATACATATTCTTCAATGAACAAATCCTTGGCCTCGAGCTGCTTGTCGTCAAGATAGTTGGTTATCGCTTCGTATGTGGAATCCATCGCATCGTAGGAACCGCGGTGCACGAATTTCAGCGCCTTGCCGGACGGCGCCTGGCCGATGCCGATGTCGCCCTTGGGCGGGTTGTCCGGCGCCTTGGCGATCGGGAAGGCGGCGCGGAACTTGAAGCCGGTGTCGTCGGTCTCGGTGTAGATGGTCATCGCGGGGCCGTCCGGCTTGATGCCCTGCTTGGCGAGGTACTCGTTGAGCGACTTCAGCGCATCGACGATGGTATCGAACGCGGCGTCCCAGGTGCTATGGCCCTGCAGATAGACGACGGTACGCTCCGGCAGCGTCACCTCCTGGCCGAAGGCGTCGCCCGGCTGGAGCGGCTGCGGGACGTCGAGATCGGCCGCCGGCGGCTTCTGCTTGGGCGACTGCGTCGGCATTTGCGCCAAGGCCACGCCGGCGCAAAGTGAGGCGGCAACGGCAAGCGACGCCGCCAGGCGGGTGAACGACATCACGTATCTCCCTCGATGAGGTGCGCCGGTTCGGCGATTTGCGGCAGCAACGGCATCCTAGCATGGCTCTGGCCAATCGACGCTCATTCGCCATATAAACCGGGCGAAAGCCGGGCAAATTAAATTTAGATCATCTTTATGGGCGCGCTGGCCAATCAGTCCTTCGTCAAGATGAACGGCATCGGCAACGAGATCGTCATCGTCGATCTGCGGGCGCACGCCGCCAAGATCGCGCCGGAGGAGGCGCGCGCGGCCGCCGCGCCCGGCGGCGTGCCCTACGACCAGTTGATGGCGCTTTATCCGCCGCGCACGCCGGGCACCGACGCCTTCGTGCGCATCTATAACAACGACGGCTCGGAAGCCGGCGCTTGCGGCAACGGCATGCGCTGCGTCGCCGATCTGGTGGCGAAAGAGAACGGCAAGGGCGCGCTCACTTTCGAGACCACGAGCGGCATCTTGAACTGCTGGAAGGGCGACGACGGCATGTTCACCGTCGACATGGGCACGCCGAAATTCGCATGGAACGAGATTCCGCTGGCTGAGGAATTCCGCGACACCCGCGCCATCGAATTGCAGATCGGGCCGATCGACAATCCGCTGCTGCACTCGCCGTCGGTGGTCAACATGGGCAACCCGCACGCGATCTTCTGGGTTGACGACGTCAACGCCTACGACCTCGCCAAATCCGGGCCGCTGCTCGAGAACCATCCGATGTTTCCCGAGCGCGCCAATATCACGCTGGCGCATATCGTCTCGCGCGACCACATCATCATCCGCACCTGGGAGCGCGGCGCGGGACTGACGCGAGCCTGCGGCTCGGCGGCCTGCGCCGCCGCGGTCGCCGCGGCGCGGCTCAAGCGTACGAACCGCAAGGTGAAGGTGACGCTGCCCGGCGGCGAACTGATGATCGACTGGCGCGAAAGCGATGGCCATGTCCTGATGACCGGGCCGGTGGAGTTCGAGTTTGCCGGCAAATTCGACGCCAAGCTGTTCGATAAGGCAGCGACGCCATGAGCGTGGATGTCATCACCTTCGGCTGCCGGCTCAACGTGGTCGAGTCGGAAGTGATCAAACGCGCGGCCGCAGGCCAAGACGCCGTTGTGATCAACACCTGCGCGGTGACGGCGGAAGCCGCGCGGCAGGCGCGGCAGACGATCCGCCGCGCCAAGCGCGAGCAACCGCAGCGCCGCATCGTCGTCACCGGTTGCGCGGCGCAGTCATCGCCCGAGGTTTTTGCGGCGATGCCCGAAGTCGACCGCGTGCTTGGCAACGAGGAGAAGCTCGATGCGCGGGCCTGGGCCAACGCGGAGCGTGTTGCTGTCGGCGACATCATGCAGATGAGCACCATGGCGCCGCACCGCGTCGATGCGCTGGAAGGCCACACCCGGGCTTTCGTTCAGGTGCAAAACGGCTGCGATCACCGCTGCACTTTCTGCATCATTCCGTTCGGCCGCGGCAATTCGCGCTCCCTGCCGGTCGCCGACGTGCTTGCGCAAGTGCGCGGTCTGGTCGCGCGCGGCTATCGCGAGGTGGTGCTGACCGGCGTCGACATCACGAGCTACCAAGCCGGCGGCGCGCGTCTCGGCGTTTTGGTCAAGCGCATCCTGCGCGACGTGCCGAAACTTGCGCGGCTGCGATTGTCCTCGATCGATTCCGTCGAGGCCGACGACGATCTCCTCGACGCGTTCGCTGACGAACCGCGGCTGATGCCGCATCTGCATCTGTCGCTGCAGGCCGGCGACGATCTTATTCTCAAGCGCATGAAACGGCGGCATTCGCGTGCCGACGCTATCGACTTCTGCAACCGCGTGCGCGCCTTGCGGCCAGATGTCGTGTTCGGCGCCGACATCATTGCCGGCTTCCCGACCGAAACCGAAGCGATGTTCGCGCGCTCGCTCGATCTGGTCGATGCCTGCGGGCTGACGCAACTGCACGTTTTTCCGTTCTCGCCTCGCCCCGGCACGCCGGCGGCGCGCATGCCGCAGCTCGACCGCGCCGTTATCAAGGAGCGCGCGCAGCGCTTGCGCGAGAAAGGCGAGGCCGCGTTGCGCCGTCATCTTGAAGCGCAAGTCGGCGCCTCGCGCCGCGTGCTCACCGAGCGCGGCGGCATCGGCCGCACCGAGCAGTTCGTGGCCGTGCGGCTGGCGTCGCCGCTCGAGCCCGGTATGATCCTCGATCTCACCGTGACGGGGCATGACGGCCGGCAATTACTGGCCGCTTAGCGGAGACGAAAACCATGAGCGCGCAAGAGCATCTGATCACTACGGTGGAGCAGCTCGAGGCGCTTTATGGCAAGCCCTGGGGCCCGGCGGTCGCCAAGGAAATCGATCACATCAGTCCGGCTTATCGCAAGCTGATCGAGGCCGCGCCCTTCGTGGCGGTGGCGACCGGCGGCCCGGATGGGCTGGATTGCTCGCCCAAGGGCGACGCGCCCGGTTTCGTGCGCATCCTCGACGACAAGACGCTGGCGCTTCCTGACCGGCCCGGCAACAATCGCATCGACGGCTTCCGCAACATCTTGCAGGACCCGCGTATTGCGCTGCTGTTCTTGATCCCCGGTGTCGGCGAGACGCTGCGCGTGAACGGCCGTGCCTCGATCTCGGTCGATCCCGTGCTGATGCAGAGCTTCGCGGTCAACGGCAAGCTGCCGCGTTGCGTGCTGGTCGTGCACATCGAGACGATCTTCTTCCATTGCTCGAAGGCGATCGTGCGCTCGAAGCTGTGGGACGACGCGACGAGGATTGACCGCAAGAGCCTGCCGTCGACCGGCACCATCATCGCCGAAGTGAGCCAGGGCAAGCTCGGCGGCGAGGCCTACGACCGCGAGGCGCCCGAGCGCATCAAGTCGATGTTGTACTAGGCTTGTCGTCCCAACCACACTTGGCCAGCGCCTCACGCATGTGCGGAGGCACCGGCGCGATGACCTTGACCGGCGGCTTGTTCTTGGAAATCGGCACCACGATCTCGCGCGAATGCAGATGCAGGATTGGTCCTCCCGTGCGCGGCGCGCGGCCATAGATGTTGTCGCCGAGGATCGGCCAGCCCATCTCGGCGCAGTGCACGCGTAGCTGATGCGTGCGGCCGGTGAGCGGTTCGAGCGCGAGCCAGGCGAGGCCGGGCCCGAGCCCCATCACTTTCCACGTCGTCACCGCCGGCGGCCCGTGCGGATCGGGCTTCATCCACCAGCCGCGGCTCTCGTCGAGTTTGCCGAGCGGCATGTCGATCGTGCCTTCGTTGGCCTCCGGCGAACCCTCGACTACCGCCCAATAAGTCTTGCCGATCTTGCCCTGCTTGAACAGCTTGCCGAGCAGCGCCAGCGCCTTGCGGTGGCGGCCGAGCACCAGGCAGCCGGAGGTATCGCGGTCGAGCCGATGCGCCAGCGCCGGGTTGCGCGGCAGGCCGAAGCGTAGCGGCGCGAAATAGTCGTCGAGCGCCTCGCCGCCTTTCGGCCCGCGATGCACCGGCAGCCCGACCGGCTTGTCGATCACCAGCATCAGCCCGTCGCGGTAGAGCAGGCGGGCGAGCATTTCATCCGGCGTCATGGTCACTTACCTAGATGGTGCGAAACGGCTATCACGGGCGCGCTTTCTCTTCACCCTCCCCTGAAAGGGGAGGGTCGGATCGCGCAAGCGGTCCGGGGTGGGGTCACGATCTTACTCACCTGAAGACCCCCACCCCCGCGCGCGAGCGCGCACGACCTCCCCTTGCAAGGGGAGGTGACAAGAGTGATGCGCCGTATGAACGACAGCACGCAAATTTCCTGGTGGCAGCGGCTCAAAGGCGGCCTCAAGGAAACCTCCTCGCTGCTTGGTGGCGCGGTCAACGATCTCGCCAAGCGCCGGCTCGACGAGGCGGCGGTGGAGGAGCTCGAACACGAGCTGATCCGCGCCGATCTCGGCCCCGAATTCGCCGGCCGCATCGCGCAAGGCTTCGCCGAAGGTCGCTTCGATCCGGAGATCACGCCGGAGGCGCTGAAGGCACTGCTCGCCGCCGAGATCGAGAAGGTGCTGGCGCCGGTCGCCAAGCCGCTCGAGATCACGGCGCGACCCTTCGTCATTCTCGTCGCCGGCGTCAACGGCTCCGGCAAGACCACCACCATCGGCAAGCTCGCCGCGCGCTACCGCCGCGATGGCAAAAAAGTCATGCTCGTTGCCGGGGATACGTTTCGTGCTGCCGCCATCGACCAACTCAAGATCTGGGCCGAGCGCACTGGCGCCTCGATTGTAGCGCGCGAGCCGGGCGCCGACGCGGCCGGGCTTGCCTTCGACGCGCTGACCGCAGCCAAGCGCGACAGCACCGACATCGTGCTCATCGACACCGCCGGCCGGTTGCAGAACCGCGCCGAGCTGATGGGGGAGCTCGAAAAAATCGTCCGCGTGATCCGTAAAGTGGAGCCGACCGCGCCACACGCGGTGCTGCTGGTGCTCGACGCCACCGTCGGGCAAAACGCGCTCAACCAGGTCGATATCTTCGGCAAGATCGCGGGCGTCACCGGCCTCGTCATGACCAAGCTCGACGGCAGCGCCCGCGGCGGCATTCTGGTGGCGGTGGCCGCGCGCTTTGGCCTGCCGGTGCATTTCGTCGGCGTCGGCGAGAGCGTCGACGACCTTGCGCCGTTCACCGCGCGGGATTTCGCCCGGGCGGTGGTCGGATTGGAGAACTAGAGCGTCATGACCGAACCCGCCGCAAAGAAACAACTCGACCCGTTCCTCAAACTCGCGCTCGACATCGGGCCGCTGGTGCTGTTCTTCGCCGCCAATGCGCGGCTTGGCATTTATGTCGCGACCGGGGCGTTCATGGTGGCGGTGCTCGCGGCGCTTGCCGTCTCCTACGCCATCACCAAGCACATCGCCATCATGCCGCTGGTCACGGCGGTGATCGTGCTGGTGTTCGGCGGGCTGACGCTGGTGCTGCACAACGATGTCTTCATCAAGCTCAAGCCGACCATCATCTATGTGCTGTTCGGCGGCACGTTGTTCGGCGGCATCCTGCTCGACAGGCCCTTCCTGTCGATCCTGTTCGATCAGGTGTTCCATCTAACCGACGAAGGCTGGCGCAAGCTCACCTGGCGCTGGGTCTGGTTCTTCTTCGCCATGGCCGTGCTCAACGAAATCATCTGGCGCAATTTCTCGACCGATATCTGGGTCAGCTACAAGCTGTTCGGTGTCGTGCCGCTGACCTTCGTGTTCGGCGCGCTGCAATATCCGCTGATCATGAAATATCATCCGGACGCGCAGAACAATCGTTAGCGCATCTTCGACCTGAGCCGGATCGTAGCGCCGTCGACGACGAATTTTCCGTAGCCGTGATGATGGATCGTTTTCGGGTTCTTTTGCCGTGGATCGGTCCAGCCCCTCACCACCTCAAATACGAACATGTTGTAGGTGTTGACCATGCGCCGGTCGGCGACCTTGCATTCGAGATTGGCGAAGCATTCCTTGATCAACGGCGCCGCAACTTCAGCGGCCGGCACCGGGGTAAGCCCGAAGGCGGCAAACTTGTCCAGATCGCGGCCTGACGAATTGCCCACCTTCACGACCTTGGCGGCGAGCTTGCGGGCCGGCAGCGCGATCACGCATTCGCCGGTCGCGCGCAGCGCCTCGAAGCTGTAGTTGGCGCCGCTACAGACGCAGGCAACGAGCGGCGGTTCGAACTCCACCATCATATGCCACGACATGGTCATGACGTTGGCGCGGCCCTTGTGGGCCGTCGCCAGCAGCACCACCGGGCCCGGCTCGATGAGCGCATAGACCTTCGACAGCGGCAGCGGTTTCAAGGCTTGAGCGCCTTCTCGATCTCCGGCTCCAGCGTCTTGGCGAGATTATCGGCGCCGATCGGACCGACCAGTTTGTAGGCGATCTTGCCGTCGCGGCCGACGACGAAGGTTTCCGGCACGCCGTAGACGCCCCAGTCGATCGCGGTGCGGCCATTGGCGTCGGCGCCGGCGGCGACGAAAGGGTTACCGTAGCGGTTGAGGAAGCGCCGCGCGTTGTCGGCGGCGTCCTTGTAGTTGATGCCGACGAGCTTGATGCGATTGTCCTTCGACAGCTGGTCGAGAAATGGCACCTCGTCGGCACAAGGCACGCACCACGACGCCCACACGTTCACCAGCGTCACGTTGCCGGCAAAAGTCGCGTTGGTCAGGCCCGGCACCGGCTGGCCGTCGCGGGTGAGGCCTGCGACCGGCGGCAGGTTGGTTGGCGGCACCGGATGACCGATCAGCGCCGAAGGAATGCGCGAGGGATCGCCGGCGCCGAGCCGGAACAGGAACAGCGCCGCGAGCGCCAGGAAAATGCCGAGCGGCAACAGCACCAGAAGATTGCGCCGCTTCGCCGGCGCGTTGTCGGAGGCCGTGCTCATTGCATCTCCCGCGCCGAGCGCCGCGTGACGCCGCGCTCCTCGAGGTCGCCGAGAATGCGCCGCTGCGCCGCGTAGTCGAGCGTCACCCAGGCAACCAGCGCGGCGACGACGAATGCCGCGACCGCGTAGGCGGCGACGATGAAGTCGGCATGCGGCCCCAGGTTCATGGGCTTTTCCCTTTGCGCATGATCTTGTCCGAAAACCGGTACCCACTTTTCGGGATCATGCGCCGGCCTCCGCCAGTGCCTGGGCCTGCATCAGCCGCATCGCACGGACGCGACGGCGCAGGATCTCGTTGCGCATGGCGGCAAGCAGCAGCGTCAGAAACAGCAGCGTGAACGCTGCCGCCATGATGATGAGCGGCGCCAGGATCGACGGGTCGATGGTCGAGCCGCCGACGCGGAAGATCGACTCGCCCTGATGCAGCGTGTTCCACCAGTCGACCGAGAACTTGATGATCGGCAGGTTGACGGCGCCGACCAGCGACAAAATCGCGGCGGCGCGGGCGCCGCGGCCCGGTTCTTCGGCCGTGAAGTAGAGCGCGAGCACGCCGAAATAAAGCAGCAGCAGGACGAGCTCGGAGGTGAGCCGCGCATCCCACACCCAGTAGGTGCCCCAGGTCGGGCGCCCCCACAGCGAGCCGGTGACGAGACAGATGAAGGTAAATGCGGCCCCGAGGGGCGCGGCGGACTTGCCCGCGACGTCTGCCAGCGGATGCCGCCACACCAGGGTGCCGAGTGCGGCGAGGCACATCACGCCCCAGCCCATCATGCCGAGCCAGGCCGTCGGCACGTGCAGGTACATGATCTTCACGGTCGCGCCCTGCTGGTAATCGTCGGGCGCGTTGATGGCGCGGTAGAGCCCGACCGCGAACAAGATCATCGTCGCCGCGGCAAGCCATGGCAGCACGCGGTTCACCAGCGCGAGGAACTTCGTCGGGTTGGCGAGATCGATTACCGGCATAGCTATTCAAGTCCGTAGCGCAGCGCCGCCGCGGCCGCGATGGGCCCTAGCACGACTGCGGCTAAGGATAATGCACAAAGGATGGTGAAAGCGGGGCCGAAAAACTGCCCCTCGGTCATAACGGCGTTGGCGGCCGAAACGCCGAAAATCAGCACCGGCACGGTCAATGGCAGGATCAGCACCGCGAGCAAGAGGCCGCCGCGGCGCAGCGTCACCGACAGCGCCGCGCCGATCAGCCCGATGAAGGTCAGCGCCGGCGTGCCAGCGAGCAGCGTCAGCGCCACGGCCCCCATGGCGCGCAATTCGATGTTGAGCAGCAGCCCGAGCACCGGCGCGACCACGACCAGCGGCAGACAGGTGGTCAGCCAGTGCGCGACCGCCTTGACGGCGACAGTCAGTTCGAGCGGCATGCCGCCGGTCATCAAGAGGTCGAGCGAGCCGTCCTCGAAATCGTTGGCAAAAAGCCGGTCGAGCGCGAGCAAGCTTGCCAGCAGCGCGCCGAGCCAGAGGATCGCCGGGCCGATGCGCGCCAGCAATTTGAGGTCCGGCCCGATGGCGAACGGCATCATCACCACGACGACGAGGAAGAACAGCGCGCCCATCAGCGCGCCGCCGCCGACGCGGACGGCAACGCGCATGTCGCGCACGAGCAATGCGGCGAGCGCGCTCATGCCGGGCCGAGCTTGAGTTCGCGGGCGCGCTCGAGGCCGATCGGGCCATGCGCCGCGGCGACGATGAGGCCGCCGCCGGAAAGATGCGCGCGCATCAAATCGGCGAGGCGGGTCTGCGAGGCGGCGTCGAGCGCGGTGGTCGGCTCATCGAGCAGCCACAGCGGGCGGGCAACCGCGAACAGCCGGGCAATCGACAGCCGCCGGCGCTGGCCGGCAGAGAGATAGGCCGCCGGCAAGTCGGCGAGCGCGGCGAGGCCGACGGCTTCGAGTGCCGCCGCCACAGTCTTGCCGCCGCCGAGGAATTCGATCCAGAAGCGCAAATTCTCCGCAACCGTCAGCGCCGGCTTTGCCGCATCCTGATGACCGAGGTAGTGCGCCTGTTCGCCGATCGGGGCTTCGGCGTCGCCGCCCGACAATTCCAGGCGTCCGCCGGAGGCCCGCACCAGCCCGGCGATCAGCCGCAGCAGCGAGGACTTGCCGGCGCCGTTGCGCCCAGTGACCAGCAGCGCCTCGCCGCCGCCGACGGCAAAATTTAGCCCTGCGAAAACCTCGCGGCCGCCGCGGCTGCAGGCCAGATTTTCTGCTCGAAGTTGCATCAGGGCCGCCCAGCTTCGATGGCGGCGAGCCTAATGGCAAAGGCGTGGTCCAAAATCCCGTTCATCTTCGCCGACAATGCCCTTAGTATGGTCTCCGCCGCAAAAAGACCTTATAAGCCCGCAGCCGCGGCCCCACGTAACACGAGTAACCACGCGAACCGCACCGTTAGCAAAAAATCAGCGACGATAAGACCTTAGCGGTCGCACGTCCGTATCCCGGCCGGGAAATGGAAGAGCCAACATGACGTCCCTCGACAGTTTCCGATGCTGCAAGACCCTCAAGGCTGGCGGCAAGACCTACGCCTATTACAGCCTGCCGATCGCCGAGAAGAACGGCCTCAAGGGCATCTCACGCCTGCCGTTCTCGATGAAGGTGCTGTTGGAAAACCTGCTGCGCAATGAAGACGGGCGCACGGTCACCAAAGACGACATCAAGGCGGTCGCCGACTGGCTGAAGACCAAATCGTCCGACCGCGAGATAGCCTTCCGGCCGGCGCGCGTGCTGATGCAGGACTTCACCGGCGTGCCGGCGGTGGTCGATCTCGCCGCCATGCGCGACGCCATGGATCATCTCGGCGGCGATGCCAAGAAGATCAATCCGCTGGTGCCGGTCGATCTCGTTATCGACCATTCGGTTGCCGTCACCTTCTTCGGCAACAACCAGGCGTTCAAGAAGAACGTCGAGGAGGAGTACCGGCAGAACCAGGAGCGCTACAAGTTCCTCAAATGGGCGCAGCGCTCGTTCGACAATTTCCGCGTCGTGCCGCCCGGCACCGGCATCTGCCACCAGGTCAATCTCGAATATCTGTCGCACGTGGTCTGGTCGAAGAAGGACAAGGTCAAGGCCGACGGCAAGGACGCGACCATGGAGGTCGCCTACCCGGACACCGTGGTCGGCACCGACTCGCACACCACGATGGTGAACGGACTCTCGGTGCTCGGCTGGGGCGTCGGCGGCATCGAGGCGGAAGCGGCCATGCTCGGCCAGCCGTTGTCGATGGTGCTGCCCGAGGTCATCGGCTTCAAGCTCACCGGCCGCATGAAGGAAGGCGTCACCGCGACCGACCTCGTGCTTACTGTGACGCAGATGCTGCGCGCGCGGGGCGTGGTCGGCAAATTCGTCGAGTTCTTCGGCCCCGGCCTCACGCACCTGACCATCGCCGACCGCGCCACGCTCGGCAACATGGCGCCGGAGTACGGCGCCACCTGCGGCTTCTCGCCAATCGACGACGACACCATGCGCTATCTGAAGGACACCGGCCGTCCGGCCGAGGTGATCGCGCTGGTCGCCGCCTACGCCAAGGCGCAGGGCATGTACCGCGTCAAGGCGACGCCAGATCCGATGTTCACCGACATACTCAAGCTCGATCTGTCGACGGTCGAACCGTCGCTCGCCGGCCCGAAGCGCCCGCAGGACCGCGTCGCGCTCAAGGACGTGAAGAACGGCTTTGCCGGGTCGATGGACAAGGAGTTCGGCAAGTTCTCCGAGATGAAGAAGCGCGTGCCGGTCGAGGGCAAGAATTTCGATCTCGGCCATGGCGACGTGGTGATTGCCGCCATCACCTCCTGCACCAACACGTCGAACCCGAATGTCATGATCGCCGCCGGCCTGCTTGCCCGCAAGGCGGCGGCCAAGGGTCTGACCTCGAAGCCGTGGGTGAAGACCTCGCTCGCGCCCGGCTCGCAGGTGGTCGGCGAATATCTCGAGAAAGCCGGCCTGCAGAAGGATCTCGACAAGCTCGGCTTCAACCTGATCGGCTTCGGCTGCACCACCTGCATCGGCAATTCCGGGCCGCTGCCGGAGGAGATATCCGAGGCGATCAACAAGAACGACATGGTGGCGGCGGCGGTGCTCTCCGGCAACCGCAACTTCGAGGGCCGCGTCAACGCCGACGTGCGCGCCAACTATCTCGCCTCGCCGCCGCTGGTCGTCGCCTATGCCATTGCCGGCTCCATGCAGGTCGATCTCGCCAAGGACCCGCTCGGCGTCGACCAGAAGGGCAAGAAGGTATTCCTCAAGGACATCTGGCCGTCGAACAAGGAGATCGGCGCCTTCGTGTCGAAGAACGTCACCAAGCAAATCTTCGCCAAGAAGTACGCCGACGTGTTCAAGGGCGACGCCAACTGGCGCAAGATCGCGGTCAAGGGCGGCCTGACCTACACATGGGACGACCGCTCGACCTATGTGCAGAACCCGCCGTACTTCGAGGGCATGGAAAAACGCCAGCGGCCGCTCGAGGACGTCGTCGACGCGCGCGTGCTGGCGCTGCTGCTCGACTCGATCACTACCGACCACATCTCGCCGGCCGGTTCGATCAAGGAAGCAAGTCCGGCGGGCGAATACCTGCGCGACCACCAGGTGCGGCCGAAGGACTTCAACCAGTACGGCACGCGCCGCGGCAATCACCAGGTGATGATGCGCGGCACCTTCGCCAACATCCGGCTGAAGAACCAGATGGTGCCGGGCGTGGAGGGCGGCTTTACCGTCCACTATCCCGACAAGAAGCGCATGACGATGTACGACGCGGCGATGCGGTACAAAGAGGACAACGTTCCGCTCGTCATCTTCGCCGGCAAGGAATACGGCACCGGCTCCTCGCGCGACTGGGCGGCCAAGGGCACGGTGCTGCTCGGCGTCCGCGCCGTGATCACGCAATCGTTCGAGCGTATCCATCGCTCGAACCTGATCGGCATGGGCGTGCTGCCGTTGGTATTCGAAGAGGGAACCTCATGGCAGTCGCTCGGCCTCAAGGGCGACGAGCAGGTCACCATCCGGGGCCTGCACGGCGAGCTCAAGCCGCGGCAGAAGCTGATGGCCGAGATCGTCGGCGGCGACGGCACGCTGAAGCGGGTTCCGCTGGTGTGCCGCATCGACACGCTCGACGAGCTCGATTACTTCAAGAACGGCGGCATCCTGCAGTACGTGCTGCGGCATCTGGCCGCATAAATGTGGCGGAGCCTGCTCACCTTGAAGTGACTGGCGGGTGATCGCCGCGGCGAATAACAGTCTGGGCGGGCGCAGGGGACGTGGGATCGGCATGAACTATCGCCACACTTCCTTAACGGCTGTTCTGTTCTGTTTTGCCTCGATCGCGCCGGCCGCCGCCGCGGAGCCGACCGCGGTGATCGAGCTGTTCACCAGCCAAGGCTGCTCGTCCTGCCCGCCGGCCGACAAGCTGCTCGGCGAACTATCGCACGATCCCTCGCTGATCACCTTGAGCCTGCCGGTCGATTACTGGGACTATCTCGGCTGGAAGGACACGCTTGCGCTGCACGGCCACTCCAACCGCGAGCGCGCCTACGCCGAAGTGCGCGGCGACCGCGAAGTGTTCACGCCGCAGGCCGTGATCAACGGCCTCGTCGATGTCGTCGGCAGCGACAAGGCGGGCATCGAAGCGGCGATCGCCAAGACCCGGAAAACCGCCAAGCCGCTCGAGTTGCCGGTGACAATGACCGTTGCCGGCGGCAAGGTGACGGTGAGCGTGCCGGACGCCAGGGACGATCAGCACAATGCCGAGGTCTGGCTCTGCCCGTTCACCCACAAGGTGACGGTCGGCATCAAGCGCGGCGAGAACAACGGCCGCACCATCACCTACACCAATGTGGTGCGCCGCTGGGTGCGGCTCGGCGACTGGACCGGCAAGGCGCAGAGCTACAGCATCCCCGTCGTCGAACTTCCGGAGGGCACCACCACGGCCAACGACATCGACGGCGTTGCGGTGCTGGTGCAAAGCGGCATGGCCGCCAAGCCCGGCGTGATCCTCGGCGCCGCGACCGCGGATCTGCACTGAGATTTTCCCGGACCTTGCTTCATGTCGCTGAAGAGGCCGCCGCTCGCGCGGCCTCATGCATTTGGCTCGGCAAAAAAATAGGGCCGGCAAAGCCGGCCCTAGTCTAGGGGATTGAATCGTACGCGAAACTTTCAACGTTACGCGGTACTCAACTGGCCCGGTCGGCCGAACCCCGGGGGGCTGGGGGGCTGAGGAATCCGGTGCTCGTACCGGACCGGGCCTTTGAGGCAACGCTGCCTATATCGCCGCCCAGCATGTCGTGCGCTTGGCCGAATTTGGGCGTTATTATGGTTCGATTGACGAGTTCGTGATTGCCGGAGCCCCATATCGCGGCGTTTTTTTCGGCATTTCTCGATCGACGAAGCCCTTGCCGTGGCCACCGCCCGGCGCGATCATTATGACAACGGAACTAAAGGAGGCGCCGCATGGCATTCGGCGAAATCGATCCAAGCCAGTCCCTCGGGGGCGCGGCACCGGCGCCCGGCGCCGCCGCTCCCCCCGGCCAGATCACCGGTCAAGTCGCCAACCAAGTCACCTTCAATCGCCGCGAGCTCAAGCGCATTCTCGATCTTTACGGCCGCAAGGTCGCCGCCGGCGAATGGCGCGATTACGCCATCGATTTTCTGAAAGACCGCGCGGTGTTCTCGGTGTTCCGCCGCACCTCGGAAGTGCCGCTCTACCGCATCGAAAAAAATCCGAAACTGGCGCGCCGCCAGGGCGCCTATCAGCGTGATCTCGGCGACGGGGCTCATCGTGCGCCGCGGCCACGAGCTCGACCGCGTTCTGCGCGCCATCGAGCCTTTGGCGCTGGTCGCGAACTAGCGCTCAATGCAGATTGGCGTCCGGCTTGCCGCCGGCAGGTTTGGGATCCGGCCCCTTGGCCGGCGTCGCTGCGCCGTCGCCGAGCGCGAGCTGCATCATCGGCGTGTCGAGCCAGCGGCCGAATTTCCAGCCGATGTTGCGCAGGTTGCCGGCATGGCTGAAGCCGCAAGCCTTATGCAGGCCGAGCGAAGCCGCCTGATCTGAATTGCCGATCACCGCGATCATCTGCCGGAAGCCAAGGGCGGTACAGGCTTCGACGAGCTTGAGCAGCAGCGCCTTGCCAATGCCGCGGCCGTGGGCTGTTGGATGCGACATAGACCGAATCCTCGACGGTGAAGCGATAGGCCGGCCGCGTGCGGTAGAGCGAGGCATAGGCATAGCCGACCGACCTTGCCGTCGACTTCGGCGACGAAATAGGGGAATTGGCCGTCAAGCACGGCCTTCATCCGCGCGGCCATTTCCGCTTCGTCCGGCGGCGTGAGTTCGAACGAGGCCGTGCCGGTCTGCACCGCATCAGCGTAGATGCGGGTGATGGCGGGGATGTCAGCGAGGGTTGCCGGGCGGATGACGCAGCTCATAGCGCCAGGCAGTTAGCAAAAGCAAAACGCCCCGGACTAGCCGGGGCGTTGTCGTGTCTCGTTTGTTCTGCGTTTGCGCCTAGCGGCGGTCGCCCATAAAGCGCAGCAGGAACAGGAACAGGTTGATGAAGTCGAGATAGAGCGTCAGCGCGCCCATCACCGCCTTGCGGCCGGAGACGGTGCCGTCGTCATTGGCGCTGTACATCTCCTTGATGCGCTGGGTATCCCAGGCGGTGAGCCCGGCGAAGATCAGCACGCCGATCGCCGAGATGGCGAAGTCGAGCCCGGTGCTCTTGAGGAAGATGTTGACCACCATCGCCAGGATCAGGCCGAACAGGCCCATCACCAGGAACGAGCCGACCGGCGAAAGGTCGCGCTGCGTGGTGTAGCCGTAGAGGCTGAGCGCGCCGAACGACGCCGCCGAGATGAAGAAGGTGCGGGTGATCGAGGCGCCGGTATAGGCCAGGAACACCGACGACAGCATCAATCCGAGCAGGCCGGCATAGAGCATGAACAGCCCGAGCGCGGTTGCCGGCTGCAGGCGGTTGATGCGGAAGCTCATGAAGAACACGATGCCGAGCGTGCCGAGGAACAGCACGATCGTCAGCGGCCCGCCGAAGATCGCCTGGCCGAACGGGGTCAGCGCCGGTGATGTGGCCGGTCGCATCGGTCACCACGGCGGCGCTGTAGGTGAGCCAGGCGACGACGCCGGTGAGCGCGACGCCGGCGGCCATGTAGTTGTAGACGCGGATCATGTAGGCGCGCAGGCCTGCATCGATCGCGGCAGCGCGCGTGGCACCGAAGCCACGGGCCGCTACGTTACGGTCGAAGTCCGACATCGATCATTTCCTCTCTTTGGTCCGGCTTGGCGCCGGGTTGCGCGGTCGGCGATACGCCGTCCGCGTCCGTGCCGCAAATCTAGTGTGGCGCAAGCCTCAGCGCCAGATATGGCGCAATCATGATGGCTGAAGATTGCCGATTATTAACACTGCCGCGACGGAACGGCTTAGCGGCTGTGACGGCGCAAAACCGGGCCAAAGCCTAAAGATTCCGCAGCACCGGAGCGGGTTTTTGCGACAGCGCCGCGAAAGTGCCGGCAAGCCCGAGCACAACGGTTACCACGACGGCCGCGATCGCCGCGGCCAGCGCCGGCCACGGCAGCCAGAGAAAGCGCAGGTGCATGAGTTCGTCGACGATGAGCCAGGCGGTCGAGCGAGCCGGCGATGACGCCGAACAGGGCGGTGGCGCCGCCGAGCAGCGCGTATTCGAGGCTGTAGGCGCCGATCAGGCGGGCGCGTGTCGCGCCGAGCGTCTTCAGGATCACCGCATCATAGACGCGGGCGCGATGGCCGGCGGCGAGGGCGCCGCCCAACACCAGTGCCGCGGCGAGAAGCGTGATGCCGCTCGCGGCGCGGATCGCCAGCACCAGGTTCTCGACGATCGAGCCGACCGCCTGCAGCGCCTCCTTGACGCGCACCGCGGTGATCATCGGGAAATTGTCGGCGACCGCGCGCAGGATATTGCCTTCCTCCGCCGGGGTGCCGCCGTCCGGATAGGTGAGCGTGGCGAGGTGCGTTGCCGGCGCGCCGTCGAAGGCGTGCGGCGAATAGACCAGCACGAAATTGATCGCCAGGCTTTCCCAGTCGACGATGCGCATGTTGGCGATGCGCGCGGTGATGTCGCGGCCGAGCACGTTGACGGTTACGGAATCGCCGAGCTTGAGGCCAAGGCCGTCGGCGATGCGCTTCTCGAACGAGATCAGCGGCGGCCCGTCATAGTCCGGTCCCCACCATTTGCCTTCGACCAGCCGCGAGCCTTTCGGAATCTCGCCGGTATAGGTGATGCCGCGGTCGCTCTGCAGCACCCAGGCGGCGCTGTCGCTCGGCTTGAGCTTGTCGGCGGGAACGCCGCGCGCCGAGACGATGCGGCCGCGCAGCATCGGCACCTCGTCGAGCGCTGCCTGCGGCGCCTGCGCCTTGACGAAGGTGTCGAATTTGCTGGCCTGGTCATGAGGGATGTCGAGGAAATAGAACGACGGCGCCTTTTCCGGCAACGCCGCGGTGAACTGGTGGCGCAGGTTGGAGTCGATCTCGATCACCGTGACCAGCAGCGTGATGCCGAGGCCGAGCGACAACACCACGCTCGGCGTCAGCGCGCCGGGACGGTGGATATTGGCAAGCGCCATGCGCCAGGCGGTCGAGCGCGGATGGGGAATACGCGCCGCGGCAACCATCAGCGCCGTGGCGACGAGGCGCAGCACCACGAACACCGCGGCGGCGGTCAGCACGAAGATCACCGCCACGCGGCGGTCGAAAGCCAGAAGTACCGCGAGTGCCGCCAGAACGGCGACCGCCACGACGGTGAGCGCGATATAGGCCTTGCGCGGCAGCCGCGGCTGCGGCGCCACTTCGTCGCGGAACAGTTCGCCGACCGGCACGTCGTGGGCGCGGCCGAGCGGCCACAGCGCGAAGGCGAAGGCGGTGAGCAGACCGTAGAGCAGCGCCAGCGCGAGCTCGCCCGCGTGCAGCGCCGGCTCGATCGGCAGCGGCAGGATGGCGCGGAACGCCCACGCCGTGGCGAACGGCAGCGCGGCGCCGAGCACGAGGCCGATGACGCCGCCGATCAGCGCCAGCAGCATGACTTGCGTGAGATAAATGCCGAAGACGCGGCGCCCGAGGCGCCGAGCGCCTTCATGGTGGCGATGACGTCGCGTTTGCGGTCGAGATGACTCTGCACGGCGTTGCCGACGCCGACGCCGCCGACCAGGAGCGCGGTCAGGCCGACGATGGTGAGGAACTGGGTGAAGCGCTCGACGTCGCGCTCGAGATTGGGCGAAGCGTTGCTGCGATTGCGGATCTCCCAGCCGGCCTGCGGAAACTGCTTGCGCGCTTGCGCGGTGACGGCCTTGGCCGCTTCGTCGCTGGCATCGTTTGCCGGCAGGCGCAGCTGGTAATGCCAGTGCACGAGGCTGCCCGGCTGCAGCAGACCGGTCGCGCGCAGCGCGGCGTCGCTCACCAACAGCCGCGGGCCGAAACCAATGCCGCCGGCGAGCTTGTCAGGCTCGTTGGTGAGGGCGGCGCGGATCTCGAACTTGGCGTTGCCGACGCTGAGTCGCGCGCCGGGCTTGAGGTTGAGCCGCGTCAGCAGTGTTGGATCGGCGGCGGCGCCGAATACGCCGTCATGCTCGGCGAGCGCATCGTGCAGCGATCCCGCCGGATCGAGCGTCGCTTGCCCGTAGAGCGGATAGGCGCCATCGACGGCCTTCATTTCGACCAGCGTTGCCTGGCCGTTGTCGGCGCGCGCCATGGCGCGCAAGGTCGCCGCGCTCGACACGGTGCCGTGGCTGTGCAGGAAGGCGAGTTCGTCGGGCTTGGCCTCGCGCTGAATCAGCGTGAAGGCAAGATCGCCGCCGAGGATGACCTGGCCTTGCCGCGACAGGCCCGAGGCAAGACTCGCGGCGAGCGAGCCGACGCCGGCAATCGACATGACGCCGAGCGCGATGCAAGCGATGAACACATAGAAGCCGCGCAAGCCGCCGCGCAGTTCGCGCAAGGCAAAGCGCAGCGGCAGCCATCTTACTTTTCCCTCCCCTGAAAGGGGAGGGACGCCCGCCTGAGCGGAAGCGAAGGCGGGCAGGGTGGGGTCATCTTTCATCGCGACCCCCACCCGATCCGCTTCGCGGATCGACCTCCCCCTTGCAGGGGGAGGTAAAGAAAAATTGCGAGGCCACGCTCACGTCTCGGTCACGCCGTCGATGCGGCCGGAGCGCAGGCGCACCACGCGCTCGCAACGCGCGGCCAGCGATTGATCGTGCGTGACCAGGACAAGCGTCGTGCCGCGTTTCTCGTGGCCGGCGAACAACAGCTCGATGATCTGCTTGCCGGTGTCCTCGTCGAGATTGCCGGTCGGCTCGTCGGCAACGAGGATCGCCGGATTGGGCGCCAGCGCGCGGGCGACCGCGACGCGTTGCTGCTCGCCGCCGGACAGCTCCGCCGGATAGTGTTTGAGCCGTTCGGCAAGGCCGACCGCGGCAAGCTCCTCGCGCGCCCGCTCGGTGGCGTCGGCGATGCCGGCAAGCTCGAGCGGCACCGCGACGTTCTCCAGCGCCGTCATGGTCGGGATCAGGTGGAACGACTGGAACACGATGCCGATATGGCGGCCGCGGAAGCGGGCGAGGGCGTCCTCGTCGAGGACGCCGAGGTCCTCGCCGGCAACCGCCACCAGTCCGGTATCGGCGCGCTCCAGGCCGGCCATCACCATCAGCAGCGTCGATTTGCCCGAGCCGGACGGGCCGGTGAGGCCAATCGCCTCGCCGCTGCCTATATTGAGATCGATGTCCTTGAGGATATGGACACGGGCAGCGCCCTGCCCGAGTGAGAGATTGACCCCGGCAAGCGCGATCGCCGGGGCGGTTTCAGATGGTGCTTTCATGCGGTTCCACCGAATTCAACCCCGCTCATATGGGGAAAAGCCCGGCTGGGTCCAGCGCCTGACCTCGGTGGCCGTGGCCGCCGCCGTCATGATGCTGTGCGCCCTGCCGGTCGCTGGCGCGGCCGAGCGGCCGGTGCGCATCGTGGCTTTCGGCGATTCGCTGACCGCCGGCCTCGGCCTGCCGGCCGACGCGGCCTTTCCGCAGCGGCTCGAGGCCGCGCTCAAGGCCAAGGGCGTGGCGGCGACCGTCGCCAATGCCGGGGTCTCCGGCGATACCGCCTCGGGCGGGGTCGGCCGTGTCGACTGGTCGGTGCCGCAGGGTACCGACGCGGTGATCCTCGAGCTCGGCGCCAATGACGCGCTGCGCGGCATCGATCCCAAGGTCACCAAGGCGGCGCTTGATAAAATCCTGGGCAAACTCGACGCGCGTCACATTACCGTCTTGCTCGCCGGCATGCGGGCGCCGCGCAACATGGGCACCGACTACGACAGGGCATTCGACGCCATCTATCCGGCGCTTGCCTCGACTCATCCGGTCGTCTTTTATCCTTTCTTCCTCGATGGGGTGGCGACCGACGCGAAGCTCAATCAAGCCGACGGCCTGCATCCCACTGCCGCCGGCGTCGACGTGATCGTCGCGCGGATGATGCCCCAGGTCGAAGCGCTGATTGCCCGCGTGCGCAATGCACGCGGCTCGTGAGCCGCGAATGGGGTTTGAGCCATGCCGCGCCTTTTCACCGGTCTCGAAATTCCCTCTGACGTCGGCCAGGCGCTGTCGAGCCTGCGCGGCGGTCTGCCCGGTGC
Source organism: uncultured Alphaproteobacteria bacterium (assembly GCA_963822035.1). GTDB lineage: Bacteria > Pseudomonadota > Alphaproteobacteria > Rhizobiales > Xanthobacteraceae > Pseudolabrys. The sequence goes on along the minus strand of CAWGGC010000006.1, from coordinate 290,225 downwards.
GCGCTGGATCGCTCCGGAGAATTATCATCTGACGCTGCGTTTCATCGGCGACGTCGACGACGACGTGGCGCAGGACGTGGCGTTGATGCTCGGCCGCGTGCGGCGCGAGCCGTTCGCGCTGCATTTCGACGGCGTCATCTCGTTCGGCGGCCGCAAGCCGCGCGCCGTGGTCGCGGCCGTGCCGCCGGTGCAGGCGCTGCTCGACGTGCAGGCCGAACAGGAGCGGCTGATGCAGCGCATCGGCCTCGAGCCGGAGGGGCGCAAATTCACGCCGCATGTGACGCTGGCGCGGCTGCGCGACGCCTCGAGCCACGCGGTCGCCGACTATCTGTCGGCCCGCGGCTTTTTCCGCACCGCGCCGTTCCGCATTTCGCGCTTCGTGCTGTTCTCGTCGCGCAATTCGGTCGGCGGCGGGCCTTATGTGGTCGAGGCAAGCTACCCGCTCGCCGCTTGAGGCTCACGGCGTCGGCCGCAACAGCCGGGACTGCTCGTCAAAGAGCGCATTGGCGATATCGTGGCCATCCGCGATCGCTTCCCGCAACACGGACAATGGCGTCGAGCGCGGCGGATCGACTTCGCCGACCACGCTGCCGAAATCGAAGCTCAGTTCGGCGTCGAATTTGCGCGCCAGCTGCTGCATGCGCTGGTTCTCGGCCAGGCACTGCATGTGCAGCGACTTGATGCCGCGGTTGCGGGCCGAAAGCAGGGTGCGCTCGAGCAAGACGGTGCCGACGCCGTGGCTCTGCCAGGGCTGCTCGACGCTGAAGGCGGCCTCCGCCTCGGTGGTGAAGGTGCCGAGCGGGCGCAATTCGGCGGCGCCGCGCAGCACCCCATCGACGAAGAAGCCGTAGACCACGACGCCCGTCTCGCCGGCGGTCGCGGCATGACGGGCGATGAAATCGTCCGATACGGCGCCGGAAAAGCGCCGGTGACGGCTGTCCTTGTCGAGCCGCAGCAAATGGTCGCGATAGGCGTCGGTCTCGGTCAGCCACAGTTTGCGGATCACGCCGCCTTCGGGCAGGGGTTCAGGCATTGGCAAATCGGGTCTCCATTGTTGGATCACGCCCTCGAGGCCTTGGCTCATCCTGTTCCCACCCTCAGGGTCCACCGGGGCCTCCCCGGCGAATCGCCTGTGCTGCAATATATGGTGCAATGCAGCGGAATAGCGACCGCAGCACGATAGTGCTGCGACCCTCCCCAGCAAAAAGTGCATGGCTAACAGGGGATTATTGCTCATTATCACGATTTTGCTGCAGGTCATGCTGCAGCATTTTGCAACATTTTTGCAGCAAATTGCTGCAGCGCGATGCAGCATTTGCTGCAACAAAATGACCAACCGGCACCGCGATACCATTGCGCGATTTACAACGGACCCCGGATCGCCCTAGGTCTCACCCCGCGTCCGGCCCGCAATTTGCTCCCTCCGGCGGGCGAGGCCTCCTGTCACCGATGTCCGAACTGTTCAGCACGCGCTACGCGGCGCTCGTGGCCGCAGGAAAGATCGAAGCCGATTCCGGGCAGGACGCGGTGGCGCGCCACTTGGCGGCGCTGGAACGGCGGCTGGAAGAGAACCTGCTGGCGCAAAAATCGTCCTCGCTCGGCTGGCTGTTCGGCAAGCGGCAGAAGGACCGCCTGGTCAAGGGTCTCTACGTCTACGGCGAGGTCGGCCGCGGCAAGACCATGCTGATGGACCTGTTCTTCGAGACCAGTACCGTCAGACGCAAGCGCCGGGTACATTTCCACGAATTCATGGCCGACGTGCACGAGCGGGTGCACGTCTACCGGCAGGAAACCAAGAACGGCGGCGCGCCGGATCCGATCCACCGCGCTGCCGCCGCGTTGGCCGAAGAAGCCTGGCTGCTGTGCTTCGACGAGTTCCACGTCACTGACATTGCCGACGCCATGATCCTCGGCCGGCTGTTCACGCGGCTGTTCGAGCTCGGCGTTGTCGTGGTGGCGACCTCCAATCTGGCGCCGTCCGAGCTCTACAAGGACGGGCTCAACCGGGCGCTGTTCCTGCCCTTCATCGCGCAACTGCAGGCGCACTGCGAGGTGGTCCGGCTCGACGCCCGCGTCGACTTCCGCCTCGAAAAGCTCACCGGCATGCCGACCTGGTACGTGCCGGACGACGCCAAGGCGCAAGCCGCCCTCGACCGGGCCTGGCAGCGGCTGGTCGGCACCCAAGCGGGCAGCCCGCACGAATTGATCGTGAAAGGGCACGCCGTGCGTATCCCGCAGGCGGCGATGGGAGTGGCGCGGTTTTCCTTCGACGACCTGTGCGGCCAGCCGCTCGGTGCCGCCGACTACCTGAAGATCGCGCACGAGTTCCACACCGTCATCCTCGACCACATCCCGATGATGGGCTTCGAGAAGCGCAATGAGGCTAAGCGCTTCATCATCCTGATCGACACGCTCTACGACCATGCGGTGAAGCTGGTGGCCTCGGCGGCGGCGCAGCCGGACGAGCTTTACCGCGCCGACCAGGGCTACGAGGCGCAGGAGTTCAAGCGCACGGCTTCGCGGCTGATCGAGATGCGTTCACAGGCCTATCTCGGCCTGCCGCACGGGCCGCGGCAGAGCGGCGCGGTCGACATTGCCGCCATCGTCGATACCTGAGCGCGGTTCCGACGTTAACTGCCGCAGGACCCGAACGGGCGCAAACGCTGATCGCTAGGCGAAACTCGACCAGAGCAACAGCCCGACCACCGCAGCCATCAGCACCGCGGCGAGCCAGCCCAGGGCCAGCAGCCAGCGCGGAAGCACAATCAGCCGCGCTCCGCGTTTGTTGATCACCAGCAGCATCATCGCCGCCATGATCGGTACCGCGACGAAACCGTTGATCACCGCGGTCCAGAACAGCATGGCGATCGGATCGATCTTCGTGATCAGCAGGGCCGCGCCGCCGATCGTGGCTGCCGCGACGATCGAATAGAAGCCGATCGCGCGGCTCGCCGGCAATTCAAGGCTGCCGCGCAGCTTGAACAGCTCGGCGACGGCATAGGCGGCTGATCCGGCAAGCACCGGCACTGCCAGCAATCCGGTGCCGATAATGCCGGCGGCAAACAGCGCAAAGGTCAACGGGCCGCCGATCGGGCGCAACGCTTCCGCCGCCTGCGCCGCCGTATCGATGTGGGTTACGCCGTGCGCGTGCAGCGTTGCCGCCGTCGTGACGATGATGAAAAAGGCGATGAGATTGGAGAAGATCATTCCGATCCAGGTGTCGATCGAGATGTTCTTGAACGAATTTTTTCTCAGCTGCGGATATTCGGCATAGGCCTGCCGCAGGCTCAGCGCGCTTTCCTCGGCTTCCTGCGACGCCTGCCAGAAGAACAGATATGGGCTGATCGTCGTGCCGAATACCGCCACCACCATCAGCAGTTCGTCATGGCCAAGGCTGAATTTCGGCAGCAGCGTCGCCGTCGCCACTTCGCCCCAGGGAATCGATACGCTGAACGCCGTCGCCACGTAGAACAGCAGCACCATGGTCAGAAGTTTCAGATAGCCGGCATAGCGGTGATAGGGAATGAGCACCTCGGCGACGAGGCAAGCCGCTCCGAACAGGCCGGCGAAGACCAGCGCCGAGCCGCCGGTCACCAGCCGCAGCGCCTCACCCATGGCGGCGAGATCGGCGGCGATATTGATGGTGTTGGCAATGACCAGCGAGGTCACCAAAGGAAACAGCACCGCCGGCGGCAGCACAGTGGTGAGATTGCGGGTCAGTCCTTTGCGGGTATCCCAGCCGATGCAGGCGCTGACGATCTGAATCGCCGCCATGAATGGCAGCGTCAGGAGCATGGTCCACAGCAGCGTGTAGCCGAACTGGGCGCCGGCCTGCGAATAGGTGGCGATGCCGCTGGGATCGTCGTCGGCCGCGCCGGTAATCAGACCGGGACCGAGTGCGCGCCAGATTTTGCGCGATAGGCTTTGCCCGACGTTCAAGGCTTTGCGCTCCGAATCGCCCCTGGCTGAACTAGCACCCAAGCGGCCATCGAAGTCCACGCGAGGCGCAAAATAAACTCTGGACTCGAAGGCGGGGCTCTGCTGGTATTATGTATACAAGCGGTGCGTGGTATTCCCCCTATGCGCTCCGCAATGGCTGCTTGTCGCCACCGGCCGGAGGCGATAACCACGAGCCCTGCCGGCTCAATCCTAGTCGAGAGTTATCCCACCATGGCGCGAAACAAGATTGCGTTGATCGGCGCGGGCCAGATCGGCGGCACATTGGCCCATCTCATCGGTCTCAAGCAGCTCGGCGACGTGGTGATGTTCGACGTCATGGAGGGCGTGCCGCAGGGCAAGGCGCTCGACATCGCCCAGTCCTCGCCGGTCAACGACTTCGACGCCAAGTTCACCGGCGCCAACAGCTATGAGGCGATCGAGGGCGCCGATGTCTGCATCGTCACCGCCGGCGTGCCGCGCAAGCCGGGCATGAGCCGCGACGATCTGCTCGGCATCAATCTCAAGGTGATGGAGCAGGTCGGCTCCGGCATCAAGAAATACGCGCCGAACGCCTTCATCATCTGCATCACCAACCCGCTCGACGCGATGGTCTGGGCGCTGCAGAAATATTGCGGCCTGCCGCAGCCGAAGGTCGTCGGCATGGCCGGCGTGCTCGACAGCGCCCGTTTCAGATATTTCCTCGCCGACGAGTTCAACGTCTCCGTCGAAGACGTCACCGCTTTCGTGCTCGGCGGCCACGGCGACACCATGGTGCCGCTGACGCGCTATTCGACGGTTGCCGGCATCCCGGTGCCCGATCTGGTCAAGATGGGCTGGACCACGCAGGCCCGCATCGACGAAATCGTCAAGCGCACGGCCAACGGCGGTGGCGAGATCGTCGCGCTCTTGAAGACCGGCTCCGCCTTCTACGCGCCGGCGGCCTCCGCCATCGCCATGGCGGAGAGCTACCTGCTCGACAAGAAGCGCGTGTTGCCGTGCGCCGCCTGGCTCAACGGCGAATACCGCATCAAGGACCTTTACGTCGGCGTGCCGGTTGTCATCGGCGCCAAGGGTGTCGAGCGCATTGTCGAGATCGACATGGGCGGCGCCGAGCGCGACGCCTTCGAGAAATCGGCCGCCTCGGTGCAGGGTCTGGTCGAGGCCTGCAAGAAGATCGCGCCGAACCTCGCCTGATACATAACGCCGCCGGGAGCGCCGCATGAATATCCACGAATACCAGGCCAAGGCGGTGCTGCGCGAATTCGGCGTGCCGGTGCCGCGCGGCGTGCCGGCGTTTTCCGTCGACGAGGCGATCAAGGGCGCCGAGGAACTCGGCGGCCCGGTCTGGGTGGTGAAGGCGCAAATTCACGCCGGCGGCCGCGGCAAGGCCGGCGGCGTCAAGGTCGTCAAATCGATCGACGACGTGAAGAAGGAATCGAGCCGCATCCTCGGCTCGGTGCTGGTGACGCACCAGACCGGCCCGCACGGCAAAAAGGTCAACCGGCTCTACATCGAGGAAGGCTCGGCGATCGACCGCGAATTCTATCTCTCGGCGCTGATCGACCGCGAGACCTCGCGCGTCGCTTTCGTCGTCTCCACCGAAGGCGGCATGGACATCGAAGAGGTCGCGCACAAGACGCCGGAGAAAATCTTGACGTTCTCGGTCGATCCGGCGACCGGCATCATGCCGCATCACGGCCGCCGCGTGGCGCAGGCGCTCAAACTTGACCGGCGATCTCGCCAAGCAGGCGGGCGATCTGCTGCCCAAGCTCTATGCCGCCTTCACCAGCAAGGACATGAGCCTGCTCGAGATCAATCCACTGGTCGTCACCAAGGATGGCAACCTCATCTGCCTCGACGCCAAGGTCGGCTTCGACGACAATGCGCTCTATCGCCACGCCGACATCGTGACGCTGCGCGACTTGACCGAGGAAGACGAGAAGGAAACCGAAGCGTCGAAATACGACCTCAACTACATTGCGCTCGACGGCTCGATTGGCTGCATGGTCAACGGCGCCGGCCTCGCCATGGCGACCATGGACATCATCAAGCTCTACGGCATGGCGCCGGCGAACTTCCTCGACGTCGGCGGCAGCGCCACCAAGGAAAAGGTCACCGCCGCGTTCAAGATCATCACCTCCGATCCGAGCGTGAAGGGCATCCTGGTCAACATCTTCGGCGGTATCATGAAGTGCGATGTGATCGCCGAAGGCGTCGTTGCCGCGGTGAAAGAGGTGGGCCTCAAGGTGCCGTTGGTGGTGCGACTCGAAGGCACCAACGTCGATCTCGGCAAGAAGATCATCAAGGAGTCGGGGCTCAACGTCACCTCCGGCGACGACCTCGACGACGCCGCGCAGAAGATCGTCGCTGCCGTGAAGAAGGCTGTACAATGATCGCGCGATATACGACGGGCGGTGCAGCGCCACCTCCCCTTGGAAAGGGGAGGTCGGCGAGCGCAGCGAGCCGGGTGGGGATCAAAACTTCACGGTTCGATCTCACGCGAATGAAGACGGTGCGGGCACGTCTATTGCGGCGTCAGTCAACCGATGTGGAAATGAAGCTGTGGAAGCGGCTCCGCAACAAGCAACTCGGCGTCGATTTTCGTCGCCAACATCCGGCCGGGCCATACGTGCTCGATTTCTATTGTCCAGCATTGCGATTGGCGATCGAGCTTGACGGCGGTCAACACGCGGAGCATGCCGAGCAAGATCGGCAACGCAGTGCTTGGCTTGCAGAGCGAGATGTCAATGTTGTCCGGTTCTGGAATTCTGACATCACAGAGAATCTAACAGGCGTGCTGGAAGTGATCGCGGCAAAGGTCGCGGAGTCGAGCGCGTCGGCGATGATCCCCACCCGGCGCTGGCGCGCCGACCTCCCGTTTTCAAGGGGAGGTAAAGAGCCGCGAGGCCGTGCCTGATGTCCGTCCTTATCGACAAGAACACCAAGGTCATCTGCCAGGGCTTTACCGGCAAGAACGGCACCTTCCATTCGCAAGCCGCGCTCGACTACGGCACCAAGATGGTCGGCGGCACCTCGCCCGGCAAAGGCGGCTCGAGCCACCTCAACCTGCCGGTGTTCGACACCGTTGCCGAAGCCAAGGACAAGACCGGCTGCGACGCCAGCGTCATCTACGTGCCGCCGCCGGGCGCGGCCGACGCGATCTGCGAGGCGATCCAGGCCGAAATCCCGCTCATCGTCTGCATCACCGAAGGCATTCCGGTGATGGACATGGTGAAGGTGAAGCGCGCGCTGTCCGGCTCGAAGTCGCGGCTGATCGGACCGAACTGCCCCGGCGTCATGACCGCCGGTGAATGCAAAATTGGAATCATGCCGGGCAACATCTTCAAGCCGGGCAAGGTCGGCATCGTGTCGCGCTCCGGCACGCTCACTTACGAAGCCGTGTTCCAGACCAGCCGCGAAGGCTTGGGTCAGACCACCGCGGTCGGCATCGGCGGCGATCCGGTCAAGGGCACCGAATTCATCGCGGTGCTGGAGATGTTCCTTGCCGACCCGAAGACGGAATCGATCGTCATGATCGGCGAGATCGGCGGCTCGGCCGAGGAAGATGCCGCGCAGTTCTTGAAGGACGAGGCCAAGCGCGGCCGCAAGAAGCCGATGGTCGGCTTCATCGCCGGGCGCACCGCGCCGCCCGGCCGCCGCATGGGCCATGCCGGCGCCATTATCTCCGGCGGCAAAGGCGATGCGGAGTCCAAGATCGCGGCGATGGAGTCGGCTGGCATCAAGGTGTCGCCGTCGCCGGCGCGCATCGGCAAGACGCTGGTCGACGTGCTCAAGCGCTGAGGCGCTGTGCCGCGCGCAATTCTGTGTTCGAGCGCCAAAAACACCGAAGAAATCGCCGGTAAAATGGTCTATGAGCTTCCGAGTCGGCTTCGCCAATTGCCGGCCAAGGCCTGAATCACGATTCAGATTTTAGGCCTTTCGTAGACTTACAGGCGTCATATTTAGAGTTAAAACCAAGCCGCCGGGCGGCAGTCTTGTCTGCCGCAACCGCGGGGTTCCCCAGGCCCCGCAAGGATTTAACAGCCCATGTCCCGCCAGGATAGTAACGCTGCTTTTGCCCGTACCTCGTTCCTCTACGGCACCAACGCCGGCTACATCGAAGACCTCTACGCCAAATATGAGCGCGATCCGGCGTCGGTCGATGCCGAGTGGCAGGCCTTTTTCCAGAGCCTGAAGGACGACAAGACCGCGGTCGAAAAGAGCGCGCGCGGCGCCTCGTGGCAGCAGCCGAACTGGCCGCTCCGCGCCAACGGCGATCTGGTCGCCGCGCTCGATGGCAACTGGGCAGAAACCGAGAAGACGATCGGCGACAAGATCAAAGCGAAGGCGCAAGGCGCCGGCGTTGAGATTTCCCCGACACACGTGCAGCAGGCCACGCGCAACTCGATCCACGCGCTGATGCTGATCCGCGCCTACCGCATCCGCGGCCATTTCCACGCCAAGCTCGATCCGCTCGGCATCCAGCAGGAGCCGGACGAGGCCGAGCTCGATCCGAAGTCCTACGGCTTCACCGACGCCGACCTCGACCGCAAAATTTTCCTCGACATGGTGCTCGGCCTTGAATTCGCGTCGATGCGCGAGATCGTCGCCATCCTGCGGCGCACTTATTGCCAGACGCTCGGCGTCGAGTTCATGCACATCTCCAACGCCGCGCAGAAGGCGTGGATCCAGGAGCGCATCGAAGGCCGCGACAAGGAGATCAGCTTCACCCGCGAGGGCAAGCGCGCCATCCTCAACAAGCTGGTGCAGGCGGAAGGCTTCGAGAAGTTTCTCGATGTCAGATACACCGGCACCAAGCGCTTCGGCCTCGACGGGGCGGAGTCGCTGATCCCGGCGCTCGAGCAGATCATCAAGCGCGGCGGCAATCTCGGCGTCAAGGAAATCTGTATCGGCATGCCGCACCGCGGCCGCCTCAATGTCTTGACGCAGGTGATGGGCAAGCCGCACCGCGCGCTGTTCCACGAGTTCAAGGGCGGCTCCTCGACGCCGGACGAGACCGAAGGCTCCGGCGACGTGAAATATCACCTCGGCGCCTCATCCGATCGCGAGTTCGACAACAACAAGGTGCACTTGTCGCTGACCGCCAACCCATCGCACCTTGAGATCGTCGATCCGGTGACGCTCGGCAAGGCGCGCGCCAAGCAGGATCAGCTTGGCGCGACGCCGGACGAACGCACCATGGTGCTGCCGCTGCTGATGCACGGCGACGCTGCCTTCGCCGGGCAAGGTGTGGTCGCGGAGTGCTTCGGCCTCTCGGACCTCAAGGGTTACCGCACCGGGGGCTCGATCCATTTCATCGTCAACAATCAGATCGGTTTCACCACCTATCCGCGCTACTCGCGTTCGTCGCCTTATCCGTCCGACGTCGCCAAGATGATCGAAGCGCTGATCTTCCACGTCAACGGCGACGATCCGGAAGCGGTGGTCTACGCAGCGAAGGTGGCGACCGAGTACCGCATGAAATTCCAGCGGCCGGTGGTCATCGACATGTTCTGCTACCGGCGCTTCGGCCACAACGAGGGTGACGAGCCTTCGTTCACGCAGCCGCTGATGTACAAGAAGATCCGGTCGCTGCCGACGACGCTGGAAATTTACGGCAAACGTCTGGTCGGCGAGGGCGTCGTCAGCGAAGACGAAGTCGAGAAGATGAAGGCCGGCTGGCGCGCGCATCTCGAATCCGAGTTCGAGATCGCGGCGGGCTACAAGCCGAACAAAGCCGACTGGCTCGACGGCCGCTGGTCGGGCCTGAAGTCGGCGGGCGAGGTCGAAGACCCGCGCCGCGGCAACACCGGCGTGGCGCTCGAAGAGCTGCGTGAGATCGGCAAGAAGATCACGTCGGTGCCGCAAGGTTTCAACGTGCACAAGACGATCCAGCGCTTCCTTGATCACCGCGCCAAGGCGTTCGAAACCGGCCAGGGCATCGATTGGGCGACCGGCGAGGCCCTCGCCTTCTGCACGCTGCTCGAGGAAGGCCATCCGGTGCGGCTGTCCGGCCAGGATAGCGAGCGCGGCACCTTCTCGCAGCGCCATTCGGTGCTGTTCGACCAGGAAACCGAAGCGCGCCACACTCCGTTCAACCATCTCGGCGGCGAGCAGGCGCGCTACGAGGTGTTGAACTCCATGCTCTCGGAAGAGGCCGTGCTCGGCTACGAATACGGCTATTCGACCGCGGAGCCGAACGCGCTGACGCTGTGGGAAGCCCAGTTCGGCGATTTCGCCAACGGCGCGCAAGTGGTGTTCGACCAGTTCATCTCGTCCGGCGAGCGCAAATGGCTGCGAATGTCGGGCCTCGTTTGCCTGTTGCCGCACGGCTATGAGGGGCAGGGGCCGGAACATTCCTCGGCCCGGCTCGAGCGCTATCTGCAGCTTTGCGCCGAAGACAACATGCAGGTGGCGAACCTGACGACGCCGGCGAACTACTTCCACGCCCTGCGCCGGCAGTTGAGGCGCGAGATCCGCAAGCCGTTGATCCTGATGACGCCGAAGAGCCTGCTGCGCCACAAGCGCGCGGTGTCGCGGCTCGACGAGCTCGGGCCCGGCACCTCGTTCCATCGCCTGCTGTGGGACGACGCACAGATGATGCCGGACGAGAAGATCAAGCTCGCACCCGATGACAAGATCCGCCGCGTCATCATGTGCTCGGGCAAGGTCTATTACGACCTCTACGAAGAGCGCGAGAAGCGCGGCATCAACGACATCTACCTGCTGCGCATCGAGCAGCTCTATCCGTTCCCGACCAAGGCGCTGGTCACCGAGCTTGCCCGCTTCAAGCAGGCGGAGATGGTGTGGTGCCAGGAAGAGCCGCGCAACATGGGCGCGTGGTTCTTCGTCGACGTGTTCCTGCAATGGGTGCTCAACCAGATCGGCGCCAAGCACAGGCACATGCGCTATGCCGGCCGGCCGGCGGCGGCCTCGCCCGCGGTCGGGCAGATGTCGAAGCATCTGGCGCAGCTCAAGCAGTTCCTCGACGAGGCGCTGGGCTAATATCGCATTCGTCGCGGCAACTTCCGCCGCGACAAAAGGACATTGTGGCCATGGCAGATATCCGCGTTCCCACCCTGGGCGAATCCGTTACCGAAGCGACCGTCGGCAAGTGGTTCAAGCAGCCGGGCGATGCCGTCGCCGTCGACGAGCCGCTGGTCGAGCTCGAAACCGACAAGGTGACGCTGGAGGTGCCGGCGCCCGCCGCCGGCGTGCTCGGCGACATCGCCGCCAAGAACGGCGACACCGTCGGCGTCGGCGCGTTGCTCGGCCAGATCAAGGAAGGCGCTGGCGCGGCGGCGGCAAAGCCGGCTGCGCCGACGCCGGCCGCCGCCAAGCCCGCGGAAGCGCCGAAGCCGGCGCCGGCCGCGCCGCCGCTTGCTCCGGCAACCGCCTCGGGAAGTGCAATGGCGATGCCGCCTTCGGTACGCAAGATGGCGGCCGAAACCGGCGTCGACCCGTCGAAGATCGACGGCTCCGGCATGCGCGGTCAGGTGTTGAAGGGCGACATGATGGCGGCGATCGAGCGTGCCGCCTCGGCGCCGACGCCGGTCGCCGCGACGGCCGCTGCCGTGCAGATGCGGGCGCCGTCGCCTGCCGACGATGCCGCGCGCGAAGAGCGCGTGCACATGACGCGGCTGCGCCAGACCATCGCGCGGCGCCTGAAAGACGCGCAGAACACCGCCGCCATGCTGACGACCTTCAACGAGGTCGACATGAGCGCGGTCATGGCACATGCGCAACGAATACAAGGACCTGTTCGAGAAGAAGCACGGCGTGAAGCTCGGCTTCATGGGCTTCTTCGTGAAGGCCTGCATCCAGGCGCTCAAGGAAATCCCCGCGGTCAACGCCGAGATCGACGGCACCGACCTCGTCTACAAGAACTACTACCACATCGGCATCGCCGTCGGCACCGAGCGCGGCCTGGTCGTGCCGGTGGTGCGCGACGCCGATCTCATGTCACTGGCGCAGGTCGAGAAGACCATCGCCGATTTCGGGCGCCGCGCCCGCGACGGCGCGCTCAAGATCGAGGAGATGCAGGGCGGCACCTTCACCATCACCAACGGCGGCGTCTACGGCTCGCTGATGTCGACGCCGATCCTCAACGCGCCGCAGTCCGGCATCCTCGGCATGCACAAGATCCAGGAGCGGCCGATGGTGGTCGGCGGCAAGATCGAGGCGCGGCCGATGATGTATCTGGCGCTGTCCTACGACCACCGCATCGTCGACGGCCGCGAGGCCGTCACCTTCCTGGTGCGGGTCAAGGAAGGTCTGGAAGACCCGGCGCGCATGGTGCTGGATCTTTAGCCGTGCCGCTCGCAGGCGATCAATCGCTTGGGGCGTCGACTTCCGGGGTCATTGCGGCTTCTATTGGCGACACGTCGGCCGCGCAAGAGCGGATCGTCTGGATCGATTACGCGCGTGGCGTCGGCATCATTCTCGTCGTCCTCGGCCATGTGATCCGAGGCTTGCGAATTGAAAAGGTTGGGCCGACCTTGCTGTACTACGACCGGCTCGACGATCTGATCTATTCGTTTCACATGCCGTTGTTCTTCTTTCTTGCAGGCCTTGTCTTTGGGCCCCGCATCGGCACGTCTCCGAGAGATTTTGTCCGGTCAACAGTGATCGGTCTGATCGTGCCGTACATCCTGTGGTCTTTCGCATTCGTCATGATCCAGGACTCGGTCAGGTACGAGGTAAATCATGCTTACGACGTGTCCGAACTTGTCTGGATGTGGCGATACCCGATTGCCCATTTGTGGTTTCTGTATGCGCTGTTTTTTGCACGGGTCGTCTCCTACGTGGTTGCTCGCTTGTTTGGCGCGACGGGATTGATGATCGCCGCCGCCATTTGGATGATCGCTTTCCTGTCCGGCGGGCCGGGCCATTGGCTTGATCGGGTGGCTCCGGGCCTGGACATGGGCGGCGCGTTCCTGCTGCTCGGGATGGTGATGTCCGCGCAGGCACGTCTGTCCATATCTTTTCGACTGACGGCGCTCGCCGCCATGGCGGCTTTCGTCATTTGGGCGGTTGCGAACATCTACCTTGTGCGCGGCGCCGTCGTCGGCTGGCCGCAGCTTGCCGCTATCGCCGGCACGATGATGACGGTCGCGGCTTGCCTGCTTCTGCGCAACTGGCGTGGCCCGGCCGCCGCCACGCTTGCCCAGATCGGCCAGGCCTCGCTCGCGATCTATGTCGCGCACGTGATTTTCGCGGCCGCGTTGCGCATTCTGCTCTATCGGTTCGATCTCTTTAACTGCACGCTGCATGTCGTCGCCGGGACCCTCGTGGGCACGCTGATCCCCGCCGTGCTTTTCGTTATGGCAACTCGACTGAAGCTTTCGCCCTACATCGGATTTGGGCGGACGCAGAAGTTTCTATATGTTGCTCCGCAATTAAAGTCTGTGTGACTAGCGACGGACTCTGTTCATGGCCTACGACCTCATCGTCATCGGCACCGGCCCCGGCGGCTATGTCTGCGCCATCCGCGCGGCGCAGCTTGGGCTGAAAACCGCGGTGGTGGAGAAGCGCGCCACCTTCGGCGGCACCTGCCTCAATATCGGCTGCATCCCGTCGAAGGCGCTGCTGTACTCCTCGGAGCTGTTCCACCTCGCCGGCCACGGCTTCGAGAAGATGGGCATCAGCATTTCGCCGCCGCGCGTCGACCTCAAATCGATGATGGATTTCAAGGACGCAGGCCGTCGACGGCAACGTCAAGGGCGTCGAGTTCCTGCTGAAGAAGAACAAGATCGACGCCTTCTTCGGCACCGCGCGCGTCGCCGCGCCGGGCAAGGTCGAGGTCAACGATCCCGCCGGCAAGATGCAAGTGCTGGAGACGAAATCGATCGTCATCGCCACCGGCTCGGACGTCGCGCGGCTGAGAGGCATCGAGATCGACGAGAAGCGCATCGTGTCCTCGACCGGCGCGATCGCGCTCGACAAGGTGCCGGAGCGGCTGCTGGTCATCGGCGCCGGCGTCATCGGGCTCGAGCTTGGCTCGGTGTGGCGGCGGCTCGGCGCCGAGGTGACGGTGGTCGAATTCATCGACGGCGTGCTGCCGGGCATGGACGGCGAGGTGCGCCGGCAGGCGCAGCGGCTGTTCGAGAAGCAGGGCATGACGTTCAAGCTGTCGTCGAAGGTTACGGCGGTCGATGGCTCCGGCGGCCGGCGGCTGAAGGCGAAAGTCGAACCCGCCGCAGGCGGCGCCGCCGAAACCATCGAGGCCGATATCGTGCTCGTTGCCATTGGCCGCGTGCCCTACACCGACGGGCTTGGGCTGAAGGAGATCGGCGTCAAGCTCGATGAGCGCGGCCGCGTCGCGGTCGATCAGCATTACGCCACCAACGTGCCCGGCATCTAGGCGATCGGCGACGTCATCGCCGGGCCGATGCTGGCCCACAAAGCCGAGGACGAAGGTGTCGCGGTCGCCGAAATTCTGGTCGGACAGGCCGGTCACGTGAACTACGGCGCCATCCCGAACGTGGTCTACACCTATCCGGAGATCGCCACCGTCGGGAAATCCGAAGAGGAGCTGAAGGCCGCCGGCGTCGCCTACAACGTCGGCAAGTTTCCGATGACGGCGAACGGCCGCGCCAAGGCCAACCAGACCACCGAGGGCTTCATCAAGATTCTCGCCGACGCCAAGACCGACCGCGTGCTCGGCGTGCATATGGTCTGCGCCGACGCCGGCAACATGATCGCCGAGGCCGTGCTCGCCATGGAGTTCGGCGCCTCTGCCGAGGACATCGCCCGCACCTGCCACGCCCACCCGACGCTGCCCGAGGCGGTCAAGGAAGCCGCCATGGCGGTGGCGAAACGAGCCATTCATATGTGAGTGCTTGCTAATCCCTCCCCCGAAGGGGGAGGGTGGCCGCGAGCATAGCGAGCGGCCGGGTGGGGCGAAGCACTTGACCCCACCCCGGCTCGCTCCGCTCGCCGACCCTCCCCTTTCAGGGGAGGGATAAAAAGGAAGGGGGAAACAATGGCCAAAGGTCACAAGGACAAGGTCGCTGTCATCACCGGCGGCGCGAACGGTATCGGGCAGGCTTTCGCCAAGCGGCTCGCCGAGGACGGCGTGCACATCGCCATCGCCGATATGACGGACGGCAAAGACACCGTGAAAATGGTGGAGGCCGCCGGGCGTCAGGCGATTGCGGTCAAATGCGACGTGGCGTCCGAGCAATCCGTCGCCGCCATGGCGAAAGAGGTGCAGGGCAAGTTCGGTCACGTCGATATCGTGGTGAACTGCGCCGGCATCTTCCCGCAGCAGTCTTTCGACGACCATGACCTTCGCCGACTGGCGCCGCGTGCTGTCGATCAATCTCGACGGCACGTTCCTGGTCACCGCGGCTTTCGTGCCCGGCATGCGGGCCCGCAAATGGGGCCGCGTCGTCAACATGGCGTCATCGACGCTCGGCTCGGTGGTCACCGGCTTTGCCCATTACGTCGCCAGCAAAGGCGGCGTGGTCGGTTTCACCCGGGCGCTGGCGACCGATCTCGCCGCCGACGGCATTACCGTCAACGCCATCTCGCCGGGGCTCACGCGCTCGCCCGGCACGCTGGCGCGCGCGCCGCGCCCGGCCTTCAAGAGCATGGACGAAGAGTTCGCCTTCAACGCTGGCTTGCAGGCGATCAAGCGCGTCGAAGTGCCGGAGGATCTGGTCGGCGCGGTGTCGTTCCTGACCAGCGACGATGCCGCCTTCATGACCGGGCAGACGCATCAACGTCGACGGCGGCCGCGTGCGCGCCTAACGCAAAGGCCGCCCGTCACCTCCCCTTGAAAAGGGGAGGTCGCCGCGCGCAGCGCGGCGGGTGGGGATCGATCTTGGGTCACAGCGAAATTATTTGATCCCCACCCCAATCCTCCCCTTTTCAAGGGGAGGGAGCACGCCGTCGCCTTGGCAACAGCTTCGAATTGATCAGCGCGCGCCTAGTGCGAACCTGACAGCAGGGCATGCAGCGCGTCCGGGGCCCACAGGCCGAGCCCGGTGAATGCAAGCCCGGCGACGCCGGCGATGGCGACAGCCAGCCGAGCAGCACCATCTCGGTGACCGCCTCGGCCGAGGCGAGCACGATGCCGAGCTGCAAGGCGGCGGAGGCGAATTCGTAATTGTGATAGCGCGCGAGAAAGAGCTCGCGAGTGCTCTCCGCCTTTTGGCGCGCGCGCCATGAGCTGCTTGCGGCCTTCTTTCGACGACGGCTCGTCGTCATAGCGGGCGATCAGCGCCTTCCATTCGTCGATCCGCTTGGCAAGCCGCTCCTTGGTGGCCTGGTCGGTGGCGCGGTCGGCGGCGATCTGCAACTGCTCGGCCGCCGTGTTAGCACGGTCATGCGGATGGTCTTGGCCTGGAAGAAGGCCCACAGGTCGTTGGCGGTGACGTTCTCGGTGATCGCCGTGGTCTGCGCGTTCTTGGCGAGCGTCTCGGAGAAGGCGAGCATCGCCGCCAGGATCGCGATAATCAGGCCGATGCGCTTGCTGCCCGATGCGAGGCATGCTGCGCGTGCTCGGCGTGTTCCATGTTTTCGTGCGCGCTCATCGCCGGCCCTCATAGAAACGGGCGATGACGTTGCTATGAACGTGGCGCGCGCGCAAGACTACCGGCGGTCATTCCGGGGCGGCCCGAAGGGCCGAACCCGGAATCCATAACCCCGGCGCTGCGGAGTATGGATTCCGGGTCCGCCGCTTCGCGGCGTCCCGGAATGACGGAAAACTATGCGCGTGGATGCGTGCTGGAATAGACGTCGAGCAGACGCTCGGCATCGACCGCGGTGTAGATTTGCGTGGTCGACAGCGAGGCGTGGCCGAGCAGCTCCTGGATGGCGCGCAGGTCGCCGCCGCGAGCCAGCAGATGCGTGGCGAAGGAATGGCGCAGCGCGTGCGGCGTCGCCGTGTCGGGCAGGCCGAGCGCGCCGCGCAAGCGTGCCATGGCGAGTTGCACCACGCGCGGTGACAACGGCCCGCCGCGGGCGCCGACGAACAGCGGCCCGTCCGGCGGCAGATTGGGACACAGCTCGACGTAATCGCCGATCGCCGCGGCGACCTGCGGCAGCAGCGGCACCATGCGCGCCTTGTTGCCCTTGCCGATCACGGTGATGGCGTCGGGCTGCGCCGCGTATGTCTGCGGCCTTGAGCGACGAGGCTTCCGACAGGCGCAAGCCCGAACCGTAAAGCAGGGCCAGCACCGCGGCATCGCGCGCGATCACCCAAGGCTCGCGCGCCTCGCCGGCTCGCAGCCTCGATATCGGTGACGCGCCGCGCCGCGGAAACCGCGAGCGGCTTCGGCAGGCTCTTTCCGATCTTGGGCGCGCGCACCGCGGCGAGTGCGCCGACCTTGCCCTTGCCGTTGCGCTCGAGAAAGCGGGCGAACGAGCGCGCGCCGGCGAGCCCGCGCATCAGCGAACGGCCGGAAACGCCGTCGCCGCGCCGTGCCGCCATGAAGGCGCGCACGTCGTGCGGGCGTCAGCTTTTCGAGTTGCTTGAGCGACGGCGCGCCGCCCAGATGCCCGGCGAGAAACGTCAGGAACTGGCGGGCATCGCGCGCGTAGGCGTCCAGCGTCTTGGCCGACATGCGCTTCTCGGCGCTGAGGAATTTCAGCCAACGGCCGATCTCGGCGGCGACATCGGGCGCGATTGCGGTTTGCGACAAGGCCGTCATCCTTCGAGGCTCGCGACCTGCGGTCGCTCGCACCTCAGGACGACGGGCCTGAATCAGCCGTCATCCTGAGGCGCGAGGCGGCGAAGCCGCCGAGCCTCGAAGGGTGGCGGCTGCCCGGCGCTTATTACATTCGCTTCCTTCACCCTTCCTTAAGCGCGCGGAATCGGCGACATAATCCTCATGAACAGCCACGTCGTCGACGTGCTGGTGCCGGTGGCGCTCGACCAGACCTATTCCTATCGGGTGCCGGAGGGTCTCGAGCTCGCGCCCGGCGATCTGGTCGCGGTGCCGCTGGGCGCGCGCGGCGACTGCATGGGCGTGGTCTGGGCCGACAATGCCACGCCCAATCCGCGCCTGCACAACCGCATGAAGGACGTCGCCGAGAAGCTCGACGTGCCGCCGCTCAAGCCCGAACTGCGCAAGTTCGTCGACTGGGTGTCCGACTACACGCTTGCCTCGCGCGGCATGGTGCTGCGCATGGCGCTGCGCATGGGCGAGCATCTCGGGCCCGAGCGCGAGCGCGTCGGCGTGCGGCTCGCCGGGCCGCCGCCGGCGCGCATGACGCCGGCGCGCATGCGCGTGTTGCATCTGTTCGCGGACGGCATGACGCGCGCCAAGGGCGATGCCGCGCGCGAGGCGGGCGTCTCGGCTGGCGTCATCGACGGGCTGATCGACGAGGGCACGCTGGTGACGGTCGTGCTGCCGCCCGAGCCGGTGGCGCTGCCGCCCGATCCCGATTTCCGCAAGCCCGATTTCGTCGCTCGACGCAGCTTGCCGCGGCCGATGCGTTGCGCACCACGGTCGATCAGGGCGGCTACACGGTGACGCTGCTCGACGGCGTCACCGGCTCCGGCAAAACCGAGGTCTATTTCGAGGCGGTGGCCGAGAACATCCGCAAGCAGCGGCAGACGCTGATCCTGATGCCGGAGATCGCGCTGACCGACGCAGTCGCTCGACCGCTTCACCGCGCGCTTCGGCGTGCGGCCGGCGGAATGGCATTCGCAGCTCACGCCGCGCATGCGCCAGCGCACCTGGGCGGCGGTGGCCGGCAACGAAGTCTCGGTCGTGGTCGGCGCGCGCTCGGCGCTGTTTTTGCCCTATGCCGATCTCGGCCTCATCATCGTCGATGAAGAGCACGACCCGGCCTACAAGCAGGAAGACGGCGCGCATTACCACGCCCGCGACATGGCGGTGGTGCGCGGCCGCGTCGCGAAGATCCCGGTGGTGCTTGCCTCGGCGACGCCGTCGGTCGAATCGGAAGTGAACGCGCGGCGCGGCCGCTACAAGCGCATCCATCTGCCGGAGCGCTTCGGCGGCCAGCACATGCCGATGATCGAGGCGATCGACATGCGCCGCGAAGGCCCGCCGCGCGGCCGCTTCATCTCGCCGCGGCTTGCCGAGGCGGTGCAGACCGCGCTCGAGCGCAAGGAGCAGGCGCTGCTGTTCCTCAACCGCCGCGGCTATGCGCCGCTGACGCTATGCCGCGCCTGCGGCTTCCGCCTGCAATGCCCGAATTGCGATGCCTGGCTGGTCGATCACCGCTTCAAGCGGCGGCTGGTCTGCCATCACTGCGGCTTCTGCCATGCCGCCGCCGGCGGAATGCCCGAACTGCCACGCCACCGAAAGCTTCGCCGCCATCGGCCCCGGCGTCGAACGGCTGGAGCACGAGGCGGCCGAGCTGTTCCCGGACAGCCGCATCCTGGTGCTGTCGTCCGACATGGTGGAGTCGGTCGAGCGCCTGCGTCAGGAACTCGACGACGTGGCCGAAGGCCGCTTCGATCTCGTCATCGGCACGCAGCTTGTGGCCAAGGGCCACCATTTTCCCAAGCTCAATCTGGTCGGCATCGTCGATGCCGATCTTGGCCTCGGCAACGGCGACCCGCGCGCCGCCGAGCGCACGTTTCAATTGTTGCATCAGGTGGTCGGCCGCGCCGGCCGCGAGGAGGGCCGGGGCGTCGGGCTTTCTGCAGACGCACCAGCCCGAGCATCCGGTGATGAAAGCGCTGATCTCAGGCGACCGCGAGGCGTTCTACGACGAGCGAAATCGAAGCGCGCGAGAAGGCCGGCTATCCGCCGTTCGGGCGGCTGGCGAGCCTCGATCGTCACGGCCAACGAACGCCACGCCGCGGAAAGCTATGCGCGCACGCTCGCCGCGCACGCGCCGACGCGACGAGCAAGTGCGCGTGCTCGGGCCCGCCGAAGCGCCGATCGCGGTGGTGCGCGGCCGGCACCGCTTCCGCCTGCTGGTGAAATCGCCGCGCGCCTTCGATCTCTCCGCCTATTTGCGCGAATGGCTTGCCGCCGCGCCGAAGCCGCGCGGCAACGTGCGGCTTGAGGTCGATGTCGATCCGATGAGCTTCTCTTAAGCCGCCGCCTTGCTCCGGCGGCGCCATGAATTCCGGGCCGACCGGCTGCTTGACGGTGGCGGCGAGGATGCGGTCGATCTCCGCCATCGCCGCGGCGTCGAGCTTCCAGCCATAGACCTCGTCGAGCGGGTCGAGCTGCTCCGGCTTGCGCGCGCCCCACAGCGCAAAGCCCTCGCCCTGCTGGTCGAGAATCCAGCGCAGCGCCAGATGCACGACGCGCTTGCCGTAGTTTTCGCGCGGCGAAACGGTCGAGCTGTTTGACCGCCTGCAGATATTGCTGCGAAGCGCGGCGCCTGGAACTTGGGATCGTGCCGGCGCAGGTCGTCGCCGGAGAACTTGGTCGTCGGCCGTCATCGTTGCCGGCGAGCAGGCCGCGGCACAGCGCGCCGTAGGCGAGCGTCACGATGCCGTTGCTGCCGGCAATAGGGCAGCACGTCGGCTCGATCTCGCGCTCGAACAGATTGTAGGGCGGCTGGTCGGTGGCGAGCGGCGCCACGGCGCGGAACTTGTCCATCTGCGCGGGCGAGAAATTGCACACGCCGATGGCGCGGATCTTGCCGGCCTTGAGCAGGTCCTTCAGCGCGCCGGCGGTCTCCTCGATCGGCACGTTGGGATCGGGCCAGTGCACCTGGTAGAGATCGATGACGTCGGTCTGCAGCCGGCGCAGCGAATCGTCGATCTCCTTCATGATGCGGCCGCGGCTGGCATTGCGGAACGGCTTGCCGTCCTTCCAGTCGAGCGCGACCTTGGTGGCGATGACGACCTTGTTGCGCCGGCCGCCTTCGTCTCAGCGCGCTTGCCGACGATCTCTTCCGAATGGCCGAAGCCGTAGACCGGCGCGGTGTCGATCAGCGTGATGCCGCGGTCGACCGCGGACTGAATGGTGCGGATCGACAGCGGCGTCGTCGCTGCCGCCCCACATCCAGCCGCCGATCGCCCAGGTGCCGAGCGCGATGCGCGACGGCTCGAGGTCGGTGCCGGGAATTTGTGTGGTTTCGATTTTCGTGTTCGATGTCATGATCTCTCCATTGTCATAAGTTCATCGACGCTGCCTGCGCTCCCGGCGGAACGCTAGAGTAAGTTCAGCGCCGCAATGAAAAAGGGCGCGCGCGTCCCGCGCGGCGCAGGTCAGCATTCCGGATTTGCCGGTTCGACTATCGGATCTACACAGGTGGCGAAGCGGCAATTTTGAGCAAGCGACGGCAATTTCGATCAAATCATTCCGGCAGTTCGGCGTGCTTGCACGTTCGGCTGCAGCAGCACGCAGGCCGCGGCGGCGAAGATCAGCGCGAAGCCGACGATGTCGGTGAGGCTCGGCCGCTCGCCGACGCAGCCAGGCCGAGCCGATGACGCCGACCACCGGCACCAGCAGCAAGCCGAGCGAGGCGGTCATCGCCGGCAGCCGTCGATGACGACGAACCAGAGGAAATAGGCGAGCCCCATGCCGATGAGGCCGTTGTAGCCGATCCAGGCGACGACATGCGGCGGCAGCGGCCACAGATGCGGCACGCCCTCGAAGACAGCATGCCGGCCGCCAGCATCAGCCAGCCGAACAGCAATTGCCAGGCGGCGACGGCCAGCGTGGCGGCGCGGATCTTCGCCCATTTCAGGTAGATGGTGCCGGCGGCCCAGCTCCAGGCGCAGCCGAGCGCGAGCAGCGCGCCGAGCGGAAAGCCGGCGCGCGCCAGCGGCCAGATCAAAATGGCAAGGCCCGCCGCGCATAGCGCCAGCGCGGCGAGCTTCGCCGGCGTTGAGCCGCTCCTTGAGCACGAGACGCGCCAGCAGCGCCGCCCAGATCGGCATCGAATAGGCGATGACGATGGCGCGCGACGTCGTGCCGTAGACCTGCGCATAGGCCGAGCAGACGTTGAAGATGCGCGACGTTGAAAAAGCCGGCGATCACGATCTTCAAGCGCTCGCCGCGCGGCACCGCCAGCTGCACGCCGGTCACGCGGCGGCGGCGAACAGCGTCAAAGCGCCGAGGCCGATGCCGACCGCGCGCATGGTCCACGGCGGCAGCGCGGTGAGGATGATGCGCGCGGCGACCCAGTTGAAGCCCCAGGCCAGGCCGATGACCGACGACCATGAGCTTGGCGCTCGCCGCCGCCTCGGGCTGGCGCGCGCTGTGCGCGTCACTCCGGCATCTCCGTCGTGCTTCACGTTCGGCTGCAGCAGCACGCAGGCCGCGGCGGCGAAGATCAAGCACGAAGCCGATCGATGTCGGTGAACGGTCGGCCGCTCGCCGAGGATGACGGTCGAGGCGATGACGCCGATCACCGGCACCAGCAGCGAGCCGATCGAGGCGGTGATCGCCGGCAGCCGGCCGACGATCGACCACCACAGGAAATGCGCGAGCCCGACGCCGAACACGCCGATGTAGAGCACGCGCCAGCAGCGGCTTCGTGTGCAGCGGCCACAGCCGCGGATAGCCTCGAAGATGAACGTGCCGGCGGCGATGAACAGGAAGCCGAACAGCAATTGCCAGGCGGCGTTGGCCAGCGGCGGCGACCGTCACCTTCACCCATTTCATGATAGACGGTGGCGAAGGCCCAGCTCAGCGCGCAGCCGAGCGAGATAGAGCACCGAGCGCGGCACGCCGTGCGCGAACAGCGGCCAGACCAGGATGCCGATGCCGGCGATGCAGAGCGCGAAGCGCGAGCAGGCGGATCGGCGGTGAGCCTTTCGCCGCAGCACGAGCACGGCTGAGCAGCGTCGCCCAGATCGGCATCGAATAGGCGATGATGATGGCGCGCGAGGTCGCGCCGCTCGAGCTGCGCGAAGGCGGAGAAGATCTGGAAGCCGGCGACGTTGAACAGGCCGGCCACCATGACGTGCAGCGCGCTCGCCGCGCGGCACGCGCAGGTCGTAGCCGCTGACCCAGGCGGCGGCGAACAGCATCGCCGCGCCGATGCCGGCGCCGGCAAAGCGCAGGCTCCAGGGCGGCACCTCGGCAAGCGCAATCGCCGCGGCGATCCAGTTGAAGCCCCAGGCGAAGGCGAGCAGCACGACCAGCAGCCTGGCCGTGCCGGTGCGGCCGTCGTTCGTCGTACGCATTCGTGCCCGGCTGCGTTCTCGTCATTCGCGGCGCGAGCGACGCGGCCGCGCAGGTGAAGGCTCGGCGCCGTCGCGCTTCGAGGGCTCGGCGCTACGCGCCGAGCACCTCAGGGGGACGGGCGCAGGCAGCGAACGGTATAGCGCGAGCGCGCGGCTGGCGAGTGATGCCAGCGATGCCAAATTCGGCGCGCCGCGCTGTGGCTGTCAGCCCATCCAGGAGGGTGACCGCCATGTTGCACCGCGCTTGGCCCTGTGTTAGCTAGCGCCTCGATTTCATGGGGGTTTCCGCGGGCTCCCGCGACGTCCCCGGAGGTCGGAATTCCCTCTTGGATTCCAATGCATTTGCGCCGCCCTTCCGCGACGGCGCCCGGCCTGTGAGTGAAGTAATCAAGAAGAGCGTCCCGTGGCAGGCGAAGACCCCCATCATTTCCGGCATGGCGGGCCGCTACGCCAACGCCCTGTTCGAGCTCGCGCTCGAGGACAAGGCGATCGACGCGGTCAAGGCCGATCTCGACGCTTTCGACGCGCTGATCGGCGAAAGCGCCGACCTCGCCCGCCTGGTGCGCAGCCCGGTGTTCGGCGCCGACGAGCAGCTCAAGGCGCTCGTCGCCATCCTCGACAAGGCCGGCATCACCGGGCTCGCCGCCAACTTCCTGCGCGTCATCACCACCAACCGCCGGCTGTTCGCGGTGCGCGACATGATCCGCGGCTACCGCGCGCTGGTCGCCCGCCACAAGGGCGAGGTCACCGCGCAGGTGACGGTCGCCGAGACGCTCAGCGACACCAATGTCGACGCGCTCAAGGACGCGCTCAAATCGGTCACCGGCGGCAAGGACATCGACCTCGACGTCAAGATCGACCCCGCCATCATCGGCGGGCTGATCGTCAAGGTCGGCAGCCGCATGGTCGATAGTTCGCTCCGCACCAAATTGAATGCGATCAAGTTCGCGATGAAAGAGGCACGCTGATGGATATCCGCGCCGCAGAAATTTCCGCCATCCTGAAAGAGCAGATCAAGAATTTCGGCCAGGAGGCCGAGGTCTCCGAGGTCGGCCAGGTGCTCTCCGTCGGCGACGGCATCGCCCGCGTCTACGGCCTCGACAATGTGCAGGCCGGCGAGATGGTCGAGTTCGAGAACGGCACGCGCGGCATGGCGCTCAACCTCGAAACCGACAATGTCGGCATCGTGATCTTCGGCTCCGACCGCGAGATCAAGGAAGGCCAGACGGTCAAGCGCACCGGCGCCATCGTCGACGTGCCGGTCGGCAAGGGCCTGCTCGGCCGCGTGGTCGACGCGCTCGGCAATCCGATCGACGGCAAGGGCCCGATCAAGGCCGACAAGCGCGCGCGCGTCGACGTCAAGGCGCCCGGCATCATCCCGCGCAAGTCGGTGCACGAGCCGATGGCGACCGGCCTCAAGGCCATCGACGCGCTGATCCCGATCGGCCGCGGCCAGCGCGAATTGATCATCGGCGACCGCCAGACCGGCAAGACCGCGATCGTGCTCGACACCATCCTCAACCAGAAGCCGCTCAACGCGCAGCCCGACGAGAAGATCAAGCTCTACTGCGTCTATGTCGCGGTCGGCCAGAAGCGCTCGACCGTCGCCCAGTTCGTCAAGGTGCTGGAGGAGCAGGGCGCGCTCGATTATTCGATCATCGTCGCCGCCACCGCCTCCGATCCGGCGCCGATGCAGTTCCTGGCGCCGTTCGCCGGCTGCACCATGGGCGAGTATTTCCGCGACAACGGCATGCACGCGGTGATCATCTATGACGACCTGTCGAAGCAGGCCGTCGCCTATCGCCAGATGTCGCTGCTGCTGCGCCGCCCGCCGGGCCGCGAAGCCTATCCGGGCGACGTGTTCTATCTGCATTCGCGCCTCCTGGAGCGCGCCGCCAAGATGAACGACGCCAACAAGGCCGGCTCGCTTACCGCGCTGCCGGTGATCGAGACGCAGGCCAACGACGTTTCGGCCTACATCCCGACCAACGTCATTTCGATCACCGACGGCCAGATCTTCCTGGAGACCGACCTGTTCTATCAGGGCATCCGCCCGGCGGTGAACGTCGGCCTCTCGGTGTCGCGCGTCGGCTCCGCGGCGCAGACCAAGGCGATGAAGAAGGTCGCCGGCAAGATCAAGGGCGAGCTCGCGCAGTACCGCGAAATGGCGGCCTTCGCGCAGTTCGGTTCCGACCTCGACGCCACCACCCAGCGCCTGCTGGCCCGCGGCGCGCGCCTGACCGAGCTGCTGAAGCAGCCGCAGTTCTCGCCGCTGAAGATGGAAGAGCAGGCTGCGTGATCTACGCCGGCGTCAACGGCTATCTCGACAAGCTCGAGGTGGCGCGCGTGCGCGCCTTCGAGAGCGGCCTGCTGACGCTGCTGCGCACCAAGCACGCCGATCTGCTCGACTCGATCCGCAAGAGCGGCGACCTGTCGAGTGCCGACGAAGCCAAGCTCAAGGACGTGGTCGACGGCTACGCCAAGACGTTTACGTGATGCAGCAAGCAACCACCATGATCCGTCACCCTGAGGAGCGAGCGAAGCGAGCGCTCGAAGGCGATCGGCTGAGAGACTTGAAGAACCTGGCCGTACATCCTTCGAGGGCCGCGCTTCGCGCGGCCACCAGGATGACGGGGAGATCGCGGAGCTAGTAGCGACAATGGCCTCCCTCAAGGACATGCGCGTGCGCATCGCCGCCACCAAGGCGACGCAGAAGATCACCAAGGCCATGCAGATGGTCGCGGCCTCGAAGCTGCGCCGCGCGCAGGCCGCGGCGGAAGCGGCGCGTCCCTATGCCGAGCGCATGGGCAAGGTGCTCGGCTCGATCGCCGCGGCGGTGGCCGGCAGCGATTCGGCGCCGAAGCTGCTCGCCGGCACCGGCAGCGACAAGGTGCATCTGCTGGTGGTCTGCACCGCCGAGCGCGGACTGTGCGGGCCGTTCAATTCCTCGATCGTGCGGCTGGCGCGCGAGCGGGCCAATTCGCTGACGGCCGAGGGCAAGGAAGTCAAAATCCTCTGCGTCGGCCGCAAGGGCGCTCGACCAGCTGCGCCGCCGTCTACGGCAAGCAGATCATCGAAACCATCGAGCTGCGCGGCGTCAAGCAGATCGGCTTCGAGCAGGCCGACATGATCGCCGACAAGATCGTGGCGCTGTTCGACGAGGGCGAGTTCGACGTCTGCACGCTGTTCTTCTCGCGCTTCAAGTCGGTGATCGCGCAGGTTCCGACGGCGCAGCAGATCATCCCGCCGGTGTTCGAGGAGAGCGCGGAGCCGGCGCCGCCGCGTCCTACGAATACGAGCCGGACGAAGAGGAAATCCTCACCGAGCTGCTGCCGCGCAATCTGTCGGTGCAGGTGTTCCGCGCGCTCTTGGAAAACGCCGCCTCCGAGCAGGGCGCGCGCATGAGCGCCATGGACAACGCCACCCGCAACGCCGGCGAAATGATCCGCAAGCAGACGCTCACCTATAACCGCACCCGCCAGGCGATGATCACCAAGGAACTGATCGAGATCATCTCCGGCGCCGAGGCGCTGTAACGGAGTCCCGTATGGCCTACACGATTTCGGCGACAACCAAAGGCGGCCGCAACGGCCGCGCGATTCTCGAGAACGGCGGGCTCGCGTTCGCCATGGCGCTGCAGAAGGAATTCGGCGGCGCCGGCGATGGCCACAATCCTGAGCAACTGTTCGCGCTCGGCTGGTCGTCCTGCTTCGGCCAGGCGATCCTGCTGCTCGCTAAGAAGCATGGCCTCGACGGCCAGGATGCGCGCGTCACCTGTTTCTCTCAATATGGACAAGGACGACGTGAGCTTCGGCTTCAAGGCCGAGATCAAGGTGGCGCTGCCCGGCGCCGACAAGACAAAGCTGCACGGCGCTGATCGAGGATGCCCACAAGATTTGCCCCTATTCGCGCGCCACGCGCGGCAACGTGCCCGTCACGTTGACCGCGGCTTGAGCGCAACCGGTTCGGAGGAGAGAGTTCATGGCCACGCCGCAAAACGCAACCGGAAAAATCACGCAAGTCATCGGCGCCGTCGTCGACGTGCAGTTCGAAGGCCACCTGCCGGCGATCCTGAACGCGCTGGAGACGAAGAACGGCGGCAACCGGCTGGTGCTCGAAGTCGCGCAGCATCTCGGCGAATCGACGGTGCGCACCATCGCCATGGACTCGACCGAAGGCCTGGTGCGCAGCCAGGAAGTCACCGACACCGGCCAGCCGATCGCGGTGCCGGTCGGACCGGAGCTGCTCGGCCGCATCATCAACGTGATCGGCGAGCCGGTCGACGAAGCCGGCCCTGTCAAGAGCGCAGACCACGCGCGCGATCCACCAGAACGCGCCGAGCTTACACCGACCAATCGACCGAGGCGCAGATCCTCATCACCGGCATCAAGGTGGTCGATCTGCTGGCGCCTTACGCCAAGGGCGGCAAGATCGGCCTGTTCGGCGGCGCCGGCGTCGGCAAGACCGTGCTGATCATGGAGCTCATCAACAACGTCGCCAAGGCGCACGGCGGCTATTCGGTGTTCGCCGGCGTCGGCGAGCGCACCCGCGAGGGCAACGACCTCTATCACGAGATGATCGAGTCGGGCGTCAACAAGGACCCGCACAAGGGCTCGGTCGAAGGCTCGAAATGCGCGCTGGTCTATGGGCAGATGAATGAGCCGCCGGGCGCCCGCGCCCGCGTCGGCCTCACCGGCCTGACCGTCGCCGAATATTTCCGCGACCAGGGCCAGGACGTGTTGTTCTTCGTCGACAACATCTTCCGCTTCACGCAAGCGGGCTCCGAAGTGTCGGCGCTGCTCGGCCGCATCCCTTCGGCGGTGGGCTATCAGCCGACGCTCGCCACCGACATGGGCGCGCTGCAGGAGCGCATCACCACCACCACCAAGGGCTCGATCACCTCGGTGCAGGCGATCTACGTGCCGGCCGACGACTTGACCGACCCGGCGCCGGCGACCTCGTTCGCGCACTTGGACGCCACCACCGTGCTGTCGCGCGACATCGCCGCGAAGGGCATTTATCCGGCGGTCGATCCGCTCGACTCCACCTCGCGCATGCTGTCGCCGCTGATCGTCGGCGAGGAGCACTACGCGGTGGCGCGCCAGGTGCAGCAGATCCTGCAGCGCTACAAGGCGCTGCAGGACATCATCGCCATTCTCGGCATGGACGAGCTCTCGGAAGAGGACAAGCTGACGGTTGCCCGCGCCCGCAAGATCGAGCGCTTCCTGTCGCAGCCGTTCTTCGTCGCCGAAGTGTTCACCGGCTCGCCCGGCAAGCTGGTCGACCTCGCCGACACCATCAAGGGCTTCAAGGGCCTGTGCGAAGGCAAGTACGATCACCTGCCGGAGGCCGCCTTCTACATGGTCGGCTCCATCGAAGAGGCGGTCGAGAAGGGCAAGAAGCTCGCGGCGGAAGCGGCGTAAGACGAAGAATGGCATAGCGAAGCGGTGAGAGGTGAAAGCAGACGCTATTTCATCATGGCCACTCTTCATTTCGAACTGGTCTCGCCCGAAAAGCTCGTCTTCTCAGGCGACGTCGAGCAGGTTGACGTGCCCGGCGCCGAGGGCGACTTCGGCGTGCTGGCCGGCCATGCGCCGATGGTGACGACGCTGCGCCCCGGCATTCTTACCGTCACGGCGCAGGCGGCGAGCAGAAGATCGTGGTGCTCGGCGGCTTCGCCGAAGTGTCGGCCGAAGGGCTCACCGTGCTGGCGGATGTCGCCGAGGCGGTCGAGGACATCGATCGCGACATGCTCGCCGCGCGCATCGCCGAGATGGAGACGCCGCATCGAGGGCATGCAGCCCGGCAACGAGCTCGACAAGCTGATCACGCGGCTCGATCACTTCAAGGACGTCGACCGGCACCTGACCGGCACGGCGATGCACTGAGGTGCCAGATGCCGTCATGCCCGCGCGCTTGTGACCGGGCATCCACGTCTTCGTGTTGTTCAGTGAGTAGAGGCGTGGATGGCCGGGACAAGCCCGGCCATGACGAAAAAGTTCAGCTCGCAAACTTCCCGAACTCCCGCACCACGCGCTCGTAGGTCGCGCGCTTGAACGGCACCACCAGGTCGGGCAAGTTCGCGCATCTCCGCCCAGCGCCATTCGACGAATTCCGGCTTGTCGCCGCCGGGCTGCACGATGTCGATCTCGCCGTCATCGCCGGTGAAGCGCAGCGCGTACCATTTCTGCTTCTGCCCGCGATATTTGCCGCCCCAGGCCTCGCCGGCGATGTCGGGCGGGGATGTCGTAGGTCAGCCACTCGCGCGATCTCGCCGAGCTTCGTCACCGAGCGGATGCCGGTCTCCTCATAGCAGCTCGCGCAACGCCGCCTTGTAGGGATCTTCGTCCTCGTCGATGCCGCCTTGCGGCATCTGCCAGGCATGGATGGCATCGATGTGCTCGGGCCCGCTGGTGCGGCGGCCGATGAAGACGTGGCCGGCGCGGTTGATCACCATCATGCCGGCGCAGGGGCGATAAGGCAGCGATTGTAATGCGACATATTTTTTTCCTCGTCATGCCCGCGCTCGTCGCGGGCATCCACGCCTTGCTGTGCTTCTTTCAATAAGACGTGGATGGCCGGGTCAAGCCCGGCCATGACGAATCAACTCGACTTCGCCTTCGTCGCCACCATGGTGACCGGCACCAGCACGTAGCCGCGGCCCTCGACCGCTTTGGCCCAGGCGGCGACGCGCGCGATGGTCGCAGGCTGCGCGCTGAAGATGCCGACGGCGCTGCCGTGCTCGCGCGCCGCCAGTTCCAGCCGCGCCAGCGCGTGATCGATCTCCTCCGGCGTCGGCACCGCGTCGATGACGATGTCGGTCTTGACGAAGGGCAGGTTCTGGCTGCCGGCAATCTGCGCGGCAACGCTGCGCGAGGACGCGCCGTCGTCGACGTAGATGAGCCCGCGCTTGGCGGTCTCCTGCAGCACCGGCGCCAGCGCCTTCTCGTTGGCGGTAAAGCGCGCGCCCATATAGCCGACGATGCCGACATAGCCCTGGAACCGGCTCATCAGCCATTGCAGGCGATCGATGTTCTGCCCGGCGGAAAGCGAGGTGAGCAGCGTCTGCGGTCCCGGATCGTTGTTGGGATAGTCGAACGGCTCCATCGGCGCCTGCAGCAGCACCTCGTGGTTTTCTTGGCGCGCGCGGGCGGCGAGCGCGTTGAGGTCGGCGCCGTAGGGGGCAATCGCAAGAGTGACCGGCGCCGGCAGCTTGGACAAGGCATCGGCGGTGCCAGAGGCGCTAATGCCGAGTCCGGCGACAATGATGGCGATGTGCGGCGCGCCGGTCTTGTCCGGCGGCAATTGCCGCGGGTGCGCGAAGGCAACGGAGGCGCGCGCGCCGTTCGGCCCGATCACGGGAATGGGGCCATGGCGTGAGAGCTCGGTCAGCTGGGGTACGGCGGCGGATTTGGCTTCGCCCGGCGCTTTCGGCGTCTTGTCGTCGGCGCTGCCGGGGATCGTGACTTCCTGCGTCTTGCCGCTCGAGCCGTCGATGATCGTGACGGTCTTGCTGCCCGGCGGCGGCGTGACGATCTTCACCGCGACGGCCGCGCCATCCGGCGGCCGCTGCCGGTCCACCCCGTCGTAGCGGGCGTGGTTGACGCCGTCGGCGGCGCCGTCACGCCTGCCCGGCGCACCGGCATCATCGTGGGTCGCGACCACGGCCATTGGCTCGCCGCCCAAGGGATCGCTGGCGAAGATCGCCCAGCCGGCAACCACGAGCGCGAACAGGCCGAGCGCACCGGCGACGATGTGCGGCAAGTAGGCCGGCAGCTTCCAGTGCTTTTTGTCTTTGTTCTGGCCGAGCGGGGCGTTCAGATCATCCGGTGCCACGGCCTTTGATCCTTGCGAATCATCGGACCAGTCTAGCACGCGAGGTGGTGAACCCGGCCTTACCGTTGCCGCAAACGAAACGGGGCGGCCTCAAGGCCGCCCCGCGTTAACGTTTGAGATGGTAGCGCCGCTTAGTTCGGCACCGGGGTCTTCGGATTCGGCGGGAAGGCCGAATTGACCACCGTGCCGCGCAGCAGGTCTTCCGCCATCGTCAGCGCCTTGTCGTTCTTCTTGTCCGGCGGGACGTAGGACTGCGAGCCGGTCTGCTCCTTGCCGGGATCGCCGGTCAGGTGGCCGCGCAGTGAGGCCTCGCCCTTGGTGCGGTGTCGGTCTTGGCCAGAACCTCAGCCGGCACGTCCTGCAGCACCTCGATATCGGGCTCGATGCCCTTGGCCTGGATCGAGCGGCCGGACGGCGTGTAGTAGCGCGCCGTGGTCAGCCGCAGCGCGCCGTTGCCGGAGCCGAGCGGGATGATGGTCTGCACCGAGCCTTTGCCGAACGAGCGCGTGCCGACGACGGTCGCGCGCCTGTGATCCTGCAACGCGCCGGCGACGATCTCGGAAGCCGAGGCCGAGCCACCGTTGACCAGCACGATCAGCGGCTTGCTGCCGGTGAGATCGCCAGGCCGCGCCGAGAAGCGCTGCGTCTCGTCGGCGTTGCGGCCGCGGGTGGAGACGATCTCGCCCTTCTGCAGGAACGCATCCGACACCGAGATCGCCTGATCGAGCAGGCCGCCCGGGTTGTTGCGCAGGTCGAGGATGTAGCCCTTGAGCTTGTCGTTGGCGACCTTGGCGGTGATGTCGCGAGATCGCCTTCTTCAGGCCGTCGGTGGTCTGCTCGTTGAACTGCGTCAGGCGGATGTAGCCGACATCGTCGCCCTCCACCTCCGAGCGCACCGAGCGCACGCGGATGACGTCGCGCGTCAGCGTCACCTCGATCGGCTTTTCCGCGCCCTTGCGCATGATGGTGAGCTTGATCTTGGTGTTCACCGGGCCGCGCATCTTCTCGACCGCCTGGTTGAGCGTCATGCCCTGCACCTGGTCGTCGTCGAGCTTGGTGATGATGTCGTTGGCGAGTACGCCGGCCTTGGCGGCGGGCGTCTCGTCGATCGGCGCCACCACCTTGATCAGGCCGTCCTCCATGGTGACCTCGATGCCGAGACCGCCGAACTCGCCGCGGGTCTGCACCTGCATGTCGCGGAAGCTCTTCGGATCCATGTAGCTCGAATGCGGGTCGAGCCCGGCGAGCATGCCGTTGATGGCGGATTCGATCAGCTTGGAGTTGTCGGGCACCTCGACGTAATCGGCGCGCACGCGCTCGAACACGTCTCCGAATAAATTAAGCTGCCGGTAGGTGTCGGCAACCGCCGCCTTGGCGCTGCCGCCAGCAAATATCATGTGCGGTTGCGTGGCGAACAGCGTCATCGCTGTGCCTGCCGCCGCGCCGAGAAGTACCAGATAGGTCTTGCGCATCATCATCCGCGAACCTTTTCACCTTCGCCAGATGCCCACCATGGGCCTGGATCGACGGGAATCCCGTCCTTTCGAAACTCAACGTAGAGCACAGGTTGGCTGGACCCAGTCGCGAGGATCGACGCGATATGGGAGCCGTTTCCCATCACCGCAACGGGCTCTCCGGCCAGCACAAACTGTCCGAGATCAACTGATATCCGTTCCATCCCAGCGAGCAAGACATGATACCCGCCGCCGGCATTTAGGATCAAGAGTTGGCCATAGGAGCGGAACGGTCCGGCGTAGACAACCCAGCCGTCGGACGGCGCCGTTACCTGGGCGCCGGCGCGGGTGGCGATGGAAAGGCCCTTTTCCGATCCGCCGAGACCGTCGGGCGCGCCAAAGTCCTTGATTTTCACCCCGTTAACCGGAATTGGAACATGGCCGCGCAACGACGCGAAAGCGACCGCCGGCGCCATGCGGCCGGGGTCGTGGAGCGCCGACAGTGACGGATGGCTCTCCCCGCGCGCGGCTTCCCGCGCGGCGCGAATCGCCGGGTCGAGGCTCTGCTCGAGCTTGGCGATCAAATCTTTGAGATTGTCGACCTGCTTGGCCAGCTCGGTGGCGTGGCTGCGCTCGGCTTCGAGTGCCTTTTCATGCTCGGCCTGCTGGCGCTGCCGCTCGCCGATCAACGCCGCCAGCCGCGTCCGCTCGTCACCGAGTGAGGCGACCTGCTTTTGCAGCCGGTCGCGCTCGTCGGCGATCTTCTTGCGCACAGTGATAAGCTCGTTGAGGTCGCTCGCCAGCGCTTCGACCTGCTGGCGCATTTCGGGCAGCACCGCGCCGAGCAGCATGGCGGTGCGCACCGCCTGCAAGGCGTCTTCGGGGCTGGCGATCAGGGCCGGCGGCGGGCGGCGCCCCATCCGTTGCAGTGCCGCCAGCACCTCGCCGATGACGGCGCGGCGGCTGTCGAGCGATTTGCGGATCGAGCGCTCGTTGTCGTCGAGCGGCTTGAGCCGCGCTTCGGTGGCGGCGACTTTGGCTTCGAGGTCGCGCGAGCGCGCGGCGGTGTCGATCAGGCTCTGATTGAGCTTGCGGCGGTCGGTGCCGATTTCCTCGATTTCGCGCTTGAGGGTCGCCTCGGTGTCGGCGGATTTGGCTTGCGCGTCGCGAGCGTCCTTGAGCTCCTGGTCGCGCTGCTCGAGGCTCGCCGGAACGGCGGGCGCGGGCTTGTCTTGTGCCGCCACCGCCGCAAACGGCAGCGCCAGCCCCAGCCATGCGGCCAGCGCCGAGCGCGGATAAAAGCGGCCGGGGCCGCCGGAGCAAATCATCGCGGTCAAGTTACGCCCGCAAACGTGGACGGCAAGGGAATTATGGCGGCCGGTGTCTTGGCACCCGATTAAGACCAAACGGGGGCCCAATTCGGGCCGGGTCAGGCGCGGTGATAGGGGTGACCGCTCAGGATCGTGGTGGCGCGGTAGATCTGTTCCAGCAGCATCACCCGGGCGAGCTGGTGCGGCCAGGTGGCGGCCCCGAACGACAGGCGCAAGGCGGCCTTGTCGCCAAGGCTCGGGGCAAGGCCGTCGGCGCCGCCGATGATGAAGACCGCGGCCGGCCGGTCGGCAGCGCGCCATTGCGCGATCTGGCCGGCGAAGGCTGCGCTATCGAGCGCCTCGCCTCTGGAATCGAGCAGCACCACCGCGGCGCCTTGCGGAATGACGTTGGCGAGCGCGATCGATTCTTCGAGCATGCGCTTTCCGGCATCGTCGGCGCGGCTTTCCCGGATTTCAACGATGTCGATGTCGCGCAGGCCGAGGCTGCGGCCGGTTTGCGCCGCGCGCTTGCGGTAGCGCTCGGCAAGCTCGGTTTCCGGGCCGCGCTTGAGGCGTCCGACGGCGGCAACGATGATGCGCATTGCGCCAAGCCTAGCAAATTCGCGGCCGTCCGTCCGACGTTCTTAGTGCGGCGGCAGCGCGATGATCTCGATCGATTCGTCCTTCCAGACGATATCCTCGGGTTTCGCCAGTGCGCGAAGCGCGAGCGTGAGCTCAATCGTGCTGCGCAGGATGACGCGGTACTCTGGCCATTGAACGGTCTGCAGGTAGCCCTGCATGGCCGCGACGTCCGGGTTGAAGCCGGAACGGTATTGCCAGAGCACATATTTGACGCCGCGGCTGCGCAGCGTGGCGCTCAATTCCTCCGGGGTCCGTGCGGTGAGCCGCCAGGGCGCGACCGCCCAGTCCATGTGGTAGGTCCAGACCCGGTTGCGCCTGAAGTCGAGATCGAACGGCGCGTCGATCCAGGCCCAGACCGTGGCATCGGCGGGCACCTTCGACTGGACGGCGCGGACGTAGGAGCGGTTCTCATTCGACAATATGCGGGCCTGATAGGCACGGTTGTCGGGGCTGATCGGAATTGAAACGACCGTGTGCTCGGTGACGATCCGCTCCAGCCGAACTTTGTCGGTGCCCAGAAAGACGACCGCAAAGACCATCGCGATGCCGGCAAGCCAGAACGTCGGCCGGTGCTCGACGAGCGCGGCGATGTGGCCCTTTACCGCGCGGGCCGGGCCGCCGCCGGTGAACAGCGTGAAAGGCACGAGGGCGATCAGGAACGGCACGGCGTAGCGCAGCGCCGCCTCGTTGTTGAAGATCGCGGCGAGGCCGACATAGCAGACGATGCCGCCGCTGGCGGCGGCGATGGTAAGTGCGTCGGTCGAGGACCGCGGCCGGCGGGCGAATACGGAACGCGCTGACGGCGAGCGACAGCGCCAGCGCCGCAACGCCGATCAGGAAAACGGCGCGGCTGCCGCCGTAGAGGCTTGGACGATCGCGGAAGGCTTCGAAGACGCTCGGCCAGATCGTCAGCTGCGGCTCGAGGAAGAAACGCGCCGACGAAGACCACGTCGAGACATCGAGCTTGTCGCGATGGGTGACGATCCAGCCGAGACAATAGACGGCGCCGCTCGCGACACCCGTCCCGCCGACGATGGCGGCGGCCCGCGGCCGCTCGATCAGCACTGCGGCAAAGACAACGCCGCAGAACGGCAGCACGAAAAGCACGGTGGTCAGCTTGAGTGCGACCAGCGTCGCGACGGTCGCGCCGACGGCAACCGAACAGAGCGCCTGGCGGGAAGCCGGCGCGTTGTTCTCGAGCGCTTCGAACAGACATGCGGTCGCCGTCAGCAGTGTAAGGATCAGCGCGCTGGTCGAGTAGACCGAGGACAGGTTGACGATTTGCGGATTGACGGCGACGTAAACCGCAATCGCAAGGGCGGTGAGCGCGACCGGCGCTTTTCTCGTGCCGCCCTGCTCGGCGAGCAGCGCGATGCCGAGCAGGAAGCAGAAGATCGTGTCGAAGGCGTAGGAGTCGGTGACCGGCAGCCAGATGTGCAGAATGCCTTGCAGGAAAATCTGCGCGCCGAAGTCGCTTAGTCCCTGCAGCTCGAACGGCACGCCGCCGACGGTCCCGGTCGCCTGCATCCGGACGACGCGAACCATGTAGCTGAAGTAGTCGTCGGCGTAGTCGAACACGTGGCTCGGCAATAGTTCGCGCGTGAGGAATATGCCGAGGCCGAGAATGGTCAGGACGCAGAGCCAGCTCGGCACGGCAGTGCGGCGAAGCAGCGCGCGCCACGCAAAGGCTCTGCTGCTCAAGGCAAGAAAGACGATGCCAAGGCCGATCCCGGTAAAGGCGCACAGCTCGAGCGCTGCGGTTACCGCGAGGCCGGCTGCGTTGAGGATGCCGCCGATGAAGGAGAGGACGACGAGGCCCAGTCCGGTGCTGAAAGCAGGCAGCGGCGCACGATCTGGATAAAGAAGCGTGTGGGCCGTCCGGCCCCAGCCGAAGCAGCAAAGCGCATAGCCGATCAGCGCGGGAAGGGACGAAAGCATCAATTCATGACCGTGCCCGCGTGCGGACCGGCGGTCCGCGATCCCGCGTCACGTAACCCAAACGTCAGCGCAAGTCGGCGGCTTGCTTGCTGTCGCTCAGCGCCTCAAGAATTGGCGCTCAGGCGCGTCTTGCCGACCACATCTTTTCCAGATTGTAGAATTCGCGGATCTCGGGCCGGAAGACGTGGACGATGACGTTGCCGGCGTCGATGAGCACCCAGTCGGCCTGCCGCATGCCCTCGACCCGCAGGCCGCGAACGCCGGCGGCTTCCAGGTCCTTGACCACGCGGTCGGCAATGGACGCGACATGGCGCTGCGACCTGCCTGAGGTCACGACCATGTAATCGCCGATCGAGGTTTTGCCGGTAAGATCGATGGTGACGCTGTCCTCGGCTTTGGCGTCTTCGAGACAGGCGAGGACAAGGCGGAGCGTCTCCTTGGCGTCGGGGCGCCGGGAGACGGGTTCGGGCATACGACGCGACGCCCGAGAGAGTGCAGGGGTGATCAGAGGTGTTTATCCTTTCCGTTCGTTGCACTCGCCCCGGTGGGTCCGGGGTTCTTCATGAAGATAGTCGCTAGAGCCGTTTCTTTCCACTGTTGCGGCTCGCTCGTTTGGCCGCTGTCCGCCTCTTTTTTACCGCCGCGCGCGTCTTGCGCGCGGGCTTCGCCTTGGCTGCGCTTTTTGCCTTGGCCTTTGTGGAACTCTTTTTGGCAGGCTTCTTTTCCGGCTTTTTCTTTGAATTCGTCGGCTTTCCGCGCGAGCCGCCGCAAGGCGCGTAATTGCGTCGAGGACAGCGGCGATTTGAGGCCGTGCAGGAAGGTCCAGGCCGGGGGCTTGCGGAAGGGCAGCGCGGCCGCGTTGTGCTCG
This sequence comes from uncultured Alphaproteobacteria bacterium, assembly GCA_963822035.1. GTDB lineage: Bacteria > Pseudomonadota > Alphaproteobacteria > Rhizobiales > Xanthobacteraceae > Pseudolabrys. The sequence continues at coordinate 253,160 of CAWGGC010000006.1, read as the reverse complement.
GCGATGCGGAAGCGGCCAAGCGCCTGTCCGGCCGGACTGGCCGCGGCGTAGAGGCTCGGGCCCAGGCGGTCGACCACCGCGAAGGGCACCAACTTTGCTATTCCGCGCCAATTCTGCCAGCGGTGAAAGCTCCGCAAGTTGTCGGCGCCCATGATCCAGACGAAATGGACGCCAGGGCACCGGGCGACCAGCCATTGTATCGTATCGTAAGTGTATCGGGTCTTAATGACAGCTTCGAGACCGGTCACGTCGATGCGTGGATGCTGCGTCAGCGCCCGTGCCGCCGCGATCCGCGGCTTCAGCGGCCCGAGCCCGCTGGTATCCTTGAGCGGATTGCCGGGTGTCACCAGCCACCAGACACGATCGAGCTTGAGGCGCTTGAGCGCGAGCAGGCTTGCGCCGAGATGGGCCAGATGCGGCGGATCGAAAGTCCCGCCGAACAAGCCGATCCTCATGCCGGGCGCGTGCGGAGGAAGAAAGCGCTCCGGGACGGCGGGTTTGTTGTTTTTCACGGCCGGATCTGACCGCTCCCGCGGATGCGGTATTTGAAGGTGGTGAGTTGGTCGACGCCGACCGGCCCGCGCGCATGCAGGCGCCCGGTGGCGATGCCGATCTCGGCGCCGAAGCCGAATTCGCCGCCATCGGCGAACTGGGTCGAGGCGTTGTGCAGCACGATCGCCGAATCGACTTGCGTCAGGAATTTCTCCGCCGCTGCCGCGTCGTCGGTGATGATCGCGTCGGTATGGTGCGAGCCGTAGCGCTCGATATGGGCGATCGCCGCGTCGACGCCGTCGACGACCTTGGCCGCGATGATGGCGTCGAGATATTCGGTGCCCCAGTCTTCCTCGGTCGCGGCCTTGACGCGCGGATCGACCGCCTGCACGGCCTTGTCGCCGCGGATCTCGCATTTGGCGTCAAGCAGCACGTCGATCAGCGGCTTGAGCAGGCGCTCGGCGCCGGCGCGGTCGACCAGCAGCGTCTCCGCCGCGCCGCAGACGCCGGTGCGCCGCATCTTGGCGTTGAGCACGATCTTCTTCGCCATGTCCAGGTTGGCGGCCTTGTCGACATAGACGTGGCAGACGCCTTCGAGATGGGCGAACACCGGCACGCGCGCCTCTGCCTGCACGCGGGCCACCAGGCCCTTGCCGCCGCGCGGCACGATGACGTCGATGTTGCCGTCGAGGCCGGCCAGCATCTGCCCGACTGCGGCGCGGTCGCGGGTCGGCACGAGCTGGATCGCGGCCTCGGGCAAGCCCGCTTCGCGCAGGCCTTGGCCGAGCGCGGCAACGATGGCGCGGCTCGAGCGCAGGCTGTCGGAGCCGCCGCGCAGGATCGCGGCATTGCCCGACTTCAGGCACAGCGCGCCGGCATCGGCGGTCACGTTGGGGCGGCTCTCGTAGATGATGCCGATGACGCCGAGCGGCACGCGCACGCGCTCGATGGTCATGCCGTTGGGCCGCGTCCAGGATCGGTGACCGTGCCGACCGGATCCTTCAGCGCGCGCACCGCCTCGATTGCGGCGGCGATGGCCTCGATGCGCCGGGCGTCGAGGGTGAGGCGGTCGAGGAAGGCGCCGGTCATGCCGGAGGCGCGCGCCTCGGCGAGATCCTCGGCATTGGCGGAGAGAATCGCGCGCCGCTTGGGCGCGGACGGCGGCGGCCATGGCGGCGAGCGCCCTATCCTTCTGCGCCGACGGCGCCAGCGCCAGGGTGCGCGGCGGCAGCGCGCGCGGCCGCGCCGATTTCGGCATTACGGCGGCGATATCGCCGGTGCGCTTCGACGCTCTTGAGCGGCGCGCTCATGCCGGAAAACCCCGTCGAAAACCCGTCTTAGCCGTCGGTTCCTACCACGCCGGGACGGCCCCGGCGAGGTCGCCGGTCACCTGGGGATAGCGTGGACAACGCCAACCCGGATCCGCAACCGAACAATTGACCTACACATTGGACGGGCAGTGTCGGGCGAGCCTCAGGAGGAGGATGTTATGGCGTACCGTTCCAATCGTCTGCCCAGCCGTTTCCCCATCGGCACCAAGCTGGTGATCGAAGGCCCCCGCGGCGGCGAAGGCCAGGTGCCGATCTACAGCCGTTACCTGGAATTCCCCGACGGGACTGCTGGCACTGCCGTCACGCGCGATCGCCGCGACTCGGCCGCGCAGCCCAAGCCGGGTCAGCCGCGCCGCAAGAGGCGCAGCCGCGCCCGCCGTCACTGACAAACAATCCGTCGGCGGCCACGAGCAGCTAAGCTGGCCAGCGGCCTGGAGCGGTCAGGTACCAGCGTCGCCGCTCAGCCATTGGCAGATGCCCGCCAACAGAAACCCCAGCCTCCGGAAGGCTGGGGTTCCGGGCGATCGGTCAATCGCCTTTTCATTTCATGCGTCGGCGCCCCCTCAATGCGCAAACGCCGACGCAGGTTCCATCGGCCGGCTGAAATTTCACTCGCCGCCGAGCACCAGGTCGTCGCGGTGGATCATCTCGGTGCGCCCGGTGAAGCCGAGGATCGCCTGCACGTCGGCCGATGACTTGCCCTTGATGCGCTCGGCGTCCTCGGCGTCATAGGCGATGAGCCCGCGGCCGATCTCGGCGCCGTCCGGTCCTCGCACCACGACGGCGTCGCCGCGGCCGAACGAACCCTCGATGCTGCTGACGCCCGCCGGCAACAGGCTCTTCCCTGGCGCAACGCCGTCACCGCGCCGGCATCGATCGATGAAGCGCGCCGCGCGGCTCCAGCGAGCCGGCGATCCATTTCTTGCGCGCCGTCACCGGATTGGCCGGAGTCAGGAACCAGGTGCAGGCAGCGCCCTTGGCGATCGCCTGCAGCGGGTGGCCGACGCGCCCCGAGGCGATGACCATGTGGGTGCCGGCGGAGGTGGCGATCTTGCCGGCCTCGATCTTGGTGACCATGCCGCCGCGCGCGGTCTCCGAGTCGGAGGCGCCCGCCATTGCCTCGATCTCCGGCGTGATGCGCGGCATGACAGGCATCAGCTTGGCGCCGCCTTGCGCCGGCGGCTTGTCGTAAAGCCCGTCGACGTCGGACAGCAGCACCAGCAGATCGGCGCTGGTCATGGTGGCGACGCGCGCGGCGAGCCGGTCGTTGTCGCCGTAGCGGATTTCGCTGGTCGCCACAGTGTCGTTCTCGTTGATCACCGGCACGCTGCGCCACTCCAAGAGCTTGTCGATCGTTTCGCGCGCGTTGAGATAGCGCCGGCGTTCCTCGGTGTCGCCCAGCGTGAGCAGCACCTGGCCGGCGGTGATGCCGTGGGCGCCGAAGCTCTTCCGACCAGGCGCGGGCGAGCGCGATCTGCCCGACGGCGGCCGCGGCTTGCGCTTCCTCGAGCCGCAGCGCGCGCGCGCGGCAGTTTCAGCACGGCGCGGCCGAGCGCGATGGCGCCGGAGGAGACGACCAGCACGTCTCTCTTGTCCTTGTGCAAGGAGGCGATGTCGGCGGCGAGGCTCGTCGAGCCATTCGCGCTTCAGGCCGCCGGCAGCGGCATCGACGAGCAACGATGAGCCGACCTTGACGACGATACGGCGGAAAGAGTTGAGGGTTGGGGTCTTCGACATGGCCCGGCGCGGCAGTGGTTTGCGCCGGGTGTGTAGCATGCAACCTAATTTTGCGCGACTTTCTCGGCCCTATGCCCGCGCCGATGTTTGGCTGCGGCGACCTGCGTGCCGACGTGCTTGCCTTTCTTCTCCGCCGGCTTCTCGGCTTTCGTCTCCAGCTTTGCCTTGGCGACGGTCTTGGTCGCGGCCTTGGCATGTCGCCTCGGCGACGACGACGCGGTGCTTTGTCTCATGCCGCTCGCCGGCGATGCGGGTTTCATCCTTCTTCGTCTCTCGCACCGGCGGCAGCGGAATGTGGTCCGGACCGTTCCAGGCGAGCAGTCCGGCGGACTTCTTGGCAGGGCGCGCGGCGCGGCAGCTTCACCGCCGGACTGCCATGCCCGGTGGCGGTCCAGGTCTCCGGCGCGCGGCCGGTGATGGTCTTGACGTAGCCCCGCGTTTCCTGCGGCAACTTGCCCTTGTTGGCGAGCCACTCCTGGATGCGCTTGGGGCCGGCGTTGTAGGCGGCCGCCGCAAGACCGAGATTGCCGAACTGCTGCGCCAGGCTGCGCAGCAGCCGCGCGGCGGCGGGAATCGCCTGCAGCGGATCAAACGGATTGGCGAGCCCGACGTCCGCCGAGGTTTCCGGCATGAACTGCGCGATGCCTTCGGCGCCGGCAGAACTGACCGTGCCCGGCTGAAAGCGGCTTTCCTGAAACAGCAGCCGAATAAAGAACGGCGCCGGCACGTCATTGTTGTGGGCGGCTTTGGTCAACGTATCGCAAATTTCCTCGCGCGAGCGTTCGACCACCGGTTTCGGCTTGGGCGGCAGCGGCGGATTTTCGATGGGCCGCGCAGCGTCCTCGTCGTCGAGCGCGGCGCCGGCGTCGAACGAATTGTCCTGAGTAGCCGCAGGCGCATCGTCGTCACTCTGCGATTTGTCGCGCACGCTCTCGCCGCCGAGCGAGGCCTCTTCGGTTTCATCGGCACCGGTTGCCTGATCGTCGAGGTCCTTCGTGGTCTCCGCCGCGGTGCTCGCACGATCAGTGATGGTCTTGCTCATCGCGGGAGCGGGCAGCCGATCCAGCGGCGGCGATGGATCGCTGGCGGTAGCTCCGGGCAGGGTCATCAGGCAAAGGCAGGCGGGCACGAACAGATGCCGCATCGCAAATCCTCCAATGCTTGGCGCTGGCCGCTCGAGCAGCGGCCATGTCGGCGACGAGAAAAAAAGGAAGAGCCCCTCGGTTGCTGTGCGTGCATCAAAGCGGGACAGATGAGGCCGAATAAGGGCGGCAAGTGCGAAACTGAAGTTCCATCGGCGCGATGGAACTTCGCACAAGGAACAGCAATGCCGCTCTCCGCGTTCACGAGGCGATGTCGTTCATCGCCTACTTTATCGTTCTGGTCTTGACCGCGGGGGCTGCGTTGTTCGGCCTGGATGTTCTGACGGCGCCGTTGCCTGAAGCGCCGGCGACGCATGCGGTCGCTCAAACGAAATCGAACAAACTTGCCAACTATGAAGCCGGCCGGCGGCAGGCGGATCATGGCGCCAAGCCCGGCGCGTTGAGCCCGGTCTATCCGGCGCACCCCGGCGAGAAGATTGTGCGCGCCGTCGAGCCCGCCAACGCGGTGACGCGCGTGGAAACCGACGGCGCGGCTTTGAGCGCTTCGGCTGCGCCGAATTCGCCAGCGCCGAATCCGCCAATGCAACAGCCGACTTCGCCGCCGCTTGGCGCGCAGGCTTCAACACAACCGGCCGTCGGCAGCTGCAACATTGAGGCCTGCGCTGCCGGCTATCGCTCCTTCCGCGTGTCCGATTGCAGCTACCAGCCTTACGAAGGCCCGCGCCGGCAATGCGTTTCGCCGCCGGCGGCCCAACACAGTGCCAGCGCAGCGCTTGAGCTGCGCTCAGTCCGACATCGTGCTCACGACGACGCACTCGATGCCGTGGCGGCCAAGGAGATCACGTCGCGCCATTATAGTAGCTACAGCGACGAGGCCGATGATGGTGACGACGACGGCGGAGCGCCGCGCGGCTTCATTATTCCGCCGCTGCTGGACTGGCTGCGCTAAATACCTCCCATGACTCGCCACGGGTTGAACCACCTGCCGCTTATGTGCATGATGCGGGCCGATTGAGCTTCGGGTTGTGCGCGATGTCATTTCTCATTTATCTTTTGGTCGGCATTGTCACCGTCTTCAGCGTGCTGCTGGAGATGGATGTGCTGGTCGAGCCGGCGCACAAGGTTGAAACCGCGGTCACGCAGCAGGCGCCGCTAGCGTCAGTCGTGCGCCACGCGGGCACGGCCGCGACCGATGCGCTCGCCAGCGAGCCGGCGCCTGTGCCGGCCAAGATCCAGGCCTCGACGCAAGCGGTCTCCGACAAGTGCGACGTCGTCGCCTGCGCCGCCGCCTATCAGAGCTTCCGCGCCTCGGATTGCACCTTTGAATCGAACGAGGGAAGGCGCGAGCTGTGCGCCAAAGGCGTGCTCAGCGACAAGGCGACCGCCGAAGCCGTGCTCAATGCGCATGCCGACGTCGGCGCTGCTTCGAGCGCAAATCCGCAGTGCAACGTGGCTGCTTGCTCGCAGGCCTACATTTCGTTCAAAGCGGCCGACTGCACCTATCAGCCGCTCGAAGGCCCGCGCCGGCTGTGCGCGAAATGACGCCGATCTATCCGGCGTAGGCGCGCTCGATCGCGGCGACGTCGAGCTTCTTCATCGTCATGAAAGCGTCCATCACGCGCGCAGTCTTCCGGGTGTCGGGGTCGGTCATCATCCTCGGCAGTGCCACGGGCGTGACCTGCCACGACAGGCCGAATTTGTCCTTGAGCCAGCCGCACGCGACTTCCTGGCCGCCATCGGTGAGCTTTGCCCAGAAGTAGTCGACTTCCCCTTGCGTTTCGCAATACAGGATGAACGAGACCGCTTGATCGAACGTGAACTGCGGGCCGCCGTTGAGCGCGAGGAACTCCTGTCCATCGATCTCGAAGGCGACCGTCATCACCGTGCCGGCATCCTTGCCGTGGGCTTCCTTGCCGGTGTCGGGGAAGCGGGCGACGTGCTTGACGCGTGAATTCTCGAAAATGCCGCAATAGAACTTTGCGGCCTCTTCGGCCTGCGTGTCGAACCACAGGCATGGCGTGATCGGGCCGGCGAGCTTCATCTTTGCTACTCCTTGACCTGCGCCTACTTGGCCTTCGCCAGATAGGCCGCGAGTTGATCCAACGTTCCGCCCCAGCCCTGGTTCATGCTGTCGCGGCCGGCGTCGAACGTCTTGCGCTCTTCCTCCGTCGCGTTGTAGGGCGCCCATCGCACGGTAAATTTCGTCTTGCCGCCGCCGGCGTCCTCGAAGGTGAAGGTCGAGAGCATTTGCAGCGGCCAGGACGGGCTCATCGGGTGGCGGGTGATGCCGCCGCTCTCGTCGGAGAAGATGTGTGATGAAGCACCAGCCGTTCCCGCGGCACGATCTCGCGGTAGATGAACTTGCCCCACATCGCGTGGCCGTCCGGGGATTTCATGCCGTAGTGGTAGGTGCCGCCGGGGCGCAGATCCATGTTCGAAGCGATCGACGGTGAAGCCCTTGGGGCCCCACCATTGCTTCATGTGCTCGGGCTCGGTGAAGGCGCGCCACACCAGGTCGCGCGGCGCGTCGAACACGCGCGAGATCACGAATTCGTCGGTCTCTTTCCCGGCACTCATGCGCATCCTCCTCCGTTACATCACCACGACCATCCAGCTGACGCCGAACTTGTCGGCAACCATGCCGAAGGCCGGTGAAAAGAAAGTCTTGCTCATGGCCATCTGCACCTGACCGCCGTCGCCCAGCGCGTTGAACAATTTCTCGGCTTCGGCGGGATCTTTCGCGATCAGCGACAGCGAGATGCCCTTGAATTCCGGATGTCCGGTGTGGCGGCCGTCCGACATCATCACCGTGGCGTCGCCGATCTTCAGGCTCGAATGCATCACCTTGTCGGCGTTCTCGGCCGTACACATGCCTTCTGGGGCGTCCTTCCAGCGCATGAGCATCTTCACCTCGGCGCCGAGTGTCTTCTTGTAGAACGCGATGGCCTCGTCGCAGCGGCCGTCGAAGTTCAGATAGGGCTGGACCTGCATGGCTTTCTCCTCACGGGTTCCCGACATTGACAATTAGGTTGATATCAACATATTATCCGCCATGTCAACCCACATGCAGCCGCCGCTGTCCTTCACCCATTTGGTCCGCGACACCTGTCTCTGCCTTCATGTGCAGCGCGCGGCCCGCGCGCTGGCGCGCCGCTTCGACGAGGCGCTGCGGCCGCTCGGTCTCACGCAGGGCCAGTTCTCGCTGCTGACCTCGCTCAACCGCCCGGAACCGCCGACGCTCGGCAGCGTCGCGGCGCTGCTGGCGATGGACCGCACCACGCTGACGGCGAACCTCAAGCCGCTCGAGCGCCGCGGTCTCATCAAGGTCACGGTCGACAAGGAAGACAAGCGCAGCCGCCGGATTGCGATCACGCCGCAAGGCCGTGCCTTGCTGACCAAGGCCGCGCCGATCTGGAAGAAAACCCACGCCCAGGTCGAGCGCTCGATCGCGCGCGGCAGCGCCGACGACCTGCGCGCGGCCTTGATGTCGCTGTCGTGACCGCGCGCCGCTAGTAAATCACGACCGAGCGGATGCTCTTGCCTTCGTGCATCAAGTCGAAGGCGTCGTTGATCTTGTCGAGCGGCATGGTGTGGGTGATCAGGTCGTCGATGTTGATCTTGCCGTCCATGTACCAGTCGACGATTCGTGGCACGTCGGTGCGGCCGCGCGCGCCGCCGAAGGCGGTGCCCTTCCACACCCGGCCGGTGACGAGCTGGAACGGCCGCGTCGCGATTTCCTGACCCGAGCCTGCGACGCCGATGATGATGCTTTCGCCCCAGCCGCGGTGACAGCACTCGAGCGCCTGGCGCATGACGTTGACGTTGCCGATGCACTCGAAGGAGAAGTCGGCGCCGCCGCCGGTCAAGTCGACCACCGCCTGCACCACCTTATCGCGGCCGACCTCGTCCGGATTGATGAAATGCGTCATGCCGAATTTCTCGGCCATGGCGCGCCGCGCCGGATTGAGATCGATGCCGACGATCTTGTCGGCGCCGACCATGCGCGCGCCCTGCACCACGTTGAGGCCGATGCCGCCGAGGCCGAACACCGCGACATTGGCGCCGGGCCAGACTTTGGCGGTATTGATGACGGCGCCGATGCCGGTGGTGACGCCGCAGCCGATGTAGCAAATCTTGTCGAACGGCGCGTCCTCGCGGACCTTGGCGAGCGCAATCTCCGGCAGCACCGTGAAGTTCGAGAACGTCGAGCAGCCCATATAGTGGAACACGGCGTCGCCATCGCAGCGGAAGCGGCTGGTGCCGTCGGGCATCACGCCTTTGCCCTGGGTGGCGCGGATCGCGGTGCACAGGTTGGAGCGCCGCGACAGGCAGGTTTTGCACTGCCGGCATTCCGGCGTGTAGAGCGGGATGACGTGATCGCCAACCTTGAGCGTCGTCACGCCCGGCCCGACTTCGCGCACGATGCCGGCGCCTTCGTGGCCGAGGATCGCCGGAAAAATGCCCTCCGGATCGGCCCCCGACAACGTATAGGCATCGGTGTGGCAGATGCCGGTCGCCATGATCTCGATCAGCGCCTCGCCGGCCTTCGGGCCCTCGATCTCGATGGTCTCGATGCTGAGCGGTTCGCCTGCCTTCCAGGCGACGGCTGCGCGGGATTTCATGGGATAACTGCTTCCTTGGCTTTCGTCGGTCTCGCGTCCGCGCTCGCCTCGCCGATCACCTTGAACAGCGCGCGCAGCACTTCCGGAACGCCTTGGCCCGAGGCGGACGACAGCACCAGCGGCGTCTTCTTGCACGCCTTCTTCAGTTTCGCGATTTGCGTCTTGATCGCTTCCGGCGTCAGCGCGTCGGCCTTCGACAGCGCGACGATCTCCGGCTTGTCGGTGAGCCCGTGCCGTAGGCTTCGAGCTCTGCGCGCACGGTCTTGTAGTCGGCGCCCACATCTTCCCCGGTGCCGTCGACCAGATGCAGCAGCACGCGGCAGCGCTCGGTGTGGCCGAGGAAGCGGTCGCCGAGGCCGACGCCTTCATGCGCGCCTTCGATCAGGCCAGGCAGGTCGGCCAGCACGAATTCGCGCTCGTCGACGCGCACCACGCCGAGCTGGGGATGCAGCGTCGTGAACGGATAATCGGCGATCTTCGGCTTGGCGGCGCTGACCGCGGCGAGGAAGGTGGACTTGCCGGCATTGGGCAGGCCGACCAGGCCGGCATCGGCGATCAGCTTGAGCCGCAGGCGGATTGTGCGTTCCTCGCCGGGCTGGCCGGGATTGGCCTTGCGCGGCGCGCGATTGGTCGATGACTTGAAATAGGCGTTGCCGAAGCCGCCATTGCCGCCCTTGGCGATGATCACGTGCTCGCCGACTGTGGTGAGGTCGGCGAGCAGCGTCTCGCCGTCCTCCTCGTAGATCTGCGTGCCGACCGGCACCTTGAGCACAACGTCCTTGCCGTTGGCGCCGTGCATGTCCTTGCCCATGCCGTTGCCGCCGCGCTGCGCCTTGAAGTGCTGCTGATAGCGGTAGTCGATCAGCGTGTTGAGGCCGTTGACCGCCTCGACCACGACGTTGCCGCCGTTGCCGCCGTCGCCGCCGCTGGGGCCGCCGAACTCGATGAACTTCTCGCGCCGGAACGCGACGCAGCCGTTGCCGCCGGCGCCGGAGGCGATATAGACCTTGGCTTCGTCGAGGAATTTCATGGCGTTAGCGTATATGGGATTGGCCGTCCGAGTTCCACAGGCCGTCCGGGAATAAATCACACCGGCGTCCGATCTAGTCCCCGCAAGCCAATTGCAGGGAGACTGATCATGACCACCGACGATCGCGACCAAGGCCCAAACCGCCGCAAGGTGCTGGAATGCATGACCTGGGTTGGGACCGGAGTGCTTTGGACCATCTCGGGCGGCGTGCCGCATTCGCTCGGCCTGATCGATCAGGCCATGGCCGCCGACGCCAATTCTACCAAAGCGTTGGGCCTCACCTTCCTGCAGATCAGCGACAGCCACATGGGCTTCGACAAGCCGGCCAATCCCAACGCCAAGGGCACGCTGGAAGAAGCGATCGATCGCATCAAGGCGATTCCGACCAAGCCGGCCTTCATGATCCACACCGGCGACATCACGCATCTGTCGAAGGAGCAGCAGTTCGACGACGCCGAGCAGATCATTTCGCAGGCCAAGCTCGACGTGCACTACGTGCCTGGCGAGCACGACATCGTCGATCCCGACATCAGGCTCTACAAGGAACGCTACGGCCGCGGCACCAAAGGCTCCGGCTACTACAGCTTTGACGCCAATGGCGTGCACTTCATGGGACTGGTCAACGTCGCCAATCTCAAAGGTGGCGGCATGGGCAGCCTCGGCGACGAGCAGCTCGAGTGGATCGAGGATGATCTCAAGGGCCGCTCGGCGTCGACGCCGATCGTGCTGTTCGCGCACATCCCGCTGTGGACGGTCTATCCCGAATGGGGCTGGGGCACCGAAGACAGCGCGCGTGCGCTCGGCTACCTCAAGCGTTTCGGCTCGGTCACCGTGCTCAACGGCCACATCCACCAGGTGATGCAGAAGGTCGAGGGCAACGTCACCTTCCACACCGCGCGCTCGACCGCGTTCCCGCAGCCGGCGCCCGGCACCGCGCCATCACCCGGCCCGATGAAGGTTCCCGACGAACAGCTGCGCAAGATGCTCGGCACCGCCAGCGTCACCTTCAAGCACGGTGAGCAGCGCCTCGCCATCGTCGACACGCCGCTGAAGGTTTGAGGCTTGCAATGAAGTCGCATTCGACAATCGCATTGGGTGCCGCGTTGTTGTTGACCGCGGTACTTGCCGCCAGCCAGGCCGGCGCGGCCAACATCGAGGTGAAGATCGACAACTTCACGTTCGCCCCGCAGCAGGTCACGGTGAAGGCCGGCGACACCGTGACCTGGACCAACCGCGACGACATCCCGCACACGGTGACGTCGAAGACCATGGCCTTTCGCTCCAAAGCCCTGGATACCGACGACAAGTTCTCCTTCACCTTCACCACGCCCGGCGCTTACACCTATTTCTGTTCCTTGCATCCGCACATGACCGGCACGGTCGTGGTCGAGGCCAATACGGGGGAGAAATAACCTTCGGTGAGCGGTGTTGACCGGTTCATAGTCCCCGTTGGCGAGGCCGGGCATTCAGTGATGGCGGGCGGCAAGGAGTTGGGCGACGGCGGCAAGGCGGACCGCTTCAAGGAGCTTGCCTTGCCGCATCTCGACGCCGTCTACACGCTGGCGCGTTATCTCATGCGCAATCGACACGATGCCGACGACGCGGTGCAGGAGTGCTATCTGCGCGCGTTTCGCTATTTCGACACGTTCCGCGGCGGGCAGATCAAACCATGGCTGCTTACCATTCTGCGCAATGTCTGCCACACCGCCTATTCGGAGAAGGCGAAGCTGGTCTATGGCGAGGGTGTGGGAGACGAAGCATCAGCGGATCCAATCTGGCGCGAGGAAGTCGAAACGCCGGAGCAGACGGCGGTGCGGCGCGCCGAATCGGAAACGATGCGGCGCCTGATCAACAAGCTGCCGGCGGAATTCCGCGAGATCATCGTGCTGCGCGAGATCAACGATCTTTCCTATCGCGATATCGCTTTGGTCATCGAGGCGCCGATCGGGACGGTAATGTCGCGTCTGGCGCGGGCGCGCGGCATGCTGCGCGAGGCCTGGATCGCAGCCGAAGGCGGGAGTAAGCGTCGATGAATTGCGATGAAGCCAATATCCTGCTGCACGCGCTGATCGACGGCGAGCTCGATGCCGAAAACGCGCTCAAGGTCGAGACGCATGTCGCGGGCTGCGCGAAATGCGCGGCGGCGCTGCGCGACATGCAGGACCTGCGCAAGACCATCAATCCCGCGGCGCTGCGCTATATGGCACCCGACAGTCTGAGGCGCAACATCGAAGGCAAGCTGCCGGCGGCGCCGGTAGTCGTCGCCAGCCGTCGCGCGGCGCTGAAAGGCTTTGCCCTGGGCGCCGCGGCGAGCGCGATTGCGGCTACCGGCCTGTTGCTGGTCGTCACACGCGACGACGAACAGCGGCGCGTTCTCGACGAGATCGTTTCGGCGCATCTGCGCTCACTGCAGGGCGATCGCCTGACCGACGTGGTGTCGAGCGATCAGCACACCGTCAAGCCGTGGTTCAACGGCCGGCTGGCGGCGTCGCCGCCGGTCATGGACCTGACCGCGCAAGGTTTCACCTTGCTCGGCGCGCGCATTGATTATGTCGACGCCAGGCCGGTCGCGGCCATCGTCTATCGCCGCCGCGTGCACATCATCAATCTGTTCTGCGAGCCGGCTGCAAGCCAGGCGGAAACCGCGGCGTCGATGCAGAGCCTGCACGGTTTCAACGTGCGCTCATGGCGCGAAAAGGGCATCCATCTCTGGGCGGTCAGCGACATCAGCCCCGATGAGCTCAGCGAATTCGGTGAAAAATTCGCGGCGGCGCTTACGCAATAAGATCACGCCGGCAGGAAATGCGTGGTGCCGTCGCGCTTGATGCGCTCGAGCAGATCGACTTCCCACGACAAATAGGCGTTCATCGCCGCCTCGTTGTCGTTCGGCCGCTCGTAGGGTTTCAGCCACACGTCGAGCGGCTCGTCGGCCATATGCTCGCTCGGTCGAAACCCGCAGACCGGCGGCGGTCCAGGCGGCATTGCCGCCTTTGAGCCAGTGCACCGGCTTCTGCGTGAGCGCGCGGGCCTCCGTCACCGCAAGGCCGGCGAGCACGCCGTCCTCGGAAGTCAGCACAATGGAGCCACGCGGCGCGATTTTCGCCAGCGCGCGGTCGAGCCGGCCGTGGATGGCGAACCAGGCGCCGGGAATGTGGCCGCGGCGGTAATGCGGGCTGGTGGAGAGATCGATCACGGTGACCTCGTCGGCATCGATCAGCGGCGGGCTCAATAATCGCGTCGGCTGGTGGCGTCGTAAGCAGCATCGGCGCCGGCTCGCCGGTTTCGCCGCCGGTTTCCGCCAAAACGAATACGTCCTTCCAGCCCATCTGCTTCAGCCACGACGCCGTCATCAGCGCGCGCACTTCCTTGTCGTCGCAACAGACGATGCGCGCGCCGAGCGTGCCGGCATAGATGTCGGTTGCCTGCACCAGTTGCCCGCCGGGCGCGGAGATCGCGCCGGGCAGGTGGCCGGCCTTGTACTCGGCGGGATCGCGCACGTCGAAAACGTAAGTCGTGCGCGCTGCATCCTTGCGCCATGTGTCGAGGGTGGCACGATCGATGCGGCCGACGTTCCACTTGCGCGCGACCTCATCGGCCGCGGGCTTGGCCCAGGCAAGCCCGCCGCTCGTCACCGCCGGCGCGCGATCGGCCTTGCCGGAGGCGCAGGTAAAGCCGGCGAGGTGCCAGCCCATGGTGCCGTTGCGCAGCGCCACCACTTTGTTCGGCACGCCGGCGTTGATCAGCGACTGCGCGCCGATGATGCTTCGGGTGCGCCCGGCGCAATTGACGACGATGGTGGTGTCGGGCGAAGGCGCGATGTCGTGCACGCGCAGCACCAGCTCGGCGCCCGGCACGTCGATGCCGGTCGGGATCGAGACGCGCGAATATTCGTCGAACGGCCTCGAGTTCGAGCACCACCATCTTGGTGCCGCTCTGCATCATGGTGTTTAATTCCTGCGCGCTGACGCTCGGCGTGCCGCGGTCATGCTCGACGAATTCGCCGAAGGCTTTGCTCGGCACGTGCACGCCGGAAAAGGTGACCAAGCCGGCGTTCTCCCAGGCGGCGATGCCGCCATCGAGATAGGAAATGTCGGTATAGCCGGCGCGCGCCAGCACGGCGCCCGCGCGCTGCGCCAGCCCATCGTCGTCGTCGCACAGCACGATGCGCGTGTCCTTGCGCGGCACCAGGCGCGCAAAGCGCAATTCGAGCCGCGACAGCGGCACGTTGCGCGCCCACAGCAGATGGTTCTGCGAAAAGGTCAGTTCCTCGCGCACGTCGACGAGCGCGAGTTCGCCGCCGTCGCCGAGCATCGCCTTGACGGCGGCGGGCCCGATTGCGCGCAATTTCGCGGCGGAAACGCCGGCGTGCAGATTCACGACGCCCCCATGCGCATCGTGGCGACCTCGCCGGTCTTCAGATCGATCTTGATGCGGTCGATCTTGTCGAGGTTCGTGCCGGTGACGCGGACAAAGCGGGCACTGTCCGGATAGTCGATCGAATGAATGGCGCCGTCCTGGTAGATGCCGGCCATGCCGGGATTGAGCCGGTATTTCTTGACCGGCTTGAGCTTGGCGTGCGCGGGATCCTTGCCGTCGTCCTCACGCTGCCATTCCGTCATCTCGGTATATTGTTTGGCTTGGCCGTAGATCGCCCACGACTTGCCGTGGTCGTGCGGCGGCGAGACCCGCGCCTTGCCCATGATGTGGCTGAGCACCTGAAAGCCGAGTTTGGGATCTTCATAAAGCACCTTGATCCCGGTCGGCTGGTCGTCGCCGCAATATTTCTCGACGAAGTCCTGGTTCTTGAGCAGGCGCTCGAGATCTTGCAGCACCTGCTGGCGGCCGGCGGGACCTGGATCGCGCGCCAGCGTGGAGCGGCAATCGGCGATGAATTGGTCGAGATCGTATGCCATGGCGTCCTCCCTGGACTGTTTGCCGCCGAGTTTCGCGCAAAGTTTCGGCAAACGCCAGCCGCCCTCCCCCGGATCGGGGAGGGCGCCCATGACGTCTTATTATCAGCGCGTCGTCCGGCCCCAGTCCTTGAGCGCCGTCCAGATGCCGCGCTCGAGGCGGAAGCGGTCGATCGGCGCCGACGACTTGATCGAGGAGATGCGGTAGAGGCCGACGCCGGTCCACTGGAAGCCGCACTTCTCCAGCACCCGGCGCGAAGCCGGGTTGGTCACGCGCGCGCCGGCCTGCAGCGCCTCGTGGCTGAGGTCGGTGAAGGCATGGTCGATCACCGCATGCATCGCTTCGGTGGCGTAGCCTTTGCCCCAATAGGGCACGCCCAGCCAGTAGCCGAGCTCCGGCGCGTCGTCGTGATGAAACATGATGCCGCAAGCGCCGATCACCTTCTTGTTGCGCAAGGTGATGAGGAAGGCCGCTTCGCCGGACTTGTTCGCCCCGTCGATGAAACTCTCGGCATCCGAAATCTTGTACGGATGCGGAATACGCGCGGTGTTCTCGGCGATGCGGCGGTCGTTGGCGAGCGTCGCAACCGTTTTAGCGTCCCCGAGGCGCGGCGCGCGCAGCACAAGCCGCGTGGTCTCGAGGACGGCGATACTGCCTTCGCGAAATGTTGTCTCTCTCGGTATTTCCTGGATCATGGCACGGGCTCCTGGTTGCAAAAGCGAAGAGGGGGAGCCGGTCACCCGTCTCCCCCTCTCAGAGCCCAAGAGCCCCGCCGGATCGACTGGATGACCGGCGGACCTCGATGTGAGTCCACCGTCTACTCGGCCGCTGCCTCCGTCATCGGTACGACGGACACGTAAGTGCGGCCTTTGGTTTTCGTAGCGAACTGAACCTTTCCGTTAACGAGAGCGAACAGCGTGTGATCCTTGCCCAGACCGACATTGCGGCCGGCGTGCCATTTGGTGCCGCGCTGGCGCGCAAGAATATTGCCGGCAAGGACGATCTCGCCGCCGTACATCTTCAGGCCAAGGCGACGGCCCGCGGAATCGCGGCCGTTGCGTGAAGATCCGCCTGCTTTTTTGTGCGCCATATCGCTACTCTCTCGAATTCTCTTACTGTCTACACCGATTCCGTGAAGGAATCATCTCACTTCTTTTTGCTCTTTGTGGCCGGCTTTTTCCTGGCCTTGGCCGGAGCCTTTTCGCCCTCGGTGGCGGCCGGTGCCGCCTCGGCCTTCGGCTTGGCTTCGCGCTTCGGCCGGGCCTTGACCTCCTTCGACGGCTTGGCGCCGTCGGTCAGGATTTCCGTGATGCGGATCACGGAAAACTCGTGCCGGTAGCCGCGCTTGCGGCGCGAATTCTTGCGCCGGCGTTTCTTGAAGGCGATCACCTTGTCGCCGCGCGAGTGCTGCAACACCTCGCCGGCGACCGTCGCCCCGGCGACGGCCGGGGTGCCGATCTGCGGCGCGTCGCCGCCCAGCACCAGCACCTCGCCGAACTCGACGATCTCGCCGGGCTGACCGTTGACACGGTCGATCCGGATAATGTCCTCGGGGGCAACGCGGTACTGCTTGCCGCCGGTTTTGATGACTGCGAACATCATTCTTCCCTTCGTGTTCGTTTCCGGTGCTCGGACAAGTCCGGACCGGCTTCTTTCAGTCGGTTTGTTGTGTGTTTTGAGGGGCTTAAATGCCCCGTCAAAAAGCACGCGGACCCAAGGGCCCGCGTTCGCGCAAGCTTATGGCGGGGAAAGCCGCGTCCTGTCAAGGAATGCGGCCCAGCCCGAAATCCGCAGATATTAACGAACGGCCGGCCCCGCCAGCCCTTCAGGTTTCCGCCTTGGCGGGAACCTCGGCTCCGGACCAATGGCCGGTTTCGCCCTCGGCGCCGGACTGGGCGAGGCGGTAGCCGACGCCCAAGCTCGGTGACCAGGATGCGCGGGGAATCCGGCTTCGGCTCGATCTTCTGCCTGAGCTTGCGCACGAAGATGCGCAGGTAGTGGGTGTCGTGGACATGCACGGTGCCCCACACTTCCTTGAGCAGGTGCTGGTGCGTCACCACGTTGCCGGCGTGCTGGGCGAGCACCTGCAGCAGCCGGTATTCCTTCGGCGTCAGCGCGAGCCGTGCGTCGTTGAGATAGACCGCCCGCACGGCGAGATCGATGGTGAGCGGGCCGGCGACGACCTTGGGCTCGCCGCTGGCCGCCCGCATCTGCCGGCGCAGCGCGACGCGCACGCGGGCCAACAGCTCGGCCATGCCGAACGGCTTGACCACGTAATCATCGGCGCCGAGCTCGAGCAGGTGCACCTTCTGCGCTTCGGCGCCGCGCACCGACAGCACGATGATCGGCACGCTCGACCAGGAGCGGATGCGCTCGACCACCTCGGCGCCGTCCATGTCGGGCAGGCCGAGGTCGATGATGACGATGTCGATCGGCTGCAGCGTCGCCAGCGCGCATCGCGTCGGTGCCGGTGCCCGCCTCGTGCACGACGAAGCCGTTGAGCTCGAAGCCGGCGCGCAAGAACCGGCGGATCTGAATCTCGTCGTCGACAATGAGGACGATCGGGGAGGGCTCACTCATCGATATCACCTTCAAGTTGCGGCATGGCCGCCTGCGTCACAGGCAGTTCGATCGCCACGGTGGTGCCGAGACCGGCGCCATCGCTAACGCGTGGATCTTGCCGCCATTGGCGGCGATGAAGGCGCTGGCGATCCAGAGCCCGAGGCCCGAACCGCTGGTGGTTGCGGCGAGGCGGTCGCCGCGCGCGAAGCGCTCCCACATCGTTTCCTGCTCGCCCGCCGTGAGGCCTGCGCCCTTGTCGCTGACGCTGAGGATCATGCGGCCGTCGCGGGCGCGTCCGTGATCGTGATCGGCGAGCGCGGGCGGCGAGTATTTCACGGCGTTGTCGAAGATCTGCACCAGCGCCTGCTGCACCAGCACCGGGTCGACATGGATCAGCGGCAGGTCGCGCGGCAAGTTCAGCGCGACGGGCCGGTCGCCGATGCGGCGGCGGCAACGCACCAGCGCCGAACTCGATGATATCGGCGGGATCCGCCCATTCCATGTGCGGATTGATGCTGTCGCTGGAAATGCGGCTGGCATCGAGCAGGTTCTGGATGTCGTAGTTGAGACGCTCGGCTTCGTCACGCACGTCGTGCACCAGTGTCCTGAGCTTCTTGTCATTGGCGAGCGCCGGCGCGCTGCTGAGCACGCTGGCGGCGCCGAGGATCGAGGCAAGCGGCGTGCGCAGCTCGTGTGACACCGAGCCGATCAAGGCCTCGCGCAGCTGATCGGTCTGCGCGCGCATGCGCGCTTCGCTGATGGCGTGGGCGACGCCGAGCCGCTCCAGCGTCGCGGTGGCGTCGGCGAGCACGGCGTCGACCCGGACGCGCATCTCGTCGGAGGCTTCCTTGGATTCGTGGCCGAGATTGATGGCGATGACGCCGAACTCGCTGCTCTTGGGAGCGACCGCGCGGACCAGCCAGACCTCGTTGTTGTCGGTGGTGATCGTCGTGCTCGCGGCGTTGTTGGACCGGCCATCGGTAACGGCGACGACCTCGTTGCGCACCGTCTCGGGCACGGTGATGCCGCCGCGTCGCGCGGCGCCGACGTCGCGCGCGCCGGCAAACAGCAACACCTTGCGTTGCATCACCGAGGCGAGGTGGTCTTCGATCGCGGCGTGAATGTCGGTGACGTCGAAAGCCGTCGCCAGGCGGCGCGAGAAGGCATAGAGGTCGCGCAGGTCGATCTCGCGCTGCCGCGCCATGTCCAATTGCCGGCTCAGCTTGTTGGCGAGCTGGCCGATGACGATCGCGACGAAGATAAAGAGCGAAAGATTGACCACCTCATGCGGATTGGTGATGCGGAAAGTGTACAGCGGCTCGTAGAAGAAGAATGCAGAGGCGGAGACGCCGAAAATCGCGCCGACAACGGCCGGAATGACACCCCAGCGGCTTGCGGCAATGACGACGGGGATCAAGTAGATCGACGCCCCGTGCTTCATGCCGGTCAGGTCGACCAGAACATTGACGAATACAGTGGCGGCCGCGACCAAGCACAGCGTGAGGCCGATGCCGCGGATTTCCTTGCGGATACGATCGGAATTAAGGGTCATCGGTGCCGAAAATGGAGCCCGCCGCCACAAACTATGGGCAATATACCCTGCGGCGGCCTTGTCTGCCATGGCTTGCTTGGCTAGATAGCGCCATCCCGATCAGGCCGATTTGCGGCCTTTTTCGGGTTCCGGAGAGGTGGCAGAGCGGTTGAATGCACCGCACTCGAAATGCGGCATACGGGTAACCGTATCGGGGGTTCGAATCCCTCCCTCTCCGCCAATTTCCGCCAACCGTCAGCGCTTCGGCGCGTTAAACTCGCCGGCCTCGAGTTCGATATAGATGCGGTAGGCGTTGCCGCGGTTGTTCGCCTCGAAGGCGGGCATTTTGGCGTATTTCGACCAGTCGGTCTGGCGGTAGGCGACGTCGAAATCGGTCCAGCTTTCGACCGCTTTGCCCATCGCCGCGCGCACATATTCTATGTAGTCGCGGGTGAAGGCGATGGCTTGCTTGGCCGCGGTCGAAGGTTGGCCGTGGCCGGGGATGATGAATTTCGGATCGAGTTTTTCGACCTCGCCCAACGCCTTGAGCCACTGCTTGGTGTCGACGTCGTCGCTGTTCATGAACGGGATGCGCCCGCTCTGCACGATGTCGCCGGCGAACAGCACGCCGTCGGGCTCCACCATCATCATCATGTCGCTCGCCGAGTGGGCCGGCCCGGCATAGATCATCCGGAAGGTCTTGCCGCCGAGCGTCAGCGTCATGCGGTCGTTGAAGGTGATATCCGGCGGCACCACGCGCGTATCCTTGTTGACCCACGGTGCCAGAGCCTGCCGGCGTTGATCGAGCCGCTGCTCGGAGCGCTCGTCGGCGGTTTCCTCGTTCTCCTCTTTATATTCGCGGGCGCGGTCCTGGGCGATGATCACCGTATCGGTGTGGTCCCTGAACGCCTGCAGGCCGTAGATATGGTCGGCGTGATAATGGCTGAGCACGTTGTAGCGGATCGGCTTGTCAGTGCGCTGGCGGATGTCCTGCAGCAGCGCCCAGCCGAGGCTCGGGGTGCCGAGCGCATCGAATACCAGAACACCGTCCGAGGTAACGACGTATCCGGCGTTCGACGTATTGCCCTGGTTTGCGTGTGAGGGAACTCCGGGCCGCCCGATCGTGTAGTAGATCGCCGCGCCGGGCACCTGCTCGACCTCTAAGTGGTTCATCGAGCGGCGGATAATCCTCGCGCCGATGCGGAGTTAAAAACTGCGGTCGCGACAAGAGTCAAAGTCAGCAGCGTCACGAGCGGAAACCGGATCAAGCGCACCGTTGGCATGGTTTCAGAAAGCATACTCAGTCTCGATTCTGTCTGGACGGCCTTACATATTCACGTCTATAGATATGTTCGGAGGCCAAGGAGAATGAGAATAATAAAGCTTGGGCAGGCGGATGCGCCGGCCGATGGATTTGTTGACGCTGCCGGCGGACGCCGGCGGTTTCTGAAGTTTTCTGCTGCGGCTGCCGGCGGCGTTTTGCTCGGCCGCGGTGTTGCGCGCGCCGACGACGGCTTTCCGCCGAAGGATCCCGAATGGTCGCAGATGCTCGGGCCGGGCGTCGTCGATCGTCCATATGGCCAACCATCGAAATTCGCCAAAGATGTCATCCGCCGCAACGTGCCGTGGCTGACCGCGTCGCCGGAATCCTCGGTCAGCTTCACGCCGCTGCAGGATCAGAACGGCATCATCACCGCCAACGGCTTGTTCTTCGAACGCTACCACGGCGGCCGCGCCACGGTCGATCCGAGCGAACACAAGTTGATGATCCATGGCCTCGTCGACCGGCCGCTGCTTCTGTCCATGGAGGACATCAAGCGCTTTCCGTCGGTGTCCCGCATTCACTTCCTCGAGTGTCCGGCGAACGGCGGCATGGAGTGGCGCGCGGCGCAGCTCAACTCGCTGCAGTTCACCCACGGCATGGTCAGCTGCGCGGAATGGACCGGCGTCAAGCTGTCGACGCTGCTCGAGGAGGTCGGCCTCAAGAAAGAAGCCAAGTGGGCGCTGGTTGAAGGCGCCGACGCCGCGCACATGGACCGCAGCCTGCCGATCGAGAAATGTCTCGACGATTGTCTCGTGGTCTACGGGCAGAACGGCGAAGCGCTGCGGCCCGAGCAAGGCTTCCCGCTGCGGCTGATCGTGCCCGGGTGGCAAGGCAACGTGAACATCAAGTGGCTGCGCCGCATCCAGATCGGCGATCAGCCGTGGTTCACGCGCGAGGAGACCGCGAAATACACCGAGCTGATGAAGGACGGAAAGTCGCGCGGCTTCACCTGGCTCATTTATGCGAAGTCGGTGATTACCTTCCCCTGTCCGGAGAAACCGCCGAAGGGACCCGGCGTCTACGAAATCCGCGGCTTCGCCTGGTCGGGCAAAGGCAGGATCAGCCACGTCGACGTGTCGGTCGACGGCGGCGTCAACTGGGAGCGCGCGCGTCTGGAAGAGCCGGTGCTGTCGAAGGCGCTGACGCGCTTCACCCACGAATGGCGCTGGGACGGCAAGCCGGCGCTGCTGCAGTCGCGCTGCGTCGACGAGACCGGCTTCGTGCAGCCGACCATTGCCGAGCTGCGCGCGGTGCGCGGCGTCAACGGCATCTACAACAACAATTCGATCCAGACCTGGCAGGTCAAGCCGGACGGGAGCGTGTTCGATGTCCAGCTCTCGTAAGCTTGTCGTCGCGGCGCTCGCCGCGCTGTTCGCTACCGCAGCATTTGGCGGCGAGCAGCACCCGTCCGGTTACTACAGCATCGGCGCCACGCCGACCAAGGCGCAGCTCGACGGCTGGTCGATCGCGGTGCGTCCCGATGGCCAAGGCCTGCCGGCGGGCAAAGGCAGCGTGTCGCAGGGCGCCGACATCTACGTCGACCAGTGCGCGGCTTGTCACGGCACCTTCGGCGAGGGCGAGACACGCTACCCCAAGCTTGTCGGCGGCGAACTGACCGGCGAGCGACCGGAGCCGACGGTCGGCAGCTACTGGCCGTTCGCCACCACGTTATTCGATTACATCAATCGAGCCATGCCGTTTCCGGCGCCGCACCAATTATCGGCTGACCAGGTGTACGCGATGACTGCGTACATTCTAAACTTGAACAATATCGTAGATAATGATTTCGTTGCGGATCGTGACAGCTTGCCTAAAGTCAAAATGCCGCATCATGATTTCTTCATCTGGAAAGATCCGCGGCCCGATACGGCGGCGAAAGAGTGCATGAAGGACTGCGTCGACCCGAAAACGGTCAAGATCGAGTTGACGGCGGAAGGAAAAAATCTGACGCCGCGGACCACTGGTTCGCTCGATACGATGCTACCAGAATAGGGTCGCGCAATAAGCGGCCCGCGTGTGTGGGAGGAGATCCGATGCGCTTGCGACAATCTTGTTTGATGCTGGCGGCGATGGTCGGCGGCATCCTTGGCGGTGCGATAAACGGCGCGTCGGCCGCCGAACCGTCGGTACAGACGCTCATCAGCCAGCATTGCGAGCAGTGCCACGAGATCAAAGGCCTGCAAAACTTCGGCAACATCGGCCCGTCGCTGCTCAATGTGAAGCAGCGCTATCCCGATCGCAAAGAGGTCGCGGCGATCATCGACGACGAGACCAAGCGCAATCCGCAGACCGTCATGATCCCGTTCGGGCGGAATCTCATCCTGACCAACAAGGAAATCGACTCCATCGTCGACTACCTCTATGCGCAATAGCAGCGCCTGCTCGCAACAAGGAGAAAAACCAATGAGTGAACGTCTCGACGCGCCTGATCGCGCGCGACGCATGATCCTGAAAGGCGCCGTCGCCGGCGGCCTCGCCGGCCTCGGGCTCGGCAGCTTTCCGTTTCCGGCCTTCGCCGCCGCCGACGCCAAGGACTGGCCGGCGGATGCCTTCAAGCAGAAGAGCGAGGCCGACGCGCTGAAATTGCTGTACGGCAAATCGGCCGAGGCGTCCGACAAGATCAGCCTCGACGCTCCCGAAATCGCCGAGAACGGCGCCGTGGTGCCGATCTCGATGACCAGCACGCTGCCGGGCGTCACCGGTATCGCCATTCTGGTGCTGGAAAATCCCTTCACGCTCGCCGCCGCCTACAAGATTCCGGAAGGGACGAGCGCCGCGGTCGCATGCCGGCTGAAGATGGCGAAGACCAGCAAAGTTGTCGCGGTCGCGGAATCGGGCGGCAAGCTCTACACCGCGACCAAGGAAGTCAAAGTCACTGTCGGCGGCTGCGGCGGCTGACCCGGGATAAAGGAACAAGACAATGGCATCGACCATCCGCGTCCGCGCCGTCGCCAGCGGCGACACCACCGAAGTCCAGTCGCTGATTCAACATCCGATGGATTCCGGCTTCGTCAAGGACTCCAAAGGGCAGCTGATCCCGCCGCATCACATCGAGGTGGTGCAGTTCGAGCACGGCGGCAAGACTGTGTTCACCGCGCTGTGGGGTCCGGCGGTGTCCAAGGACCCCTACCTCAAGTTCAGCTTCAAGGGCGGCAAGAAGGGCGACGACCTCGTGGTGAGCTGGGTCGACAACAAGGGCGCTTCCGATTCATTGACGGCCAAAATTCAATAGAGCCGCCGGCATCGGCACAGCGATAAACGGGAGGATTGGAAATGTTGCGCAAGGTTCTTCTCGCGGTGGCCGTCGTTGCCGTCACGGCGCAGCCGCTGCTCGCCGCGGGCGACGTCGATCCGCAGGCCGACTTCAAGGCGTTCCGCAAATATTTCACGGATCGCTTTCCGAAGGTGCAGCTCAACGACTTCGTCAACGGCCCCTATTCCATGGATGAGGGCCTGCGCAAGCAGTGGCTGGCGAAAGAAGAGTTTCCGCCCTACGACTTCGCGCTCGACAAGGGCAAGGAAATGTTCGCCAAGCCGTTCGCGAACGGCAAGACCTACGCCGACTGCTTCCCCAACAAGGGCATCGGCGTCCGCCAGATGTATCCGATGTTCGACGCCAAATCGGGCGAGGTCGTCACGCTCGATGTCGCCATCAACCAGTGCCGTGAGGCGAATGGCGAGAAGCCGCTCGACTATGTGAAGGACGATATGGCGGCGCTGACCGCCTATATGGCGTTCACGTCGCGCGGCAAGCCGATGGACATCAAGATCCCGAACGATCCGCGCGCGCTTGCCGCCTACAAGAATGGCAAGGAATATTTCTATACGCGCCGCGGTCAGTTCAATCTGTCCTGCGCCAGCTGTCACGTGCAAAACCCGGGCAACCATATCCGTACCGAGGTGCTGGCCCCGGCGCTCGGCATCATGAACGCCTTGCCGATCTACCGTTCGGAATGGGCCAGCATGGGCTCCACGAGCCGCCGCCTGCGGACCTGCAACGTCCAGATTCGCGGCGTGCCGCTTCCGTCGGAATCCGAGGAATATCGCGACGTCGAATATTTCCTGTCCTATATGGCCAACGGCCTGCCGATCTCCGGGCCGGGCGCCCGTCCGTGATGCGTGGAGAAATCGTCATGCACAAACTGCTTCAACTCACAGTCATCCTCGCAATCGGCGGATTTGCGACGGCGGCCTTGGCCGCGTCGGCCGATGACTACAAGGCGGCCCTCGCCAAAGCGGATGCTGCCGTCAAGCAAGCCCACGCGCTCAAGAACGAGTGGTCGACCACGGGCGCGGCGATGAAGGCGGCAAAAGCTGCTGGCGATGCCGGCAAGTTCGATGAAGCCGTCGCCCACGCCCAGCAGGCCGAGGCCCTCGCCAACGGCTCGATCGCGCAGGCCAAGGAGCAGGAAAAGCTCTGGCCCGAGGCCGTGATCCGCTGAGCCGGCCTGCCTGCTGAGGAGGAGCTGTGATGCGTCGCCGCGACGTGCTGAAGGTGTTGACCGCGGCGGCGCTCGCCGGCGTCATGCCGCGCATCGGCCGCGCCGCCGAGGGCGACGAGCTTTACGACATCGGCAAGTTCGGCAATGCGCGCGTGCTGCACATGACCGACACGCACGCCCAGCTCAAGCCGGTGCATTTCCGCGAGCCGAGCGTCAACATCGGCATCGGCGCCATGGCCGCCAAGCCGCCGCATCTGGTCGGCGAGGCCTTCCTCACGCATTTCGGCATTGCGCCGAAGACGCGCGCCGCCCACGCCTTCACTTATCTCGACTTTGACGAAGCCGCGCGCCGCTACGGCAAGCTCGGCGGCTTCGCGCATTTGAAGACGCTGATCGACCGGCTGCGCGCCGAGGCCGGCGCCGGCGGCTCGCTGCTCATCGACGGCGGCGACCTCTGGCAGGGCAGCGGCCTCGCCAACCTCATGCACGGCGAGGACATGGTCGACGCCGCCAATCTGCTCGGCATCGAGGCCATGACCGCGCATTGGGAGTTCACCTACGGCGAGGACAAGCTGCGCGCCAACATCAAGCGCTTCAAGGGCGAATTCCTGGCGCAGAACGTGTTCCTCACCGAGGAAGCGGCGTTCGACAACAAGCCCGCGTTCGATGCCGCCAGCGGCCGCGCCTTCAAGCCGGCGACCGTCAAGGAGGTCGGCGGCTTCCGCATCGGCGTCATCGGCCAGGCGCTGCCTTACGTGCCGATCGCCCATCCCAAGCGCTTCACGCCGGACTGGACTTTCGGCATCCGCGAGCCGGAAATGCAGAAGGTCGTCGATGGCCTGCGGCAAAACGACAAGGTCGATGCCGTCATCCTGCTGTCGCACAACGGCATGGACCTCGACCTGAAACTGGCGAGCCGCGTTACCGGCATCGACGTCATCCTCGGCGGCCACACCCACGACGCGGTGCCGCAGCTCATCCCGGTCGCCAATTCCGGCGGCAAGACGCTGGTCACCAATGGCGGCTCGAGCGGCAAATTCCTCGGCGTGCTCGATCTCGAACTCGCCAAGGGCGCGGTCAAGGACGTGCGCTATCGTCTGCTGCCGGTCTATTCCGGGCTGCTGAAGGCCGATCCCGCGATGCAGGCGCTGATCGACAAGCTGCACGCGCCGCACCAGGCCGCCTTCGACGAGAAGCTCGCCGTCGCCGGCGAACTGCTCTACCGCCGCGGCAACTTCAACGGCACCATGGACCAGCTCATCTGCGACGCGCTGCGCCACGAGCTCGACGCCGAGCTCGCGCTGTCGCCCGGCTTCCGCTGGGGCAACACCATGCTGCCGGGCGAGGCGATCACCATGGAAGACGTGCTGTCGGAAACGGCGATCACCTATCCGGAAGTCTACGTCGCCGAAATGACCGGCGCGCAGATCAAGGAGATCATGGAAGACGTCTGCGACAACCTGTTCAATCCCGATCCCTACTACCAGCAGGGCGGCGACATGGTGCGCGTCGGCGGCATGGATTACGCCTGCGCGCCGGCGCGAGAAGGTCGGCAACCGCATTTCCGACATGACGCTCGACGGCGGCCGCAAGCTCGAGGCCGGCAAGAGCTACAAGGTCGCCGGCTGGGCCTCGGTGAACCCGCAACAGGGCAAGCCGGTGTGGGATGTGTTCGCCAATTACCTGCGCGCTGAGAAGACGGCGAAGCCGAAGAAGTTCAACCAGGTCGCGCTCAAGGGCGTCACCAATAATCCGGGCATTTCCGGATAGAAGCGTGTCATGGCCGCTGTGGTTGCCCGCTTGGCGAAGGTTCTGGCGCTCGCGGTCCTTCTGCTGACGCCGGCGCTGGCGCAGCCGTTGCCGGACAAGCCGTTCGCCCAGCATCGCATTGTGCTGCAGCTATCCGACCGCGCGGAAGACAAGCAGGAACTGGTGCTCAGCGTCGCCTATAATCTGCTCAAGGCCTACGACCCCGACAAGATCGCCATCGTGGTGGTCGCTTTCGGCCCCGGCATCGATCTGCTGCGCGCGGAAAGTCCGCTACGGTCGCGCGTCGACAGCCTGATTTCGCAAGGCGCGCAGTTCGACATCTGCATGAACACGGTCGACACGCTCGAGCGTGAGGGCCGGCACGTCGATATCAATCCGAAAGCGGTGAGGGTGCAGGTCGGCGTCGGCCGCATCCTCGAACTCACCGAAAAAGGCTATATGCTGGTTCGTCCATAGCGCAAAAAACAGGGAGGTTCTCATGACACAGGTTACGCGCCGTTTGGCGGCTCTCGTTGCAGTCGCCGCCAGCTTCGGACTTGCAACGCGCGGGCAGGCCGCCGACGCCAAGATGCACCGCATCGTCTTTCAGGTCGATCAAAACGACCCTGCGGTGATGAATTTCACGCTGAACAATGTCTCCAATATCATCGAATACTACCACAGCAAGGGCGAGCAGGCGCAGGTCGAGGTCGTCGCCTACGGGCCCGGCCTCAACATGCTGCGCGCCGACAAATCGCCGGTAAAGGATCGCCTCAAGCGCCTTAAGGAAGGCAGCTTCCCGTCGAAGGTTGCCTTCTCGGCCTGCGGCAACACCATGCAGAACATGGAGAAGGCGGAAGGCCATCCGATCCCGATCGTTGCCGAGGCCGGCGTCGTGACCGCCGGCGTGGTGCGGCTGACCGAATTGCAGGAGCAGGGCTGGGCCTATATCCGGCCGTAAGGAGACGAGTAACGTGAAGCGGATCATTTGGGCATCGCCGCAGCGGTGTCGCTGGCCGCGGCGCGCCAGCGTCGCGCCGAAGACGCCATCGTCACCTATAAGTCGCTGGCGCCGGACATCGCCTTCGAGATTGCCCGGGTCGCCATGGATCGCTGCCGCAAGGACGGCTACCAGGTCGCCGTCATCGTGCTCGACCGCTTCGGCGCGCCGCTGGTCGGTTTCCGCGACCGCTACGCCGGCATCGGCGCCTGGGACATCGCCACCGGCAAAGCGTGGACGGCGGTTAATTTCACCAAGGATACGAGCGCGCTGGTGAGGGACGGCACCGTCAACCCGGCGCTGACGCGGCTGGAGAAGATGACCGTGGTGGCCGGCGGCATCGTGGTCGAAGCGGGCGGCTCGGTGCTCGGCGGTATCGGCGTTGCCGGCGCGCCTGGCGGCGACAAGGACGAGGCCTGCGCCAAGGCCGGGCCTCGACGCGGTGCGCGACAAGCTGGATTTCTGATCGCGGCTTACGCGACCGGGATCACGTTGACCGCGACGTCGGTGCGCCGGCGGCTTGAGGCAACGATTGGCCGCTTGTGGCCCGTCGCGTCATTTCGCGGCCATGTAAAAACGCGGTCGCTCACCGAGCGAAGCGGACATGAGACGAGTTCCATGGCCGCTTGCAGCGGTCGCGAATGACCCAGAGCGGACATGGCGCGTGCGGTGCAAAATGTCAGCTATTGACGCCTAGCGGATATTCCGTGGCCCTGATACCGTCCCGTTGGTGGCAGGGATTGTTGGGGGACTTCGATGAAATTCTGGCCCTGTCTTGTCGCGGCAAGCCTTTGCGTGTGGTTGAGCGCTCCGGCCTCGGCCGACACCATTGCGACCTTCACGCTCGATGGCGTGACCTTTGATGATGGTGGCACGGCTGCCGGGGGGTTTGACTACGACGTGAACACCGGTGCCGTCAGCAATGTGAATATCACGGGAACCCCTCTATTCGGTTTGACCCCCTTTACGTGGTGTAACGCCTGCGCACAGAATCCAGTGTACGTATTCAGTACTTCATCCGTTTCGAATCCCCCGCAGTTTTTGTTTCAAGAATTGAACCCAGATAACAATTTCACATATTCACTCAACTTTCTTCCGGTGACCTTGTCAGGGATGGGGCTGAACGAAGGAGACATACTGAACGAGCCGCCACTAAGCAGCACCAATGTTGTCCAAGGGGCAAGCTTTCCGCTCTGGCTCCTCAATGATCACAGCTTCGCCTCTGAATTCGGCGTTACCCCCTTCGGGACTGCTCACTTTGCAACCGATGCGACCGGCGGCTCCCTCGATGTGACAGCCGTCTCAACCACGCCGCTCCCCGCAGCACTGCCGTTATTTGCGTCGGGCCTCGCTGGCCTCGGCTGGTTCGCGCGGCGCAGGCGGAAGCACGCCGCAGCCTGA
This sequence comes from uncultured Alphaproteobacteria bacterium, assembly GCA_963822035.1. Taxonomy (GTDB): domain Bacteria; phylum Pseudomonadota; class Alphaproteobacteria; order Rhizobiales; family Xanthobacteraceae; genus Pseudolabrys. The sequence goes on along the minus strand of CAWGGC010000006.1, from coordinate 223,925 downwards.
GGGTTCGGCAAGAGATTAAGAAGCAAAGCCCCCGGCCATGCGCCGGGGTTTTCGTAGCTGAATTAGTCCCGGCGATGTCCGCTTGTGGCACATCGCGACACTTGCGTTGTCGCAAGGCTTCGGTCGATTTCGGAGTGAAGCGGACATGAGACGATTTGCACGCACGTCGGTCTGTCCATCGGCGTGCGCACGCTGAGCGAAGATTGGCCCACGATTGCGCGCTGGATCGCGGCGCAATAGCGCTACGCGACCGGGATCACGTTGACCGCGACGTCGATGCGCTGGCCGCCGGCGGCGAAGATCACGCCGTCGATCGGCGCCACGTCCGAATAATCGCGGCCGACGGCAAGCGTGACGTGGTCGTCGGAGGCGAGCACCGCGTTGGTCGGATCGAGCCCGATCCAGCCGGTCTCGGCGCCGCACCACACCAGCACCCAGGCATGCATGGCGTCGGCGCCGACCAGGCCGGCAAAGCCGCTGCGCGGCGCGGTGCGCAGATAGCCGCTGACATAGGCCGCGGGCAGGCCGATGCCGCGCAGGCCGGAGATCATGATGTGGGCGAAGTCCTGGCAGACGCCGCGGCGCAGCGCGAACGACATCGGCGCCGTGGTGGTCACCGTGGTCGCCTTGGTGTCGTAGACCATGTCGGCCTTGATTCTCCGCATAAGATCGATGGCGCCGTCGAGCACGGGCCGCCCCGGCGGAAAGCTCTGCCCGCGCGTAGTCGCGGATTTCCGGATCGAGCGACACCATGCGGCTCGGAAACAGGAAGTGTACCGGCGACAGCGGCTCGATATCGTCGGCCGCGGCGACCGCTTCGCGCTCGGCTTCGAAGGCCGGCGTCGCCAGCGCGTCCGGCTGGTCGAGCGCGTCGATGGAGACGCGGGCGGACATCTTGACCACCAGTTTATCGTGCGGCTGCTCGAAGGCGATCCAGGTGATGCGGTTGCCGAAGAAGTCGGCCTCCTCGCGCCGCTCCGACGGCTCCGGCGAAATCTGCAGCGAGGCGACCTGCACGGTCTGCCGCGGCCGGCCGATCGGCGTCAGCCGCAGCACGTGGCGCGCATTGGCGACCGGCGAAGCGTAGGTACAAGTCGTGGTCTGGCGGATGTCGTAGATCATGCCAGCGCGCCCCAGGCCGCTTCGGAGCGTTCGTTGTGCGCGAGGTAATAGGAGGTGACCTCCTCCGACAATTTCATCAGCGCATTCTCGACGTCGACGATGTCCGTGCCGCCGATCTGCGCCGCGTCGCTGGTGCGCAGCCGCGTGGCGATCGAGGCGGCGATCTGCTGCACCGGCGACAGCCGGCCGGTGTCCTGGTGCTGCGGCAGCGCGGCCAGATGCGTCTCGATGCGATCGAGCTGATAGGCGACCGAGCGCGGATTGTTGGGATCGAGCATGGTGAGGTCGACCACCGGCGCGCTGGCCGCGACCATGACGTAGCGCTGCCGGTAGGTGATCTGGCTGTCGGCAAGCTCGATCAGCACGTCGAGGCTACCTTCGGTCGCCTGCTCGAAGGCGAAGCAACGGATGTAGCGGCAGGTCAGGATCGCGCGCTCGATGCGGCGGCCGAGCTCGAGGAAGCGCCAGCCGGCAAGCTGCGTCATGTTTTCCTGGGCGAGCCCGGAGAACGCGGAGATCAGCCGCATCGCCGCCTCGACGCGCTCGATCATGGCGCTTTCCGCCGGGCCGATGGCGAGCGGCGCCTCGATGGTCGTTGCAAGGTCGTTGAGCGTGCGCCAGGCGTCGGGCGAGAAGCGGTCGCGGATCGCGGAAGCGGCCGAGCGGGCGCTGCTCACGAGCTGCGGCATCGCGCCCGGGTATTCATTGCGCGTCAGCGCGGCGCGGGCGACGTAAGGCGCCGGCGTCTGCCAGCTGTCCGAGGGCGCCGCGCTCCAGGCGCCGAGCAGGCCGCTGATCGCGCCGATCACCGGCGCCGGCACGCCGTCGGCGTCGGCGGCGCGCACGATCAGGGCGCGGATCAGGCGCAGCGTCGCTTCCGCGCGCTCGACGTAGCGGCCGACCCAGAACAGATTGTCGGCGGCTCGGCTCGGCAGCGGGCCGGTCGCGCGCTGGATCGGCATGTGTTCCGGCGTCGGCAATAATGTCGTTTGCGGCACAGGTCCGGCCGACAGCACCCAGGCGTCGGCGGTGGCGGCGCCGCGCTGCAATGTGACGGCGCGGGCGTCGGCGCCGTCGGCGACGCGCACGAAGCCGCCGGGCATCACCTGCCAGCCGTCGCCGACCTTGGCGAGGAACAGCCGCAGCGTGAACGGCCGCGGCTGCAGCTTGCCGTCGCGCCAGACCGGCATGGTCGACAAGGTCACCGCTTCCTGCGCGACGTAATCGACGCCGCGGTCCTCGAGCGCCTGCGTCAGCTCGCGGCGGCGCTCGGCGTCGAGCGAAGCGACCGGCACGCCGCTGCCGAGTTGCAGGCCGGGCGGGCTATCGGCAAAGGCCGGCGCCACCACCATGCTGTCGAGGCGCCCGGCGATTTGCGCGCGCAGATCGGGGCGGCCGAGCCACCAGGTGGCGATGTTGGGGATGGTGAGCTCCTCGCCGAGCACCTGCCGGCGCCAGCGCCGGCAGGAAGGCGAGCATGGCGCGCGCCTCGATGAGGCCGGCGCCGAGCGCATTGGCGATGACGACTTGGCCGTCGCGCACCGCCTGCACCAGGCCGGCGACGCCGAGCCGCGAGGCGGCGTTGAGCTCGAGCGGATCGGCGAAATCGGCGTCGAGCCGGCGCAGCAGCACTTCGGCGCGGCGCAAGCCCGACACGGTGCGGATGAAGACGCCGTCATGACCGACGGTCAGGTCTTCACCCTCGACCAGCAGGAAACCGAGATACCGCGCCAGATAAGCGTGCTCGAAATAGGTCTCGTTCATCGGCCCTGGCGTCAGCAGGCAGACGCGCATGTCGTCGTGCCGGTTGAGCGAGGTGAGCTCGCGCTGCAAGGCCTGGAAGAACGGCGCCACGCGCTGCACGTGGGTCGCGGGGTAGATGTCGGGCAGCGCGCGCGCCAGCGCGAGGCGATTTTCGATGGCATAGCCGGCGCCCGACGGCGCCTGCGCGCGATCGCCGAGCACCCACCAGCGCCCGTCCGGTCCGCGCCCGACGTCGACGGCATAGAAGCGCAAATGCGCGCCGCCCGGAGGCGCAACGCCGACCAGCGGCCGCAGGAATTCCGGATTGCCGGCAACCAGCGCCGCGGGCAGCCGGCCATCGCGGATAAGCTGCGCCGGGCCGTAAGCGTCGGCGAGCACGGTTTCCAGAAGCTCGGCGCGCTGGATGAGACCGGCTTCGAGCTGCCGCCATTCCGACGGCTCAATCAGCAACGGCACGTGACTGAGCGGCCACGGCCGCTCGGCGTCGGCCGGGTCCTCGTAGACCCGGTAGAACACGCCGGAGTCGTGCAGGTAGCGGTCGGCGGCGGCGCAGCGGCGGCCGATCTCCTCGCTGCCCAAGCCCGCGAGCATCGACAGGAATGGCCGCCAGTGTGCGCGCGGCTTGCCGTCGGCACCCATCATCTCGTCGAAGATGCCGGGCAGCGGCTTGTAGCCGGCGACGAATTGTTCGGGGCTTTCGCTTTGCGGCGCCCAGGCGTTGTCGAGATTCTTCTGCATGTCAGTGTGTGCGCCTGAGGTCGAGCGTGGTCGGATATTCGGGCGACACGTCCGCCGGCGGCGGATCGACCGGGCCGGGCGTGTGGCCGATTGTCTCGAAGCGCGCGCGGCGGCGCGCCTCGGCCTCGTAGGAGTTGACCGGGAAGGTCTCGTAGTTGCGTCCGCCCGGATGGGCGACGTGATAGATGCAGCCGCCGAGCGAGCGCCGGCTCCAGGTATCGACGATGTCGAAGGTCAGCGGCGGCTGCGCTGGAATCGTCGGATGCAGCGAGTTCGGCAGCGCCCAGGCCTTGAAGCGTACGCCGGCAACGAATTCGCCGGTGCGGTCGGTTGGGGTGAGGGGCAGGCGGCGGCCGTTGCAGGTGACGGCGTGGCGGCCCTCGTTGAGACCTCTGCACCCTGACCTGCAGGCGCTCGACCGAGGAATCGACGATGCGCACGGTCGCGCCGGCGGCGCCTTCTTCACCGAGCACGTACCAGGGCTCGAGTGCGCCGCGAATTTCGAGATCGACGCCGCCGTGCTGCACCGAGCCGAACAGCGGGAAGCGGAATTGCCGCTGCGCGTCGAACCACACCGGATCGAACGGGTAGCCGGCGCGCTTGAGATCGTCGAGCACGTCGAGGAAATCGGCCCAAACGTAATGCTCGAGCATGAAGCGGTCGTGCAGCGCGGTGCGCCAGCGGGTCAGCGTGCCGTCGAGCGGCTCGCGCCAGAACCAGGCTACCAGCGCGCGCAGCAGAAGCTGCTGCGCCAGCGACATGCGCGCGTCGGGCGGCATCTCGAACGAGCGGAACTCGACGAGGCCGTGCCGGCCGGTCGGGCTGTCCGGCGAGAACAATTTGTCGATGCAGATCTCGGTGCGGTGGGTGTTGCCGGTGACGTCGACCAGGATGTTGCGGAACAGCCGGTCGACCAGCCATGGCGGCGGCGCGTCGCCCTTGCCCGGGCGCCGGCACCTTGCTCATGGCGATTTCGAGCTCGTAGAGCATGTCCTGCCGCGCCTCGTCGATGCGCGGCGCCTGGCTGGTCGGGCCGATGAACAGGCCGGAGAAGAAGATACGACAGCGACGGGTGGCGCTGCCAATAGAGAACGAGGCTCTTGAGCAGGTCGGGCCGGCGCAGGAACGGGCTGTCGGCGGCTTGAACGCCGCCGAGCACGACGTGGTTGCCGCCGCCGGTACCGGTGTGGCGGCCGTCGATCATGAACTTGTCGGTGCCGAGGCGCGCCTGCCGGCCGTCCTCGTAAAGTCCGTGGGTAATGGCGACCGCCTCGCGCCAGCTCGTCGCCGGATGGATATTGACCTCGATGACGCCGGGATCTGGCGTCACCTTGATGTGGGCGAGGCGCGGATCGAACGGCGGTCCGTAGCCCTCGATCAGCACCGGCATCGACATTTCTTCGGCAGTTGCTTCGACGGCCTGGAGCAGTTCGATATAATCGTTGGCCGTTCGGTCGGCGGCATGAACACGCAGAGCCGTCCGTCGCGCACCTCGACCGCCATTGCGGTGCGCACCGGGATGCCCTTGGCCACCAGCGCCGGCGCGCGCGGCGCCTCCGGCGCCAGCGGCGGCGCCTCGCCGTTGCCACCGGCGGCCACCGCCGTCGCTGCTATGCGCGACGGCAAGGCGGCGCGCTCGGCGAACGGATCGGCCGGAACCAGCTGCGGGATATTCGGCAGGATCGAAATAGGGCAGCGAGCTGAGCGGCAGCCGCAAGCCCATTGGCGAATCGCCGGCAATGAGGAAGAGGCGGCCGCGGCGGGTGCGCCACGATTCGCTGATCCAGCCGGCGTGCGCCTGCGCTCACGGCGCGCTGCACCGGCAGCACGAAGCCGGTCGGCGTGGTCAGGTGTCGGTCGAAGCTGCGCAGGATGCGGGCGCGCTCCTGCGGATCGTCGATCTTGGGATCGAGGGAATCGATATTCTCCGCGATGGCGCCTTGCGACAGCATGCGGTCGGCAGGATCCTCGAATGCAGGCTGGACATATTCCGTCCTGATTCCCAGCCGTACCGCAATGCGCTTCGGTGAATCGCTGGGCATCGCCCGCCGATGGCGTCTTGCGCCGGCGCCTCGCGCGCGATGAGGTCGACAGTCGCGCCACAGCGGCACGCCGTCGCGGCGCCAGAACAATGACAAGGCCCAGCGCGGCAGCGGCTCGCCCGGATACCACTTGCCCTGGCCGAAATGCAGCAGGCCGCCGGCGCCATAGCGGGCATGAAGGCGGCGCAGCAGCTCGTCGGCGCGTTTGCGCTTCATGGGCCCGAGCGCCGCGGTGTTCCACTCCGCCGACTGGTAGTCGTCGATCGAGACGAAAGTCGGCTCGCCGCCCATGGTCAGGCGCACATCGTTGGCGGTGAGGTCGGCGTCGACTTTGTCGCCGAGCGCGTCGAGCGCGGCCCAGGCCTCGTCCGAAAACGGCGCGGTGACGCGCGGCTTCTCGGCGATGCGCTTGATGCTCATGTCGAAGAAGAAGGTGACGGTCGACGGCTCGACCAAGCCCGTGATCGGCGCCGCGCTGCGATAATGCGGCGTCGCCGCGACCGGGATGTGCCCTTCCGCGCACAGCAGTCCGGAGGTCGGATCGAGCCCGATCCAGCCGGCGCCGGGCAGATAGACTTCCGCCCAGGCGTGCAGGTCGGTGAAGTCCTGCGCTGCGCCGGACGGGCCGTCGAGCGATTTAACGTCGGGCTTGAGCTGGATGAGATAGCCGGAGACGAAACGCGCCGGCAGGCCGAGGTGGCGCAGGATCTGCACCATGAGCCACGCCGAGTCGCGGCAGGAGCCGGCGGCGGAGATCAGCGTTTCTTCCGGCGTCTGCACTCCCGGCTCCAGCCGGACGATGTATCGCACCATCGCGTGCAGGCGCTGGTTGAGCATCGACCAGAAAGTCGACGGTGTTGCGCTTGCCGCGTGGAATCGCTCTTCAGGAATTCCTTGAGATGCGGCCCCGCCGCTTCCGGATCGACATAGGCCGACAGGTCTTCGCGCAGCTCATCGGGAAAGGCGAAGGGCCATTGCTCGGCGTAGGGTTCGACGAAGAAGTCGAACGGATTGATGACTTCGAGGTCGGCGAGGAAGTCGACCGTCACCGAAAACTCGGTGGTCTTCTCCGGGAAGACAAAACGGGCGATCCAGTTGCCGTGCGGGTCCTGCTGCCAATTGACGAAATGCTGCTTGGGGGTGACGTCCAGCGAGTAGCTTGGGATCCGGGTGCGCGAATGCGGCGCCGGGCGCAACCGCACGAGCTGCGGTCCAAGCGCGATCGGCTTGTCGTAGGAATAACGGGTGACGTGGTTGAGGCCGACCAGGATCGACATGGCTTCTTGTTACTCTTTGGACAACGAACACGCCTGCCAAACCCCGGCCGAAGTGCTTATTAAACATGCAATTTCTGGGCCGACCAACAGGGCTCGGCAGCGATTGGCATCGCGCATAAAGGGCAATTCCGGCGCTAAATCCGCCGCAGCGGGTTGGTCGAAGCCGAGGAAAAAGCCGCCAGTGGTGAAAAGCGCCATCACGAAAAAGGCGGCGCGGAAGGCTTCCCGGATGTCGGCCTGGATGGCGATCTGCTCGACCCGCGGCAGCCCCGGCGTCACGTGCCGCGTCTGGATCATGGCGGCGAAGACCCGCGCCGCCTCCGGGCTCTTGAGCGCGAGTACGCCGAACAGCACCGTCGCCACCAGCGCGGTGCCGAAGGCGGCGCCGATTGAGCGGCAGAACTGAACCGAGGCCGCCGCCTCGCCGAGCCGCGCCTGCCCAGCCGCCGCTTGCACGCTGACCTGCACGACGCCCATCACCGTGCCCATGAACAGGCCGCTCAGCAGCAAGAGCCCGGCGAGCGACCTCGACCCGAGTACCGGCGCCCAGATCGCGAAGGCGACGAACACCGCGGTCGCCAGCACCAGCCCGGCGATCGGGAAGACCGTGGTCCTGCCGGTCTTGCTGACCAGCCGTCCGGTCAGCAGCGATCCGGCGCCGATGCCGATAGTGAGCGGCACCAGCAGCACGCCGGTGTCCGACGGCGACAGGCCGCGCACCACTTCGAGATAAATCGGGAAAAACGTGATGAGCGACACCAGCGCCGCGCCGTGGCACGCGGCCATGGCGTCGCTGTGCCAGATCGCCGATTGGCGCAGCAGCTTGAGCGGGATGAGCGGCGAGGGCGTGCGGCTCTCATGGAAGATGAGCCAGACCACGGCGGCGATGCCCGACCGCCATGAGCGCGCCGCCGATCGGCAGCGCGGCAAGGTCGACGTGCTGCACCTGCTCGAGCGCGAGCAGCGTTGCCGTCACGCACACGGTGAACAGCACGAGGCCGCCTGGATCGGCGCGCCATGGCACGCGCTCGACCACCGGCGTGGGCAGGCGAAACACCAGCGCCAACGCGCCAAGCCCGATCGGCGCGTTGACCAGGAAGATCCACTGCCAGCCGAAATGCTCGGTGAGATAGCCGCCGGCGACCGGGCCGAACGAATTGGCGCAGACCGCGATCGCGGCGAGATAGCCCTGGTAGCGCGCTCGCTCGCGCGGCGGAATGGCTTCGCCGATCAAGGCCTGCGACAGCGTCATCAGGCCGCCGCCGCCGAGGCCTTGCAGGATGCGTGAGAGCGTCAGCAGTTCGATGGTCGGCGAGGCGGCGCAGAGCAGCGACGCGACGATGAAGAGGCCAAGCGCGAAGAACATGATGCGGCGGCGGCCGAAGGAGTCGCCGAGACGCCCGTAGATCGGCGCGGCGATGGTGGCCGCGATCAGGTAGGAGACGACGATCCAGGAGGCACGCTCGACTTCGCCGGTTGCCGCCGCGATTGCCGGCAACGCGGTGGCGACGATGGTCTGGTCCACCACCGCCAGAAACATCGGCAGCATGATCGAGGGGAAGACGGTGAGGAACGCCGGCGTCTTCGCACCCGCGGGCGCCGCCGCGTTGCTGTCCTTGTCGGCCCGTTTCTGCACGTTACGGAAGTCCTGGTCGGAACGTTCAATGGGCCATGAAGATCGGCAGCGTCGCGTTGGCGAGGATGTGGCGCGTCGCGCCGCCGAAGATCATCTGGCGCAAGCGGCTCTGTGTATAGGCGCATTTGACCAGCAGGTCGCAGCCGAGCGAAGCCGCCTGTTCGAGAATGACTTCGCCCGTCGAGCGCGAACCGGGCTTCACAGTCAGCGCCGACGCTTTTGATTCCGTTGCGGCGCAGGTGGCGCGCAGCTTCCTCCCCGGACGGCCCGTCGACCAGCCCACCTTCGACCATCAGCACGGTCACCGTCTCGGCGCGATGCAGGAGCGGCAGCGCGAAAGCATTGGTGCGGGCCTGCTGCGTGCTGCGGTTCCAGGCGATCAGGATGTTGCGGCCGATGGTCTTCGGCGGCGTCGACGGCAGGATCAGCACCGGCCGGCCGCTTTCGAACAGCGCGATTTCCAGGGGCGGCGTGCGCGGGTTCTCCGCGCTCGGTCCCGGCCGTCCGAGCGCGATCAGGTCGAAGACGCGGCCTTGCGTGCCGATGAAGCTGTCCTCCTCGGCCTCCTGACGCGGCCAATTGTAGGAATAGCTGGCCGGCTCTTTTGCGCCGTGCGGCACCTTGTGCTTGGCCATGAAGGTCTCGAACTCGGCCCGCGCCTGCTTGGCGCCGTCTTCCTCGTAGGCGCCGGAGATGGCGAGGCTGCTCACCGGCTCGACCGTCACATAGGTCGCGGCCGAGGGCCGCACGGCGAAGCCCTCCATGTAGCTGTCGAACATGTGTGCGACGAGCCGGGCGCCTTCCAGCACCGCAGGCATGGCGTCGTGATCCTCGGCGGGGATCAGAATGGTCTTCATGGCGAACCCGGCTTTGGTGGCCCAAGCGTGCATTATGACACACATTGTTGCCACGCGCGCGCAAACCCGCGGCGCTCGCGCCGCGGGTTGGCCGGGTTTGCCGCCGGACGAACGCCGCTATTGCAGGCTGCGGCGGAAGTCCGACGGGGTCCGCCCGGTGAATTTGCGGAAGGTTGCCGTAAATGCGCTGGTCTCGCTGAATCCGAGTTGCAGGCCGATTGCCGTCACCGATTGGGAGGCGTCCGTGAGCATGGTCTTGGCGCGCTCGATGCGGCGATTGATATGGTAGCGGTGCGGCGGCATGCCGAAGGACTGGCGGAAGGCCCGCGAGAAGTGGAACGGGCTCAAGTTCACCAGCCCCGCCATGGCCGCGAGCGGGATGTCCTCGTCGAGGTGTTCCTCGATGTATTCGCCGACGCGCTTCTGCTGCCAGGCGGCGAGGCCGCCGTGCTCCATCGGCTCGGCGACGGTGACGCCGTTGTTGACCCGCAGCAGTTCGTGCAGCAGCACGAGGCTGAGCGCCTCCAAATAATGGCGTCCTTCCGCGGTCGGATTTTCGATCTGCGCGCTGAGCTTCATCGCCGTCTCCCATAAGGGGCGGTCGAAGAAGTAAAGGCGCGGCTTGAATTCGACCTCGGCGAAGCCGAGCGCCGGATCGAGCAACGGCGCTTTCGGGTCGATGTGGAAATACACGCAGCGCGCCTGGGTGCGGGGCTTTTGCCAGCCGCGCAGTTCATGACCGGCGGGTACGAAGCTGAGCTTGCGGATGATGTCGCGCGCCGCCGATTTCGGCAGACCTTCCACCGAGGTCTCGCCGTCGTAGCGCTGCACGCGTTCGGCCGCGATCAGCAGATGCTTGTCACTTCTGCGGTAGCTGAATTCGAACGGCTCGTTGTGCACGACCTGCACGATGTCGGCGTGCATGCCGTTCCACGCCAGTCGCTGGCGTCGCACGATTTCCGGCGGATCGAAATTGACGGCCGGCAGGGCGGCCTCGTCGTCGTTCTGGTTCGGCAGGATCAAGTGGGCCTGCCACGGGCGGATTACGGCTTCGTTGACACGGAGCATGGTGCTGCAGTCTCCAAGTTGAATCACCTTGCTCTCGCTTGAGCTCCCTCGGTGCCGACATTGCTTTTTGTTAATTATTGCAACGGTGTCCGTCGTCCACCGTGCTAGTAATGTCGAAGGGGGCTTCAGTCGATAGCCTAAACCTGCATGCCGCTCATGCGCGGCGAATGAAGCCCGCTGGGACGCGTCAAGCTTCTCCAAAGTAGGCTCCGGCTTCGATCACAACATCGCGATCATGCGCGGCACGCGTTGCTGCGATAACGGAACTGCGGGCGGATTCAGCAAGAAACATCAAATCCAGAATAACGAGAGTTGCTACGTCGGGCGCGTAAGCGACACCGCGCCTGGTGTCGTACAACGGAGGTAACCATGAAGAAGCTTGTTATTATGGCAGGCATCCTTGCCGCAGTGTCGGCGGCGCCGGCTGTCGCCCAGTCGTTCAGCGGGAGTTACGGGACCGGCAACATCGCGTCCCCCAACACGCCCGATAATCCGAGCGGCCAATTCAGCTACAAGCCCACGAACGATACCAACGCCTATGCGCAGGCGCCGACCGGTTCGGTGACGACGCACCAGATGCATCGTCGGCACGTCCGCAAGCAGCACTGAGCCAAGCGCTTAGAAAACCAAAAGCGAAAAAAGAGTCCCGAACACCGTTCGGGACTCTTTTTCTGTCGGCGTGCGGCGCTGCAAAAAGCCGCAAGCTGGCACGGCTTTCGGCAAGAACGATCAAACGCGTTTGCGAGCGCGTCCCCATCTCCGCTGCACAGGCGGCGGATTCCGTTGCCTGATGCAAATGGAGAAGACCCATGAAGAAGATCATGCTTGCTCTCGCCTTCGCTGCCGTGGTTGCCACGCCGGCGCTGGCGCAGTCCTACGACCCGAATGTCGGCAGCGGAAACATCGTGCCGCAGGCCTACCTGAACAACGCCAACGGCAATGACGCCTACGCCCAGGCTCCGGCGCAGCATCACGTGAAGCGGGAGCAGACCCGGACCAACCGCGACTTGCGGATGGGCTACTAAGCAGCTTCGCTTCACAACTGCTGAACTACGCAAAAAAGTCCCGGCGCTCCGCCGGGACTTTTTAATTCTACCGAAGCCGCCTCGGTTCAGCGCTTGCGAATGCGGAAGCTGAGGATGCCGCCGGCCTCGGACGTGCTTTCCAGGATGTCGCCGGTCTGCCGTAGCAGATTGGGAATATCGATCGCCGCCAGTGGGTCAGTACATTCGATCGGCAGCACGTCGCCGCTGGTCGTGCCGGACAGCGCCTTGCGCGAAGCGCCGGCAGCGGGCATTTGAGGCCGCGCAAGCTCATCGTTTTTTCCGCCATGACGCGCCTTTTTGGCCGGGTTGACGGCTGCGGTGTTGGGGTAGACTGAATAAACCCGAATGCCACAAGGTCAAGCATGGCTCTTACGCTCGACACCAGCCAGACCATTGCGCGGCTGACGCCGCTCGTCGAGGTATTGGCGCTCACCGATCTGCGCGTGAAGCCGGTGGCGCCACGCACCGTCGACGTCGCGGCGGCCGGCGGGCGCACGCTGGCATCCGACGCCACGGCCCCGGCGCGGCCGAATGCGCCGCTCGCGCTCGTCGACGGTTGGGCGCTCGCCGCCGACGATACGCTCGGCGCTGGCAGTTACACGCCGGCCTTGCTGCTGCGCACGCCGCAGCGCATCGAGACCGGCCAGCCGCTGCCGCCCGACACCGACAGCGTGGCGTTGGTCGACGCGGTGCGGCTCGAGCGCGGCCGCGCCGAAGCGCTGGCCACCATCAACCCCGGTGACGGCGTGCTGCCGGCGGGTGGCGATTGCGATCCGGCGATCCCGTTACGCCGCGCCGGCGAGCGCCTGCGCGCGACCGATCTTGCCGCCTTTGCCGCCGCCGGGCTCGGGCGCGTTACCGTGCGCGAGCCGCGCGTCCATATTCTGCCGGTGCGCGGTAACACCATCATCCTTGCCGCGGCGCGGCTGCTCGCCAGCGACATCGACCGCCACGGCGGTGCGGCGCGCATCGAAAACGGCCGCGATCTCGGTCTTGCACTCGCCGCCGAGAGCGCCGATGGCATCGTCGTCATCGGTGGCACCGGTGCCGGCCGCAACGATTCGAGTGTGCAAACTTTGGCGCGCGAGGGTGAGCTCGGCGTGCACGGTATCGCGCTGACGCCGGGCCACACCGGAGCGCTTGGCTTCATCGGGCCGCGGCCGGCGCTGCTGCTGCCCGGCCGGCTCGATGCCGCGCTGGCGGTGTGGTTGACCGTCGGGCGAAGGCTGTTGGCGCGGCTTGCCGGCGGTGACGATCACGAGACGGCGGCGTCCGCGACGTTGTCGCGCAAGGTCACGTCCACGGTTGGTCTTGCCGAGTTCGTGCCGGTGCGGCGCAGCGGCGACGCGGCCGAGCCGCTGGCGGCGAAATATCTGCCGCTCTCGGCATTGTCGCGCGCCGACGGTTACATTCTTGTTCCCGCCGACAGCGAAGGCTATCCGGAGGGCACCAAAGTGGCGGTGCGGCCGTGGCCATGAGAGCAAAGCATGAGCGGTGAACGCAAGGCGCGCGCGGCGGGCGAATCCGATCTCATCGGGCAGGTGCTCGCGGCGGCGCGGCAGGAGCAGTTCCTCGAAGTCGTCTCCGCCGAGGAGGCGCGTAAGCGCTTCGAGCGGCATCTCGATCTGTCGCCGCTTGCCGGCGAGACCGTCGCGCTGGCCGATGCGCTTAACCGCGTGCTTGCCGCCGACGTCATTGCCGCGGTCGACGCGCCGCCGTTCGACCGCTCCAATGTCGACGGCTTTGCGCTGCGCTCGGCCGACACCGCAGGCGCAAGCGACGCCGCGCCGAAGCGCCTTTTGCTCAACGCCGAGGTCATCGCCTGCGGCCATGTGCCGTCGATCGAAGTTGCGCCCGGTACGGCCACCGCGATCGCAACCGGCGGCGTCATCCCGCGCGGTGCCGACGCCGTGGTGATGATCGAGCACACCGAGCTCATCGACGACACGCCGCCGGCGATCGAATTGCGCCGCACGGTCGGCCCCGGCCAGTTCGTCTCTTTCGCCGGCTCGGACATCGCTCGCGGCGAAACGCTGCTGCGGCGGGGCACGCGCATCGGCTCGCGTGAGATCGGCATGCTGGCGGCTTGCGGCCTCGCGCAAGTCGCCGTGGTGCGGCGGCCGAAGATCGCGGTGCTCTCGACCGGCGACGAGCTGGTGCCGCCGGGAGAGCCGCTCAAGCCCGCCGGCGTTTACGACAGCAATGGTGCCATTATCGCCGCCGCGGTCGCCGAGGCCGGCGGCGAGCCGGTCGCCATGGGCGCTTTTCCCGACGACGAGGCTGCGCTGGAACAAGCCGTGCGCGCGGCGCTTGCGTCGTGCGACATGGTGGTGCTGTCCGGCGGCACCTCCAAGGGCGCCGGCGACCTGTCGCACCGCATCGTGTCGCGCCTTGGCGAGCCCGGCATTCTGGTGCACGGCGTCGCGCTCAAGCCCGGCAAGCCGCTCTGTCTCGGCGTCGTCGGCGACAAGCCGGTCGTGGTGCTGCCCGGTTTCCCGACCTCGGCGATCTTCACCTTCCACGCCTTCGCCGCGCCTGTGATCCGCGCCCGCGCCGGGCTGCCGGCGGAAGCGGCGCAGACCGTGCACGCGCGCGTGCCGGTGCGCGTCGCTTCCGAGCTCGGCCGCAAGGAATTCCTGCTGGTGTCGCTCATCGAATCGCCCGACGGCATGCTCGCCTTCCCGACCGACAAGGGCTCCGGCTCGGTGACGAGCTTCTCGCAGGCCGACGGCTTCCTCGAGATCGACGCGCTCGCCAGCGCGCTCGACGCCGGCAGCGAGACGCAGGTGACGCTGATCGGCAGCGCCGCGCGCGCACCGGATCTCGTCATCATGGGCAGTCATGACATCGCCCTCGACGTCGTGGTCGGCGCGCTCAAGGATCGCGGCTTTTCCGCGCGCACGCTCGCCGTCGGCAGCCTGGGCGGCGTCGCCGCGGCGACGCGCGGGCAGTGCGACGTCGCCCCGGTGCATCTCATCGATCCGGAGACCGGCCGATATAACGAGCATCTGGTGACGCCGAGCTTGAGCTCGATACGCGGCTGGCGGCGCATGCAGGGCGTGCTGTTCCGTCCCGGCGATGCGCGCTTTGCCGGCAAGAGCGCCGCCGAGGCGCTGCGGACGGTGCTCGCCGACAAGACTGCGCTGATGGTCAACCGCAATGCCGGCGCCGGCACCCGCGTGCTCATCGACAAGCTGCTCGCCGGCGCGCGGCCTCAGGGCTACGCTAACCAGCCGAAGTCGCACAACGCAGTCGCCGCCGCTATCGCGCAAGGCCGCGCCGACTGGGGCGTGGCTATCGAGCCGGTAGCGAAGCTCTACGGCCTCGGCTTTTTGCCAGTGGCGCCGGAACACTACGATTTCCTCGTCGTCGAAAGCCGCCGCGAGCGTCCGGCGGTGCAGGCCTTCCTCGCCACCTTGCGCGACCCGCAAACGCGCGCGCGCATCGCCGCGCTCGGCATGCAACCGGCCGATGCCTGAGTTTCGCCGCGAAACGGCGTCACGGTGCACGATGCGCTGGATCGGGATCATTTGTGCAACGCTGATCCTGCTTGGCGCACCGCAGGCGCAGGCGCAATTGCGCGGCCATGGTGGCCCGGTGCGGACGCTGGCGATTTCGCCGGACGGCGAGCACGCGATCTCCGGCAGCTTCGACACCTCGGCGATCCGCTGGTCGCTCAAGCGCAACGTCGCCGAGCAGGTGATGCGCTTCCACGACGCGGCGGTAAACGCCGTCGCCTGGCTCGGCGACGGGCGCATCGTCACCGCCGGCGCTGACGGGCACATCGCCATCTGGGTGCAAGGTGAGCCGCAGCCCGAGCGCGTGCTCGACGGCCATAGCGGCCCGATCGCCGCGCTCGCGGTATCGCCGGACGGCAAATTGCTCGCCTCGGCGTCGTGGGATCACACCGTGCGGCTATGGCCGGTCGACGGCGGCTTGTCGCGGGTGTTCGTGGGCAACAGCCAGAACGTCAACGGCGTCGCCTTCTCGCTCGACGGCAGCCAGCTCATCAGCGCCGGCTATGACGGCACCGTGCACATCTGGAATGTGGCCAGCGACGGCGTGATCGTGCGCGATCTGCCGACGCCGCTCAACAGCGTCGTCGTCGCGCCCGACGGTCGCATCATCGCGGGCGGTGCTGACGGCAAGCTGTATTTCCTCACCTCGCAGGGCGAGCCGCTCGGCGATATGCAGGCCTCGCCGACGCCGATCATCGCGATGGCGATATCGCCGGACGGCGCCTTGCTGGCAGCCGCCGGAATCCGCGGTTCGGTGGCGATCGTCGACCGCGTGGCGCGCAAGGTCGAGCGAACCTTGGTCGGCCCCGGCCTGCCGGTGTGGTCGGTCGCCTTCTTTCCGAACAGCCGCACATTGCTGACCGGTGGCACCGACCGCGTAATCCGCCGCTGGGACGCGGTGAAGGGCGAGCCGGTCGATGCGCTGGTGGTCGGTTCGCCGGAGGACCCGCTCAAGAAATACGCCGACGATCCAGGCGCGGAAGTCTTCCGGCATTGCATCGCCTGCCACACGCTGACGCCCGACGAGGGCAACAAGGCCGGCCCGACGCTGCATCATATTTTCGGCCGCCGCATCGCCACGCTGCCGGGCTACAATTTCTCGTCGGCGCTGAAGAAGCTCACAATCGTATGGTCGCCGGAAACCATATCGAAGCTGTTCGAGATTGGACCGGCGCATTACACGCCCGGCACCAAGATGCCGGAGCAGACCATCGGTTCGGCGGCGGACCGCAAGGCGCTGGTCGATTTCCTCGCGAAGGCGACGAAGTAGGTCCCGCTATCGCCGCGCGATGGACACGCCGCCGCGCATCGCGATCTCGTTGATGAGCTTCTTCAGGATCGCATCGGCGAAGTTGTCATAGCTCTTGGCGGCGATGACGAAGGCGCCGGGGCCGCCGATCACATTGTCCTGATAGTAGCGGTCGAGATCGGGCTCGAGCGCGAGGATCGGCAGGCCGTTGATGGCAACGCCGGCTCTCACGGCCTCGTCGCGCGCGTCCGTGGCGGGGCGGCCGCGGTTATTGGCGCCGTCGCCGGAGACGTCGATGGTCCGGCGTTCGCTCCGGTACGGGCTCTGCGTCCAGAGCGTCATGGCATAGTCGATGGCTCCGGAAATCGATGTGCCGCCGCCGAACAGCTGGCGCGGCGCTGCCGTGATCGAGGCGGCGAGCGCGGCGGTCGATTTCGGCGTCGCCGATGCGGGTCCATGGCACCACCTGGAAATGCAGCGCCGGGCCGGTCCATTGCACCATGGTGACGGCGATCGCGCGCGCCGGGCCGGAGCGGATCGCGTCGAGCACTTCGTGGCTGAGGAACGCGGCCGCGTAGCCGCGCTTCTGCAGCTCGAACCGCTCCTGGTCGACGCTGCCGGAGGCGTCGACCGCGAGTATGAGCTGGAGATCCACCTTGGTTTGCGGTGCCGGTTGCGCCGGCGCCGGTCCTGCCGCCAAGAGCAGCAGGGCGGCGCAGCAGAGCGCCGCAAGCCCGCGCGTCCATGATCGCCCCAATCTCATCGCCGTTGCCGCATTCGCTACAGTTTTAATTAATAACACAAATCATCCTTGAAAAATTCGCGCGACACTCAGTGTTGCCCCCGACCGGACTTTTGCGTGGGGCGCATCGGGGGAGGTTGGCGTTGCGCGAATTCCTGGATAACTGGCTCGAAACCGTCCGCTTTGCCTGCGAGGTGCAGGACGTCGTCTCCATGCGCTTGATGCGGCTCGCCGAAGGCGGACCGCAAGCGGCGGCGGAAGCGCAGCAAATGGTCGCCGAGAAACTCGACGCGCTGGCCGACGCCGAAGTCGCGATCCTGCGGGCATTGGCCGACGGCGAAGGCTTGATGGCCGCCAGCGAACGCGCCTATGCGCCGGTCCGCCGGCGCGTTCACGCCAATCATCGCCGCCTGGTGCAGGCCATAGCTTGACCGCCCGGGTGCGGCTCTAGCCTTCGCCCTTCTCCTCGCGCTCGCGCAGGTAATCGTCGGTGGTGCGCAGGCGCGGCCGTTGCGGCGCGCCAAATGGATCGAAGCTCTCCTCGGCCATGGCGGCGACGCGGCAATCGGCACACATCCTGATGACGTCGAGCCGCTTCTTGGAATCCTTGAACATCCAGTGCTGGCCTTCGAGCTTGGCGACGATGCGGTCGACCGTACTCTTGGTGCCGAACGGCGTGCCGCAGACGATGCAAAGCGCCGGCTCCTCCTGCTTGATGACGCGCGACGGCGCGACTGCGGCGCGGAAATCGAGCTGCGGCTTGAGGCTGATCACCTTCTCGGGGCAGGTCGCCTGACACAGCCCGCACTGCACGCAGGCATCCTCGGCAAAGCGCAGCAGCGGCCGCTCCGGGTCGTCGCCGAGCGCGCCGGTCGGGCAGGCGGATACGCACGATAGGCACAGAGTGCAGCCTTCGATCTTCACCTCGACGGTGCCGAACGGCGCCCCTTGCGGCAGCGGCACGATGTCGACCGGCGCTGGCGCGACCGCATGCAGCTCGCGCAAGGCAAGCCGCACGACGTCGCGCTTGCCGCCGACCGCGGCGAAGCTCGCCGGCTTCTCGACCGGCGGCATCGGCGCAAGATCGTAAAGCGCGGCGCCGAGCGCGTCCGGATCGTCGGTCTCGATTGACGCGACACGCGGGCCGGCGAGCCCGAGCCCAGCAAGGATCGGCTCGGCGAGCGCGATGGTCTTGGCAAGCCCCGCCACGTCATGGCGCGGTTTGGCGCGCAGCAGGAAACGCGCGGCGCAGGCGCCATACGCGAGCGCCGCGGCGATCGTTTCGAGGCCGACTTGCGTCACCTCGTTGACCTCGATCGGCAGCACGTTGGCCGGCAGCCCGTCGCCGTGGCGCGCCAGCGCCTCGATCATTTCCACGCCGTGCTCGCCGTCGTGGAACAGCAGCACAGGGTTTGCGCCGCCGGCATCGCGGTAGGCAGTCAGTAGCGTGCGCAGCTTGCGCAGCAGCGCATCCGACGGCGGCAGCGCGTAGGCCGCGGCGGCGGTCGGGCAGGCGGCGGCGCAATCGCCGCAACCGGCGCAGATGAAGCCATCGACGCGCACGTGGTCGCCGTCGGGCGTAATGGCGCCGGTCGGGCACAGATCGAGGCAGCGGCGGCAGCCGACGATCTGCGAGCGGGAATGCGCGCAGAGGTCGGCGGTGAAGGTGATGTACCGCGGCTTGTCGAAGGCGCCGGTCAGATCGCGCGCCTTGAGCACCGCGCGCAGCACCGCCGCCGGATCGCCCGGATCGGCGCGCAAGTAGCCCTCGCGCAGATCGGCGGCCGGGAACAGCGGCGTGCCGCCGGACAGATCGATGAGAATGTCGAAGCGCGACACCACCTCGTTGCGCGGCGCGGCGAATGCAGGCGCGCCGCGCGACGACGGCGCGAGCGTCGCGTAACCGTCGATGGTCAGCTCGAAGGCGCCCAGATAGCCCCTGGCCTGGCGGATGACGCCCTGCACCACCGGAAAGTCGGTGACGCGCGGCGGCGCCACCTCGGCCGGCGGCTTGATCAGCACGGTGACGTCGAGATGCTCGGCGAGCAGCTTCGCGGCCTCGATCGCCTGCTCGTCCTTGCCGTAGATCAGGGTCACGCCCTCGCTGGTGAGCGACATGTAGGGAATGTCGGGCATCGGCTCGGCCGCCGCGGCGATGAGCGCCGCCATTTTAGGCCCCGCCGCCGCGGCATCCTTCGACCAGCCGGCGTTTTCGCGGATGTTGACGAAAGTAAGCGCGGCATTGTCGCCGGCCACTTCGTCGAACAGCGGCGCTTCCTGCGTGCAGGCGACCGTGACCGGCGCGCCACTTGCCGCGGCGGCGGTGAAACGCTCCAGTTCGGCGCGGCAAAGTTGCCGATGTTCGCTGACCTTGGCGCCGCGGCAGACACGCCTCACCGCGCCGGCATCGAGCGGCATGGTGTCCTCGCATGAGCAGATGAGGATGTTGCGCGGCCGTTCGGCCATCGGCGCTCCGGTTTTTGTTCTTGACGCTGCCTCTTTGCCCGCGAATGACCGCGATGCCGCAGTCTAACCCGTTGGGCCTTGGGCCGCTCCGGTGCTATAAATATAGGGAAAACAAGAAGAAAGTAAGAGCGAGGAGCCATGCCCCCGGGTGCGCGCACGCGCGAACTGCAGGCGCAGGAGCTGACGCTACCGCCGCCTTTCTCGCTGGTGACGCTGCGCGAGGTCGGCGACGCCTTCGCGCATGCAACATCGATTGCCGCGAAGCAGGGCGCCGGCACGCTGGTCTATGTCGGCCGCTTCGATCTTGCCGAATTCGCCGTGGTGCTTGAGCCGGAAGAGCCGCTATCGCGAGCTCGCCGCGCATTCTATGCCGGCATGGCCGCGCTTGCCGATACGTTGACCTCGCATGCCGAGCCAGAGACCTCGATCGGCATCGATTGGCCGGATGCGCTGTCGATCAATCGTGGGCTGGTCGGAGGTGGCCGTCTGGGCTGGCCGCGCGGCGCCAGCGAGGACGAAACGCCGCCATGGCTTGTGTTCGGCGCAATGATCCGCACGGTATCGATGTCCGGCGTCGAGCCCGGCCTCCATCCGCTCTCCACCGCACTGGAGGAAGAGGGCTTCACCGACGTGCTGGCGAGCCAGCTGGTCGAGAGTTTTGCACGGCACTTTATGGTCATGCTCGACGCTTGGCAGGAGCAAGGCTTCGCCGCGGTGGCGAAGGAATACCTGAGGCGATTGCCACTCGAAAAAGGCGTGCGCCGCGATATTGACGACGAAACCGGCGACCTGCTGGTCCGCCGCGCGGGCAAAACGGCGGTGGAGCGCAGGACGCTCGCGCCGCTCCTGGCAACGCCGAGTTGGCTCGATCCGGCGACGCGGGGGCCGCGGCTGTGAAACTGCTGCGCACCATCCGGCTCGACACGTCCGACACCTTCATCTTCGAGAAGGCGGCCGAACCCGGCGAATGGGCGGTGTCCGGCGCCTTCGTGTTCTGGAACGACGATCCGGCCAAACTCGAGGGCAAGGCGCGCTCGGCCTTCCGCGGCGGCTTCCTCGGCGCGCAATCCTTCGGCTGGTCGACGCTGGTGCAGATCGTCGAAGCCAGTGCCGCCGACCGCGCCGCTCTGGTCGAGATGCTGGCGCAACGCCTGATCGACGACTTCGGCGCGCCGGACCAGCAGGCCGCCCAAGCCGCGGCCGAAGATGAAGTCGCCTTCGTCGAGTCGCTGTGCAACCAGCCGCAGGACACCCTGATCGCCGTGCATCGCAGTTACGAAGACGGTGCGGTGCGCGAGGCCTTTCGCACGCTCACGCCGCGCAGCGGGACAAAGCCGGCGCGCGCCTTCTCCTTCCTCGAGGTCGAAGGCGAGGATGAGGAACCGGGCGACGGCGTCGATCTCATTTCGCTGGCCGGGCGGGACCGCAAATGAACGATTTCTGGATTTCCAGCGGCCACCATCTGCTCGACCGCGACGCGGGCGGCGGTCTTGTCGTCACCGACGAGTTCCTCAAGGTTTACCTGGCGCGGCCGGAGCTGATTCCGCCGCCGGAGGCCTGCGCGGTCGAGCGCACATTGCACGCGGCGCTGCTGGACGATCCGCGCCTGCCTGTTGCCGCTTCGGACGTCGCGGCGATTGCCGATGCTGACGCGCGCGAAAATTGGCAGACGCTGATCGCCTTCCGCGACCATTTGCTGCGGCACAAGACCGTCGAAGCAGCCTATGTCGCGCTGGCGCGGCATGGCTTCGGCAACACGCCGCCCTTGTTCATCAATCAACTCGTGCACGTGATTTTGCGCAACGCGCTCGACGGCGTCAGCGATCCGCTGGTGCTGCGCGCGGCCGAGCTGTTTTTCCGTCCGCAGCGCGTCACCATGCACGACGGCTCGCTGATCGCCGCCGACGAGGAGACGATCGGCGGCGCCAACCCTGCCTCGCTTACGCCGCTCGTCTCCATGCTGGGTATTCCCGCGGAGGCGGCGATCGACATTATCAGTGACGGGAACGCCGCAAGTTACTGGCAGCGCAGCGACCAGTTCGACATGGCGCTCGATCTGACCGCGGGCCGCGCCGGGCTTGCGGCATTTGCCGAAGCGATACGGCTCTGGATCGCGCACATCCACGGCGTCGACGTGACGATCGAGCCGCTCAACGAGCTCAACAACGTCAATTTGAGCTGGTATGTAGGCCTCGACGCTGACGCGACCGGCATCGGCAACCAGCTCTGGAACGGCGAGGCGATCGACGAGGCGACGCTGCTGCGGGTCATCGGCCTGTTCCGGCTGAGTTTCTGCGACCCCGCGCTGGTGCTCGACAAAGTTAAACGCGAGCCGGTCTATCTCATTTTGGCAATGACGCCGGACAAGGTGATCCGTATGAAGCCGCAGAACCTGGTGAGCGGCCTGCCGATCAAGCATCTGGAGGCGGTCAGTTGAACATCGCAGCCCCGCTCGCGACCATCGCGGTCGGCGTCGTCGTCGAGCGCAGCAAAAGCGCGACCAAATGGGCCGACTTTTATTGGCGGCCGGTCAACGTGCTTGTCGGCGTGCCGGACACCGCGCCATGGACAAAGTTGTCCGACGACGGCGAACGGGCAACCTTCTATGCCGGTTCCGCGGCGATCGAACTTTATCGCACCGAAACGCCTTACTATCGTGCGAACCTCGAATCCGGATCGCCGGCGCTTTGGGTGGCGTTGCGCGCGACGGAGGCCGATCCGCCCTACAGCGTCGCCGCGGTAACCGCCGATCCGACCGAAGGCGAGGCGCTTACCGAGACGGCAACCGATCTTATCGAACAGGTACCGATGCCGGAATCGATCCAGCAAGCGCTCGCCGACTTTGTCGCCAAGCACAATGTCGAAGTGCCGTTCGTCAAGCGCAAGCGCGACCACGCTAATCCGGAAGCGCTGGCACGGCAGCGTCCGCCGAAAAAGGGCCGCAAATGAACGAGCCGGACAATTTTCTGGCGCGCTGGTCGCGCCGCAAACGCGAACAAGCGGTCGAGGCAAAGCGCGCAAAAGCCGCGGCGCCGGGCGAGGCCGCCGCGCCAGGGCCGCCGCAAGACGAAGCCGTGGCGCAAGGCGCCGGCCCGGTGCAAGCCGGCGAGCGTCCCGCAGCTATGGCCGAGACGCCGGCCGTCTTCGACCCCGCAAGCCTGCCGCCCATTGAATCGATTGGCGCGCAAACCGATATCGGCGCCTTTTTGCAGCCCGGCGTGCCCGAGAGCCTGCGCAATGCGGCGCTGCGCCGCGCCTGGACGGCCGATCCGGCGATCCGCGACTTCAAGGGGCTGGCGGAGAACGACTGGGATTTCAGCGATCCGAACGGAGTGCACGGCTTCGGTCCGCTGGCCCCCAATTTCGACGTGAAAAAAATGGCGGAGGCGCTTTTCCACGGCGCATCGAAAGAGGAGCCGCCCATCCCAGCGAAAGCGGTGCTCTCCGATGCAGCCGAGAACGCCGCGGCTGTCGAAGGGCCTAGCGCGGTGTCCGAAAGCCCGGATCCACAAGACGAATCCGGGAAAAATATTGCGGTGCAAAAAAATCCAGAATCAAAACCGTCGAGCACGACGCGATAGCGGTGGCGGCAAGGCGCGCTTGCCACAATCGTGATTGCCTCCATAGCCCTGAGCTATTGACCCGCCGTCCTTTGCGTCGTTACGTTCACTTTCGAGTAATTCGCAGGGTTGCCGGATGCGAGACGAAGGTCTCAGTCAAGCAATTGAGGCTGTCGGCGGCGTCACCGAACTTGCGCGTAGACTTGGACTTTCCCAACCCTCCATTTCCAATTGGGTCCGTGTTCCCGCCGAGCGTGTGCTCTCGGTCGAGGCGCTGACCGGCGTCAGCCGCGCCATGCTGCGGCCCGACCTCTACTCGGAAAGCAAGGCCGGCGGCGACGTCGACGAGATCGATTCGGCGCGCGCACAGGAATATGCGCTGCTCGCGGCATTGCTCGCACGAGCGCCCGATGCCGGTTTGCTCGAGCGGCTCGCCGGCCTGCGCGGCGATTCGACGCCGCTTGGACTTGCTCATGTCGCGCTGGCCGAAGCCGCGGCCGCGGCCAAGGCAGATGACGTCGAGCGCGAATACTTCGAACTCTTCATCGGAATCGGCCGCGGCGAGCTCGTGCCTTACGGCTCTTATTATCTCACCGGCTTCCTGCACGAGCGGCCGCTGGCGCGGCTGCGCGAGGATATCGCCAGGCTCGGCATCGAGCGCGCCGAAGGCAACGCGGAACCGGAAGATCGCGCGGCGACCTTGTGCGAGATCATGGCCGGACTTGCCGGCGGCCGCCTGGGCGCTCCGGCCGGCAGCGATCAGCAGATTTTCGAAAGGCACATGGCGCCGTGGATGGGGCGCTTCTTCGCCGATCTCGAGAATGCCAACGCGGCGCGTTTCTACCGGCCGGTCGGCGCGATCGGGCGGCTGTTCATGGATATCGAAACGGAAGCCTTCACGCTGCCTTAGAGTTCGCGCGGCATTCCGTCGACAAGGAGGACTGGCGATGAAATCCGATGGCAAAACAAAATTTGGACGCCGCGATTTCCTTCGTGCATTGGGCGCGGGCGGCGCCGCGGCTGCAACGGCCGTGCCGCTTGCGACGACGCCGGCCGCCGCCGACACCGAAAGCAACGACGAGAAACGCAAGGCCCGCTACCAGGCGAAGTCCGCCGAGGTGCAGACCTATTACCGCGTCAACCGCTACCCGAGCTGAAGGAGGGACGCCTCATGCTGATCAAGAAGCAAGACCGTCAGGCACGGCGTACGCGGCTCGCATCGCTCGCCCGGCAATCGGAGACCGGGCTCGATCGCCGCGGCTTCTTGCGCCGGTCCGGCCTCGCCGCCGGCGGGCTCGCCGCGATCGGCGCGCTGCAGCTCGGCACGGTGCAAAAGGCCAAGGCCGGTCCGCCGCCGGCGCCGGGCGCCGCGGTCACCATCCGCAAGAGCATCTGCACGCACTGCGCGGTCGGCTGCACGGTCACCGCCGAAGTATCGAACGGCGTCTGGATCGGCCAGGAGCCGAGTTGGGATTCGCCGATCAATCGCGGCTCGCATTGCGCCAAGGGCGCTGCGGTGCGCGAACTGGTGATGGGCGAGCGGCGGCTCAAATATCCGATGAAGCTCGTCGGCGGCCAGTGGACCCGCATCAAGTGGGACCAGGCGATCAACGAGATCGGCGACAAGCTTCTGGCAATCCGCGAAAAATCCGGCCCGGACTCGGTCTATTGGCTCGGCTCAGCCAAGATGACGAACGAGGGCTCCTACATGTTCCGGAAATTCGGCGCCTATTGGGGCACCAACAACACGGATCATCAGGCGCGCATCTGCCATTCGACCACCGTCACCGGCGTGGCCAATACCTGGGGCTACGGCGCGATGACCAACAGCTTCAACGATATCCGCAACTCGAAGACGCAGATCATCATGGGCGGCAATCCGGCCGAAGCCCATCCAGTGTCGTTGCAGCATCTGCTCGAAGGCGCCGAGCTCAACAAAGCGAACGTCATCGTCATCGATCCGCGCCTGACGCGCACCGCCGCGCACGCTACGGAGTACGTGAGGTTGCGCCCCGGCACCGACATTCCGGTGCTCTACGGGATGATGTGGCACATCCTCAAGAACGGCTGGGAGGACAAGCAATTCATCCAGCAGCGCGTCTACGGCTTCGAGGACACGCGCAAGGAAATCGAAAAGTGGACGCCCGAAGAGGTTGAGCGCGTGTCCGGCGTGCCCGGCGCGCAGCTCGCGCGCGTCGCCAAGATGTTCGCGACCGAGAAACCCTCGACGCTGATCTGGTGCATGGGTCAGACCCAGCACACCGTCGGCACCGCCAACGTGCGGGCAAGCTGCATCGCGCTGTTGCTGACCGGCAATGTCGGCGGCCCCGGCATGGGCGCCAATATCTTCCGCGGCCACGACAACGTGCAGGGCGCAACCGACGTCGGCCTCGATGTGGTGACGCTGCCGTTCTACTACGGCCTCATCGAAGGCGCCTGGCGGCATTGGTCGCGCGTTTGGGAGACCGACTATAACTGGCTGCAGTCGCGCTTCGACTCCAAGACGATCATGGAGACATCGGGCATCCCGCTGACCCGCTGGTTCGACGCCGTGTTGTTGCCGAAAGACCAGGTCGCGCAAAAGGACAACGTCCGGGCGATGTTCGTTCAGGGTCATGCCAGCAACAGCATCACCCGCATTCCGGAGTCGGTAAAAGGCCTGCAGAAGCTCGATCTGCTGGTCGTCGCCGATCCGCATCCGACCACCTGGGCCTCGCTGTCGGTCAACGGCGGCCGCAAGGACAACACTTATCTCTTGCCGGTCTGCACGCAATTCGAGGCATCCGGTTCGCGCGTCGCGTCGAACCGGTCGCTCCAGTGGGGCGAGCAGATCGTCACCCCGATCTTCGAGAGCAAGAACGACCTCGAGGTCCTCTATCTGATGGCCAACAAGCTCGGCTTCGCCGACAAGATGTTCAAGAACATCAAGGTCGAGAACAACGTGCCGGTGCCCGAGGATGTGCTGCGCGAGATGAACCGCGGCTCATGGTCGACCGGCTATTGCGGCCAGTCGCCGGAGCGGCTGAAAGCGCACATGAAGAACCAGGCCAAGTTCGACCTGGTGACCATGCGCGCGCCCAAGGACGATCCGGAAGTGGGCGGCGATTACTACGGCCTGCCGTGGCCGTGCTGGGGCTCGCCGGCGGTCAAACATCCGGGCACGCCGCTGCTCTACAACACCAACCTCGCCGTCATGGACGGCGGCGGCTGCTTCCGTGCCCGTTTCGGCGTTGAGCGCGAAGAGAAGCGCCCCGACGGCACCACCGTGAAGGTGAACATGCTGGCCGAGGGCTCCTACTCGAAGGATTCGGAGATCAAGGACGGCTATCCCGAGTTCACCTTGGCGGTGCTGAAAAAGCTCGGCTGGGACAAGGACCTCACCGAGGCCGAAATGGCCGTGATCAACAAGGTCAATCCGACCACGCCCGATGCGGTGTCATGGTCGATCGACCTGTCGGGCGGCATCCAGCGCGTGGCGCTCAAACACGGCTGCGTGCCCTACGGCAATGCCAAGGCGCGCATGAACGCCTTCGGCTTGCCCGATCCGATCCCGGTGCACCGCGAACCGATCTACACCGCGCGCACCGATTTGGTGGCGAAATATCCGACGCTGCCGGACGCCAAGCAGTTCCGGCTGCCGAATATCGGCTTCACCGTGCAGAAAACGGCGGTCGACAAGGGCATCGCCAAGCAGTTCCCGCTCATCCTCTCGTCCGGCCGGCTGGTCGAATACGAAGGCGGCGGCGAAGAGACGCGGTCCAACAAGTGGCTCGCCGAACTGCAGCAGGACATGTTCATCGAGATCAACGTCGCCGATGCCGCCGACCGCGGCATCAAGGACGGCGCCTGGGTCTGGGTCACCGGCGCCGAGAACGGCTCCAAGGCCAAGATGAAGGCGCTGGTGACCGAACGCGTCGGCAAGGGCGTCGCCTGGATGCCCTTCCACTTCGGCGGCTGGTACGAGGGCGAGGACCTGCGCAGCAAATATCCGCAGGGCACCGATCCTTTTGTGCTCGGCGAAAGCGCCAACACCATCACCACCTACGGCTACGATCCGGCGACGGGCATGCAAGAGCCCAAAGCCACGCTTTGCCAGATCCGGGCGGCATAAGGAGCAACGACCATGGCACGTATGAAGTTCCTCTGCGACGCCGACCGTTGCATCGAGTGCAACGCCTGCGTCACCGCCTGCAAGAACGAGCACGAGGTGCCGTGGGGCATCAACCGCCGGCGCGTCGTGACGCTCAATGACGGCAAGCCCGGCGAGCGCTCGGTGTCGATGGCCTGCATGCACTGCACCGACGCGCCCTGCGCGGCGGTGTGCCCGGTGGATGCCTTCTACACCACGGCCGACGCCGTCGTTCTGCACTCCAAGGATATCTGCATCGGCTGCGGCTATTGCTTCTACGCCTGCCCGTTCGGCGCGCCGCAATATCCGAAAATCGGCAACTTCGGCACGCGCGGCAAGATGGACAAGTGCACTTTCTGCGCCGGCGGCCCGGAAGCCGACAACAGCAAGGAAGAGTACGAGAAATACGGCGCCAATCGGCTCGCGCAAGGCAAGCTGCCGTTGTGCGCCGAGATGTGCTCGACCAAGTCGCTGCTCGCCGGCGACAGCGATGTCATCGCGCAGATCTACAAAGAGCGGGTGTCGAAGCGCGGCTACGGCTCCGGAGCCTGGGGCTGGCAGACGGCCTACCACGAAACCATCGCGACCTGACGCAGCGATCAAGAGCAACAAGGGAGGAACGTCATGAAAAAGCTCTTGGCACCGATCCGCTTCTTCGCCGTTGCGCTGGCGCTAATGGCCCTGATCGCGGTGGCGGTTCCGGCCGTTGCGCAGCAGCCGAGCTCGGTCAATCCGACCGCCGACGCCGTCAAGGAACAGCAATTGCTGCAGCAGCTCCATACGATCAAGGGTCTCGGCACCATCCCCGATACCAAGTCCTACGTGCTCGAGCATCCGGCCGGCCGCGACTGGCGCGAGTTCCGCACCGTGTACCTGAAATGGATTGGCGGCATCGCCATCCTCGGCATGATCGCCGTGCTCGCGATCTTCTATCTGTGGCGTGGCCCGATGCGCGTGAAGGCCGGCTTGAGCGGGGCACGCATTCTGCGCTTCGACGGCTTCGAGCGCTTCGTGCATTGGCTCACCGCGACCTCCTTCATCGTACTCGGCCTCACCGGTCTCAACATCAGTTTTGGGCGCAGCCTGCTGCTGCCGCTGATGGACCCGCAAACGTTCAGCAACTGGTCGGAATGGGCCAAATACAGCCATAACTATCTCAGTTTTGCCTTCACGATCGGCGTCATCGTCATGTTCTTGATGTGGGTCGGCCGCAACCTTCCCACCGCCGCCGACGTCACCTGGGTGAAGATGGGTGGCGGCATGTTCGACAAGTCCGACAGCACGCATGCGCCGGCCTGGAAGTTCAACGCCGGGCAGAAGCTGCTCTACTGGCTGGTCATGCTGGCGAGCCTCGCCATGATCATCAGCGGCTTCATGCTGCTGTTCCCGTTCTATTACGGGCTCAATGTCGGCAACATGGAGCTTGCCGAGATTTTCCATGGCGTAGTCGCGATGCTGTTCATTGCGCTGATCTGCGCCCATATTTATCTCGGCACGCTGGGAATGGAGGGCGCCTTCGACGCCATGGGCAACGGCTATGTCGACGCCAATTGGGCCAAGGAGCACCATAACCTCTGGTATGCAGAGGAAGTCGCGCCACAGGGCCGTTCGGCGGCGCAACCGGCGGAATAACGGCGCCCCTCGGAAAAGCGAAACGCCCGGCTTCATGGCCGGGCGTTTTGTTTTTTGTCGTGGGCGGCTCTCTTAAGGCCGCGCCGCTTTGGCGAGATCGACCTTCACCTTGACGCCGAGATCGGCAAGCGAGTCGTGCAGCAATTCGATTGCGTAGGTCGGATTGTGCGCATAGGCGCCGGGGTCCTTGAACACGAACTGATAGTTATAGGCGGCCTTGAGCAGCCGCGGCGTCCACGCCTTGTAGCGGTTGGGGAACTTGGCCTCGTCCTTGTCGGCGGTGCCGTTGCCGTTGCTGTCGACGAAGAAGTACGGGAAGACCTCCGGCGTGTAGACGATCGGCTTGCCGGCGACGGTCTTGGCGTAATCCACGATTGCCGCCATCAGCTTGCTTTCCAGATTGGAAACCTCCTGCGCGATGCCTTCGTCGATGTCGCCGCTGCCGTCGAAATCGGCCTTGCGCACGCGGATCTTGCGCAGCGAGGCCTTGTCGGTGACTTCCTTGTGGCAGGCCGAACAGTCGTCGAACTTCACCGCTACGGTGTGCAGCGCGTGGCAGGCGGTGCAGCGCGTATAGGGCTGCTGGTGCGCGAAGCGGCCGGCATAGGTCTTGCCGGGATATTCGTAACCGACCTTGGCCATGGTGCCGAACAGCATGGCGCCGGCCGCGGTGTAGTGCACGTTGATGAATTCGAGCTTGGGCATGACGGTGTCGTCGGCCATGCCGCCGGTCGCCTTGTTGACGCTGTTGGTCGACTCCACACCCTGATGACACGTCATGCAGCGCGCGTCGGAGCCTTGATCGTGCACCGTCAGACCTGACGGGAAAGTGACGCTGGTCAAGGTCAGCGTCTTGTCGTTGTGGCAGGCGATGCAAGTGATGACGGTGCCGACCGGCGCCGGATGATCGACCTTGAACGGCGTCGAGCCGTCGGCGCCGAGATAATCGAGGAAGCCGGGCGTCGAGTGGCAGCGCGCGCACTCGGCCGGAATGACGCCTTCCTTGTTCCAGTGGTTGAATTCCTCGGCGTCACGTTTGGCATGCGGCGAGCTCGCCCATTCGGCATAGAACGGCACTTGCGTTTCCGGGATCAGGCCCGGCGCTGTCGCCGCTGTCGCCGCGGGCGTTGCCGCGGGCGCCGCTCGGCACAGGTGCTGCTGGAGCAGGCACCGGCGTCTGCGCGCGCAGTTGCGTTGCCAGCAGTATGGCGCCGGCGGTGAGGCCGCCGGTCAACAGCGCGGCGGCGAAGAGTTTGGGGATGCGGCCTCGGACGCTCATACGCTGTCTCCTTTGGCTCACTTCTGGCCAGAACCGGTCTGGCCGAGCCCGGAGCCGCGGATGAATTCAAGCGTCGGCGGCACCGGGGCATGCACGAGATTAAAATGGCAGTCGATGCAGGTCAGGCGGCCTTCGCGCAGCAGCGCATGGGCGGCGCGGCCGCGTTCGCTCCGCGGCCTGATGGTCGCGGCGTCGTGGCAGCTGCGGCAGGTGACGCTGTCCTGCGCGCGCATCAGGTCGCGGACCTCGCTGGCGAGTGCGACGCGGCGCGCGCCCCAGGTCTTGGCGTCGCTATAATTGTGCGTGAGCTCGGCGATGACGTCGCGGGTGCCCGAGGACACATGCGTCCAGGTTTCGACGAACCAGTTGGTCCTCGGAATGTGGCAGTCGCCGCAACTCGCATGCACGCCGGCGTCGTTGCTGTGATGCGCCGAGGCGAGGTAATGCGGATCGTTGGCCACGAACTGCATGCTGTGGCAGGAGCTGCAGAACGCCTCGGTCGCGGTGTAGCGGTTGCCCTCGACGCTGACGGCGATGGCGGCGGCGCCGAGCAGGCCGCCGACGACCAGAAAGAGGAGCAGCAATGGCCAGCGTTTGCCTGGCATTGTCACCTCTGCCTATGACCAGACGCCCCGGGGAGAAGGCTAGGCCCGATGCGCCTGTCTATTCAAATAAAACGACGCCGATATGAACCATCATGGAGGTGGTGCAGTATCCAAACACCGTCTTGGGCGTTGACGTGGTATAGGAAGGGTTATGACTGCGATGCGCATCATCGGTCTCGCCGGCTGGAGCGGCTCGGGCAAGACCACGCTGATCACCAAGCTCGTGCCGCGGCTGATCGCGCGCCGGCTCACAGTGTCGACGCTCAAGCACGCGCATCATGGCTTCGACCTCGATCAGCCCGGCAAGGACTCCTTCATGCACCGCGTTGCCGGCGCGACCGAAGTCATCGTGTCGTCATCGAAGCGCTTCGCCATTTTGCACGAACTGCGCGGGGGGGCGGAATGGGACCTGCCCGATCTCGTCGCCAAGATGTCGCCGGTCGATCTGGTGCTGGTCGAAGGTTACAAACGCGACGCCTTCCCCAAGCTTGAAATCCACCGTGCCGCGAACGGCAAGCCGCTGATCCATCCGGACGATCCCCACATCGTCGCCATCGCCTCGGACGTTGCGCTGCCCGCCGCCAAGGTGCCGGTGGTCGACCTCGACGATATCGAGGCGATTGCAGATATCATGTTGAAATTCGCCGTGCCGGCGGCGGAGGCTCCGATCACGCGCGATCGAAAGCAGGCATAATGGCGCAACTGACCGACGACTGTTTTGCCTTTTCCGGCCCGCTGCTGCCGCTCGCCGACATGGAGCGGCTGATCGTCGAGCGCGTCACGCCGGTTGCCGAGACCGAGCGCGTGGCTTTGCGCGCGGCGCGCGGCCGTGTCACCGCCGCCGACATTGTGGCGCCGGTCGATTTGCCGCCGTTCGACAACTCCGCGGTCGACGGTTACGCCGTGCGCCACGCCGATCTCGCCGCCGCGGGCGATACGCGCCTCCTCGCCGGCGGCCGGCTGACGGCCGGACGCCGCGCCGATGTCGCGCTCGGGCCCGGCGGCGCCATCCGCATCTTCACCGGCGCGGCGATGCCAGCCGGCGCCGACACCGTGTTCATGCAGGAGGACGTGCGCGTCGACGGCGATCATGTCGTGGTGCCGAGCGGCCTCAAATTCGGCTCCAACCGGCGGCTTGCCGGCGAGGACATCGCCAAGGGCGCACAGGTGATGCCGGCCGGCACTGTGCTCGAGGCGCAGCACATTGCGCTCGCCGCGGCGCTGGGCATCACCGAAATCGAGGTGCGGCGGCGGCTTAGAGTGGCGATCTTCTCGACCGGCGACGAAGTGGTCGAGCCCGGCACGGCGCGCGGGCCCGCCGCGATCTACGACGCCAACCGCTATCTGCTCGCCGGCCTGCTGGAGCGGCTCGGCGCAGAAGTCACCGATCTCGGCATTCTCCGTGACGATCCGGCCGAGCTTGCGCCCGCTTTGAGCGAGGCGGCCGCCGGGCACGATCTCGTGGTGACCTCAGGCGGCGTTTCGACCGGCGAAGCCGACCATGTGCGCGCGGCGGTTGAGCGCATCGGCAGCCTGGTGTTCTGGCGCGTCGCCATCAAGCCGGGGCGGCCGGTGGCGATGGGCGTGCTGCGCGGCGCGACCAACCTCGACAGCGCCGCCTTCGTCGGCCTGCCGGGCAATCCGGTCGCCGTGTTCGTCACTTTCGTGCGCGTGGTGAAGCCGCTGTTGCGGCGGCTTTCCGGCGCGCAACCGCAGCATCTTATCCCGCTGCCGGTGCGCGCGGCTTTTGCCTACAAGAAAAAGAAAGACCGCCGCGAATATGTGCGCGTGGCGCTCAGGCGCGCCGCCGACGGCGAAGTGGAGGCGATCAAGCACCCGCAGGACGGCGCCGGCATCCTGACCTCGCTCACGGAAACCGACGGGCTCCTGGAATTTCCCGAGGACGTGACCCGCATCGAGCCGGGCGCGCGCGTCGGCTTTTTGTCGTACGCCGCGCTCGTCAGCTAGGCGCCGAGCCGCACCGCGCCGGTGGTGAAGGCCTGGTCGACCGGCTCCTGGATGCTGTTGAGCACGGCGACGCCGATCACCGCAATCACAACGGCCGTGACACAGGCAATGATGAAGGCTTTCATGGCAAGCGTTCCTCTCCACTGACCCCGATAAGTTCAGACTATAGCAAAATATGGGGACGCCCAGCGCAGCGTCAACGAACGCGGTCAGCCTTGTTGCAGCGCAATGCGGGTGGCGCGTTCGGCGTCTTCGGGCGTGTTGACGTTGAAGAAGGGATCGACCGGCTCGGCCGGCCAGTCGGCGATGGCGATGCCGTGCTTGGCCGTCCACATCTCGATCTTGCGCAGATCGTCCTCAACCAGCGCCTTGCGCAGATCGTTGCGCAGCGCGAGCGGCCACAGGCCGACCACGGGATGGCGCCATTCGCCGGAGCGGGCGCAGGCGAGCGGCACGCCGGTGCCTTGTCCGCGCCGGGCCATGTGCAGGCGCTCCACCAGGTCGTCGGGCAGGAACGGGCAGTCGCCCGGCACGCTGACGATCCACTCGACGCCGTTGTCCTGCGCGGCGAGCCAGTCGAGCCCGGCGAGAATGCCGGCGAGCGGGCCGGGATGGCCGGGCACATTGTCAGGCACGACGACGCAGCCGGTGTCGGCGAAGCGTTTCGGGTCGCCGTTGGCATTGATGATGATGTCGACGCACTGGCCGGACAACGTCGCCAGCACGCGGTCCAGTATGGTGCTGCCGCCGATTTTCAAACGCGCCTTGTCGCCGCCGCCCATGCGGCGCGCCAGGCCGCCGGCGAGCACAAGGCCGAGGGTGGGGGGAACGGGGACGTCAGTCATCACGCGCAAACTCTCTTCACCTCCCCCTGGAGGGGGGAGGTCGCCAGCCGGCGCGCAGCGCTGGTTGGCGCGTGGGGGTGAGCTTCGAAATCATGTAGTTCACCCCACCCCGGCTCGCTACGCTCGCCGACCCTCCCCCTCCAGGGGAGGGTGAGGCGAGAGCGACCGCAAGTTCACTCGTCATGCACCGCGGCCTTGCGGCGGTGCTTGCTGCTTTCCTCCTCGACGAAGTTGAGGTCCTGATCGAATACGATGCGGTCCTCGCCGGCGAGTGCGACAAAGCGTTTGCCGCGCGCGCGGCCGATCAGCGTCAGGTTCGCCTTGCGCGCGAGCTCGACGCCCCAGGCGGTGAAGCCGGAGCGCGAGATCAGGATCGGGATGCCCATGCGCACGGTCTTGATCACCATCTCCGAGGTGAGGCGGCCGGTGGTGTAGAAAATCTTGTCGCCGGGCGAAACCTTCTCCTTGAACATCCAGCCGGCGATCTTGTCGACCGCGTTGTGGCGGCCGACGTCTTCCATGTAGACCAGCGGCCGGTCTTGCCGCGCCAGCACGCAGCCGTGGATGGCGCCGGCCTCGAGATAAAGCGAGGGCGTGGTGTTGATCTCCTGAGCGAGGCGATAGAGCCATGACGTGCGAAGCGTCGCCTTCGGCAGCTTCACATCGTCCAGCGCCTCCATCAGATCGCCGAACACCGTGCCCTGCGCGCAACCGGAGGTCTGCACCTTCTTTTTCAGCTTCTTCTCGTAATTGGTCTTGCGCTTGGTGCGCACCACCACGAGCGATAATTCCTCGTCGTAATCGACTCCGGTGACGTCGTCGTCCGGCAACAGCATGTTCTGGTTGAGCAGATAGCCGATCGCCAGATATTCCGGATAATCGCCGATGGTCATGGCGGTGACGATCTCTTGGGCGTTGAGGAAGATCGTCAGCGCCCGCTCCACCGTCACCGAAGTCTCGATTCTGGCGCCGGTCTGGTCGATGCCGCTGACGCGCTCGGTCAGCCGCGGATCCTGCGGGTTGGGCCGGATGATGTAGCTGTCGGCTTTCTGGTCAATTTCTTATCCATGGCGAAACTATAGCAGAAACGTCGGCCCACCGCCGATAGACGGGCGCAGTGGGCAAAAATACGCGCGCAAACATGAATTTCCTGCGCGCGCTTTCCTCGTTAATATGGTGCGCAAGACGACGGACCGCAAAGGTCCGCTGCCAACGCATGATCCCGAAAAGTGGGTACCGGTTTTCGGGCAAGATCATGCGCCAAAAGAAATGGGGAGGTTACGAATGTATCGCGCCACCAAAGACATCATTTTGCCGACGACGATCACCGGCTCGCTGCCGCGGCCGAGCTGGTACACGGAAAATCTCGGCAACCGGCATTTTCTCGAGGCGATGGTGACGCGCCGTTTTCGCGAGCAATACGAGGACGCGCTGACCTGCTATCTGCGCGACCAGGAGCTCGCCGGCCTCGACATCCTGAGCGACGGCGACTGCCGTTTCGACGACGACGTCGGCGGCCAGAGCTGGACGGCGTATCCGCCGAACCACATGACCGGCCTGACGCGCGACAATCCGGTGCCGACGCCGGCCGGCCGCGGCGGCATCTGGTTCCCGCGCGGCCACATCCTGCACGACTATCTCGAATCGCGCGTCATGCCGGTGATCACCGGCCCGATCGGCCGCGGCAATCTGCAATACACAGCGATGTGGAAGGCGGCGCAGCGCTTCACCGAGAAGCCGGTGAAATTCGGCGCGGTGTCGGCGGAGATCGTCACCTTCGCGCTGCAGGACCGCCACTACAAGAGCATCCCGGAGCGCATGTACGCCATCGCCGACGCCTTCAACGAGGAATACCACGAGCTCGCCGACGCCGGCTGCCCGGTGATCCAGATCGAGGAGCCGCAAATCCATATGATCGCGGCGCGCAAGGTCCAGGACAATGTGATCACGCCGAAATTCATCGTCGACGTCTTCAACCGCACGGTGAAAGGCTTGCGCGCCAAGACCGAAGTGTGGGCCCATTCCTGCTGGGGCAATCCGTCGCAGCAGAAAATGTTCGCAGCCGATATCAGCTACAAGCCGTCGTTGGAGGCCTACAACACGGTCGATGCCGACGTGATCACCTTCGAAGCGGCGAGCTCCGGCGGCATGGACATCGAAGCGATCGGCAAGACCATCACCGAGAAGAAGATCTGCATCGGCGTGATCGACCACCACACGCTGCAGGTCGAAAGCCCGGAGCAGGTGGCGGCGCAGATCCGCGCCGCGCTCAAATACATCCCGGCCGAGCGGCTGATGGTGTCGACCGATTGCGGCATGGGCCGCGAGGGCATGAGCCGGCGCCACGCCTTCTACAAGGCGGTCGCCATCACGCTCGGCACCAACATCGTGCGCAAGGAGCTCGGCGTGCCGGAAGCGCGCGTCCCGGCGGCCGACGAGCGCTATTCGCTGGTGGTGCCGGCGAAGTAGCGGCAGGGTCCACCGAGGGTCATAGCGCTCAAGGCGACGTGCCCGGCGTGAAGCCGTAACCGGCAAGGATCGCTTCGCCTTCCGGCGAGACGATGAAATCGGCAAAAGCCTCGGCGGCGGGCGAGGAACCGCGGATCACGGTCAGCCCGTATTCGGCGCCGATTGCAAGCTTGTCCGGCAGGGCGACGATCTGCTGGTCGGGGTACTGCTTCTTCGCCGCCTGCGCGTTGGTGCAGTAGGTGAGGAAGATGTCGGCGTGCTGTTCTGCGACGTGCCAGCCATAGACATTGCGGCCGGCCGGCGGCGTGGCGCTTGTGGCGCTGCCGGTCAGTTGCTTCGCCTTTTTCTCCAGGATGGCTGGCGCGCCAACCTTGATGTTTTCCGCCTTGCGGAAGATTTCGAAGGCATAGTCGCCCGACGGGTCGGCCTTCGGTGTCGAGGTGCCGAGCCGCACCTCGCTGTCGAGCATGCGCTGCAGCAGATTGGCGGTGGTCACCTTCAGCGCCGGCGTCGCCAGCGCGCACATTTCGTTGCGCGCGAACAGCACGACCGGCCCCGCTTCGCCGGCATCGTGCAGGGCGCGGGGGTGCTGCATGTTGGCGGAAGCGAAGACGTCAGCTTTGGCGCCGGCGAGTATCTCATCCTTCAAGGTGCCCGAGGGCCCGAATTTCGCCTCGACCTTGGTGCCGGTCGCGGCCTCGAAGGCCGTGGCGATTTCGGTGAGCGCGCCGCGCAGGCTGCCGGCGGCGAAGAGCGTGACGGTGTCGGCGCGGGCGGTGGCGGTCATGGCGATGGCGCCGGCAACGTTGAGCCAAAGCGCCGCCAGCAGGGCCGCCAAGCCCCGCCAGCGCGGCTTCTTTCGCAGCCAAGGTATTGTCCGGAGCATTGCGCGCATGACGACTGACCGTGGCCGTTAGATCGCCCGCTTTGGCGGGTGTTGGCAACAAAAAATTCGTCAGGCGCTCGGATCGTTGGCGTTGGCATAGAACAGCTACCGACCTTTGATCTTGTAATTGGCAATGTCCTTTTGTCCTTCCGGCGAGGTGACGAAGTCGATGAACTGCTGGCCTCGATGATTTACCGCGCCAACACCGCGAGCACGACGGCGTTCAGGTTGACGACGGCGATTAACGCCGGGTCTGCGGTCAGGACCAGATGCAACGCGGAGACATCGTCAGATATGTGAAGCCGGCCGATTTTCGGATTTTCGGGCTCGTTGCGCGCGAAGCGCGGCGGCGATCATTGCAATTAATGCCGCAGTGAGCAATTAAACCCGCGCGAAGTGGCCCCAATTCGCAGGCTCGACGGCGATTTGGACTCGTCCATGGCCTGAGGCTATATGTATGCCGCTCGCGCGATCGCGCGCGCCTGTGCGCGCGCTCGAATGCACAGGGCGCGAGCCTTGTCGGAGCTGGTTGAGGAGGGGTGGCCGAGTGGCTGAAGGCGCACGCTTGGAAAGCGTGTTTACGGGAAACCGTAACGTGGGTTCGAATCCCACTCCCTCCGCCACTCCCAAGCGAGAGGAACTGGAATCCAAATTTCTCTCGCCTGATCGACCGGATTGAAATCTCCGTATTCCGCACGCCTTGTGCAGCGAACCTCTGGACCAACGCCGCTCACGACCTCTGTCGCCGACATTCTTTCGGGACCGCTTTCCCCAAACCTGCGGACTGCTAGAATTCAGTACGGATTTCTTATGCATTTGAATACTTGCAGTTTTCTTGTTCTTCGCCATCCGCAGGATTTGCAACACAATTTGGCTGGGGAGTGCGCTCGAACGTCAAGCTACGCATTCGTTTATTTTGCTATTTTGATGACCTGACTACGGATTTGCGACGAGCGAAACCCATGGCAAACGCCAAATCTCTCGCAGGCTTGACGAAATGGCTGCGCCACGATGAGTGGCGGGACGCCATGAACGAACTGCTGGATCGGCACCTCGGACCCGCTTGCGCGAAGGCCGATGTCTCGTTCGATGAATTGCCGGGCATTGTCGGAGACCGCCATTCCGGGGTGCTGTGGGGCTGCGTCTTCGAGGACTTGCTCGCGCGCAACCTCGACGATGGTCACAATATCGTCGACGATTATCTGAAGCGGAGGGGCTGGAAAGAGAGCGCCTCGAACAGAGCGTATATAGCCGCGCTGCGCTCCTCGGTGATGAGCCTCTATGAAATCAGCGACATCGTGCCCGAGAGTTCTTCCTTGCTCGCGATCTGGTGCGCGGTGGAGAGCCGGTGCGGGTGAGCGAGCGATCGGGGACGCGATACCTCAAGCCGTGGGATCGGATGGCGGCACGCATTTTACGAGTGGGGTCGAGGACCGAAATGGCAGGTGGCGCCTTGCCGTTCGATTATGAGGCGAGCGAGGCTGTTCTGGTGGCGCTTCGTCGCGCGGGCAAGAAGGCGCACGCGGAGGCCGACAAGCTCGCCCACAAACTCGGGCATGGGGTCGACGGCGTGCTGATCGCCGAGGCCCTGTCCGATACCGAGGTCCTGCGTGCTTCGGCATTCCTGTTCACAAATATCTGGCTCGATAATCTGCTGCAGCGGACGCTCAATCCGACCTTGCCGCGGATGTGCAACACGGATGGCGATGAGCTTGTGTTCACTACGGTCAGCTACCCGCTCAAGCCCGAGGCGAGCGCCGATGCGATCCGGCTTGCGCTCGCCGCCATCCCAGCATTTCGTCCGGAAAGTGAAACCTTCTGGAACTGGATCGGCCCGAAAGAACCCGGCAGTAAGAAGCGACGAGCAGACAGTCAGACCTTCATCACGACGCTCGACGATGGGTCGGTTGTGCTTGGAACGGTGGAGCTGAAGGATAAGATGCTAGTCCTCGAGGCGAATTCGCAACAACGGGCTGAGCGAGGACGAGCATTGACCGAGCCGCTCATCAGAAGTCTCATTGGTGTACCGGTCATTGAGGCGCGACCGGTCGCTCAATTGATGGCATCGCGGCCCACCGGGAAATCGAAACCATTGTCCTCCGGGCTTTCGCCGGATGAAGAACGGGCTGTCATGCAAGAGAGCTTGGATCGGCACTACATAAGCTTGCTCGATGAGCCGGTGCCGATGCTCGGCAACATGACGCCGCGCCGCGCCGCCAAGTCGGCAAAGGGCCGCGAAAAGCTCATCATATGGCTCAAGTTCTTGGAGAATAGCGCGGCTCATGGAGGCGGGTCTCCTGTGGCCGACTGCGATTTCACCTGGATGTGGGAAGAGCTCGGCGTTGCCAATTTGCGCCGCTGAATTTTCGTCCATCCTCATGCGGAGGCCGGGCGCACGCGTCGGGCGCGCTCGATGCGCTGGCGCTGCTCCGGAGAATGCAGCGCCTCCCACAGGTCATTGCGGCGCTAAGCGCGATGCTCGAACGGGTTGACAAAATCGGCACCGAGGTTAGCTACATCGGACACATTGCGCGTCGCGAGCGTCATGCCATGAACTTTGGCTGTCGCCGCGAGCAGGGCATCCACGGTTGACACCGGACGCTTGGCGCCCATGCGCCCCCATTCATCCGCAACGGCCTGATCGACAGTCAGGATACGTTCGGCAAAGGATTCCACTACCGTGGTCAGCCACTTCTCCAGAGCGCGGGCCCGGGCGGGATCGCTGGGCCGAGCCCGCTCGACGCCCTTGCGGATTTCACCGAGCACCAGCACGCTGAGAAAGATCGTCCGCATCGTCGATCAAGTCGTACCAAGCGGCGACATTTGGATCGCACTTGGCACCCTTTCGAACCTCAGAAATGATGTTGGTGTCGAGCAGGTAGTTCACAGCGCGACATCTCGTCCGAGATCGCGCTCACGAGTCAGATCGATCCCTTCCAGTGGGGCCGCCGCCAGGAGCGCCTTGAAGCCCTTCGCCTTGCCCGCACCGAAACGCTCCCGCAGCATGGCCCGAGCCTCGGCCTCGCGTGCAGGGTCTGAGAGCGCCTGAGCCACGCCACGGACCAATGCGGCATCGTCCTTGCGCACATGCACTTCGACGCGGACGACGCCGCGTCGCTTCAGCCGGCGGCGATAGGCGGTAATAGGCTTTCGTTGGCTGCTCGGGATGGCGTCGAATCTCCACCTTGGCCGTTTCCGGAAATGTATCCGGAAATAATGGGATTTCGCAATGCCGCTCTAACCCTCTGAGATCGCACGGAGGGCTTGGGGTCACTCGACGGATGAGTGCATCAAGATGACAGCGTTCAGATTGGAGACCGTTGGATTCAGCCCCTCTCCCTCCGCCAGCTTCTTAGAGGGATCGCTTCTCTGATCGTCCACGTCACACGCGAAATGCGTCGATTTAGCACCGGTGCGGGGACGGATCCCCGTACTTTATTGGTCAGCGTGCTTGGGCTCGATTCCTGAACCCGGTGCCGTTCTCGCCGCTTCGGTAAATCTTGGGCCGACGTGTTCTGAAAAGCGCACTTAGGCCGAACGGATGCGCTCGTTGTAGGTCGGCATGGTGAGGCCGCAGACCTCGAAACGCGGCAGATAGCCCATCAGGAAGGCGTTGACGCCCATCCTGTAGAGCGCGGCGACGTCGCCGGCGAGCAGCGCTTCGCGCTCGGCCTCGGTGAGGTCGAGCTTGGCGAGTGCCGCCTTCGGGTCGGCCTTCATCGCGGCGCGGAAGGCGTGGTCGCGCAGGATCTCGCGCAGCATATAATTCAGGGCATAGACCGACATGGCTCAGGCTCCGTTCCAGACGGCGTAGGCATGGCCTTGCTCGAGCTGCGGCCGCACGAATTTCGGCCGGCCGGCGCCGCCCGCGCCGAGCATGGCGATCCAGTCGAGCAATTCGCCGCCGACATTGCCGGCGCGCTGCAACTGGTCGGGCGTCGCCTCGCTGATGAGCGTGCGCACATCGCCCTTTTCAATGAGGCCGCAGATGCGCTTCGCCCATTCGGGATCGGGCACGCCGTCGGATTTGCCCGGCGCGATGCGTGGCCCGAACACCTCGAGCGAGAAACTGCCGCTGCCGATGGCGACGACGCGCAGCTTTTCCGGCCAGGCCGCAATCGCCTTCTTTACTGCGGCGCCGAGGTCGAAGCAGCGCTGCGCCGACGGCAGCGGCGCAAGGTGGCCGCTGATGAAGATCGGGATCACCGGCACCTGCATCTGCGGGGTCATGAAATGCAGCGGCACCACCACCGAATGATCGACGGTAAACTGCTGCGTCATCGCGACGTCGAAGCCCGCCTCGACCAGGGCTTTG
This sequence comes from uncultured Alphaproteobacteria bacterium, assembly GCA_963822035.1. Classification (GTDB taxonomy): domain Bacteria; phylum Pseudomonadota; class Alphaproteobacteria; order Rhizobiales; family Xanthobacteraceae; genus Pseudolabrys. The sequence goes on along the minus strand of CAWGGC010000006.1, from coordinate 182,712 downwards.
CGGATATGGGCGGCGACGTCGGCGCGCGACTTGATGGTGTAGATCGGCACCGCGCGCAGCTCGTCGTTCGGTCCCTTGAAGGCGCCGGCGACGCCCATCGCGAAAATCGGCAGGTTATCGAAGAAGAAAGTGTTGAGGTGGTCGGTGTCGAACATGACGATGAGGTCGGGCTTCATTGCCGCGAGCTCCTCGGTGACGGCCGCGAACAGCTTGGCCGTCTCGCATTGCGGCTCGCGCTCGACCAGCGACGGGTAGAAAGGCGTGTGCGGCACGCCCAAAGCACCGACGATGTCCGCCATGGCTTGGTTCCCTCAAAATGCCGGATAGGCTTCGTTGCGGCCGAGGCCGAGTTCCATGCGGCCGAAATTCTCCGCCGGCACGTCCCAGCCCATGACCACGTGCGATGAAATGGCGTGTACGTCGCGCCAGCAGCGCTGCACCGGATTGCTGTCCATGAGACTGCCGGCGCCGCTGATCTTGATCAGCATCTCCATGGCGTTGCGCAGCATCTTCATGGCGTAGGCAAAATCACGCCGCAGCAGCACGCGGGTCTCCAATGTCATGCCGGAGTAATCCCGGCGCGCCGTGGCAAGGCAACGCCGCGCCAGCAGCTCGGCGGCGTCGATTTGCGCCGCGATCTCGGCAAGCGCTATCTGGATCGGCACGTGCTGCGCGGTCGCCTGTTGTGTATAGGAGAGGGAGCGCTGCCGCGCCCATTGCGTATATTCGCCATAGCCGCCGCGCGACAGGCCGAGCGCGGGCCCGAACAGCGCATAAGTGTGCACCGCGAGGAACGGCGTACGGTAGATCGGGTTTTTGTTGACCTCGGAGCCGGGCGACTGCGCGTCGCGCATGGTGGCGAAGGAAACGCTGCGGTGCTCGGGCACAAAGACGTTGTCGGCCTTGACGGTATTCGAGCCGCTGCCGCGCAGTCCGGCGCTGTACCAGGTGTCGACATGCTCGAGCTCCGATGTCGGTACGAGCAACAGCCGCATGTCGGGGTGATGCTGACCGGGGCGGTGAACGAGGCCGCCGATCATGATCCACTGCGAGTGGCGCAAGCCGCTGCACCACGACCAGGTGCCGTTCAGGCGGGTAACCACCGGGGGCCGCTTCCGCCTTGCCGGTTGGTGCCGCCGAGGTGGCGATGCAGGCGTCGAGGTCGCGGCTCCACACGTCGTGCTGTGCCTCGTCCGGGAAGTGCGCCAGCATGCAGGCGTGGTCGGTGAGATAATTGAGGCACCAGGCCGATGAGCCGCATGTTGAGCGGCCGAGCTCGATGGCGATGTTGAACTGCACCTTGTGGTCGTGCTCGTAGCCGCCCCAGCGCTTCGGGATCAACGTGCGCATCAGGCCGGAGTCGATGTATTCGCGTACGGTTTCGAGCGGGACGTTGCGCTCGCGCTCGGCTTGCACGGCGCGCTCGCGCAGCCTCGGCGCCAACGCCCGCGCGCGGGCGATGAGCTCGTCGGCGCCGGGCGCAGCCTGCTGCTGTGGTCTGTCGGGCTTCTCCGCTACACTCATGGAAGCCTCCCTGTGTCGCTTTGCACGTTGGCAAGACGGCGGCCGACTGGAAACAGTTGCAGGCCGTAGCGTTGGATAACCCAGCCCCAGATGCCGGACGGCGCCTTGAGCATGACGACGATCGCCAACACGCCAAGCAGAATCAGGTAATAGGTGCCGTAGTCGGCGAGCAGCTCGCGCAGCAGGATGTAGACGAGCATGCCGATGAACGGCCCCTCGATGGTGCCGATGCCGCCGATGACGACCATGAAGATGACCACCACGGTCCAGTCGTTGATGCTGAACCCGGCCTCCGGCGAGATGCGCAGCTTTTGCAGGAAGATCAGCGCGCCGGTGAGGCCGGTGCAGGCCGCGGTCGCCACGTAGATGATGAATTTGGTGCGGAAGGTGTTGACGCCGAGGCTTGCCGAAGCAGGCTCGGAATCGCGAATTGCGGTCAAGGCGAGGCCGTGGCGCGAGCGCAGCAGCAAGTAGACGACGGCGAAGATCAGCGCCGAGCAGGCGAGCGTCATCAGGTAGACGATGCTGTCGCGTACGTCGCGGTCGGGCGAAATCTGCCGCACGATGGCCGGCGTCAGCGACAGGCCGGAGCCGCCGCCGAGCGCGGCGATCAGGCTCGCCGACAGCGCGAAGATTTCCGACATCACCCAACTGCCGATGGCAAAGTAGGCGCCGCGCAGGCGGAACACGGCAAAGGACACCGGGATCGAGATGAGCCCGGCAAACGGCCCGGCAAGCAGCAGCGCCAGATACACGTTCATGTTCATGGCGCCGGTCATGTAGAAGAAGAAATAGCCGCCGAGCCCGACGTAAGCCTGCTGGCCGACCGAGACGAGGCCGGCATAGCCGGCGAGCAGGTTCCACAGCTGCGCCAGCGCGAGATAGTAGGCCATCTCGGCGATGAGCCGCATGTTGCCCGGATCGCCCCACCACGGCAGCGCGGCGAGCGCGACGAGGCATGCGCCCGCGGCGACGGCAAAGCCGCGACTTATTGTCGTTCCGCGCTGGACGGTGACCGGCTCCATGTCAGTCCCTCGTGCGCGGGAACAGTCCGCTTGGGCGGACGATGAGGATGGCGAGGAAGGCGATGTGGCCGGCCAGAATCTGCCAGGTCGGCGACAGCGAGGCGCCAATCGTCTGCGCGATGCCGAGCACCATGCCGCCGATCAGCGTGCCCCACAGGCTGCCGAGGCCGCCGATGATCACCGCCTCGAAGGCGAGGATCAGGCGGATCGGGCCCGCCGCCGGATCGAAATTGGTGCGGATGCCGAACAAGACGCCGGCGAGCGCGGTGAACACCATGGCGATGCCGAGGGCGAGCGCATAGAGGTGACGATTGTCAACGCCCATCAGCTCGGCGGTATCGGCGTCGTCGGAGGCAGCGCGGAAGGCACGGCCGAGCCCGGTGCGGTAGAACAGTAGCTGCAAGGATCCGATGGCGGCGATCGCCACCACGAAGATCAGCAGCGGATAGACGCCGACGGAAATCCCGCCGGGAAGCTGCACGCTCGCAGTCTCGATTGCGCCCTGCTGCAAGCGATGCGTGTAGGCGCCGAAGCCCTGCAACAGGCCGTTCTGGATGATCACCGAAATGCCGAAGGTGACGAGCAGCGGCGGCAGCAGGCCGCCGGCGAGCGTCTGGTTGAGCAGCCCGCGCTGCAGCGCGTAGCCGACGACGAACATCACCGGCACGACGATGACGAGGCTCGACAAGGGATCGATGCCGGTGTCCTGCACCACGACGAGCGCGACGTAGGCCGACAGCACGATGAAGTCGCCGTGGGCGATATTGACGAGCCGCATGATGCCGAAGGACAGCGACAGGCCGATGGCGAACAACGCGTAGATGCCGCCGAGCAGGCTGCCTTGGATGAGAACGTTGAGCCACAGCATGCGCCGACCCTACAACCCGAAATACGCCGCGGTGATCGCGTTGCGGTCGAAGCCCGCGGTCGGCGCGGTAAGCGCGAGCCGGCCTTCCTGGAAGCAGTAGAAGCGCGCGGCGGCGTCAAGCGCACGGTTGATGTCCTGCTCGACGAGCACGACGGTGGTGCCTTCGCCGGCGATGGTGGCGAGGCAGCCGTAGATGTCGCGGATGACGACCGGGGCAAGGCCGAGCGAAAGCTCGTCGCACAACAGCAGGCGCGGGTTCGACATCAGCGCGCGGCCGATCGCCGCCATCTGCTGCTGGCCGCCGGACAACGCCGGCGCCGGCAATTGTCGTAGCGCGGCAAGCGCCGGGAACAGCTCGTAGACGCGGCCAAGCGTCCAGCGGCCGGTGCGCCCGCAATGGGCGCCGAGCAGCAGATTCTCTTCGACCGACAGGCTTGGAAACAGCCGGCGCCCTTCGGGTACCATGGCGATGCCGAAGCGGACGATCTCGTGCGGCGTCTTGGCGCCGATCGGCTCGCCGTCGAACACCACCGTATCCGGTGCCGTCGGAAGCGCGCCCGCTACCGCGCGCAGGAAAGTGGACTTGCCGGCGCCGTTGGCGCCGATGATGGCTACGGTCTCGCCTTGCCCGACGCCGACGTCGACGTCGAACAGCGCCTGGAAGTCGCCGTAGAAGGCGGAGAGCTTGCGGGTCTGCAGCAACGTCATGATACCGGCATGCCCATGTAGACCTCGCGCACGCGCGGATCGGCGATGGTCTGGTTGGGCTCGCCCTCGACCAGGATCTGGCCGAAATTCATCACCACCAGGCGGCTCGCGACCGAGATGAGCGCATGCACGATGTGCTCGATCCAGACGATGGTGACGCCGCGGGCGTGGATGTCCTTGATGGTCTTGACCAACTCGCTGCACTCGTAATGAGTGAGGCCGCCGGCGATCTCGTCGAGCAGCAAGAGCTTGGGGTTGATGGCGAGCGCACGGGCAAGCTCGAGCCTCTTTCTTTGCAGCAGCGTCAAGGTGCGCGCCGGCGCGTTGGCCTTGGCGTAGAGACCGGTGACCTTGAGCACCTCGCCGCAGCGCGCATAACTCTCGCGCTCGGCTGGCCGCCGCCGAAGATGGCGCCGACCAGCAGGTTCTCGAACACGCTCATGTTCGCGAACGGATGGGGGATTTGGTAGGAGCGGCCGATGCCGAGCCGGGAGCGCGCGTAAGGCGGCATCGCGGTCATGTCGTGGCCGCCGAACAGCACGCGGCCGTCGCTCGGCGTCACGTCACCGCTGATCAGGTTGAACATGCTGGTCTTGCCGGCGCCGTTCGGGCCGACCACCGCCAGCGCCTCGCCCTCATCGACGGTCAGGCTGACGCCGTCCACGGCGCGCAGCGCGCCGTAGGACTTCGACACTCGATCCAGTTGCAACAGCACCGGCATGAAAAAGTCCCGCTGCGGCCGCCGTGCGTTTCGGGCACGGCGGCCGTATCCGATACTTTGAGTGGATGTCAGGAATAATGGATGGGCTCGAACGGTCCGTCGAGCGGGATTTCCGGCGCCGATTTGTTGAAGACGATGTTGAGGTCGTACTTGAACTTCTTGCCCTTCTTCCACTGCCCGCCGACCAGCGGCGTGGTGCAGACGTTCGGCACCGGGTTCTTGGCGCCGCCGGCCTTCCAGGTGATGGGGCCGACCAGCGACTGGTAGTTGGTCTCCTTGATGGCGTCGCGGATCGAGGCGGCATCGAGCTTTTTGGCGCGCTTGAGCACGTCGACCGCGACCTCGAGATTGGCGTGTTTGAAGCCGATCGGCTGCGTCCACTGCTTGCCTGTCGCGGCTTCGTAGGCGTCGCAGAACTGCTGCGCGGTTTCACCGGTGAGGCCCGACTTGAAGGGGTGATGGTGCGACCACCACACCTCGGTCGACATGCCGGTGCCGCGGTCGCCGAGCGCTTCGACCGCGGTCGGGAACAACAGCGCTTTGGGCGGCGTCACGATCTTCGGCCGGTAGCCCTGCTGCGCGCATTGCGTCCAGAAGGTCGCGAACTGCGGCGGGTTGAAGATGCCGCACATCACTTCGCAGTTGGCCTTCTTCAGGTCGGCGATCTGCGCCGAGAAATCGTCCGCCAGCGGCGGATAAAGGCCGAGCTTGACGACGTTGAAGCCTTTGCCGCGGAAGGCCGCCGGCAGGCCGTGTGGTGTCGTCATTGGCGGCGACGCCGTCCGGATCGTTGGTGAACATGGTGCCGACAATCTTGTTGGTCGGCAGCGTCAGCCACATGTCGGCGAACACGTTGGCGACCATGTCGAAGCCCCAGAAGAAGTGGTAGGTCCATTCGAAGCCCTTCTTCGGGTCGCCCTTGCGCGGGAAGAACCAGGCCTGCCACGGATCGTCGGAGGTGACGCAGGGAACGCCCGCGAGTTCGCACTGGTCGGACACCGGGTTGACCGTGTCGGAGGTCGACGAGCCGATGACGATGTCGACGCGGTCGTTGTTGATGAGTTGCGCGGTGACTTCCGAGGCGCGGTTTGGATTCGACTGGCTGTCCTTGTTGATGATCTCGATCGGGTGCGTTTCACCGGCGACGGTGATGCCTTTGGCGAGCGCTTTCTTGACACCGGCGATGACGAAGGAGTTGGCCTCGCCGAACGCGGCGATGGCGCCGGTCTCCGGGCTCACCATGCCGATCTTGATCGGACGCGCGGCGGCGCCGACTTTCGCCGTGAGCCACGGCGACACTGCCGCGGCAGCGCCACCAGCGGCGATGAGCTTGACGAGCTTGCGGCGCTTGCGGTCGACCCCAGCCGGGCGCACGTGTGGCGGTGATTTGGTCCCCATAGCTATCCTCCCGATTTTATTTGATTGTTACCCGTGCAGTGGGAACTACCCCACCTTAGCCATCATGCCAGATGCGGCGTGGGCAGACCACTGAGAATTCACAGGAAGGCTCGCTTCGCCGACATTCCGCGCCGCAAACGGCCGCCAAGTTTGGGAAAGTCATCGCAAGGTGCGCGGCCTTCGATGTGGCGCGGTCGCGCAAATATCCGCATCCGTAATGTGAAAAGGCGCGGCAATTGATGCGGTGGGTCATCCGCCGCACGGTTTGGCTTTTCCTGTCATGACCGGCGGGCATTTCAGACGGCCGCGGGTGGTGGCGCCGGTGCTAGCCGTAATTTTCGCCGTTGCGCACCGATGCGGGGGGCTTGGCGAGGAGCAACTGCTCGATCGAAGCAATCCCGATGCCCCTGAAAATCGACGGACACACAATTGCTCAACATCGGCAACGACGAGCCGGAGCGGCGCTTGTCAGGCGCTGTACAAATCGTCGCTCTCTGTCGATAGAAAACGACTAATTACTGCGGACGACGATAGAGAATTTTCATTGCGTAAGCACACCCTCCGCCATACTCTCAAATTCGCTGGAGTACGCGGGACTGCTCTGCACTACGAGTAGAGAATTTGTTCTGCAGTTGCACTCCCTCCGCCAGCTTCTCTGGAGGACTGTTCTCTCGCCAACCACAAATGTCGCAAAGCGCGCAGGATTGGCGGGACCTTCCGGTTAAACCTCTGTACCTCGGGGAGCCCGTTCAGCCGACTGGACGTTCTCTGTCGCCCTTTTTTCTCTGAAGCTCTGTACTTTGCTCAAAAAGTACAGAGCTTTTGAAGCGAGCAATTTCAAGCATTTTGAGAAAGTTTCTTGGGTGGAGTTCGAATCCCTCCCGCTCCGATATCGGAATCGACCACCTCGTCGCGCAGCGCGCGACCCGCGCGATAGCTCTGTTCTGAGGGGCCGAGTGAACACATAGGCGAAGCGGTCGGCCCGGAAAAATCGATCCCTAAATTTCAATTCCGCGACAGTCTTACAACCAGTGAGCGGCGAGGTGTGGCCGGTACCAAACTGTGTTGCCACATCTCAACAGCAGTCAAAGAGCAGAGGAATCTCCTCGACTTAATGGCTGTCGGTGAAGTCCAAGAAAATGAATAGCCGCAGCTTCGCGAGTGAAGACAAGGCAACGTAGCTATGAAGCTGAGTGAACACACTTTGCCACTCAGGAAATGTCTTCTTTCACCGAGTCACCTTCTGCTGGTAACGTATTAACGGCTATTTTTCTTCCACCACATCGCGGACCTCGGTGTTCATTTTGACGTCCTTGCGGCGCCGCTGCGCGGCGATCCGGCCGGTTTCCCAATAGTCGCCAGTAACGGCGCGCTGAGCCTCAATCTCGAGGTCTTCAGTCCAGGCGCCGAGCGAATAGCCGAACCACGGCGCCTGCGGCTTTAGCTTCTGTTGATGCAGAGTGTTCTCCCAGATGTCGCGGGCGCGCTCCATGAACGGCTGGGTCGGAAGCGAAATCGGTGGGTAGTCCTGGTGCAGCGTGGCGTTGATCAGCAGCGCCGAATCCTCCGAGCCGCGCACCTTGTCGCGCGGCCCGTGGCCCTCGTCCTTGTGCGGCAATATGTGCATATCGAGGTGCGGCTTCGAGCGCAGCGCGATCGCCCACAGGATGGCGTCGGAATTGTTGGGGTCGATGTCCTCGTTGGTGGCGATGATAATCTTGCCCGAGGGCCGCTGTACGGTGGCGCAGCCGTAAAGCGCGCGCCACACCTCAGTGTTCGGCACGCCGCGCTCGAACTGCAGCACGAAGATGCGATAGCCGCCGGACAGCGTCATGTGCATGAAGACGCGCTTGAGGCCGTTGATGCCGAGGTTGTAACGCAGGTGCCGGAAGAAGTTGTATTCCTGGCCGGGCTTGCGCATGACTGTCGCTTCGCTCGGCGCGAGCTGCCCGACGAACGACGTGAAGACCGCGTCGCGGCGACGGGTGATGCAGGTCACGTCGACGAAGGCGTTGAACTCCTGCAAATTGACGTGGCCGTGCGATTCACCGAACGGCGCCTCCGGTTCGAGATATTCGGTGTTCACCATGCCTTCGATGACAATCTCGGCTTCGGCGGGCACCAGAAGATCGACCGTGCGGGCGCGCACGACGTTGATCGGGCTGCCGACGAGGCCGCCGGCGAGCGTCAACTCATCGACCGTCTCCGGCGCCTTCTGCACGGCGGCATAGGACACCGCCGGAGGTCCGCCGACGACGATGGCGACCGGCATTGGCTTGCCCAACGCCTTGTACTTTTCCCAGTGCAGGTAGCCGCCGGCCTTGAGCTCGACCGAGGTGTTCATGCCGACCCGGCGCGGCGCCTTGATCTGACCGCGGTAGTTGCCGAGATTTTGAATTCCGGTTTCCGGATCCTTGGTGATGTAGCCCGAGGTCGTGAGATAGGGCGCGTTGTCCCAGCCTGGCGTCGATATCGGCACCGGCAGGGAGTCGAGCGCGCGGCCGGGCTTGTTCAACTCGTCGCCTTCGATGACGACTTCCTGGCAAGGCGCGTTTTCGACCACCCGGGGCGGGGTCAGGTTTTCCATTGCCTGCGCCCAGGCGGTGACGATCTTGTCGAGCGGCCGGCCGACGCCGATCTCGAAGATCTTAGGGCTCGCCGCCATGGCGCCGATCAGCACCGGCATGTCGTATTTCTTGCCCTTGCTGTCGACGACGTTTGTGAACAGCATGGCCTTGCGGTCGTTTTCGTCCATGCCGCCGCAGAACTGCCAGCGCATCAGCGGGTGCATCTCGGTGTCTTTGTTGACCGGCACGTCGACCTTGAGCAGGAGGTTTGCCTCCTCCAGTGCGCGGATGTGGTCGTGCAGGTCGCGGTAACCGCGTTCCGGCGATGACGATTTGGCCTTGCTATTCAAGTTCACTCTCCTATTCCCAGTGCCGAGCGACCCGTCTCAAACCAAGCGGTCGCCCTGTTCATTTCGACGGCAAGCCGCCGGTTCAATGCTTGTATTCCTTCCAGATCGGGGACAGCGACGCTTCCACGACGTCGTTGTAGGCGGGCGCTGTGCCTTCGATCTGTTTGGTGGTCTGCAGCAACTTGGTGTTCTTGGCGATCATTTCGGGCAGCACCGCCGGGCTTCCATGCCGGCGTCGCGTCCTTGATGACGCGGCGCAGCACGTCTGGATCGTTCTTCGGAAATTCGTGAAGCGCGATCTTCAAAAGTTCATCGAGATGCGCGGGATCGGCAATGAAATTCTGCGCCTCGATGATCGCGCGCATGACCTTCTCGACCGTCGGACGATCGGAGGCGAGATACGACTTCGAGGTCTCGAGCATGCTGAAGCCGAAATCGTCGAACAGTTCGGGGCCTTCACCGGCGGTGAAGTTGATGACGTAGGTCCAGGTGCCGAGCTTGTCGACAGCGAGCACGGAGAAGGGGTCGGACAGCATGTTGGCGTCGACCGTCTTGGCTTCGCCGGCTGCGATCTGCTTGTCGCCGCCCTGAATGGGGATGAGGATTGCGTCCTTGTCGGGATCCATCCCGGCGGAGATCAGCGCGTAGCGCGTCGCGAGATCGGTGAAGCCGCCGCGTCCGAGCGTGCCGATGCGCAGGCCCTTGAGGTCGGCGACAGTCGGCTTGTGGCCGAGCTTGTCGGCGATGTCCTTGCGGATGACGAGGCCGCAGGTGAGCCGCGACAGCCCGGTCATGGTCACCTTGATCGGCAGGCCGCGCTTGATCGCCTTGATGCCATCCTCGAGCGCGCCGTAGAGGAATTGCGACGAGCCGCCGACCAGCGAGGCCATCGCCGCCGGTCCTGCGCCGAAATAGTCAAATTTGGCGTCGAGACCTTGTTCGGCGAAATAGCCATTGTCGCGCGCTACGAACAACGGCAACGCGGAAATCGCACGCGCCGCCACGGCGATGTGGATGACCTGCGGCTCCGCGGCGGCGGCTCGCTCGCCGCCTGACATGAATTGGGCGCCGAGCAGGGCTGCCAGCGCCGTAGCGGCGAGGCGCAAGCCTCGACCGTTCGCTGTCGTGGTTCGTAGTGTCCGGTGTCCGACCATGGTTTCCTCCCTTTGCTTGTTCTGCAGTGCCGATGTCGCAGGTCATTGTGCGACAGTCCGTTGTTGTCGCCGTTCAAGTGGTCGTCATGGGATGTCGCTCTTGCGCCAGCGCAGCAGGATGGCGGACGTCTTGAGAAAGAGGCGGTCGAGCAGGAACGCCAGCATCATCAAGACGAATAAGGGCATCAGCATGCCGGTCGTATCGAAAGCGCCGGCTGCGCTGCTGATCATGTAGCCGATGCCGGCGCGGGCCGAAATGAACTCGCCGACGATCGCGCCGATGATGGAGAACGAGATCGACACGCGCAGCGCCGAAAAGATCCAGGGCACGCAATTCGGCAGCAACAGCTTCAGGAAGGTCTGCCTGCGCTTGGCGCCCATGACCCGCATGAGGTTGACAAGCGTCGGATCGACCGAACTGATGCCCTCGTAAGTGTTGATCATCACCGGCACCACCACCAGCGAGAAGGCGAGCAGGAACTTGGAGGCGAAGCCGATGCCGACATACATCACGATCAGGGGCGCCAGCGCCACGCGCGGCAGGCTGTTGAGCGCGACGATGAACGGCTCGAACACGGCGCCGACCGAGCGCGTGACGCCGAGCAGCAGACCGAGTGCGATGCCGGCGAGCGTGCCGAAGGCGAGCCCGCAAAGCGCCTCCCAGATGGTGACGCGCGTGTGGTACACGAGCTCGCCCGAGGTCAGCGATTGCCAGAAGGCCTGGGCGATGAGGTTCGGGCTGCTGGTCCAGACGGTATTGATGAGGTCGAAGCTGGCGCTCGTCTGCCATAGCGCCAGCACCGCGCACAGCACGAGGAACTGCACCACGAGAATGCCCGCTTTTGACGGGGCCGCAGTCATGAGCGCCCCGCCATGGCTTTGATCGCCTCGCCGCGAAGCTGCTCCCACAGTTTGTCGTGGTATTCGGCGTAGCGGGGATCGGTGTGCAGGTGGCTCAGATTGCGCGGCCGCGGGATGTTGACGCGATGATCGGCGAGGATGATGCCCGGCCGCGCCGACATGACGAGAATGCGATCGGCAAGGGCGATAGCCTCGCCAAGGTCGTGGGTGACGAACACGACGGTCCGCCGCTTGGCCTCCCACGCGGCCAGAAACATCTCGTGAATGAGAACCTTGGTCTGCGCGTCCAGCGCGCCGAACGGCTCGTCCATCAACAGAATTCGCGGATCAGTCGCCAAAGTGCGGGCAAGCGAGGCGCGCTGGCGCATGCCGCCCGAGATTTCACTCGGGTAGTGGCTTTCGAAACCGGCCAGGCCGAGGTCACGCAGGATGCCGCGCACCTGTTCGCGCCGCACCCCCTTTGGCACACCACGCAGCTCGAGCCCGATCTCGGCGTTTCGCAACAACGTGCGCCACGGCATCAACGCGTGATGTTGAAACATGTAGCCGACGTTCGGATTGCTGTCGTGCGCCGGCGTGCCGAGAACCTGAACCTCGCCACGCTGCACCGGCAGCAAGCCGGCTACAAAATTCAAGAGCGTGCTCTTTCCGCAGCCGCTCGGGCCAACAATGGCAACGAACTCGCCGTCGGCGATTTCCAAATCGATGGTCTTGAGAATCTCCATCGGGCGGCCGTCGCGGCCGTTCACCGTGTAGCCTAAGCCGCGGACACGTATCGCAGGCCGGGCGGCATTGCGCGGTATGGCGTCACTCTCGTTTCGGGCGGGCTGCATCGCAGGGTCGCGCTCTAGCGGGAACGCCGAAGCGTGCGTTGCTTGATCGTCCGCAGCCACGCCAAATAAGGCCCCTGTTTCAGCGCCAACGTATTCATGACGGACTTCGTCAAGGTGCATCTTGCTCCCCGACCGACGTCCACGCATCAGCTATGCGAACTGGGCGCGCTGTCGTAATCAGGAATCTCAAGTACGGTTACGGGAACAAAAATTAGGAAGACGAAGCCAAAAAAACAATACACTTCCGGGCTTTAATGGGTATAGGCTATACTCTATGCCTTCAGCTCAAGAATAACTTGTGAAAGCACAAGAGGCTGAACGCGTTCAGCGGGAGGTTACGCCATGATCTCGACTTCGATGCGTCGCCTAGAGGTATTCCTGGCCGTCGTTGAAACGGGTCGCTTCAGCGTGGCGGCCGAACGCCTTGGCATCACGCAGCCTTCGGTCAGCGCACACATTGCCGGGCTTGAGCGGCAAATCCGCCAGCCCTTGTTCCTGCGCAATCCAGGACGCACTCCCTCACTCAGCGACGCCGGCAGGTCGCTGCTCACCTATGCGACCGAGGTCGTGCGCAAGTCGCGCGAGGCCGCGGATGAAATCAGAAGCATTTCCCCTAGCGGAGCCCAACAGCTGACGATCGCCGCCCAGCGCTGTATTGCCAATCATCTGCTGCCGCCGCTGCTCACGGACTTTTTGGGCGAGCATCCGGACGCGAAGATTACGGTCAATAGCGAGATTCAGGAAAACGTGATCGCGCTGGTCAATTCCGGCACGGCCGACATGGGCCTATTCCTAGGCCTGCAGCGCGTGAGCGGATTGCAGTCGGAAGTTGTTGGCCACCAGCGCCTCGCGATCGTTGTTTCGCCGGAGCATGAACTCGCAGCGCAGAAAAAAGTGACGCCGGAGGAGCTGGCCGATTATCCATTCGTCGGGGGGCTGGAGGATTCGAATTTTGCCAAACTCATCGACACGATATTGCGCAAGATTTCACGTTAGCGACCAGAAATACGCCATCCGCCTGCAGGACGCGACCGCGCTGACAGCGATTGCGCGCCGCGGCGCCGGCATTCACTGCACGCCGTTGTGCAATGTCGAGGCCGAAATCGAGACAGGCCTGCTCAAGCAGGTGCCGCTGACGGTCGAGCTGCCGCCTTTGCAGATTCGCTTGGCGTTCCGCCCGTCCAAACAGGTTTCTGGCATCGCGCACCGGTTTGCCGAAGTCCTTCGCCAAAGCTCAACTTGGACGCATTGAGCCCACGGGCGCACGTTTAATCTTTGAGCGCTGTTTCCGATGTCTGCGTGAGGATGCGATTCAAGTCGTGCATTGCGGCCACGGTACCACCGCTCGCGAATGCCGCGTTGCCGGCGTCCCATAGGCGCCGTGTTTCGACTTCGCCCATCACCGGTGCGACCAAAGCGTCGAATTTCCGGTTCACGTCCGCCTGCGTAAAGGCGAAGGATGGATCCGGATCGCCCGGAATGCTGTGTACAAACCGCTCCGCCGTGCCTTTGGTCGTAGTGACGGTGACTCGTGCAGGCCAGGACTTCGGGTAATGCGCGAGCAGCCGCTCGTCGGCACGCACCGTGATACGCGTCATCAGCGATTTCATTGCGTCCGAGTGGAGCGGCGCTGACGGCCCTATGTCGAGCATCAAGTCGGGCCGCAGCACGGCGCGCGCCATCTGATAGGGCAGGCTGGTGAGATACGACGTGCGGTCGCCAGCGATGACGCCGTGGTCGACCATCTTCACATGCGGCGGCGGCACGAAGGCCGCTATCTCGCCGGCGTCTGAAATGTCGACGCCGTCGTCGCGTAGTTCGCGCAAGCCCTGCGTCGCCGCCATCGTTTGGCGCGCGCCCCACCACGGCTTAAATGACACCTCAGCGAGCAGAAATGCGTCTGCGCGTGGCGCTGTCATCTCCGCGAGTGTCGGCGCTATGCCGAAGATGTCCGTGAACCCGCGCGATTCGAGAAAGGCAATATCGCCGGTGAAACCGGCGCGCGCCGCGAGTGCCGCGGTCAATCCGCTGCGGGCCGCATGCCCGATCGACAGCCAGCGCGCGGCGGTTGCCGCGCGATACTGCCCGACCGAAGGCGCTGCCAGCGTTAGCGCCAAGGCCAGCGCATGAGCGGTCTCGGTCTCATTCAGCCGCAGCAGCCGAGCCACCGTAGCGGCGACGGCAAAAGGCGCCATGAAATATGTCGGCCAGATGCCTTTGGCCAGCAGCTCGGCCCCCTTGATTGCAAGGCCGAGCCTGATCATCGCCTCGTAGCCGGCGAGGATCGCGGCGGTGACGTCTCCGGCGTCGATATCGCGAGGCCCGGACGCGATGGTCAGCGCCGCAGGAATGACGATCGATCCCGGTGTCGTCATCGAGCCGAGGTGGATGTCATCGATTTCGCTCAAACGGGCGAGCGCGCAGCGCGCGGCGACGTCATCGAGTAGAGCGCTTTCTTTTGCCGTTCGGTTGTCAAACGCACGAAGACCGTCGCGAAAAGAAATGACGGCTTTACCCTCTGCCGTCTTTGTCGCCGCGATCCAGGCAGCGAGCGTGTCGAGTACATGCAGGCGAATTGCATCCATCGTGGCAGCGCCGATGGCATCCGGTGCGATGCGGGCGATGCGTGCGGCAAGAATGGCGATGCAGTTTGAAACTTGGTTTGACACGACGCGACAATGGCTCCGCTATGCGCCGGCAATTACAATCCGGTCCGTCTTATAAAACAGTTTCTGTCATTCCGGACATTCGTGGTCGCGATTGAGAAGTCATAGGTTATGACCTATAGTTCGCGCGCTCTTGATCGACTTCAGTCGCCCGCTATGATCCTGCCGCTTCGCAAGCGCGGAACGTGTCGCGCGAGCGAACATATCGGAATGCGGACGCGGAGTGCTCGATGTCCAATACCAAGGCTCCCAGGGTCGTCTATGTTTCCCACCCTGCGAGTGGCCTAGCGCGATCGAATTTTCCGCTGGTCTGTCACGTCGACGGCAACAAGATCGTCCGCTCGCTGCCGTTCTATATCCCCGACGACGTGCGGCTTTATGAGATCGAGACGTCCTCACGCGGCAAATTCAAACGGCCGAAAAAGGAAGTGCAGATGCCGCTGGCATTTGCCCACAAGCGCCGCGTCTATTCTGAGACGCGAGTGAAATATCCGCTGCTGCGCAAGGACTGGAGTCCGGACAATCCCAATTCGGAGCAGCGCGGCAAGACCGGCTACAAGCGCATCAGCTGGGACGAGGCGCTCGACATCATCGTCGACCAGCTCAACCGGATTCGCGAAAAGTATGGCTCGATGGAGCCGGTGCTGGTGCAGGCCGACGGCCACGGGCAAAGCGGCTATCTACAGTCGCTGCACTTCTGGGGCCATTACCTCTTCGACATGATTCGCGAGCGTCTCGGCTGGGGCTGGTGGACGCAGCAGGTGCGCAATCCCGACAGTTGGGAAGGCTACTACTGGGGCGCCAAGCACGTCTGGGGCTTCAACGGCTCGTTGGGCGAGCCTTATCAGGACGCGGTCTGGGACGACGTCTTGGAGAATGCCGAAATGGTGGTGTTCTCCGGCAACGATCCGGAAGCGACTGGCTTCGGCATGTCCGGTTCGATCGCGCTGGAAATGCCGAAGTGGCTCAAGCGCGCCGGCATCAAGATCGTCTGCATTTCCCCCGACCTCAATCACGCCGCATCGGTGCACGCCGACAAATGGATCCCGGTGAAGCCGAATTCCGATTCGGCGCTTTATCTCGCGCTGGCGCATGTTTGGATCGTCGAAGGCCGCTACGACAAGGACTATGTGAAGACGCACACCATCGGCTTTGACGAATTCAAGCGCCATGTCATGGGCGAGGACGACGGCGTTGTGAAAACTCCAGCCTGGGCGGAGAAAATCACCGGCGTGCCGGCGCATACCATCCGGGCGCTGGCGCGCGAATGGGCCTCGAAGAAAACGACGCTGTCAGTCTATTTCGGCGGCCCCAAGATTCGCGGCACGCTGTCGCATCTAGTCGGGCGGCTGGAGGCTTACATTCTGGCGATGCAGGGCATCGGCAAACCGGGGCGGCAGTTCCTGCGCACCGGCGCGCCGTCCTTCTACAAGAAGTCGCTGGCGCAGGTGCCGCGCTACACCGACGTCGACCGCCACGGCCTCGCGTTCAGCCCGATGATCGAATACGCCATCGGCCACGGGCCGAAGTCGCCGGTCTTCATCCCGCGCACGCTGGCAACCGAAGCGATTCTGTACAACAAGATCGAGTGGCGCAGTACCTCGGCGGCTCTTGCCAAAACCGAAGACCAGTTCGTCCGCTACCATTACCCGCCGACGCCCGATCACCCGGGCATCCGTATGGTCTGGAACGAAAACGGCAGCCAGCCGGGCAGTTGGGGCGACGGCTGGAAATGGCTCGAGGCCTTGCGCAGCCCGCGCCTCGATTTCGTCGTCGGTATCCACCCCTGGTTCGAGAATGACATCCCTTTCTCCGACCTGATCCTGCCTGCGCAGACGAATTACGAGCACAACGACCTGCTCGCCGTGCAGCGCAGCGACATCCTCGGCATGTTCTATCAGGACCAGGCGATTGAGCCGGTCGGCGAACTCGCTGAGCGACTACGAGATCCACCGCCGCATCGGCCTGCGCCTCGGGCTCGACGAGGTATTCCCGCCGGCCGACACTTGGCTCAAGGCGGCTTATGAGGGAACGCTTGCCTTTACCAAACACAAGGTGAGTTGGGACGAGTTCAAGCAGAAGAAATACGTGATCTATGACTGCCCGACCTGGGACGAGTGGAAAGAGATCAAGAAGGAATACGGCTACGGCGACCACGACGGCGGGCTGCATTGGTTTTACGCGACGGGGAAGGGCCTCGAGACGCCATCCGGCAAGATCGAGTTTGTCTCGTCGCTGATCAAGGAGCGCGATCCCGATAACAAAGAGCGGCCCCCGCTCGCAAAGTGGTTGCCGCACGCGGAATCGCCCGGCTCGCGCCGGCAGCAGGATTATCCTCTTGCGGTGACCTCGAACCACCCGCGCTTCCGCTTCCACGTGCAGGGCGACGACGTCGACTGGATCAGGGAAATCGCCAAGATCAAGGGACCCGACAGCTATCAGTATGAGCCGTGCTGGATTTACCCGAGCGATGCGGGTCCGAGGGGCATCGCCACCGGTGATATCATCAAGCTGCATAACGACCGCGGTACCGTGCTGTTTGGCGCCGTCGTCACGGAGCGCATCATTCCGGGCGCGGTCTGCGTCGAGCACGGCGCCAAGATCGACATGGCGCGGCTCGACAACGCATTGGTCGACCGCGGCGGCTGCATCAACATGATCGCGCCGTCGCCGCAGGAGAAATATGGTGTCGGCAAGGAGATCACGATTCCCGAAATGAACGTGAGCGGCTTCCTGGTAGAGGCGACCCGCGTCGAGGCAGCGGACATTGTCGCGATCGCCGAAGTCGGCCGTCCGGTGGCGCAAGGGTGACGCGGACCATGAGCAGGAAATCATTTCTCGTCGATGTCGACAAATGCACGCGATGTCAGCTGTGCGTCATTGCCTGCAAGGACGAGCATGTCGGCAACGAATATGCGCCGTGGGCCAAGCCGCAGCCCGACACCGGGCAGTTCTGGATCACGACGCTTGCGATGGAGCGGGGGCAGACGCCGCGCGTGCGCACGTCCTATCTGCCGGTGCTCTGCCAGCACTGCGAGAACGCGCCTTGCCTGAAGGCCTGTCCGGAGGGCGCCATCAAACGGCGCGACGATGGGCTGGTCTGGATCGATCCTGCGACCTGCACCGGCTGCGGCCTTTGCCAGCAGGCCTGCCCCTACGACGTCATTTACATGAACGATGACCTCAAGATCGCGCAGAAATGCACCGGCTGCGCCCATCGCGTCGATGCCGGCAGCCTGCCGCGGTGCGTCGAGGTCTGCCCGCACGACGCCATCCTGTTCGGCGACGAAACCGACCAGGTCTTCAGCGAAGCGAATGGCGCGCTCGACATTTATCATCCGGAATACGAGACCAAGCCGCGAGTCTACTGGAAAGGTCTTCCGCAACCGTGGATCGCCGGCACGGTGATCGACGCCGACTGCGATGAGGTGTTGTCCGGCGTCACCGTCACCGTGCTCGATCTCGTCAACGACAAGGTGGCGACCGCCACCTCCGACGAGTTCGGCGACTTCTGGCTCAGGGGCATGGGCAAGGATCGCAAGTACAAGGTCGAAATCGGCAAGCCGGGATACGAGGCCGTGTTGGCGGTCGTGACCACCGACCGCGATCGGGATATGGGCACCGTCAAGCTCAAGCGAACAAAGTAGGAGATGTCATGAAACTGCCAAAACCGCCGCTGCGGGAGGTCATCACCATCGACGGCACCAATGTCGAGCTCGAGGTGAAAGACAATCCGGTCGTCAACCTCGGTGTGCTGAAAGCGAAGGAGCTGTTTCATTACCTCAGCATCTTCGATCCGAAATACGTGCCCACCAATTACAACAAGGCCGACGGCACGCCGCTTCGTTTGTTCGACTCACCGACACTCAAAATCGACGTCTCCAAACGCTCGAAGGAGGACATGGGCTTCTGGCACCGCAACATCGACTATTACGAGGTCGTCTTCTGCGTGAAGGGCGCTTTGCGCTGGGAAACCGAGATGGGCGCGGTGATCCTCAAGGAAGGGGAGATGATCATCATCCCCAAGGGCATCAGCCACCGCTCGATGCTGTGCGACGAGTCGCTCGAGGAAAACGTGCTGATCGAGCTCAAGTGCACCGACAAGCTCAACTACGTCGGCGACAAGAAGTAGACGCGTGACAGTCCGGAGGACGAGCCGATGAGCGCGGCCGCGCAGGCGGATCTTATGGTCCGCAATATCGACTGGCTGATCACCGTCGATCCGGGCCGCCGCGTTATCCGCGACGCCGCGATTGCGGTGAAGGACGGCAAATTCGTCGCCGTCGGCAAGAGCGCGGCGATCGAGCAGGCTTGGCGAGCGGACACGATCGTCGAAAGCAAAGGCATGGTGGTCACGCCCGGCTTCGTCGACAACCACCTGCATTCCTCGTTCCAGATGTCGCGTGGCCTCGCTGACGAGGCCAACGCCCAATCGTTCCTGTTCGATCACATGTACCCCTACGAGGGGGCGATGACCGAGGAGGACGTCTACGTCAGCGCCGGGCTCGCCGCGGTCGAGCTGCTCCGGCACGGCGTGACCTGCTTCATCGACCCGGGCAACTACCATCCGGATGCGACGGTCAAGGCGATTGCCGAAAGCGGCATGCGCATGGTGGTGGCGCGCTCGAGCTTCGACAAGACGAAGTCGGTGATGGGCTTGCTGCCGGACAGCATGATCGAGACGACCGGGCACTGTATCGCCGGCACCGAGGCGCTGTTCGACAAGTACATGAACTCGCACAAGGGGCGCGTCTCGGTCAGCGCCTCGTTCCGCGGCCTCAACAATGCCTCGGACGAGCTGATCCTCGGCCTCAAAACGCTCGCCGACAAATATAACGCGACGCTGCAGACCCACGCCTGTTTCTCCTATTCAACCCATGATTCCAGCGTGGCGCAGACCGGCATGGCCGAGATCGAACGGCTGAAGTCGCTCGGCGTGCTCGACGAGCGGATGCTGCTCGTGCATTCGGGCTGGCTCGAGCCTCAGGAGGTGGCACTGCTGGCGAAGCGCAAGCCGACGCTGGTCTGCGCGCCGTCATCGTCGATCCACAACGGTTACGGCAACATCGTCGTCGGCAAGCTGCCGGAGCTGATGGCGCTTGGCGTCAACGTGAGCCTCGGCTCCGACCATGCCTGCTCGGGCTCTGTCGATATGGTCCAGGAAATGCGCTATTGCGCCTGCGGCTACAAGGAGGCGCGCATGAACCCGCGCGTCATGCCGCCCGAGCAGGCCGTCGAAATGGCGACCATCAACGGTGCCAAAGGCGCCGGCCTTTCCGACCGCATTGGCTCTATCGAAATCGGCAAGGAAGCGGACTTTGTCGTGTTCGACGCCACGGTCTCCGAGTGGCAGCCGCTGTTCAATCCGGTGTCCAATCTGGTCTACAGCGCGACCGGCAACACGGTGAAGCATGTCTTCATCGCCGGCGAGCAGATGGTGCGCGATGGCAGCCTGACACGCATCGATCAGGACCAGTTGATGGCGGAAGTGCGCAAGACCGCGGCGCGCATCGCCGGCCGCCTCAACATGAAGAAGATCGTGAAGCTGCGCTGGCCGGTCGAATAGCTCCCGCCGTAAAGGTCATAGGCACAAAGCAATGACTCCCACAGCCGCGTTGCCCATTGCTTTTGATTCAACGAATTTGCCAGTTTTGCCGCCGCTCACATAGCCGCGCGATTCGTCCGCAAGGCGGAACACGCGGCGATTCCGCTGAAATAGGACGGAGCAAGGCACGTGCTAATCGTAGGAATTGATATCGGCGGGACCTTCACTGACCTGATGTCGTTTGACGAGTCGTCGAATACCTTTTTCCAGGCAAAGAGTCTGACCACGCCCAAGAATCTGATTCAGGGCATCATCAACTGCATCAACAAATGCGGCCTGCCGGTCGGCAAGATCGACCAAATGATCCACGGCTCGACGACGGCCATCAACACGTTGATCGAGCGCAAGGGCGCGCGCACCGCGCTGGTGGTGACGCGCGGCACGCGTGACGTCTACGCGATCGGCCGCGGCAACCGGCCCGAGTCCTACAGCATCTTCTTCCACCGCGCGCGTCCGCTGGTGCCGCGCCACCTGACCTTCGAGGTCGACGAACGCATGCTCGCCTCAGGCGACGCGCACAAGGCGCTCGATCTCAGCCAAATCAAGGAACTGGGCAAGCTCATCGCCCGTGGCGGCGACGCGCCGGACGACGAGAAGATCGAGGCGGTCGCGGTCTGTTTCCTGCATTCCTACGCCAATCCCGAGCATGAGCGGCAGACCGGCCAGGAACTCAAAAAGGCGCTCAACGGCAGCTACATCTCGCTGTCGCATGAAATCCTGCGCGAATACCGCGAATACGAGCGCATCTCGACGACGGTGGTGAACTCGTACATCGGGCCGACGGTGAGCACCTATGTCGGCAATCTCGAATCGAGCCTGCGCGACATCGGCTTCCGCGGCGACCTGTCGATCATGCGCTCGAACGGCGGCGTGATGGCGCCGACCGTCGCCATGGCGCGGCCGGTAGCAATGATGGAGTCGGGCCCGGTGGGCGGCATCATTGCCTCCTCGATAATCGGCCAGCGGCTCGGCTTCCAGAATGTCATCTCGTTCGACATGGGCGGCACCACCGCCAAGACCAGCCTGATCCGCAACAACGAGCTGACCATGTCCGACGGCTATTACGTCGGCGGGTACGCCAGCGGCGATCCGGTGATGAGCCCGATGGTCGATATCGTCGAGGTCGGCGCCGGCGGCGGCAGCATTGCCTGGATCGACGAGGTCGGCGCGCTGAAAGTCGGTCCGCAAAGCTCGGGCGCCGATCCGGGGCCAATTTGCTACGGCAACGGCGGCACCGAGCCGACCATCACCGACGCCAATGTCATTCTCGGCCGCGTCGGTGTTTCCGAATTTCTCGGCGGCGAAATGAAGCTCGACGAGCCAGGCGCCCGCAAGGCGACCGAGCAAAAACTGTCGAGCCGCCTCAACATGGACACCGTTGCGGTCGCCGACGCGATCATCCAGATCGCGATCGCCAAGATGTCGCTCGCGGTCCGTGAAGTGTCGGTACAGAAGGGCTACGACCCGCGCGAATTCGCGATGGTGGCGTCCGGCGGAGCAGGACCCTTGCACGCGGTCGCCATCGCGCGTGAGCTGCACATACCGATTGTCATCATCCCGCGCTTCCCGGCGCACTTTTCGGCGCTCGGCATGCTGATGGCGGACGAGCGCCACGATCTGGTGCGCACGTATCTCGCGCCGCTCGACGATGCTGATTTCGAGCTGCTGGTCCGCATCTGCGACGAAATGAACGCGGAGGCGCAGGGCGTCCTCAAGCAAAAAGCAAACGTGCAAACGCAGTTCCTGGTTGACCTGCGCTACGTCGGCCAGGAGTTCAGCCTGTCGGTGCCCGTCACCGTCGAACAATTGCAGAAGGCCGATGTCGCCGGCATCCGCAAGGCCTTCGACGATCTGCACGAACGGCGCTACGCCCACCACGCCGCCGACGAGCCGGTCGAGATGATCAACATCCGCCTGACCGCGATCGGCAAGCGTCCCGGCTTCGAGTTCCCGCGGGTCGCGCCCGACGGCGGGGCCGCCGGGGCGGTCGACCGCCGCCAGGTCTACATGGGACGCACCGATTGCCCGGTCGATTGCGCCGTCTATCACCGCGAGAAGCTGGCGCCTGGCACGATCGTCAACGGCCCGGCGCTGATCCAGGAATACGCATCGACAACCGTGATGTTCGAAGGTGACCGCTGCGAAGTCGCGGACACCGGTGAACTCGTGATTACTCTGGGGAAGGCCCGATGACGGTGAAACTGGATCCTGTGACGCTCGAGGTGGTGCGCAACGCGCTGCCTGCGGTCGCCAACGAGATGGCCGCCGACCTGCAGCGGACCTCCTACAACATGATGATCTACGAGGTGCGCGACTTCTGCGCTGCGCTGGTCGACGTCCAGGGCAGGCTGATCTCGCAGAACGTCGGCGGCGTGTCGCACTTCGTCGCCGACCTCGGCGTCATCATCGAGGACGCCGTCAAACGCTACGGCGTCGACGGCTTCGCACCGGGCGACGTGCTCATCACCAACCACCAGCGGGTCGCCGGCCAGCATCTCAACAACATCGTCATCTTCGTGCCGTTCTTCTACGAGAAGCGAGCTGATCTGCTTCTCGATGGTGCGGGCGCACTGGATCGACGTCGGCGGCATGAGCACCGGCTTTGGCGCCGGCGCGACCGTGCGCGACCCGTGGCTGGAAGGGCTGCAGCTCGACCAGCTCAAGATCTACGACGCCGGCAAGCTTGACGAACGCTGCACCGCGTCATCAAGGACAATATCCGCTATCCGGAATCCTCGATGGGCGACATGCGCTCGCAGATCGCGGCGTGCCGGCTCGCGGTGCGCCAGCTCGAGGAGCTGTTCGATAAATACGGCTCGGAGACAATGCTGGCCGCAATCGGTCAGATTTTCGCCGAGACCGAGGAAAAGTGCCGCAATGTCGTCGCCCAGATCCCGGACGGGGTCTACGAGGCCGAGTCGTTCTACGACGACGACAGTGTCGCCCTGGACGAGCCGATCCGGGTTCACGCCCGCGTCGTGGTCGAGGGCGACCACATGACCATCGACCTGTCCGGGTGCTCGGCCTACCGCAAGGGCGGTATCAACTCGCGCACCCTTGCCGCCGCTCGCGTCGCCTACAAGGCGCTCACCGCGCCGCTCCAGGACGTGAACGAGGGCTCCTTCAGCGCGCTCAAGGTCATCATTCCCGAAGGCAACATCATGATGGCGCCGTTCCCCGCGCCGATGGCGTCGTGGAGCCTGATCGTGCCGACCGTGGTCGACACCGTGTTCAAGGCACTGGCGCCCGCCATGAAGGACCGCATCCCCGCCGGCCATCACGCGCTGCTCGGCGGTTCGATCGTGTTCTTCGGCAATTACCCGAACTCCAACAAGAACTTCGTGCTGCAGAGCCTGGAAGGCGGTGGCTGGGGTGGCCGTCCGTTCGAGGACGGTGAATCCGCAACCGTCACCGTCTGCCAGGGCGACGTGCGCAACGCCGCGATCGAGGCAATCGAGCTGAAGTGCCCGGTCATGGTCGAGCAGCGCGCACTGCGGCCCGACTCCGGTGGCGCCGGCAAGTATCGCGGCGGCTTCGGCATCGAGATGAAGGTTCGCAACTTCGTCGAAGGGCGCTGGAACTTGGCGCGGCCGCGCCGGCAGAAATGCCCGCCCTGGGGTCTGTGGGGCGGCAAGTCCGGCGACGTCGCTACTTCCTGCTCAAGCGGCCGAACGAGACCGAATTCAAGGCGGTCGATTCGGTCATGCAACTGGTGCCGAAGGAGACCGAGGTCATCGCGCAGACCGGCGGCGGCGGCGGCTGGGGTGACCCGCTCGAACGCGATCCGCTGGCCGTGCGCTGGGACGTGATCGAGGGCTTGGTGTCGAAGGCGGCCGCCGAACGCGACTATGGCGTAGTCCTGAACAAGGACTTCTCCATCGATCAGGCGGCGACGGCCAAGCGTCGCGAGAACAAGGGGCCCAAGGCCGCGAGGGCTGCTGAATGACGTGATGTTGAGGTCGGCAGAGGCGAACCGGGCGATTGAGGCGATATGAGCGCAAACGAACGATGCCAGCGCGTTCTGGCTGAGATGGAAAGGATCGGTCTCGATGCGCTCATCGCCGTGTGCGGCAATGTTCACGAGTTTCAGCGGCCGAATGCGGTGCATTTGCTTAGCGGCTTTCGCGCGATTGGCGATTCTTTCGTCGTGCTGACCGCTGACGCCACCTCGACGCTCGTGGTCTCACCTGCCTGGGAAGTCGAGCGGGCGGCAGCGCGCTCGCGCGCCACGCACACCTCGGCAACCGACGATTTTCGCGCCGCGTTGGCGGAGACGATCGATGCCCTGGCGCTGCCGCGCTCACGGCTCGGCTTTGCCGGGCTTGGCAGCCTGTCCTACTCCGACGCGCGTTGGCTCGCCGGCAAGCTCGGCGGCCCGCCGTGCAACTCCGATGGCGCCTTTCTGCGAGTGACGCGGTCGAAGTCGGCGGAGGAAATTGCGCGGGCGGAGCGGGCAACGCGTATCGCCGAGCAAGGCTATGAGCAGCTCCTGCGCATCGCCAAACCGGGCGTCAGCGAAATCGAGCTCGGCGAGGAGATTTGCGCTGCTATGGCCGAGCTCGGCGCGGACGATAATTTCCTGATGCTGAGCGCCTCGCAGCACAACCGCGCGGTCCGGCCGCCCGCCAGCCGCAAGCTCGAGCAGAACGACATCATCCTGTGCGAGATTTCGCCGTCCTTCGACGGCCAGTTTTCCCAGATCTGCCGCACCGTTATCGTCGGGCAGGTGTCGGAGCTGTTTAGAGAAAAGTACGAGCTGCTGCGCGAATTGTTCCGCAGCGGCATGCGCGCCGCCGTTCCCGGCGCGCGCATTGCCGACGTGGTCACGGCCATCAACGAGAATCTGATCGCGGCCGGCTATGGCGAGTTTTGCGTGCCGCCGCACATGCGGGCGCGCGGCCACGGGCTCGGCTTTGGTTCGATCGCGCCCGGCGATCTGTCGGCGGGCGGCGAGGCGGTGATCGAACGCGACATGGTGTTCGTGATCCATCCCAACCAGTACATGCCCGAGACCGGCTACATGATGTGCGGCGATCCAATCGTGGTGACGGAAACAGGCGGGCGCAACCTCTCGGCGCGTCCGGCGTCACTCGATCAGGCGTCGGGAACCGGGTAACCATGATACAGACGCTGCAGCCCGTGCTCCTTTATGGCCGCTACGAATGGGATGGCGCCGCGCTGCCGGCCGAAGAGCTGGACACGCGTTTGGCGGCGGTCTGTCAGTTGATGCGCGACAACGGCTGGGACGGCCTCGTGGTGCTCGGCGATGCCCGGGAAAACGCCGATCTCTGCTACCTGACCAATGTCGTTCCCAACCAGCGCTGGGATATGGCGCTCATCGGCCTTGATCGGCCGATACGCATTGTCGCCTCGGTCGGCCCACGCGATCTGCCCGCGGTGATACGGCTCACTCCAGTGGAAGATGTACGGGCCTCCCGCAACATCAAAGCGCCACTGGCGAATTGGCTCGACGACATGAGCAAGGCGCGCAGCCCCGGCCGGCTCCGCATCGGCGTCGCCAATCTCGACCACATGCGCACCGATATCGGACGTGAGGTGGCGGACGTCTGCGGCGATTATGGCGAACTTGCCGACGCAACTTCATCGCTTACGAACTTACGCCGGCGCAAGAGCGCCTGCGAACTGTCGCTGCTGCGGCGTTCATATGAGATCCTTCAAGGCGCGCTCGTCCATATCGAGCGGCGGCGGCGTTCCGGCGCGAGTGTTGCGGCGGCGATGATCGCCGGCGAGCGCCAGGCGCGGCGTGACGGCGCACAGGATGTGCGATTGCTCTGTGGCACCGGCGGCCGGGGCGCATTGCGGCCCGTCAGCGACGCATTCAATTTGGAAACGGCCGCGACGTGGTCCGTCTATATGGCGGTGCGCTACAGCGGTTATTGGACGGAAGCGGCGGCCGTGTTGTCGCCGGTCCGCTCACCCGCGGCCTGCGCAGTGCGGACCTCTCTTGAACGTGCGTTGGCGGTCGTGCGTCCCGGCGTCGCAGGCCGCGAGCTGTACGAGGCGATCGCGCCGGCGCTTGCCGGCTACGAGCCGCACCTGATGCTCGGCCGCAAGTTCGCCCGCGCGCAAGGGCTGTCGCTCGACGACGAGCATTGGATCACGGCCGACTCCAGCGACGCGCTGGTTGAGGACGGCGTCTACACGATCATGGCAGGCGCGCGCGACGCGCACCAAGGCGACGTCCTCGATTCCGCGACCGTGATTGTCGGGAAGGAGCGTTCCCGCGTCATGTGGCCGGTTATGCTTGGCATGGAGCAAAAATAGTGAGGCCCATCGGCAGTCGATGAGACCAACTTCGATCACGGCCGTCGGCACTGACGGCCTCGGGGGAGGGGTGACGAAACAGTGGCAACGAGCGGTCAGGGACGCGCAGCGGCAAATGGAAGTGGTGAGATCATCGCGGTCCGTGATCTCGTCAAGACCTATGGCGACCGGTTTAACGGAGTTCTAGCGCTCGACCGGATCAGCTTCGACGTCCGCGACGGCGAGTTCGTGTCGGTCGTCGGCCCGTCCGGCTGCGGCAAGTCAACGATGTTGAAAATTCTGGCGGGCCTTATCCCGCTGACGGCCGGCGAAATCGCCGTGCGCGGCGCGCCGATCAGCGGACCACGGCGCGACGTCGGCATGGTGTTCCAGTCGCCGGTTCTGTTTCCGTGGCGCAGCGTGCTCAACAACGCGCTGCTGCCGATCGATGTGCAACATCTCGACCGGCAGAGGCACCTCACCATCGCACTGGAGTTGCTCAAGCTCGTGGGCCTCGCCGGCTTCGAGCATCGCTATCCGTGGCAGTTGTCCGGCGGCATGCAGCAACGCGTCGCTATTGTCCGCGCGCTCATTCACGACCCCGCCATGTTGCTGATGGACGAGCCGTTCGGCGCGCTTGACGCTATGACGCGCGAGCAGATGAACCTCGAGCTGCAGCGCATCTGGCTCAGTCGCAAGAAGACGGTCGTCTTCGTCACGCATTCGATTTCGGAAGCGGTTTTTCTCGGTGACCGCGTGCTGGTGATGACGCCGCGGCCGGGCCAGATTGCCGAGATCGTCGACGTGGATCTGCCGCGCCCACGCACGCTCGATGTCATCAATGCCCCGGAATTCGGCCGCTACACGCACCGCATTCGCTCGCATTTTGCTGCTGCGGCGGGGGTCGAATGATGGCGCGCCTCGGCAAACTGCTGCTGCATCTGGTGCTGTTCTCCGTGGTCGTCGGCGCCTGGGAGGCGATCGTGCGCGTCTACGGCGTGCCGTCCTATGTGCTGCCGCTGCCGTCCGCCATAGCGGTTGCGCTGTACCGAGGCTTGTCCACCGGTGTCTTCCTTTATCCGCTTTGGATCACGTTGACGGAGACGATTTTCGGCTTTGTGCTCGGCGCCGTGCTTGCCTTTGCGCTCGGCACCGCCATTGCGCTGAGCCGGCCTGCCGAGCGGTTTCTCTACCCCTACATCGTCATGTTCCAGGCGCTGCCGAAAGTGGCGCTGGCGCCGCTGATCGTCGTCTGGTTCGGGCTTGGCATCTCCTCGAAAGTCGTCAACGCCGCGCTTATCGCGTTCTTCCCGCTGATGGTGAACACCATCCTTGGTCTGCGCTCGGTGGACGACGACCGCATCAACCTGATGCGCTCGCTCGGCGCCAGCAAAGCGCAAATCTTCCTGATGCTGCGATTGCCGGGCGCCTTGCCCTACATCCTGGCCGGCCTCGAGGTAGCGATGATTTTCTCGCTGATCGGCGCCATCGTTGCGGAATTCGTCGGCGCGCAGAGCGGCCTCGGCGTACTGATCCAGACGCTGAACTACAGCGGTGACATCGCGGGCGTATTCGCCGTGCTCCTGATCCTCGCCGCCGTCGGGCTGCTGCTCAATCTCGTCATCGTCGCGCTGCGCCGTTCGGTGCTGTTCTGGGATCCGTCGGAGAAGTCGCCGATGAACGACATGAGACGAAACCTTTAATTTTAGTAGGGAGGAGCCAATGAAGAAGCTAATCGGAACTGCGGCTACCGTTTTGCTGATGCTGGCCCAGAGTCTCGGCGTGCACGCCGCCGAGACCACGATTCGCGTGGGCTGGCCGCTCAACGCCATCACGCTTGCCTGCGCGCCGTTCGCGGTTGCGACCAAGATGGGCTGGTTCGCGGAGAAGGGGCTCAAGGTCGACCTGGTGCCGCTCGCCGGCTCGATCGACAGCGTGCGCTACGTCGGCACGCGCGAATTGCCGTTTGCGCTCGCCTCGCTCGAGTCGGTCGAGGTGTTCCAGCAGTCCGGCATCAAGGCCAAGGCCTTCTATACCGCCTACCAGCACAACGTCTACGGCATCGCGGTTCCCGCGAGCAGCCCGATCAAGGACGTCAAGGATCTCAAGGGCGCCCGCATCGGCGTGGTGTCGATGGCGGCGGGTCCCGTGCCTTTGACCAAGGCGCTGGTCGCCCAAGCCGGACTTGACCCGAACAAGGACATCTCAATTGTGGTCGCGGGCCAGGGCGCGCAGACCGTGGCGCTGCTGCGTAGCAAGCAGGTCGACGCGCTGAGCCAGTTCGACATGCTCTACGCCCTGGTCGAGAATTCCGGTATTCCGATGCGGTTGCTCGACACCAAGCTGACCCGCTTTCCGGGCCAGGCCTTCATCGCGCTTGACGAGACGCTGAAAGAGCATCGCGACCAGGCGATCGCTCTGGCGCAAGGCTATGCCAAGGGCACGATCTTTACGCTCAACAATCCGGAAGCCGCCGTGAAGATCATGTGGGAGATTTACCCGCAATCGAAGCCGATCGGGAAAGACGATGAGACGGCGTTGCGCCAGCAGCTCAATATCCTGAACTGGCGTCTCCCGGCCTGGAAGCTCGACAAGTCCGGCGCGACGCGGTGGGGCGAGAGCGTCGCATCGGTGTACCAGGATTACCTCGATTTCCTGCACGAGAACGGGGTGATCAAGACACCGGTCAAGGCGAGCGACATCATCACCAACGATCTCCTGCCGCAGATCGACACGTTCGATCCGGACAAGGTCGCCCAGGAAGCGAAGGCCTACAAATATGGGAAGTGACCCGCGCCCGCGGCCCTTTTCAGGGCCATTCTGGCGCGGAAAACGCGCGGGGCGCATAATTCATAAAGAATGCCAATGACAAATTGGACCATGAATGCACGGCCGGCAGGGCTACTGTCTCGAGGTGCCCCTGCCGGCTCAATTTATCACTCGGCTTGCTTCAAGCGCCGAGACGTGGCCTGTTGGAAGCTTAGTCATGAAGCATGAACCGAAATTCCCGTCCAAGCCGCGCCTCGTCGTCGGCATCAGCGGCGCGTCCGGCGCGATCTACGGGGTACGGCTGCTGGAACTCCTGCGGGACACTGGCATCGAAACCCATCTCATCATGTCGCGCGCGGCGCAAGTTACGCTCGCGCATGAAACCGACCTGAAGGTCGCCGACGTGGAAAAGCTCGCCACCGTCGTCCATTCGAACAGCGACATCGGCGCCGCCTGCTCGAGCGGCTCGTTCCGCACCATGGGCATGATCATCGCGCCGTGTTCGATCAAGACCATGGCCGAGATCGCAACCGGCGCCACCGCGCATTTGTTGTCACGCGCGGCCGACGTTGCTCTGAAGGAACGGCGACGCGTCGTTCTGGTGTTGCGCGAAACGCCGCTCCATCTCGGCCACATCCGCACCATGGCGGCGGTGACCGAGGCCGGCGCCATCGTCTATCCGCCGGTTCCGGCCTTTTATGCGCGGCCGAACTCGCTCGCCGAGATGGTCGATCACACGCTGGCGCGCGTGCTCGACCTGTTCGAGATCGACATCGGCAAGGCCAAGCGCTGGACCGGCGCGCGCGAGCGGCCGAAGGGCGAAAAAGCCGACATCTGAGCCGGCGAGGGTTTGAACTTGGCCGCGCAATATTCGGGCGATCTCGAACTCGACAACCCGTTTTGGCGCTTTTCGCTCGCGGTCTATGCCGCGCCGGCGACCAAAATCGCTAGGCCTTAGCGGTCCCTTATCGGATTGAACCGCCCCGGCTTCGAGCGCAAGCGGCGCTATTTCCGCCGCGCATCAGCCTCTCGGATCGCCTGCCAGATGCGATAAGAGGTCACAGGCATTTTTAAATCTTCGATGCCATATGGCGCCAGCGCGTCAACGATCGCGCTGACGACCGCCGCGGGTGCCGCGGTGGTGCCGCCTTCGCCCCCGGCCTTGATGCCGAGCGGATTGGTCGGCGACAGCACCTCGACGATTTTGGTCTTGAACGACGGAACGCGGTCCGAACGGGGCATTCCGTAATCCATGTAAGAGCCGCATTGCGGCTGGCCGGTGCCGGCGTCGACGATACATTGCTCCCAAAGCGCCTGGCCGATGCCCTGAACGATCGCGCCGTGCGTCTGCCCGTCGACAATCAGCGGATTGATGCAGCGACCGACGTCGTCAACCGACGCATAGCGGGTGATGTGCAGGCTGCCGCTATCGGGGTCGATTTCAATTTCACAGATTGCGCAGCCATTGGGAAACACCGGATCGTGCATCTCGTTATCGGTGACAACGGCAAGCCCCGCGGCAAGATCGCCCGGCATGTCGTGGCGCGTCATCTCTTGCGCCAGTTCGAGAAAATTGAAGCTGCGATTGGTTTCGCGCGCGGCAAAGCGTCCGTCCCTGAATTCGACGCGATCCGGCGTCGTCCCGACGATCACCGCGGCGGCGCGTTTGCCTTTGGCGATCAGCTCCGGCTGACGCCAGCGAAAAGACCGTGGCAGCATGCCGCATCGACCGGCCGGAGTGAGTGCCGCCCCCAACCTTCACTTGATCGGTATCACCGAGAATAATCCGCACACATTCGGCCGGCACAACAAGAAGATCGGCGACGACCTGGGCAAAGCTGGTTTCGTGGCCTTGTCCGGCAGGCTGCGTGCCAATAATGACGTCGACGCGGCCTTCCGGGCGGATTTTGATGCGCGTCTGCTCCTTCGGCGAGCCAATCGACGATTCGACATAGTTGGCAAGCCCCAGTCCGAGCAGCCGCCCCCGCTTTTTTGCCTCGCGTCGGCGCGCCTTGAAGCCGTCCCAGTCGGCAAGCTGCATCGCAGAGATTCATATTCTCTTCGTAGCGTCCACTGTCGTAGACCATGCCGACCGCATTTCGATAGGGCATGGCCTTCGGCCGCACCAAATTGCGGCGGCGGATGGCGATGCGGTCGATGCCAAGTCTCTTGGCTGCGATGTCGATCAGCCGCTCGATGGCGAATGTAATTTCCGGCCGGCCCGAGCTGCGATAGGCCTGCGTCGGCATGGTATTGGTGAAAACGGAAACGGCGCGCAGCGCGGCAACGGGAATGTCATAGCTGCCTGTAATCAGCCCTGCGCCTTTGCTCAGCGGTGACAGTGAGACGCAGCGTGCGCCGGCATTACTGATGTTGGTCGCGCGCAGCGCGAGGAAATGCCCTTTTTCGTCAAGCGCAAGTTCGAACTTCGCAATCAGGTCGCGCCCCTGGTAGTCGCTGAGAAAACACTCGGAACGCGTGGCGGTGTATTTGACAGGTCGGCCGAGTTTGCGCGCGGCCCAAAGCGCGAGACCAAACTCGACATAAACGCGGTTTCGTGTGCCGAAATTGCCGCCGACATCGTATGACAGCACGTGGATATTCTCGGCATTGACGCCAAGCACCGCTGCAAGCTCGCGCTTCTGACGCACCGCGCCACCGCTGCCGGCATAAATGGTGTAACGTCCGGTATCTGCCTCATACAGGGCAACCGCGGCGCGTGGCTCCATCGGCGATCCGGTGACGCGGCCGATGTCAAAATTTCGGGCGACGACGTATGGCGCCTGCGCGAAGATTCGGTCGGTCTCGGCCGCGTCGCCGAAATGCGTATCGACAAGGATATTGTCTGGAACTTCGTCCCACACCGCCGGCGCGCCCGGCCTCATGGCGTCTTCGGAATGCGTGACATGGGGCAACAATTCATATTCAACGCTGACCGCTTCCGCGGCATCGAGCGCTTGCGGCAAGGTTTCGGCGACGACCATCGCCACTGCTTCGCCGACATGCCGCGCTTTGTCGGCGGGGAGCAGGACATGTGGCCCGATAAAGACCTCGCCGCCACCCGGAGCGTGCAGCTTCATGTCGTATTTCGTTTTAGGCAAAGGATCGTGCTGGATCGCGCCCAGATTGTCGGCGCGACAGTCCGCGCCGGTAAATATGCCGAGAACGCCGGGCATGTCTTGCGCAGTGCGCTTGTCGATTTGACGGATGCGGGCGTGCGGGTGCGGCGAACGGACCATCACCGCATAGGTCTGGCCCGGAAAACTAAAGTCGTCGCTGAAGCGTCCGTTGCCGGTGACGAGCCGCGCATCTTCTTTGCGTGGCATCGGCTGACCGATGTAGCGAAATTTTGCAGGTTGCTCGATCATCGGTTGAGTTACGGATAAGACGGGCCGGCAGTTGACCGCAAAACCGGTAAGAAACCAACCATTTTGGGCCCGCGATCACGCATCGGCCAAATGTCTTGCTGCATTGTCGAGCGGCTTTCCGCGCCCCGCATGGTTGAAGCTGCGCGCAAATCGCGCGGTTGATGTTCGCCGCGATCAGGGCCGAGGGCTTATTTGCTCTCTGTGCTCTTTTTGGCCGCGTCCATCGCGTGGATGACACGCGCCCATCGCTCGGTTTCGCTCTTTATGAAGCGGGCAAAATCGTCGGGGCTGCCGCCGAGCGCGTCGAGGCCTTGCGCATGCAGTGACTTCAGCGTCTCCGGATCCTTGAGCGTGTCGTTGGTCGCCTTGGAAAGCTTGTCGATGATCGGCTGCGGCGTGCCGGCGGGGGCGAGGATGCCAAACCAGAGACCGGTGTTGTAGCCGGGCAGTCCGGATTCGGCGATCGTCGGCAGGTCAGGGGCAATGCTGGCGCGCTTGGCTTCGCTCGTTGCCAGGGCTTTCACCTTCCCGTCCTTGATCAATCCGAGCACGGTCGATGCCGGCGAAAACATCACCTGAATGCGGCCGGCGATGAGATCGGTGACGGTCTGCGCGCTGCCCGGATAGAGCACGCCGGTCATCTTGACGCCGGCCATCTGCTTGAACAATTCGGTCGCCAGATGCGGTCCGCTGCCGATCCCCGATGCGCCGTAAAAAAGATCATTCGGCTTTTGCTTGGCGAGCGCGATCAACTCCTGCACGCTGTTGACGCCAAGCTTCGGGTTGACGACGAGGATATTGGGGAGTGAGCCGACCAGTGTAATCGGTGCGAGGTCTTTTTCGAAATTTGGCCCCTTGTTGGGCGTCAGCGTCGTATTGATCGTCGCCGCAATGGTTGCCAACAAGAGCGTGTAACCGTCGTTCTTGGAGCGCGCGACATATTCCGTTGCAATCATGCTGCTGGCGCCTGGCCTGTTCTCGACGGCGACCGACTGCCCCAATAACTCGCCAAGCTTGTGACTGACGATGCGCGCGGCGACGTCGCCGCTCGATCCGGCCGCGAACCCGACGATCAGACGAATTGGGTGCGACGGATAGTTTTCCTGCGCCACGGCGTACCGCGGCAAGATCATAACGAGCGCAGCGATAAGCAGAGCAAATCGTCCTGGATGGGTCATCTGGAATTCCGTTTGTCGGCAATCCCGGCTCGCCAAAGCCGGATGGCCGCCGTGCCTCCCGCAATTTTGATGGGGATTTGCCTGTATTACAATATGATTATACGGGAGAAGGGGGCGGATGGCCCGTAGCGTTTTGACCGGCCGCATCAGAGCGGTCACAAGCAGGCTCGCCGATATCCGAGGTCGACAATGAAGCCAGTAACGTCACAAAAAGCCCCTTCCGATTTGCAGGAGCACATCGCGCGGCTGAGCGAGCTCGGCCTGCTCACCACGATCGATCGACCCATCAACAAGGATTCCGAGCTGCATCCGCTGGCGCGCTGGCAGTTCCAGGGCGGATTGCGCGAGGAGGACCGCCGCGCCTTTCTGTTCACGAAAGTCGTCGGCGCGCGCGGCGAGAGCTACGACATTCCGGTGCTGGTCGGCGGGCTTGGCGCATCCGTTGAAATCTACGCCGCCGGACTCGGTGTTCCGGTCGATCAGATCGGCGAACTGTGGGTGCGGGCAATGGCGAACCCGATCGCCCCGATTCTCGTCACCGACGCGCCGTGCCAGGAGGTGGTGCAGACCGGAAAAGACTTGCAGGCGGAGCGCGGCGGCCTTGCCAGTCTGCCGGTTCCGATCTCGACGCCCGGATTCGATTCAGCGCCGTATCTGACGGCGACGCTCTGCGTCACCAAGGATCCGGAAAACGGCGTGCAGAATATGGGCACCTACCGCGCCGCGCTGAAGGCGAATGACCGGCTCGGCGTGCGCATGGCATCGCGTCTCGGCGGCGCCGGCGGTTATCTGCACTGGCAGAAATACAGGAAGCTCGGCAAGGAAATGCCCTGCGCGATCGTCATCGGCTGCGCGCCGGCCGTGCTGTTTACCGGGCCGCAAAAGCTCCCGATCGACGTCGACGAGATGGACGTCGCCGGCGGCCTGATGGGCAAGCCGGTCCGCACCGTGCGCTGCAAGACCGTCGATCTCGTCGTACCCGCCGATTCCGAGATCGTCATCGAAGGCGTCATCGACACCGATCTCTTGGAGCCGGAAGGTCCGTTCGGCGAAAGCCACGGGCATGTGGCGCTCGAGGACTACAATATGTCGATGCGCGTCACGGCGATTACGCGCAAACGCAAACCGGTGTTTCTGTCGATCATCAGCCAGGTGACGCCGAGCGAGTCCTCGGTGCTCAAGCGCGTGGCCTATGAGCCGATGTTCCTGGAACATCTCAAGCATGTGCTTGGAATCCGCGGCATTAAGCGCGTGGTGATGCACGAGCCTCTGACCAATCTGCGCAAGGTCATATTCCTGCAATTCGAGCGCGGCACCCCGCGCACGGAAGTGTGGCGCGGCATGCAGGGCGCAGCGACTTTGCAGGCGCAGTGCGGCAAGCTCGTTATCGCCGTTTCCGAGGACATTTCGCCGGAGAACGCCGACGCCGTCTTCTGGTCGCTGGCTTATCGGGCGAATTTTGTGGAGGACGTGCTGATCACGCCGTATCGCTCGAGCGGGCACGGCCCCAAATCCGGACGCCCGGCGACCGAGGGGACGATGTTGATCGACGCGACGCTCAAGCATGACATGCCGCCCTTGGCCTTGCCGGCCGAGGAATTCATGCTGCGCGCCAAGGAAATCTGGGAAGAACTCGATCTGCCGCGCATTGCGCCGCAGGCGCCGTGGCACGGTTACCAGCTCGGCGACTGGGCCGAGGAATGGACGGGATTTGCCAACGCCGCTGTAGCCGGCGATTGGCGGCAGAGCGGCATATCAACCTATGCCCGACGCCATGGGAATCTGATTCCGGAAACGCCCGTGCGCTCGATTGAAACGCCAAAAAAGAAGTGACATCTGGGGGCACATTGCCGGTGCGAAAGGGCTTTCCAAGTGGCGGCACGCGCACCGATTATAAAGAGCTACTGCGCGGCCTGGGCGTAGCGCTCGCCGATGTCGAGGCGGTAGCGGCGCACGCGATCCTCGTCGACCTCGATGCCGAGGCCCGGCCGCTCCAGCGCCTCGACGTGGCCGTTGGTGGTCGGGATCGGCCGCGCTGTCACGTCGTCGGCGAGCCCAGTGTGGGTCAGCGTCAACGCCCAGGCGAGCGCCGGGATGACGGTCGCGGCATGCAGCGCGGCGGCGCAGGCGATGCTCGACTCGCCGGTCTTGCAGGAAATGTTGACGCTCATGCCGAGGTGGTCGCAGAGCCGGCCGCCTCGACGAGCGCGCCGATACCGCCGAGCTTGATCGCCTTCAGGCTGACGCCCGCGCGCCGCCTTGCGCTCGGCATGGCGGCGGATGTCGTCGAGCGAATGAATACCTTCGTCGGCGCCGATGGCGATGTCACCGGCCGCTGCGGCGACTTCGCGCCATGCCGTCGAGGTTTTCCGGCATCGACCGGCTGCTCGAAGAAGCCGAGGCCCGAGCCGTGTACCGCGCGCACGTAGTCGATCGCTTGCGCGGTGGTGAACCCTTGGTTGGCGTCGGCCGAGATCAGCAGGCCCGGCCCGAGAACTTTGCAGATCGCGCGGGTGCGCTCGGCGTCGCGTGCCGGCGTGTCGATGCCGACCTTGATCTTGTAGGCGGTGAAACCGTGCGCCTTCTTCTTCGCCGCGTCGGCAGGTCGCCGTCAAAATCGCCGCCGCCGATGACGCCGAGCAGCGGCATGCGGCCGCGCTTCTTCTCGCCGAGCAGCGCGTGACCGGCTTGCCCGCGGCGCGGCCGGCAAGGTCATAAAGCGCGATCTCGATCGCCGCCTTGGCGCCGTGGTTGCCGTACATGCGGCCGTGCATGGCGGCGAGCGCCCCGGCGATATCGGCGGCTTCGCGGCCGGCGAGCGCGGACTCGAGAAAATGCACCGCGGCGACGATGCTCTCCAGCGTCTCCCCGGTCATCACCGGCGCTGAAGCGGCTTCGCCCCAGCCGACGCGGCCGTCGTCGGTCTCGATGCGCACCAGCACGTTGTCGGCGCGCCGCACTTCTTCGCCGGCCATCACCACCGGCTTGAGCATCGGCAGGCCGACCGCGATCGGCTCGATCGCTTTGATGCGCACGGTTTCCGTGTCCTCAAGCGTGGCCGCGCCTGCCGGCTCTCATTCGCCGGAACCGGCAGGCGCGGAGTTTTCGTCGGCTTAACGCGCCTACATCTTCTTGATATGCGCGGTCTCGATGATGTCCTTGAACGTCGCGATCTCCGCCATCACCCGCTTCCAGGCGTCGGCGGCGCCCTTCGGCCGTACCAGGAAGCCGGCCTTGAACAGCTTGTCCTTCATCTCCGGCGTGCTCAGCACCTTCAATGTTTCCGTCTCCAGCCATTTGACGGTTTCGGGCGGCGTCTTGGCCGGCGCCAGCAACGCGCAATCGACCGCGAATACGAAGTTCTTGTAGCCGGCCTGCTCCATCGTCGGCACGTCGGGCAGGTCCGGCCAGCGCTCGGCGCCGGTGACGGCGAGGCAGCGCAGGTTGCCGGCTTTGATGTGCGGCAAGGCTGGCGCGCAGCGAGCCAGAGCTGATTTGCATGGTGCCGCCGAGCAGCGAGCGTGATGGCGTCGCCGCCGCCCTTGAACACGACGTCGGCGAGCTTCGGCAGGTTCTCGCGCGACTTGAGCAGCTCGAGCTGCATCTGCGAGCGTCGTTCCGATCGGCGGCGTCGCGCAGTTGAATTTGTCGGGATTGGCGCGGGCGAGCGCGACGAATTCCTTCATGGTTTTCGCCGGCAGATCGGCCTTGACCACGAAGGTATTCGGCGAGGTGGCGAGTTCGCTGACGCCGACGAAATCCTTGGCCGGGTCGTAGGGCAGCTTGTTGTAGAGCGTGGCGTTGACCGAATAGGCGTTGGTCGCCAGCAGAATGGTGTAGCCGTCGGGCGTCGGCGTGCGCCGACGTTGCCCATGCCGATATTGCCGCCGGCGCCGCCGATGTTCTCGATGATGAAAGTCTTGCCGGTCGATTGCTGCAGCGCCGCCGTGACGATGCGGCCGACGATGTCGGAAGGACCGCCCGGCGTATTGGCGACCACGACCTTCACCGGACGCTCCGGATAGGCGGCATAGGCCGAGCGCACGCGCAGGAATGGCTGGCGCGGCGACGCCGGCGGCCAGCGTGCCGGCCGCCTTGATGACGCTGCGCCGCGAAAGGCCGCGGCCAGGCTTGCGGAATTTGCTCATGTTTCTCCCCTTACGACCGGTGCTTTATTGCGGTTGGCACCGTGGCGAAGAATAGGCTAGGCGATTGCCGTTGGTGCGGCAATGGTGGTTGCTCCATGATGACCGCATGCGCGCGAAGAAACCTGGCACGAGATCATCCAGGCGACCTTGAAGGCAAACGACGTCAAGCTCGTCGTCTATGTCCCGGATCGCGTGTTCACGCCGCTGATCAAGGCGATCCATGCCGACAGTTTTTTCACGACTTCCCGGCGACGCGCGAGGAAGAAGCGCTCGGCATCGTCACCGGCGCCTGGATGGGCGGCATGCGCAGCGCCGTGCTGATGCAGACGTCGGGCTTTGCCACCATCCCCAACGCGCTCGCCTCGCTGGTGGTGCCAAGTCAAATTCCGGCGCTGATCTTCGTCTCCGAGCGCGGCACGCTCGGTGAGTTCAATATCGGCCAGGCCATGGTGTGCAAGACCATGCGCCCGGTGCTCGATTCGCTTGCGGTCGAGAGCCACACCGTCACGCGGCTCGACGAGCTTGCCTTCATCGTCGACCGCTCGATCAAGCAGGCGGTGGCGACGCAGGCGCCGGTCACCTTCATCCTGTCGCCGCTGTTGACCGGCGGCAAAGTGTTCGCGGCGTGAGGCACACTATGTCTGTCACCGCGCACAACGCTAAAGTGATGAACCGCTTCGATCTCACCAAGCGCCTCGTCGGCCAGCTCAAGCGCGACGAAGCCGTCATCGGCGGCATCGGCAATTCCAATTTCGACCTGTGGGCGAGCGGCCAGCGGCCGCAGAACTTCTACATGCTCGGCAGCATGGGGCTGACGATCCCGATCGCGCTCGGCGTCGCCATCGCGCAGCCCAGGCGCCACGTCGTCGCGCTCGAGGGCGACGGTTCGCTGCTGATGCAGCTCGGCTGCCTCTCCACCGTCGCCATGCTCAAGCCGGCAAATTTGACGATGGTGATCTGGGACAACGGCATCTACCAGATCACCGGCGGGCAACCGACGGCGAGCGCGGGCGCAGCCGACCTCGTCGCCATCGCCCGCGGCTCCGGCATCGCCAACGCCGCATGGGCCGCGGACGAGGAGGAGTTCGACCGCCTGTTCGCCGAGGCGCTCAAGGGCGGGCCGACGCTGATTGCCGCGCGCATCGACGACAAGCCCGGTGTCGCCACCACCGACCGCGACCCGGTGCGCATCCGGGCCAGCTTCATGGCCGGGCTCGGCGTCAAGCGCTGAGGCCTATTCCAGCGTCACCGTCGCGAAATCCGCCGGCAGCACGATCTCCAGCAATTCACAATCGTCGGAATAGCCGCGCACCGTGTGCTTGATCTTCGGCGGCTGGATCCAGCACGAGCCGGCGGTGAAGGTGTGCACGCCTTCGCCCTCGAATTCGCTCATGAACCAGCCCTTGAGCACATAGACCATCTGGAACTCGACGTCGTGATAATGCGGGATCGCGACTTCGGCTTCCTCGAACGGCTTGGTCATGCGGATGACATGGGCCTGCACCATGCCGCCGGTTGCGGGCGCCAGACCCAGATCGCGATAGGCGGAATAGACGCGCAGGCCGGCGTCGAAATCCTGCTCGCGAGGGTGACTGACGGTAAATTTCTGCTTCGGCCTCGCCTTGGCTTTGGCTTTCGCTTTCACCGCGCGCCGCGCGGTTGATCTGCGCGCCGCCGGCTTGCGTCGTGCCTGGACTTTCTTGCGTGCCTTGGCCATTGATGCCTCCCTCGTCGTTGGAGTTTGAGGGATTGGACCACGGTGGCCGAAGCGATGGAAGAGCCTCAAAAGCCGTCCCCCGTCCGCATCTTCGTCGACGCCGACGCCTGCCCGGTGAAGCCGGAGATTTACCGGGTCGCCGAACGGTACGGTCTCAAGGTGCTTTGTGGTGGCCAACGCCTTTATGAATGTGCCTCGCAGCGATCTGATCGAGCGGATCGTCGTCGGCGACGGCCCGGACATTGCCGATGACTGGATCGTCGAGCGCGTCGGCGACAGCGACATCGTCGTCACCGCCGATATTCCGCTGGCAGGCCGGGCATTGCGTAAGGCCGCGACGGTGATCGGCCCGACCGGCAAGCCGTTCACCGACGATTCCATCGGCATGGCGCTCGCGACGCGCGACTTGCTCACGGATTTGCGTTCGGCCGGCGCGACCACGCGCGGACCGGCGCCGCTGAGCCGCCAGGATCTCTCACGCTTTCTTTCGGCGCTCGATCTGGCGGTGACGCGATTGCAGCGGAAGTTGAAATAGCGCGGTTATTCCGCCGCGGTGGCCACCCCGCCATGCGCCTTCGACCAGCCGGCCGGGTCGTTCATGAATTTCTCGACTTCCGCCAGCATCTTGGGATCGAACTTGCCGCTCGCCTTGGCGACCGCCAGCACGTCCCACCACGTCGTCAGGTAGTGTAGCGTAACCCCAAGATCACGCAGGATTTTGCCGCCTTCGGGATAGATGTCGTACCAGAAGATGACGAAGCAGTGGTCGCATTTGGCGTCGGCGTCGCGCAGCGCCTTGACGAAATTGACCTTGCTGCGCCCGTCGGTGGCGAGGTCCTCGACCAGCAGCACGCGCTGGCCGGCATCGAGCTTGCCCTCGATCTGCGCGCCGCGGCCGAAGCCCTTCGGCTTCTTGCGCACGTATTGCATCGGCAGGTGCATGCGGTCGGCGACCCAGGCGGCGAACGGAATGCCGGCGGTTTCGCCGCCGGCGATGGTGTCGATCTGGTCGCGGCCGATGTCGCGGTCGATCGTCTCGACCGCATAGTCCATGAGCTTGCCGCGCACGTCGGGAAACGAGATCAACCAGCGCGAGTCGTTGTAGACCGGGCTTGCCCAGCCCGAGGTGAAGATGAATGGCTTGTCGGTCATGAAACGCACGGCGCCGGTGTCGAGGTAGGCGCGCGCGGTTTCCAGCGCGATTGTCTTTTTGTCGGTCATCCTTAGAGTCCCGGCGCCTTCGGTCCTGTCTTCACGAACCAGTCGGCGATCTGCGCGCCGGTCCAGAACAGCACGTCGCGCTGCTTCCTGATCTTCTCGAAGATCTTGCGGAAATATTTGACCCGGTGCGGCGCGCCCATGATGTAGGGGTGCACCGAGATGGCCATGATCCGCGCCGAGCCCTTGGCGTCCTTGTAGATCTGCTCGAACTGGTCCATGGCCCGTTCGTAGAATTCGCTCGCCTTGTGATGCTGGATCAGCATCATGGCGACATCGTTGCATTCCTGGGTATAGGGGATGTTCAGGATCGGCTTGCCGCGGGTCTTCATCCACACCGGCTGGTCGTCGAGCACCCAGTCGGCGACGTAATCGTAGCCTTCTTCCGCCAGGATATCCGGCGTCTCCCAGGTCTCGGTGAGGCCCGGGCCGAGCCAGCCGCGCGGGCGCTTGCCGGTGGCGCGCTCGAGCACCTCGGCGCTCTTCCGGATGTCGGCGCGCTCGTTCTCCACCTTCTGCATGTTGCGCTGGGTGAAGCCGTGGCCGACGAATTCCCATTTGCGCTCGACGCCGGCCTTGACGATGTCGGGAAAGGCCTCGACCGCGACGCCGTTGATGTTCATGACGCCCGGAATCTTGAAGTCGTCATAGACCTGCAGCAACCGCCAGAAGCCGACGCGGTTGCCGTATTCGTGCCAGCACCAGTTCGGGATATCCGGCATCGGCGCGCCGCCGGCCGGCGGCGTGAGCACCGTGCGCGGCATGGTCTGCGTCGGGTCCCATTCCTCGACATTGGTGACGGTCCACACCGCCATGCGCGCGCCCTTTGGCAGCTTGAGCGGCTTGCGGTTGGGAATTGCGGAATAGTCGAGGCGGTCGTTCGGCAGCATGCCGACGGCGGGCTTGGGGAAGTTCATTCTGCGGCCTTCATCTGCTTGTTGGCGATTGGCTCAAACCAGTCGAGGATCTGCGCGCCGTTCCAGTGCAGCACGCCGTCGTGCTTGTTGACGTAGTCGTAGATCGATTCGAGATATTTGATGCGGTGCGGCTGGCCGCTGATGTAGGGGTGGATGGCGAGCGCGCAGAACTTGGCGCGCTTCTCGCTCTCGGCATAGAGCCGGTCGAACTGGTCCTTCACCAGTTGCAGCAGATAGTCGCTGTTGTGGTGCTGGACGATCATCACCGGAATATCGTTGCACTCGATGGTGTAGGGCAGCGTCACCAGCGGTCCGTTGGCGGTGCGGATCACCGTCGGCTCGTCGTCGTAGACCCAGTCGCCGATATATTTCACGCCCGCGGCGGCGAGCAGGTCGGGCGTCTCGAGCGTCTGCGTCAGGCCCGGGCCGAGCCAGCCGACCGGCCGCTTGCCGGTGAACTTCTCCATGATGTCCATGGTGCGGTTGATCATGCCGGCCTGGTCCGCCTCCTTGTGGATCGGCCCCTGCTCGTAGGCGTGGCCCATGAACTCCCAGCCGTCGTCGCGCGCTTGGCTCGGCGACGCGCGGATAGTCCTCGCAGATGCGCGCATTGGCGGCGAGCGTCGGGCGGATGCCGAGCCGCTTGAACAGCTCGAAGAAGCGCCAGCAGCCGACCCGCATGCCGTATTCGTGGAATCCCCAGTGCACGACGTCCGGCATCAGTGGCACGCCTGTCGGCGCTGGCAGCAGTTGCCGCGCCATCGGCTTGCCGATGTCCCACACCTCGTAATTGACGATGGTCCAGAACACGATGCGGGCCTTGCCCGGCAGCTTGAGCGGCGGGCGGTCGACGATCGCCGAATAGTCGGCGCGGTCCTTGGGGATCATGGGATTGGACATGGGCGGTCTCCCTCGCCGGCAGATTGTCACGCCGTCGCGGCGACGCGCAACCCGACCAGCCGCTCGAGCGTCGCCAGATCCTTGGCGAGTTCGGCGGAGGGCGCGCGGTGCGCCACCGCGCCGCGCTCGAGCACGATGGCGTCGGTGGTCAGCTCCAGCGCAACGTCGGTGTGCTGCTCGACCAGGATGATCGCGATCTTGCGGTCGCTGAGCATGGCCTTGATCGCCGCGATCAGTTCCTCGACGATGACCGGCGCCAGGCCCTCGAACGGCTCGTCGAGCAGCATCAGCGCCGGATTGGTCATCAGCGCCCGCGCCATCGCCAGCATCTGCTGCTCGCCGCCGGACAGCTGGTTGCCCATGTTGCCGCGCCGCTCGGACAGCCGCGGGAACAGCTTGTAGACCGCATCGAGCGTCCAGGCGCCGGGCCGCGACGCGACCGTGAGGTTCTCCTCGACCGACAGCGACGGGAAAGATCTCGCGCTCCTGCGCCACCCAGCCGATGCCACCGGTGGCGCGGCGATAGGGCGCCAGCCGCGAAATGTCCGGCCCCGCGCCAGGCAATGCGGCCGCCGCGCAATTGCGTGTAGCCCATGATGGTGAGCAGCAGCGTCGACTTGCCGACGCCGTTGCGGCCGAGCACGGCGAGGCTGCCGTGCTCCGGCAATTCGAGCGAGACGTCGTGCAGCACCAGCGCGTCGCCGTAGCCGGCGCGCACATTTTGCAGCGACAGCAGCGGCTCAGCCATGTTTGCGCGTCCCCAGATAGACTTCGCGCACGCCCGGGTCGGCGGCGATCTCGGCCGGCGAGCCCTCGGTGAAGATGCCGCCGCCGACCAGCACGATGATGTGCGTGGCGAAGCGGAACACCACGTGCATGTCGTGCTCGATGAACAGCAGCGTCAGATCGCCGGACAGGCTCGCCACCGCCTCGAAGATGTCGCCGCGATTCCTCCTGCGGCACGCCGGCGGCCGGCTCGTCGAGCAGCAGCACTTTCGGCTTGGTGGCGAGCGCGAGCGCGATCTCCAGCAGACGCTGGCGGCCGTAGGGCAATTCGCGCGTGACCTGGTAGCAGCTGTCGCCGAGCCTGCAGCCTCACCAGAATCTCGTACGCCTCCTCGATCGCCTCCTTGTAGTCGGCGACGTTATGCCAGAACTGCCGCGCGATGCCGCGCCGCTCGGCGACCGCAAGCGTCACCGCTTCGAGCGCGTTGAGGCCCGGGAACAGCGTGTTGATCTGGAAGGTGCGGGCAAGCCCGCGGCGCACGCGCTGCTGCGGCTCGAGCGCGGTGATGTCTTCGTCGCCGAGGAAAATCTGCCCGGCATTGGGCGCCAGCATGCCGGTCATCAGATTGATCAGCGTGGTCTTGCCGGCGCCGTTCGGTCCGATCAGCGCGTAGCGGGCGCCGACCGGCAGCGACAATTCGATGTCGCGTGCGACGATCAGCGAGCCGAAGCTCTTGGCGAGCCGGCGCGTGGACAGAGCGGGCGCTCACTTGCTTCCTCCACCGCGCGTAGAGCTTCGTCAAGCCGCCGAGCACGCCGTTGGGCATGAAGATAACCACCACCACCAGCAGGATGCCGATCCAGAAATACCAGTATTGCGGGGCGATGCCGGAGAACTGGTCGCGCGCCACCATGAAGATCATCGCGCCGACCAGTCCGCCGTAAAGCCTGCCGGCGCCGCCGAGCACCAGCATCACCAGCACGTCGGCCGAGCGCTGGAAGCCGAGCGCCTCGAGCGACACGGTTTCCGTGGTCTGCGCCAACAGCGCGCCGGCGATGCCGGCGATGCCGGCGGCGATCGTGTAGATGCATGCGGATATGCGCGCGGCTCGGCCGCGCCGATCGCCGGCATGCGCACGGCGTTCTCGCGGATGCCGCGCAGCGCCAGCCCGAACGGCGAGTTGATCAGCCGCCGCGAGAACAGGAACAGGACGAACAGGATCGCCAGCGAATAGCCGTAGGCGACGCAGCCGTAACAGGTCGAATTCGAAGAAGCCGAACAGCGGCCACATGCTGATGCCTTGCAGGCCGTCGACGCCGCCGGTGAGCCAGCCGGCGCTGTTGGCGAGTTCGGCGAGCAGCAGGCCGAAGCCCAGGTGAGCATGATCAGCGCGAGATGGCGGAAGCGGGCGATGATGAAGCTGGTGGCGTAGCCGACCGCGCTCGCGACCAGATCGCCGCGGCGACCAGCCCGGACAGCGGCTCGCCCC
Source organism: uncultured Alphaproteobacteria bacterium (assembly GCA_963822035.1). Taxonomy (GTDB): domain Bacteria; phylum Pseudomonadota; class Alphaproteobacteria; order Rhizobiales; family Xanthobacteraceae; genus Pseudolabrys. Next base: position 137,737 of record CAWGGC010000006.1, on the reverse strand, counting down.
AGCCGTATTTCGACAGCAGGCCGGCGGTATAGGCGCCGAGCCGAAAAACGCCGCATGGCCGATCGAGACGATGCCGGCATAGCCGAGGATGAGGTCGAGCGAGAGCGCAAACAGCGCGGTGATGGCGATCTGGCTGGCCAGCGACAGATAATTCGGCGTCAGCGCGTAAGGCAACAGCGTCGCCAGCCAGAACGCGATCTCGAACCGGCTGCCAGCGGCTGCGCGATTGCAGATAGGCCTGCGGCCCGGCCAAGCTGTCGGTCACCGCCATGGCGTTATTTTCCGCGCATGATCTTTGTCGGAAAACCGGTTTCCACTTTTCGGGATCATGCGCTAGCGCCTCCCGAACAGGCCGGTCGGCCGCCACATCAGCAGGCTGATCATGACGAGGTAGATGAGGAAGGCGCCGAGCTGCGGCACGTAATACTTGCCGGCGACGTCGCTGATGCCGAGCACGGCGGCGGCGGCGAACGAGCCGGTGATCGAGCCGAGCCCGCCGACCGAAACGACGATCAGCACATAGACGAGATAGGTGAAGGCAAATTGCGGGTCGAGGCCGACGATCTCGATCGCCAGCGCGCCGCCCATGCCGGCAAGGCCGGAGCCGAGCGCGAAGGTGTAGGCGAAGGTGCGCTCGACGTTGATGCCGAGCCCGCTCGCCATGCGCTGGTTGTCGACCGCGGCGCGCACCTGGGCGCCGAAGCGCGTGTATTCGAGCGCGCCGACCAGGATCAGCGTCGTGGCAATGCCGATGATGACGAGGATCATGCGGTAGACGCTCATGCGCAGGCCGAGAAATTGCAGCGACTCGCGCAAATAGGCCGGCAGCTGCAGCGGCTGCTGCTCGGTGCCGAACCAGTAGGCGGCGATCGCGACGGAAATGAAGGCGATGCCGATGGTCAGCAGCACCTGGTCGAGATCGGTGGCGCGGTAGAGCCGCCGGTACAGCACGCGTTCGAAGCCTACGCTGACCACGGCAGTGACGATAAAGGCGACCGGCAGCGTGGCGAAGAACGGCCAGCCGTAGCGGTTCACCAGCGTCGCGGTGATGTAGCCGCCGAGCATGGCGAAGGCGCAGTGCGCGAGATTGATGAAATTCATCAACCCCAGCGTTACCGATTGGCCGACGGACAGGATGAACAGCAGCATCCCGTAGGCGAAGCCGTCGAAAATAACGCCGAAAACGGGAGGCAGCATGGCGGCAGACCCTACGAGCCGATCGCTAGGGACACTAGCCGCTGCGCGGCGGGCGAGGAAGCAATTGGGCTTCCTCGTCCACCGTCATTGGCGAAGGTGCGGCGGCGGATTTCTACTTCTTCATCCGCGCCTTGAACGGATCCTTGACGTGCGGGATCGTGGCGATCTGGACGTTGACCAGCTTGCCGTTGACCTTCTCGACCTTCTGGATGTGCACGTTCTGGATGATGTCGCGGGTTTCCGGATCGATCGAGATCGGGCCGCGCGGGCTCTCCCACGCCATGCCCTTGGCCGCCGCGATCAGCGAATCGCCGTCGGTCTTGCCTTTGGTCTTGCCGAGCGCGGCGTAGATCAGGTGCATGCCGTCATAGCCGCCGATCGAGAAGAAGTCGGGGTTGCGCTTGTAAGTCCGCGTTATAGGCCTTGACGAACTCCTGGTTCGCCTTCGACTTGAGATTGTAGTCATAGTCGGCGGCGGTGATGATGCCGACAGCGCCATCGCCCATGCTGGCCAGCGCGTGCTCGTCGGCAATCTCCATCTGCCCCATGACCCTGGTCTTCTTGGGATCGATGCCGCGCTCGGCGAGCGCTTTGCCAAACGCCCCCGGCTGCGCGCCGCCGGGGATCATGATGTAGATGCCCTGCGGGTTGAGATCCTTGGCGCGCTGCACATAGGCGGAGAAGTCGGGATTGGCGACCGCCATGCGCACCGAGCCGACGACGTCGCCGCCGGCGCTTTTGAAGCCCTGGCTGAACGCGCCTTCGGCGTCGATGCCCGGGCCGTAGTCGCTGACCATGGTGTAGGCCTTCTTGACGCCGTTCTTTTCCGCCCAGGCGCCGAGCGCCTCGTTAAGCTGCGGCACGGTCATCGACGTACGCGCGCCATGTAAGGTGACTTGGTGGTGACGATGGCGGTGGCCGCGTTCATGACCACCATGAATTTCTTGGCCTGCTCCGACACCGGGGCCGCGGCCAGCGCGTTCGGCGTCAGCACGAAGCCCGCGAGGATGTCGACGTTGTCGCGGGTCACGAGTTCGGTCGCCAGACGCTTGGCGACGTCCGGCGCGATGCCGCCCGTGTCCTTCTTGATCAGCTCGATCTTTTTGCCGGCGACCTTGTCGCCGTGCTGCTTGATGTAGAGGTCGATGCCGTTCTGCATCTGCGTTGCCGCATCGGCGAACTGTCCGGAGTAGGGCATGATCAGACCGATCTTGACGGTGTCTTCGGCGTGACCGGCAACCGGCAGCAGGCTCATGGCCAGTGCCGCGACGCCGGCAAATAGCAAGCGCTTCATGATGATACCCTCCCTTTAGAATTATTATTGGCCGCTAGAATGCCTGAGCTTTCGCCCAAAGAAAAGCGCCCGGCCCAGCCGGTTTGCGTGCGAATCCGGCCTTTTCTCGAGATTTGGCGGCAGGTGGGCAGCGCCGCGAGAGAGTGGGACGCGCGCCCCGCTCAAGCGACCTGCGCCAGCTTCTCCGCCGGCAGCTTGAGATTGAACAGCCGCATGGCATTGGCGCCGAGGATGTTGCGCTTGGCCTTCTCGTTGAGGAACGGCAGGTCGTAGATCGTGCTCGGCAGATCGAAGTCCCAGTGCGGATAGTCGGACGAATAGAGCAACTGCGTCTCCGCCTTGATCATGCGGAAGGTCTGCTCCAGCGCCGCCATGTCGGTCATCTCCATCGGCTGCGAGGAGAAAAACATGTCGCGCATGTAGTCGCTCGGCAGCTTCTTCAGCGCCGGCGCCTCCGACGAGCGCATCATGTATTCGTTGTCGAGCCGCTGCATCATGAACGGCAGCCACGCCAGCCCGCTTTCGATCCACAGCACCTTCAGCTTCGGGAAGCGCTCCGGCAGGCCGTTCATGATCCAGTTGGTCATGTGCACCATGTTGAAGAAGACGAAGCCGATGGCGTGCACCGAGATGAACTTGTTCATCATGCCCATCGCCTGGTCATTCCAGTTGTAGCCGGCGTGGAAGGCGAGCGGCAGGTTCATCTCCTCGAGCAGCGCGTAGGTCTTCATGTAGGCGTTGTGCTGCACCGGGCGGTGCCGCGCGCTGGTCACCATGAAGCCGGTGACGCCCTTGGCCGCGCCCATCTCCTGCACCATGCGGAAGGCGGCTTCCGGATCGTTGAACGGCAGATAGAGCATCGAGCGGATGCGTGGCTCCTGCGACAGCACGCGATCGACCGAGCCAGCGGTTATAGGCGCGGCCGAGCGCGACCTCGACCTCGACCTGCGGATGCAGCCCGAGTTGCAGCATCGGCGAGGGAAACATCACCGCGACGTCGATGCCGATCGCGTCCATCCAGCGCTTGGTCAGCGTGATGTCGCGGTGCTTGCCGCCGTCGGCCTGCTCGATCTTGCGCAGCGAATAGCGCGTGACGCGGCCGCCCATATCCTGGTAGCCGACGCCGCCCGGCATCACGCCGTTGCCCTTGGCGCCGGACAGGCTCGCGCTCATGGCGAGCTGCTGCAGCACCGGGTCTTCCATGTATTCGAGGATCTCGTGGAACGACTCCAGCTCGTAGTGGTGCGAGTCGACGTCGACGATCGGGAAGTTCCGGTAGCCGCGCTCGCGCGCCTGCTGCGAGGCGTGGGCGAGCAGCTTGGTGGTGTCGAATTCCTCGACCGCCATGCGGCGGAAATCGGACAGCGGCAGGTCCATCACACGTTTCCTTTGCGCATGGTCTTTTCCGAAAACCGGTTGCCACTTTTCGGGATCATGCGCGTCCCGCCCAGGCTTGCCACATGCCCAGTTCGAACACCTGCAGGTTCACCGCCTTGAGCATGGCGCTCACCGCGACCACGACCTCGGTCGCCGTCATCGCCGCGTCGGCGGGGAACGGCGGCAGCGGCCTGCTCGCTTTCCGCGGCGCGCTCGGCGTAAAGCCGCACGGCCTTGGCCAACATCGCCTGGATGTCGGCGTCGCTCGGGCGCGCGTCCGTCTCAGCCGGTAACGACATAGATATCCTCCCCGCGCCGCACCACGTCGTAGCGCTTGAGCCGCAGCCGGCGGTCGGCGGCGCATTCGCCCGTTTTCAGATCGTACTCATAGCCATGCCACGGGCAGACGAAATGCATTTCGCTGTCGGAAAAGCGCTGGCCGTGCCAGGTGCGGTCCGGCCCGATCACGTCTTCGACCTTGTGCATCATGATGCCCTCGCAGACCGGGCCGCCCTGATGCAGGCAGCGATTGTCGTAGGCGTAGAAATGGCCCTGCCAATGGAAAACGCCGATCTCGCCGCCGTCATGGCTGACGATGCGGCGCTCGCCGTCGGGAAATTGCGCGATCTTGGCGACGAAGATGTCCGGCATGCGTAACGGAAAGTATGGCACCGAACCGCGCGCGCGCGGCAACGCTGCTTTACCGTGCCCGGTCCGCATGCAAATAATTGCGGCGAAGGGGAAGCGAAATGCCGCATATCAGCGCGCGCGACGGCGTCCGGCTTTATTGCGAGGAGGCGGGCGAGGGCACGCCCGTCGTCTTCGTCCACGAATATGCCGGCGACTTCCGCACCTGGGAGCCGCAGATGCGGTACTTCGCCCGCGCGCATCGCTGCGTCACCTACAGCCAGCGCGGCTATCCGCCCTCCGACGTCCCGAAGACCCCGACAGATACAGCCAGGACAATTTCCGCGACGACGTCATCGCGCTGATGGACGCGCTCAAGATCGACAAGGCGCACGTCGTCGGCCATTCGATGGGCGCGCTCACCGCGTTGCATGTCGGCATCAAGTATCCGCAGCGCTGCCTGTCGGTGACGGCGGCCGGCTGCGGCTACGGCTCGAGCCCAGACCCGAACATCGTCGAGCAGTCGCGCGCCGTCTCGCGCGAGACCGGAAAGATGTTCGCGACGCGAGACCATGCGCGGCCGCCGCCGCGACCTACGGCGACGGGCCGACGCGGCAGGCGCACAAGAACAAGGACCCGCGCGGCTATGCCGAGTTCATCAGGATGCTCGGCGAGCATTCCTCTTTGGGTCACTCGCTGGTGATGCTCAATCTGCAGGCCAAGCGCCCGACGCTGTGGGACATGGAAGCCGACTTGCGCAAGTTCGCGCCGCCGCTGCTGGTGCTGGTCGGCGACGAGGACGAATGGTGCCTCGACGCCAGCGTGTTCCTGCGCCGCATCGCGCCGACCGCGGGGCTCTGCGTCATTCCGCGCTCCGGCCACACCGTCACCAGCGAGGAGCCGGCGAAGTTCAACGCGGCGTTGGCCGAGCTATTCGCTGCGGCGGAAGCCGGCCGCTGGCTGGCGCACAAGCCACGAAGTAAATCTGGGAGACGCGATGGACCTCAAGCTCAAGGGCAAGACCGCGCTGGTGACCGGCGGTTCGGAAGGCATCGGCAAGGGCATCGCGCTGGCGCTGGCCAAGGAAGGCGTCGACGTCGCGATCTGCGCGCGGCGCGCCGGTCCGCTCGAGCAAGCGGCAAGCGAGATCGCCAAGGCAGACCGGGCCGCAAGATCGTCGCCATCCCCGTCGACCTGCGCCAGGACAAGGACGCAAAGAATTTCGTCGAGCAGGGCGCCAAAGCGCTCGGCCGCGTCGACATCATGGTCAACAATGCGGGCTCGGCGGCCGGCGGCGTCATCGAGCATCTGACCGAAGACGACTGGGAGAAGGGGCTGCAGCTCAAATTCATGGGCTACGTGCGCTGCCTGCGCTACGTGCTGCCGATCATGCGCGAGCAGGGCGGCGGCCGCGTCGTCAATCTCATCGGCAATGACGGCGTGAAGCCGTCTTATTGGGAAATCTGCCCGGGCGCGGCCAACGCCGCCGGGCAGAACCTGACGCTGTCGCTTGCCGGCCAATACGGCAAGGACGGCATCTTTTTCGTCGCCGTCAATCCGGGGCCGGTGCGCACCGAGCGCTGGGCCGGGCTGGTCGATGCCATGGCGCGCGACATGAAGATCCCGCGCGAGGAGGCCGACAAGCTGGCGCCGGCCTCGATCCCGATGGGCCGCATTGCCGAGGTTGAGGAAGTCGCCAACCTCGTCGCCATGCTGGCCTCGCCGCTTGATGACCATGGTCAACGGCACCATGATCGAAATCGACGGCGGCCAGGACAAGCCGCTGATGGATCGCTTCCGCGACCGTCCGCGGGGCTAGAGAGGCCCGAGCAAGTTCGCAGCCGCCCGATGGGGCACCTCGCCTCCCCTTAAAAAGGGGAGGTCGGCGACCCGGCGTTAAGCCGGGGAGCCGGGTGGGGATCAATGCTCGATATGATCCCCACCCCAACCCTCCCCTTTTCAAGGGGAGGGGGCCGCGCCGCGCCTGCGGCAACTTCATTCAGTAACGCATCGTCCTCTAAAACGGCTCATAGCCGCGAACGGCCGGGATCACCTTCTCGCCGAACAGGCGGATCGAGCGCAGCAGATCCGCCTCCGGCAGGTCGGAGAAATTGAACTCGCCGAGGAAGATGTTGTACATCCCGGCCTCCGCGGTGCGGCGGATTTTCGCCGCCACCGTCTGCGGCGAGCCGATGAACACCAGTTCGTGCTTCATCAGGTAGTCCGGGTTGAACACGTTGGCCATGATCTCGGAGGCGCCCGGCTCGCCGCGGCCGATGAAGCGCTTGGCGTGTTCCTTGACGCGCTCATCGAAGCTTTCGCCCGGCTTGGGCGGCGGCAGGAAGCCCTCATAGGCGCGGCGAGGCGCGCTTCAATGCGACGTCGAGCGCCTTCTCGTCGGTCTCGTCGACATAGACGATGGTGCAGTAGGCGATGTTCGGCTTGCGCGCGTGGCCCGGCTTGCCCCAGTCCTCGATGAATTTGCGGTAGCGCGGCGCGGCGTCGGCGCGCGGATAGACCAGGAAGTAGCCGGTGATTGATGCCGTTCTTGGCGCAGAATTCGAGCGTCTGCGGGTCGCGGCTCATCATCCATAGCGGCGGATGCGGCTTCTGCGCCGGCTGCACCGAGAGCACGGTCGGCTCGGCGGTGTTGAAGTTCTCGCCGTGGAATTCATAAGGCTGCGTCTCGCCGTAGGCGGCGCGCAGGTAATCGACGAACTCGAGCGTCGGCGTCTTGCGGTGGCTGTAGTCGAGACCGAAAGGGCGGAAGTAGTCGGGATTGATGCCCGGCACCAGCCCGCACTCCATGCGGCCGCCGAGCATCTGATCGACGATGGCGATTTCCTCGGCCAGCCGCAGCGGGTGATAGAGCGGCACGATGTAGCCCATCGGCCCGACGCGCATGCGCTTGGTGCGGGCGCCGGCGCCGACGGCGTAGAGGCTGGGCGAGGAAATCCAGCTCTCGTCCGGGCGGCAGTGATGCTCGACGCAGAATGAATAATCGAAGCCGGTGTCGTCGCAGATCGCGAGCTCGCGCCACAGCTCCTCGTAGCGCGCGTGCGGCGTCATGCCGGGCTTGGCCCAGATGTGGCTGAAGTGGGCGAATTTCATTTACCAGAGTCCTTTCAATCGGCCGCCGTCGAGATTGAGCGACACGCCGGTGATGTAGCTTGCCCGCTCGGAGCAAAGGAAGACCGTTGCGTTGGCCAGCTCCTCCGGCTTGCCCATGCGGCCGAGCGAGTTCTTCCTGGCGGCGAGCTTGCGCGCTTCCGTTTCGCTGCCCACGTTCAGTTCCTTCTGCAGCCCCTGCGCGTTCATGCGCCACAGATCGGTGTCGACCCAGCCCGGGCATATCGCATTGACCAGCACGTTGTCCTCGCCGAATTCGCTCGACAGCGACTTGGTGAGGTTGAGCAGCGCCGAATTGGTCATGCCGCTGCCGAACATGTAGGGGTCCGGCTCCTTGCCGGCGCCGCCGATGGTGTTGACGATGCGGCCCCATTTCTGCGCCTTCATCATCGGATAGACGGCGCGGATCGTGCGCATGAAGCCGAACAGCTTGGTCTCGAGCTGCGTCTTCATCTCGTCGTCCTTGAGCGCGGCGAAGCGCCCCGAATACATGGTGCCGGCATTGTTGACGAGGATGTCGACGCCACCGAGCTTCTGTTTCGCCATGTCCACCATGGCGGCGATGTCGGTTTCCTTCGTCATATCGGCCGCAACGGCATGGACCTCGCCGCCGGTGCGCTTGGCGAGTTCGTCGCGCGCCTTGTCGAGCTTGTCCCGGTTGCGACCGGTGATGAGGACGCGCACGCCTTCCTCGAGCAGGAGCCGGGCGGTCTCGAAGCCGATGCCGCTCGAGCCGCCGGTGACGATCGCCCGGCGGCCCTTGATGCCCAGATCCATGCCCGTCCTCCCGTTGATCTTTTTCCGTTAGCATAGACTATTGCTTCGCGCTGGCGAGTGGCTTGGCGGCCGTCATGGAGGACGCGGATGTTTAGGGTGGGCGAGGCGACAATCAAGCGTATCGAGGAAACCAACAAACCCGGCTTTCCGTTGCGCGAGATTTTTCCGCTGTTCAGCGATGCCGATCTGGAACGGCACCGGCACTGGCTGGCGCCGCACCATTATGTCGCGGAAACCGGCGCCATCCGGCTTGCCGTGCATAGCTGGCTGCTGGAAGTGGGCGGCAGGAAAATCCTGATCGATGGCTGCTGCGGCAATCAAAAGAGCAAGCCTGGCCGGCCCTGGCATATGCTCAACGAGCCTTATCTCGAGCGGCTTGCCGCCGCCGGCGCGCGGCCCGAAGACATCGATCTGGTGATGTGCACGCATCTGCACCACGATCATGTCGGCTGGAACACGATGCAGAAAGACGGCAAGTGGGTGCCCACCTTTCCCAACGCGCGCTACGTGTTCTCCAGGCCCGACGTCGAGCACTACGCCAGGGTCGACGCCGATCCGAAGCTCGGCCCGGCCGAGTTCGGCACCTTCCGCGAATGCGTCATCCCGATCCTCGAATACGGCAAGGCCGATCTCATCGACGGCGGGCCATACCGGCTCGACGACTTCATCGAGATCGTGCCGGCGCACGGCCATTCGCCGGGCCACGTCGTGTTCAAGCTGGAGAGCAAAGGCGAACGCGGCGTCTTCACCGGCGACGTCTTCCATCATCTGCTGCAGGTCTACAATCCGGACTGGGGCTTCTGGAAGGACTTCAATTCGGGCGAGGCGCGCGCAAGCCGCTACAAGGTGCTCGACGATTGCGCGGCCGCTGACGCGCTGGTGTTTCCGGCCCATGTCGGCATGCCCTTTGCCGGCCGCATCGAGAAGACAGGCGCCGGCTATCTGCCGCGCTTCGAGGCCAAAGCCTTCGCCTGACGCGGCGACCCCGTTGACGCTCGTTGCGCCGGGATGGACTATTCGCTTCCCGCCCGGCGCGGCGCGGGCAGGATGACAACACGAAGGAGATGCCGGTGTTCAAAGTGGGCGAAGCCACCGTCACGCGCGTCGCGGAAACCAATTTGCCGAGCTATCCGCTGCGCGACGTGTTCAAGGAGTTCACCGACGCCCACATGGCGCAGCACAAGTCGTGGCTGGCGCCGCATCACTACGAGGCCGAGACCGGCAAGATCAGGCTCGCGGTGCATAGCTGGCTGTTGCAGATCGGCGGTAAGAAGATCCTGATCGATTGCTGCTGCGGCAACAACAAGGTCAAGCCCGGCCGCCCGTTCTGGAGCAATCTCAACGAGCCTTACCTCGAGCGGCTCGCCGCCGCCGGCGCGCGGCCCGACGAGATCGATATCGTGATGTGCACGCACCTGCACCACGATCACGTCGGCTGGAACACGCAGCAGAAGGACGGCAAGTGGGTGCCGACCTTCCCCAATGCGCGCTATGTCTTCTCCAAGCCGGACGTCGATTACTTCTCCAAGGTCGACGCCGATCCGAAGGAAGGCCCGGCCGAACTCGGCACCTTCCGCGAATGCGTGGTGCCGATCCTCGAATACGGCAAAGCCGATCTGGTCGACGGCGGACCGCACCGGCTCAACGACTTCATCGAGATCATGCCGGCGCCCGGTCATTCACCCGGCCACGTGGTGTTCAAGCTCGAAAGCAAGGGCCAGCGCGCCGCCTTCACCGGCGACGTCTGGCACCATTTGCTGCAGGTCTATTATCCGGACTGGAATTTTCCGAAGAATTCCGATGCCGCGCAGGCGCGGGTGTCGCGGCGCAAGGTGCTTGCCGATTGTGCTTCAAATGGCGCGCTGGTGTTTCCCGGCCATGTCGGGGCGCCGTTCGCCGGCCGCGTCGAGGCGGCGCAAAGCGGCTTCGTGCCGCATTTCGATGCCGAGCTGGTCGGCTGATTGAGGCCGCACTGGGGCGAGGCTTCACGCCGCCGTTATCGCCGTGGGTTCCCGCCTCACCAAGTTCTGTGTCTGCTTTGCCGGCCCGCCGGCGTATTGTGCCGGCTCACGAATCCGGGAGAGCACCATGGCCTTGTTCCGAACCCTGTCCGTTGCGGCGTTGCTGGCGTTCGCCGCGACGATTACGGCCGGCGCCGCCGAGAAGCCGCAGGCGCTGCCGCTGCCCGCAACCGATGAACCCGACAGCGGCGCATCGTCCGAAGTCGCCGTGCTCGCCGGCGGCTGCTTCTGGGGCGTGCAGGGCGTGTTCCAGCACGTCAAGGGCGTGACCAACGCCGTGTCCGGCTACGCCGGCGGCGAAGCGAAGACCGCGAGCTACGAGACGGTGTCGGGCGGCCGCACCGGCCACGCCGAATCCGTGCGCGTCACCTTCGACCCGAAACAAATCAGCTACGGCCGCATCCTGCAGGTCTACTTCTCGGTCGCGCACGATCCGACGCAACTCGACCGCCAGGGGCCGGACTTCGGCATGCAATACCGCTCGGCGATCTTCCCGGTAAGCGAGGCGCAAGCCAGCGTCGCCAAGGCCTACATCGCGCAGCTCGACCAGGAGCACGTCTTCTCAAAGCCGATCGTCACCAAGATCGAGATGGGCAAGTCGTTCTATCCGGCCGAGGGCTACCACCAGGATTTCCTGGTCAACCACCCGAACTATCCGTACATCGTGTTCAACGACCTGCCGAAGATCGAAAACCTCAAGGCGCTGCTGCCCAGCCTCTACCGCGACAAGCCGGTGCTGGTCGCGAACGCGCAGAGCAACTGATCCGCGAAGCGTAACGGGCCGCCTGTGGATGGCGGCCCGTTTCCGTTTCTTCCCCGTGCTATTGTCTCCGGTCTCGGGCAGGACGATCGGCCAATGGGAAAAGACCGGCTCGCCGCGTTCAGCGATGGCGTCATCGCCATCATCATCACCATCATGGTGCTGGAGCTGAAGGTGCCGCACGGCGCGAGCTGGGAGGCGCTTAAGGAGGTCTGGCCGCAGTTCGTCGCCTATGTGCTGAGCTTCATCTATCTCGCGATCTACTGGAACAACCACCACCATCTCATCCACACCGTCGCCCGCGTCGACGGGCTAATCCTGTGGGCGAATTCCAACCTGTTGTTCTGGCTCTCGCTGGTCCCGATCTCGACCGCGTGGCTCGGCGAAAATTTCCTCGCCGCGGCGCCGACCGCGCTCTACGGCATCGTGCTGTTGATGCCGGCGATTGCCTACGGCCTGCTGCAAGGGGCGATCATCCACAAACAGGGCGCGCATTCGCTGCTCGCCGCGGCGCTCGGCAGCGACATCAAGGGCAAGATTTCACCGGTGCTTTATCTTGCGGGCGCCGGCCTTGCCTTCGTCACGCCGTGGCTGTCGATCGCGCTCTATGTCGCCGTCGCGCTGATGTGGCTGGTGCCGGACCGCCGTATCGAACGGGCGCTGCGCGAAAGCTGATCCGCTCTATGGCTTTCGTTTCAGCAACGCCTTCAGCCGCTGCGGCGTCACCGGCAGTTGCGTTACCGCGCCGGGTTTGCCGATGGCGTCGTCGATGGCCGACGCAATGGCGGCGCCGACCGGATTGGCGCCGCCTTCGCCGGCGCCTTTGAGCCCGAGCGGGTTGAGCGGGCTCGGCGCGTCCTCGGTGACGACGATCTTGGCGGCCGGCACTTCGCGCGCCGTCGGCATCAGGTAATCGGCAAAGGTCACCGACAACGGCTCGCCGGCCTCGTCGTAAGTGAATTCCTCGAACAGCGTGCCGCCGATGCCTTGCGCCAGCCCGCCGGCGATCTGCCCCTCCACCAGCATCGGATTGACGGCGCGGCCGACGTCGTAGGCGATGGTGTAGCGCTCGAGCGTGACGCCACCGGTGTCAATGTCGACGCGCGCCACCGCGATGTGCACGCCGTAGGGATAGACCATGTGCGCGGATTCGAAGGTGGCTTCGGCGCTGAGGCCATCGGGCAGGGCGCGGGCGAGCGCCGCCAGCGGCATCGACGGTCCGCCGCCTTTGCGCACGATCTCGCCGGCGACGATGTCGAGGTCTTGCGCATTTGCCTGCATCAGCTCGGCGGCGGCGGCGAGCGCCTGATCGCGCAGCTTCACTGCCGCCAGCCGCGTCGCTTCGCCGCACATCACGGTGACGCGCGAGGCAAAGGCGCCCATGCCGCGGGCGATGCGGTCGGTCTGGCCGTGGGTCACGCGCACTTGCGCGTAATCGACGCCGAGCGCGTCGGCGCAGATCTGCGCCATCGCCGTCTCGACGCCCTGGCCGATCGAGGCGACGCCGGTGACGACTTCGATTTCGCCGTCGCCGCCGACCTCGATGCGCACGGTGTCGAACGGCCCCAGCCCGCTTTTCTCCACGAACAGCGCCAGCCCGGCGCCGACCTTTTCGCCTTGCGCGCGGCGCTTCCGCAAATCGCGCTGCAACTCGTCCCAGCCGGCGGCGGCGAGCGCCTTGTCGAGCAGCCCGGCGTAGTCGCCGGAGTCGTAGACAATGTGCGTGCCCAGCGTGTCGAGGCCGAGCGCATAGGGCATGGCGCTCTTGGCGATCAAATTGCGGCGGCGGATTTCGACCTTGTCGACGCCGATCTTGGCGGCGATGGCGTCGATCAGCCGCTCGCGCACGAAGCTGGTCTCGAAGCGGCCCGGCGCGCGATAGGTGCCGCACGGCGTCTTGTTGGTGAGGCGGATGTGGCCGACGGCGCGATAGGCCGGCACGCGGTAGGGGCCGGGCAGCATGGCCGCGGCGAGATCGGGCACGGTCGCGGCGTGGGTGCGCATATAGGCGCCGTTGTCGTGGAAGAATTCGTCCTCGATGCCGAGGATGCGTCCCTCGGCGTCGATCGCTGCGCGGATGCGGTGCGTCTGCTGACGCGAATGATTGGCGGCGATGAGATGCTCGCGGCGGTCCTCGATCCATTTCACCGGGCGTTTGAATTTGAGCGCTGCGGCGCAGACCAGCACGTCCTCGGGGTAGAGCTCGCCGCGGATGCCGAAGCCGCCGCCGACATGGCCCTCGTAGAGCTGCACGCTGTCCGTCTTGCGCCCAAGCATCGCCGCGAGCCGGTCGCGGTTCCAGTGCGGCACCTTGGCGGCGCCGTGCATTTCGAGCACGTCGCGCGCCTCGTCGTAGCGGGCGATGGCGCCGCGCGTCTCCAGCGGCACGCCGGAGTGGCGGCCGACCGACAGCTCAAGTGAGACGACCGCATGAGCGGCGCGGAACGCGGCGCCGATATCGCCGTAGCCCTTCTCGATGACGCCCGCTTCGGTGCCGAGGCCATTGCCGAAATCGCCGGGCGCGGCGGCAGCATCCAGCGTGACCGGCAGCGGCTCGATCTCGACGTCCACCAATTCTGCCGCGTCCTCGGCGATATACGCATCGTCGGCAAAGACGGCGGCGACCGGCTCGCCGACATAGCGCACGCAATCGCTGCGCCAGCGCCGTCTGCCGGTAGGGCTCGAGCTGCTTCAGGCCGGTGAGGCGGAAGCCGATCGGCGGAATGTGCGCGACGTCGGCGAAGGTCCACACCGCGCGCACGCCGGGCAGTGCCAACGCGCGGCTTGCGTCGATCGCCTTGAGCCGCCCATGCGCCACGGCCGAGCGCACCACGCGCATGTGCCACTGGCCGGGAAACGAGATGTCGGCGGCGAAGCGGCCTTGGCCGGTGAGCAGCGGCCGGTCTTCCAGCCGCGGCACCGAGCGGCCGATGAATTTTCGGTTCGGTAGCGTCGGGAACTCAGCCATTGCCGCTTGCCGCAGCCTGCTCCCTCCCCCCTTGTGGGGGAGGGTTGGGGAGGGGGGTGCTGGCTTGCGCGCAGCGGCGAGGTCGACCCCCCACCCTGTCCCTCCCCCACAAGGGGGGAGGGAACGCTGGAGCCGCAGCGTGCGTGCAAATTCTCATTTCCCCCGCATTTCCTTGGCCGCGGCGCGCACCGCCTTGATGATGTTCTGGTAGCCGGTGCAGCGGCACAAATTGGAGGCGAGCACGTCGAGCAAGTCGTCGTCGCTGATGTCGGGCTCGCGCTCCAGCACGCCGACGGCCAGCATCAAAAAGCCCGGCGTGCAGAAGCCGCATTGCAGGCCGTGATGCTCCATGAAGGCGCGCTGCATCGGATGCAGCTCGTCGCCGGAGGCCAAGCCCTCGACGGTGCGGATCTGCTTGCCGTCGGCCTGCGCCGCGAACATCAGGCACGAGCGCACCGGCTCGCCGTCGACGATCACCGTGCAGGCGCCGCAGATGCCGTGCTCGCAGCCGATATGGGTGCCGGTCTGACCGCAGTCCTCGCGGATGGCGTCGGCCAGCGTGCGCCGCGGCTCGACGCTGATCGCATGCGCGCGGCCATTGATATGAAGCGTGATCGCGGTCTTTTGCGTCATCGGCACATGCTCCCTTTCCCTCCCCCCGCGAAGCGGTGGAGAGGGTCGGTGAGCATTGCGCCAGCAATGCGAGCCGGGGTGGGGGGTGCTTTGCGGTTTACGGCAGCATTCATGGCCTGCCCCCCACCCCCGACCCCTCCCCACCACTCGCTGACGCTCGCGGGGGGAGGGGAGCCCTGCGCAGCACCGCGCGGATGCGCTGCGGCGTCGCCGGCATTTCGTCAATGGAGACGCCGAACGGCGAGAGCGCGTCGTTGATGGCGTTGATCACGGCGGCCGGCGCGCCGATGGCGCCGCCTTCGCCGAGGCCCTTGGCCTTGGTCAGCGAATTCACGCTCGGCGTTTCCATGTGATGCAGCTCGATCGGCGGGATTTCGCGCGCGGTCGGCGGCAGATAATCGGCGAGATTGGCGGTCAGGATGCCGCCATCCTCGTCGTAGACGATCTCCTCGAGCAGCGCGTTGCCGATGCCCTGGGCGACGCCGCCGTGCACCTGGCCGTCGGCGATCATCGGGTTGATGATGCGGCCGGCATCCTCGGCGACGACGAACTTCTCGACGCGTGACGTGGCCGGTCTCGACGTCCACCTCGACGATCGCGACATGGCAGGCGTTGGAGAAGGTGCCGGGCGGATCGTAGGAGCCGGTTTCGGTCAGTCCCGGCTCGATCTCGCCCTTGAAGCGGTGCGTCTGCGTGTAGGCTTCGCGCGCCATCTGCGCGATTGCCACCGCGCGATCGGTGCCGGCGACCTTGGCCTTCCCGTCTTCGAGCACGATGTCTTCGGCCGCGGCTTCCAGCATGTGGCTGGCGATGGTGATCAGCTTGGCGCGCACTTTCCGCGCCGCCAGCAAGGTGGCGCCGCCGGAGATCACCAGCGAGCGGCTGGCGAAGGTGCCCCAGCCGTAAGGCGTGCGGTCGGTGTCGCCGTGCACGACCTTGATCGCCTGCGGCGGCACGCCGATCTCGTCGGCGATGATCTGCGCCAGCGTCGTGCGCAGGCCCTGGCCGTGCGGCGAGGCGCCGATGCGGGCCTCGACGTTGCCGGACGGGTCGATGCTGACGATGACGTTCTCCCACCCCGGCGTGATCTCCATGCCGCGCGCGGCAAACGCCGGGCTGCCGTAGCCGGTGCGCTCGGAGAAGGTGGCAAAGCCGATGCCGAGATGGCGGCCTTGCGCGCGCGCCTTTTTCTGCCGCTCGCGGAAGGCGGGCACGTCGACCGCCTTGACCGCCATCTCCAGCGTCTCCTTGTAGCTTGCCTCGTCGAACACCAGCCCGGTCGCCGAAGTGTAGGGAAAAGTGCCGATCAGGTTGCGGCGGCGGATGTCCTCCGGCGCGATGGCAAAGGCAGTCGCCGCCTTGTCCATCAGCCGCTCCAGCGCGAAGGTGATGACGGGCCGCGACACGCCGCGATAGGGCGCCATCGGGCAGGTGTTGGTCAGCACGCCGCGCGCGCGGCACTGGTAGTTGAGCACATCGTAGGGGCCCGGCAGCTCGGCCATCGCCATCAGCGGCTCGACGCCGGCGGTGGTGGGGAAGCAGGAATAGGCGCCGACATTGGCGGCAACATCAGCCCTGAGCGCGATCAGTTTCGCATCGGCGGTGAAGGCGCCTTCGAGCGCGATCGCCTGGTCGCGGCTGTGGAAGCCGGCGATCAGGTTTTCGCGTCGGTCCTCCGCCCAGGCGACCGAGCTCTTCAGCCGGCGCGCCAGCCACACCAGCACGACGTATTCGCCGGCGAGCGACATCTTCTGCCCGAAGCCGCCGCCGACGTCGGGCGCGATGACGCGCAGGTCGGATTCCGGCATGCCGATCAGGTCGGCAATCGCGGTGCGCGCCAGATGCGGCATCTGCGTGGTGCAGGTCAGCGTGATGCGGCCGGTGGCGGCGTCATAGGCGGCGTGCGCGGCGCGCGCCTCGATCGGTGTCGCGTTCTGGCGGTGCGAGCGCGCCTCCAGCTTGACGATCTTGTGCGCGCCAGCCCAGGCCGTGTCGAAGCCTTGCGTCTTCACCCAGCCTTCGACCACGACGTTGTCGGGCGCTTCGGCGTGCACCCGCGGCATTGCCGGATTGAGCGCGCCGCGGATGTCGACCACGGGCGTGATGTCGCGGATCGACAGCGTGACTTCATCGGCCAGGTCCTCGGCGCGCTCCTTGCTGGCGGCAACGACGGCCGCGATCGGCTCGCCGACGAAGCGCACGATGCCTGTGGCCAGCACCGGCTGGGCCACCGGCTTGTAGTTGAACTTGTGCAGCATCGGCCTGATCGGCTTGACGCCTTTGAGCGCCGCGGCGGTGATGACGAGGCCTTCGGCCGGCATGTCGATGTTGTCGATAGTGCCGGAGGCGACCGGGCTCCGCACGAAGCGCACCCAGCGCGTCGCCGGCAGGTCGGCGGTGAAGCGGCCTTGCCCGCGCACCAGCGCCGGATCTTCGAGCCGCCGGATGGCGCGGCCGACCCAGGTCGCGCCCGCGGTCTTGCGTGCGCGGTCATGCCCGTTTCCGTCTGCGCATGATCTCTTCCGAAAACCGGTTCCCACTTTTCGAGATCATGCGCTGTGCTCCAGCGCGCGGCGCACCACGGCGCGCACGAGATCGCGCCGGTACTCGGCGTCGGTCTGGTGGTCGACCAACGGCATCGATCGCCTTGGCGGCGGCTTCGGCGGCGGCGCGGAACACCGCATCGCCCGGCGCCTTGCCGGCAAGCGCGGCTTCCGCCTGCGGCAATCCGCCGCGGCCGCGCTTCGGCGCCGCCGAGGCCGACGCGCGGCTCGACGATTTTGCCGTCTTGCAGCCGGTAAGTGACCAGCGCCGCGCTCATGGCGAAATCGCCGGCGCGGCGGCTGAATTCGTTGAAGCCGAATTTGGCGTCGGCCGGCAGCAGCGGCAGCCGCACCTCGGCCAGCAATTCGTCGTCGGCCAAAGCGGTCGTCATGATGCCGGCGAAGAAATCCGTGCCGCGATCTGCCGTTCGCCGCGCGTGCTTTTCGCCACCATCGTCGCATCGAGCGTCGCCGCGACCAGGCACCATTCCGACGCCGGATCGGCATGCGCCAGGCTGCCGCAAAACGTGCCGCGCATGCGGATCGGATAATGCGCGATATGGCGAACGACATGGGCGAGCAGCGCGCCGAGCGGGCCCGGCGACCACCGGCTTGTGAAACGCGGCATGGCGCACGCCGGCGCCGATCGACAGCATCGTGCCGTCGTTGGTGACGTGCCGAGGCCCTCGATCTCGTTGATGTCGACGAGATGCGCGGGCTTGGCCAGCCGGAACGCCATGATCGGGACAAGACTTTGTCCGCCGGCGAGGACGCGGCCGTCCTGCGGCGCCACATCGGCGAGAATCGTCAGCGCCTCGTCGAGCGTGCGCGGCACATGGCGGACGAAAGGCGCGGGCTTCATGGGGTCGCCGGCTAAATATCTGTGTAGAAACGATAAAGCGCACGCCTATATTGTCAAACGAGGACTCGATCGCGAATGGCCAATAACGACACCCAAGTTGCAGTTATCGGCGGCGGCGCGGCCGGCATCGCGGCCGGGCGCCGGCTCCAGCAGGCCGCCATCGATTGCCTCGTCGTAGAGGCGCGGCCGCGGCTTGGCGGCCGGGCATGGAGCGTCGATGACGGCATGGGCAATGCGGTCGATCTCGGCTGCGGCTGGCTGCATTCGGCCGACCGCAACCCCTGGGTCAAGATCGCCGAGGCCGAAGGCTACGCCATCGACAAGAGCATGCCGCCGTGGCAGCGCCGCGCGCTGCCGGTCGGCTTTCCGCCCGGCGGAGCAGGAAGACTTCGGCAAGGCGCAACGCGCCTTCTTCGACCGGCTGTCGGCTGCCGCGCAGGGGCCCGACCGGTCGCGTCCGACTACCTCGAGCCCGGCAACCGCTGGAATAACCTCATCAACGCGCATCTGCACCTATATCAGCGGCGGCGATGCCGACCGGCTGTCGGTCAAGGATTTCGAGAACTACGACGGCAACGAGAACAACTGGCGCGTGGTCGAAGGCTACGGCAGCGCGGTTGCCGCCTACGGCAGGGAGCTTGCGCGTCGCGCTCGATTGCCCGGTGCTGCAGATCGATCACGCCGGCAAGCGGCTGAAGATCGAGACTGCGCGCGGCGTCATGACCGCGGATCAGGTTATCATCACGCTACCGACCTCGATCCTCGGCGACAAGGAATTCCTGTTCGCGCCGGCGTTGCCGCAAAAGACCGAAGCGGCGCGCGGGCTGCCGCTCGGGCTCGACAACAAGCTTTTCCTGTCGCTCGACAAAGCCGAAGAGTTCGACAAGGACACCCGCATCTTCGGCAGCACCGACCGCGCCGAGATCGCGATGTTCCACATGCGGCCGTTCGGCCGGCCGCAGATCGAGGTCTATTTTGGCGGCCGCAACGCCTGGCGTCTGGAGGAAGGCGGCGACGCAGCCTACTTCGATTTCGCCCAGGCCGATCTCGTGCGCCTGCTCGGCAGCGCCTTCAAACAGCGGGTAAAGCTGTTGCGCCTCCACCGCTGGGGCGCCGATCCATTTGCGCGCGGCGCATACTCTTACGCGCTGCCCGGCAAGGTCGATTGCCGCGCCACGCTCGCCGCACCGGTCGATGATCGTTTGTTTTTTGCCGGCGAGGCCTGCTCCAAGCACGATTTCTCCACCGCGCATGGCGCCTATTTGACCGGCGTTGCCGCCGCCGACGAGGTGATCGCGGTGCGCCGGCGCCGGCGCAGCGCCTGAACCCGGTGTGTCTCCCTACGCTGCAGCGCACTGCGACACCATTGTCAGCCGCTCGCATGTATATTATTTGCTGAATACATATCGGGCGTTTTGAACTGCCGGGGGGAGAAATGCCGAGCATCCGTTCACTTGCAACTCTCATTGCGTGTGCCGCCATTGTGTGCGCCGCGCCGGCGCGCGCCGACGAGGTGAAGCGGCCGGACAAGGTGTCGTTCTACTTCGCCGCGCATGAGGACGACTGGCAATTGTTCATGAACCCGTCGGCCTTCGAGGACGTGATCTCCGGCGCGGCGAAGACGGTGTTCGTGCACATGACCGCCGGCGATGCCGGCCTCGGCACCGGACGCGGCGGCCGCAAGCATCCGTTCTATCTGGCGCGCGAGAACGGCGCGGTGGAAGCGGTCCGCTTCATGGCCGATGCCGACGGCATTCCGGTTTCCCGCAGCGTCGGACACATGACGTTCAATGGCCATTCGATCTACCGCATCGCCTACCGCAACACGGTGAGCTATTTCCTGCGCGTGCCGGACGGCAATCCGCTCGGCGGCGGTTACGCGCACACGGGCTTCCAGTCGTTGAAGCGGCTGGCGGACGGTGACAACAATGTTCTCGCCGCGATCGACGGCTCAACAGCCTATCACGGCTGGCACGACCTGACGGCGACCTTGCGCAAGATCGTCGATTTCGAGCGCGGCCATGCCGCCACGGTGCAGCTCAACGTTGCCGAGACCGACGCGCGCATCAACCCGGAAGATCATTCCGACCACCAGATGACGGCGCATGCCGCGCTTGACGCCATCAATGATCTCACCTGCGTCCGGCGCGTCTATTACGTCGATTACGCGAGCTCGCATCTGCCCGAGAATCTCAACCCGCGCGAGCGCGACATGGAAAGCTCGGTGTTTGCGGTGACGCTCGCCGGCGTGCTCGCCTTCGACCACCGCACCTCCTGGCACCATTACGACAAATCCTTCGTCGGCCGGAACTATTTCCGGGTCGAGGAGGGCAGCGGGCGCTGCGACAGCCCGGCCGGCACCGTGGCGGCCGTCCAGCGCTGAGTTTTCGCAATTTTTAAGCGGCCCGGTTGATTTAGCTCAACGCCCGGGAATGGCGGCGGGCCAATGTGGCGCTCGCCATGCTGCAGCTTGCGCCGCAGAGTTTTGCCAAGGTCACGCCGCTGCCGACCGCCGCGACGCCACGGCTCGCTTCGGTCGACGCGCTGCGCGGCTTCAACATCTTCTGGATCCTCGGCGCCGACGGCGCCATTTGGGCGCTCGACGACATGCTCGAGCACAAGGGCGATATCCTTGGCGGCATCGGCGAGTTTCTCGGATATCAGCTCAACCACGCGCCGTGGGAAGGCTTCCGCTTCTACGATTTCATCTTCCCGCTGTTCATCTTCATCACCGGCGTCTCCATCGTGTTGGCGCTGCCGCGCCTCGTTGAGCGCGAGGGCCGCCGCGCCGCGCACCTCCGCGTGCTGCGGCGGGCGCTGGTGCTGTACGGGCTCGGCCTCATCTATTACGGCGGCATCAGCCATCACTGGGCCGACATCCGCTACCTCGGTGTGCTGCAGCGCATCGGCATCTGCTACCTGTTCGCCTCGCTGCTGTTCTTGAATTTGAACCTGCGCGGCATGATCGCGGTCTTCGTCGGCCTGCTCGCGGGCTACTGGGCTCTGATGACCTTCGTGCCGGTGCCCGGCATCGGCGCTGGCTCGTTCGGGCCGGACGCCAATCTCGCCAACTGGATCGACGCGCACTATCTGCCCGGCCGCTTGTGGGACAACACGCGCGATCCGGAGGGCTTATTGTCGACGCTGCCGGCGATCGCCACCTGTCTCATCGGCGTGTTTGCCGGCCTGTTGCTGAAGAGCGAGCGTTTCGCGCCGCAGCAGAAGTCGCTCATCCTGATCGGCGCCGGCATCGTCACCGCGGCGGCCGGCTATCTGTGGGGCCTGCAATTTCCGGTGATCAAGGCGATCTGGACCTCGTCCTTCGTGCTGGTCGCCGGCGGCTACAGCCTGATGCTGCTCGGCGCCTGCCACCAGGTCATCGATGTCTGGGGCATGCGGGCCTGGGCGACCGCTTTCATCTGGATCGGCGCCAACGCCATCCTGCTCTATTTCCTCAACAGCACGTTCGGCTTCGAGCCGTTCGCGCTGCGCTTTATCGGCGGCGATCTGAGCGCGCTGATCGACCGCTTGACCGAGACGCCGGCAACCGGGCGCTTCCTCGCCCACGTGCTCGGGCTGACATTTGCGATTTCTGCTTGCGCGCTTCTTCTACAGCCGCAAGATTTTCCTGCGGGTGTGAGCCGCCCGATCGTCAGCGCCAGTCGGTGAGACGCCAGCCATCGTCGCTGAAATGGATGCGCAGGCCGGCGGCCTCCATCGCTTCGCTGGGGTGCGCGCTGATGCCCCAATGGTCGAGCCGCCCCGGCGGCCATTTCCAGTCGTCCGGCGTGCCGACGCGGTAACTGTCGTCGACCTGCAGCATTTCGGCGGTGTATTCGATCGGCAGTTTCTCCGGGCCGAGGAAATAGCAGAACACGTTGTTGCCGGGCCCGTGCCGGCCGGGGCCCCATTCGAGGCCGTGGCCGTCGTCGCGCATACGGCCGGCGCCGCGCATCACCGACTCGAGATCTGGCATCTCGAAGGCGATGTGGTTGAGCGTCGGCCCGCCGGCAAAGCCGAGCACCAGGCTGTGATGGTCGGCATTGCACGACAGGAAGCGCAAGCGGCGCGTCGTGTCGGTGAGCTTGAAGCCCAGCGCGTCACGCAGACAGGCAAGCGTGGCGTCGCTATTGCCCGAGTTGATATTGACGTGGCTGAGCTTGCGCGGCCGGTCGGGCTTGTCGGCACTGTCGGCGTGATCGGCGGCACCGCAGACCACCGCAATGTTGCGGCCTTCCGGATCCTTGAAGCCGAAGCCGTAATCGCCGTGCGGCTGGCGCAACGGCGCCGGCGGATCGATGGCGGTGAGCCCCAGCGTCTTCACTTGGCCATACAGCGTATCGATCGCCGCGCGGTCAGCGGCGTCGAACACGATGCGGATCATCGCCAGCTGCGGCGCCTGTCGCACCGCCAGAATGTGATGGAAATGCCCGGTGCCGCGGAACAGGTGCGCGCCGGCCGCTTCGCCGACCGGCGTCAAATTCCACACCTCGGTGAAGAACCGTCGCGCCGCGGTAATGTCGCTCATGCCGATTTCGACGCTGCGCAGCGCGCGCACTTTTGCCTTGCTCATGCCGTTTCACCCAGAAAGCGCGCGGCGTTGCCGTGGTGCAGCAGCTCAACGTCGCCGTCGGACAGTTTCAGCTCCGCCACCGCTTCGACCGGATGGTGCTCGTGGATATCGAATGGAAAATCGGTGCCGAGGCAGAGCTGGCGCAGGCCGAACGTATCGATCAGATGGCGCAGCGTCGCCGCGTCGTAGACCAGCGTGTCGTAATAGAGCCTGCGCGCATGTTCGTAGGGCGAGGCGCCGATGCGCTCGGCGAATTCCGGCTTGATGGTCCAGCCCTTGGTCAGCCGGGGCAGGATCGAGGCAAAAGCGCCGCCGCCGTGGCTGAAGCCAAGGCGCAAGCGCGGGTGTCGCGTCAGCGTGCCGCCGGTCATCAAGGATGCAATGGTGTAGGCCGTTTCCAGCGGAAAGCCGATATAGGCCATCAGCCCGGCCGGGCCGACGATGCGCTCCTTGCCGCTCGGGTGCAGCGCATGCACGAAGATCGCGGCGCCGAGCTCTTCCGCCGCGGCGAAGAACGGTTCGAACTTCGGATCGCCGAGCGCGGCGCCGTTGATATTGCTGCCCAGCTCGGCACCGCGAAAGCCGTCGCGCATCAGCCGCTCCAGCTCGCGC
Organism: uncultured Alphaproteobacteria bacterium; assembly: GCA_963822035.1. Taxonomy (GTDB): domain Bacteria; phylum Pseudomonadota; class Alphaproteobacteria; order Rhizobiales; family Xanthobacteraceae; genus Pseudolabrys. The sequence continues at coordinate 114,364 of CAWGGC010000006.1, read as the reverse complement.
GACGCGGCGTCCGGGTCCTGCATCGGCACGCCGCCGAGGCCGATGAACCGCTTCGGATCGCGCGCCACCATCGCGGCAATCGTGTCGTTGACGTGGCGGAGCAACGGCACGGCGTCATCAACCGGCAGCCAGTACGACAACAATTCCGGCATCGGCGACAGCACCTGCCGCGTGATGCGCATGCGCGCCATCGCTTCGGCGCGGCGCTCGATGTCCCAGCATTCGTCGGTGACGGTGCGGAAGTTCTTGCCGTCGATCATCACATTCTTGTGGTGGCAATCGTGCGCCGGCGCCATGTGCGGCCAGTGCGCGCCGCCGTGCTTGCCGGCATAAGCGGGAAACTCCGCCGGCACGATGTGGGTGTGGATGTCGATCGCGGCTGTCATGGCGCGTCATCTAGCATCATCCGCGGTGGACGACGCAGAAAATTCCGCGAGTGGGTTCAGGATTTCAGGAATTTGTCGAGGGCGTCGGTCTCCGCTTTCGCGCCGTCGAAATCCTCGGCGATGCGCTCGTAGAACCGTGCGGCGGCGTGCAGCATCTCGTTCTCGGCAAACTCGCCGCCGACGAAGCCGCCGATTTCGTCAAGCTCGGCGACCCAGCGGTAGGCCTTCGAATACATTGCCGGCGTGCCCTTGGTGAGCCAGGCCAGCAGCGCCGGCTGGCTCTCGGCCAACTCGGCCTTGAGCGCCCCGGCCGAGCCGCCGCGCGTCGCCGCGAGCATCATCGCGGCGCCGAGCGCGGTGAAGCCCTTGGTGATGCCGGCATAAGACATTTTCAGCGCCGAGGCCGCGGTGAGGGGGCCGGTCAGCACGCGCACGATCAGGCCATAGTCGTTGAGCCTGGCGAACTCGCCGGCGTGCGGGCCGGACGCATAAATCTTGGTGTTGCTCGAGCCGGGCTTCGGCGGCGGGCCGATGATGCCGGCGCAGACGAAGGGGCAGCCGGTCGCCGCGATGACCTTTTCGATCTTTTCGACCGTCGGCGGGCTGACCGCGTTGCATTCGATATAGATCGGCTTCTTGTTAGCGGCGGTCAGCACCGGCGCCAGCCGCTGCGCCAGCGCCAGCGCATCGCCGGGCGGCACGATCGACAGCAGAAAATCGGCTTCGGTCAGCTCGCGATCGCTCGCGTCCTGCATGCCGGCCGCCTGCGCGCGCTTGGCGCTTGCCGCGCTGCGCCCGGCAAGCGTCGTCAGAACCTTCACTTTGTTCTCGGTAAGGCGATGAGCCACGGCGCTGCCCATGGAACCCGCGGCGACGATGGCGACGGTCGGTGTCATATTCGGCCTCCAGCAGCCGGTATCAGGTTGCGAGCGAAATACCACGATGTCGGCTAGCCGACATATAAAAACCCCAATAAACTAGCAATTGCTCTGCGATTCCCTGAAACGAGTATGCGTGCCGACAGCCCGGGGGGCTGATCGTTTGCCGCAGTTATAGAGGTTAGCCACTTGAACAACGCACAAGGCCCGGCCGACACGGCCGGGAGCAATGACGCACGCGCCTGGACGCAAAAGCTGGCGCGCTACCGCGACCCAAGCCTGCTGCGCAGCATCGTGGAACTCGGCGTCAGCTTCGGACCGCTCGCAGCGCTCTGGGCGGCGGCGTGGGCATCTTATCATTTTGGCTTTTGGTGGCTGAGCCTGCTGCTCGCCGTTCCAGCGGCCGGATTTCTGGTGCGGCTGTTCATGATCCAGCACGACTGCGGCCACGGCGCTTTTTTCCGCCACCGCCTCGTCAACGACTGGACTGGCCGGGTGCTGGGCGTACTGACCTTCACGCCCTACGACTTCTGGAAACGCACCCACGCCGTGCATCATGCGACATCCGGCAACCTGCAGCGCCGCGGCATGGGCGACATCGACACGCTGACCGTGCGCGAATATCTGGCGCTGTCGTATTTGGGCCGGCTGCGCTACCGCCTCTATCGCCATCCCGCGGTGATGTTCGGCATCGGGCCGGCCTACCTGTTCCTCGTCCAGCACCGCCTGCCGGTTGGCCTCATGCGCGGCGGCTGGGTGCCGTGGGCGAGCACCATGGGCACCAATCTCGCCATCGCCGTCGTCATCGCCGGCCTGATGTGGTTGATCGGCATCTGGGCGTTTCTGCTGGTGCACCTGCCGATCATGCTGCTCGCGGCGGCGCTCGGCGTTTGGCTGTTCTACGTCCAGCATCAATTCGAGCACACTGTCTGGGAGAATGGCGATCGGTGGGACCTGCATGATGCGGCGCTGCACGGCTCATCGCATTATGTTCTGCCCGGCGTGCTGCGCTGGTTCACCGCCAATATCGGCATCCATCATGTGCACCATCTGTGCAGCCGGATTCCCTATTACCGGCTGCCGCGCGTGATCCGCGAAAATCCCGAGCTCGGCGCCATCGGCCGGTTGACGCTGTGGGAGAGCATCAAATGCGTGCGCCTGACGCTGTGGGACGAGAGCCGCAAGAAGCTGATCTCGTTCCGCGACATGAGCCGGGGCGCCGCCGCCGCTTAAGAGGTATGCGTCGCGCCGCCGTCGACGTTGATGACCTGCCCCGTAACAAAGGTCGACGCGTCCGAGGCGAGAAACAGCACGGTGCCGATCAGGTCGTCCGGCGTCTCCGCGCGTGGAATGCATTGCATGGCGATGATGCGTTCCTTCTGCGCCGGCGTCACGGTCTTGCGCTCGATCTCGGTAAAGGTCGCGCCGGGCAGGATGGCGTTGACGGTGATGCCGTCCGGCCCCAGCTCGCGGGCCATGGAATGGCTCATGCCGATCAGCGCCGATTTTGAGGCGATGTAGTGCAGGTAGCCGGGCCGGCCGAGCGACACCGCGCCCGACGACATGTTGATGATGCGGCCCCATTTGGCGCGTCGCATCGCCGGCAAGACCGCGCGGGCGCACAGCATCTGCCCGGTGATGTTGACCTTCAGCACCTCGTTCCATTCGTCGAGCGGGATCTGCTCGAACGGGCGCATCTGCAGCGTCGAGAAGATCGCGGCGTTGTTCACCAGAATGTCGATGCGGCCATATTCGTCTTCGACCACCTCGACCATTTCCTCGATCGAGGCCGGATCGGCGATATCGGTTTCCACCGCCAGTGCCCGGCCGCCGGCTTTCATGATCTCGGCGGAGACCGATGCGGCTGTCTTTTCGTTGCGTTCGGCGATGATGGGGATGGCGCCCGCCGCGGCAAAAGCCTTGGCAAAAGCGCGGCCGATGCCCTGTCCGGCGCCGGTGATAATGACGACGCGGCCCTTAAGCGTGGGAAAAACAACGTTGTCGGTCATGCGGCGCCTCGTGCGCCTTGCACGTGCGCCTCGAGCGCGGCGCGCGCGTTCCACGGCGTCCACCAGGGCTTGATGCCGAGATCTTCGGCGATGATGCCGGCGCTGATATAGCCCGCGCCGCCGGAGATGGCGCCGCCGGGATGCGCGGCGGAGCCGGCGTTGTAGAGGTTTCCGATCGGCGAGCGATAGCCGAAATGGTTGTACATCACCTGCTCGGCGTTGAAGGCGCCCATGAAGATGTCGCCGCCGCGCATGTTGATCATCTCCTGTACGTATTCGCGGCCCGTATAGATGTAGCGGCCGAGAATGTTCTTGTCCGTCATGTTCGGGCAATAGCGGGCGAAGGTTTCGACGATCCGGTCGGCGAATTCCCCTTTCCAGCTTTCGTAATTCTGCCCGCCGATGTCGGGATCAAGCGGCATCACGTGCCAGCAATAGGTGGTGTGCTTGCCGGGCGGCGCCTGCGTCGGGTCGAGCAAGCTCAAGGGCCCGGAGCCGAACTGCACCAGCTTCGGCACGCGGCCGGCTTTGACGTCCTCGTGCGCGGAGAACAGGTCTTCCATGGTCTCGGCGCCGATCGACCATTTCAGCGACCGGTTGATGTTGGGGTCGAAGGCCGCGGCGGCAAAGCGCGGGCTTTCGTTGAGCGCCAGATGCAGGCCGAACAGGCTCCAGGCGGTGTACTGGAAGCCGTCGAGCTTCTTCAGAAACGCCGCCGGCAATTGCTCGCGGCCGATGAGGCTCTCGAAGGTCTGGTGCACGTCGAGCGTCGAGGCGACGAACTGCCGCGCCCGCACCGTCGAGCCGTCATCGAGCGCGATGCCGGTCGCCTTGCCGTTCTCGACGACGATCTTCTCGATGCGCACCTGCGGCTGGTAGGTGCCGCCGGCGGCGATGAATTCCTCCATCAGCCCGCGCGCCAGATTGAACGAGCCGCCCTGGCAAAGCTGATAGCCGCTGTCGAGGTCGAAGGCGCGGATGACCGAGCCCATCGGCGAGGTCTTCGACAGCGTGTCGACCAGCCAGGTGCCGAACAGCGACACCTTGAACAGGAACAGGAGTTGCACGTGCTCGTTCTCGAACAGCTCGCGCACCACGTCGAGCGGCTGGCGGTTGGCGACCGCGAGAAATTCCCGGCCCAGCGTCGTGCGGTTGAGCAGCGCCTCGCGCTCGGCTTGTGGCAGCGGTTCGGCATAGCGCTCGGGCAGGAAAATTTCGCGCGTGATCTTTTCCGCCTTGCGGTTCCAGTCGCGGAAGGTCGCCGCGTCCTTCTTGGAGAAGCGCGCGATGTTGGCGACCGCCTCCTCGAGATCGCGGCCGAGCACCAGCGCCGAGCCGTCGCGATGCGCCTGGCCAAATTCGTAGCGCGGCGTGATGTAGGTGACGCGCGCGTCGAGGCCGAGGTCCTTGAACCACGGCGTCTCGCTGATGTGAAAGTGATTGATCGAGTGCAGGTTGTGGTAGAAGCCCGGCAGCGTCACTTCGCGCGTGCACAGGCCGCCGCCATAGTCGAGCCGCCGCTCCACCAGCAGGATGTCGAGCCCGGCGCGGGCAAGATAGGCGCCGAGGATCAGGCCGTGATGGCCGGCGCCGATGACAATGCCGTCGTAGGTTTTGTCGAGGGCCTTGGGCAAGGGCTGCTCTTTCCGAACTATATTTCGTGCGGCCCGTCGGGGCGCGCCAAGACTGCCGGTTGGGCGGCGAACAGGTCAATGGCCGCGGCCGCATGGCCAATAAGCCGCATTCGCTGACCAATTTGCCGCGCGCAACTGTAGCGGCTGTAGACCTTTTGTCGCCAGCGCCGGTACGTTAGGCTGTCGCATCGAAAAGGGCCGAACGGCCCGAAGGGGGAGGAATCGCATGCGTAGATTTGCGTTAGCCGCGAGCGCGGCGCTGTTGCTCGTCGCGGGCCCGGCCGTGGCCCAGCAGAAATCGGTCAAGATCGGATTCGTCTCGACCTTCAGCGGCCCGACCGCCGTGATCGGCAACAACATGCGCGACTCTTTCGAGCTCGCGCTCGACCACATGGGCCGCAAGATGGGCGGCCTGCCGGTCGAAGTGATCTACGAAGACGACGCGCTAAAGCCGGATGTCGGCCTGCAGAAGACGCAGAAGCTGATCGACTCCGACCACGTCGATTTCATCGCCGGCTACATCTGGTCGAACGTGCTGCTGGCCTCGATCAAGCCGGCGGTCGACTCCAAGACCTTCCTGATCACCGCCAATGCCGGTCCCTCGCAGATCGCCGGCGAATTGTGCTCGCCCTACATCTTCTCGACCTCGTGGCAGAACGACCAGACACCGCAGGCGATGGGCACGTACATGAATCAGAAGGGCGTGAAGAGCGTGTTCCTGATCGGCCCGAACTACGCCGCCGGCAAGGACATGCTGGCGGGTGTCGCCTCGACCTTCAAAGGCAAGGTAGTCGGCCAGGAGCTGACCACGTGGCCGGCGCAGCTCGATTTCTCGGCCGAACTCGCCAAGGCCAAGGCCGCCAACCCCGGTGCGATCTTCGTGTTCTATCCCGGCAAGGCGGGCGTGCAGTTCCTGCAGCAATATGCGCAGGCTGGGCTCAAGGGCAAAATCCCGCTCTACACGGCGTTCACCATCGACGAGTTGTCGCTGCCGTTGCAGAAGGACCTCGCTCTTGGCGTGCCCGGCGCGCAGGAATGGGTCAACGACCTGCCGAACCCGGCCAACAAGACCTTCGTCGCCGACTTCGAGAAGAAGTATCCGGGCAAGAAGCCGTCGTTCTACGGCGCGCAATCCTACGACGCCGCCAACCTGATCGCGTCGGCTGTCACAGCGGTGAAGGGCAACCTGTCCGACAAGGCGGCGGTGCAGAAGGCGCTGGAGAAGGCGAACTTCAAGTCGGTGCGCGGCGGCTTCAAGTTCGGCAACAACCACATGCCGATCCAGAACTTCTATCTCCAGGACGTGGTGAAGAACGCCAAGGGCGACTTCGTGCTCAAGACCGCCGCCACCATCGTCAAGAACGACCAGGATCGCTTCCACGACAAGTGCCCGATGAAGTGATCATCGGCCCATGCGCTTAATGCCTCCCCCGTAGGGGGAGGGTGGCGAGCGCTCGCGTTAGCGGAGCGCGAGCCGGGTGGGGCATGGCAAACCAGATCGCTAGGCGTCTGCGTAAAACTTTGACGCCGCAGGAAGTGAAAGTCTGGAATCATCTCCGCTCCTGGAGAAAGCGAGGGTTTCATTTCCGTCGGCAATCGCCACGCAAGGGGCACATCGTCGATTTCGTCTGCCTAAAGCATTGCTTGGTCGTCGAGATCGATGGCGGGCAGCACAATCTGGAATCAAATCCTGCCCAGGACCGCCAGCGTGATCAGGAACTGTCGTTCGCGGGATTCCGTGTTCTGCGTTTTTGGAATAACGATGTCGATAGAAACCTCGACGGTGTCTTACGGACAATCGACGCTGTGCTTGGGGAAGGTAAACCCCACCCGGCCGCCTTCGGCGGCCACCCTCCCCTTGCAGGGGAGGGATAAGAAAGTCCGCCCGGGATACGCACGCAGCATGTGCCTATGACCCTGTTCATCGAGCAATGCCTCAACGGTTTGCAGCTCGGCCTGCTGCTATTCCTGCTGGCGGCGGGCCTGACGCTGGTGTTCGGCATCATGGACCTCGTCAACCTGGCGCACGGCTCGCTCTACATGGTCGGCGCCTATTTCGCGGCCACCTTTGCGGCCTGGACCGGCAGTTTTGTGCTCGGCGCCATCTTGGCGCTCGGCGCCACCCTCATCGTCGGCATGGCGGTCGAGGTGGTCGTGATGCGGCGGCTGTACGGGCGCGATCATCTCGACCATGTGCTCGGCACCTTCGGGCTCATCCTGTTCTTCGATGAGACGGTGCGGCTGATCTGGGGGCCGGAGGGCATGAGCCTGCCGCTGCCGTCCTGGCTCAACACCTCGGTGACGCTGTTCCCCGGCTTCGACTATTCCGCCTACAAGCTCGCCATCATCGTCGTCACGCTCGCCGTCGCCGTTTTCCTTTACGTGCTGGTGATGCGCACGCGCCTCGGCATGCTGATCCGCGCCGGCGCCTCCAACCGCGAGATGGTCGGCGCGCTCGGCGTCAACATCAAGCTGCTCTACACGCTGGTGTTCGGCCTCGGCGCCGCGCTCGCCGGCCTGGCCGGCCTGATGCAGGCGCCGATCCTCACCGTGCAGATCGGCATGGGCGAGAACATCCTCATCCTCGCCTTCGTCATCACCGTGATCGGCGGCATCGGCTCGATCCGCGGCGCGCTGGTCGCGGCGCTGCTGGTCGGTTTCATCGATACGCTCGGCCGCTCCTATCTCCCCGACCTGTTGCGCATGGCCTTCAGCAAGGACGTCGCGGCAACCGCGGCGCCGGCGCTGTCGTCGATGCTGATCTACCTGTTGATGGCGATCGTGCTGGTGGCAAAGCCCGAAGGCCTGTTCTCGGCGGGCGGCAAATGACGTTCGCGCTGACCCTGCGCACGGCGGCGATCGCTGCACTGCTCGTGCTGCTGGCGCTGCTGCCGGTCTACAGCGTCGTCACCGGCAATCTGTTCGTGCTGGTGCTGTTCACCCGCATTGTCATCCTGGCGATGGCGGCGGTGAGCCTCAATCTCATTCTCGGCTTTGGCGGCATGATGAGCTTCGGCCACGCCGCCTACCTCGGCATCGGCGGCTATGCGGTCGGCATCCTCGCCTTCGAGGGCGTCAACAGCGGCTTCGTGCAATGGCCGGTGGCGCTTGGCGTCTCCGCGCTGTTTGCGCTGGTCATCGGCGCGCTCAGCCTGCGCACGCGCGGCGTCTATTTCATCATGATCACGCTCGCCTTCGCGCAGATGGCCTATTACGTGGTCGCCGGGCTTGCCCGCTACGGTGGCGACGACGGCCTCACCATCCAGAAGCGCAGCCAGTTCTTCGCCCCGCTCGACCTCACCAACAAGGTGCAGTTCTATTACCTCTGCCTCGTGCTGCTCGTCGCCTCGCTCTACCTCGTCTGGCGCATCGTCAATTCGCGCTTCGGTCTGGTGATCCAGGGCACGCGCTCGAACGAGACGCGCATGCGCGCGCTCGGCTTCCCGACCTACCGCTACAAGCTCATCTGTTTCGTCATCGCCGGCACCTTGTGCGGGCTCGCCGGCGCGCTGATCGCCAACCACTCCGATTTCGTCAGCCCGGCGATAATGTATTGGACGCGCTCCGGCGACCTCATCATCATGGTGGTGCTCGGCGGCATGGGCTCGGTGATCGGTCCGGTGTTCGGCGCGGTGGCGCTGTTGGTGCTGGAGGAAGCGCTCTCCGGCATCACCGAATACTGGCAGATCATCCTCGGGCCGCTGTTGCTGCTGGTGGTGCTGTTCGCGCGCGGCGGCATCGACGGCCTGCTCAAGCTTGCCGACCCGAAGGTGCGGGCATGAGCGAGCCGCTGCTCAAGGTCGAGCATCTTGCCAAGCGCTTCGGCGGCATCGTCGCCACCGACGACCTGTCGCTCGGCATTTCGGCGGGCGAGCTGCATGCGGTGATCGGCCCGAACGGCGCCGGCAAGACCACGTTGATCGCCCAGCTCAGCGGGCAAATTCAACCCGACTCCGGCCGCATCGACTTTGCCGGCCGCGACATCACCGCTCTGCCGATGTACCGGCGCAGCCATCTCGGGCTGGCGCGCTCGTTCCAGATCACGTCGCTGTTCCTCGATCTCTCCGTGCTCGACAATGTGGCGCTGGCGGTGCAGGCCCATGCCGGCCACTCGTTCCGCTTCTGGCGCGACGCGCGCAGCGAGCCCGAGCTGCGCGAGCCGGCGCGCGCGGCGCTTGCCCGCCTCGGCCTCGAGGCGCGCGCCGAGCAACGGGCCTCGGCGTTGAGCCACGGCGAGCATCGCCAGCTCGAACTCGCCATGGCGCTTGCCGCTCGCCCACGCATGCTGCTGCTCGACGAGCCGATGGCCGGCCTCGGGCCGGAAGAATTCGGCGGCCATGGTCAAGCTGCTGGCGCGCCTGAAAGGCGAAATCACCATCCTCCTCGTCGAGCATGACATGGAGGCGGTGTTTGCGCTGGCCGACCGCATCACCGTGCTGGTCTATGGCCGCGTGATCGCCTCCGGCTCACCGGCCGATATCCGCGCCAACGAGGAGGTGCGGCAGGCCTACCTCGGCGAGGCGGAGACGGCCTGATGGCGCAACCGATCCTCGAGCTTGCCGGCGTCGAAACCAGCTACGGCCTGAGCCAGGTGCTGTTCGGCCTGACGCTCACCGTGGCGCCCGGCGAGGTGGTGACGCTGATGGGCCGCAACGGCATGGGCAAGACCACCACAGTGCGCTCGATCATGGGGCTGACGCCGGCGCGCGGCGGCTCGATCCGCTTCGCCGGCGCCGAGATCCGCGGCTTTGCGCCGTACCGGGTGGCGCAGCGCGGCATCGGTCTCGTGCCGGAGGGCCGCCAGGTCTTCCCGAACCTGAACGTGCACGAAAATCTGGTGGCGACGGCGGTCAAGCGCGCCGGCGACTGGACGCTTGAGCGGGTCTACGCGCTGTTCCCGCGGCTTGCCGAGCGCGCCCAGAGCATGGGCAACCAGCTCTCCGGCGGCGAGCAGCAGATGCTGGCGATCGGCCGCGCGCTGATGACCAATCCGCGTTTGCTGATCCTCGACGAGGCGACCGAGGGTCTGGCGCCGCTGATCCGCGCCGAAATCTGGCGCTGCCTCGAAAGCCTCAAGGCCTCGGGTCTCGCCATTCTGGTGATCGACAAGAATGTCGGCATGCTCACGCGCATCGCCGACCGCCATTATCTGATCGAGCGCGGCCGCGTCGCCTGGGCAGGCTCCTCGCGCGAGCTCGCCGCCGCGCCCGACGTGCAGCACCGCTATTTGGGCGTCTGAAGCTCAGTGAGATTGGCCGAAACAATTGCCACAGGCACGGTGCACTCCCTCCCCTTGAAAGGGGAGGGTGGGGGAGGGGATCAATCGTCCTCCGATTTGATCCCCACCCGGCTCCCCCGGCTTAAAGCCGGGTTCTTACCTCCCCTTTTCAAGGGGAGGTAAGAACCCGCGGGTGAGGCTTACGATGGCACTATTCCGCCGGTTCGGCGGCGTCGATGCCGGGGCTGCGGCGCAACAGCGAGTGGAAGCTCGCGCCGCCGAGCCGGTTATGCAGCCGGTCGAGCAGCAGATAGATCACCGGCGTCGTGTAGAGCGTCAGCACCTGCGACACCAGCAGGCCGCCGATGATGGTGATGCCGAGCGGCCGGCGCAACTCGGAGCCGGGACCGGAGGCGATCACCAGCGGCAGCGCGCCGAGCATCGAGGCCATCGTCGTCATCAGGATCGGGCGGAAGCGGGCGAGGCAGGCTTCGTGGATCGCCTCGATCGGCGTCAGCCCGCGCCGGCGTTCGCCCTCGAGCGCGAAGTCCACCATCATGATGCCGTTCTTCTTGACGATGCCGATCAGCAAAATGATGCCGATGAAGGCGATCACCGTGAGCTCGGTGTTGAACACCTGCAGCGCGAGCAGCGCGCCGAGGCCGGCCGACGGCAGCGTCGAGATGATGGTGAGCGGATGCGCCAGGCTCTCGTACAGCACGCCGAGCACGATATAGACCGCGATTAGCGCGGCGACGATGAGCAGCGGCTGCGCGCCCGCCGCCTGCTGGAAGGCCTGGACGTCGCCGGCAAAGTCGGCGTGGATCGCGTCGGGCACGTGCAGTTCGGCGACCGCCTGCTGCACGCCGGTCGTTGCGGTCTCCAGCGGCACGTTGGGTGCAATGTTGTAGGTGATGGTGGTCGACGGAAACTGGCCCTGGTGATTGACCACCAGCGGCGCGATGCCGCGGACGAACTTGGCGACCGCGCTCAGCGGCACCTGCGAGTTGCCGTTGCCGGGCACGTAGACGTCGGACAGGTTTGTCGGATCGCGCTGGTACTTGTCGTCGACCTCCAGCACCACGCGGTACTGGTTGCGCGCGCTGTAAATGGTCGAGATCTGGCGCTGCGAGAAGGCGTCGTTGAGCGCGTTGTCGATATCCTGGATGCGCACGCCGAGGCGCGTCGCCGCCTGCCGGTCGATGACGACATTGGCTTGCAGCCCGCCTTGTTCGCGGTCCGTTGTGACGTCGATAATGCCGGGCACCTGCTTCACGCGGTCGAGCACCTTCGGCACCCAGGCCTGCAACTGGTCGATGTCGGAGCTCCACAGCGTGAACTGATACTGCGAATTGCTCTGCCGGCCGCCGACGCGCAGGTCCTGCGCCGGCACCAGGAAGACGCGCAAGCCCGCGATATTGGCGAGCTTGTTGCGCAAGCGGGCGACGACCGCCTGCGTCGGCAGGTTGTTGCGCTCGGACAGCGGCTTGAGGCTGACGAACATGCGCCCGTTGTTGACCGAGGAGCCGAACAGGCCGCCGCCGACACTGGAGCCGAGCCCGGCCACCGCCGGGATCGGCGAGCACGATATCCATGGCCTTCAGTTGCAGGCGCTCCATCGAGGCAAACGAGATGTCGGTCGAAGCCTGGGTGCCGCCGAACACGAGGCCGGTATCGTCCTGTGGGAAATAGCCCTTCGGCGTCTCGATGTAGAGCACGGTGGTGAGCACGATGGTGGCGACGAAGGCCAGCAGCGCCGGCGCCCGGTGCACCAGCACGAATTGCAGCGTGCGGTCGTAGAAGCGGAGCATGCGCCGCAGCACGCCTTCGACCCGCCGGTCGAGCCAGGTGGCGTCGGGGCTCGGCGCCATGTGCACGAAATAGGCGCAGATCATCGGCGTCACCGACAGCGACACGATGGTGGAGACGCCGATGGCGAAGGCGAGCGTCACCGAGAATTCGCGGAACAGGCGGCCGACGATGCCGCCCATGAACAAGAGCGGGATGAAGGCCGCGATCAGCGACACGCTGATCGACACCACGGTGAAGCCGATCTGCCGCGCGCCCTTGAGGCTGGCGCGGAAGGGCGAAGCGCCGCGCTCGAGAAAGCGGAACATGTTCTCGATCATGACGATGGCGTCGTCGACGACGAAACCGATGCACACCGCGAGCGCCATCAATGACAGGTTGTCGATCGAAAAGCCCGCCGCCCACATCGCGGCGCAGGTGCCGGCGAGCGACAGCGGCACGGTGACGCCGGCGGCGATGGTCGGCGCCGCGCGGCGCAGGAACAGGAACACCACCAGCATCACCAGCACGGCCGTAGCGCCGAGCGTGAGCTGCATGTCGTGGACGCTGGCGCGGATGGTCTGCGTGCGGTCGGCCAGGATCGAGAAGGTGATGCCGGCCGGCACCCACTCGCGCAGTTGCGGCAGCAGCGCTTTGACGCGGTCGGCGACGTCGATGACGTTGGCGTCGCCCTGCTTGGTGATGAAAAGCAGCACCGAGGGCTGGCGGTTGAACCAGCCGGCGGACAGGTTGTTGCGCACGCCGTTCGTGATGGCGGCGACATTGGACAGGCGGATCACCGTGCCGTTCACGGTCTTGACCACCAGCGGGTCGTATTCGCCCGCCTCGCGCAGTTGGTCGTTGATGCCGATGGTGACCGCGCGGTTGCCGTCGAACGAGCCGAGCGGTCCGACGTTGTTGGCGTTGGCGATCGCGCTGCGCACGTCCTCCATGCTGAGGCCCATCCCGGCGAGCCGCGTCGGATCGACGCTGACGCGAATCGCGGGCTGCTCGGAGCCGGCGACGCCGACCTCGGCGACGCCTTCGACCTGGGACAAGCGCTGGGCGATCACGGTGTCGGCGGCGTCGTAGAGCTCGCTCGGCAGCATGGTCTTGGACGTCAGCGCCAGGATCAGGATCGGCGCCGCCGCCGGGTTGACCTTGCGGAAAGTCGGCAGCGTCGGCATGTCGCCGGGCAGGTCGCTGAGCGCGGCGTTGAGCGCGGCCTGCACGTCGCGCGCCGCGCCCTCGATGCTGCGCGACAGGTCGAACTGGACCGTGATGTGCGAGTTGCCGAGCGAGCTCGTCGAGGTCATCTCGGTGACGCCGGCGATTTCGCCGAGCCGCCGCTCGAGCGGCGCCGCCACCGTCGCCGCCATGGTGTTGGGATCGGCGCCGGGCCGGTTGGCGGTGACGCTGATGGTCGGGAACTCGACGTTCGGCAGGCTCGCGACCGGCAGGAAGACGTAGGCGATGGCGCCGGCCAGGAATAGCCCGATGGCGAGCAGCGTGGTGCCGATCGGCCTGCGGATGAAGATCCAGGAAAAGTTCATCGCTTTTCCCCGGTTCTATTCCGCCGGACCGGGCGCGACGCGCGGCGCGCGCGGTTGCGGCGCCGTGGTCAGCCGCGCCCGCAGCCGTTCCATGTAGAGGTAGATCACCGGCGTGGTGTAGAGCGTCAGCAACTGGCTCAGCAGCAGGCCGCCGACGATGGTGACGCCGAGCGGATTGCGCAGCTCCGAGCCGGTGCCGGATTCGAGCGCGAGCGGCAGCGCGCCGAACAGCGCGGCGAGCGTCGTCATCATGATCGGCCGGAAGCGCAGCATCGCCGCCTGCACGATCGCCTCGACCGGCGACAGGCCTTGATGCCGCTCGGCCTCGATGGCGAAGTCGATCATCAGAATTGCGTTCTTCTTGACGATGCCCATCAACAGCACGATGCCGATCAGCGCGATCACGGAGAGGTCGTAGCCGAACAGCATCAGCGCCAGCAGCGCACCGACGCCGGCCGATGGCAGCGTCGACAAAATCGTCAGCGGGTGGATGAAGCTCTCGTACAACACGCCGAGCACGATGTAGATCGTCACCGCCGCGGCGAGGATCAGCCACGGCTCGCCGGTCAGCGACTTGGCGAATTCGGCGGCGTCGCCGGAATAGCTGCCGGTCACCGTCGCCGGCATGCCGATTTCCTGCTGCGCCGCGGTGATGACGGCAACGGCGTCGGACAGCGCATAACCGGGCGCGAGGTCGAAGCTGATGGTGACGGCGGGGAACTGCTCCTCGTGCGCGATCACCAGCGGCGCCGCGGTGTTGTCGAAATGCGCGAAGGCCGCCAGCGGCACCTGGTTGTTGCCGGTGACTGTGTTCGGCGTCGCCGTGGTGTTGGTGTTGGTGGTGCCGGTCGCGTTGTTGGAGACCGTCGCCGTCGTGCCAGTCGATGTGGTCGCGCCGGTGACGTAGATCTTCGACAGCGAATTGGGGTCCTGCTGGTAGCGCGGCTGCGCCTCCAGAATGACGCGATACTGGTTCGACTGCGCGTAGATCGTGGAAATCTGCCGCTGTCCGTAGGCGTCGTCGAGCGTGTCGGTCACGCTCTGCATCGATACGCCGAGGCGGCCGGCCTCGCCGCGGTCGATCTGCACCATGACGCGCGGGCCGCCGTCCTGCGCCTCGGAGGCAACCTCGCGCAGCGCGGCTGAGTCGCGCAGCTTGAGCAGCAGCTTCTGCGCCCATTCGGAGAGTTCGGCGGCGTCGGTGTCGACCAGCGTGTACTGGTATTGCGCGCGGCTCGTCCGCGTCGAAATCTGGATGTCCTGCGCCGCCTGGAAATAGACGGTCATGCCGGGGATGCCGGCGACCGCGCGCCGTAACCGCGCCAGGATGTCGTCGATGCTCGAGGGACGGCTGTCGCGCGGCCGCAAGGCGATCGACAGGTGGCCGGCATTGGGCGTCGGATTGATCGGGCTGACGCCGGTCACCGAAACCACGCTGGTAACGTCGGGGTCGCTGCGGATCGCCGCTTCCACCCGGTTCTGCAGGCGTTGCATCACGTCGAACGACACATCGGTGCCCGCTTCGGTGATCGCGGTGATGATGCCGGTGTCCTGCGGCGGCAAAAAGCCCTTCGGCGCGACGACGTAGAGCCCGATGGTGATGGCGAGCGTCAGCAGCGTCACGAACAAGGTCGCGGGCTGGTGCCGCAGCACCCACATGAGGCTTCTGTGATAGCCCTCGACCGAGCGCTCGATCAGGGCGTGGAAGCGGCGGGTGAGCGCGTTGCCCTCGCCGCCGCCGGTCGCGCGCAGGATGCGCCCGCACATCATCGGCGTCAGCGTCAGCGAGATGACGGCCGAGGCGACCACCGCGATGGTCAGCGTCAGCGCGAATTCGCGGAACATGCGGCCGACCAGCCCGGTCATGAACAGCAGCGGGATGAACACCGCGATCAGCGACAGAGTCAGCGAAATCACCGTGAAGCCGATCTCGCCGGCGCCGCGCAGCGCCGCGCGCAACGGCGGCTCGCCGCTCTCGATGTGACGAACGATGTTCTCGATCATGACGATGGCGTCGTCGACGATGAAGCCGGTGCCGATGGTCAGCGCCATCAGCGACAGATTGTCGAGCGAGAAGCCGCAGAACCACATCACCCCGAAGGTGGCGATCAGCGACAGGGGCAGCGCCACGCCGGCGATGATGGTGGCGCGCACCGTGCGCAGGAAGACCAGCACCACCAGCACGACCAGCGCGACGCTGAGCACCAGCGTGAACTGCACGTCGTGGATCGAAGCGCGGATGGTGGTGGTGCGGTCGGCGACCACGGTGAGCTTGGCGGCGGCCGGGATCGCGCGCCGCAGCCGCGGCAGCTCGGCCTGCACGCGCTGCACGGTCTCGATGACGTTGGCGCCCGGCTGGCGCTGCACGTCGATGACGATCGCCGGTTTGCCCTGGTATGAGGCGCCGACCTTGGTGTTTTCCAGCCCGTTGACGACGTCGGCGACGTCGGAGAGCAGCACCGGCGCGCCGTTGCGGTAGGCGACGATCACCGATTTGTAGGCGTTGGCGCTGTCGATCTGGTCGTTGGCGGCGATGGTGTAGGACTGATGCGCGCCGTCGAGCGAGCCCTTGGCGCCGGCGACATTGGCGCTGACGATCGCCGTGCGCAGATCCTCAAGCCCGATGCCGTAGGCGGCAAGCCGCGCCAGATCTGCCTGGATGCGGATCGCCGGACGGATGCCGCCCTGCACCGAGACATGGCCGACCCCGGTTATTTCCGACAGGCGCGGCGCCATGATGGTGTCGGCCATGTCGCTCAAGGTGCGCTGGTCGATGGCGTCGGAGGTGAGCGCCAGCGTGATGATCGGCGTGTCCGCCGGGTTCACCTTGGAATAGAGCGGCGGGTAGGGCAGGTTGCGCGGCAGCGTCGAGGCCGCGGCATTGATTGCCGACTGCACGTCCTGCGCCGCGGCGTCGATGTCGCGGTTGAGGTCGAATTGCAGCGTCACCTGGCTGATGCCGAACGAGCTCGACGAGGTCATCACCTGCAGCGCCGGAATCTGGCCGAACTGCCGCTCGAGCGGCGCCGTCACCAGCGAGGCGATGGTGTCCGGATTCGCGCCGGGCAGTTGGGTGGTGACCTGGATGGTCGGGAAGTCGACCTGCGGCAGCGCCGACACCGGCAGCCACCAATAGCCGAGCAGGCCCCCCAGCATCACCGCGACGCCAAGCAGCGAGGTGGCGATCGGCCGCTGGATGAAGGGTGAGGAGACGCTCATTGCGGCGGGTTCGGTCGCGCCCCGCTGCTGGTGCTCTGCCCGGAGCGGTTGGCGCCGCGCTGGCCGCGCTGACGCGCGCCTTGGCTTGCGGCGGCGGCGCGCTGCCGTTGGCGCTGCCGATTTCGACCTTGGCGCCGTCGGTCAAGCGGGCAAAGCCGGTGGTGACGACACGCTCGGGCGGAGTGACGCCTTTGCCGATCACCGATTCGGTCTCGTCCTGCTTGGTCACCGTCACCTGCTGGATATGCGCGACGTTGTCGTCACCCACCGCGTAAACGAAGGTGCCGTTCGGCCCGCGCTGCACCGCGCCGGTCGGCACCACGACCACCTGCTTCAACGTGTCGATCAACAGCCGCACGTTGACGAACTGTCCGGGCCACAGCTTGATATCGGCGTTCGGGAACTCGGCCTTCAGTTTCACCGTGCCGGTCGATGCGTCGACCTGGTTGTCGACCACGGTCAACTTGCCGTTGTCGATCACCGAATTGTCGTCGGAACGCAGCGCGTCGACCGGCAGCGGTCCCTTGGCGAAGCCGCTATTGATCTCGTCGAGGTCCTGCTGCGGCAGGTTGAACAGCACCGAGATCGGCTTGATCTGGGTGATGACGACGATGCCCGGCGAGCTGGAGGCGTGCACGATGTTGCCTTCGTCGACCATGCGCACGCCGGTGCGGCCGTCGATCGGGGCGACGATGGTCGTATAGCTCAACGTCGCGCGCGCGTTCTCGATCGCCGCTTCGTCGGCCTGAACCAGCGCCTGATCCTGTTGCACGAGCGCGCGCTGGGTATCGGCCTGCTGGCGGTTGATGGCGTTGGTGGCGGCGAGTGTCTCGTAGCGCGTCAAATCGTTCTTGGCGTTGGCGAGCACCGCCTCGTCCTGCGCCTTCTTGGCGATCGCCTGATCGAGCTGGGCCTGATAGATGGTCGGATCGATGCGCGCCAGCACGTCGCCCTTCTTGACGTCCTGGCCTTCCTTGAAACCCACGCTGAGGAGCTTGCCGTCGACCTGCGGGCTCACCGTCACGGTGTTGAGCGCCTTCACCGTGCCGACGGCGTCGAGATAGACCGGCACGTCGGCGCTTTTCGCCGCGGCGACGAGAACCGGCACCGGCCCGCCATTGCCGGCAAAGCGGCCGCCGCGGGTCGGCTGCGGCGCCGTGCCGCTGAAGTAATAGACCGCGCCCGCCGCGAGCACGACCACCAGCGCGCCGAGCAGCAGAGCACGCCGGCTGCCGCGCTTCGACTTCTGCAGGAATTGCTTGGGCGCTTCACCGTGCATCGGTGGTTTCCACCGGTTTCGGCAGCCAGCCGCCGCCGAGCGCCTGATAGAGGCTGACGATTGCCTGCACGTGGGCGAGCCGCGCCTGCACCAGCAGGTCTTCGGCCTGGTACAAGGTCTGCTGCGTCTGCAGCACGGTGACGAGGTCGATGGTGCCCTCGCGCAGGCGCTGTTCGGAAATGTCGAAAGCCTGGCGCGAGCTCGTCACGACGTCCTGCTGCAGCCTTTCGCGCAGCGCGGTCTGGCGGATGGCGTCGAGCGCGTTCTCGACGTCGACGAAGCCGGAGATCACCGCCTTGCGATAATCCTGCAGCAGTTCCTCCTGCACGCCCTTCTGCAGATCGAAATTGCCCTGGATCACCCCGCCGTCGAACACCGGCTGGGTCAAGCCCGCGGCGATATTGAAGAAGACCGACTCCGGCCGCGTCAGCAGCTTGAGCACCGCGCTCTGGTAACCGCCTTCGCCGGTCAGCGTGATCGAGGGAAAGAATTGCGCGCGCGCGTTCTCGACATTGGCGTCGGCGGAGGCGAGCCGCGCTTCGGCCTCGCGGATGTCGGGCCGCTGCGCGATCAGCTCCGAGGGCAGCCCCGGTGTTACCCGCGGATAGGTGATGGCGCGCAAGGTCCCGCCGCGGACGTCGACGCGCTCGGGCGAGCGAGCGATCAACAGCGCCAGCGCGTTCTTGTTTTGCGTCAGCGTCTGCTCGAGCGGCGGGATGGAGGCCTTCTGCGTGTTGACCACGCTCTGCTGCTCGGCGACTTCGAGTTGCGAGGCGGTGCCGGCGTTCAGCCGCTGCTGGATCAGATTGAGCACGTCCGATGCGCTCTTGAGATTTTCGCGGGCGACGCGCAGCCGGTCCTGCGCCGCCAGCACCTGGAAATAGGCGTTGGCGGTGGCGACCACGGTGGTGAGCCCCACCACCTCGCGATCGTAGCGGGTCGCGACCGCGCTCTCTTCGGCGGCGCGCAAGGCGGCGCGGTTCTTGCCCCAGAAGTCGATCTCGTAGCTGGCGCTTAATGACATCGAGACCGCGTTGCGGTCGGTGAAGCCGGTCGGCACGAATTTCTTGCCGTTGCCGAGATTGGTGGTTTGTGACGCCTGCGACCGCGAGGTGTCGCCGTTGAAATCGATCGCCGGCAGCAGCGCCGCGCCGGTAATGCGCGCCTGCGCGTCGGCCTGCTCGATGCGCGCGATTGCCGCGGCGATGTCGAGATTGGCGGCGCGCGCCTGTTCGATCAGTTCGGTGAGCTCCCTGGAGCGGAATCGCGTCCACCAGTCGAGCGGCGGCACCGCCGCTTCGGCGAGGGCCGGATTACGTGAGGTCGCGGTATAGTTCGCCGGAATGTCGAGCGCCGGCTCGGGCTTGTCGCCGGCGAGCAGGCAGCCGCCAAGAGGAAGCATCAGGGCGATTTGAGCGATCATGGCGACGAAGGGCGCCCAGCGCCGTTTCGTTCCCTTTTTCCTTGCACAGTTGCCACGACGCATACCGGCGACTTTCGCAAACGCCTGAGACCGGACTCGCCTGAGAACCTAGCCGGAATTATCAATGATTGCTCGCGGATTTGCGCCCCGGTGGCCAATCTGCCAACGCATTTCTTCCGTCCTGGGACATCTGCGCCGCGGCCGTGGCGAATACCCCCTGAATGGTCTGGTCGTAGGTCTGACGCGCCGCGCGCGTCTTGGCCATGGCGGCACGCATCGCCTCGACTTCGAAAGGTTCATGGCGCAGCGTGGCGCGGACGGCGTCCTGGCTGGCGCGGTAGGCGCTTTGCGTGGTGTCAATGGCGTCGTGGTTGGCCTGCATTTGCGTCCGCACGATCGCGGCATCGGCCGCGGGCAGGCTCGCCGCCAGCCGGTCGACGCGCACGAAAACGTTCGGGTCCCACCAGGACTTGGCGGGTGCGCGCACCGCCATGGCGACGGCGACGCCGACAAAGAACAGATTGAGCGCCAGCGAACCGAGCAGCAGCCAGCGCGAGCGGCCGCGGGCCGCGGTCATCGGCGCGAACTGGGCGATGCTCATGGCCCGTCTCCCGTGAAGTCGGCGCCGCTGACGAAGGAATAGGGCGCATTCGTCGGCTCGACGACACGATCGATGCCGGAGAAACCGATGACGAAGCCGACCAGAGCGCAACTCGCCAGCGCCGCGACGCGCGGCCAAGCCGGCGCGAATTGCCAGTCGAGCAAAATGCCGGGCAGCCGCCACAACGGCTGTTTTTGCCGCGGCAGGTCCGCGAGGCGCGTGAGCACGCGGGCGGCCGCCGCCTCGTCGTCGCGCGTGACCGCCGGCTCGCGCTTGAGCGCGGCGCTGAGAAGATCGTCCAACCGGTCGTTGTTCATTTTTCTTGTTCCCCCTCGATTACGCGAGCCAATGCGCGGCGCAGGTTTTGTTTGCCGCGGACCAGCAATGTCTCCACCGCGGAGACCGAAGTGTCGAGAGCGTCGGCGACTTCAGCATTGCTCAGGCCCTCGTTGTATGTGAGCACGACGGCGATGCGCTGGCGTTCCGGCAAGCGGGCAATGGCCGCCTGCACCAGTTCGTCGCGTTCGCTGCGCTCGATTGCCTCGCCGGCATCCGCCGCCGGATCGGCGATCTCGCCGGCCGCCTCGAGCTCCACCCACGGCGCCCGCCGTTTGCGGTCGAGGCAGAGATTGACCACGATGCGGCGGAACCAGGTACGGAACAATGCCAGCGGCTGCCAGCGCGGCGCGTTGACCCAGACGCGGAGCATGGCTTCCTGCGCCACGTCTTCGGCGTCGGCGGCATTGCCGAGGACGCGCCGGGCAAGCGCAACCGCCGCCGGCAGGTGCCGACGCGCAAGCTGCCGAAAGGCCGGCTCGTCGCCGCGCGCGACCCGGGCCATGAGCGCTTCGTCGCTGTCGTCCATCGCAATGGGGCGAGCGTCATCCTCATCGTTGCTGTGGCCTGCATATTAGTCCCTCGACATCAGGATAAACGGGCCGGGAGCCCAAATCCTGTGCCGGCGGGATAGCGGGGAAACCGGGGACAACCCCCAGGGCTTGGCCGCAACCCATTGACCGGACGCCGTTATTTAGCCGCCGCGGCCGGGCGCCACATCCGCCAGAGCGAAGCCTGCTATGCGCTTGTAGTTCTCCGACAGCGCCCGGAGCTCGTCCTGGGTGATGTACTTGTCGAGATCGTCGAACGGCCGGTCGCCGACCAGTTGCTCCACCCGGATATTGATGAAATCCGGCGGGTGCTCGCGGTTGGTGCGCACCACGCGCGCCGCCGCTTCCGCCCGCGCGTCCTCATAGGCCTTGAGCGCGTCGCGCGGATCGGCATGGCTGCGCAGCGCGTCGGCGAGCGTGCGGGCATCGATGGCGCCTTGCGCCGCGCCGTTCGAGCCGCGCGGATACATCGGATGCGCGGCGTCGCCGGCAAGCGTCACCCGGCCGAATGTCCAGCGCGCGATCGGGTCCTTGTCGACCATCGGATATTCGAGGATCTGGTCGGCGTCGCGGATCATCTGCGCGACGTCGAGCCAGTCGAACCGCCAGCTTTCGTAGAGCGGGAAGAAGTCGGCGAGGTCGCCGGGCCTGTTCCAGTCGTTCTGCTCGAAGGTGTCCTGCTTGATCTCGGCCATCCAGTTGATGAGCTGGTTGCCGTCGCCGTCCACGTCATCGATGATCGGGTAGATCACCATCTTGCCGGTCAGGATCGAACCGACGCGCATATAGGTGCGGCCGGTCAGGATCGGCTTGCGCCGCGTGACGCCGCGCCAGGTGTTGATGCCGGCGAATACCACCTTGTCGTCGGGATAGAACTGCTTGCGCAGCACCGAATTGATGCCGTCGCAGGCAATGGCGACGTCGGCGCGCACGCTGTCGCGGCCCCTGAAATGCACGGTGACGCCGGCATCGTCCTGTTCGACGCCGGTGCAGTCGTGGTCGGTGGCGATGGCTTCGGTGCCGAGCCGTTCCTGCGCCGCCGCATAAAGGATCATGTGCAGGCGGCCGCGGTGGATGCCGACCTCCGGATACTGGTAGCCGGCGAACTTGCCGCGCGGCTCCTTGTAGATGAGCTGGCCGAAGCGGTTGAAGAAGCAGCTCTCGCGGTTCTCGATGCCGGCGGCGAGCAGTTGGTCGCTCAAGCCCAACGCCGTGAATTCGCGCATGGCGTGCGGCAGCAGCGTGATGCCGACGCCGAGCGGCTTGACCTCCGGCGCGCGTTCGTAAACCCGGCAGGCGATGCCGCGTTGCTTCAAGTTGAGCGCGAGCGCGAGCCCGCAAATGCCGCCGCCGACGATGGCTACCTTCATGACTTTCTCATTCAGTCATTCCGGGGCGCGAGCGCAGCTCGGCCCGGCGGGCCGTCCCGGAATGACGGGAAACCGGGACGAATGGACGAAATCGGCAAAACCCTGTCAACATAGCGCGGCAAACGCAGCACACCGGGAGCGAAAAATGGACAAGGCTTTGTACGAGCGCGGCATGGCAATGCGCCGCAAGGTGCTGGGCGACGACTATGTCGACCGCGCCATCGCCAACACCGACGATTTCAACCGGCAATTCCAGGAACAGCTCACCGAATATGCCTGGGGCGCGGTGTGGACCGACGAGGCGCTCCGCCCCCGCGACCGCAGCCTCCTCAATCTCGGCATGATCGCGGCGCTCGGCCGCATGCACGAGTTCGAGGCGCATTTCCGCGGCGCCCTGCGCAATGGCCTGACGCAAGCCGAGCTTGCCGCCATCCTGCGGCAGATCGCCGTTTATTGCGGGTTCCCGGCCGCGGTCGATTGCCACCGCGTCGCCAAGCAGGTGCTGGCGGCGGAAGCCAAGAAGGCTTGAACGGTTCGGCTGCTGGCCGGTCGGGCCGATCGCGGGGTCCGGAACCCCTCTCGATGGCCCATTTTTCGTGTCACTTTTTTGCTACGCACGCGCGTCAGGTCGAATCTGGTCTTGAATGTGCCTTCATCTGGGAGCATGCGTTTTTGGGCTCGGGCGGTGCTCCATCGCTAACGACCTGTTAGGCTGAACGCCGTTTAACTGGCGGCATGGCGGGTTCATTTGGCCGTCTTGGCCGGATTCTTGGGTGGACGATGAATCGATCTTGCGTTGCTGCCTTGCTGGCATTGCCGCTCGCGGCGTTTCTCACAATCTTGCCCGCGCAGGCGCAATATCAGTCGTCGCGGTCGCCCTATGCCGGCACTTCGGACCAGGCCGCCGTCGATCGCGCGCCGCCCGCCGGTGCCGACCTCGGCGACAATGGCGACTACGTGCCGGCGCCGCCGGCCGGCCGCGCCTCAGCGCAAGGCGTCCCCGGTTACCGGGCCGGCAGCGAGCCGCCGCCGGCACAGCCCGGTTTCATCCTGCCGTTCGGCAACCGCGCCTCGGCCGCGCCCGCCGCGCAGCCGGCGACGGCCGACAATGACCCCGACGCCATCCGCCCGCCGCAGCCGGTCGGTGGCGGCCAGCAGCAGAACGTGGCGACGCCGCCCGCGCCGGCCGGTACCGCCGCGCTGCCGCCGGAAGATCAGCCGGAAGCTGGCCAGCCGAAGGAGCTTCCCGCCAACCTGAAGCGGCAACTGGTCGACTACCAGACCAAGGAGCCCGCCGGCACCATCATCGTCGATACGGCGAACACCTATCTCTATCTCGTGCTCGGCCACGGCAAGGCGCTGCGCTACGGCGTGCGTGTCGGCCGCGAGGGCTTCACCTGGACCGGCACCGAGCGCATCTCCAAGATGAAGGAATGGCCGGACTGGTTCCCGCCGCCGGAGATGATCGACCGCCAGCCTTATCTGCCGCGCATCATGGCCGGCGGCCCGGGCAATCCGCTCGGCGCGCGCGCCATGTATCTCGGCAACACGCTGTACCGCATCCACGGCACCAACCAGCCTTCGACCATCGGCCATTACGTTTCGTCGGGCTGCGTCGGTATGCTCAACGAGGATGTTGAGGATCTCTACAGCCGCGTGCAGGTCGGCACCCGCGTCGTCGTGCTGCCGGGCAATCCGCCGGCGACGGCGTCGAACGGTTCGGACCCCGGCGCTTCGGCAAACAACGCCAGCGTCATGGTCGAGCCGGCGTCGACGGCGACCGGTACGGTCACGGACGCATCTGTGACGAGCCGGGCGCTGCCGCCCGTCGTTCACCGCAACTGATCGCGATCACTCCGCAGCCGTCTTTGCTTCCTTGCCGATGGCCGCGTTGACGCGCGGCATCACCTCTTCGGCCATCAGCTGCATCGAGCGCTTGGCGAGCGCCGGGTCGGCCCAGTCCATGCCGGCATAGACCAGCTCGCCGAAATCGCCGGTCTCCTCGCGCATGGCGAGGATCTGGTCGACCACGTTGTTGACCGTGCCGCAGGTCACGCAATTGTTCATGACGTAGTCGAGCGTGAGTTCCTCGTCCGGCTGCTCCTTGTATTTCTTGAACACGTAGAGCCGGTTGCCGCGCATCATCTTGGCGCGCATGTTGCCGAAGTAGTGGCGATAGGGGCTCTTGGCGTCGTCGCAGCCGTAGCGGCGCGCGGTCGCCTCGTCGTCGGCGACGAAGATGGTGCGGGCGACGCGCCAGTCGGAGACGTTGGCCTTCTGCCCGGCTTCGGCCTTGCCCTTGGCGTAGTTGGCCCAGTGCGACTTCAGATGCTGCGCCAGCAGGAAGTTGGCCGACAGCGGATGGAAGTCGCGCTTGCCCATCAGCACCACGCCCGGCGAGAACGGCGCCACCACGGTGCCGACGATCTCCGGCCGCGGTTTCTGGAACGGTTTGGCCAGCACGCCGACGCCGAGATCGAGCGCCGCGGTGCGGGCGAACGTCACCTTGTAGCGGTTACCGGGAAACTCGATATCGTAGGGCGGATTGCGCTCCCAGACCGCCAGGATGATGTCGATCGAGTCGGCGAACATCTTGTTGCGGTCTTCGTCGAGGATGCCGATCGCCTCGCAATCGGAGGTCAGCGCGCCGGGCGAAACGCCCATGATGAAGCGGCCTTGCGCCAGGTGGTCGAACATCGCGGCGTTGACCGCGACCACGACCGGGTGCATCTGCGCCAGATTGGTGGTGCCGGTGGCGAGCTTGATCTGCTTGGTATCGTGGATCAGCGTCGCCAGAAACAGCATGCTGTTGGTGATGTTCTCGCAGGCGTCGGTCAGGTGCTCGCCCATGAAGGCGTCGTGGAAGCCGAGCTGGTCGGCAAGGATGATCGCCTCGCGGTCCTCGCGCAAAGTCTGCGACCAGTCGCGTCCCAGCGGATGCACCGGCATGGTGAAGTAGCCCAAACGCATTCACGAAATCTCCGCGTCTTTGGCCGGCAAAATAGCCGAGCCGGCGTGCCGATGCAGCACCGTTCTGCGGTGATTTGGCCGATTTGAAAGGGCGAAAAGCGGGGTATCAGGCTGCGACGCGGGCGAGGAAACCCTCGACCTCGCGGCGCAGTTCGTCGGCGGCGGTGTCGACCGCTTCGGCTGCGGTCAGCACGCGCTCGGCCGACTGGCGCGTTTCGGTGGCGGCGCCGGCAACCTCGGCCAGCACCGCGACCACGAGCTTGGCGCCGCCGGCGGCGCTGGCGACGTTCTGCGATATCTCGGCGGTCGCCGCATTCTGCTGCTCGACCGAGATCGACACGGCGCTGGCGCAGGAATCGATCTCCTCCATGCGCGCGCCGATGCGGCCAATCGCGGACACGGCGCTGCCTGTCGAGCCCTGCACCGCCGCGATCAGCTTGGAGATGTCCTCGGTCGCCTTCGCGGTCTGCACGGCGAGCGATTTGACCTCGGACGCCACCACGGCGAAGCCCTTGCCGGCTTCGCCGGCGCGCGCCGCCTCGATGGTGGCATTGAGCGCGAGCAGGTTGGTCTGCGCGGCGATGGCGCGGATCAGCTTGATGACGTCGCCGATCTTCCGTGCCGCTTGCGCCAGCGCCGCGATCTGCTCGTTGGTCGATTTCGCCTCGGCGACCGCCTTGCGCACGATGTCGGTGGTCGAGGCGAGCTGGCGGCCGATCTCGCCGATCGAGCCGGTCAATTCGTCGGCGGCGACCGCGGCGGTTTCGACATTGGTGCTCGCTTCGTTGGAGGAAGCGACCGCGCCTTCTGCGCTCTGCGAGGTTTGCCCGGAATTGGCGAACAGCGCGCCGGCGGTTGCGCGCATCGTCTGCGCGCCGTCGGCGACGCTGCGCAAATGCTCCTCGACGCCGCGGCGGAACGCGGCGATCGCCTGCTCGACCAGCGAGCGCCGCTGCTCCTGCTCCTGCATCGAGGCGCGCTCGCGCTCGGCCTTGCGGCGTTCGGTGACGTCGTCATGCGTCGCGACCCAGCCGCCGTCCGGCATTGGCCGGTTGTGGATCGACATCACGTGCCCGCTCTTGGCGGTGACTTCGGCGTGCGTCGTGCGGCCCGCACGCATGGCGCTGGTGATCTCCTCGCGGTACTCCTTCGGATCGCGGGTGAAGTTGCCGGCGGCGATGCGGAAATCGAGCAGGCTCTGCAACGTGCGGCCGGGCTTGGCGACCTCGGGCGGCAGTTCGTAGAGCTCGCGGTAGCGCCGGTTGCACACGACCAGCCGCTCCCTGGCGTCGAACATGCACAGGCCTTCCGACATGTTGTCGAGCGCGATGCGCATGCGGCGGTTCCTGGCCTGCATGCCGCGCGTCATCGCCAGCGCGGCGACCGCAACCGTCAGCGCGCCGGCGACGGTTGCGCAGACGATGGGCGCCAGGATGCCGGTGAAGCCGAGCCACACGCCGATCGGCAGATAAAAGCGGAACAGCGCAAAGCTCAGCCCCCAGCCGGCCATCCCGATCAGGGTGAACGGCCGCCAGTCGACCGGTCTTGCGAATTCTTGCTCGGCCTCGGCCATGACTGGCGGCTAAACTATTCCCTAACCAGTTTTTATGCAGTTAATTGCCGTCTCAAGAACGGTTAAACGAAGCTTAACGGGGAGCCCATGGACCAAACGACCGATGCAGGCAAAGCGAGCGCCCCGCACTTCAACGGCCGGGTCGAGGACGAGGCGCTGCTGCGCGGGCAGGGCCGCTTACGGCGACGACGTCCGGCCGGAGGGCGCGCTTTACGCCTGTTTCGTGCGCTCGCCGCATGCCTTCGCCGCGCATCGAGCGCGATCGACACCGCAGCGGCCAAGGCCGCGCCCGGCGTGGTCGGCCGTCTACACCGCGGCCGATCTTGCCGCGGCGCACTATCATTCCATCTCGCACGGCCATCCGGTGCCGCGGCGGCAAGACGCCGATTTCGCCGCACCGGCCGGTGCTGGCCGACAAGCGCGTCATGCATGTCGGCGAGCCGGTTGCCATGGTGGTTGCCTCCAGCGCCGCCGTGGCGCAGGACGCCGCCGAGAAGGTCGTCGTCGACTACGAGCCGATGACGCCGGTCATCGACGCCCGCGACGCGCTCAAGCCCGGCGCGCCGCAGCTCTGGCCGGAGGCGCCCGGCAATCTCGGCTTCGCATGGAGCGCGCCGGCCGACCCCGACGGCAAGAAAAAGGCGGCGCTCGACCGCGCCTTCGCCGAGGCCGCGCATGTCGTCCGCCTCGAGCTCAACAACCAGCGCCTGGTCGTCAACTCGATCGAGCCGCGCACCGCGAGCGCCAGCTACGACGCGGCACGAGATCTCTACACCTTGCGCTGCGGCACGCAGAGCGTGTCGAACATGCGCGGCCAGGTCATGGAGATCATGGGTCTCAAGTCCGAGCAGATCCTGGTGCTGACCGACGATGTCGGCGGCGCCTTCGGCATGAAGGGCGGCTGCTATTCCGAATATGTGGCGATGCTGCACGCGGCCAAGGCGCTGAACAAACCGCTGCACTGGGTCTCGACCCGCGCGGAGGCCTTCGTCACCGACTCGCACGGCCGGGATTCGTTCTATGTCGCCGAGCTCGCGCTCAACAAGCGCGGCCGCTTCCTCGGCCTTCGCGTCGATGTCGTCGGCAACATGGGCGCCTATGTCACCGGCGTCTCGCATTACGTCTTCACGCTGCACATCGCCGGCTGCCTGCCGACGATCTACGACATCCCGCTGGCGCACATGAGCGTGCGTTGCGCGCTTTCCAACACCGTGCCGACCGCGCCCTACCGCGGCGCCGGCCGGCCGGAGGCGAGCTATTTCATCGAGCGGCTGATCGATGCCGCCGCCGACCAGACCGGCATCGACGCCGCCGAACTCCGCCGGCGCAACCTGATCGCGCCGGCCAAGATGCCCTACACCACGCGCTTTCGGCAGCGTGTACGACAGCGGCGATTTCCCGGCGGTGTTCGAGCGCGCGCTCACGCTCGCCGATTATGACGGCTTTGCCGCGCGCAAGAAGGCCGCGAAGAAACAAGGCAAGCTGCGCGGCATCGGCATCGGCTGCTATCTGGAAATCGCCGGCGCTTTCCCCGAGGAAGCCGCGCGCATTACGTTTCCCGGCGGCAACCGCGTCACGGTCAGCATCGGCGCCGGCGGCAGCGGGCAGGGCCATCCGACGGTGTTCGCCGAAGTGGCGGCGCGCCGCCTCGGCATCGATCCGGCATCGGTCACGGTGACCTCCGGCAATTCCGCGCGCGACGTGCCGGGCTTCGGCGCGCTCGCCTCGCGCTCGGCGATGAAGACCGGCGGCGCCGTCGCCGTCACCGCCGATACCGTGATCGAAAAAGGCAGGAAGGCCGCGGCGCTGCTGCTGCAGGCGGCGGAAGCCGACATCGATTATCGCGACGGCAAGTTCGGCGTGCGCGGCTCGCAGCGCGAGGTGACGCTGTTCCAGGTCGCCGAGCGCGCCGTCGAGCTGGCGCGGCAAGGCGTCATCCCGGAAAGTCTCGACACCCAGGGCAAGGTCGGCGTCGCCGCCGTCGTTCCCCAACGGCTGCCACATCGCCGAGGCCGAGATCGACCCGGCGACCGGCGCCGCCACGCTGGTCAACTACGTCGCGGTCGGCGATTGCGGCAATATGCTCAACGACACCATCGTCACCGGCCAGATCCACGGCGGCGTGGCGCAAGGCCTCGGCCAGGCGCTGACCGAGGACACCGTCTACGACGCCGACGGCCAGCTCGTCTCCGGCTCGTTCATGGACTACGCCATGCCGCGCGCCGACGTCGTGCCGGCGATGACGGTCGAGCATATGCCGGTCGCCTGCCGCACCAATCCGCTCGGCGTCAAAGGCACCGGCGAGGCCGGCACCACCGCGGCGACGCCCGCCGCGATCAACGCCATCCTCGACGCGCTGCCCAAGGGCACCATGATCGACATGCCGGCGACGCCGCAGCGCATCTGGCAGGCGCTGCAAAACGCGAAATAGCCGCAGTTGCCCGTCATGCCCGCGCGTGTCGCGCGCTTCCGCCTTGAAAAGGGGAGGTGGAGGCGGGGATGCGCGCGACAAGCTCGGCCATGACGGATATGAGGAGACGATTCGCCGATGATATTGGTTCGTCTGTTCTGTGCGCTCGCCGTCCTCGCCATGCTCGCCGGCTGCGCCGGCACTTTTGAGCCCAAAGGCGAGCCGAGCTTCTATCGCGATCTCGCCATTCCCGGAAACGAACTCGACGCCGCCGCCGCCGCCTCGATGATCTCGGGCTATCGAAGCAACAACGGCCTGCCGGCGGTGACGCTCGATCCGGCGCTGATGCAGTTGGCGGCAGCGCAGGCCGCGCTGATGGCGAAGCGCGACAAGCTCGAGCACGACGCCGGCAAGCCGTTCGCCGCGCGGCTGAAAGCCTCCGGCTACGACGCCAAGACGCGCCGCGGAGAACATCGGCGCCGGCTATCACACGCTGGCCGAGGCGTTCTCCGGCTGGCGCGATTCAGCCCCGCACCGCGCCAACATGCTGCTCAAGGGCGCAACGCGCATCGGCATCGCCGCGGCGCGCGCGCCGGCCTCGAAGTACAAGGTCTATTGGACGCTGATTTTGGCCGAGCCGGATGACGGCAAGGGCACCTAGCGTCTGATGCAGTCAACTTGAAGCGGGCGCAAGCGTCGATCCGTTATCCTGAGGTGGCTTCGCATCGTGAGGCCCTCGAAGGATGACGGGCGCCGACTCATCGGCCGTCATCCTTCGAGGCTCGCCGCTCGACGCGGCTCGCACCTCAGGATGACGGGGCAGGCGCGCCCGCTTGTGCGGACCGAGCGAGATCGCGGCAAGGCACCCACTTGACTTTATTCCTATCGCGGCTTATAGTCCTATCAATCCCGCTCGTGAGGGGCGTCTTCTAGCTAGAGACGATCCTGAAGGCGGAGCGGGATGCGGCGCCCGCGGGCGTGCCTCGTCAGCACGCGCCCCGGGCGGCGCCGGGGCTCCGCCCGCGGGCACTACGACCCGCCGCGAGGAGCTCGCTGATGGGGAGAGGTTCGGCCGGTCCCGGAAACGGGACACGCCAAGAGCCTCCTTCAGAAGCGCGGCCCGGCGCCGCAAAACGCCGCAGCGGAGCGCCGAGAGGCGCCGTTTCGCCGATCGCAAGGCGAAGCGGACACGCCTCGCAAGCGTGTCGGGCGGCCGCGCCGGCCGCCCAGGAGGCTGCGCCAAGCCTCCGCGTTTCTCGGCGCTCCGCTCCCCTCGCTTCGGCGGACGGAAGAGGACGACGGCGTACCCGGCGCCGCAAAGAATACGGGCGACGATGCGCGCCTGCTAATCCCTCCCCTGAAAGGGGAGGGTCCGGCGCGCAGCGCCGGGGGTGGGGTCTCATCTCAGTTGCACACGAACCCCACCCGTCTCGCAGCTCGCTTTGCTCGCTGCTCGCCACCCTCCCCGCGAAGCGGGGAGGGATAAGCACATACGCGGTGCGCGGGCGGTCCCGGAATGACAAGGGAAGTAGAACTCACTAGCCTCGCCCACCATGCCGGTGCTTCCCGATGTGCGCGACTATGCCGCGCTGTACAGCCAATTCCGCTGGGACATCCCCGCCCGCTACAACATCGGCGTGTCGTGCTGCGACCGCTGGGCCGCGGCCGAGCCGAACCGCCTCGCCATCCTGCATGTGCGCGGCGACGGCCGGCAGGACGCCATCAGCTACGGCTGGCTGCGCGAGACTTCGAACCGCCTCGCCAATGTGCTCGCCGCGCACGGCATCGCCCGCGGCGACCGCGTCGCCATCATGCTGCCGCAGACGCCGGAGGTCGCGGCGGCGCACATGGCGATCTACAAGCTCGCCGCCGTGGCGCTGCCGATCGCGGTGCTGTTCGGGCCGGATGCGCTTGTCCTACCGGCTGCAGAATTCCGGCGCGCGGGCGCTGATCACCAACAAGCAGGGCGCCGCCAAGCTCGCCGAGATCCGCAACGATGCGCCCGGGCTCACGTGCGTGCTGTCGTTCGACGGCGCGAGCGATGGCGCCGACGGCTTGACCGCACTGCTCGCGCGCGCCTCGCCGGAGTTCACGCCGGTCGCGACCGCGCCCGACGATCCGGCGGTGATGATCTATACCTCGGGCACCACCGGCCAGCCCAAGGGCGCGCTGCATGCTCATCGCGTGCTGCTCGGCCATTTGCCCGGCGCGGAGATGCCGCACTACCCGTTCCCGTCAGCCGGCGACCGCTACTGGACGCCGGCCGATTGGGCCTGGGCCGGCGGCCTGTTCGACGTGCTGCTGCCGAGCCTGCATCACGGCGTGCCGGTGGTCGCCCACCGCATCGACAAGTTCGACCCGGAAGACGCCTTCGCGCTGATGCGCGACGCTCGTGTGCGCAACGCCTTCATCCCGCCGACGGCGCTGCGCATGATGCGCGCGGCGAAAAGCCCGCGCGGGCGTTACGATTTCGCGCTGCGCAGCCTGGCCTCCGGCGGCGAATCGCTCGGCGTCGAGGCGCTGGACTGGGGCCGCGAGGCCTTCGGTCTCGTCATCAACGAATTCTACGGCCAGACCGAATGCAATCTGGTGCTGTCGTCCTGCTCGGCGCTCGGCGTGCTCAAGCCCGGCGCCATCGGCAAGCCGGTGCCCGGCCACAGCGTGGCGGTGATCGGCCCCGACGGCGAAGTGCTTGAAGCCCGGCGAACTCGGCCAGATCGCGGTGAAGCGGCCCGACCCGGTGATGTTCCTCGAATACTGGGGCAAGCCCGAAGCGACCCGCGACAAATTCATCGGCGACTGGATGACCACCGGCGACCAGGGCGTCATGGACGAGGAGGGCTATTTCTCCTTCGTCGGCCGCGACGACGACGTCATCACCTCGGCCGGCTTCCGCATCGGTCCCGGCGAGATCGAGGATTGCCTGCTGCGCCATCCCGCGGTCGCGCTCGCCGCCGTGGTCGGCAAGCCGGATGCGATCCGTACCGAGATCGTGAAAGCCTTCATCGTGCTGCGCGAAGGGCAAAAGCCGTCCGACGCGCTCGCCGCCGAGATCCAAAGCTTCGTCAAGACGCGGCTGTCCGGCCACGAATATCCGCGCGAGGTCGCCTTCATCGACGCCATGCCGATGACCACGACCGGCAAGGTGATCCGCAGGTTGCTGCGGGAGAAGGCGTGATTAGCCGGGAAACGCTCTCTTCCCCTCTCCCCTTGTGGGAGAGGGTGCCGACGGGTCCGCGCGAAGCGCGGCCCGATGATAAACTCCGGCGAAGCCGAGCGAGGGCGGGTGAGGGGTCGGAGTCTCGAGTCGACGCCGAGCCCTAGTGAGTTTTGCTGCCGAACACGAAAACGTGCAGGCCGAGGCGCTGCTTGGCGAGCACATAGAGCGCGATCGACTCGCAAATGATGGCGGCCGAAGTCGCGGCCGCCGCGCCGAAAATGCCGAAGCGCGGAATGAGCACCACGCACAGCGCCAGATTCACCGCGAAGGCGCCGGCATAGACCGCGGCGCATTGCTTGCGCTCGCCCAGCATGTTGAGCAGCCGCTCGGCCGGACCGACCGCGGCGCGCGCCAGCATGCCGACGGCGAGGATGAACATCACGTCGTAGCCGCCCTCGAAGCTCGTGCCGAACAACGACAGCAGCGGCCGGCCGAAGGCGAGGATCAGCGCGCAGGCGAGCAGCGACGGCCAGAACGTCCAGCGCACCGTGTCGGCGAAAAACGCCGAGAGGCGCTTCTTGTCGCCGGCGACGTGATATTCGGTGAACTTGTGCGTGGTGGCGCCGGCGATGGCGAAATAGACGAAGGCGACGACGGCAAGCAGCCGCGCCGCGGCGTAGTAAACCGCGACTTCGTCCGGTGAGCGGAAATGCTCGAGCGCCAGGATGTCGACATAAGTGAGCAGCAGGTAGAAGCCCTCGACGACGAAGATCGGCAGCGAGGTGGCAAGCCAGGTCTTGACCGCGTAGCGCCTGCGGCCCTTCGCCACCTTGTGCTTGAGGCGGCGGTCGAGCACCAGCATCTGGCCGAGCGTGACGCCCCATGTGGTGGCGAGCGCGATCAGCATGGCGGTGACGGCGTGCGTCGGCGCGCCGATCACATAGACGGCGCCGACCAGCACGGTCAGGCACAGCTGGCGGACGATGTAGAACGGCGCCAGCGCCAGATTCGGCCAGTCGTAGGATTGCGCGATGCCGGCCTGCACCTGCACCAGCCCGTAAATCGGGATGGTGGCGCAGGCGAGATAAAGCGGAATGATCTCGTAGTGCGCCGAGCCACGGCGTGGCGATCGTCACCGCGGCGATGCCGGCGAGGCCGATGCCGGTGGCGATGGCGAAAGCGAGCCAGCGCGAGCCGGACAGGAAGCCGCGCAGCAAATCGAAATGCTTGAGCTCGGTGTATTCCGGAATGAAGCGCCGCGCCGCCGACGACAGCCCCATGTCGGACAGCGCGCCGATCATCAGCACCCAGGTCCAGGCGTAGATGTAGATGCCGAACTCGAAGCGGCCCATCCAGCGCGCCAGCAGCACCTGCGAGACGAGCGCGAGCAGCGCGCTGCCGGCGCGCACCAGGAACACCTGGCCGGCGACGAGCTGGGCGATGCGGCGGTCGTTCTTGTCGGCGAGCAGCGCCTTGACGCGGCCGACGAGGGCCGCGAGTGGCGAGACGCGCGATACGAGCGATGGCAGGCTCATCGCGCCCGGTTAGCAAGGAATCGTTAAGAATTGGCCATCCGCCTCATCCTGAGTAGCCGCGCGCAGCGCGGCGTCTCGAAGGATGGGGCGGCCCCATGGCTCACGCGCACCTGGCGGTGCGCTCCTCACCTTGAGGCCGAGAAACGCTGAGAGTTAGGCAACTGGCCAAAATCTTTTCGACCTGCTTGCGTTCCTCGGCCGTGAGCGCCGCCTGCGGCGGAACCGGATCGCCGACCGGGTAGCCCTGGATCTGCAGGCCCGCCTTGATGCAGGCGGCGAGATTGAAGCGGGCGAAGGCCTCGTTGACGCGCCACAATTCGCGCTGCAGTTTCATCGCCTCGTCCCATTTGCCGGCGCGGCAGAGGTCGTAGAGTTTCACGCTCTGCCGCGGCACGATGCAGGCCGGGCCCGCCATCCAGCCGACGCCGCCGATCAGCATCACCGCCGCCGGAATATGCGCCGAAGCCGAGAACACTTTCATCCGCGGCGCGCGGTTCATGATCGAGAGCAGGCGCCCGGTGTTGGTGGAGGCATCCTTGATGTACTGGATGCGCGGATGCTCGGCGAGCCGCGCGATGACGTCGAGCGACAGATCGCTGCGCTGGAACTGCGGATTGGTGTAGAGCACCACCGGAATATCGACGGCGTCGGCGATGGCGCGGAAGTAAGCCTCGACCTGCGCGTCCTTGAGCGGGAAGTAGGCTTCGAGAATGGCGAGGATGCCGTCGGCGCCGAGCTGCTGATAATGCTTCGCCTGCACGACCGCATCGGCAATTGCCGTCGAGGCGACACCGGCGACGACCGGCACGCGGTTGCCGGCGGCCTCGACCGTCGCCTTCACCACCGCCGCGCGCTGCTCGCGCGTCAGGTACGCAAACTCGCCGGTCGAGCCGAGCGGCGTCACGCCATGCACGCCGGACTTGATCAGGTGCGAGACCAGCGCGCCCAGCACGTCGGTCTTGATGCGACCCTCGTCGTCGATCGGCGACACGAGATAGGGAAAGACGCCGTGGAAGTTTGTCATGACAGCAGCATTACCCGGCAAAGCCGCCGCCGTCGAGAAAGGCCTGCTCCTCCGGCGTCGTGGTGCGGCCGAGCGCGCTGTTGCGGTGCGGAAAACGGCCGAAGCGGCGGATGATGTCGGCGTGGATGTTGGCCCATTTCAGGCCGTCGGCGTCGCCCGCCGCGGTGTAGAGCGCGATGCCGTGCTCCTGGTCGGCGAGCTTTTCCGAATGCTCGAACGGCAGGTAGAAGAAGCCGCGCAACTCCGCCGGCGACCTGTGCGTCGAAGCCGCGGATGATGGCCTTGGCCGTGATGGCGAGCGCCAGCGGATCGGTGGCGAAGGTGCGTGCGCTGCCTCGAAACATGTTGCGCGGAAACTGGTCGAGCAGGATCAGAAGCGCCAGCGCGCCCTCGGCGCTGTCCTCCCAGGCGACGAGCTTGCCGGCGGCAGCGGCTTCATGCGTCGCCAGGAAACGCGTGCGGATGTCGGCGTCGAAGGCGTCGTCCTTCTCGAACCATTTGTCGGGCCCGGCCGCGCGCCAGAAGGAAACCACCTCGGCAGCGCTGGCGAGCGGCGCAGCGGCGCTCATGCGCTGTCGCGCAGCGCGCGCCGCAGGATCTTGCCGACATTGGTTTTCGGCAGGTCGTCGCGGAACTCGATGTGCTTGGGCACCTTGTAGCTCGCCAGCCGCTCAAGCATGTAGCCGCGCAGATCCTTTTCGCTGACGTCGGGGCTTTTCTTCACCGCGAACAGTTTCACCGCCTCGCCGGAATGCGGGTCGGGCACGCCGACCGCGGCGCATTCGCGCAGGCCGCCCTGCATCATCGCCACGTCCTCGACCTCGTTGGGGAACACCTTGAAGCCGGACACCGAGATCATGTCCTTCTTGCGGTCGACGATGGTGACGCGGCCTTGAGCATCCATGACGCCGATATCGCCGGTGCGAAAGTAGCC
Organism: uncultured Alphaproteobacteria bacterium; assembly: GCA_963822035.1. GTDB lineage: Bacteria > Pseudomonadota > Alphaproteobacteria > Rhizobiales > Xanthobacteraceae > Pseudolabrys. Next base: position 78,513 of record CAWGGC010000006.1, on the reverse strand, counting down.
GTCCGGAGTCATGACCTTGGCGGTCTCCTCGGGCCGCTGCCAATAACCCGGCATCACCTGCGGCCCGTACGCGCAGATTTCGCCGCGCTCGCCGAGCGGCACTTCGTGGTTGTCGTCGTCGCGGATGGAAATGTCGGTCGACGGCAGCGGCAGGCCGATGGTGCCGGTCCACGCGGTGATGTCGCCGCGGTTGCAGGTCGAGCACCGGCGAAGTCTCCGACAGGCCGTAGCCCTCGATGATCGGCCGCCCGGTCGCCTTCATCCAGGCTTCCGCCACCACTTTCTGCACCGCCATGCCGCCGGCGACCGCGGCCTTGAGCATGCTCCAGTCGAGCTTGCCGAAGTCATGGTGATGCAAGAGCGCGTTGTAGAGCGTGTTCACCGCCGGAAACATGGTGACGCGGTATTTCATCAGTTCCTTGACCAGCCCGTTGAGGTCGCGCGGGTTGGGGATCAGCACGCACTTTGCACCGCTGTGCACGCCGAGCAGCAGGCACGCGGTCAGCGCGAAGATGTGATAGAGCGGCAGCGCCGTGATGATGACTTGCTCGTCGGTCATGCGGCGGCATCGCCAGCATCGGCTCCTGCCAGGCGTCGACCTGCAGCAGATTGGCGACCAGATTGCGGTGCAGCAGCGTCGCGCCCTTGGCGATGCCGGTGGTACCGCCGGTGTATTGCAGGAAGGCGACATCGTCCGGCCCGAAATGTCGGGCGGCGTGAACGTCATAGCTTGCGGCCGGCGGCCAGCGCCTCGGTGAACTTCACCGCTTCGTGCATGTTGTGCGGCGGCACCAGCTTCTTCACGCGTCGCACGACCAGATTGACCACGGCGCCCTTCACCGCGCCCTGCAGGTCGCCGAGGCTGGCGATGATGACGTGCTTGACCGGCGTCTGCGGCAGCGCTTCCTCCAGCACGTCGGCGAAATTCTCCAGCACGACGATGGCTTCGGCGCCGGCGTCGCTGAGCTGGAATTCGAGCTCGCGCGGCTTGTACAGCGGGTTGACGTTCACCGCGGTGAAGCCGCCGCGCATGATGGCGGCGACCGCCACCGGATATTGCAGCACGTTCGGCAGCATGACGGCGACGCGGGCGCCGCGCTTGAGGCCGCGGTCTTGCAGCCAGGCGGCGAGTGCGCGCGAGGCGGCGTCGACCTCGCCGTAAGTCATGGTCTTGTCCATGCAGACGATCGCCGGCCGATCGCGATATTTGGCGAAGCTCTCCTCGAACATCGCCGCCAGCGAGCGATAGGTCAGCGGGCCGATCTCGGCGGGCACGCCCGGCGGATAGTGCTGCAGCCAGGGCCGCTCGATTGGCCGTTGCATGGCGTTTCCTTGGGCCGTTTTGGCCCGCCGGCTTTTCGCGTCGCCGCGGCGCTCGAGTCGCTAACATGAGTTGAGTCGGGCAGGGGCGCAAGGGTCGCTAACGGTCGACGCCGCCGAACGGCACCAACGGATTGTCGGTCAGCGCGGCGCGGTCGGGCCGGTCCGGCGCTGCCGCGCCGATAAAGGCCGCGAACAATTCGCGCACGGTGCGCTCGGCCAAGTCGCGGGTGATGAAGACCAGCCGGCTGCGGTGGTCGTCGTCCGGCCAGCGCTCGAGCCGCGCGGTCGGGTGGAACACGTGCTGCACGCCGTGCACCACCACCGGCGTCTCCGGCATCTCGGCAAGCTTCACGATGCCCTTCACGCGCAGCAATTTGTCGCCGTGGCTGGCACGCAAGAGCTCGAGAAACATCTCCAGCGTGCCGGCCGGAATTGCCGTATCGGTCGTCAGCACGAAGGAGGCGATGTGCTCGTCGTGCCGGTTGACGTCGTGGGGATGGTGATGGCCGTGATCGTGGGCTTCGGCGTAGGCCTCCGCCGCCAGCCACTTCTTCACGTCCGGGATCTTCTTGTCCGGATCGTAGAGCCCGCTGTTGAGGATGCGCGCCGCGGTCGCCTCGCCCTTGGCGGCATCGAGGATCGGCGCCGCCGGATTGAGCGCACGGAGCCGCTCCTTGATGCCCGCGATCTGTGCGCTGTCCGCCAGATCGGTCTTGGTCAGCACCAGCCGGTCGGCCATCGCCGCCTGCTTCACCGCCTCGGCATGGGCATCGAGCGTGGCCGCGCCGTTGACCGCATCGACCACGGCGACCACGCCGTCGAGCCGGTAACGCATCAGCAGATAAGGATGCGCCATCGCCGTGTGCAGCACCGGCGCCGGATCGGCAAGGCCGGTGGTTTCCAGCAGCACGCGGCGGAATTTGCAGCGGCGGGCGTCGAGGTCGCGCAGCAACGTCTCCAGCGCGTCGACCAGATCGCCGCGCATGGTGCAGCACAGGCAGCCGGACTGCAACAGCACCATGTTGTCGCCGATGTATTCGACCAGCAGATGGTCGAGGCCGACCTCGCCGAATTCGTTGATGATGACCGCGGTGTCGGAAAGCGCCGGGTCCTTCAGCAGCCGGTTGAGCAGCGTGGTCTTGCCGGCGCCGAGGAAGCCGGTGAGCACGGTGAGCGGAATGGGCTGCGCCGGGCGGCGGCGGTCGGCGCTGGTTTCCGCCGCGCTCATTGCGTCGCCGAGGAGACCTTCGGCTTCGCCGTCTTCTTGGTGACTTTCTTCGTGGCCGGCTTGGCGGGCGTCGCCGCCGCGCCCTCGGCCTTGTCTTCGGTCTTGGCGACCTTCTTGCCGTGATGCTTCTTGACCGGTGCGCCGACAAATTGCGGCACGGTGTCGGGATGATCGGCCGGGCCGGTGAACACCACGACCGGCGGCTCGGTCTCGACCGCCGGGCCGAGCACGAACTTGCCGGCCGACGGCTTCAGGTTCGAGAGCATGAAGGCCTGCGCCGAGTTGCCGGTGGCGGTGCCCGACGCCGAGGCGCTCGCGGAATCGTCTTCTTCGTCGTTGTCCTCGGACGGCGGCTTGCGCCGGTGGCCGCCGCACATTTCCTCGCGCAGGTTCGGCGGCTGCGCGTCGATCGGCGCCAGTTCGTCGACGGTGCCGAGCGACGGCGTCAGCCACGTCAGGCCGCCGCCGTTGAAGCCGCGCTCGAGCAGTTGCGCCGCCTTCTGCGCGCGCACCGCGCCCGACCAGGCGCCGAGCACGATCGCGATCAGGCGGCGGCCGTTGCGCGTCGCCGATGCGACGACGTTGTAGCCCGAGGCGCAGATGAAGCCGGTCTTCATGCCGTCGGCGCCGGGATAGCGGTCGAGCAGCGTATTGTAGTTGTGCATCACGCGATTGCCGTACTGGATCGCATGGATGTGCCAGAGATAGTCGTAGTCTGGGAATTCGGTGATCAGCGCCCGCGCCAGGATGCCGAGATCGCGCGCCGAGGTGACGTGGCCTTCCGCCGGCAGGCCGTTCGGATTGACGAAGTTGCTCTGCGTCATGCCGAGCCGCCGCGCGTTGGCGTTCATCATGTCGGCGAAGCCCTCGATCGAGCCGCCGACGCCTTCGGCGATCACCACGGCCATGTCGTTGGCCGACTTCACCAGCATCATCTTCAGCGCGTTGTCGACCGTGACATGGGTGCCGATCTTAAGGCCCATATGCGTCGGCGGCATCACCGCGGCGTTGCGCGACACCGTCAGCAGCGTGTTCATGCTGACGCGGCCGTCCTTGATGGCGCGCAGCGTGGTGTAGGTCGTCATCAATTTGGTGACGGAGGCCGGATACCACGGATAGGTGGCGTTCTCGGCGTGCAGCACCTTGCCGGTCGAAGCCTCGATCAGCAGTTGGGCCTCGGCGTTGCCGGTGCCGGTCCCGGCCAGCGTCAGCGCCGCAATGGCGGCGAGCCCGGCGAACAGGCAGCGGAGGCGGAGGAAATGTGGCACTCTTCGCGTGTCCCCAATCCTGGGCTCGGAAACGGCCGGTTCCATCGACCGCGGCGCTAGGCTATTCAAGCCTTGTACCTAAGCTTTATATGACAGGCAAAGCCACCTTTACCCCAGCGTGAATAACGGTGACTGCGCTTTAATTGCGAATTAATGCGACCAAAGTTCGGCAGAGGAGACGGTAAATGACTGCGGCAATCGTCGGCTGGGCCCACACCCCCTTCGGTAAGCTTACCGGCGAGAGCGTCGAAAGCCTCATCGTCCGCGTCGCCGGCGAGGCGCTGGCCGACGCCGGCATCGCCGCCAAGGACGTCGACGAGATCGTGCTCGGGCACTTCAACGCCGGCTTCTCCGCGCAGGATTTCACCGCCGCCTTGGTGCTGCAGGCGTCCCCCGACCTGCGCTTCAAGCGGGCGACACGCGTCGAGAATGCCTGCGCCACCGGCTCGGCGGCGGTGCATCAGGGCATCAAGTCGATCGAGGCGCGCGCCGCGCGGGTCGTGCTGGTGGTCGGCGTCGAGCAGATGACGACGACGCCTCCGGCTGAGATCGGCCGCAACCTGCTCGAAGGCGTCGTATGTGCGCGAGGAAGCCGACATCGACGGCGGCTTTGCCGGCATCTTCGGCAAGATCGCCGGGCTCTATTTCCAGAAATATGGCGACCAGTCCGACGCGCTCGCCATGATCGCGGCGAAGAACCACAAGAACGGCGTCGGCAATCCCTACGCGCAAATGCGCAAGGATCTCGGCTACGACTTCTGCCGCACCGAGAGCGAGAAGAACCCGTTCGTCGCCGGTCCCTTGAAGCGCACCGACTGCTCGCTGGTCTCCGACGGCGCCGCCGCCGTGGTGCTCGCCGACATCGACACCGCGCTCAGGCTCAGCAAGGCGGTCGCCTTCCGCGCCGCCGAGCACGTGCAGGACTACCTGCCGATGTCGAAGCGCGACATCCTGAAGTTCGAGGGCTGCTCGGTGGCTTGGGCTCGCGCGCTGGAGAAGTCCGGGCTCAAGCTCGGCGACCTCTCCTTCATCGAGACGCACGACTGCTTCACCATCGCCGAGCTGATCGAATACGAGGCCATGGGTCTGGTGCCGGAAGGGCAGGGTGCCCGCGCCATCAAGGAAGGCTGGACGCAGAAGGATGGCAAGCTGCCGGTCAATCCGTCCGGCGGCCTGAAGGCCAAGGGCCATCCGATCGGCGCCACCGGCGTCTCCATGCATGCGATGACCGCCATGCAGCTTGCCGGCAGCGCCGGCGATTTGCAGGTCAAGAACGCGCGGCTCGGCGGCATCTTCAACATGGGCGGCACCGCGGTCGCCAACTACGTCAGCATCCTCGAACGCATCAAGTAAGATCATGCAGGCGGCAAAGCCCGCCGTAGCCGCAAGCGAGATGCCGCCGTTCCGCGCGGCCTACGCGCCGCCGGACGAGGAGCTTGCCGCTGCCGTTGATCGCGGGCGCCGCCCGCGCCGCCGGCCGCGCGAAGCGCGCATCGATGCGCGCGCCACGCGGCTGATCGAGGCGATCCGCGCCCGCACCGGGCGCCTCGGCGGCGTCGAAGACTTCCTCCACGCCTACGCGCTCTCGACCAAGGAGGGCCTGGCGCTGATGGTGCTGGCCGAGGCGCTGCTGCGCGTGCCCGATGCCGACACCGCCGATGCGCTGATCGAGGACAAGCTCAAGGCCGGCGACTGGAGCCGCGATGCCAGGTCGACGGCTTTGCTGGTGTCGGCCTCGGCCTGGACGCTCGGTATCACCGCGCGCGTCATCCATCCGGGCGAGACGCCGGAGGGCATCGTCGAGGCGATGGTGAAGCGGCTCGGCCTGCCGGCGGTGCGCGCGGCGACGCGGCAGGCGATGCGGCTGCTCGGCTCGCATTTCGTGCTCGGGCAGACCATCGACGAAGCGCTCGCGCGCGCCAAAGCGCACGGCGAATATCTCTATTCCTACGATATGCTGGGCGAGGGCGCGCGCACCGCGGCCGACGCCGCGCGCTATTTCGATGCTTATGCCAATGCCATCGCCGCCATCGGCAACAGCGCCGGCAACGCGGCGCTGCCCAATCGGCCCGGCATTTCGGTCAAGCTCTCGGCGCTGCACCCGCGCTTCGAGCCGTTATCGCGCGACCGCGTGCTCAAGGAGCTGACGCCGAAGGTGCTGGCGCTGGCACAGCTCGCCAAATCGCATGAATTGAATTTCACCGTCGATGCCGAGGAGGCCGACCGCCTCGAACTGTCGCTCGAGGTGATCGGCGCGGTGCTGCGCGATTCCTCGCTCGCCGGCTGGGACGGCTTCGGCCTCGCCGTGCAGGCCTATCAGAAGCGTGCCGGCAGCGTGATCGATTGGGTGGCAGAGGCGGCAACGGCGCTCGACCGCCGCCTGACGGTGCGTCTGGTCAAGGGCGCCTACTGGGACACCGAGGTGAAGCGCGCGCAGGAGCGCGGTTTGGCCGACTATCCGGTGTTCACGCGCAAGGCGATGACCGACCTCAATTACTACGCCTGCGTGCGCAAGCTGCTTGGCTGCCGGCCGCGGCTTTACCCGCAGTTCGCCACGCACAACGCGCTCACGGTTGCCAGCGTCGTCGAGGATGCCGGCGGCGTCGAGGACTACGAATTCCAGCGCCTGCACGGCATGGGCGAGGCGCTCTATCACGAGCTGCTCGCCGAATTGCCGAATGCCACCTGCCGCGTTTACGCGCCGGTTGGCGGCTATTCCGATCTGCTCGCTTACCTGGTGCGGCGGCTTCTGGAGAACGGCGCCAATTCCTCCTTCGTCTCGGTCGCCGCCGATCCGGCGGTGCCGATTGCCGATATCCTCAGGCGGTCGCAGAGCTGGATTACGAGCCCGAGCCGGGCGCGCCATTCGCACATTCCTTTGCCGCGCGACCTGTTCGCGCCGCGCAAGAATTCGTCGGGCGTCGAGTTCGGCGACAGCGCAGCGCTCGCCGCGCTGCTCGATGACCTCCGCGCCGCGCCGCAAAGCGCGAGCGCGACGCCGCTGATCGACGGTGTCGCCGTCGCTGGCCGCGCGCGCAACGTGATCTCGCCGATCGACGGCCAGACCATCGGCAGCGTGCAGGAGGGCGATGAGGCGATCGTCGCCTCTGCGATCTCGGCGGCGGCCTCCGGCTTTGCGGATTGGAACGCGATGCCGCTTGCCGGGCGTGCCGCGATCCTCGAGCGCGCCGGCGACCTCATCGAGGAGAACCGCGGCCGGCTGATCGCGCTCCTGCAAAGCGAGGGCGGCAAGACGCTCGACGATTGCGTCTCCGAAGTGCGCGAGGCCGCCGACTACTGCCGCTACTACGGCGGCGAGGCGCGGCGCACGCTGGCGCCGCAGCCGATGCCGGGCCCGACCGGGGAGAGCAACGAGCTCCGCCATCGCGGCCGTGGCGTCCTCGTCTGCATCAGCCCGTGGAATTTCCCGCTCGCCATCTTCACCGGGCAGATCGCCGGTGCGCTCGCGGCGGGAAATACCGTGGTGGCCAAGCCCGCCGAGCAGACGCCGCTCGTCGCCTTCGAGGCGGTCAAGCTGCTGCACCAGGCCGGCGTGCCGGGCGCGGCGCTCAATTTCGTTCCCGGCGACGGCAAGGTCGGCGCCATGCTCACCGCCGACCGCCGCATCGCCGGCGTTGTCTTTACCGGCTCGACCGAAGTGGCGCAGCTCATCAACCGGGCGCTGGCCGGCCGTGACGGCCCGTTGCCGGTGCTGATTGCCGAAACCGGCGGCATCAACGCCATGATCGTCGATGCAACCGCCTTGCCCGAGCAGGTCACCGACGACGTCATCACCTCTGCTTTCAGGTCCGCCGGTCAGCGCTGCTCGGCGCTGCGTCTGCTGTGCGTGCAGGACGATGTCGCCGACCGTGTGCTCGACATGGTGGAGGGCGCCGCGCGCGAGTTGAAAGTCGGCGATCCGCGCGAGCCGTCGACTCATGTCGGCCCGGTGATCGACGCCGAGGCCAAAGCCAAGCTCGAGCGCTGGGTCGGCGACATGCACGGCGCGGTGCGCTTCCGCTTCGCGCGGTCCCATGCCGGCGGCCGGAACTTATGTCGCGCCGACGATCATCGAGCTCGACAGCGCCCGCGAGCTTAAAGACGAGGTATTCGGCCCGGTGCTGCACGTGGTGCGCTTCCGCGCCGGCGAGCTCGACGCCCTGTGCGACGCCATCGCCGCCAACGGAACCGCGCTCACCCTCGGCATCCATTCGCGCATCGACGCGACGGTGGCGCGCATCGCCGCGCGGCTCACCAACGGTAACATCTACGTCAACCGCAACATGATCGGCGCCGTGGTCGGCTCGCAGCCTTTTGGCGGTAGTGGGCTCTCCGGCACCGGCCCCAAGGCCGGCGGGCCCGAATTATCTGCGCCGCCTGGCGCTGGAGCAGGTGGTGACGGTGAACACGGCCGCGTCCGGCGGCAATGCAGGCCTGCTCGCGGAGCAGGACGACCAGTAGCCGGAAATGCCTGCCTTCGGCGTTTACCAGTCACGGCTGGAGGACAGGAGACTTGAAGATGCGTTCGACTCTACGCCGTTTCACCATTGCCGCTTTTGCCGGCATTGCCGCATTTGCCACAATTACCGTTGCTCCCGCCGGAGCCCACTTCGGCGGCCCGGTCGGCTGCTACAACTGCTACGGCTATTACGGCGGCTCATATTATGTTCCGCACCGCTTCGCCTACGCGCCGTACCGCCATCGCTACTGGGGCGGTTACCGTCATTTCGGGCACTACAGCTACCATCGCTGGCGCTGAGCCCGTCGCGTTCCGGTAACGATGATCACGGTTTTGCCTCGTTTTTAGTGGCCGTTAACCGGTTTGGTACGCGGATGAGGTATTCTGCCGGCGATGACTGATTCGATTGATCGGCTCCACAACGCGGTCGTCGCCGCACGCGGCGGCGACCCGGCCAAGTCGCGCACGGCGCGGCTGTTGCGCGCCGGCCGCGCCAAGATGGCCAAGAAGCTCGCCGAGGAAGCCGTCGAGGTGGTCATCGACGCCATGTCGGGTCAGCCCGAGGCCGTGGTCAAGGAAAGCGCGGACCTGCTTTACAATCTGGTCGTGCTCTGGGTACATGCCGGCGTTCGCCCCGACGATGTCTGGGCCGAGATGCGCCGGCGCGAACTCATGTTCGGCATTGCCGAGAAGGTGCCGAAGGATATGGTGCACGGCTCGTCACGTCGTAAGGTCGTGGCGCTCGAAGCGCGCCGCATCCGCAAGCGCCGCTGATCTCCGACGCTGATTCCAACGCTGATAAGGTAGAGCGTAGCCATGTCCGTTGAGGCCGCCCAGCCGCGCTCCTTGCTGCGCCGCCTCTACGACTGGTGCATCGAGACCGCGCACAAGCCGCACGCGATGTGGATGATGGGCGCGGTCGCCTTCGCCGAAAGCTCGTTCTTCCCGGTGCCGCCGGACGTGATGCTGATTCCGATGGCGCTGGCGCACCCGCGCCGCGCTTACATGATGGCGGCCTGGTGCACGGTCGCCTCGGTCATCGGCGGCATGCTCGGCTACGCCATCGGCGCGTTGCTCTACGATTCGGTCGGCGCCTGGCTCATCCACCTCTACGGCTACGGCGACAAGGTCGCGACATTCCGGGCGGCCTATGCGCAGTGGGGCGCCTGGATCATCCTGCTCAAGGGCGTGACCCCGATCCCCTACAAGATCGTCACCATCACCTCCGGTTTTGCCGGCTATAATTTCGCGCTATTCGTCGGCTTTTCCATCATTGCCCGCGGCATCCGCTTTTTCTTCCTCGCCTTTCTGCTGCACCGCTACGGCGAGCGCGCCCGTCACATTATTGAAAAACGTCTGGGGTTATGGGTGTTTCTCGGCGCCGCGCTTGTCGTCATCGGCATTGTCGCCGCGCTATACTTGATTTAAGCAAGAAGCTGGGCGTCCTCATTTTCGCCACCTGTTCGGCCTAATCGAGGGTGCTTGGCGCAAATGCCGTTAGGCAACGGGGCCCGACCGACCCTTGGCCATCATGGGCAGCAACCGACATCCGGATCTCCTGCGGAGGCGCGGCGCGACCTTGTCGTTCGCCGGCCTGTGCGCGAGCGCGTTGATCTTCGCCGCCGCGAGCGCGCTGGCACAGGAGGCCGCCAAGCCCGCGCCGCCGGCCGAGGAGCCGGGGTTCTTCGCCAGGATCGGCCGCTGGTTCGACGAGCAGACGACGAACTTCAACTCCAACCTCAAGAACGCCGGCTCGAATTTCCAGAACTTCGGCCGCGAGGCCGGTATCGCCGCCAAGACCACCGTCGACACCGCCAAGGACGCAGCCGACGCCGTGGCGCGCATCCCCAATGCGACGGTGCTCACCGTGCACGAGAAATGTCCGATCGCGCCTAACGGCGCGCCGGATTGTATCTCGGTGGCGACGAATTTGTGCAAGGCCAAGGGCTTCCAGTCCGGCAAGAGCGCCGACATGACCACCGCCGAGGTCTGCCCGCCGCAGGTGCTGCTGTCGGGACGCAATACCGGGCCGGAGTGCCACGACGAGACCTTCGTTTCCCGCGTGCTCTGCCAGTAATTCGCCTTCGTCATTCCGGGACGGCGCGTTAGCGCCGGACCCGGAATCCAGATGCACTGTCAGAATTTGGCTTTGGATTTCGGGTTCGCGCCTGCGGCGCGCCCCGGAATGACAATTGGGGAAGCCGCCGCTTGTCTCCGGCGGGAGCCTGTGTTTCCGTCGCCCGTCCAATGTCGAAGCGCCGGGACATATGAATCTCTACAGCAAATTGCTCGAGCGCGAGGCCGCCGGCCGTCCGGTCACCGTCGGCGTCATCGGCGCCGGCAAGTTCGGCACCATGTATCTTTCGCAGGCGCGCCTGACCCACGGCGTGCACGTCGTCGGCGTCGCCGATCTCGACGTGGCGCGGGCGAAGAACCAGCTCTCAACCGCCGGCTGGCCGGCCGAAGCTTACGCAGCAACGTCGCTCGACGATGCGCACAAGCGCCGCTCCACTTTGGTCACCGCCGACGCCAGCACGCTGATTTCCGATCCGCGCATCGAGGTTATCGTCGAGGCAACCGGCGTGCCCGGCGCCGGCATCCAGCATTGCTTGGACGCCGTCGCATCGGCCAAGCACATCGTCATGGTCAACGTCGAAGCCGATGCGGTCGCCGGCCCTTTGCTCGCAAGCCGCGCCAGGGCGGCGGGCGTCGTCTATTCGCTGGCCTGGGGCGACCAGCCGGCGCTGATCTGCGAGCACGTCGACTGGGCGCGGGCCGCCGGCTTCAAGGTGATCTGCGCCGGCAAGGGCACGCGCTACGAGCCGCATTACCACAAGTCCAACCCCGACAATGTCTGGGACATTCTCGACAAGTATCTCGCCATCACCGACCGCAAATCGATCAATCCGAAGATGTTCAATTCCTTCGTCGACGGCACCAAGTCCGGCATCGAGATGACGGCGGTGTGCAACGCCACCGGACTGGTGCCGCAGTCGGACGGCCTGCATTTCCCGCCGGCGACGCGCTTCGAGCTCGCCGACGTTTGCAAGCCGAAGAGCGACGGCGGCACCTTGGAGAAGGCCGGCGTCACCGAAGTCACATCGTCGGTTTACCGCGACGGCCGCGACGTGCCGCATCATCTCGCGCTCGGCACTTACGTGGTGTTCGAGGGCGAGACCGAATATGCGCGGCGCTGCTTCAAGGAATACGCCATGCTGCCGGACAAGAGCGGCAAATACGCCGCGCTCTACCGGCCGATCCACATGATCGGGCTTGAGCTCGGCATTTCGGTTGCCTCGTGTGCGCTGCGCGGCGAGCCGACCGGGGCGCCGACCGGCTTCCGTTCCGACGTGGTGGCGACCGCCAAGAAAGCGTTGAAGTCGGGCGAGATGCTCGACGGCGAGGGCGGCTTCTGCGTCTGGGGCAAGCAGACGCCGGCGGAGGTATCGCTGCGCGACGAGTTGCTGCCGCTCGGCCTCGCGCACAACGTCAAGCTCAAGCGCGATATCCCCGAAGGCGGCGCGCTGAAATGGGCCGACGTCGCCTACGATGCCAACGATGCCGCGGTGAAGGTGCGCCGCGAGATGGAAGCCGCATTCGGCCGGCGCAATGTCGCCGCCGAAGCCGCTTCGTAAAGCCGCTTACTCCAGCTCGATCGTGCCGTCGACCTTGTGACTGAGGCCGACCTCGCCGATGGTCAGCACCATCTGCGCCTTGACGCTCTTCTTGCCTTGAAGTTTGCCGCCTGCGGCCGCGGCGCGGATCGCTTTCTCGATCTCCTGCTGCGAGGTCACGCCCACGACTTTCAGGAACTTGCGCAACGACATGTTGAGGGCTTCTTCGTTCATGGGTCGCCTCCGTTGATTGCTGCCGCCATTTTAGGCATCCGGCCGCTTCCGTAATAGTCCCTAGGTCCGGCCGCGCCCGGGTGTCACCGCCACGCAATGAAAGGGGAGGAAGCTCGGTCGCGAGGGGTGATGCCATGCGCCGTATTGCCAAAGCCAGGGCTATTTTTGCCGAGAACTGCGACCAGATCGGTCTCTTGATGATCGTGTTCGCCATCGTCGTCGCCGCGCTGGTCACGATCATCCTCTAGCCGGCCACCCGTAAAAGTCCCTAGGTGCCGAGTTGATCCGCATCAAACGGCGGGACGGCTTTGGCGCGATCCTGCCGCGGTCGAAGATGGAGGATCGCCATGCATGGACGCGCCAAGGCAAAGGCTCATGCTCAGCCGGTCGATGGGGGCAATATGGCGTTGTGGATCATCTCGCTCGGCATTGTCATCGGCACGTTGATGGCGCTGAGTATTTAGGAGACGACGATGAACGCATCTTTGCTGACTGCCGATCGCGCCACTCACGTCCGCATCGTTGTCGTGGGCATGGCCGCTTCGCTCGTCGTCATCTGGCTGGCGCTAGCCCTGCACTAGCGCTCCCGCTAGCGCGGCGGCAGATCCATCGCCGCGACCAGCCAGTCGGCCGTGAAGGCGACGCCTTTCGGCCGATCGTCGACATGGGCGTGCTCGGCGCCGCCTTCTTCTGCCGTGAAGATCTTGAACTGCTTCAGCTTTGAGCCGATGGCATTGAATAGCTTCGGCGCCTCCTCGACACGGATGACTTTGTCGTTCTGCCCGTGGGTGACGAGGTAGGGGCACGTTATCTTTTCGGCGACGTCCGCCAGGCTGAAGCACTTGGCGATGTCCAGTTCGTCGGTCTCGTCTTTCGCGCCCATCACCCAGCGCCACTGGAACGGATTGGCGTGACCGGGCTTGCCGGCGGCGCGGTTCGCTTGCGCCTTGCGCTGCCACTCGTACATGTCCCAGTTCGCCGCGGAGAGAGAGATGCCGGCGGCGTAGCGTTTCTCGAAGGCGGCGACGCGCGCGGCATAGTAGCCGCCGAAGCTGTAGCCCATCACCGCGATCTTGGCGGCATCGACGTCGGCGCGCGCGGCGAGATAATCGTAAGCCGCGGTGCCGGCGTGCTCGTAGTCGTAGCGGCCGGGAATGCCGAGCAGCCGCAGCGTCTCGCCTTGGCCGGGTCCGTCGATCGCCAATGTGCTCAGCCCGCGCCTGGCGAACTCGAGCCCGGCGAAGACGACGCTCATTTCCTTGCAGTTGTCCATGCCGTTGAACACCACGACGGCCGGCGCGCGCGCAACTTGCTGCGCCTTCATGAAGAAGGCGCGCATGGCGCCGCCCTGATAGGGCACCTCGACGTGCTCGACGTTGGGGTGGAGCCGCTTGATGGCGGCGTGGTAGCAGCGGATCGCCTTTTTGTAATAGCCGAGCCGCTCGTCGCCCGGCGGAATCATGCGTTCGGCGGCGTAATAATAATTGCCGGCGCGCATGTAGTTTTCGCCGGCGGTGATCTGATGACCCTTAGCCGCGGCCTGATCGGCAAGGCTCGCGACGGCGTCGGCCATGCGCGCCCATTCCTCCTTCCATACCGTATCGAGATCGCCTTCGCCGGCGCGGGCGGTCATGCGGGCGCCGACGCGGTCCACTTCTTCAAGGGACACGGCGCCGTAAGGCGCCATGCCCTTCACGATCTGGATCGCATTGCTCCACTTGGCGTTGCCGGGGAAATGCTCGATCCAGTTGCCGCACTTCGGCTCCGTGCTCATCGGAACACGTTTTCGCTCAGCCAGTCGGCCATGAAGTTAATGCCGGCCGGGCGGTCGTCGACCTGGCAATGTTGCGCGGCACCCTCTTTGGCGTCGAAGATCTTCAACGCCTTATTCTTCGAGCCGAGTTTCTCGTAAAGAATCTCGGCCTCCTCCGGCGGGATGATGCCGTCGTCCTTGCCGTGCATCACCAGGAACGGGCAGGTGACCTTCTGCGCGATGCCGTCGAGCGTGAAGTTCTTCATCAGGCCGACCGCCTTGCTGAAGTCGAGATCGGGCACGCCGAACACCCACGGCACCTGGAAGTGCGAGGTGGCGAGTGCGCCTTTCTTCATCTGCTCCTGCGAGCGCACCAGCCAGGCATGCATGTCCCACCACATAGCGCCGAAGGCGACGCCGCCGGCGTAGCGCGTGTCGAGTGCGGCGATGCGCGGCGCGCAATAGCCGCCGAAGCTGTAGCCCATGATGGCGACCTTGTTGGTATCGACCTCCTTGCGGCTGGCGACATAGTCGAAGGCGGCGCGGCCCGGCACCTCGTAGTCGTAGCGGCTCGGCATCTTCTGGATGCGCAGCGTCTCGCCCTGGCCGGGGCCGTCGATGGCGAGCGTGTTGAAGCCGCGGCGGGCGAATTCGAGGCCGCAGAACAGCGAGCTCATCTCCTTGCAGTTGTCGAGGCCGTCGAACACGACGATCGTCGGCGCCGGTCCGCTCACGCCCTGCGCCTTGACGAAATAGGCCGGCAGGGTCGTGTTCTCGTAAGGCACCGCGACGCGCTCGAAATGCGGAAAGCGGATCGGGAAGCCCTTGTTGAAGCAGGCGAGCGCCTTGCCGTAAATCTTCGACTTCAACTCGCCCGGATAAACCATGCGCTCGCCGGTGTAGTAGTAATAGCCAGCGCGCATGTAGTACTCGCCGGCGGTCTGCTTGCGACCCTTGGCCATGGCCTCGTCGGCCATAGTGGCGACGTGGTCGCCCATCGCGCACCATTCCTGCCACCAGGCGTCCTTGTCGGCCGGGTCATTGCCGCGCGCGATCAACTTCTCGCCGATGCGCTCGATCTCGCCGAGGCAGACGACGCCGTAAGGCGCCATGCCCTTGGTGACCATGGTGGCGTTGGACCACGAGAAATTGCTGCCGAAATGATGGGTCCAGTGATTGGACATCGCACTTGCCTTTCTTCTCTGCTCTTTGAGTTGCGAAACGGGCCGGTCTTGCGCGGCCGGCCCGGTCGTTCGCGTCTGTTGGCTGGGGTTATTGCGGCTTGATCCCTGCGTCCTTGATGACCTGCGTCCAGCGCGCGAGGTCCTCGCCCAGCATCTTGTGGAACTCTTCCGGCGAATTGCCGACCGGGGTCATGCCCTGCTTCTCGAACAGCGCGATGACGTCCGGCGACTGCACCGCCTTGATCGTGGCGTCGTGCAGCGTCTTGACCACGTTGGCGGGCGTGCCCGGCGGCGCGATCAGGCCGAAATAGTTGTAGGTCTCGAAATCCTTGAAACCGGATTCGACCAGGGTCGGCACCTCGGGCAGCGCCGCCGAGCGTTTGCCGCTGGTGACGGCGAGGCCGACGACGTTGCCGCTCTTGACCTGCCCGACCTCGACCGGCAGCGCATCGAACATGGCGTCGACGGTGCCGCCGAGCAGATCGTTGAGCGCGTTGGCGGCGCCCTTGTATGGCACGTTGACCATGGTGATGCCCGGCGCGCAGCCGCAGCAGCTCGGCATGCAAGGACAGCGAGCTGCCGGCGCCGCCGCCCGAGCCGAAGGTCAGCTTGCCCGGATTTTTCTTGGCGTAAGCGACGAGGTCGCCGACCGTCTTGAAGCCCGCGCTTTTTCGCGCAGTAAGAATGAAGGGTCCTTGCGAAACCTCCGAGATCGCGGTCATTTTGCGAATATCGTAGGGGAAATCTTTGCGGCCCGGCTGCGTTACAACTGTGCTTGCCGACAACATGAGAATGGTATGGCCGTCGGCCGCCGCGCTGGTCAGTTCGCGGTAGGCCGGCTCGAAGAACGCGCCGGGCTTGTTCTCGACGATCACCGGCGTGCCGATGCTGTCCGACAGCTTCTTGGCGATGACGCGCGCGGTCACGTCGGTGGCGCCGCCGGCGGAGACGCCGACGATCATCTTGATCGGGCCCGACTTGAGATCCTGCGCCTGAGCCGGCGCGGCCTGTGCCAGCATCAGCACCGACGCAGCAACGAGCGCGGCCTTCGCCGCATTCAACAAAGGTTTCAACTTGGATCCTCCCATTTCAATTTGACGGTGCATGTGATGAGCACCTTGTCGACAATGAGTGCCGAAATTGTATGGGGTGTAAATACGCGCAGCGCATAGCCGATGAGAAGAGATCGCATCGTTACGCGCGCGGTCATTGACAACGCTGGGGTTTTGCCGGTCGCCAAGATTGGTGCTGAAAATTTTTGCGCGGAGCCATGCAGCCCACGCCGGTGGGACAATGCGCGTCTTGCCATGGGCAGGATGACAGCCGCGCCGCACGCGGCGGCGTGGGACAGATCGGCGGGCGGCTTGAGAGTTTGGTGCCCCTGGCCGGACTCGAACCAGCACGATGTTTCCACCACCTGATTTTGAGTCAGGCGCGTCTACCAATTCCGCCACAGGGGCAACCCGAGGCTTCGCGCACGCAAATATGCGCTGGCGGCGCGGATCATAGTGGCGGACGGCCTGCCGTCAACGTTTCTCCGCAATCCTCGGCTGGGGTCGACAGCGCCCGGTGAGGGCGTTATGTCGGGGCCCCGCCCGGAAGCCGTCATGGTCGCCAAGCTGTCCAGCCTTGCTCATTCCCATCCGAAACAGACCGCCGCCGCGGCGGTCGCCATCGTGGGCGCCGCGACCATCGCCACGGTCTGGTTCTACCAATATGTGCTCGGCTATCAGCCGTGCCCGCTGTGCCTCGAGCAGCGCGACGCCTATTACGTCTCATCCCGCTTGCCGCGCTGCTCTGGCTCGGCGCGAGCACCGCGTGTCGCACAAGGTCATGGTCGCGGGTTTCGCCATGATCGCGCTCGCCATGTTCTGGAACACCGGGCTGTCCGCCTTTCACGCCGGCGTCGAATGGAAGTTCTGGCCGGGGCCGGCCGAATGCTCGGGAGAGACCGCGGGTTTCGGCTCCGCCGCGAAATCTGCTCAAGGGCCTGCAAGGCGGTGGCGTGCATATCCCGCGCTGCGACGAAGCGGCTTGGCGCTTCCTCGGCATTTCGTTCGCCGGCTATGATATGGTGGTGTCGCTGGCCCTCGCGGCGATCGCCGCGCTGGGGCGCGAAATCCTCGCTGGCCCGGCGCGGCGAGCGCAAGGGGTTTGAGGCTAACAAGACCATGGACGACGTTCTCATCATCGGCGCCGGCATTGGCGGTCTCACGCTGGGACTGATGCTGCATCGCGCCGGCATCGCCTGCCGCGTCTTCGAGGCGGCGCCGGAATTGAAAGCCGTCGGCGTCGGCATCAACATCCTGCCGCATGCCTCGCGCGAATTATGCGGGCTCGGGCTCGAGGAGGCGCTGGCGAATGTCGCGGTCACCACGCGCGAATACTGCTTCTACAATCGCTTCGGCCAGTTCATCTACAGCGAGCCGGCCGGGCGCTTCGCCGGTTACGACGTGCCGCAGTTCTCCATCCACCGCGGCGACCTGCAGATGGTGTTGCTCGAAGCCTTCATCGCGCGCGCCGGCCGCGACAAGGTCAATCCTCGGCCAGCATTGCACGCGCGTCGATTACGGCGGCGACGGGGCGATCGCCTATTTCGAGGACGGCAGCGGCAAGGCCTTGCCGCCGCAGCGCGGCAGTGTCGTGATCTCCTGCGAAGGCATCCATTCGGGACTTGCGCAAGCAGCTCTATCCCGAACGAAGGCCCGCCGAAATATTCCGGCATCAATATGTGGCGCGGCGTCACGCGCTGGAAGCCGATGTCTGTCCGGCGCCAGCATGATCCGCATCGGCTGGCACCATCCGGCGAAGCTCCTGATCTATCCGATCCGCAACAACATCGACGCCGAAGGCCGCCAGCTCATCAATTGGGTCTGCGACATCGAGACGCCGCAGCATCTGGCCAACGACTGGAACAGGCCCGGCAAGCTCGAGGATTTCTTGCCCGCGATGGCGGACTGGCATTTCGACTGGCTCGACGTGCCGAAGTTCATTTCGAGCGCCGACGCCATCCTCGAATATCCGATGGTCGACCAGGACCCGCTGCCGCGCTGGAGCTTCGGCCGGCTGACGCTGCTCGGCGACGCCGCGCATCCGATGTATCCGCGCGGCGCCAACGGTGCGGCGCAGGCGATCCTCGATGCCCGCGCTCTCGCCGACGCGCTTGCCGCGAACAGCGATCCAGTCGCGGCGCTCAAGGCGTATGAGGCGAAGCGCCTGCCGGCGACCAGCCAGGTCGTGCTCACCAACCGCAAAGCGCCGCCCGACGCCATCCTGCAAGAGGTCTATCGCCGCACCGGCGACAAGCCGTTCAAGAGCATCGACGACGTCATCAGCCGCGACGAACTCGTCGCTCTATCGGAGAGCTACAAGCGCGTCGCCGGCTATGACAAGGAGCGGCTCAAGGTCCAAGCTTGATCGTAATAAGCCTGATCGCAACAAGCCTGATCGGTAAAACGATACGACCACGAACAAAGGGCGCGCGTTCATCCGGCGTCGCCTGTTTGTCGTGGCCGTTCTGCATGGCGTTGCAGCCATGCACCGATGATGGAACCTTTCGGCTCGACATCATCTTACCACGCGATGTAGGAACATTTCGTTCCCATTCAAGGGGCTGATTTTCAATGGCGCAATCGACTGGCTACACCGGCGCGGCAAAAACGTTGCACTGGCTCATCCTCGCGCTGCTCATCGTGCAGTTCGCGGTCGCCTGGACCATGCCGGACATTCGCCGCGACACGCCGGTCACCACGCTGATCAGCCTGCATTTCACCATGGGCATCGTGATCCTCGCGGTCGCCGTTGTGCGGCTTGGCTGGCGCGTCACCCATCCGGAGCCGACGCCGCTCGACGGCGTGCCGCCGTGGCAACTGCATCTCGGCGCGCATCGTGCATTGGCTGCTCTATGTGTTGCTGTTCGTCGTCCCGATCCTTGGCTGGATCAACGCGTCATATCGCGGCATGCCGATCGTGATGTTCGGGATCGAGCTGCCGAAGCTGGTGGCGACGCGCGCGCCGGGTTGGGGCTGGAGCGGCGACGTGCACGCCCTGCTTGCGCAATATGCGATGTTGGCGCTGGTCGGCCTGCATGTCGCAGCCGCGCTCTATCATTACTTCATCCGCCGTGACGGCGTGCTGCAGCGGATGCTGCCGTCGCGCGGAACCTGATATCCAACTGCTGCGTGTGAAATGCCGCTGAAATGGACTGGCCCCGGTCTGGCCACTTAAGCAGACCGGGGCCAGTAGGGACGTGGGTAAGGGGATTCGATGTGGCGAATACCCGCACGTCCCCCGGTATCGAATGTACCGGTACCGATTTTCTCGGCAACCTAATAATTTCTACAATCAAAACTTGTTCCCAAAATTTTTAAAAAATTTTCAACTGTGCAGTGCCGGGCCCAAGCCATTGGCCGGACCTGAGTATTTCGAGAACGCCCGCTGCCGGCGGCCCCGTCACTCGTAGCGCAGCGCCTCGATCGGATCGAGATTGGCCGCTTTGCGCGCCGGGTAGTAGCCGAAGAAGATGCCGACCGCGGCGGAGAACAGGAAGCCGCCGGCGATCGCCGCCGCCGAGATCGGCGCCGACCAGCCGAAAATCAACGAGATTGCCATGGAGAATGCCGCGCCGACGACGATGCCGGCGATGCCGCCGGTGACGCTGAGGAACACCGCCTCGGCCAGAAACTGCAGCAGCACGTGCATGCGGCGCGCCCCGATCGCCATGCGCAGGCCGATTTCGCGGGTCCGCTCGGTCACCGACACCAGCAGGATGTTCATGATGCCGATGCCGCCGACCAGCAGCGAGATCGACGCCACCGCCGCCAGCAAGATCGCCATGATGCGGCTCGAACTCTCCGCCGTCTCGGCGATCTGGCTGAGATTGCGCACGTTGAAGTCGTTGTCGTCGCCGGGCTTGATGCGGTGGCGGCGCGCGAGAATCTCGGTGACCTGCCGGATCGCGGTCTGCACGTCCTCCGGATTAACCGCCTGCACGTAGATCTGGTTGACGTAGCCGGCGAGATGCGGCTGCAGCCCGTAAGGATTCGGCGGGCTCGGATAAATCCAGTTGAACTGCGACTGCGCCTGGCTCGGCGCGGCCACGCCCAGCACCTTGCGCTCGCCGGTGGTGAACGGAATCATCACCAGGTCGTCCTGGTCCTGGCCGAACGGCGTTTGCCCCTTGCCTTCGAGCACGCCGACCACCCGCATCGGCACGCCCTTCACCTGGATCAAGGCGCCGATTGGCGTTTGTGAACCGCTGAACAACTGCGTAGCGACCGTTTGTCCGATGACGACGACCAGCGCGGCGGACGCCTCGTCGTCTTCCGAGATGGCGCGCCCGGCGTCGATCCGCCAGTTCGTCATCGCCGGATAGTTGACGCTGATGCCCTGAATCTGGGTGGACCAGTTCTGGTTGCCATATTCGACCTGGCCGGACTGGCGGATGAGGTAGCTCACCTCGGTGACGGCGGTGGCCTCGCGCAGGACCGCGTGCGCGTCCGATATCGTTAGCGTAGAGGCGCTGCCGAAACCGCTGCGCACGCCGCCCGCGGTGCGCGCACCCGGCAGCACCACCACCAGATTGGTGCCGAGGCGCTCGATCTGCTTGCGCACCGCGTCGTTGGCGCCTTGGCCGACGGCGACCATGGCGATCAGCGCGGCGACGCCGATGAAGACGCCCAGCATGGTCAGCGCCGAGCGCATCATGTTGCGGCGGATCGCCTGCACAGCGGCCGCCATGATCATCATGGCGAAGCCCCAGAATGCCTGGTTGCGCAAGGCTGCCCCGAGCGGCTGCCGCGCCGCCGCCTGCAGCGCCTTGGACGCCGCCGGCTTGCGCTCGTCGGACACGACCGCGCCGTCGCGCATGGTCAATGTGCGGTCGGCATAAGCGGCGATGTCGGCTTCGTGGGTGACGACGATGACGGTGACGCCTTGCTCGCGGTTGAGCCTGGTCAGCGTCTGCATGATGTCGTGCGACATGCGGGTGTCGAGATTGCCGGTCGGCTCGTCGGCGAGCAGCAAAGTCGGGTTGTTGATCAGCGCCCGCGCGATGGCGACGCGCTGCTGCTGGCCGCCGGAGAGCTGACCCGGCGTGTTGCGCTCGCGGTCGGCAAGGCCGAGCAGCCCGAGCGAGGCGCGGGCGCGATCGAGGCGCGAGGCGGCGCCGGCCGGGCCCGAGGCCGCATAGAACAGGGGCAGCGCCACGTTTTCGGCGGCGCTGGTGCGCGCCAGCAGGTTGAAGCTCTGGAACACGAAGCCGAGCCGCTCGCTGCGCAGACGCGCCCGGTCCGGCTCGCTCAACTTGGCGACATCGACGCCCTCGAAGAAATAGCTGCCGCTGGTCGGCCGGTCGAGGCAGCCGAGCACCGCCATCAGCGTCGATTTGCCGGAGCCTGAGGCGCCGACGATGGCGACGAATTCGCCGGCCTCGATCGACAGGCTGACGTCGCGCAGCGCATGCACCTCGACGTCGCCGCTGCGGTAGACGCGCCCGATATGCACCAGCCTGATGATTGGCTCGGCCATTTGCGTGAACTCCCGCGGCCGCTCAGAAGCGTGGCGTCGGCGTCGCCGTCCGTGCGCCGTTACTATTAGTGTTACGTTGCTCGGCGGTGATGACACTGTCGTCGGTCTTGAGGTCGCCCGAGACAATCTCGACGAAGCTGTCGTCGTCGAGCCCGGCCTTGACCGGCACCGCCTCGGCTGTGCCGTCGCGCAACACCCAGACCTGCGCCGCGCCCTTGGCGGCGGCGCTGCGGCCCGCCGGCGTGTAGCGCAGCGACTGGCTCGGCACCCGCATCACGTTGCGGCGCTCATCGATGACGATCTGGGTTGCCGCCGTCATGCCTGGCTTGAGCGCCAGATCCTCGTTGTCGACGCTGACCACGACATCGTAGGTCACGACGTTTTGCAGTGTCTGCGGCGACTGGCGTACTTGCGTTACCTTGCCCTTGAAGGTGCGCTTGGGAAATGCGTCGATGGTGAAGATCGCATTGTTACCCTCCTTGATGCCGCCGATGTCGCTTTCGCTGATATTGGTGTCGACCTGCATCTGGGTGAGGTCGGTGGCGATGAGGAACAAGGTCGGCGTCTGGAAGCTCGCCGCCACGGTCTGCCCGCGCGTCACGTTGCGCGACACCACTGTGCCGTCCACCGGCGAGGTGATGTTGGTGTAGTCGAGGTTGACTTGCGCCGCGGCCAGCTGAGCCTGGCGCTGCCCGATGGTGGCTTCATCGACACCGACCTGCGCTTTTGCCTGGTCGAGGGCGTTCTTGGCGTTGTCGAGCGTGTCCTTGGAGACCGCGTTAGTTGCCGCCAGCCGCGCATCGCGGTCGTACGTGAGTTGCGCGTAAACGAGGCTGGCCTTGTCTTTGTCGAGCTGCGCCTTCGCCACATCAAGATTGGCGTTGTTCTGATCGACCACCGATTGGTACGGACGCGGATCGATCTTGGCGCAAATCTGGCCCTGCTTGACCTCGGTGTTGTAGTCGCATTGCACGTCCTGGATCACGCCGGACACGTAACTGCCGACGATGATCGTCAGCACCGGATTGACCGTGCCGGTCGCGGTGACCACGCGGGTAACGTCGCCGCGCGTCACTGCCGTTGTGACGTAGCGTACATTGCCGGTGCCGTTGTTGAGCCACCAGGTGACGCCGACGCCGGCCAGCACCGCAACAACTGCGGCGCCGATCCACAAGGCCTTGCGCGAGCGCGCCGGGGGCGGAGCCGGCTCCGGCGCTTTCGGCACCAGAGCAAGGGGCGTCACGGCCTCGGACTTCACCGTGCCAAACCCGATTGGCTTGTTCATTCCGTACTCTCTTTCTGCCCCAGCATTGGCGAAAGAGTAGCGGAGTAGGCAGGCGCGCCCTTTGATGCGCGTCAAATTTCGAAAGATTTCAGCGAAATCGGCCGTTTTGCGGCACGGCCGCCGCCGCCCGCCGATCAGGGCTCGAGCTCGGTGTCCCAATAGAGATAGTCGAGCCAGCTGTCGTGCAGATAGTTCGGTGGGAACAGCCGGCCGTTCTTGTGCAGGTGATGCACCGAAGGCTGGAACGGCATCTGCGACGGCCACATCTTGGCCTCGCCCGGCGTCAGGTTGCCTTTGCGCAGGTTGCAGGGCGAGCAGGCGGCGACGACGTTGTCCCAGGTGGTGTGGCCGCCGCGCGAGCGCGGAATGATATGATCGAAGGTCAGGTCGTCACGCTCGCCGCAATATTGGCAGGAGAAGCGGTCGCGCAGGAACACGTTGAAGCGGGTGAAGGCCGGGTTGGTCGAGGGCTTCACGTAGGTCTTCAGCGACACCACGCTCGGCAGCTTCATTTCGAAGCTCGGGCTATGCACCGCCCGGTCGTAATTGGCGACGATGTTCACGCGGTCGAGAAACACCGCCTTGATCGCGTCCTGCCACGACCACAGCGACAGCGGGTAATAACTCAGCGGCCGGAAGTCCGCGTTGAGAACGAGGGCCGGAAAACCACTGGGCGATACATGGACGTTCAAGCCATAGCTCCTAGACTCAGCGCCGCCATGCAATTGACCGCCTAGTAATAGGGCAGCGTGACAAGAATGTGAAGTGGCGGCAGGAGTTACCCGCCATGCATCATGCATCAGCCGCCGCGGAAGGCGCGGGCGAGGAACTCACCCCCCTGGCGCAGGCCCTCCTGGTCGATGCCATGGCCGACCCCGGGGGAGATGTGCCACTGGACCGGCACCTCGAGCGCGGCGAGGCCCTGCGCCGCATGCATGAGCGCCTGTACCGGGATCAGCGGGTCCTGGTCGCCGTGCACCAGCAGCACCGGCGGCCGTGAAATGATTTCGGCGGCGAACTGGTTAGGATCGACGTCCTCGGGAGCCACCAGCATGCCCGAGTAGCCGACGATCGCCTTCGGCGCGACCGCGCGGCGCAAGCCGACATGCAGCGACATCATGGTGCCTTGGGAAAAGCCGACCAGCGCCAGCGCCGAGGGTGGCAAGGCCCAGCGCGCAAGCTCGGCATCGAGGAAGTCATTGAGCACCGGCGCCGCCATGTTGACGCCGGCCCAACGTTCGCCGGGATCGCGGAAGGTGAGCGGAAACCATTCGCGCCCCATCGGCGCCTGGCCGCACGGACGCGGCGCGTGCGGTGAAACAAAGGCCGTGTCGGGTAGAAGCGCGGCCCAAGCCCGTCCAATGTCGATCAGGTCGTTGCCGTCGGCGCCGTAGCCGTGCAGGAAAACGACGAGCTGCTTGGCGCGTCCCGGAGCGCGGCTCGATACGCGGGCCGTCGAGGTCAGCCATGCTTTTTCCTTTGCTTCGCTTTCTTTCGCTTCCGCGTCTTCGCCGTTTTCGGGTTGGCTTTCCTTTTTGCCGCGGCCTCGGCGACCGGCACCACGTCGCGCTTCTTCACCGCGTGATAATAGGCCCACAGCAGATGGGCCGCCACGCCGCGCCACGGCCGCCAGATCTCTGCCATCTTGGTCAGAGCCTTGGGTGTCGGCCGCTTGCGCAGGCCGAAGGCGATGCGCGCCGATTCCTGCACGGCGAGGTCGCCGGCGGGAAACGCATCCGAATGGCCGAGGCAGAAGAGAAGATAGATGTCGGCGCTCCACGGTCCGATGCCGTGCAGCGCGGTCAACGCCGCGTGCGCGGTGTCGGCGTCCATGTTGCCGACGGCGGTGAGATCGATCTTGCCTCCGGCGACCGCCTTGCCGATTTCGCGGATCGACTTGATCTTCGGCGCCGAGAGCCCGAGCCGCTTGAGCTTGTCGGTGCGCGCCTTGCGCACCGCGTCGTGGTGGAACGGATCGAAGGCCTTGAACAGGCGGTCGCGGATCGCGGCGGCGCTTGCGGTCGAGAGCTGCTGGCCGCACACGATGGCGCACAGCCCGGCAAAGCCGGCCTCGCGGCGGCGCAGGCTGAACGGCTCCGGCTTTCTCCGCCACGGGTTTGAGGCGCGGGTCGGCTTCGATCAGCCGCGCGAGGCCGGCCTCGAGCTCGGCCTGGGTATGGAGGAAATGGGTCATGCTTTCTTTCTGTCATTGCCGGGCTTGACCCGGCAATCCATTCGGCCTCGAAGCTTGCAATGAAGAAAGATGGACCCCCGGGTCAAGCCCGGGGGTGACGAGAATGAGTGTTTTCCGCTTCGCGCCGTCGCCCAACGGCTATTTGCACCTCGGCCATGCGCTGTCGGCGCTGCTCAATGCCGACATGGCGAAGGCCGCGGGCGGGCGGTTGCTGTTGCGCATCGAGGATATCGATCAGGCGCGTTGCCGGCCCGAATATGAGGCGGCGCTCTACCAGGACCTCGCCTGGCTCGGCCTCGCATGGGAAGAGCCGGTGCGGCGGCAGTCCGCTCACCTTGCCGACTACCGTGCTGCGCTGTCGCGGCTCGATGCCATCGGCCTGATCTATCCGAGCTTCGAGAGCCGCGCCGAAATCGCGGCGCTGGTTGCCGCGCGCGAAGCGAAGTCGCCATGGCCGCGCGATCCCGATGGCGCGGCGCTTTATCCGGGCGATGCGAAGCAGATGCCGCCGGCCGAGCGGGCGCGCCGCATGCAGAGCGGCGAGCCTTACGCGCTGCGCCTCGACTTGGCGAAGGCAATCGCAAGCCTCTCCTTCTTCACCTCCCCCCTTGTGGGGGAGGTCGCTCGTCCTCGCGTCTGCGAGGGCGAGCGGGAGGGGGGTAGGCGAAACATCGTCGCTACGACTGCTACCCCCCTCCCTATCCCTCCCCCACAAGGGGGGAGGGAAGAGACGGTTGATCGCTCGTCACGTCTCAGTTGGTTTGAAAGTGGCGCAGGTCCAGATGGCGAAACCGGCGCGGTCGCCGCCGACCCGGCTGCCTGGGGCGACGTCATCCTCGCGCGCAAGGACACGCCGGGCAGCTACCACCTCGCTGTGGTGGTCGACGACGCCGCGCAAGGTGTCACCGACGTGGTGCGCGGCCACGACCTGTTCCACGCCACCGGCGTGCACCGGCTGCTGCAGAGCCTGCTCGGCCTGCCCGTGCCGCGCTATCACCACCACCGGCTCGTCCTCGATGCCGATGGGCGCAAACTGTCGAAATCGACGCAATCGACTGGCTTGCGCGAACTGCGCGGGCAAGGCCTGACGCCGGCCGATATCCGCCGTCTGGTCGGGCTTGCTTGAGTCTGGCATTGTCGCGCCGTTCGGGGGAATTGAATGGCCAGGCGCGCAAC
The DNA here is from genome assembly GCA_963822035.1 of uncultured Alphaproteobacteria bacterium. GTDB lineage: Bacteria > Pseudomonadota > Alphaproteobacteria > Rhizobiales > Xanthobacteraceae > Pseudolabrys. The sequence goes on along the minus strand of CAWGGC010000006.1, from coordinate 52,267 downwards.
AAAGAAAAAGCGCGGTGCGACACGCCGTGTCACACGCAGGCGCAAGGCGGTGCCGAGGCCGCAATCCGCGATCGAGCTCGTGCTCGCCGGCATCGCGCACGACATCCGCACGCCGCTCACCGGCATCCTCGCGCTCGCCGAATTGCTTGCCGCGTCCGATCTCGCGCCGCACCAGCGCGAATGGGCGAATGCGGTGAAAAGCGGCGCCGATCATCTCGCCGCGCTCACCACGCTGATCGTCGATGCCGCCAAGGCGGACGCCACGGGGCTGACGCTGCGCAAGGAGCCGTTCTCGCCGCGGCGCCTCGCCGAAGCGGTCGGGCAGTCGCTTGCCGCGCGTGCCGAGACGCGCGGGCTCAAGGCCGAGATCGCGATCGCCTCCAATTTGCCGGCGATGGTGGCTGGCGACGCGCTCCGCCTGCGCGCGGCGCTGGAAAATCTTTGCGACAACGCGGTGAAGTTCACCGGCGAGGGCAGCGTCGCCTTCGCCGCCGACGCCGAGCCCGCGGCGGGCAAGCGCGTCCGTCTCGTCTTCGCGGTGTCGGACAGCGGCATCGGGCTGAGCAAGCAGGACATCGCGCGGCTGTTCCGCCCCTTCGCGCAGGCGAGCGCCGATATCGCGCGGCGCTACGGCGGCGCCGGACTCGGTCTCGTTTTCGTCAAGCGCGTCGCCAGGGCGATGGGCGGCGACCTGACCGTGATCAGCACGCCCGGACGCGGCAGCACGTTCCGCTTCACGGCGCTGGTCGACCGCGCCGAGGCGAGCCCGCGCGCCGAGCCGCACGCCTTCGCCGCGCCGGCACGGCCGCTCAACATTCTCTGCGCCGAGGACAATCCTTATGGCCGCGTGGTGATGAACACGATCCTGACCGAGCTCGGCCACCGCGTCGATTTCGTCGAGACCGGCGAGGCGGCGCTGCGCGCGGCCGAGCGCAGGCCCTACGACGCCGTGCTGATGGACGTGATGCTGCCCGGCCTCGGCGGCGTCGAGGCAACGCGGCGCATCCGCGCGCTGCCGGGCCGGGCGGGCCAGGTGCCGGTGATCGGCATCTCCGGCCGCGGCGAGACCGTGAACGAGGCGGATGCGCGCGCTGCCGGCATGAATTTCTATTTCGTCAAGCCGGTGAGTCCAGGCAAGCTCGCGCAAGCTTTGGCGGCGGTCGCCAGCCCTTAAATCATGTCGGCAACGGCTGCTGCGCAAACCAGAACATGAAGCCGAGCAGAAATATGCCGACCAGAGTGAAGCCGATGCCAACCACCGCCCAGCGCGCGCCGCCGGCGATGCCGCCTTCGAGGGCGGCGTCTTTCGGATCCTGCGGATTATAGTGCACGGTGACAGTGCCGCCGACCGGATAGCGCGCGATGTGGGCGCGGGCGTCGGCCTCGACGGCATGGCCTTCCATGTCGAGGCCCGGACGAATGACGGAGCCCTCGAAATTCGTGCCGCCGATTGTGTAGGCGTAGCGCAGTTGCGGCACGTAGTAGCTCAGCCGGTTCACCGGCGTCATTTGCCGCGAGCGCGTATCGACGCCGCTCGACAGCACCTTGCCCTCGACCGTCGGCCATTGCGGCAACGCCAGCGCGGTGTTGGCATTCATTTGCGCGCGGACGAGCAGAAAAACTCCGAATGCGGCCAAGGCGATGCCCGCGGTCGAGAAAGCGCCGACCACGAGTATCTTGCCCATGGTCAGCGACGGGTCGGCAGCGTAGGCCGGCTCGACCAGCACAAAGGCGGCGATCAAAGCAAGGATTAGCGCTCGCGGCATGCCCCCTCCCACGGAGGCCGAGGCTAGCGCAACGAGGCGTCTCGCGTCAGGTGTTGCTGGCGCCGTTCTTGCGTTCGACGATGTGCACCACGTCGGACATGATCTTGTTGAGCTCGAAATCCTTCGGCGTATAGACCGCGGCGACGCCGGATTTTTCGAGCTCGGCGGCGTCCTCCGGCGGGATGATGCCGCCGACCACCACCGGAATGTCGAGGCCTTCCAGCTTCATGCGGGCAACCACGTCCTCGACCAGCGGCATGTGGCTGCCCGACAGCACGGAAAGCCCGATGACATGCGCCTTCTTCTCGCGCGCGGCGTCGACGATCTCCTCCGGCGTCAGGCGAATGCCCTCGTAGACCACCTGCATGCCGGCATCGCGGGCGCGCACCGCGATCTGCTCGGCGCCGTTACTGTGGCCGTCGAGGCCGGGCTTGCCGACCAGGAACGTGAGGCGGCGGCCGAGCTTGCGCGACACGCGGTCGACCTCGCCGCGGATGTCGTCGAGGCCGGAAACGTCGTTGCGCATGGCGGACCCGACGCCGGTCGGCGCGCGGTATTCGCCGAAGGCCTCGCGCAGCGTCCAGCCCCATTCGCCGGTGGTGACGCCGGCTTTGGCACAGGCAATCGACGGCGGCATGATATTCTTGCCGCTGGCCGCCGCCTGCTTAAGCTCGGCCAGCGCGTCGGCAACCGCGCGCTTGTCGCGCGCGGCCTTCCAGGCCTTGAGCTTCTCGATCTGCTCGCGCTCGGCGTCTTCTGAGACCACCATGATCGACTTCGACGCCGCCGGTGAGCGGCGATGGCTCGGTCTCCAGGTACTTGTTGACGCCGACCACGATCTGCTCGCCGCGCTCGATGGCTTCGAGCCGCGCCGTGTTGGACTCGACCAGCTGCTGCTTCATGTAGCCGCTCTCGACCGCGGCCACCGCGCCGCCCATCTCGTCGATGCGCTTGAGCTCCTCCAGCGCCTCGCGCTTGAGCGCGTCGACTTTGCGGGTGATCTCTTCCGAGCCGTCGAAAATGTCGCCGTAGTCGAGCAGGTCGGTCTCGTAGGCGAGAATCTGCTGCATGCGCAGCGACCATTGCTGGTCCCACGGCCGCGGCAGCCCGAGCGCCTCGTTCCACGCCGGCAATTGCACGGCGCGGGCGCGCGCGTTCTTCGACAGCGTCACCGCCAGCATCTCGAGCAGAATGCGCGGGACGTTGTTCTCCGGTTGCGGCTCGGTCAGTCCGAGCGAGTTGACCTGCACGCCGTAGCGGAACAGCCGCTGCTTGGCGTCGGTCACGCCGTAGCGGACGCGCGTGATCTCCTCCCACAATTCGGTGAAGGCGCGCATCTTGCACATTTCGGTGATGAAGCGAAGTCCGGCGTTGACGAAGAAGGAAATGCGGCCGACCACCTCGCCGAATTTCTCCTGAGAGACCTCGCCGGAATTCTTCACCGTGTCGAGCACGGCGACCGCGGTCGCAAGCGCAAAAGCCAGCTCCTGCACCGGTGTCGCTCCCGCCTCCTGCAAATGGTAGGAGCAGATGTTCATCGGATTCCACTTCGGCAATTCCGATGTGGTGAAGATCGCGACATCCTTGATCAGCCGCAGCGACGGCTTCGGCGGGAACACGTAGGTGCCGCGCGACAGATACTCCTTGATGATGTCGTTCTGGATCGTGCCTTGCAGGCTGGCGCGCGGCGCGCCCTGCTCGTCGGCAACCGCGATGTAGAGCGCCATCAGCCACGCCGCGGTGGCGTTGATGGTCATCGAGGTGTTCATGGTGCCGAGCGGGATCTGGTCGAACAGCGCGCGCATGTCGCCGAGATGGCAGACCGGCACGCCGACCTTGCCGACCTCGCCGCGCGCCAGCACGTGATCGAGTCGTAGCCGGTCTGCGTCGGCAGATCGAAGGCGACCGAGAGGCCGGTCTGCCCCTTGGCGAGGTTCTTGCGATAAAGCTCGTTCGAGGCCGCCGCGTTGGAATGGCCCGCATAGGTGCGGAAAATCCACGGCTTGTCGCGCTGCGCCGTCTTGGGCTTTCCGGGCCGGGTCTGGTCGAGCATCGGTGATCCGCAACCGCTCTATGATAGCAGTGTGGACCGACTATTGTTGCAATGCAACATGGAAACGGCGCCCGGCCGCTCTCCAAAAGCGGGCGCCTGATCAGCGCGAGCGCGTCAGGCTCGTTTTAACAGGCGGATGACGAACAGCAGAATGCACGCGCCCACGGTGGCGCTGACGACTGCGGTAAGCCACCACGGTCCGATGCTTGGCAAGCCCAGCGTGGCCCACAACCAGCCACCGACAAAGGCACCGATGATGCCGACGACGAGGTCGCCGAGCAGGCCGAATCCGCCGCCCTTCATGATCTGGCCCGCCAGCCACCCAGCGACCAGGCCGATGATCAGTATGACGACGAGACTGTTGGTAGCCATCATGACGCCCTCCCATGAACGACGCGCGGCAATGTTGCCCATCGATCCTGGCCGCGGCCGGAAGGCATAGAAGCGCAGTCCAGGCAGGCCGTCGATAGCGGGCCCGGCGCCCTGTGGACGCCGTCAGGCTCGCGCTGCCCAGTCCTAATTCTCTTGCGCTTCAACCGGCGTGTATTTCCGCGCCATCGCGTCGTACACCGCAACCTGAATCACGGGATAGCTTTGCTTCAGCTTCGTGCCTGCCGCGGCGGCATCTTCGGCGCTCTCGTATCGCGTTTTCAATTTGCCATCGACCGACAGCACAAAGCCGTCAGTCGGCATCATGTTCGCTCGCAGATTTTCCGGCTTCTTGCCTTCCTGCAGCTTTACGTCGTGGCCCTTTGCTTCCGGGTGCTTCCGCTCTTGTTTCTTGGGCTCTTCGCTCATTGGTTCTTTGCTCATGTGTGTTCCTTTATCGGTGTTTGAGACTCGGCATCGCGGTGATTTCGTCACCGGCATATGGCCGCACGTGTCGCGAGACATTCGCTGTAAGGCCTGGGTGCAACGCTGCGATCAAACGTCGGCGGCATTGAGTTCGTAGGAGCCTCTGCGGCCGCGGGCGTAAACCTTGGCGGCGATCGCGTAGATGCGCTCGCGATTGATATCGAAGGCCCGCAGCAGATCGACCGCGTCGGACCGCAGGTTCGGCTGAATTTGCTTGAGAGCATCCGCCGTCACAAAGAACGAACTTTCCATGGAGCGGTCATATCCCCAGAAGCGAACCGCGCGCCGCGTGGCGTCGTAGCTGCGGCTGCTGTTGGGAAAATTGATCGCCATGTTCGCTGGCCCTCTCTTCTTGAGATAGCCACGGGAAGCCACATCACTGCGCCTTGGCCGGAGACGCGCCGGCTCTGTTGAGGCGCCGCCGCGTCGCGCTCTTTCGCCGCCGCGAGATCGAGCGGATCGATGGCCAGCATCTCGAGCGACCCCTGGAAAGACTGCGCCGGCACCAGCATCGTCGTTGCGACGCGGCGATAGACGGGAAACGACAATCCCTCGATCAGCTCTTCATCGGTCACGACTTCATAGCTGCCGGCCGGCAAAGTCCGCCCGACCCCTGCAAGCGAGAAAGGGCTGACGGAATGTTACGGTTTTGTGGTGCGTTCGCGTGAGCATTGGGTTCTTTCCATGCCGCCACGGTCGGACCGGCATTGCGTCCATGTCGGACGATTTAGATTTGAATGTCGCGTGAGTGACGGATACGGCCGTGCCGCGGGAGTTGCTGGCGATGTCCACGACAGCATCGAGCTGCCGCGTCAGCGCTTTGATAAGACTGGTGCCGAGCCCGGGCTTAGTCGTCGCTGGCGATCACGTCGGGCTTGCCAATGCCGTTATCGGAAACCGTCAGCTTCCAGTCGGTTCCCGCAACTCTATAAGAAACGACGATCGCCGCATCCGGTCTCTCGCCGGGGAATGCGTGTTTCAAAGCATTCATCACCAATTCGGTGACGATCAGGCCGATGCTGACGGCGTCGCGCGATATCGCGACGCCGGCATCGGCCTCGACCTTGAGCGTGATCGGCCGGCTGTCGCCGATCATCGACTGCGCCAATGTTTCGCACAGTTTGGTGAGGTAATTGCCAATCTCGATCGGCTTGCCTCCAGCAACGACATGCAAATGCTGCTGAACGGCGGCGACAGACAAAACCCGCTGATGCGCGTCCTCCAATTGCAGCCGTGTCTCTTCCGACTGAACGGTTCGCGCCTTGATCAAGAGGATGCTGGCGATGATTTGCAGGCTGTTGGCGACGCGATGCTGCATCTCTTCCAACAGCATGTCCTTTTCCCGCAGCAACTCCTGCACCTGGCGCTCTATGGCACGGCGGCCGGTGATATCCTCGAACGCCAGCAGGACGGTGGTGTGGGCGCCCTTCTCATAAAAAACCTTGCGCGCGTTCAGCAGCATGACGCGGCGTCCGATCGCGGGAAACTCGCGGTCGACCTCGTATCCCTCGATGGTGGCCTGACCGTTTGAGATCGCTCTCTAAAAGTTCGCGAAGCTCCGGGATGTCCCATTGGCTGCCGTCGATCTCATAAAGCAGGTGGCCGCGGACATCCTCACGCACAAGTCGAAAGGTCTTGTAGAAGGATCGGCTTGCGGCGATGACGCGGAGATCATGATCGAGCACCACGAGCGGATCGCGGACGGTATCGACGACGGCATTCGCGAGCGTGATTCCGTCTTGGATACTGACAATGGCGTCTCCTTCGACAGCGTCGAAGTTAACATGTGAACCTTTCGCCCCGCTTTCGAGCGTAGGCAAGGCAGCGCGAATTTTCGTTAAGTTGGCGCGAACGCCGGGCGCTCACGTCGAGCGTCGAATGAATGGAACCTTGCGCCTTTATTCGTCAGAAGTCGAGGATATTGCGATCACGTTTAAGGCATGCAATGGCGGCGGATAGCGCACACGAGGCTCGTCCTCTTACACTGACGCTCTGTTTGAGCATCCCGTAGAGAGTCAGCCTTTGCGTTTTCGCCCGCGCTCTTCAAGCCAGGCTTGGCCGCCGCTCCCGATCCAATTCGACGCTTCTTGCTCGGATGCTGCCTCGAAGATTTCCTCCGACGCGGTGCCTACAAGTGTGGCCCATACCGACCATATCGGAGCATGAGAAGCCCGCCGGACGATCAACGTTGGCCCTTCGTGCGCTGAGACGTGTTATCCAGAATATCATTCATCTCGTGGAATATGTCCCTGGATGACGAGGCCGCCAACGCGGCGGCCTCGCAATGCGCTGTCCAGATCAGATCTGGCGGCCCTTCATCACGGCGTCGACGTCTCTCTGCGCCTGCGCCTTGTCGATGCTGTACTTGGCGACGACCTGGGTGACGAGATCGTCCTTGTTCCTGAGTGCGCCGAGCTCCTGCTCGGAGAACTTGCCCCACTTGGCGCCGATGTCCTTGAGAAGGATCTGCTTGGTCTCAGCGGTATTGCCGGTGCTCGCCGACGCCGCGGTATTCGGGGTTACGGATTGTTCATGAGCGTTATCTCCAAACTATCTTTTAAAACATCATCTGAATGTGAATCATTCAAACAACAACCTTATATGGCGATGAACGCCGATAAACACAGGTGCAGACGATCGTTTATTCGAAAAATAGATCGGCGCATCGATCCTGGCCGCAATGCGGCGCGCAATAGCCTTCGTAATTCGAGCGGATCGTCCCCATATACGGTCTGCGATATCTAACAAGCACAACAAATAGCGCGATCGCGCAGCAGGCCACCCGATAAGGGTCTCGGAGGAGACTTCCCATGTTCACAGCAGATGAATTTCGGGCAAAGGCGGCGCAATGCACCGAATTGCTCAAAAATACGGTCGTTCCAAGCGAAATCCGCGAACATCAGAGATCGAAAGACAGTTTCAGTCTGCTTGCGCAAAACGAGGACTGGCTAGCCGACAATTTCGACAAGATCATCCGTTCGCACGACATCGCGTCGGAACAATCGGAACAAGAAGTCACCGAAAAGAAGAGTGCCGACGCCAAGACGATCGCCGAAATCGAGGAGCATATTCTCCGCTGCCTCGGCGCGGCCGTGATCATGCAGTGGAACAAGATTCCCGAGAAGCTCCAGCGTGAACTGTTCGATACCGCAGGCTCGTTGGGCGACGTGCTAAAAACGGCGGCGTTGAGAGGACAAATTGCCCGCTTTCTGCATAGCCACAAGGACGACGAAAAGCCGGCCAACTGCGTTTCCGAATCCTCCATCGCCAAAGGATAATCTGTGGACCACAGGTTCAACGTCGGACAAGTCGTCGATCTCCTGCCGAACGCGCTCCGTGTAGCGGCGCTGGGGCCTTACGAAATTCGCCATCTCGTTCCCGCGCTGGACAACGATCCGGACGACCCGCGTTATCGCATCAAATGCGACGCCGAAAAGCACGAGCGGATAGCTCCTGAAAGCGAACTTACGCTATCGGAAAGCGGGATTGCCTGACTATCATCGGCACCGGCCGTACTATCCGTGGGCAAGGAGCGACCGGTGACTACGCTCAAGAATCCAGCATAAGACCTCTTATCGCTTTGGTCAGCCGGTGAGCCTCGGACCGCACCGGCTGATGCTGCGCCCGCGCGAGAGCCGGGACCTTCGCCTGATGTCGCACACTTTGGCGATGGCGCCGTCTGCCGAGGTGACCTGGGCGCATGACGTTCTCGGCAACACTGTCGGCATGGCCACATTTGCGGCCATGGCCGATATGCTTGTGATCGATAGCGTGGCGGATGTCCTTCTCAACGCTACAGCGTGGCCGGTGTTCGCCATCGCCGCTTCGGCGATCCATTATCCGTTTCGATATTCCGACGATGAGTGGACCGACCTCGGCGCGCTGACAATCCAGCAATACCGGGATCCAGCAGGGCAACTACGCAATTGGGCGCGCGGCTTTATTCGCAGCAATCCGACCGACACACTGTCTCTGCTCAAGGACCTCAGCGTCGGCGTCGCGGGGCGGGTCAGCTACCAGAGCCGCGAGGTCGAGGGCACCCAATCGCCGACGCAAACGCTCGACCGCGGCTGGGGGTCGTGCCGCGATTTTGCGGTTTTATTCGTCGAAGCGGCACGCAGTCTCGGCTTCGGCGCGCGCATCGTCTCCGGTTATCTCTACAATCCAAATCAGGGCAGCCTGGGGTTGGCGGGCGCAGGCACGACCCATGCCTGGGCGGAAGTCTATGTGCCGGGCGCGGGCTGGATTACCTTCGATCCGACCAACCGCAGTGTCGGCGGCCTCAACCTTATCCCCGTCGCCGCCGGGCGCGATATCCGCCAGGTCATGCCCGTTGCCGGCAGTTTTACCGGCGCGAGCAACGCCTTTCAGGGGATGAGCGTCGAGGTTTCCGTTACCTCTTAGAACAGACCGCCCTCAACTCGGACGCTGCCAAGGCGAGGCCTGCGCGTGCCAAGGCCTACCTTGATGCGCCATCAACACAAAGAAGTTTCCCGCAGAGGGAACCAATGAGCCTCGCGGGAGCTTGGTGTTGCGTCCAGCCCCAGGCGGTTGGAATTACCCAACCGATGGAGCTCCCATGCAAACCAGATATCTGGTTTTAACGACGCTGCTCGTCACCTTGGCAATGCCAATGGCGGCGCAGGCGCAAGGCACCGTGCGTGGCGCGCAAGAAGGCGCGGCGCAGGGTAACCGCGATGCCGGGCCGATCGGCGCGGTGGTCGGCGGCGCAGTCGGCGCGGTTGCCGGCACTGTCGGCGGCATTCTCGGCGTCGAGGATCGCCCGCGCTTTCACGACTACGTCGTGCGCGAGCGGCTGCCGTCCTACTACTACAAAGACAGCTTCGTCGTCGGCGCCGTGCTGCCGGAAAGCGGCGTGACCTATTACGAGATTCCCGGCGAATACCATGTTCAGGGCTACCGTTACGCTTACGTGAACGACCACGCCGTGCTGGTCGATCCGCACACGCGGCGTATCGTTCAGATCATCGATTAATTTGCAACTTTGAAGGATAAAACATGTTGAAGGTCATGACTCTTGCAGCCGTGTCTGCCTTGGCGTTGGCGGCTACGGTTTCGTCGCCGCCGGCTTACGCGCGCAACAATGGTGGTGCGGTCGCAGCCGGTGTAATCGGCGGGCTTGCCGTCGGCGCAATCATCGGCTCGCAGGCCAATCGCGGCTACTACAATGGCGGGCCAGGCTACGAAGAGGGCTATCAACCCGTCTATACCAACTGCCGCACGGAGCGGGAGCGGTTTGTCGACCAATACGGCCGCTACCATACGCGTCGTATTCGCGTCTGCGACTGATCGTCAAAAAATCGTACCCTTCGTCAGGCTTTCGAGCGCTTCGACGGCTTCTCTCCAATGACCTCGTCGGTGTGCACTTTGAAACCGGACATGGTGCAGGGGCCGAACGAGGTGACGAGCGAGACATCGGTCGCGTCGCGGCCGCGGCCCATCAGGATGCGGCCGATGCGCGGCGTGTTGTGGCGGGCGTCGAAGGTGTACCAGCGCCGGCCGAGATAGACCTCGAACCAGGCGCTGAAATCCATCGGCGTCTCCTCCGGCGGCACGCCGATGTCGCCGAGATAGCCGGTGCAGTAGCGCGCCGGCAGGTTCATGCAGCGGCACAAGGTCACCGCGAGATGCGCGAAGTCGCGGCAGACGCCGCGCTTGTCGTTGTAGGCGTCCCACGCCGTGCGCGCGACATTGGCGTGCTCGTAGCCGAACTTGAGGTGGCCGTGCACGAAATCGCAGATCGCCTGCACCAGCGGCCAGCCCTTCGGCAGCTTGCCGAACTGCGACCAGGCGATGGTCATGAGGCGGTCGGTCTCGCAGTAGCGGCTGCCGAGCAGGAATATGAGCGCGTCGACCGGCAGCTCCTCGAGCTCGTGCTGTTTGGCGCTCGGCGCCACCAGGTCCGGCTTGCCGCGGTCGCGGATCTCGAAGTCGGCTCGCCATGGTCAGGCGGCCGGCCGGGGCGCGAATGACGTGACAGTAATTGCCGAAGCTGTCGGTATAGGTGTTGGCCGGCAGCGGCGGATCGAATTTGATGCGGTCGAGGCTGACGAGATCGCGCAGCCGCGACGGGTGGACGCTGAGCTGCAGGATCATCGGCGTCGGCTGCGGGCAGTCGTAGGAAATCTGGTAACCGGCACGAATCTTCATCGCGGCATCCGTCAAAGGCCGAAAGCCCGCAATAACAACATGCATTAACAACATGCATTTTCCACGCCAGAATTGATCCAGGTCTTGGTCGGGTCTAGCCAGCGACGCGTTGTTGCGACTACATAAATACCGATGGACCCGCATCGCCTTTTGGCTCCCGACGAGCCACCGCCATTTACGGTGCGCAACGCGGAGGGCGCCTCGCCGCTCCTTTTCGTTGCCGACCACGCCGGCCGGCTGATCCCGCGCGTGTTGCGCGGCCTCGGCGTGCCGGAGGCCGAGCGCGCCCGCCATATCGGCTGGGACATCGGCATCGCCGCGGTGGCGGAGCTCGTCGCCGACGCGCTCGAGGCGACACTCGTCAAACAAACCTATTCGCGCCTCGTCATCGACTGCAACCGCATGCCGGGATCGGAAACTTCGATTCCGCAAGTCAGCGAGCTGACGCCGATTCCGGGCAATGTCGGCTTGAACCAGGCGGAAAAGGCCGATCGCGAGCGCGAAATCTTCCACCCCTATCACGACGCCATCGGCGCCGCGCTCGAGCGTAGGCACAATGCCGGGCGCGCCACCGTGCTCGCCTCGCTGCATTCGTTCACGCCGGTGTTCAAGGGCGCGTCGCGGCACTGGCACTGCGGCATCATGTACAATCGCGATCCGCGTCTGGCGCATGTGCTGATGAAACTATTGGCGCAGGAGCCCGGCCTCGTCGTCGGCGACAACGAGCCCTACAGCCTCACCGATTTGACCGACTACACCATCCCGGTGCACGGCGAGAAACGTGGGCTCCATCACGTCGCGATCGAGATCAGGCAAGACCTGATCGAGACCGTCGGTGGCCAGCGCGAATGGGCCGAGCGTCTGGCGCGGCTGTTGCCGCTCGCCTACCGGGAAATCGTGGCCGCGGCGACGCTGCGGCCGGCGTGAGCAGCCTCAGGCCGGCGCGATACTCGGCGCCGAGCGCATCGACACGATGACGCGCTGGATGATGAGCGCCGCGACGATGACGGCGGCGGCGAGGCCGACCTGCGTCTTGGCGTAGGGGAAGATCAGCAGCAGCACTACGGCGCCGACCAGCCCGATGACTTCGCCATCGAGAAAGCCGCGATTGAGCGCGAGCTTGAGCAGGAAGGCGACCGGCACGGTCAGCGCCACCAGGTCGTAAATGTAAATATAGGGCGTCGCCAGCAGCGCCGCGCAGGACAAGGCCGCCGCCTTCAGTTCATATGCGGCGCGGCTATGCCATAGCCAGGCGATCGCGACGGCCAGCGCGGCCGCGCCGGCGATCTGCACGCCCCAGGCGAATTGCTCGCCGCCGCCATTTGCCCGTACCAGTCCGAACAGACTTTGCAGCCGGCTGAAATCGGCCGCGCCCTCGCCGAACACCACGCGGCTCGTGGTCGGAATCCAATGGATAAAGGCTCGCCAGCATTCGGCGCCGAACACGGCGAAGGACAACGCGGCCGTGGCCACGGTGACGAAAGCGGCGGTGAAGAAGGCGCGCCAGCATCCGCCGAAAATCAGCGCGATGGGAAACAGCAGGCCAAGGTGAGGCTTGTAGCTGAGCAGCCCGAGACAGATGCCGGCGAGCAACGGCCGGCGCGGCATGAAGCAGAGCGTGCCGCCGATCAGCGCCGCGCTGAGATAGCCGTTTTGCCCCGCCGTGGCGTTCCACAGCGCCGCCGGCGAGCCGAGCGCGACGATGATGCCGACGCGGCGTGCCGAGGATGCGCCAGATCGCCGCGGCGTAGGCGGCCAGCGTGATAGCGAGAAAGATGAGCGCCGCGGCCGAGTAGGGCACCAGCGCCACCGCCGCCGCGACGAATAAGTAGGTCGGCGGATAGTGCCAACCGTAATAGTTCTCGAAGTCGTGGCCGACCGCGTCGACTTCGGCCGCCTTGTGCAGGGGCCAGTCGTAGGCGCCCTCGGGATTGCCATCGAGCGTGAGTTGGCCCGCGGCCCAGACGTCGACGAAATCGTTGGCGATCGGCCGGCCGTAGCCGTCGAACAGCCAGTTGCCGCTGAACCAGGCCCCGGCGAGCACGATGACAAAGGCGAGCGCCAGAGTAAAACCGGTCAAGGCCAGCCGCCGCTTTGCTGGCCCTGTCATCTCGATCGCTGGAGCTTGTATGCTCACGCGCTGGCGCTAGCGGTCCTTAACTGCGCTGTCAACGCGCGGCGCAATATGAGCGCTGTCACAATCAGAACGGCGATAAAGCCGGTCGGCGCCTTCACAAAGGGAAAAATCAGCACCAGCAGGCAACTTAGGCCGATGCCGGCCGGCTCATGCCGGAGAAATCCGCGGGCGCGGCCGAGCCGAAACAAAAATGCGAGCGGCACCGCCAGCACCACGAGGTCGTAGAGATAGAGATAGGGCGTCGCCAGCAGCGCGGCGCAGCCGAGCGCCGCCGCCTTGAGGTCGAATTCGCCGGGCCTGCGCCATAGCAACCACGACCGCGGCAGCCGCGGCCAATGTGACAAGACCTTGCAGCACCCAGGCGAGCGGCTCCGGCCCACCGAGCATGCGCGTCAACCCGAACACGGTCTGCAGCTTGGCGAAATCGGCCCAGCCGTCGGAGAGAAAAGCCTCCGAGGTGTGGCCGATATTGGCGAAGAAAGCGATCCAGGTCACGGTGCCGAAGGCGGCCCAAGAGGCGAGCGCCATCGCCGCCGCGGTGACGGTGGCGACGGCAAATGTGCGCCAGTGTCCGCCGGCGGCAAGCGCGACCGGCAGCAACAGGCCGAGATGCGGTTTGTAGGTGAGCAGCCCGATCAGCACGCCGGCAACGATCGGCCGCTCGACCAGGAACAACAGCGCGCCGCCGATCAGCGCCGCGGTGAGGAAGCCATTCTGCCCAACGATGAAATTCGACAGCACGCCGGGAAAAGCCGCGGCCAGCAGGTAGCCGGTGCGGTCGCCGATGATGGCGCGGATCGCGGCAAGATAGAGCGGAAAGGTGCCGAAGGCCCACAGGACATACGCGGCGGCGTAAGGCAGCAACGAGAGCATCGCCGCGGCGAATAAGAACGTCGGCGGATAGTGCCAGCCGAAATAGCCGTCGAAGGGATGGCCGACCGCGATGGCCTCGATCGACTTGTGCAGCGGCCAGTCGTAGGCGGACGCGGGAAAGCCGAGCCACACCAGCCTGCCGGCCGCCCAGACATTGACGAAATCCGACGGCACGCCGCCGCCGTCTCGCGCGATCAGCCAGCTTCCAGTCCAGTAGGAGGCGACGAGATAGACCGCGTGCGCGACGATGAGCGCAAAGCAGGCAAGCTCGACCGGCTTGGCCAGCGGGGCGGCGTTGCGGTGCGAGGCGAAATCGTAAACGGCCATGCCGGCAAGCTAGCGGGGGCGCGCCTTGAGGAACCCTTAAATGGCCGCGTCTTGTGTGAACTTTGTCGCCGTTAAACGGTTATTATTGCACCGCAACATGAATTGCGTCACACTGCCGACACGTGTTGTCCCCGGGGAGAGCGCAATGCCGGCCGTCGCACAGATGAAGGCCAAGCCGAAGGATCTCTACGCCATCGGCGAGATCCCGCCGCTCGGTCATGTCCCGGAGAAAATGCACGCCTGGGTGATCCGCCAGGAGCGCCACGGGCCGCCGGAGAAATCGTTTCAGCTCGAAGTGGTGCCGACCTGGCCGATCGGCGAGGACGAGGTGCTGCTGCTCGTGATGGCGGGTGGCGTCAACTACAACGGCATCTGGGCGGGGCTCGGCCAGCCGATCACGCCGTTCAACGTGCACAAGCAGCCCTATCACATCGCCGGTTCCGATGCGTCCGGCATCGTCTGGGCGGTCGGCAACAAAGTGAAGCGCTGGAAGGTCGGCGACGAGGTCATCGTCCACTGCAATCAGGACGACGGCGACGACGAAGACTGCAACGGCGGCGATCCGCTGCTGTCGCCGTCGCAGCGCATTTGGGGTTACGAGACGCCGGACGGTTCGTTCGCGCAATTCTGCCGCGTGCAGTCGCGGCAACTGATGTTGAAGCCTGCGCATCTCTCCTGGGAAGAGTCGGCCTGCTACACGCTGACGCTCGCCACCGCCTACCGCATGCTGTTCGGCCATCCGCCGCACACCCTGAAGCCCGGCGACAACGTGCTGGTGTGGGGCGCCTCAGGCGGCCTCGGCGTGTTCGGCGTGCAACTCGTCGCCGCTTCCGGCGCCAATGCCATCGCCGTCGTCTCCGACGAATTCGAAGATGGAATATGTCTTCAATCTCGGCGCCAAGGGCGCCATCAACCGCAAGGAGTTCAAGTGCTGGGGCCAGTTGCCGCAGGTGAACTCCGCCGAATACAACGACTGGGTCAAGGAAGCGCGCCGCTTCGGCAAGGCGATCTGGGACATCACCGGCAAACGCGACGTCGACATCGTGTTCGAGCATCCGGGCGAGGCGACCTTCCCGGTGTCGTCGATGATCGTGAAGCGCGGCGGCATGGTGGTGTTCTGCGCCGGCACCACCGGCTTCAACATCACCTTCGATGCGCGCTACGTCTGGATGCGGCAGAAGCGCATCCAGGGCTCGCATTTCGCGCACCTTAAGCAGGCCTCATCCGCCAATCGCTTCGTCATCGAGCGCCGCATCGACCCGTGCCTGTCCAAGACCTTCCCCTGGGAAGAAATCCCGAAGGCGCACACCATGATGTGGAAGAACCAGCACCCGCCCGGCAACATGGCGGTGCTGGTCAATGCGCCGGCCACGGGACTGAGAAATTTCGAGGATACGCTCGAGGCGAGCGCCGGCTGAGGCGAATTGCACATTCAGGCCGGCAATCACTTGATGCGGCTAGTGTTCGCGCAGCGATAGCTGCAGCTCGTTGAGCTTTCGGATCAACTGGGTCATCCGCCCGCAGCCGGTCTTCTCCTTGATCCGCCGCAGATGCGTGTAGATCGTGTTCAGCGACACCGCGCGAGCCTGCGCGTAGTCGCCCAGCGGCGTGCCCGCGAGCAGAGCTTGGGCCAGCAGAGCTTCCGCATCGGTGAAGCCGAACACGTCGCGCAGCGTCTTGATCGCGGCGGCGGCCTGACCGCGCGGGTCATGCACGAACACCATGGCGACGGCCCCGGCATGGGGACGGCTGCGGGCATGGGTGTCGGGCAACGCACGCACCGACACAAGATAGGATGAAGCCCCGGACGATCTGGGAGCGGCAAAGTTGGCCGGCGCTACCGATGAGACTTCGCCGCCTTTGGTGCGGCAAATATCGCCGATCGCGGCATCGAGGCTGGCGCGCGCCGTCTGCGCGGCAAAGTCGAGTGCATTCTTCTTGATCCGGATGCCGTCGCTGCGACGAGCGATCTCCTGCATGAATTCATTGGTGTAAACGATCGTGCCGTCCGCCCGCACCAGAGCGACGCCATCGCTGAGCCAGCCGAGCGCGCCCTCGAGCGATAGGCGCACATCGGTCGAACCCTTAAGGCGCCGCGCCACGTCCACAGCCTTTTGTAGGTGTGGCAGCAAAAGCCGCGCGCGCGCGATGGCAGGTTGATCGACGTGCCCTTGCTTCGCCGTGCGCTGAATCGTGACAAAGGACAGCAATTGGTCGTTGCTTGGCAGATTTCCCGCCGATAAAGTAACGCAGGCCCGCCGGGGCCAGAAAGTCCGAGTAAAAGGCGTCGCGGTTCATCGCGTCCTCGTCCAGCACCATGTCGTCCCAGATCAAACTGCCGGGCTTTAACTTCAGGACGGCCGGATAGCGTGGGTTGATCTTCATAAAATCCGCGAGATAAGCGTTCTCGTGCGCCGGCGGCATTCCGAAGATATGGAACTCGTCGAGGCCTAGTGTTGATCTGTTGTAAATTTCGAGCGTTGCTGCAATTCCGCCCACGGTGCGCGTCACCGCTGCGAGCGCTTGTGGCCACAGGTCTGTGTCGAGGCCGGCGGCGTAAATCGCCTCGACGGTTGCAAGAATTTCGTCGGCTCCAGCCATGGCTCGCCCGCCGGCCGCGCAAAAAGCACATGCTGCCTTCTCAAATTATAGCGTGTTCCGGCCGCAAAACCACCAATGAACGTGTGATTTGTGAATGTCACGCGCATGCCGGGGTGTCGTCATCATTTCTGATGACGCGCTCGGATTTTGAACGCCCTACGATCTCATTGTGGCGCGGGACAGAGAGCCTTTCGGCAATCTGACAAGGGGGTAGGTCATGCGCTCGGAACGTTTCAGCGCAATCAAATTGATGGCCGCCGCATCAGTGTTTTGTGCCGTATTTGTCGGCTGCGCCCACGCATCACCAATCGATATAGGCGCGAACTTCACGTTCTCTTCAGCGGGCGGGATGACGGCTTCCCCGTGCGGGACAACTTGCACCATCAACGATCCAGGCGTTGCCGGAAATGGCGTTCTTCAGTCCAACTTTACGGTCAATGGCGACTTCACCGCCCAGGTAACGCAAAGTGGTAACAGGGGCGGTTCGCCACAGTTCAACATCGGTTTCGAGGTTGGTTTCGCTGGCGGAAACGAGACCAATCAGTTCTTGATAATCAACGACGCCAACCAGCCGGTCCCGCCCGAGTGGGGCGGCAGCCTAAACTATCCAAGTGGCCCACCTACTGTCTTTGGCGACGCTTTTCTGCTTGGTCAGTTTTCAGCTCAGCTTAAGCTGCAGCGGGTCGGGGACACGGTGAAGCTCTTTTACGACAACACACTGATCGCGTCTGATACCGGTTCCAATTACCTTGGTGCAGCGACTTTGCTTTTTGTCGTGTCCGACGCCTTCAACAATTCCCCAGCTGGTTTTGCCACTTGGGACAACTTGACCGTCAACACAGCCGCAACTCCACTCCCCGCAGCGCTCCCGCTCTTCGCAACCGGCCTCGGCGCGATCGGTCTGTTGGCGCGCCGCAGGAAACGGAAGAACGCCTCGGCCGTACGCGCGGCGGCCTGACATCGTACTCGATCGGAATTCGGAGAGGCCGCCGCGAGGCGGCCTTTCTATTTACGAAAGGCGGGCCGCCTAACCCGGCTTCTTGCGCAGTCTCTTGGCGGCGGCATTGAATTCGCCGCCATAGATGAAAATCGAAGCGCAGGCGTAGAGAAACACCAGCGCGATCATTGCCGAGGCCAGCCCCGCATACATCGAGACATAGGCGAAGGCGTATTCGGCGAGATAGCGGCCGAAGGCGGCGCCGGCGATCAGCCAGAGGACCAAGGTCGCCACGATGCCGGGCGCAATCTCGACAACGTTCCGCCGGCCTGCAGGCAGCCAGAGATGCAGGATCATCAGCGCGAACACCAACACCGCGGCAGCAATGGCGTAGCGGGCCAAGGCGACGGTGTCGCCGAGCGGCGCCAGGGTCGGCACGTAGTAGGTCAGCCGCGCCCAGATCAGCGGCGCCAGCACCACCAGAAAGGCGAAGGCGAGAATTGCCACGGCGCCGACCAGAACATAGCCGATCGATTCGAGGCGCAGCAGCCACCACTGCCGCGGCTCGCTTTGGCCGTAGGCGCGGTTCAATCCGATACGCAGGCTTTCGACGCCGCTCGACGCGAAATAGACGAGCGAATAACGCGCCGAAAGTGAGAACGTTACCGCGCGCTCCGATGCAGCACCCAGCTGATATCGCTGGCGATGGGCGTGCCACTTTTTCTGGCCACGCTTGCAGCAAAAGCTTCGCCGCCTCGTCGGCCAGCGCCCGTGAACCGAAGAAAAACCCGGCGACCGCCGTGACCACGATGAGGAATGGAAACATCGCCATCAATGTCGACAAGCGCGATGTGGCTCGCGATCGCCCAGCCATCGTCGGCAATAAACTGCAGAAAAGCGTCGACCGCAATCCGCTGAATGAAAGTTTGAGAACGCGCAAAGCGCCTTGCCCCGCTCGAAGCCAGCCACCTCTGCAATCGGCTATTGAGAAAATCTTTGCAAGCGGCGGAAGTTCCCCGGCGGCGCCCGCCGATCAGGCGCGCCTGCACGTTGGTGAGGAACTGGCGGACTTCCGTTTCCAGGCTCTCCGCTTCCATGGCGACGGCGTCGGCGAGGTTCTTGACGTCGGCCGCGGTCGAGCGGGCGTCCGCGGTGACGCCGGCGACGCGGCTCATCGCCTCGGCGCCGCCGCGCGCTTCGCCCGAGGCGCGGTTGACGCCCTCGGCGATCGAGGACACCGCGGCGTTCTGCTGATCGACGGTCGCCGCGACCGTGGTCGCGATCGCCGCCATGTCGCGGATGATGTCGTTGACCTGCTCGATCGCCTGCGCGGCGTCGGCGGCGGCCGACTGGATGGCGCCGATCTGCTCGGCGATTTCCTCGGTCGCCTTGGCGGTTTGCCCGGCGAGCGATTTCACCTCGGAAGCGACCACCGCGAAGCCCTTGCCGGATTCGCCGGCGCGCGCCGCCTCAATTGTTGCGTTGAGCGCCAGGAGATTGGTCTGCCCGGCGATTGCCTGGATCAGGCCGACGACCTCGCCGATGCGGGTCGCCGCGCCGCCGAGCGCGGTCATGGTGGCGACGGTGCGCTGCGCTTCGGAGACCGCGCGGCCCGCAACGTCGGTCGATTTTCCGGCCTGCGAGGCGATCTCGCCTATGGAAGCCGCGAGCTCCTCGACCGAGCCTGCGGCGCTGGTGACGTTGTCGGAGGCCGCCGTCACCCGCCGCTCGGCGGCCTCGGCTTCGCTCGACATCGCGTCGGCCGACTTGTTGAGGTCGCCCGAGCTCATCTCCAGCTTGAGCGAGGCGGCGCGCAATTTAGCGAGCGTCGCGCCGACCGACTGGTTGAAATGCGCGATCGTCATCGCGATCGCGTCGCTGCGCTTCTCGCGGGCGCGGCTCGTCTCGGTCTGCGTCGCGGCGAGCCTCTCGCGCTCGATCATGGTATCGCGGAACACGATGACGCTGCGCGCCATGTCGCCGATCTCGTCGCGCGCCTTGGTTGCCGGGATGCGCGCGGCGGTGTCGCCGGCGGCAAGGCGTTGCATGACCTCGGCGAGGCCGTTGAGCGGGCGGCTGATGCTCAACCCGATCAGCCAGGAAAAGCCGACGCCGAGCAGCGCCATGGCGACGCCGACCGCGATGATGGCGTTGCGCGTCTGCTGCTGCGAGGTCAGCAACTGGCCCGAGGCGAGGTCGGCGGATTGCCGCGCCGCTTCGATGATCTTGTCGGCCTTGGGCAGGATGTCTTCGCTGTCGCGATCGATGATGGCGCGCAGCGGGTAGGCGGCGTCGGAAGCCTCGCCCCACTTGGCGAAGGTGTCGGCATAGAGCTTCACTTCTTGCGTGAGCTTGTCCTTCATCTCCGGCGTGCCGTCGATATTGTCGAAGGTGGCGTTGAACTGATGGAAGGCCTTCTTGAACAACTGCCGCATCAGCTCCGACGGGTCGGAACGGTACTCGGCCTCGTGCTGGCGCATCAGCATCAGCGACATCAGGAGCTTGTTGGAATCGCCCTCGGCGAGCCAGCTCATGTTCTCGTTGATGATGGTCTCGACCGTATTGCCGGTTTTTCTGAGCTGGCCGCGCAAGCCATCGGCCTCGGTGTAGCCCAGCGTCTGCTGCTTCTTCACCAGCTCGTCGAAATTGGTCTTGAGGCCGAGCACCTCGTTGCGCAATCGCTCTACGCTCTGCGACTGACTGGCGTCGATCGAAACCTCGATCGTGCTCAGGTCGGTCAGCGCATAGCTCAGCGCGCTCTCGAACGCGCCGATCTGTTTCTGCGACGGCGCAGCGGCGAAATCCTTGGCGCTCATGCGCATGTTGGTGAGGTTGGTCTTGAAATCGCGGCTTGAGTCGGCGAGCAGGTTCGAATCGTTGACGGTGCGGAACGCCGCGCCGACATCGCGTTCGCCCGAGATGTAGGCGACGCCGTTGGCGATGAAGCCGGCCATCGGGATCAGCGCCAGCACGATGATGCGTGTACGCACCGACAGTGACCCGACCATACGGGTCAGCCATTTGAAGGGGAGGGAGAGGCGGCCAAGCTGCATGGAAGCCGGATCGAGTCTCGTTTTCGACACCAGGGGAAAAGGCCCTGAGCTGCCGCGGTAGCCGGTTCAGGAAAGCCTGAAATGGTTAATATTGTTGGAATTTAACTGGTATCTGCCCACTGGCCGTCGCTTTTGGCGGCGAAAGGCCCGGTTTCCCGGCATCATTGCTTTTGTGCGCTGCACAAGTAATCTCACCGGCAGCCGGCCTTTCGCTGCTTTCCAAGGATGCCAATGCCGATCGCCGCCTCCGCCACCACTGCCCAACCCGAACTCGCCGATCTCGCCCAGGCGGCCACCGTCGCTCTCGACGCCTTGCTCAACGACGCCGTGCGCAAGGTGCGCGACAAGGTCGTGGTCGAAGGCAGGGTGGTGTCCGGCATCTTCGACCGCGAGCAGCGCGCGACCCACGGCCTGGCCTGGCTCGCCACCTACGTCGAGGCGGTGCGCCAGCTCGGTTCTTATGCCGAGAGCATGACGCGCAAGGGCGCGCTCGGCGAACTCGAGGAGCATCTGGTACGCATCGGCCTCGGCGAATGCCTGGCGCAGATCGCCGGCGGCATTCCCATGAGCCAGGGCGAGTTGGTGCGGCCGGCCGACTTCGGGCTGACGCCTCAGCAGGTCGCGGCGCGCTTCAACGCCAGCATCGAAACCCTGATCGCGACCGGCAATACCGCCGAGCGCCGCGCCCGCGTCATCGAGCTGATGAAGATGCATCACGGCGCCACCGTCGGCGCCGCCGGCCTCGACGACACGCTGGAGTCGATCCGCGAGGAGATGCGCAAGTTCGCCGACAGCGAAGTGATCGGCCATGCGCAGAACTGGCACCGCACCAACAGCTACATCCCGATGCAGGTCATTGCGCAGATGTCCGAGCTT
Source organism: uncultured Alphaproteobacteria bacterium (assembly GCA_963822035.1). Lineage (GTDB taxonomy): Bacteria > Pseudomonadota > Alphaproteobacteria > Rhizobiales > Xanthobacteraceae > Pseudolabrys. The sequence goes on along the minus strand of CAWGGC010000006.1, from coordinate 30,618 downwards.
GGCGTGTTCGGCCTTACCATTCCGGAAGAATTCGGCGGCATGGCGCTCGGCAAGGAGTCGATGTGCGTCGTCTCCGAGGAATTGTCGCGCGGCTATATCGGCGTAGGCTCCCTCGGCACACGCTCGGAGATCGCCGCCGAGCTCATTCTCGGCGGCGGCACGCCGGAGCAGAAGGCGCAATGGCTGCCGAAGATCGCTTCCGGCGAGGTGCTGCCGACGGCGGTGTTCACCGAGCCGAATACCGGCTCCGATCTCGCCTCGCTCAAGACCCGCGCCGTGCGCGAGGGCGACGTCTACAAGGTCTACGGCAACAAGACCTGGATCACGCATCCGGTACGCGCCGACCTGATGACGCTTCTGGTGCGCACCAACCCGAACGAAAAAGGCCACCGCGGCCTCTCCATGCTGCTCGCGGAGAAGCCGCGCGGCGACGACGCCAATCCGTTCCCGGCCAAGGGCATGACCGGCACCGAGATCGAGGTGCTCGGCTATCGTGGCATGAAGGAATACGAGATTGCCTTCGACGGCTTCGAGGTGAAGGCGGAGAACCTGCTCGGCGGCGTCGAGGGCCTCGGCTTCAAGCAGCTGATGCAGACTTTCGAATCGGCGCGCATCCAGACCGCGGCGCGCGCCATCGGCGTCGCGCAAGCCGCGATGGAGCAGGCGCTTTCCTACGCGCAGAGCCGGGTGCAGTTCGGCGGGCCGATCCTCGGCTTCCCGCGCGTTGCCGACAAGATCGTGATGATGGCGGTGGAGATCATGATTGCCCGCCAGCTCACGTATTACGCCGCGCGCGAGAAGGATTCCGGCCGCCGCTGCGACCTCGAGGCTGGCATGGCCAAGCTGTTGGCCGCGCGCGTCGCCTGGGCGGCCGCCGACAACGCCGTGCAGGTCCATGGCGGCAACGGTTTTGCGCTGGAATTCCCGGTGTCGCGCATCCTCTGCGACGCCCGCATCCTCAACATTTTCGAGGGCGCCGCCGAGATCCAGGCCCAGGTCATCGCCCGCCGGCTGCTTGACGGCAGCAACTGATTGGGCCTCCTTGCGCGTTTGATCCTTGGCGTTTGATCCTTGGCGTTTGATCCTTGGCGCTTGATCCTTGGCGTTTGATCCAGAGCAAAAGCCGCGCCGCGATCCGCGCTAGGGTGACATCATTCAAGGAGGCAGGTCATGCCGGATTCATTGGTTCATGGTGGCGAGTGGGTTGTCGTCTGCGACGGCGCCAAAGCCTTGGTATTGGAGAATACCGGCGACGCTAAGTTTCCCAATCTCAAGACCCGCGAGGTCTATGAGCAGAAGGACCTGCCGACGCATCTGCTTGGCAGCGATAAGCCCGGACGTACGCACAGCTCTGCCGGCCAGGGCAGCAGCGCGGTCACCCAGACCGACTGGCATAATCAGGCCGAGCAGGCCTTCCTCACCCATGTCGCGCAGCGGCTCGACGCCGAGGTGGCCGCCGGCAAGGTCAAGTCGCTGATCATGGTGGCGTCGCCGCGCGCGCTCGGAATGATCCGCCCGGCGTATTCGCACGCGTTGCGCGCCGCCATACGCACCGAGATCCACAAGGATCTGGTCAAGCACCCGGTGCACGATATCGAAAAGCATCTGACCGCCTGACCCGAAATTTCCCAAAGCCGCAATTGTGGCTCCCCCGCCGCAATCGTGGTGCTATGGTCGCGCGCGATTCCCCGTTTTTGTGGCCCGGATGAACTGGCAAAATCTGGCAAGGTCTTTTCTGCTCGCCGCCGCGCTCGCCGGCGCCGGCGCCTCACGCGCAGCCGGCCAATCCGCCGCCGAGCCTGCCGCAGGCGCAACAGGTGACGCCGCCGCCCGACACCATGGCGGTGCCCGGCTTCTGGGATCCGCGCCACCGCCCGGAGCGGCCGGACCTGACGCGCATCAGCATTATCCGCTTCCTCACCGAGACCGACTATCCGCCGTTCAATTACACCGGGCCCGACGGGGCGCCTGCCGGCTTCAACGTCGACCTCGCGCGCATGATCTGCGAGGAGATCAAGGTCCAGTGCACCGTCCAGATGCGGCGCTACGACACCCTGATCGACGCGCTCAACGCCAACCAGGGCGACGCCGTCATCGCTTCGCTGGCCGAGACGCCGGAGAACCGCGCCAAGGTCGACTTCAGCGATCCCTATTACCGCACCCCGGCGCGCTTCGTCGTGCGCAAGGACAGCGACATCGACGACATCACGCCGGGTGCGCTCGAGGGCAAGAAGGTCGCGGTCGTCGCCGGCACCGCGCACGAGGCTTATCTGCGCACGCTGTTCACCGAGGCCGAGCTGCATTCCTATCCGACCGCCGAGGATGCGCGCGCGGCGCTGCGCAAGGGCGAAGTGGACTTGCTGTTCGGCGACGGCATCTCGCTCGCCTTCTGGCTCAACGGCACCGACTCCGGCGGCTGCTGCGTGTTCCGCGGCGGGCCTTACACCGAGAGCCGCTTCTTCGGCGAGGGCGTCGGCATCGCCGTGCGCCACGGCAACGATCTGCTGCGGCAGGTGTTCAACTGGGCGCTGTTCCAGCTCTGGGAGAAGGGCCGCTTCACCGACCTGTGGCTGAAATATTTCCCGATCAGCCCGTTTTGACTTTACGTCATTCCGCGGCATGCGGAAGGGGTCCGCGCGGAGCGCGGGCCGATGAAAAGCCGCGCGTGAACCCGGAATCCAGAGCGGCATTCCGTGCGCTTGGTTCTGATTCCGGGTCCGCTCGCTTCGCTCGCGTCCCGGAATGACGAGAGACGATTTGACGCTTGGCGCCCCGGATTCATAGTGTCCGGCGCGTTGGAGCACCGCATGTCCGTTACCGAAACCGCCGCATCGTTGCGCGAAGTCGCCGAGAACTCGGGCGCCTGGCCGTTCGAGGAGGCGCGCAAGATCGTGGCGCGGCTGAAGAAGAAGCCGAAGGACGAGGTCATCTTCGAGACCGGCTACGGCCCCTCCGGCCTGCCGCACATCGGCACCTTCGGCGAGGTCGCGCGCACCACCATGGTGCGCCACGCCTTCCGCGTGCTGACCGACGACAAGATCAAGACGCGGCTGATCGCCTTCTCCGACGACATGGACGGCCTGCGCAAGGTTCCGGACAACGTGCCGAACAAGGAGCTGCTGGAGCAGGACCTCGGCAAGCCGCTGACCAAGGTGCGCGATCCGTTCGGCGAATATCCGAGCTTCGGCGAGCACAACAACGCGCGGCTGCGCAGGTTCCTCGACCATTTCGGCTTCGACTACGAATTCATGTCGTCGACGCAGTGCTACACGTCGGGCCGCTTCGACGACGCGCTGCTGAAGGTGCTGGCGCACTTCGACAAGGTGATGGCGATCATGCTGCCGTCATTGCGCGAGGAGCGCGCCGCGACCTATTCGCCGTTCCTGCCGATCGACCCGAAATCGGGAATCGTGCTGCAGGTGCCGGTCATTGCGCACGACGCCAAGGCCGGCACCATCACCTACGAAGACCCCGACACCAAAGCGCCGGTGACGACGCCGGTCACCGGCGGCCGCTGCAAGCTGCAATGGAAGCCGGACTGGGCGATGCGCTGGGTCGCGCTCGGCGTCGACTACGAGATGGCCGGCAAGGACCTGATCGATTCGGTCAAGCTCTCCGGCGAAATCTGCCGCGCGCTCGGCGGCGCAGCCGCCGGAAGGCTTCAACTACGAGCTCTTCCTCGACGAGAACGGGCAGAAGATTTCCAAGTCCAAGGGCAACGGCCTGACCATCGACGAATGGCTGCGCTATGCCTCGCCGGAAAGCCTGTCGCTGTTCATGTACCGCGAGCCGAAGGCGGCCAAGCGCCTCTACTTCGACGTCATCCCGCGCACCGTCGACGAATACCAGCAGTTCCTCGACGCCTATCCGCGGCAGGACGCGCGCCAGCAACTTCAGAACCCGGTCTGGCACATCCATTCCGGCCATCCGCCGCGGGTCGAGATGCCGGTGACGTTCTCGATGCTGCTGACGCTGGTGTCGTCGTCGAACGCGGAGAACGCCGAGACGCTGTGGGGCTTCATCGGCCGCTACCGGCCGGGCGTCACGCCGCAGACGCATCCGAAACTGAAGGCGCAGGTCGAATACGCCATCCATTACTTCAACGACTTCGTGCGGCCGACCAAGAAATTCCGCGAGCCGACCGAGGTCGAGCGCAAGGCGCTGTCCGACTTGCGCGACGCGCTGTCGCAACTGCCGGCCAACGCAACGGCCGAGGACATCCAGGACGTGGTCTACGAGGTCGGCCGCCGCGAGCCGTTCCTCGACCACAAGAAGAAGGCCAAGGACGGCAAGCCGGGCGTCTCGCTCGACTGGTTCAACATGCTCTACCAGGTGCTGCTCGGCCAGGAGAAAGGCCCGCGCTTCGGCTCCTTCGTCGCCGTCTACGGCGTGCAGAACACGGTCGACATGATCGACGGCGCGCTGGCGCGCTCGGCGTAATCCCTCCCCGCTTGCGGGGAGGGTGGCGAGCGGAGCGAGCCGGGTGGGGTTTAGCTTCGCAACAAATTCAGACCCCACCCGGCTCCTCGCTACGCTCGGAGCCACCCTCCCCTTTCGGGGAGGGATAAGAGTTCACGAAAACATCTCCACCTTGCCGTCGAGCGCCATCAAGCCGAGCTCGACTTGCAGCTTCGGCTGCTTCTCGCCGACCTGCTTTTGAATTCCATCAGCGCCGCCTTGTGCGTTTCGGTCTCGATCTCCGGATTGGCAACGGCGGCCTCGCCATAGGCGATCTTGGCGGCGCCGCAGTCGCGGTGGTTCATCGCGATCACCGTCTGGATGTTGTGCAATTGCATCGACGTGGCGAGATTGTCCCAGAACGCCGGCTCCCAGGTCTTGAACGCTGGCGCCACCACGCCGATCGCCGCGCCGGCGAAGGTGAACTGGCTGTATTTGCCGACCATATGCCGGTGCTCCATGTATTGGATGGTCGGCTCGGGAAAACGCGGATCGATGCAGGTGAGCAGCATCGCCTCGTAATTTCCTTTTGCCGCGAAGGCGAGCGAGGGAAATGCCGCGAACATCCGGCGCCGGCGCTCAAGTGCAGAAAGCGCCGCCGGTCGAAGCGCGCGCGCAGCATGTCGCCGCAGCAGGTGCATGTGGATGAATGAATGCCAGCCCGGTTTGTCATGATCGCTCCCCTTGAATGGCGCGCGATCCTAGCGGCAATCGACGACCGGCGATAGGCGGCCGAGGTCGGCATTATTGCTTACTGGCTCGCCCAGACGATGCGCGCGACCCACAGCACGTCGGCCATCGGCAGCGTGCGGTCACGGTGCTCGGCGTTGAGCGATTTGAGTTCAATGCTTTTTGTCGTTTTCTTTTTCAGTTCCTTCACCATAACCTCGCCGTCCTTGGTCTTGACCACGACGCGGTCGCCCTTGCGCACCGGCGGCCGCCGGCGAAACGACGATGACGTCGCCCTTGCGGTAGGCGGGCTTCATCGAGTCGCCGGAAATTTCCAACGCATAGGCGTGTTCGTCGGTGACGGAGGGGAAGGCGATCTCCTCCCAGCCTTTGCCGACCGGGAAGCCGCCGTCGTCGAAATAGCCGCCGGCAGCCCGCCTCGGCGAAGCCGATCAGCGGCACGGCGTGGATCGGCGCGTGCTTGCCGCTCTCGGTGATGAGGGTGACGAAGGTCTCGACCTTGGTGCTGGTCGCGGCAAGCGCCTTGGCGACCGACTCGGTCGAGGGCCAGCGCGGCCGCCCCTCGGGCGTTATCCGCTTCGATTTGTTGAAGGTGGTGGGATCGAGCCCCGCCTTCTTGGCGAGTCCCGAGGGCGACAGCTTGGCCCGTGCGGCCAGCCGGTCGATGGCGTTCCAGATCTGGTTATGGGTCAGCATGGCCAATGTCTTCAGAGCCGCCGCAGGCGGCGCGGCATCCCGTATATAGGAATTATAACCTTGAGTCTCCCCCTCATCGCAATAGGTTCCTTGGGCGGGCCATTCCCGCTAGGTTTGCCGCGCAAATTCGGAGCCCGCACCCGTTGATCAGCCTGTTTGACCGCCTGTCCCGCCCGTTGATGCGGGCCCTCGACCCCGAGGACGCCCACAAACTGGCGATCCGGGCGCTGCGCTTCATGCCGCGGGTGCGGCCGCAGCGCGACCCGCACGAACTGTCGGTGCGCGCTTTTGGCCTCAATTTCCCCAACCCGGTCGGCATCGCCGCCGGCTTCGACAAGAACGCCCAGGTGCCGGATGCGCTGTTGCGCCTCGGCTTCGGCTTCGTCGAGGTCGGCACGGTGACGCCGCGGCCGCAGACTGGCAATCCGCGGCCGCGCCTGTTCCGCCTCGAGGCCGACGAGGCCGTCATCAACCGCCTCGGCTTCAACAACGAGGGCCGCTCCGCGGTGCTGGCGCGGCTTGCCGCCCGCGCCAACCGTCGCGGCATCGTCGGCGTCAACATCGGCGCCAACCGCGACTTCGACCGACCGCACCGCCGACTACGTGCGGCTGGTCGAGACCTTTGCCGCCGTCGCCGGCTATTTCACCGTCAACGTGTCGTCGCCGAACACGCCGGGCCTGCGCGACCTGCAGCAGGCGAAGGCGCTCGACGATCTGCTCGCCCGCGTCATCGAGGCGCGCGACCGCGTCGAGCCGCGCGCCGGGCCGACGCCGGTGCTCTTGAAGGTCGCGCCCGACCTGACGCTCACCGAGCTCGACGACGTGGTCGGCGTCGCGCGCAAGCGCAAGGTCGACGGCATGATCGTCGGCAACACCACCATCTCCCGCCCGGCCTCGCTGCGCGACCGCGAGAAGGCGAAGCAGCAGGGCGGCCTCTCCGGCCGGCCGCTGTTCAAGCTGTCGACGCGCATGCTGGCGGAAACCTTCGTGCGTGCCGAGGGCGCCTTCCCGCTGATCGGCGCCGGCGGCATCGACTCGGGCGCGACCGCCATCGCCAAGATCAAGGCCGGCGCGACGCTGGTGCAGCTCTATACCGGGCTCGTGTTTCACGGCATCGGGCTGGTGGCGGAGATCAAGGAGGACTTGCTCGCCGGCGCTCAAGCGCGGCCACCGCGACTCGTTTGCCGCCATGGTCGGCGTCGACGCCGCCGACATCACCGCCGAAAGCTGGCCGGGTTGATGTGCTGCCGCGCACACGCGGGATCGTCATGCCCGGCTTTATGCGGGTATCCACGCCTTCATTTTGGCTTAAGACGTGGATGGCCGGGACAAGCCCGGCCATGACGTTTTTGCCTTAGCGCCCGCGCGGCGCGTTGAGCAGCCGCATGATGAGCCAGATCGGGATCACGATCACGGCGCCGAGCAGGAAATAGCGCCACAGCCAGCGCACCGCGTCGAAGCCCATGTTCCAGATGTGGCGGACGAGCCGCTCGAGGCTGCGCACGATGTCGAACGGGTCGAGCCCGAGCGCGGACAAAATGACGCCGACCAGGATCGATACCAGGACGAGCCGCGCCAGCACGGCCAGCGGCGAGCCGCCGAAAATCCGGGTTGTGGTTTCGTTGCTCATGGCCATTGCTGCTCATCCCTGCAGCGGTTGCGATCCTAGCACGAATTGCGCGCGCGGCTTTCAGATATGTCCTAGAATCGCGCGCCGCCAACAAGAGTGCAAGCCCTTGCAGCCCGCAGCCGACCCCGCTGTCCTCCGGCAACCTCATCGCCGACCGCCGCTACGAATGGGCGCGCGACGCGATCGGCAAGGGCGATCTCGCCGCCGCCGCCGATCTGCTGACGCAGACGCTGGAGCTTGCGCCGGCTTACGCCGCGGCCTGGTTCGCGCTCGGCGAGGTGCGCGAGAGGCTGGGCGACCGCGACGCCGCCGTCGCCGCCTTCGAGAACGCGCGACGTCGGCCGACCCGCGCGGACCGCCACGGCGCGGCGCTGCATCTGATGCGGCTCGGCGCGCAGCCGCCGGCGCCGATGCCGCATCCTATGTGCGCGCGCTGTTCGACGGCTACGCCGCGGATTTCGATCGCGCGCTGACCGAGGGGCTTTGCTATCGCGGGCCGGAGCTGTTGCTCGCCGCGGTCGAGCGCGCGCAGGCGGCGCGCGCATGAAATTCGGCTCGGTGCTCGATCTCGGCTGCGGCACCGGGCTTTGCGGCGCGGCATTCCGCCCGTTCTGCGGATTGGATGGTCGGCGTCGACCTCTCGCCGGCGATGCTGGCGAAGGCGCGCGGCAAGGGCATCTACGACCGGCTCGTCGAAGCCGAGGCGATGCGCTTCCTCGCCGCCGAGACGGCGCTCGAGGCGCGCTATCATCTCGTCCTCGCCGCCGACGTCTTCATCTACTTCGGCGATCTCGCGCCGGTGCTCGCGGCGATGGCGCGGGTGCTGGCGCCGGGCGGTCTTGTCGCCTTCACCGTCGAGACCCATGACGGCGACGGCATTATTTTGCGCGACACGCTGCGCTACGCGCATGGCGCAGCGCATGTGCGCGCGGCGCTCGCCGCCGCCGGGCTGAATTCGTCAGTCTTGAATCCGCCGCGGCGCGCGCCGAGAAAGGCGTGCCGGCGCCCGGCCTTGTTGTGGTGGCACGTTGAACAAATGCCATCTGCTCGACCTCATCGATGCATCCGCGCTGCCCGAGCCCTTCGCCAAATGGTTCGCGGCGCGCGGCTGGGCGCCGCGCGCGCATCAGCTCGAGCTGCTGAAGAAAGCGCATGAAGGCCGCTCGGTGCTGCTGATCGCGCCGACCGGCGGCGGCAAGACGCTCGCCGGCTTTTTGCCGACGCTGGTGGAGCTGTATGAGCGCTCTCTTCACCTCTCCCCGCGTGCGGGGAGAGGTCGACATCCGAGCGTAGCGAGGATGTCGGGTGAGGGGGCGTTGAAGCTACCGCAGAGCGGCGACGCCCCCTCATCCGGCTCGCTTCGCTCGCCACCTTCTCCCCGCCCGCGGGGAGAAGGAAGAGGCCTGCACACGCTCTACATCTCGCCGCTCAAGGCGCTCGCCGTCGATATCGCGCGCAACCTGGAAATCCCGGTGCGCGAGATGGGGCTGCCGGTGCGGCTCGAAACCCGCACCGGCGACACGCCGGCCTCGAAACGCCAGCGCCAGCGCCGCGATCCGCCCGACATTCTGCTCACCACGCCGGAGCAGCTCGCGCTGCTGCTCGCCTCGGCCGACGCGCCTTATCTGTTCGGCACGCTGAAGCGCATCGTGCTCGACGAACTGCATTCGCTGGTCACCTCCAAGCGCGGCGATCTGCTGTCGCTCGGCCTCGCGCGGCTGTTCAAGCTCGCGCCCGGCGTCACCACCGTCGGCCTCTCCGCGACCGTCGCGATGCCCGACGATCTGCGGCGCTATCTGGTGCCGCAGCCGCAAGGCCGCGAGGCGCTCGCCGATCTCGTGGTCGCGCAAGCCGGCGCCCAACCCAAGGTCACCATGCTCGACACCGAGGCGCATCTGCCCTGGGCCGGGCACTCGGCGCTGCACGCGCTCGACGAAATCTACGCGCTCATCAAATCGCACAAGACCACGCTGATCTTCGTCAACACCCGCAGCCAGGCCGAATGGATATTCCAGGAGCTGTGGGGCATCAACGACGACAATCTCGCCATCGCGCTGCATCACGGCTCGCTCGACGTCGCGCAGCGCCGCCGCGTCGAGGACGCCATGACGCGCGGCAAATTGCGCGCCGTGGTCTGCACGTCTTCCCTGGATCTGGGCGTCGACTGGGGTGACGTCGATCTCGTCATCAATGTCGGCGCGCCGAAAGGCGCCTCGCGTCTTATGCAAAGGATTGGCCGCTCCAACCACCGGCTCGACGAGCCGTCGGAAGCCGTGCTGGTGCCGGCCAACCGCTTCGAGGTGCTGGAGTGCCGCGTTGCGATCGACGCGGTCGCCGAGAACGCGCAGGACACGCCGCCTTTGCGCAGCGGCGGTCTCGACGTGCTGGCGCAGCATATTTTCGGCTGCGCGGTCGGCGCGCCGTTCCTTGCCGACGAGCTCTACGACGAGGTGCGCGCTGCCGCGCCTTATGCCGCGCTCAGCCGCGCCGATTTCGACGCCGCGGTCGATTTCGTCGCCACCGGCGGCTATGCGCTCAAAGCCTACGAGCGCTTCGCCAAGATCAGGCAGGACAAGCAAGGCCGCTGGCGCGTCACCCATCCGCGCGTCGCGCAACGCTACCGCATGAATGTCGGCACCATCGTCGAGGCCGACATGCTGCGCGTGCGGCTGGTGCGCTCGCGGGCGTCGGGCACCATGATCCCGCGCGGCGGCCGCCTGCTCGGCGAGGTCGAGGAATATTTCATCGAGATGCTGACGCCCGGCGATACCTTCGTCTTCGCCGGCGAAATCCTGAAATACGAGGCGATCGTCGAGGACGAGGTCTATGTCTCGCGCTCGACCGCGACCGACGCCAAGGTGCCGTCCTATGAGGGCGGCAAGTTCCCGCTGTCGACGTATCTCGCCGGCCGCGTGCGCGCGCTGCTCGCCGACAAGCAAAGCCGCCGTGCGCTGCCAACCCAAGTACGCGAATGGCTCGACATCCAGGAGTGGCGCTCGCTTCTTCCCCGCGCCGGCGAGCTCTTGGTCGAGACCTTTCCGCGCGCCGCCAAATATTATCTGGTGTGCTATCCATTCGAGGGCCGGCTTGCGCACCAGACGCTCGGCATGTTGCTGACGCGCCGGCTCGAACGCGCGCGGCTTCGTCCGCTCGGTTTCGTCGCCAATGAATATGCGCTGGCGGTGTGGGGCCTCGGCGACGTCGCGCTGCATTTGCAGCGCGGCGACCTTACGCTCGCGCAGCTGTTCGATCAGGACATGCTCGGCGACGACCTCGAGGCCTGGCTCGCCGAATCGTCGCTGATGAAGCGCACCTTCCGCAGTTGCGCCATCATCGCCGGGCTGATCGAGAAGCGTTTCCCCGGCGAGGAAAAATCGCGCCGCCAGCTCACCATTTCCACCGACCTCGTCTACGACGTGCTGCGCAAGCACCAGGCCGGACCATCTGCTGCTTACGCGCCGCGCGCGCCGATGCCGCCACCGGCCTGCTCGACATCAAGCGGCTGTCCGATATGCTCTCGCGCATCAAGGGCCGAATCGTCCATAAAGCGCTCGATCACGTTTCGCCGCTCGCCGTGCCGGTGATGCTGGAGATCGGCCGCGAGACGGTCTATGGCGAGGCCGCGGATTCGCTGCTGGCCGAAGCCGCCGACGAGTTGGTCAAGGAGGCGATGCATTGAGTCCCTTTTCTTATCCCTCCCCTGAAAGGGGAGGGTCGATCGCGCGGAGCGCGATCGGGGTGGGGTCATCTTGGTAGCGACCCCCACCCGGACAGCTTCGCTGTCCGACCTCCCCCTTTCAGGGGGAGGTAAGGAAAGGAAGTGCGGCATCGTTGTCGCCGGCACTGCCCTCATCGCCGACCCCGCCGGCGCGCTGTATTGGCCCGAGCACGGCCTGCTTGCGGTCGCCGACCTGCACCTGGAAAAAGGCTCGAGCTTTGCGGCCCGCGGCATGTTGCTGCCGCCTTACGACACCGCGACCACGCTGCTGCGGCTCGCGCGCCTGATCGCGCATTATGCGCCGCGCTGCGTCGTCTGCCTCGGCGACAATTTCCATGACGGCGGCGGTCCGGCGCGGCTCGGCGATAGCGACCGTCAATTCCTGCGCGGCCTGCAGCGCGGCCGCGACTGGATCTGGATCGCCGGCAATCACGACCCGGAGCCGGCCGCCAACATCGGCGGCGTGTTCGAGGCCGCGCTTGCGATCGGCCCGCTCGCCTTCCGCCACCTGCCGGGCGGCGCCGAAGGCGAGATCGCCGGCCACCTGCACCCGGTCGCGCGCGTTGCCCATCGCGGCCGCGCCGTGTCGCGCCGCTGCTTTGCCGCCGACGCAACGCGCATGGTGATGCCGGCCTTCGGCGCCTACACTGGCGGCCTCAACGTGCGTGACGAAGCCTTCGCCACTGTGTTCGGCACGCTGGCCTTCACCGCGCACATGCTCGGTGAGGACCGCCTCTACGCCTTCGCCGCCAAGCGCTGTTTGCCGGATTGAGCGTCAGCGCTGGCCAAGCACCAGCGGCCCGGCGATGTGCGGCTTGGCGGGCTTGGCCGCCGGCTTGGGCGCCGGCGCATGTGCGGGCGGCATTGGCGCTGCGGCCGCGTCCCAGCCGCCCTCCGGCACCGGCACGTTGATCGGCGACGTTCCGGCTGCGCCACGGCGACGAAATGCTTGACCGCGAGCTGCGCCGCGCCGAGCGCGCGGGCGTCGAGCTTGCCTGCGATCTCATCGCGCTTCTTTGCCGCCTCCTTGTCGCCCTTGATCGCGGCGAGCGCGAACCACTTGTACGAGTTGGTCAGATTAACCGGCACGCCGAGGCCGCGCGCGTAGAGCACGCCGAGATTGAACTGGCTGTCGGGAATGCCGTGTTCGGCGGCCTTGCGGAACCATTTCGCCGCCGTGTCGTAGTCGGGCCGGCCGTCGACGCCTTCGGCAAACAGCACGGCGAGATTGTGCATGGCCTTGGCGTTGCCGGCGTTGGCGGCGGCGAGATAAAGCCTGCGCGCCGCGGCGAGATCCTTCTTCACGCCCTGGCCCTTTTCCAACAGGCTGCCGTAGCGGAACTGCGCCGGAACGAGCCCCTTGTTCGCCGCCCGCTCGAACCAGCGCGCCGCTTCCGCGAGATCCGGCGCCACGCCGTGCCCTTCCGCGTAACGCATGCCGATCTCGTAGGCCGCGGCGGCCTCGCCCGCGGTCGCCGCGCTGCGCAGCTTGATGCCGCCGATCTCCGCCGGCAGCCGGTCGCCGCCGAAGGCGGGCGGCAGCACCAGCGGCGTCCGCGGCAAGCCGACGTTGTTGATCGCCGGGCGTGGGATCGAGCCGGTAACGAAGCCGGGCAGTCGCGCTTCCGGCGCGTTCGGCGGCAGCGTCGCCGTCTGCGGCGGCGGCACGCTGGCAACCGTGTTGGGCGCTGCCGGCGCGGCAAGCGGCGCCGCGCTCTGTTGCTGCGGCTGTGCTGGCTGCGCCGTTTCGGCGGCGACGGTTGCCGGCGCGTCCGGCGTCTCGTCCGCCTTGGTGTCAGCCTTGTCGTCGGCCTTGGCGAGCGTCTCGGCACCCGGCTGCGCCTTGTCGGCGAGCTTGTCGGCCGGGCCGCCGAAGTCGATGAAATTCGACGCGATCTGCACGCCGCCGACGATGATGGCGATGACGCTGGCGGCGACAAATAGCGACTTCACCCGCTTGGTCAGCCGGTCGCGCAGCGACGACTTGGGCGTCGCCTCCTCCTCCAGAGCGAAGTCGGCGGCGGTCCGCGGCGTCCGCGTCGTCGTGTCCTGCACCGCGGCCTGCGCGGCGCGGCGCGCAGCGGCGATGAAATTCGATTTGTTGCCGGTCGAGGCAGCTTGCGCCGGGCGCGCGCCGCCGAGCGCTGCTTCGGACGCGGCGATGCGCGCCGCCGGATTGGCACGGAAGCGCGGCGGGCCGGAGCCCGGTTCGAGCGGCTGGTCGGGCGGCAGATCGGGATCGATCGGCAGCTGGTGCGCCGCCGGCATGCGTCTGGGTGCCGGCTGCGGCTCGGGCTCGGCTGGTGCAATCGGCGGTGCCGCCGGCGCGACCGGCGGTGCGGCAAATGCCGCTGGCGGCGGCGGCGGCGGTGGTGGCTCCGGCTCGGCAAACATCGGCACCGCGGGCATCGGCACTGCGGGCATCGGCTCGGCGGCAATCGGTTCCGCTGCCATCGGCTCCGGCGGCATCGGCTGCGGCTGCAATAAAGGCTGCATCGCCGCGCCGCGCGGCGTCTGCGCGGCGACGTCCATCAGCCGCGCCGCGAGCGAGCCGACTGGCATCTTCAGGTCGAGCGGCTCGTGCAGGTCCGGCGCCGCCGGGCGCGGCGCGCTCATGCCCTGCTCGATCACGGCGAGGCGGTCGACCACCTGGCCGAGCGTGCCGTGCACGGCGTCGAGCGTGTCTTGCGTGCGCGCAAGTTCATGTTTGAGTTCGTTGACGACCGGCGCCGCCTCGCCGGGCGCGGCGCCACGGCCGGCCTTGATGTCCTCGATATGCACCAGCAGGTCGGCGAGCCCGCGCTCGATCGCCTCCAGGTGACCGAGCCGTGAATCGGAGGCGTCGAGCCGTTCCACGAGCTGCGCGATGCGGTCCTCGAGGTGGACGACGGCGACGTCCTCGCCGCGCGAGAGCTGCACCTTTTCGATCTTGTCGCTGAGCGAATTGACCAGCGCTTCGAGCCGCGGCGGCACCGCGGCGCCGTTTTGCGCGCGCTCGGCGAGGGCTTCCGACAGCGCGGCGATGCGCTGCTCGAGATGCGCCAGCGCGTCGCCGCCGCCCGCGGCCATGGCGATGTGCTCGACGTGCTGGGAGAGCCGCTGCACCTCGGCGGCAAGCTGGCCGACGGTTTCGTTTGAGGCGACGTGCGCGCTGATGTCGCGCAAAGTCGTCACCGCGTACTCGAGCTGCTGCATCGTCGCCGGGTCCTGCTGGGCGACGATCAGGTCGATCTTGTGCGCGAGCTCGGCGACGGCGTCGTTGAAGCCGACCAGGTTCTCCGCCGGCGTCAGGTGGGCCAGCGCGTCGCGCACCTCGGCAAGGCCGTGCTCGATATTGGCGAACGCGTTGACGTCGCCGCTGGCCTGCCGTCCCTCGGCGATGCGCTGCGACAGCCCCGCGATCTGCCGCTCGATGGTGTCGATCTCGCGCCGCGGCATCGCGTCGGTGATGGTGTGGGCGATCTCACCGAGTTCCGCGCGCAGCGCGTTGATCGCCTCCTCGACGCCGGGCCGGCGCAAGGTCTCGATCTGGTTGGTGATGGTGCGGAGCTGATCCTCCAGCCCGGATAAATCCTGCGTCGGCACCGGCGCGCGCGGCGCGGTGACGATCGACGGCGGTGCGATCGGCGCTGCCGCAACGGGCGGCGCAACCGGCGGGGCGGGCTGCCGCGGTTGCTTCGGCGGCAGCGGAGCCTGGCCGTTGAGCGCGCGCTGCCGCGCGGCAATTTCCGCAACCGCATGATCGAGCGCCGGCGGCAGCTGCACCGGCGGCGGCGCTGCGGGCGCAAGCAGCGGCGCCTGCGGCGTTGTCGGGCGGGTCACGTTGGCGAACTGATCGAGCCGGCGGTCGAGCCGGCCGATCATCTCGGCGAGCTGGTCGGGCTCGCTTCGGCTGCGGCGCGGCGCGTAGGCCGCGGGGCCGGTGAGGCCCGTGCGCGTCACCTTGTCGATGCGGCGGCTGATCTCGTCGAGCCGTTCATGAACGGAGGTCAGGTCTTCGCCGTACGGCGCCTCGTCGTCTCGCCCGCGTTCGGGTCGATGCCGTCCTCTTGCGCCTGATGCAGGATGACCGAGTTGAGCCAGTCGCCAAGCGACATGCCGGAGCGGCGGGCCGCTTCCCTAGCGGTCTCGCGGGCCTCCGGCCGTATGCCTTTGACACTCCACGGGACGCCAAATTTCATGCTCTCACCCGCATTCGAGGTGGAGGCAGAGCCGAACGACTCTCGTGGAACCGGCGCGCGTTAACGGCTGGTGGATACGGGCTCGGTCCTCAGTCCACGGACCGACTTTTTCCCGTTCGCGGTAAACAAGAGGTTAAGTTTTCGCGGAAGTACTGGAGTTATCGGCAATTTCTCTGGGCGCGGAGGCTGAAATAGAGCGGGGCTATGGGCGCCCGCGAAGGCTGGAACCGACCCGGTATCGCAGTAGCGAGGTAAGCTCCCCACGTAACAGTAACTTTTTCACCATGCGTAATTTCGCTGATGCGAATCTTCGCGTCAGGAGTAGAAAATCTGAGCAAGGGCAGGGAACGCCAATAAGGGCCCGCTTTTATGGACGAAGCCGCTGGGTCTGAAGCTTTCGTCGACGGTCAAAACCTTTCTCGTAATCAGCGCGCCGCGCGGAACGAGCCTGGGGCTGGCGATGGAATGACCATCAGGGAGCTGGCGCGCAGCGCCGGAGTCACGCTCAGGGCGCTACGGTTCTACCAAAGCAAGAGGCTGATAGCGCCGGCACGCGACGGCCAGGCACGCCTTTACAGTCATCTGGATCGCGAGCGTCTCGGGCTTATCCTCCAAGGCAAGCGCCTCGGCTTCACCTTGGGCGAAATCCGCGAAATGCTCGCGAACCGGGCGGACCTCGGCAACAAAGACCTGCCCATCAGCCGCAAGAAGTGCGTCGAGCAGATCAATCTGCTGGAAAAGCAGCGCTGCGACATCGAGCGGGCGCTGGTCGAACTACGGCAGATCTATACCGGCATGTTCAGGGCCGGCTTGCACGCGCAGAGCAGCACGCCCTGATACCCCGCCTGCCACCCGCATACCCCCTTTAACACTGGTGTAAACTGGCTCGGTCATAATCCGGCCGGATGACGGCGCTTTGCCGTCTGGGGCCGCCGTCCGGGGACGGAAACCGTTCGTTTCATGATTCGTTAACCGGTCGCGGCCGAACGCCGGGGAGAAAACGATGCCGACCTATAAAGCGCCCGTGGACGACGCGCTGTTCCTGCTCAACGACGTCTTCCACCTCGACCGCTACGGCAACCTGCCGGGCTTTGCCGACGCCTCCCCCGACGTGGTCGAGGCGGTGCTGCGCGAGGCGGCCAAGTTCTCCGAGGAGGTGCTCACGCCGCTCAACCGGGTCGGCGACAAGGAAGGCTGCAAGCGCCACGACGACGGCAGCGTCACCACCCCGACCGGTTTCAAGGACGCCTATAAGCAGGTGGCCGAGGGCGGCTGGATCGGCATTTCGGTGCCGGCGGAATTCGGCGGCCAGGGCCTGCCGGGCACGCTCACCGAGATCGTCAACGAATTCCTCTGCTCGGCTAACATGGCCTTCGCCATGTATCCGGGCCTGACGCAGGGCGCGATCGCCGCACTGCTCGCGCATGCCTCGCCTGACCTGAAGAAGAAATACCTGCCGAAGATGGTCGAAGGTATCTGGACCGGCACCATGAACCTGACCGAGCCGCATTGCGGCACGGACCTTGGGCTGCTGCGCACCAAGGCGGTGAAGCAGGCCGACGGTTCCTACAAGATCACCGGCACCAAGATCTTCATCTCCGCCGGCGAGCACGACCTCGCCGAAAACATCGTTCATCTCGTGCTCGCGCGCATCGAAGGCGCGCCGGCCGGCACCAAGGGCATCTCGCTGTTCGTCGTGCCCAAGATCATGGTCAACGATAACGGCTCGCTGGGCGCGCGCAACGGCGTCTCTTGCGGCTCGATCGAAGAGAAGATGGGCATCCACGGCAACGCCACCTGCGTCATGAATTACGACGGCGCCACCGGCTGGCTGATCGGCGAGGAGAACCGCGGCCTCAACGCCATGTTCGTGATGATGAACGAGGCCCGCCTCGGCGTCGGCGTGCAGGGCCTGGCACAGTCCGAAGTCGCCTACCAGAACGCGGCGATCTACGCCAAGGAGCGGCTGCAGGGCCGCTCGATCTCCGGCGTCAAATATCCGGACAAGCCGGCCGATCCGATCGTCGTGCATCCCGACGTGCGGCGCAACCTGATGAGCATGCGCGCCTTCAACGAGGCGGCGCGCGCGCTGGTGATGTGGACGGCGCTGAAGGCCGACGTCGCGCATCGCTCCGACGACGAGAAGGAGCGCAAGGCCGCCGACGACCACATGGGCCTGCTCACGCCGGTGATCAAAGGCGTGCTGACCGACACCGGCTTTGCCAACACCGTGATGGCGCAGCAGGTGTTCGGCGGCCACGGCTACATCGCCGAGCACGGCATGGAGCAGTTCGTGCGCGACGCGCGCATCGCGCAGATCTACGAAGGCGCCAACGGCATCCAGGCGCTCGACCTCGTCGGCCGCAAGCTCGGCAAGGACGGCGGCCGCGCCATCATGGCTTTCTTCGGCGAGGTGCAGGGCTACATCAAGGAGAAATCCGCCGACGACAAGATGAAGCCGTTCGTGACGCCGCTCGGCGTTGCCGCCGGCCATCTGCAGCAGGCCTCGATGTGGTTCATGCAGAATGCGCTTGGCCGCCCCGACAATGCCGGCGCCGGCTCCTACGATTACATGCACCTCTTCGGCCTGGTCGCGCTCGGCTACATGTGGTGCAGGATCGCCGAAGCCGCGCTCGCCAAGCTGCCGAAGGCGAACGGCTCGGCGCCGCGCTATTCGGCCAAGCTCGTCACCGCGCGCTTCTTCATGGAGCGCATGCTGCCGGAGACGGCGGCGCATCTCGCCCGCATCCAGGCCGGCGCCGCGTCGACGATGGAATTGCCGGACGAGGCGTTCTGACGCTCGCGCGGCCCACGCCACATTTGGCAAAAGCGGCGCGGCGTGGAATGATCCTTGCGGGGCGACGCCGGTCTTGGGAGACTTGCGTTGCGTAAATTGACCGTTCAACTCATCCTGCTTGGCGCGTTGGCGCTCGGTGGGCCCGTTTATGCCAGCGACATGTATGTGCCCAAGCAGACGACCGACGAGCTCAAGGCGGTCTGCGACAAGGTCGGCGGCAAGTTCTCGCAAGATTCGAACGGCTACGAATGCGGCACCGACTGTCATGGCAAGGTCGGCACCGACTGCACCGTGTTTTGCCGGACCGGTGGGAGGTGCGTCGCCCAGGTGATCGGCGGCCGCCGCCCGCATAACGCCCTCAGCGCCTTGCAGGTGCCGGAGCATAAAGCGCGCTAGGTGGGCAGCGGCCACCTCTTCCCCGCCGCGGATTTCGTCAGTATCGTCCGCCATCCTCGCCGCACGTCGTGGCGAGCAGGGAGGGATTTCATGAGAAAACTTCTGATCGCCGCTTTCGCGGCGCTCGTCTCGGCGTCGGCGGCGCAGGCGCAGGGCACCGTCAAGATCGGCTTGATCATGGCCTATTCCGGCCAGTTCGCCGACACCGCGGCGCAGATGCAGAACGGCATCGAGCTTTATATGAAACAGCATGGCGACACGGTCGCCGGCAAGAAGATCGAACTCATCAAACGCGACACCGGCGGCCCGAACCCGGATGTCGCCAAGCGCCTGGCGCAGGAGCTCGTGGTGCGCGACGGCGCCGACATCATCGCCGGCTTCACGCTGACGCCGGAGGCGCTGGGCGCCGCCTCGGTTTCGGAGCAGGCCAAGAAGTTCATGGTCGTGATGAATGCCGCGACCTCGATCATCATCACCAAGTCGCCTTATATGGCGCGAACCTCGCTCACCATTCCGCAGCTCGAGCAGGCGTTCGGCGACTGGGCCGTCAAGAAGGGCGGCGTGCACAAGGTCTACACCATGGTCGCCGACTACGGCCCCGGCATCGACGCCGAGACATCGTTCGCCAAGGGATTCAAGGCGGCGGGCGGCGAGGTGGTCGGCTCGGTGCGCATGGCGGTCGCCAATCCTGACTTCAGCGCTTACGTGCAGCGTGCCAAGGACCTTAACCCCGAGTTCGATCTTTGTCTTCATCCCGGGCGGCGCGCAGCCGCCGGCCTTCGCCAAGGCGCTGTCGGAGCGCGGCATCGACCCGAAGAAGATCAAAGTCATGGGCCAGGGCGAGATCACGATGGACGACAATGCGCGTCAGGCCATGGGTGACGGCGGCGTCGGCATCATCACCGCCTTCCACTACGGCGCCGACCACAAGTCGGCGATGAACGAGGCCTTCGTCAAAGCCTACAACGCCGCCTATCACCGCAATCCCGACGTGTTCTCGATCGGCGGTTATGACGGCATGCACCTGATCTACGAGGCGCTCAAGAAGACCGGCGGCAAAACCGACGGCGAATCTTTGATCGGCGCCGCCAAGGGCATGGCGTGGGAAAGCCCGCGCGGGCCGATCTCGATCGATCCGCAGACCCGCGACATCGTGCAGAACGTCTACATCCGCCGCGTCGAGAAGGTCGGCGGCAAGTATGAGAATGTCGAGTTCGACAAGATCCCCAACGTCAAGGACCCGCCGCGGCAATAGGTCGCCGTCTTGGCATGGCCGCCAGGCCAATATCGGTTGCCGTCGTCGGCGGCGGCATCGGCGGTTGCGCCGCAGCCCTCACGCTCCTGCGTGAGGGCTTCGCGGTCGACGTCTACGAGCAGGTGCCGGTCAAGCGCGAGGTCGGCGCCGGCATCGTCCTGACGCCGAACGCGACGCGGCTGCTCTATCGGCTCGGCCTCACGGAAAAGATGCTGGCGATGGGCGTTGCGATCGACGCCTTTCGCCAGCGCCGTTGGCAGGACGGCCGCACGCTGATGTGCACGCCGGTTGCGCAGCCGGCGGGGCAGCCGCCGCTCTATTACACCTCGCACCGCGCCGACGTGCTTTCGCTTCTGAGCGAGGCGCTGCCGGCGGAGCGGATGCACGCAGGCTACAAGCTCACCGCGCTCACCGACCGTGGCGATCGCGTCGTCTTGCAATTCGACAATGGCGCACAGGCCGAGGCGGATATCGTGGTCGGCGCCGACGGCATCCACTCGACCGTGCGCGGCATCCTGCTCGGCGCGGAGAAGCCGCGCTACACCGGCTGCATCGCCTATCGCGGGCTGGTGCCGATGCAGCGCCTCGCGCATCTCAACGTGCCGGCTGAATCGCAGCTCTGGCTCGGGCCGGGTGCGCATTTCGTGCATTATCCGGTGCATGCCGGGAAGCTGCTGAATTTCGCCTGCCTGGTCGACCGCGAGGGCTGGACCAAGGAATCCTGGACCGAGACGGGAGACCCCAACGAGGTGCGTGCCCGCTTTGCCGAATGGCACCCGCAAGTGCGGGGGATTCTCGCGGAGCTTGAGGAGACATTCACCTGGGGCTTGTTCGATCGCGCGCCGCTGCCGCGCTGGTCGGTCAACCGCATCACGCTGCTCGGCGATGCCTGCCACCCGATGCTGCCGTTCATGGCGCAGGGTGCGGCGCAGGCGATCGAGGACGCAGCGACGCTTGGCGCGGTGTTGGCGAAATCGCCGGATATCGTCGCCGCCTTGCGCCGCTACGAGGAGCTGCGGCGGCCGCGCACCGCCGCGGTGCAGACGACCGCCGCCGGCAACAAGACGCGCAACCATCTGCCGGACGGGCCGGAACAGGTCGCGCGCGACGCCGCGATGGCCGCCGGTACCGCTGCCTGGGTGATCGGCGCCAGCACCTGGGTCTACCGGCACGACGCCTTCGCCGCCGCCGAGACCGGCGCGCTCGGTCTGCCGGCCGGCGCGTGACGCCCGTGGCGGGCCAGCCGGCTTCGATTGCCGTGATCGGCGCCGGTATCGGCGGTGTCGCCGCCGCGCTCAATCTTTTGCGCGCCGGCTTCGACGTTCACGTCTACGAGCAGGCCCGCACGCTGCGCGAGGTCGGTGCCGGCATTCAGGTCAGCCCCAACGCCTCGCGCGTCATCCACCATCTCGGCCTCGCCGATGCGCTGGCCAGGATCGGCGTGCGGCCGTTGGCGTTTCATCAACGGCGCTGGCAAGACGGCCGCACGCTGTTGAAGACGCCGCTCGGCGACGCGGTGCACGAAGCCTTCGGCTATCCCTACTACCAGGTTCACCGTGGCGACCTGCTTGCGATGCTGACCGCGGCTCTGCCGGCCGAGCGCATGCATGTCGGGCACAAGCTCGTCGCCTTCGAAGAGCGCGGCGACCGCGTCGACCATGCAATTCGACAACGACACGACCGCGAGCGCCGACGTCATGATCGGCGCCGACGGCATCCATTCGACGGTGCGCCGCGCGCTGTTCGGCGCGGAGCAGCCGCGCTATAGCGGCGGCATCGCCTATCGCGGTCTCATTCCGGCCGAGCGCGTGCGGCACCTCGACATCGAGGTGACGACGCAAATCTGGATGGGCCCGCACGGCCACGTCGTTGTCTATTTCGTCTCCGGCAAGCGCTATCTCAATTTCGTCGCCAATGCCGATCGCGATGCCTCGGTGCTCGAGTCATGGGCGCAGCAAGGCGATCCCGACGATTTGCGCGCGACCTACGAAGGCTGGGATCCGAAGCTGCGTGCCATTCTCGACGGCGTCAGCGAAACCTTCGTCTGGGGCATTTTCGAGCGCGTGCCGATGCCGCGCTGGTCGGTCGGCCGCGTCACGCTTCTTGGCGATGCCTGTCACGCCATGCAGCCGCACATGGCGCAGGGCGCGGCGCAGGCGCTGGAAGATGGCGCGACGCTGACCGGCTGCCTGCAAACGATCGATGATATTCCGGCCGCGCTCGCCCGCTATCAAAACTTGCGGCTGCCGCGCACCGCGCATGTGCAGTCGCTCGCCGCGGGCAACAAGGTCCGCTTCCACATGCCGGACGGGCCGGAGCAAGCCGAGCGCGACGCCAAAATGGCGACCGGCTCAACCGACTGGTCGTTGAAAACCATCGGCTGGCTCTACGGCCACGATGCTTCCGCGGCGGCGGACAGCGGCAATCTCGGCCTGCCGCCGGCGGCTTAAGCCGTGGCCAGTCTCGCGCCGCCGCGCGAGCGCAACAGCAGAAAGCCGGCGATCGACACGTTGAGCAGGTTCCACGCCAGGCCGTTAAGGAAGGCGAGCTGATAGGAGCCGGTCGCGTCGAAGATCACGCCCGACATCCAGCCGCCGAGCGCCATGCCGAGGATCGTCATCATGATGACGAGGCCGACGCGGGTGCTCGCCTGCCCGGCGGGGAAATATTCGCGCACGATGATGGCATACATCGGCACGATGCCGCCCTGGAACAAGCCGAACAGCCCGGAGATGACATAGAGCGAGAACAAGCTGTCGAAGAACAAATAGAGGAACAACGCCACGCCCTGCAGCACCGAGCCGAGCAGCAACGTGGCGACGCCGCCGATGCGGTCGGCGATGAAACCGGAGGCGATGCGCGAGACGATGCCGAGGCCGAGCATCAGCGACAGCATGTCGGCGCCGCGGGCGACGCCGTAACCGAGGTCGCCGCAATAGGCGACGATGTGCACCTGCGGCATCGACATGGCGACGCAGCAGGCGATGCCGGCGATGCAGAGCAGCACTTGCAGCGCGCCGGGTGACAGCGGCAGCGCCGCTTGCCGGCGCGCCGCTTCCGCGCTCGCCTCGGCGGCGTGATGCGCGGCGATTTGCCGCCGCATCAGCAGCGACAAGGGCAGCATGGTGGCGAAGCAGAATATGCCGATGCCGGTATAGGTCGCCCGCCAGCCGTCGGCGGCGATGAAATGTTGCACCACCGGCGGCCAGATCGTGCCGCCGACATAATTGCCGGAAGCGGCGATGGTGACGGCGATGCCGCGCCGCCGCGCGAACCAGTGCGAGATGTCCGCCATCAAAGGTGCAAACGTGGTCGAGGTGCCGGTGCCGATCAGCACGCCGTGCGCGATCGCGGCCTGCCACAGGCTGCCGGACCGGGCGACGGCGACATAGCCGAAGCCGAGGCAGAGCGCGCTGACGATGACCGGCACGGTGACGCCGAAACGGTCGGCGAGGCGGCCGGTGAGCACGCCGCCGGCAGCGAAACCGAGCATGGTGAGCGTGAAGGGTATCGACGCCGCGGCGCGGTCGACGCCGAACTCCGCCTGCATCGCCGGCAAGGCCACCACCACCGACCACATGCCGACGGCGCCGATGGTGGACAGCACCAGCGCGACGCGCAAGCCGCACCCAGGATGCGGCGGAATCGGTGCCTTCCGCGGCAGCGAAATTCGAGACGGTCATGGATAGCGCCCGGCAGTTCTGCGCCTTACTAACACCGCGGCAGGGTGCGATCCATCGGGGCTCCCGGCGTCGGACGGATCAAATTAATTGATGGCCTGTCCGGGCTGGGCGATGAAAGTCTCGCGCCCGGCCGCCCTCGGCCCTATGGTACCGGCACGCGATTCGTCCTTAGACTGCCGGATAATGAACGCCCTCAATCTCCCGCGGCCGGAGTGGATGACTGAGGACCTCGTTCTGCTCGAGGAGCAGGCGCGGCGGTTCATTGCCGATGAATTCACGCCGCACCTCGACGCCTGGCACGACAAGGGCATGTATCCGCGCGAGGTCTGGACCAAGGCCGGCGAAGCGGGCCTGCTCTGCGCCACCATGCCGGAGCAATACGGGGGCGCCGGCGGCACCTTTGCGCATGAGGCGGTGATCAACCGCGAACTCTCGCTCGGCGGCTTCGACACTTTCGGCGCGCCGCTGCATTCCGGCATCGTCGCGCCCTACATTCTCCATTACGGCACCGAAGAGCAGAAGAAGCGCTGGCTGCCCAAGCTCGCGACCGGCGAGATGATCGGCGCCATCGCCATGACCGAGCCGGGCACCGGCTCCGATTTGCAGGGCGTGCGCACCAAGGCCGAGAAATCCGGCAACGGCTACGTGCTCAACGGCTCCAAGACCTTCATCACCAACGGCCAGCACGCCAATCTTATCATCGTCGTCGCCAAGACCGATCCCAAGGCCGGCGCCAAGGGCGTCTCGCTGCTCGTCGTCGAAACCGACGATGCGCAGGGTTTCCGCCGCGGCCGCAAGCTCAAGAAGCTCGGCATGGATTCCGCCGACACCTCGGAACTGTTTTTCGAGGACGTCAAGCTGCCGGCCGAAAGCCTGCTCGGCACCGAGGAGGGGCAGGGCTTCTACCAGCTGATGAAGGAATTGCCGCAGGAACGCCTCATCGTCGCCGTGCACGCGGTCGCGATGATGGAGCGGGCGCTGGCGCTCACCGTCGATTACGTCAAGCAGCGCCAGGCTTTCGGCAAGAAGATCATCGAGTTCCAGAACACCCAGTTCGAGCTCGCCGACTGCAAGACCGAGACCACGCTCGCCAAGGTGTTCCTCGACCACTGCATCGGCGAGCACATCGAGGGCAAGCTCGACACCGTCACCGCCTCGATGGCCAAGTACAAGCTCACCGACATGCAGGCGAAGGTGATCGACCGCTGCCTTCAATTGTTCGGCGGCTATGGCTATATGGACGAATACCCGATCTCGCGGCTCTATCGTGACGCGCGCGTCTTGCGCATCTACGCCGGGACCAACGAGATCATGAAGCTGTTGATCGCGCGGAGTTTGTAATTCTCTGTCATTCCGGGGCGCCGCGAAGCGGCGAACCCGGAATCCAGAGCCAGCGCGAGAAGCGTGTGAGTTATCTCTGGATTTCGGGTTCACGTGCTCGCGCACGTGCCCCGGAATGACGAGGAGGAAAAGATGACCGACGCATTCATCTACGATCACGTGCGCACCCCGCGCGGGCGCGGCAAAGCCGACGGCGCGCTGCATGAAGTCCCCGCGCTTCACCTCGCGGCGCAGGCGCTCGCCGAAATCAAGAAGCGCAACGAGCTCGACCCGGCATTGCTCGACGACGTTGTGCTCGGCTGCGTCGACCCGGTCGGCGAAGCGGGCGGCGACATCGCCCGCGCCTCGGCGCTGGTTGCCGGTTTCGGCGACGGCGTGCCCGGCGTGCAGATCAACCGCTTCTGCGCCTCCGGGCTCGATGCGGTCAATTTTGCCGCCATGCATGTCATGTCTGGCCAGCACGAGATGACCATTGGCGGCGGCGTCGAATCGATGAGCCGCGTCGGCATCGGCGCCTCCGGCGGCGCCTGGCCGATGGATCCGGAGATCGCGGTCAAGACCTACTTCCTGCCGCAGGGCATCTCCGCCGACTTGATCGCCACCAAATACGGCTTCTCGCGCGCCGACGTCGACGCCTACGCGGTCGAAAGCCAGAAGCGCGCGGCGAAATCCTGGGAGGAGGGCCGCTTCAAGAAATCGGTGATGACCGTGCGCGACGTCAACGGCCTGCCGATCCTCGCCAAGGACGAGCACATGCGGCCCTCGACCACGATGCAGACGCTCGCCGCGCTGCAGCCCTCCTTCGTGCAGATGGGCGAGATGGGCGGCTTCGACGCGGTCGCCGTGCAGCGCTATCCGGAAGTCGAGGCCATCAACCACGTGCACACGCCGGGCAATTCCTCCGGCATCGTCGACGGCGCCGCCGCGGTGCTGATCGGCAGCAAGGCGGCGGGCAAGGCGGCGGGGCTCAAGCCGCGCGCGCGCATCAAGGCCTTCGCCAATATCGGCTCGGAGCCGGCGATCATGCTCACCGGGCCCATTCCGGTCAGCGAGAAGGTGCTGAAGAAATCCGGCATGAAGCCGAAGGACATCGACCTCTGGGAGCTCAACGAGGCCTTCGCCTCGGTGGTGCTGCGCTACATGCAGGCGATGGACATTGCGCACGACAAGATCAACGTCAACGGCGGCGCCATCGCCATGGGCCATCCGCTCGGCGCCACCGGCGCCATGATTCTCGGCACCGTGCTTGACGAGCTCGAGCGCCGCGATCTGGAAACCGCACTGGTCACGCTCTGCATCGGCATCGGCATGGGCACCGCGACCATCATCGAGCGGGTGTGATTTTCTTACCCTCCCCCTTGTGGGGAGGGTCGACGCGCGGAACGCGCGTCGGGGTGGGGGTAGTCGAGCGACGACACCGACCCCCACCCCCGACCCCTCCCCACAAGGGGGAGGGAGAAGAAAAAGGGGGCGCGAATGCCGAAAATTGACATCGACAAGATTCCGATCGACACCTCGACCGCCTATCCGCCGCCGTTCAACAAGGTGGTCGAAGGCCGCTCGCGCAAGCGGCTCGGCCGCGCCGCAGGGCTTACGCAGTTCGGCGTCAACATCTGCACGCTCAAGCCAGGCGCGGCCTCATCGCAGCGTCACTGGCACGAGAACGAGGACGAGCTAGTCTACGTGCTCGACGGCGAGGTCGTGCTGTGCGAGGACGGCGGCGAGACCGTGCTCAAGCCGGGCGACGCCGCGGCGTGGAAGGCGAACGTCGCCAACGGCCACTGCATCGTCAACCGGTCCAATCGCGACGCCGTCTTCATCGAAGTCGGCACCCGCGCCAGCGCCGAACGCGCGCATTATTCCGACATCGACATGATGGTGACGCGCGACGACAAAGGCGCGCGCTACACCAAGAAGAACGGCGAGCCTTACCCGAAATAGGAGCCGGCCAATGGCCAACTTCACCTACACCCTCGACGCCGACGGCATCGCGCTCATCACCTGGGACATGCCCGGCCGCTCGATGAACGTCATCAACGGCGAGGTCATCGAGGAGCTCGGTAAGCTGGTCGAGCAGATCGCCGCCGACGCCGCGGTCAAGGGCGCGGTCATCACCTCCGGCAAACCCGCCTTCTGCGCCGGCGCCGATCTCACGCTGCTCGAGCGCATGGCCGACGCCTTCGCCACCATGGTCAAGGCGCAAGGCGAAGAAGCGGCCAGCGCCATGCTGTTCGCCGAGAGCCGCAAGCTGTCGCAGCTCTACCGGCGGCTCGAAACCTGCGGCAAGCCGTTCGTCTGCGCGATCAACGGCACCGCCATGGGCGGTGGCTTCGAGCTGGCGCTGGCCTGCCACCACCGCGTCGCCGCCGACAATCCGGCGACGCGCCTCGGTCTGCCCGAGATCAAGATCGGCCTGTTCCCCGGTGCCGGCGGCACCCAGCGCATCGCGCGGATGCTGGCGCCCGCCGACGCGCTGCAATTCTTGCTCAAGGGCGACCAGCTCCGTCTCGACCGCGCCAAGGCGATGAAACTCGTCGACAACGTCGTGCCGCAGGCCGAGCTCGTCAACGCCGCGAAAGCCTGGATCAAGGCCGGCGGCAAGGCGGTCGCGCCGTGGGACGAGAAGGGCTTCCGCCTGCCCGGCGGTCCCGTCTACTCCAAGGGCGGCATGATGACCTTCCCGGCGGCCAACGCCATTTATCGCCGCGAGACCTACGACAATTATCCGGCCGCTCGCGCGATCCTGCAGGTGGTCTACGAAGGCCTGCTGGTCGACATCGATACCGGCTTGCGCGTCGAGTCGCGCTGGTTCGCCAACATCCTGCGCTCGCCGCAGGCCGCGGCGATGATCCGCTCGCTGTTCGTCTCCATGCAGGAGCTGAACAAGGGCGCGCGCCGCCCGGCCGAAGTGCCGGCGACGAGCCTGAAGAAAATCGGCGTGGTCGGCGCCGGCTTCATGGGCGCCGGCATCGCGCAGGTTTCCGCCGCGGCGGGCCTTGCCGTCGTGCTGATCGACCGCGATCAGGACACCGCCGACAAGGGCAAGGCGGCGCTGCACAAGGCGCTGTCCGACCGCGTCATGAAGGGCCGCATGAAAGGCGCCGACCGCGACGAACTGCTGGCGCGCATCACGCCGACCGCCGACTACGCGGCACTGAAAGATTGCGACCTCGTCATCGAGGCGGTGTTCGAGGACCGCAAGGTCAAATTCGACGTCATGAAGAAGATCGAGGCCGTGGTCGGCGACAACGCCATCCTTGGCTCCAACACCTCGACGCTGCCGATCTCCTCGCTCGCCGCCGAGTTCAAGGACGAGGCTCGCTTCATCGGCGTCCACTTCTTCTCCCCGGTCGACCGCATGATGCTGGTCGAGCTGATCCTCGGCAAGAAAACCGGCGACAAGGCGCTGGCCGTCGCGCTCGATTACGTGCGCGCCATCCGCAAGACGCCGATCGTCGTGAACGACTCGCGTGGCTTCTACACCTCGCGCGTCGTCGGCACCTACATCCGCGAGGGCCACCTGATGCTGATGGAGGGCATCCCCGCGGCGATGATCGAGAATCTCGGCCGCGCCGCCGGCATGCCGGTTGGCCCGTTGTCGCTCAACGACGAGGTCGCCGTCGATCTGGCCTGGAAGATCCTCAAAGCCACCGAAACCGATCTCGGCGAAAAGGCGATCGACAAGCGGCAGAAGGCGCTGCTCGAGCAGATGGTGGAGAAACTCGGCCGCTTCGGCCGCAAGAACGGCAAGGGCTTCTACGACTATCCTGCGAACGGCCCCAAGAAGCTGTGGCCCGGCTTGGCCGAATTGCAGCCGAAGACGCTCGATCCCGACAAGATCGACCAGGAGGAGGTGAAGCAGCGCCTGCTCGGCATCCAGGCGCTGGAGACCGCGCGCTGCTTCGAGGAGAAGGTGCTGACCGACGTGCGCGAGGCCGACGTCGGCTCGATCCTCGGCTTTGGCTTTGCGCCGTTCTCCGGCGGAACATTGTCGTGGATCGACATGATGGGCACCAAGAACTTCTTCTATCTCTGCCGCAAGCTGGAGAAGAAATACGGCGCGCGCTTTGCGCCGTCGCGGCTCATCATCGATCTCGCCGAGCACGACGAGGCCTTCTACCAGCGTTTCGCCCCGCCCAAGCAGAAGCAGGCAGCGTGATGAAGTCGTCCCGGCCAAGCGAGCGGTAACGAGCGCGAGCCGGGACCCATACTCCGCAGTCTCGCGTTAGGCAGGTGGCTATGGGTCCCCGCCTTCGCGGGGACGACCACGAAGGCATATCGAGCATGCCCTCTCGACCCCGCTCCCTGTTCCGTTGGCGCGAGATCCCCGGCGGCGTGTGGGCGCTCGGGCTGGTGTCGCTGTTCATGGATTCATCCTCGGAGATGATCCAGGCGCTGCTGCCGCTCTATCTCGTCTCGGTGCTCGGCGCTTCCACGCTCACCGTCGGCGTCATCGAAGGCATCGCCGAAGCCATCGCCTCGATCACCAAGGTGTTCTCCGGCGCGCTCAGCGATTATCTCGGCGATCGCAAGTGGCTCGCGGCCGCCGGCTATTCGCTCGCCGCGCTGTCGAAGCCGATCTTTCCGCTGGCGACGAGCATCGGTTGGGTGGCGGGCGCGCGCTTCATCGACCGCGTCGGCAAGGGCATTCGTGGCGCGCCGCGCGATGCGCTGATCGCCGATCTGACGCCCGCCGGCCTGCGCGGCACCGCCTTCGGGCTGCGCCAGTCGCTCGACACCATCGGCGCCGTGCTCGGACCCGCACTGGCGATCGCCTTCATGGCGTTGCTTGCCGACAATTTCCGCGCGGTGTTCTGGATCGCCGTTGTTCCGGCCTTTGTCTCCGCCGCGATCATCATCGTTTTCGTACGCGCGCCGCAACGCGCCGCTCGCCCGCGCTCGGCGCGCGCCCCGCTGTCGCGCGCCGAGCTTGCCCGGCTCGGTGCCGGCTATTGGCTGGTGGTGGCAGTGGCCGCGGTGTTCACGCTCGCCCGCTTCAGCGAGGCGTTCCTGATCCTGCGCGCGCAGTCGGTCGGACTCGGAGTCGCCTTCGCACCAGTGGTGATGGTGGTGATGAACGTCGTCTACGCCTTCGCTTCCTGGCCGGCCGGTGCATGGTCGGACACGCTCGGGCGCTACGGCGTGATCGTCGCCGGTTTTGCGCTACTGATCGCCGCCGATCTGCTGCTCGCGTTCGGCGACGGCGTCGCGCCGGTGATGGCCGGCGTCGCACTGTGGGGTCTGCACATGGGCCTGACGCAAGGGACGCTGTCGGCGCTGGTCGCCGACACCGCGCCGGAAAATCTGCGCGGCACCGCCTTCGGTGGCTTTAATCTGGTGAGCGGCCTCGCGCAGCTTGCCGCCAGCGTCATTGCCGGCGGGCTCTGGGGCGTGTTCGGGCCGGAAGGTACGTTTCTCGCCGGCGCGGCTTTCACCGCGATTGCGCTGCTGGCGCTACCGCTCGCGCATCTGGTGAGAATGCGGCGTCGCTGATTTTTTCCGTTCGTCCCCGCGGAAGCGGGGACCCAGTCTTTGCTACGGACTCAGGCCTTCGCTCAAATCAATCCAATTTGGATTCTGCTTCTCGATCAGTTCGAGTTTCCACGCCCGATTCCATCTTTTCATCCGCCGCTCGCGAACAAGTGCAGACTCGCGTGATCCATGAGTCTCATACCAAACGAGATCCTTGACGCCATGGTCGCGCGTAAATCCAGCAATGACGCCATGACGATGCTGCCATGCGCGCTTCAACAGATCGTCGGTCATGCCAATG
>CAWGGC010000005.1:0-1166376 GCA_963822035.1 uncultured Alphaproteobacteria bacterium | reverse complement strand
AGCGATGCGGCGCCCGCGCCGGACCTTCGGTCACGTGGCGGCTGGGCAGCTTGGATTTGGAAGTGTTCTTGGCCTCGACCTTGGCGTCCATTTCCGTCTTTCGGGCCCCCCGACCCTGCAACCGGTTGCGTTCCGGTTCTTGCAGCACAATCCAGCGGCGCTAAAACCTCAAAGCCGCGCAATGGCTTGCCTCGTGCGCGGCCTCGTCGATGTGCGCGCAGCCTATGGCCAAATCGCGGCGCATCGGTGAATCCTGCGCGCCATAACTTTAAATGTTCCAAATGTGTGGCCTGAGCGCCACAGGAATGCTTGCCGCCGGTTAACGGGCGTACGGAATTGCCCGTATTCTTCAGCGGCCCCGGGTAGGCCGGCGTCCCTTTTCCGCTCCCACGGGGGAATGGAGCGCCGGGAGGGCGCCAGGGGTTTGCGAGACCCCTTTGGGCCGCCCTTGCGATCGGGCCGCCCGCGCGCCTTGCGAGAGCGCGCGCCCACTTGCGAAGCGGGCTGCGCCCTCCTGGCGCTCCATCCACGACACCCGTTGTCGGGGCGCCGGGGTCCGGCTCAGTCCCGACGACGCCCTCGAGATGGCACCGTCAGCCGAGCAAGACGCTATAGGCATATAATCCTGACACGATGACGTCAAGAGCCGCCGTTAACCTCGACAGCAAATGCTGCAAATCCTAATATGCCGTTGGGGCGATAATGGTTTGTGGCAGTAGCGCTGGAGATTGTAATGGCCGCGTTTCGCTCCGCTTGTTTGTGTGCTGCGTTGTTTTTTGGTGTCGCCACGGCACCAATGGCCGTCCAGGCCGCGCCATATCAGATCGTCTGGACCCTCAATAACGTGGATTTCGGCAGTGCCGACCCGGTGACCGGGTCGTTCACCTACAGCAGCATCGGTGGCATCACCCAGTTGAGCATCACAAGTGGCTTGTTCGGATCATTCACGCAAGCCGATGTGAATGGCCAGGACCTCAATTTGTCCACCGGCACCAATCCGTTCATTCACAGCTTGCTCCTGCAACATCAATACGCGCTCAGCACGACCGACCCGTCGCAGCTGGCCGACAATCCACTGTTCGGCGGCAGCGATGACTATTTCCTCGAGGAACTGACGCTGAATACGCGAGACAGTCCGTATCTCTCCGGCGTCCTCACGCGCATAGGGACGGCGCCGCTTCCCGGCACACTCGTGCTTTTTGCCAGCGGCATTGGCGCGCTGGGTCTGCTGAACCGGCGCAAGAAACGGGAGCCCGCGGCCACCGCGGCCTGATTGGGTAACCTCCGCCTCCGCAGCTCGTTCTTCAATCGCCCGGTGCTCAAGGTCGCGTCCGAACTGATCGGGGCGACGCTTCTCGTCGACGGCGTCGGCGGCATCATCGTCGAGCTCGAGGCCTATCACCACACCGACCCGGCGGCGCACTCTTACCGCGGGCCGACGCCGCGCAATGCGGTGATGTTCGGCCCGCCGGGCTACGCTTACGTCTACCGCTCCTACGGCATCCACTGGTGCCTCAATTTCGTCTGCGAGGAGAAAGGCTCGGCAAGCGCGGTGCTGATCCGCGCGCTCGAGCCGACGCAGGGGTTCGCCGCGATGCGGCGGCGGCGCGGCGTCGCCGACGAGCGCGCGCTGTGCTCCGGGCCGGGCAAATTATGCGAGGCGCTCGGCGTCACCATCAAGCACAACGGCCTGCGCTCGACCGCGCGCCGTTCGAATTGCGCGCGCGCGCGGACAAGGTGGATGTCGTCACCGGCGTGCGCATCGGCATCACCAAGGCGGTCGAGCGGCCGTGGCGCTACGGGCTGAAGGGCTCGAGGTTTCTGAGCAAGCCGTTTCGTTGAGAGCGGCGTCAGTGGCCGGCAGGCAATGCGTCCGCGATACCGTTCAGCCAATCGATGCCGAAGCGGCCACGTCCGACCGTCAGGCGCAGCACGCCCCGGTCCGGCGTCGCATCGAGATCCCGCTGCGGCACGTGCCATCCCGCCCCCGGAACATCGAGGCGAGCATAGAGATCGCGCGGCACAGTGACTTCATAGACCTTGCGCGAGGACGGCCAGACGCGGGCACCGATATAATAGCTGCGCTGGTTCGGATCGGCCTGCGATGACGTGCGCTTGTAAACGATCGGCGCATCGCGGACGACGACCGGCGTTGCGTAACCGTTGGCGATGCCGACCACGCCATAGAGCCATGCACCCGCGCAAAGGCCGATGCCGAGGCGAGCCTGCAGCTTGAAAAAAGCGCCGGTGCCGGGCGGAAACCAGCCGTCGTGGATGAAGAAAAGGCTGGCGACAAAGCCGAGCGCGATGGGGCCGAGATCGGTGATGGCGTAGCCCGCCCCCGTGAGCAGCATCGGGTAACGCAGCATCGCGAACAGGGCGAGCATCAGGCCGCCGAAAATGCCGAACATTTGCGCCGCGATGCCAGCAAGTTGCGGCCAGCGCGGCTTGTTCGGATTGAGATGGAATGCCTTGTCGGCCCAGCGGACCTGCGCGGTCGAAGTCATTGCCATGATCGCGTTCCCGAAGACGGCCGCGACAATGCTACCGATGCGTTAAAATTCCATGCCCGCGACGCCGGCGATTTGCCGCATCGCGCTAATCTTGGTTATCAGCCCGCGCTCTTGAGCCGCTCGACGGCTTCGGCGAGTTTCGCCTTGCGCGCGACCGCCTCCTCGCGCTTTTCCTTTTCCTCTTCGACCACTTCCTCCGGCGCGCGGGCGACGAAATTGGCGTTGCCGAGCTTGGCGTCGACGCGGGCGATGTCGGCGTCGGCCTTCTGCATCTCCTTGGCGAGGCGCGCGCGCTCGGCGGCAAGATCGATGACGCCCTTGAGCGGCAGCGCCGCGACCTCGCCGCGCACCAGGAGCTGCACCGAGCCGGGCGGCGCCGTCGGCGCGAAGGAAATCTCGGAGAGGCGCGCCAGCCGCTTGATGAACTCGGCCCAGCGCGTGGCGCGCGCCTGCGTCTCGGCGGAAGCGCCGACCAGCACCAGCGGGATCGGCGCGGTGACGTTCATCTCGGCGCGCACCGAGCGGATGGCGGTGACGAGATCGATGACCCAGCCGATCTCGGCCTCGGCGTCGGCGTCAGCAAGGCCGTCGAGTTCCGGCCATTCGGCGCGAGCGCCAGCAGTTGCCTCGCGCTCGGCCCTGCTCGGCGGTCATGCGCCCACAGCTCCTCGGTGATGAAGGGCATGAAGGGGTGCAGCAGCTTCAGAATCTCGTCGCGCACCCAGGCGACCGTCGCCCGCGTCTCGTCCTTTGCCGCGCCGTCCGCGCCGGTCAGCACCGGCTTGGCCAGCTCCAGATACCAGTCGCAATAGATGTTCCAGACGAAGCGATAGACGGCGCCAGCCGCCTCGTTGAACGTGTAGGCGTCGATCGCCTCGGTCGACCGCGGCCGCGGCCTTCGCCGTCTCGTGCGCGATCCAGCGGTTGAGCGTCTCCTTGGCGGCTTGCGGATCGAAGCCGTCGACGCGTCGCGCAGCCGTTCATCTCGGCGAAGCGCGCGGCGTTCCACAGCTTGGTCGCGAAGTTGCGGTAGCCCTCGACGCGCTGCGGTCGACAGCTTGATGTCGCGCCCCTGCGCCGCCATGGCGGCCAGCGTGAAGCGCAGCGCGTCGGCGCCGTATTCGTCGATCAGCGCAGCGGATCGATGACGTTGCCCTTCGACTTCGACATCTTGGCGCCCTTCTCGTCGCGCACGAGGCGCGTGGATGTAGACGTCGTGGAACGGGATTTGCGGATTGCCCCGCGTCCTTCATGAAGTGCAGGCCCATCATCATCATGCGCGCGACCCAGAAGAAGATGATGTCGAAGCCGGTGACGAGCGTCGCGGTCGGATAGTAGCGCTCGAGCTCCGGCGTCTCGTCCGGCCAGCCGAGCGTCGAGAACGGCCACAGCGCCGAGGAGAACCAGGTGTCGAGCACGTCCTCGTCGCGCGTCAGTCGTCGTCGCCTTGCCGTAGTGCTTGTCGGCCTGCGCGCTTGCGCCTCCGCTTCGCGTCATGCGGCGACGAACACCTTGCCGTCCGGCCCATACCACGCCGGGATCTGATGGCCCCACCAGAGCTGGCGCGAGATGCACCAGGGCTGGATGTTCTCCATCCAGTCGAAATAGGTCTTCTCCCAGTTCTGCCGGGACGAACTTGGTGTCGCCGTCGCGCACCGCGGCGATCGCCGGCTTGGCCAGCTCTTGGCGTCGACGTACCACTGGTCGGTGAGGTACGGCTCGATCGACACGTCGGAGCGGTCGCCGTGCGGCACCGTGTGCGTATGCGGCTCGATCTTGTCGACGCAGGCCCCTCGCTTCCAGCATGCTCGACGATGCTGCTTGCGCGCCGCGAAGCGGTCGAGCCGTTCAGCGCTTCGAGCGTCTCGTCGAGCTCGGCCGATCGTCGGCAACGCCGGCGAGGAAGTCGTCGTTGCCCTGTGAGCGCAAGATGTTGCCTTCGACGTCGAGGATGTTGATCTGCGGCAGATTCGTGCCGCTTGCCGACCTCGAAGTCGTTGAAGTCGTGCGCCGGCGTGATCTTCACCGCGCCGGTGCCCTTCTCCGGGTCGGCATATTCGTCGGCGACGATCGGAATGCTTGCGGCCGACCAGCGGCAGGATCGACGTTCTTGCCGATCAGGTCCTTGTAGCGCTCGTCGTCCGGATGCACGGCGACGCGCGGTGTCGCCGAGCATCGTCTCCGGCCGCGTCGTCGCGACGACGATGAAATCGAGGGATCGTCGGCTCGAAGGTCTTGCCCTCGATCGGATACCGGAAATGCCAGAGATGGCCCTTGGTCTCGACCTGCTGCACCTCGAGGTCGGAGATCGCGGTCTGCAGCTTGGGGTCCCAGTTGACCAGCCGCTTGTCCTTGTAGATCAGCCCTTCGCGGTAGAGCTCGACGAAGACCTTGACGACCGCGCTTGCGACAGCCCCTCGTCCATGGTGAAGCGCTCGCGGGACCAGTCGCAGGAGGCGCCGAGGCGCTTGAGCTGGTTGACGATGGTGCCGCCCGACTTCCGCCTTCCATGCCCAGACCCTCTCGACGAACTTCTCGCGGCCGATGTCGCGGCGGCCGGGCTCCTGGCGCTCCATCATCTGGCGCTCGACCACCATCTGCGTGGCGATGCCGGCGTGGTCGGTGCCCGGCTGCCACAGCACGTCCTTGCCGCGCATGCGCTCGAAGCGGCACGAGAATGTCCTGCAGCGTGTTGTTGAGCGCGTGGCCCATATGCAGCGAGCCGGTGACGTTGGGCGGCGGGATGACGATCGAATAGGGCTCGGCGCCCGGCGCGCTCGGGCCGGCCGGCCTTGAAGGCGCCGGCCTTTTCCCACGTCTGGTAGATGCGGCCCTCGACGTCGCCGGGCTGGTAGGTCTTGTCGATCATCTGTCAGTTTCGCTTGCCAAAGTTAGCGCGGTACAAAGCCTCGCCGACCTGCCGGAGTCAACGTTGCCTTCCCTGACGCCCGCGAGCGACCGCGCCGCCACCGCGCGCCATCGGCCTGATGGCGCTCGCCGCCTTCGCCAGCGGCTTCTCGCTGCGCATTTCCGACCCGCTGCTGCCGCAGATCGCGGCCGATTTCGACCTCCATCGGCGGCGCGCCTCCGTCATCGTCACCGCCTACGCGTTGCCCTATGGGCTGACGCAGGCCTTCGCCGGCCTGTTCGGCGACCGCTTCGGCAAATGCCAGGCGGTGGCGGCGACCTGCGCCATGTCCGGCGTGCTGGTGCTCGCTGTGCGCGCTTGTCGCAGTCGCTGCCGCAGCTGACCGCGGCGCGCTTCATCTGCGCGCCGGCGGCGGCGACCATCGTGCCGCTCGGCATGGCCTATGTCGGCGACGTGGTGCCCTACGAGCAGCGCCAGCCGGTGCTCGGCGCGTTTCCTCGCCGGGCAGATGTTCGGCATGATCTCCGGGCAGGTCGCCGGCGGCATCATCGGCGATCATTTCGGCTGGCGCAGCGTGTTCTTCGTGCTCGCCGGCGTCTTTGCCTTCGCCGCCGCGGCGCTGGCGAGCCAGTTCCCGCAGCAATCCCAGGATCAAGCCGATGCGACGGCCGGCCGCGCACAAGCCGGGCTTCGTCGCCGACTACCGCAAGCTCTTCGCCGGCCCCTGGGCGCGCTTCATCCTCGCTCGCGGTGTTCCTCGAGGCCATGATCTTCTTCGGCGGCTTCACCTACGTCGCCGCCGACCTGCACACGCGCTTCGGCCTGAGCTTCTCGCTCGTCGGCCTCGTCGTCGCCGGCTTCGGCGTCGGCAGCGTGCTCTACGCGGCGACCGTGCAGCGCGCTGGTGTCGCGGCTGCGCGAGACCGGCCTGGTCGATCAGCGGCGGCATCGTGGCGATGCTCGGCTATGCTCGTCGCTGGCCGGCACGCCGCGTGTGGGAGATCGCGCCGGTTCGCCGTCGCCGCGCTCGGCCTCGGCTACTACATGCTGCACAACACGCTGCAGACCCATGCCACGCAGATGCTGCCGGAGGCGCGCGGCACCGCGCGTCGCCGGCTTTTCCTCGGCGCTGTTCCTCGGCCAGAGCGCCGGCGTCGCGCTCGCCGCGCCGATCGTCGACCGCGCCGGCGCGCCGCGGTGTTTGTGATCGCGGCGGTGCTGTGGCCGCTGCTGGCGGTCGTGGATCGCGTGGCGGCTCGCGACGCGCAACGCGCGCGGACAGATTAAGGCCGGCCGCGCGAGACGCGCTCGATCTCGGCGCGCACGATGCGCTCGACCAGGCCCGGCAGGTTGTCGTCGAGCCAGGCCTTCAGCATCGGCCGCAACATTTCCTTGACCAGATCCTCGAGCGTGCGCGCGTTGTTGCACCAGCATGGTCTGGGCGAGCGTGTTGAAGGCGCTGTCGACCGCCGCGCGGTCGCGGTCGACGACAGACAGCGAGCGCGGCCGGCGCCGGCGTGTTCTGCGCGAAGGCGCGCGCGCGCCTCTTCCAGCGCGCGCGCACGGTCGGAGGCTCGGGATCGGGCGGCGCGGTCGGCAAACACGACGTCGGAGCCGCCGTCGATGGTGCGGAAGCTCGGCGCCGGTCCCGGCGGCGGCGTCGGCTGCGCCATCGCCTCGGTCAGCTCGAGCACGTCGGGCGCGGGCTTCACCGCAGGCTTCGGTGCCGGCGGCGGCGCGGGCTTCGGTGGCGCCGGCTTCGGCGCATCGAGCTCCGCCAGCATGGCGTCGATATCGTCCTGATTGTTGACCGCGGGTGGCGGCGGCGCGGGCGGCGGCGCGGACCGCCGCGCGGTGGCGGCGGCGCGGGCGCCGGTTTCGGCGGCGGCGGCGCGACCTCCGGCGGCTTGGTCGCCTTGCTGGCGTCGTCATCGGCGATGATGCGCCGGATGGAGGCCAGGATCTCCTCCATCGACGGCTCTTGCGCCTTTGCCGATTGCGTCATTGGCGGAAGCCTAGTCCCTTGATGGCCCTCGTTGCGGTCGTTGGCCCTCGATCAGCCACGCAGAACCGACGAATCACTCGGGCTGATTTTATACGCCAGCGGCATACAGGTGTGGCAGTGGTAGCGCAGGAACCTTAACGAGCTGTGGACATAGGCGGCGGCAATGGCACCGCCGCAGCCAGGCGCGAATCAGCGACCGTCCGGGTTGCGCACGCCGGTCCAG
This sequence comes from uncultured Alphaproteobacteria bacterium, assembly GCA_963822035.1. Classification (GTDB taxonomy): domain Bacteria; phylum Pseudomonadota; class Alphaproteobacteria; order Rhizobiales; family Xanthobacteraceae; genus Pseudolabrys. The sequence goes on along the minus strand of CAWGGC010000005.1, from coordinate 1,158,766 downwards.
GCTGTCGCGGACCTGCTGGTAATGCACCGCAGCGTCGTAGACCGGCACGCGCAGGCCGAGCACCTGCGGCGACAGCCGGCCGACCGACGACAGCAGCGTATAGGAGGCGACCACCCGGTCGTGCTGGGCGGTGACCAGCGACACGCGCGAATTGACCAGCGCCTGCTGCGCGTTGAGGACGTCGAGGGTGGTGCGCTGGCCGACGCGCGCTTCCTCGCGTACGCCGTTGAGCGCGATTTCGGAGGCGGTGACCTGCGCCTGCGTCGCCTCGATATTGGCCTTGCCGGCCTCGAGCTGGCCCCAGGCCTGCACCACGTTCTGCCGCACGCTATCGCGCGCGGTGTCGAGGTCGATGCGCTTCTGGCCAAGCGTTTCCTTGGCCTGGCGGATCGCCGAATATTCGGCGCCGCCCTGGTAGATCGGAACGCTCAGCTGGCCGAGCACCGAGGCGTTGTAGCTCTCGACGGTGTTGAGGCTGCCCACGGCGAATAGTTCTTCTGGAAGCTGCCCTGCACCGAGACGGTCGGCAGCAGCGCGCCTTCGGCGACGTTGACCGGCCTTCAGCGCGACATCGACGTTGTACTGCGCCGCGGCCACCGTCGGGTTGGTGGCGGTGCCGACCGCAATCGCGCCGTTGAGCGTGTTCGGCGAGAAGCGGTCGACCGGCGTGCCTGGCGCGAGCTTGCCAGGATTGACGCCGATCACTTGCCGATAGGTGGCGAGCGAAGCGGTATAGGTCGCTTCCGCGCTCAAGACCTGCGAGCGGCCCTGCGCCAGCGAGGATTCCGCCTGCGCGACGTCGGTGCGCGTCACCTCGCCGACATTGAAGCGGTCGCGGGTCTGGCGCAACTGCTCCTGCAGCACTTCGACGTTGCGCCGCTGCAGATCGAGGATGGCGCCGTCGCGCAGCAGGTTCATGTAGGCGGTCGCGGCGCTGAGCAGCACCTGCTGCTCGGTGTTGCGCAAGGTCTCGCGTGCGGCGAACACCGGCTCTCCGCCTGGCGGGTTTGGTTGGCGGTCTGGAAGCCGTTGTACAGCGTCTGCGTGATGGTGGCGCCGGCGCTGTAGGTGCCGCGTCTCGCCGCTTTGGGTGAAATAGTTCGCCGGCGAGCCCGGCACACCGTCGAGCCGACCACCTTGGAGGTCGAGGACAGCGACTGCTCGCCGGCGGTGGCGTTGAGCGTCACCTTCGGCCGGTAGCCGGATAGTGCCTGCGGCACGCCCTCGTCGTTCGCACGCACGGCGGCGCGCTGCGAGTTCAGCGTGGGATTGTTCTGGTAGGCTTCGATCAGCGCGCCTTCGAGCGTGTCGGCATGCGCCGGCCAAGCAAACGAGGCAGCCGCCGCAGCCGATACAAAGGCCGCTGCAACGCGGGCACCCCACCATTGGCCATAACGCAGATGCAACATCCGACAACCTGTGCGAACACGACCTCATCCCGCCGGAATCAGGCAGGAAAACGCAACCATAGGCCCCTGACGGCGGCGGTTAAAACCCTTTCGAGGCCGATCCCACAGAATGCTGGCCGTTGGGGATTTTTTGCCACGCCGAGAGGTACTTAAGTCGGGATCAGAAGGCGAAAACCGGCTGTTTGGCAAAGCCGGGCAGCAGCGGCGCCGAAGCGTCGAACAGAGGCCGGCCGCCGACATCGTCGCCGCTTTTGCGATAGAGCATGGCTTTGGCCCCGGGACCGGAACCGAGCACGCAGACGAGACGTCCGCCGTCTTTGAGCTGCGCGCATAGCGCATGCGGCACAACTTCCGTGGTGCCTTCGAGCACGATGGCGTCGTAAGGGCCGCCTTGCGCCCAGCCGGCGGCGAGCGCACCGGTGACGACCGTGACATTGGGCTGGCCGCCGAGCGCTTCGGTCGCGAGCGGCGGCAAGCTTCTTGTCTTCGTCGAGCGCGACCACGGAGCCGGCGACGCGCGCGAGCACGGCGGCGCCGTAGCCGGTCGCGCAGGCGGCATCGAGCACGTGATCCTCGGGGTCGAGGTCGGCGGCCTGGATGAGCTTGGCCAGTACCATCGGCTTGATCAGGCGCCGGCCGCCGCCGACCGGCAGATCGAGGTCGAGATAGGCAAGCTCGGCCGAGCCAGCCGGCACGAAGCGCTGGCGCGGGATTTCGAGCATGGCGGAGAGCAGGCGCAGGTCGGTGACGTCGGCGGTGCGGACCTGTCCGTCGACCATATGCTGGCGCGCGGCGGCGAAGTCGGTCATCGCGTGGCCTCGGGAAGAACTCGGGAAAGCCGGGCTTTTGTGCGGCAGCTTGTCGCAAAACGCAAGGGAAAGGGCGTGAAACGTTGTCGCCTGGGTATTCCTCCTATATAGGCAGGGGCGCCGGAACCCTTAAAGGCAGACCGGTTTAAGGCCACGTGGCGGAGTGGTTACGCAGCGGACTGCAAATCCGTGCACGCCGGTTCGATTCCGGCCGTGGCCTCCACCCGCCTTCGCTCCTTTCGGAGCTACGGCGGGCAAGCCCTTCGCAGCCGTTCTCCGGCCTGCCCTTCACGCTTTGCAAAGCGTTTTGGCTTTGTTATAGGCCAGCCAACTTCGGGCCTAAGGCCTATTCCCTGGTAGCTCAGCGGTAGAGCATTCGACTGTTAATCGAATGGTCGCTGGTTCGATCCCAGCCCAGGGAGCCAAGCCCCTCGTGCGAAAAATTGGCCGTGACGGCGGGAGCTCGTGACATGCCGGGACGCAAAACTGCACTGCTCGTCAGCGCCGCCGCCTTTGCCTTCGTCGCCGCGATGTCTTCGGCGCGGGCGGACATGCTGGTACTGGAATCGACCGATCCGCATTTCCAGGCGGGTCAACGCCTGCCCGGCAACAAAATCTTGCGCAAGGATCTGCAGATCGGCGCCTACGTCAAAGTCATGTTCCCCGACACCTCCCAGGTGCGGGTCTTCGGCCAAGTGCCGCGCGACGACGACAAGCGCAAGCGCCGACGCAAGCCCAAGCGCTAAGGCCACGGCACGGGAGCGGCGCTGACGTTCAGAGGTTGTTGGTGACGCGGCCGAACATCGAGGCGTCGGTCTTCGGCACGCCCGGCGCAACCCACACCGCCCGCTCCGGCAGCGGCTTGAGAAGCTTGAGGTCGGCCTGGGGGTCGATCTGCTTGGCGTCGCCGATGGCGTTGACGACCCAGTTGCGGCACTCGCCGCGCGCCAGCTCCTCGATCTTCTGATCCATCTGCTCGCGGGTCGCCTCTTTCTTGCCGGCGCTGGTGATCTCATCGAGGTTGGAGGCCAGGCAATCGTCGAGGATGCGCTCGGCGCGATAGTGCATGACGACGCCGAACTCGCTGCGCACGAAGCGCTCGGCGTAGTCGGCGAAGGCGGTCTTGCTGGCGCCGAGCAGCATGCCCTCGACGCCGGAGCGCAGGTCATTGTTGACGCTCGGCCCGCGCAATTCATAGAGCGCGCGGGTGAAGCGCGCCGCCGCCTGATTGAGCGCGATCAGTTCGGAGGTCTCCAGGCTGCGGCGGTAAACCGCGCGCGCCGAGCGCTGGATGATCTCGTCGATCGAGGCCATCTCGATTTTGCCGAAGCTGTTGCCGTTGCCGAGGCTCGGAATCTCGGCGCTGGCGAGATCGAGAACGGCGACGCGCAGGCGCTCGTTGGTCCACTGCTCGCCGACGAACTGTTCGAAGGTGGCGAGGCTGACCTTCTCGTAGGCCTGGGTCACCGAGCGGTCGATGGCGTGCTGGGTGACGTCGCCCTGGGCGAGGATGGAATTGCCGGCGTTGGTGCGGTCCTTGACCTGGCGGTCGATCAGGCTGAGGAAGCGCCGCACGCTGTTGTTGTAGTCGCGATCCGAATCGCGGGCGAAGTCCTGCCGGCTCGGGTCGATGGCGTCTTCGACGCCGACAGCACCGAGCCCCTTGCTCACCGTAATACCCTTGAACACCACGTCGGCGGAGCCGCGCACCAGCGCCATGCTATGCGCCGTGTCGCGCGAGCTATCGCTGCGGTCGTTGTTGTCGTCGCGGTCTGAATCGGACTGGTGCCGGGAGCGGGTCGAGCCGCCGCCGTGCGGCGCGCGGATGGCGCCGCCGACAATGGCGCCGCCGATGATGGCGCCGGCAACACCCGCGCCGATGCCGAAAGGGTTGCCCAGACCGCGGGCCAAGACCGGCTCGGACGGCACGGCAACCGCCAGAGCAACCGCGCACATGGCAGAGCGATACGACAAAGCGGCTAAAAAGCGCATCGGCCCCCTCAGATTCCGGGTCCAGCCACCAAATCAATACTTATCACGCCCGCCGCCTTGCTTCAATCATGGCCCGCTCCATCAGCGTCGCCGCCGGCGGCGGTCGTTGTCGCTGTCGGGGGCCGGGTCCTCGTTGACCTTGACGGCGGACGAATCGGATTGCGCCGCGACCACGTCGGCAAAGGACAGGCTCGGGTCCTTGCGGACCACGTCCCACAGCGCTTTCAGCGTGTCCTGGGTGCTGACCTTGCGGCCCTGCCAGCCGCGCACGTCGACAACCGGCTGGCACGGCGGGTTCATCGACTGGAAGTAGCGGAACTGCGGCTCGGTCGGCGCTTCCTCGCGGCCCCAATCCCAGACCCAGACATATTTCTCTTCCTCGGAGTTGCCGCAGACCATCCAGACCTTGAGCGAGCGCACCTTGACCTTGTGCGTCTGCGGATCGGGCTTGCCGTAATAGCGGTCGAGCCGCTCGATCTCGTCCGGGGTCAGCAGCGGGTTGCCGTCCTTGTCGACGGCCTCGCCGCCTGCCGCCATCTCGGCGACCAGGATGCCGGCGGCGATCTCGTCGAGCGGATTGTCGAACGAGCTGCGCGCGCCGGTGCCGACGGCGCGGATTGCGAGATCGATCGCCTTGTAGGCGTATTTGATGGCGAGTTCGGGCCGCACCGCGTAGCCGAACTCGCCGCTGCGATAGATCTTGGCAAGCTGCAGCGCCGCGCTCGAGGAGCCGAGCGACATCGCCATCTGCAACAGCCGCACGACTTCCGCCGGGCCGTTCTCCGGCTTGAGCAACACGCGGCCCGACAGCAGGTGCTCGGCGAACTCGACCTGGGCATTGACGTCGCCGCCGTAAGCGGCGAGCCGCCAGTAACGCTCGGCGAGCTGCGGCTGGGGCGTGGCGAGGCCGAAGCCGGATTCCAGCATCATGGCGAGGTAGCGCTGCGAAACGGAATCGCCCTCTTCCGCGGCCTGCGCGAACCAGAGCAGCGCATCGCTGCGGTCCGAGGGCACGCCTGGGCCGCCGACCAGATGATACCAGCCGAGGTAACGCTTGGCCTCGTCCGAGCCGATATTGGCGGCGCGGCGCAACCACTCAATGGCGCGCGCCGGATTGCGCGGACCGCCGCAGCCGCACCACAGCAACTGGCCGATCTCGACCATGGCGCCGACGTTGCCGGCTTCGGCCGCCTTGGCGAAATATTCGTAAGCCTGGCTCGCATCGCGCGGCAGGCCGCCGGCGCCGTCGCGATAGCGGAAGGCGAGATTGTACATGGCGATGGCGTGGCCTTGGGCGGCGCCGGCCTGCAACAGCTTGGTGGCGCGCACCGGATCGGGCCGGTCGATGCCCTCGCCCTTGTCGTACATCAGCGCGAGATTGTTGAGCGCCGCGACATAGCCCTTGTTGCGCGCGTCCTCGTAGCTGAGCGCCGCCTTGCCCTCGAACTCCTTCTTCTGCGGATCGTTATCGGCCAACAGCTGCGCCTTGCGCTGATAGGCGCGGGCGAGATTGAACAGGTAGCGCACCACGCGCGGGTTCTCGGTCGCGGCCTTGTCGCAGGCCGCAATCGCCGGATCGGGGTCGAGCTTGCCGAAGCTGACGCCGGGCACTTCAGGCGGCCGCGCCAGGTCTTCTTCGGATGCCGCGAGGCGGTCGCAGGCATTGACCGAGCGCGCCAGCGCGTCCTCGGCGGCGACGTCCTTGACCGTGATGCCGTGGGCGAGCACGTCGAGCAACTGCTGCGCCTCGCGCGCAGTCGGGCACTTGCCGAAATATTGCAGGTGCCGTTCGAGGCGATCGCGGCGCGGCTTCTCGCGGATCTCGCGCATGTCTTCGGCGGCGAAGTCGCAGGAATTGTCGGCGAGCTGGAAGCGGTCGGCGCCGATCGAATTCGATGAAATAGAAGTCGCCGTTATGGATGTTGTCGACGTAGTCGGGATCCTGGTTGAAGCCGGCGGCTTTGGCGATCTGCGACACCTTGTCCTGCACGCGTTTGGCCAAATGCGTGAGGTCGAGGCCGGGCTTGCCCATGTAGTCGAGGAAGACGCTGGTAAAGAGCGAGTTCTTGGCGAGGTCGTTGGCGCCGAGCTTCTCGATCGACTGCTGGCCGTGCGAGGCGGCGTAAATGATCATGAAGCCGCTCGGCGCGTCCGAGGTGAGCGTCATCGTCGTGCCGGCCTTGTAGCGGCCAATGCCCTTGGCGTCGCTGGTCAGGAAGTTGCGGCAGGCGTCGATGACGATGATGGCGACGCTCGGCTCCTTGGCCTTGATCTGCTCGAGGATCGCCTTCTCAGAAATGCCGTGGTCGGGGATTTCGTTGGTGGCGTAGTCAGCGATGACGTCCTGGCTTTGCGCGCGGGCCGCCAGCAGTTGCGGCGAGGATTTCTCCGCCCCGGTCGCCTTGCTGCGGGCGAACTCGTACTGGCTGTGCACGTCGCCGAACAGCAGAAAGTCCTGCGGCTCGCCGGAGTCGGTGCGCCCGCCATAACCGTGACCCGAGAAGTAGAAGAAGACGGTGTCGCCCTTCTGGATGGTGTTCACGAATTTGAGCAGGTCCGACATGAAGGCCGCCTTGCTCGGCGGGTCTTCCTCGATCTTGATGTTCTTCTCGTCGAAATTGACCTGCTTGAGCCCGGCCGCGACCGCCCTGGCGTCGTTGGTGGCGAGCGTCAGCTGCTCGATGCCGGGATCGCGGTAATTGCGCACGCCGACGACGAAGGCGCGCCGCGTCGGCCCTGCCGGCACCACCGGCTTGGTTTCCTCGGTCGAAGGCTCGGCGGGCTTGCGGGAGCGCTTCTTCGCCGCGTCGGCATCGCCCGAGATGAGCGCGAGGCTCAACAGCGCTGTGAGCGCAGCCGCAAGCAGGCGTGGCGATGGCCGCATCGAACCCCCCGGTGGCCAAATAGTCTTAAAAAATGCCGCCCCCAGCGAAGACATGGAGACTAAAGCAAGGTCATGGCCAATGCCAGAATGTCCACAATTAAATCGCTCGGGCGGTGATTTGCGGGAACTTGTCGCGAGGCTTCGCGCAAGCGTTGAATGGAGTTTAGGCCTGTGGTGAACTTTGCCGGCGAACGGGGCGGCGATTGAGCGTGCCGTTGGGGTTGGCGATGTGCAGACTGCCAGAATTCCGGCGCTTCCTCGCGGCGGCCATGTCGCTTGCCTTGATGACGGCGGCCGGAACTTTCGGCGCCCAGGCGCAGACGCTCGGCGCACGCGGCATCGGCCGCGTGCAGGCCGGGCATCTTGCGCCCGCGGCGGGTGGCGCGGCGCGCGTCTTCGCGCTCGTCGTCGGCGTCGACGATTACCAATATGTGCCTCAACTCAGCGGCGCGGTGGCCGACGCGCGCGATATCGCGCACAGCTTGCAACAGGACGGCGTCGCCAACGTCACCACGCTCGTTGACAGCGCGGTGACGCGCGCGGCAATCACCAAGGCAATGGGCGACATCGTCGCTCAAGCGCGCGCCGGCGATCTCGTTATCATCAGCTTTGCCGGCCATGGCGCGCAGGAGCAAGCCAAAATCGTCACCAAGGACAACAGCGGCGTCGACGAGGTCTTCATCCTCGCCGGCTTCGACGACGACAGCCCGGCGCATCTCGCCGAGCGGCTGCTCGACAAGGAGATCTTCAACTGGCTGTCGCAGCTCGACGCCAAGGGCGCGGCCGTCGTGTTTCTTGCCGACACCTGCCACAGCGGCGGCCTGTCGAAGACCATCGACCCGCGCATCGGTCACGTCGCGTTTCGGGCGCTGCGCGCAGTGAAGACGCGCGCCGAGTCCAATCCCGCCGCCGGCAGCTATTACGCCGGCGGCAGCGACGATCCGGTGCAGGCCGAGGCTGCGCACTTGCCGGAGGCACCGGCAACAGACGAGCTCAAGCGGCTCACGTTTCTCGCCGCCGTCGACAAGTGGACCGAGTTGCCGGAGATCATGGTGCCGCCGGCGCCGACGCCGCGCGGCGCCATCAGCTACGCGTTTGCCCGCGCGCTCGAAGGCAAGGCCGACTACGATCACGACGGGCGCGTCACGCGGCGCGAGCTCTTGCGCTACATGGACGACAAGACGCGCGACCTGACCCACAACCAGCAGAACCCGGAATTCGCGCCGCGCAGCCCTGCCCACCTCGACGACGTGATGTTCACGCTTGCGGCGCCGGCCAAGGCAGCCGAGGCCCCCGCGGCCGCGCACACCATCGATCAGGCCGGCGTCAAGATCGGCATTGTCAACGGCGCCGTGCCCGCAAAGGAAGTGGCGGGCGCCTCATTGACGCCATTCACGCTCGCCGCCGCCGGCAAGGACGCCAAGGGCTTCGACGCGGTGTGGGACGCATCGAATGGCGACGTCATCAACTGGCTCGGCGACATCCTGGCGCGCGGCGTCAAGGCTGGCGAGCTCGGCGGCGTCGCCGACCGGCTGGCGGCGGTCGAGAAGCTGCAACTCATCGCGCATTCGGCCTCCGCGCGCATTGCGCTGACGCCGAGCAAGCCGGTCTACAAGGCGAAGGAAATCGCCAAACTGCAGGTCGAAGGCGCCGACGGGCGCTATCTCATCGTCGCCGACATCACCGGCGACGGCGCGCTGCAATTCGTCTATCCGCTGCAGGGCGACAAGCCGCTGGTGCTGAGCGAAAGCGCCGGCGCGCCCTTCGTGATCGGCGACATCTACATCAAGCCGCCCTACGGCAGCGATGCCGTGGTGGCGATCGCGAGCAAAGAGCGGCTGCCCGCGCTCGAGCAGCTTCTCATCCGCCGCCAGGACCAGCAGGCCGCGCGCGAATTCGTCGACGCGCTGGCGCAACTGCCGCCGGGCGCTGCCGACGTCAGCTTCATCTCCTTCGTCACCGAGCCCTGATGGCGAGGCTCGACGCGCCACGATGACACCAAGGCTTCGCCACCGGTTCTCGGCGCGACACAGAACCATCCGCTATGCCGTCGCGGTCGCCTCCGCCGCATTCCTGGTGTGGTTCGTTTATTTCCTGACCGAGGGACCCGCGGCCGAAGGGGAGCATTGGTCGTCCGACTACATGATCGAGCATATCTCGCCGGCGCCGCCCAGGCAGAACAAGCAGATCGCGCTCGTCTACGTTACCGACCGGACGCTCAAGCCTTTCCCCTACACGTCGCCGATCGATCGCGGCTTGCTGGCCAGGCTGGTGCGGATAGTCGATGCCGCCGGCGCGAGCGCAATCGGCCTCGACATCATCTTCGACCGCGAGACCGAGCCCAGCAAGGACAGCGACCTCATCGACGCCATCAACGGGGCGCATCAACCGGTCGTGGTCGGCGTGCTCGACGCGCGCACGCCGCCGACCGCCTATGACGCGCAAGAGCAGACGAACTTCACCCGCAAGCTCGCCAGGGCGGCCTTCGGCCACATCTATTTCGACGACAGCAACAGCCCACTCATCAACACCGACCACGTGGTGCGCGCGATCGCCGAGCCGTCGCGCGCCGCGGCCGATGGCGGAGCGCCGCCGGCGAGTTTCGTGCAGGCGCTTGCCCGTGCCGGCGGCTCGGACAAGGTGATGAAGACGCCGCTCATCGACTGGCTGCCGAAGCCGGCGGACGGAACGCAGACCTTCCTCGAACTGACCGCCGACGACTTGCTCGGCCCGCTCGCCGACAGCGTCAAGCCGTTGCTCGAGCACCGCTACGTCATCATCGGCGCCAATATCAGCGACCGCGACCAGCACCAGACGCCGCTGTCGGTCGGCGGCTTGCCCTCGCCCGGCGCCTGGATCCATGCCCAGGCGCTGGCGCAGATCCTGTCGGAGCGCGGGCTATACGCGGCGGGCCGCTACGGCACGCTGATCGCGGTGCTGGTCTGCGCCGCGATCGGCTTTGCCATCGGACGGCACGCGATCGCCGAGCATTACCATCTCGTCACCGAACTGTGCTTCGCGGCAGTGCTGGTCGGCGTCGGCATTGCCACCTTCCGCTGCCTTCATTTCCTGTTCCCGTTCGGCTATGCTTTCCTCGGCGGAATGATTGGCGTGGCTATCGGCCATATTTTCCGTATCCGCGCCCGCGCCGTTCGTCCCGCTTAAGGGGCGTCGCATGAGGCCTTGTCGCGCGGTGACGTTCGTGCTGGCGGCCGTGGCCGCCGCGCCCGCGCTTGTCGCGCCGGCGCGCGCCGACATGGTGGTGCTGGAGTTGACCGACCCGCGCTATCAGCCGAACCAGCATATCGAAACCATCGACGCGAGCACGATCAAGGCCGGCACCTTCGTCCGCGTGCTCGATGGCGGCGCAACCCGGCTGTTCGGCACGGCGCCTGCCGCCGGCGTTCGGTGCAGCCCGGCGGCACCCGCGGCCTCAAGCTAAAACTGCAGACGCGCTAGGCGCTGGCAGCACTGGCCTTGCCGGGCCGATCTCCGCTACAAGCTCAAGTCCCATGCTGCCGACCACCAGTCCCCTCACCACCGACCTCTACGAACTCAACATGGTCCAGGCCTACCTGGACCGCGGCGAGGACAAAGAGGCGGTGTTCGAGTTTTTCGTGCGCCGGCTGCCGGTGCGGCGCGGCTTCATTCTGGCGGCGGGGCTCGAGGATGCGCTCGGCTATCTCGAGACGCTGCGCTTTTCGCCGGCGGAGCTGACCTGGCTCAAGAGCACCGGGCGCTTCCGCGACAACCTCATCGATTTTCTCGCCAAGTTCCAGTTCACCGGCGACGTGCATGCGATCCCCGAGGGCACCGTGTGCTTCCCCAACGAGCCGCTGATCCGCATCACCGCGCCGCTGCCGATCGCGCAGCTCGTCGAGTTGCGGCTCATCAACATCCTGCACTACCAGACGCTGATCGCCTCGAAGGCGGCGCGCATGGTGCTCGCCGCCGGCGGCAAGGCGTTGTCCGATTTCGGCCTGCGCACCGCGCACGGCGCCGAGGCCGGACTGTTTTCGGCGCGGGCGAGCTATATCGCCGGCTTCGTCGGCGCCGCCAATGTGCTCGCCGGCGAGCGTTACGGCATCCCGGTGGTCGGCACCATGGCGCATTCCTTCGTGCAGACCCACGACAGCGAAATCCAGGCCTTCGAGGATTTCGCCCGCGCGCGACCGGACGGCGTGATCCTGCTGATCGACACCTACGACACCGAGGAAGGCGCGCGCAAAGTGGTGCGGCTGGCGCCGAAGCTGAAGGCCGACGGCATCGCGATCCGCGGCGTGCGCATCGATTCCGGCGATCTCATCGAAATGTCGAAGAAAGTGCGCCGCATCCTCGACGACGGCGGCTGCAAGGACGTGGTCATTCTGGTCAGCGGCGGCGTGCAGGAAGATTTGCTGATGGCGATGAAGGCGCAAGGCGCGCCGATCGACGGCTGCGGCATCGGCATCAATCTCGACGCCTCGATCGACGCGCCATGGCTCGACTGCGCCTACAAGCTGCAGGAATATGCCGGCAAGCCGAAGCGCAAATTATCCGAAGGCAAGGCGACCTGGCCCGGGCGCAAGCAGGTATGGCGCAAAGCCAGCGCCGACGGCCGCATCGCCGGCGACATCCTTTCGATTGAAGGCGACAGCCACGACGGCGAGACGCTGATCGTTCAGGTGATGCGCGGCGGCAAACGCGTGAAGCCCGCCGAGACACTTGAGGCAATCCGCGAGCGCGCCATGCGCGAGCTTGCGCGGTTGCCCGAACCGCTCAGGCAGTTGGAGGCGGGTGCCACTTATCCGGTGACCGTCGCCGACAAGCTCAAGCAGCTGGCGGCGCAAGCCGACGCCGACCACGCCGCGCGGATGTAACGATCCTACCCGTTCGTCCCCGCGAAAGCGCGGACCCAGCCAGAGAGCAGGGAGCTAGTCGCCTCTGGGTTCCCGCTTGCGCGGGAACGAACGGAGTGTGGTGCGGCGTTCGACGCGAGACCAGGGAGGCTTAGCCCGCCTTGTTCCAGCCGCGGGCGCCGGCGCCGTAGAGATCGTGGCCGGCCGGCGTCACCACCGCGGTGTCCTCGAGCTTGATGAAGCCGCGGCTCGGATGCTTGAGCGTGGTCTCGACCGACACCACCATGCCGGCTTCGAGCGGCTTGCCGGCATCGTCGGCCGGATAAGGCACCGGACCGTGATCGGTCAGCCGCGGCGCCTCGTGGCTGACGAGGCCCATGCCGTGGGCGAGGAATTCGATGGCGTTGTGGTGCTTCGATTTCTGCACCAGCGGCTCGGCGGCAGCGTAGATGGCCGAACCGGGCGCGCCCGGCTTCATCGCCTTGAATGCGGCCTGCTGGATCGCCTCGATTTCGGCCAGCAGATCCTGCAGCTCGGCGTCCGGCTCGCCCTGGATCGCCATGCGGCAAACGTCGCCGATATAGCCGTGATAGTTGCCGCCTGAATCGATCGACATGATGTCGCCCTTCTCCCATTTCTGGTCGGAGGGGGCGCGGTTGAAGCTGGTGCCGGCCGTGATCAGGCAATATTCGAAGTTCATGCCGCGCAGCGTCTCTTCCTTGCGCAGCGTCTCGACCACCTCGGCCTTGGTGCTGCCGGGCGGCGATTTGGCGATGGTCGCCATCATGGCGTCGATCACCGCATCCGAAGCGTAGCGCAGCATCTTCAATTCGTCGGCCGACTTCACCAGGCGCTGGCGCTCGAGCACGTAAAGCCCGTCGACCCAGTCGGCGTCGGGGAATGCCGCGCGCAGCACCTTGGACGCGTCATAAGGCAGGAAGCCGAATTCGGTGGCGATGCGTTTGGGCTTGATCCCCGCCTTCTTCATATAGTCGACCGCCTTCTGCATGGCGTCGACCGAGCCGTTCGAAGTCGTGTCGGTGGTCGGCGTCCACAAGGGCTTGGCCTGATGCTGGAAGCTTTCGAGGCGGTGGCCGATATAGGCCGCCTTCTGCGGCGCGCCCTTGGGATAGACCAGCACCGGCAGATAGCGGGTGATGCCGGTTGCATCCATGTAGTCGAAGAAATTGGCGCGGTGGCCGCCAAGCAGATACTGCACATTGTGCTTGGAGGTGGCGAGCACGACGTCGATGCCGGCTTGATCCATCAGCCGGTCGAGCCGGGCATGATCGAACGGAATTTTCAGTCCACTCGGTTGCTGCGCGCTGACGTTCATCCTGCGCTCCTTGACCGTTTCCCGCGATGTGAATTGACCCGTTAAGCCGCAGCGTAGGCCCAGAGTTCCTTGCTCGCAAGACGGGCGCCGGCCGCGAGCGCCTCGAGTTTCGCCCATTGGATCGTCGGGTGGACGCGGCGGTGGAACGGCCCCTGCGCGAAACCGCAGTCGGTGCCGGCGATGACGTTCTCGCGGCCGACCAGTTTCGCCAGGCGAACAATGCGCTCGGCGACCAGCTCGGGATGCTCGACCACGTTGGTGGCGTGGCTGATGACGCCGGGGATGAGCACCTGCCCGGCGCCAAGCTTGGCGTTCTTCCACACGCTCCATTCGTGCTCGTGGCGCGGATTGGCGCCCTCGATGACGTAGGCGCCCACTTTTATCTTGAGGATCAGATCGACGATGTCCTTCAGCGGCACGTCGCTGACATGCGGACCCGGCCACGAACCCCAGCAGACGTGGTAGCGGATGCGGTCGGCGGGCAAACCCTGCGATGGCGCGGTTGATGATGTCGACTTGTTTCGCCAGCCAGCGCCGGTAGTCCTCGAACGATGCCGGCGGCACCATGCGGTCATAGGTGACGGCGTTGCGGGCGTCGTCGAGCTGCACCAGGAAGCCGGCGTCGATGATCTGCTTGTATTCGTCGCGCATCGCCTCGGCGATTGCGACCTGCAGCTCCTCGTCGCTCTTGTAGAATTCGTTCTTGCGGTCGGGGATGACGCTTGCCGGCGCGGCGACCGGCAGGAACGCCTCCTCCACTTTCACATTCTTCAACGCCGCCTTGAAGTTGTCGATGTCGCGCTTGAGCTCCGCCTGCCCGGTATATTTGATCGGGCCGACGCAGACCGCATCGATCGTGGTGACGACGCCGTCGCGGGCGTCGAGTTCGGCATAGAACTCGGCAAATTTGGTGCGGTCGGCGCCGCGGGTGAACGGATTGCCGCCGCTCTTGATCGGGCGCCGCTCGAAGCCGGCGAGCCGCTCAAGTGCATACTGCGACCACGAGATCGACTTGCCGAATTCGCCGTCGCTCGGCACGTCGACGCCGACCTCGACCTGGTGGCGCACCACTTCGGCAACGGATTGGGTGAGACAAGTCTGGTAGGCCTGCTGATCGTACGGCTTGCCCGCCTGCCTGGCGCGCAAGAAGTCCTGGAGCGCCGGCGGCCGAATGAGGCTGCCGACATGGCTGGTAAGGATGCGGTCGGTGCTGTGCTTCATGACCACGCTCTATGCCTTCACGTGCCGCGAAAGGCAATCGGTGGGCATTGCCCATGCCTTGTTTCACGCTTTGGCAACGCCAATGAGGTGATCAAGCCGGGCCGGATCGTTGCGCAGCGTTTCGCTTGCGCCATCATAGACGATGCGGCCACGATCCATGACAACCGCGCGCGGCGCGATGTCGAGGGCAAGGCGCGTGTTCTGCTCGACCAGCACGGTGGTGAGGCCGCCATCCTGCGTCAGCCGCTTCACGGCGCGGGCAAGTTCCTCGACGATGACCGGAGCGAGGCCCTCGGACGGCTCGTCCATCAGCAGCACTGTCGGGTTTCCGATCAGGGCGCGGCCGATCGCCAGCATCTGCTGCTCGCCGCCGGAGAGCTGGTTGCCGCGGTTGTTCTCGCGCTCGCCGAGGCGCGGGAACAGGTCGTAGACCTTCTGCAAGGTCCAGGCGCCGGGCCGCGCCGCGACCTCCAAGTTTTCCCTGACGCTCAGCGAGGGAAATATCTCGCGCTCTTGCGGTACGAAACCGAGCCCCGCGGTGACGCGGCGGTAGGTGGCGAGCGAACCGATATCGCCTCCGTGCAGACGGATCGCGCCGCCGTGCAGCGTAGTATGCCCCATGACGGTCAGCAGCAGCGTCGACTTGCCGACGCCGTTGCGGCCGATGATCGAGACGGTCTCGCCGGGCGCGAGCGCAAGCTCGATGTCCTCGAGCACCACGGTCTCGCCGTAGCCCGCGAATACGCCGTCGAGGGCAAGCGCCGCGTCAGCCATGGCGGACCTTGTGCCCTTCCTGACCGAGATAGACCGCCCTCACCTGCTCGTCGGCCATGATCGCGGCGGGCGTGCCTTGCGTAAGCACCGCGCCCTGCACCAGCACGGTGATTTCCTTGGCAAAGCGCATCACCACGTCCATGTCGTGCTCGATGATGAGGACGGCGATCTCGGGATCGAGCCCGGCGACCACATCGAGGATGAGATGGCTCTCCGAGGACGGCACGCCGGCCGCCGGCTCGTCGAGCAGCAGCACGCGCGGCCGCTGCGCGAGCGCAATCGCGATTTCGACCAGGCGCTGCCGGCCATAGGGCAGTTCGCGCACGCGCTTGAGCGCATCGTCGACCAGGCGCAGCGCGTCGAGGTGGTCGAGCGTCTCGTCGAGGATGGCGCGCTGGGTGCCGACCGGCCGCCACAGATTGTTGGCCTGGCCGTCGCGCTCGCTGATCGCCATGGCGACGTTCTCGAGCACGGTGAGACCGCGGAACAACTGGTTGATCTGGAAGGTGCGGGCGAGCCCGCGCCGCGCCCGCTCGGCCTGGCTGGCATTGGTGACGTCGGCGCCGTCGAGCAGCACCCGGCCCGAGGACGGCGCGAGCACGCCGGTGATGAGATTGATGAGCGTGGTCTTGCCGGCGCCATTCGGCCCGATCAGCGCGCGGCGGGCGCCGCGCTCGAGCGTCAGGTTGACGTCGCGCGTCACCTGCAGCGCGCCGAAGTTGCGGTTGAGCGCCTCGACTTGCAGCGCCGCGGTCATGACGGCTTGCCTTCGACCGCGGTGCGGCTGGTGACGAGCAAATAGACGGCGTCGATCGCGGCGCCGACCACCGCGCCAGCCAACGTGAAGATGAGCGCCCGCCCCGGAATGTCGTCGACGTAAACGGCTCATCCGGCCGGCGAGCCTGCAGATTGACGGCAAAGCCGGCGACGAAGCCGACGATGGCGCCGTCCAGCGCGGCAAAGCCGAGCGCGTTCCATTGCGCGCGCCGCCAGATCAGCCGGCGCGGCCCGCTCCGCTCCGCGGCCCTGGGGGCAAACAAAGCGCGCGCGTCGTCCGCCAAACCCATCAGGCCGCGGCGCGCAAACAGCACCGCCAGCACCAGCAGCAGGCCGATACCGAGTTGCCAGAAGGTCGGCGACAGCTTGGAGAAATAGTCCTCCAGGATCATGTAGACGGCGCCGCCGAGGAAGGCGCCGTAGAGCCGCCCGGTGCCGCCGAGGATGAGCATCACCATCACCTTGGCGGAACTGTCGAAGTCGAACACGGTCAAGGTCACATAGGCGTTGGTCTGCGTGAACAACGCGCCGGCCATGCCGGCGATCGACGCCGAGAGCGCGTAGACGGTGACCATGCGCCGGTGCACCGGCGAACCGATCGCATGCATGCGCCGCACGTTCTCGCGGATACCGGTCAGCGCCTGCCCGAACGGCGAGTTGACCAGCCGGCGCACCAGATTGAACACGATCGCCAGCACGAACAGCACGTAGATATAATTGGTGTGGCCGTAGAGGTCGTAGTCGAACAGGCCGAGCACCGGCTTGAAGGTCAAGCCCGGCAGGCCGTCATAGCCACCGGTGATGTCGGAGCGCAGGTTGCCCGCCTCCTGCAGCATGGCGGCAAAGGCGATCGTCAGCATCAGGAAGGTCAAGCCGCGGTAGCGCAGGATGAACCAGCCGACCCCGGCGCCGACAAGTCCGGCGACGATGCCGCCGATGAGGACGCCGCTGATCGGTTCGCTCCAGCCGAGCCGCAACGTGGCAAGCGCGACCGTATAGGCGCCGACGCCGAAGAACGCCGCGTGGCCCAGCGTGACGATCCCCGCATAGCCAAGAATAAGGTCGAGCGACAGCGCGAACATGATCATGATCAGCACTTGGCTGCCGAAGGTCATCCGGTTCGGATAGAGGAAGAACAGCGCGATCGCGATCAGCCAGGGCAGCGCCTCATACCAGCGGAAATAATGGCGGCGGCCGAGATAGTCGGCGGCGCGGGTGCGCGCGTCCTCGCGATTTGCCGGCTTGACGTCACTCACGGCCGAAGAACCCCGAAGGCCTGATCAGGAGCACGAACGCGGCAATGCCGTAGACGAACAGATTGCCGGCGACCGGAAAGGCATATTTGCCGCCGGTGTCGAGAATGCCGATCACCAGGGCCGCGAGCAGCGTACCCTTGAGGCTGCCGAGGCCGCCGACCGCAACGACGACGAGGAACAGCACGAGATAGAGAAGCGCGAAGGACGGCGTCAGGCCGAACAACTGAATGGCAAGCCCGCCGCCGAGCGCGGCAAGACCGGAGCCCACCGCGAAGGTCAGCGTGAACAGCCGGTCGACATTGATGCCGACCAATTCCGCCATGCGCCGGTTGTCGACCGCGGCGCGGATCTTGGCGCCGAAATTGGTGTTCTCGAATGCGTACCACAGCACCGCGATGAGCACGGCGCCAAGCGCGATGAGAAAGGCGCGGTAGCTCGGGAAAGTGCGGAAGCCGAGATTGACGTCGCCCTGCAGCCATTGCGGCAGCGGCACCGATTTCGGAATGGGTCCGTAGAAATAAGTGAAGGCCGCGATCGACATGAAGGCGAGGCCGATGGTGAGCAACACCTGCTCAAGATCGGTCGATTTGTAGAGCCGCCGATAGAGCCTGCGCTCGAGCCGTACGCTGATGAGCCCGATCAGCACCGAGGCGAAGATCAGCGCCGGGATGAAGTCTACGCCGTAGGAGCGCGTCAGCGACACCACGACGAAACCGCCGGCCATGGCAAAAGCGCCGTGCGCCAGGTTGACGAAGCCCATCAGCCCCATGGTCACCGACAGCCCAACGGCCGTGATGAACAGGAACATGGCGTAAGCCAGCCCGTCGAACAGGATGCTGACGGCGATGTTGGCAAAATGCGGCACGAGCCCCACCTCGTTCCCCGACGAAAAACGCCGCCGCGCCATTTATGCGCGGCGGCGCTGTGGTTAGTCAAATCACGCCATCAAGACGCGCAGCGGCCGATCTTGAGGACCTTGCACTCGTCTTTGACGGCCTTGGTGGTGTCGAGCACCCGCTCGCCGAGCTTGCCGTCCGCCTTGCGGTAGACTTCGAGCGCATGCTCGTCCTCGACGATGTCGCGGGTCGCCGGGTCGATCATGATGTGGCCGCGCGGGCCGTCCGTCGACCAGCCTTTCATGGCGTCGACCACCGCCATGCCGTCGCTGACATTGCCTTTCAGTTTCTTGATGGTGTCGAAGATGGCATGCATGGTGTCCCAGGCCGCCGCCGACATGAAGTCGGGATAGGAGTTCGGGACCATAGGCCTTGTGCCATTCGGCGTTGAAGGCCTTGTTCTGCGGATTGTTGAGATCGACCGCATAGTGGCCCATGACGATGGTGCCGATCGCGGCGTCACCCATGTCCTGCAGCTTGTTGTCCGGGATCAGATCCATCGGGCCGATCAGCTTGATGCCGGCCTTGCGCATGCCGAGCTCGCCGTAAGCCTTCATCACGCCGGTCGCATGCGCGCCGGAGGGAATAAAGACATACATGCAGTCCGGCTTCTCGTCCTTGATCTTCTGGAAGAACGGCGTGAAGTCCGGCACCTGCACCGGCGAGCCCATGGGGATCGAGTCGACGATCTTGCCGCCGGCCTTCTCGAAGCCGGTCTTGAAGGCTTCGGTCGAAGTCCTTGCCCGGCGGGAAATCGGTATAGGCCATGGCCACGGTCTTGCAGCCGACCTTGTCATGCGCATAGGCGCCCATCGGATAGGCCGGATGCCACATGCTGAACGACAGCCGCACGATGTAGGGCGACAGGTTGGTGATCCACGCGGTGCCGGCGTTGGAGATGATCATCGGCACCTTGGCCTGCGTCACCACCGGGGCAAGCGCGATCGCCGATGGCGAGAACGAGAAGCCGGTCAGCATCGACACCTTGTCGTTGGTGATGAGCTCGGTCGCCACCGTTTTGGCAGCGGCGCCGGTCGGCGGGCCCTCGTCGCGCTTGATGAGATCGACCTTGTAGGGGGCGATGTCCTTGGCGTGCAGCTTGACGTAGAGGTCGTAGGCCTTGTCCATCTGGTGGCCGAGATCGGCATTGGCGCCGCTGAACGGCAGCACGACGCCGATCTTGACGGTTTGGGCCTGGGCAGCACTGCCCACCACCACAGCCAGGGCGGCAAGCCCCAGCCAGCGCAACGGTTTCATCAGTTCCTCCCTAAATCGTTGAATTAGTTTGGAATCCCACTAATTCAGCGGCCGGCTTTCTGCGGCCCACTGGGGCTAAAGTGGACTAATTCGGAGGCCGCGGTCAATCGGCATTAGCGAGGAATTGCTGGCCAAGCTGCCGCGTTGCCACGTTGCGAAGAATTCAGGCCGCGGCGCGCGTGGCAGAGTTCGCGCCTGATGGCGTCGCGGACCGAACCGCGCTGTCTGCCATTTGCTGAAACACGAAGCGGATTTGCTCAGTCAGGTAGCCTTTGACGCGGATCAATGCCGCCTGAGCGGGTGGGAATTACTCATCCATTTCTATGATACGGAAACGTACCATAATTGTGGCGATTGCCCTCGCCGTTACGGCGGCGGGCTTTGCTGCGTGGTCGCTCTACCTTCGGCCGGTCGAGGTACAGGTCGCAACTGTACAGCACGATGTGCCTGTGGAGGTTTTCGGGCTCGGCACGGTCGAGGCGCGGGTCACGTCGCAGGTCGGATTCAAGGTCGCCGGCGTGCTGGTCGACCTGCGCGCCGATGTCGGCGAGCGCGTCGCCAAGGGCGCGGTGCTTGCCCAACTCGACGACCGCGAACAGCGCGCGCAGGTCGCGCGGGCCGACGGCCGCGTCGAACAGCCCGCAAGCCAACCTGCAAAGGGCCGACCGCGAGCGTCGAAAAGGCCAAGGCGAACTATGCCAACGCCAAGAGCATCAACGAACGCCGACAAAAGCTGGTGCAGACGAACATCAGCCTCCGTCGAAACGGCGGAAACGGCGCAAGGCCGTCGCAAGACGCCGCCTTGGCCGATCTGAACCTCGCGAACAGCGACGTTGCGGTGGCCCAAGCCGACGATCGGCGATGCCAAGGCGCAACAGCAGCAGCAAACCGCGACGTTGGACTTCCACACGCTCACCGCGCCTTACGATGCCATGGTGACGGCGCGGCTGAAGGAACTCGGCTCGGCGCTGTCCGCCGGACAACCGGTATTCACGCTGATCGATCCGAAATCGGTCTGGGTGCTGGCCTATATCGACGAAAGCAAGGCGGGCGAGATCGAAGGTCGGCCAAGCCGGCGACAATCGTGCTGCGCTCGCAGCCGAACCGATCGTCTGCCGGCACACGTCGCGCGCATCGAGCCCGAAAGCGACCGGGTCAACGAGGAGCGCCGGGTCGAGGTCGCATTCGACCGGATTCCGGCCTATGCCAATCTCGGCGAACAGGCCGAAGTCTACATCACCACAGTCCGCCTGCCGCAGGCGCTGCTGGTTCCGGAAGCGGCGATCGCCGGCCTCACCAAGGATCAGGGCACGGTGTGGACGGTCGAGGACGGCCGCTTGCAGCAGCACGCGGTGAAACTCGGCCACCGCCTGCTCGACGGCCGTTATGAAATCACCGGCGGCGTGCCGGCCAATGCGACGCGTCGTGTCCCGTTTGCGCAGCGGCCTGCGCGCTCGGCCGGGCGGCCGCGGTAGCCGAGCGAGCCGCCGCGATGAATCTCGCCTACCGCGACATCAAGCACAATCTGCTGCGCTTCGTGCTGACCAATTTCGGCCTGAGCCTGCTGCTCGGCATCGTGATCATGATCACGGGCGTCTACGGCGGCCTGATCGACGACGCGCTGCGGCAGGCCCGCGCCGCCAACGCCGATCTCTGGGTGGTCGAGGCCGGCACCAACGGGCCCTTCGCCGAAGCTTCGCGCATTCCCGGCGACACGCGCGAACTGGTCAGCCGCGTCTACGGCGTGCAACGCGCCGGCGCCGTCACCTACCAGTCGGTGCAGACCCTGCTCGAACGGCAAGCCGCTGCGCATGTTTCTCATCGGCTATGAGCCCGGCCGGCCCGGCGGGCCGCGCCAGCTCGTCGCCGGCCGCGACATCCTGCGCGATCATTACGAGATGATCGTCGACCGTTCCGCCGGCCTGACGATCGGCCAGGAGGTGCCGCTCGGCACGCACGGCCACAAGTTCACGGTCGTCGGCCTGATGCGCAATGAGGTGACCTCCTCCGGCGATCCGGTCGGCTACATCACCTTGCACGACGCGCAGGCGCTGCAGTTCGAGCTTGCGCCGCCTGCCGAGCGGCGCGAGGCCGCGCGCGGCGGCGGCGTGCAGACCAACGACCAGATCAATGCCGTCATCGCCAAGGTGTCGCCCTATGTCCGGGTCAACGAAGTCGCCGACGGCGCTGGCGCGCTGGAAGCACCTCACCACGCTCACGCAGGCGCAGCAGGAGACCCTGCTGAGCAAGTTCGTCATCGAGAAGGCGCGCAGCCAGCAGATGATGATCATGGTGCTGCTGGTCATCGTGTCGGCGGTCATCATCGCGCTGATCATCTATACGCTGACCATGGACAAGGTGCGCTCGATCGCCACGCTCAAGTTCGTCGGCGCGCCCGACCGCACCATCATCGGCCTGATCCTCCAGCAGGCGCTGTTCGATGGGGCTCTTCGGCTATTTCACCGGGCTGGCGCTGGTGCTCGTATTCAAGCCATATTTTCCCAGGCGGCTGGTGCTCGACTCCGAAAGCATCGTCGTCGTGTTCGTCATCACGGTCGTGGTCTGTCTTGCCGCCAGCACGCTCGGGATCCGGCTCGCGCTCAAGGTCGACCCGGCGGAAGCGCTGGCGTCCTCGGGGTAGCGCCATGACCGAGGCGAACATTCAGCCGGTCGTCCGCGTCGAGCATCTCTCCAAGCATTTTGGCGCCGGGTAGCGCGCGGGTCGACGCCCTGCGCGACATCAATATGGAGGTCTATCCCGGCCAAGTGGTCGGGCTGATGGGCCCGAGCGGCTCGGGCAAGACCACGCTGCTCAACTGCATCGCCTGCATCATGGAGCCGAGCAGCGGGCGGCTGACGCTCGACGGTGACGTAGTCTACGACGAGCATTGGCTGCGGGCCGATCTGCGGCGGCTGCGGCTCGATAAGGTCGGCTTCATTTTCCAATATCCCAACCTGCTGCCATTCCTCGACGGCACCGACAACGTCGCCGTGGTGCTCGGTCTTGCCGGCTACAGCTCGACGGCAGCGCGCACGCGCGCTGTCGATCTGCTCAATTATCTCGACGTCGGCCATCGTAAGCATGCGATGCCGTCGCAACTCTCGGGCGGCGAAGCGCAACGCGTCGCGATCGCGCGCGCGCTCGCCAATCGCCCGCGCATTATTCTCGCGGACGAGCCGACGGCGCCGCTCGATTCGGCGCGCGCGCGCATCGTCATGGACTTGCTACGGCGGATCGCGGTCGAGCAAAGCGCCGCGATCATCGTGGTCACCCACGACGAGATGATCCTCGACCGTTTCGATCATATCTTCCGGCTGCGTGACGGCCGCCTCGAGGCCGAACCGGCGGTCGCTCTGCAAGCGTGATATGCATCCGCCCTGCGGCCACGGCCTGCACACCAAGGAGCAAACGACATGCGCAAGTCCGGATGGCAACTGCTTCCAGCCTTAGGAACGTTCGTTCTGCTCGCAACGCTGACGTTGAATTTGAACGAGGCTTTTGGCCGCGACGCACCCACGACTTACCGATGCACGGCGAAGGACGCCGTTGGCATCGAGCCTGACGGCACGCTCAACAAGAACGACCCAGGCGCCGACATAAAACGCAAGGAGTATTGGCGCATTGTCGTGGACGTGCGCAGCGGCGACGTGAGCTTTCCGGAGGCCGGCAAGCTGGAAAAGAAGGTCGTTCAAAAGGCCGATGCGTCCGGCGATTACGTCCTATTCCCTGATTACGCCTTTCGACGCAACAAGGCCGCCGCCAACGCCACAACCGATTTTATCCGATTGCATGTCGGCGACGGTCAACAACAAGCGACATTCAGGGCGTATTCACTGACGTATTTGCTCACCGGCACGTGCGAAATTGTGCCGTAACTAGGCGGCGGCACTCTTGGCGGAGCCGGCACCGGAGGACGTCGCGGCGGCGCCCTGCCCGTCCTGCTGCGCCTTTTGCTGCAGCACGAGATCAAGCGATGCGACCTCGACGCGGTTACGCCCTCGTTCCTTGGCGTAATAGAGCGCCTGGTCGGCTTGTGCGAGCAATTGCGGCACGTCGAGCACTCCGTCCTCGCAATGCACCAGGCCGATGCTGACGGTGGCGCAAACCGGGCGGCTCTCCACCTCAAGCGCGGCCTGCGCGAAGCCCTCGCGGATACGCTCGGCCACAGCCAGCGCCTTGTCGCGCGGGGTATCGTAAAGCACCGCGGCAAACTCCTCGCCGCCGAGGCGGCCGACCAGATCGGTCGTGCGCGTGGCGCGGCGCGCGGTCTCGCTGAAGATCTCCAGCACGCGGTCGCCGAGCGCGTGGCCGAAGCGGTCGTTGATCGACTTGAAGTGATCGAGATCGATGACCAGGAACGCGGTCGGCCGCGGATCGCCGAGGTGGCGCTTGGCGATCAGCGCCGCCTCCTGCAGGAACGAGCGGCGGTTGGCGATGCCGGTCAGCGGATCGACCATGGCCGCGGTGCGGTGGCGCAGCTCGGTGCGCTCCTTCGCCATGGCCAGAAGGATGAAGGCGATCGAGATGGTGAACAGCAGCGCCTCGAAGGAGAGCACCGTGAGCCACACGCTGCCGTAGATCTTGTTGGTGACCGACCACGGCAGCACGGCGACCAGCGGCGTGCGCAACAGGAACAGCGCGCCGTGCGCGAACAGCATGAAGATCGCCGGCCAGCGCGACACCAGTTGCTCGTCGCGGCCGCGCCAGAACTCGAAGGCGGTGAGCCAGGTGTAGGCGGTAATGATGCCCGAAGCGATGAGCACGCGCGCATCGACCGCCTCAGCCAGCACCGGCAGCCGGCAGACCAGAAGCCATATGACCGCGCCGGTGACCATGTAGACCGGCTCCGGCGGACGCCCGTCGAAGACGCGCGCGCCGGTCCAGGTCACGGCGAAGGCCGTGAACAGCAGCGCGTTGGCAAGATCGATGGAAATGAGATCCGGCACGGTGCCGTACATGCCGAACAGCACCACCGAGGCGGCGCGCAACAGATGGGCAAAGCCCCACCAGGCGACGGCCTTGATCGAGGTGTTCTGCACCCAGGCAAACAGCAGCAGCAGGCCGAGGATCGCCTCGACGTAGATCGTCACCATAAAGAGGGTATTGACGTCGAGGTTCATCACTCGGTACGCGCCCGCTTGCGGCCATGGGCCCGCATTTTGGCCGGGTCCCCCATGGGGCGAGTTAAGACCTGGGCAGGGAAAAAAGTGGTGAATAGAGCCTGGTACCGGTGTCTTAAGCGCCGTTATGGTTTCGAGGTCGTTGCCAAAGCTGCAAGCCCTTGAAATACCGATGTCCGGGGCGGATATCGAAGGACGAAAAACGCCGCTCAAGGCCGCTGCCCGTAGCCGGAAACCGCACAATGACAATTCGCGACGGCATCATCGAAGCCATCGGCCACACGCCCCTGATCAAGCTCGAGCGCGCATCGGCGATGACCGGCTGCACCATTTTGGGCAAGGCCGAGTTCATGAATCCGGGCGGCTCGGTCAAGGACCGTGCCGGCCGGCAGATGATCCTGGAGGCGGAGAAGCGCGGCGAACTCAAGCCGGGCGGGCTGGTGGTCGAGGCCACCGCCGGCAATACCGGCATCGGCTTGGCGCTGGTCGCCAATGCGCGCGGCTACCGCACGCTCATCGTCATGCCGAACACGCAGAGCCAGGAGAAGAAGGACGCGCTGCGCCTGTTCGGCGCCGAGCTGGTCGAGGTGCCGGCGCTGCCCTACAGCAACCCGGACAATTACCAGCATATTGGCCGCCGCCTCGCCGAGCAGCTCAAGGCCAGCGAGACGAACGGCGTCATCTTCGCCGACCAATGGAACAATCTCGACAACCGCAAGGCGCATTACGTCTCGACCGGCCCGGAGATCTGGGAGCAGACCGGCGGCAACATTAACGGTTTCATCTGCTCGGTCGGCACCGGCGGCACGCTCGCCGGGGTGTCGCGTTATCTGCGCGAAAAGAAGCAGGACATCGTCATCGGGCTTGCCGACCCGCGCGGCGCTGCGATGTACAACCTGTTCGCGCATGGCGAGGCCAAGGCCAGCGACGGCGGCTCGATCACCGAGGGCATCGGGCTCGGCCGTGTCACGCCGATCATCGCCGACCTCAAGGTCGACAAGCCCTACCTGATCGGCGACGAGGAGGCGGTGCCGCTGATCTTCGATCTCCTTGAACATGAAGGGCTTTGCGTCGGCGGCTCGTCGGGGATCAATATCGCCGGCGCGATCCGGCTTGCCAAAGAGCTCGGACCGGGCAAGACTATCGTGACTATATTGTGCGACTACGGGACGCGTTATCAGTCGAAGCTGTTCGATCCGGCGTTCTTGCGTTCCAAGAAACTGCCGGTGCCCGAATGGCTTGAACGTAAGTCGGCGGTATCGATTCCGTTCGCAAAGAATTGAGTTCGGGGCAGTTCTTGAGCGATGCCGACAGAGTGTCTCTTTCACGAGGACGCTTACCTGCACGCCTGCGAGGCGCGCATGGTCGGGCGCACTGACGACGGCGGCATCCTGCTCGACCGCACCGTGTTCTACGCAACTTCGGGCGGGCAGCCGGGCGACAGCGGCACGCTGACCACCGTCAACGGCGGCCGCATTCCGATCGCGACCGCGGTCTTCACCGATGCTATCAAGAGCGAAATCGCGCACATGCCGGAGCCGGGCGCGCCGGTGCCCGAGGTCGGCGACATCGTCACGGCGAAGATCGACTGGGATAAGCGCCACGCGCGCATGCGCATGCACACGGCGCTGCATCTGCTGTCCGCGGTGCTGCCGCACGCGGTGACCGGCGGCTCGGTCGGCGACGGCGAAGGCCGGCTCGACTTCGACATTCCGGACAACGGGCTCGACAAGGATGAGATCGCCGCCAGGATTAACGAGATGATCGCGGCCGACGCGCCGGTGACGCATCGCTGGATCAGCGAAGCCGAGCTCGAAGCGCATCCGATCCTGGTCAAGACCAAGAATGTTGCGCCGCCGAGCGGGCGCGGCCGCACCCGCCTCATCTTGATCGCCGGTCTCGACCTGCAGCCCTGCGGCGGCACGCATGTGCGCTCGACCGGCGAGATCGGCCCGGTGCGGGTGACGCAGATCGAGAAGAAGGGCAAGCAGAACCGCCGCGTGCGCCTCGCCTTGCTCTAGCCCCCACCCTTTGGCTTTTGCATCCCCGGAACGTTTGCGCGATGCTGCGCATTGACCGAAAGGCATGATCACATGAACGCGTCCGCAAAGCGCACACCCGCGAGCCGGTGGCTCAAATCGACCGAATGGCTCGGCGCCGAGCTCGGCAAGCCCAACGTCGTCGTCGTCGACGGCTCCTACTACCTGTCGACGCAGAAGCGCGACGCCAAGGCCGAATATCTGCGCGCGCATATTCCCGGCGCGGTGTTCTTCGACATCAACGGCATCTGCGACCACTCGTCGGACCTGCCGCACATGCTGCCCGGTCCGAGCCAATTCGCCGAGGCGGTCGGCCAGCTCGGCATCGCCGACACCGACACCATCGTCATCTATGACGGCAGCGGGCTCTATTCGGCGCCACGCATCTGGTGGACCTTCCGCATCTTCGGCGCCAAGAACGTGTTCATTCTCGACGGCGGTTTCCCGGCATGGACGGCGGAAGAACCGCGCAACGGAAGCCGGCGAAGTGAAGCGGCCGCCGCGCACGTTCAAGGCGACGATGGATACCGGCGCGGTCGCGATGGTCGACGACGTGCAGATGGCGCTCACCGCCGGGGATGCGCAGGTGGTCGATGCGCGCTCGGCCGGTCGCTTTGCCGGCAAGGAGGTCGAGCCGCGCGCCGGCTTGCGCTCGGGTCACATGCCGGGCGCGCTCAACGTGCCGTTCGCCGAAATCGTCGAGGACGGCCGTCTCGCCGGCGCCGAGCGCATCGCCGCCGCGTTCAAGAAGGGCGGCGTCGATCTCGACAAGCCGATCATCACCACCTGCGGTTCCGGCGTCACCGCCGTGGTGCTGGCGCTCGGCCTCGACGCGCTCGGCAAGCCGCTGCCGCGCATCTATGACGGCTCCTGGTCGGAATGGGGCGGACGGCCGGACCTGCCGGTGGAAAAGGGCTGATTGCGGCGCGCCCTGCCCGCGCCGTAGATTGGCGCGCGACCGGAGGTAGCCATGATCTTTCGCCAGCTGTTCGACAGCGTGTCCGGCACCTACTCCTATCTGTTGGCGAGCCGCGCCGGAGGCGAGGCGCTGATCATCGACCCGGTGCTGGACAAGGTCGAGCGCTATCTGCAATTGATCCGCGAGCTCGACCTCAAACTGGTCAAGGCCGTCGACACCCATCTGCACGCCGACCACATCACGGGCCTGGGCGCGCTGCGCGACCGCACCCATTGCATCACGGTGATGGGCGAGAACACCAAGGCCGACGTGGTCTCGATGCGGCTTGCCGAGGGCGACAAGCTCACCATCGAGGGCGTCAGCATGGACGTGCTCTACACGCCCGGCCACACCGACGATTCCTACAGCTTCTTGATGGGCGACCGCGTGTTCACCGGCGACACGCTGCTGATCCGCGGCACCGGCCGCACCGATTTCCAGAACGGCGACGCGCGCATGCAATATGAATCGCTGTTCGGCAAACTGCTCCGTTTGCCCGACGAGACCATGGTCTTTCCGGCGCACGACTACAAAGGCGACACCGTCTCCACCATCGGCGAGGAGAAGCGCTACAACCCGCGACTGCAGGTCAAGTCGATCGACGAATACGTAACGCTGATGGCCAACCTGCATCTGCCCAATCCGAAGATGATGGATGTCGCGGTGCCGTCGAACATGAAGATCGGGCTGCATCAGCAGGACGTCGCCAAGCGCGGCTGGGCATTAGATGCGACAAGCGCGATCAAGCTCATCGGGCGGCCGGACGTCGCCTTTATCGATCTGCGCGAGACCAGCGAGCGCGAGAAGCACGGCAGCATTCCCGGCGCGCTGCACGCGCCCTATGGCGAACTGGTGGAGAACATCGGCGCCGGCGGCATGCTGCGCGAGCTCGCAAAATCGACCGACAAGCGCATGGTCTTCTATTGCGCCTTCGGCGAGCGCTCAGCGATGGCGGTGCAGACGGCGCAGGATGCCGGACTCACGAGGGCCGTACATGTCGAAGGCGGCATCGACGCCTGGAAGAAGGCCGGCGGTCCCCTCGCCCGCTAGTGCAAGATCTGGCTGAGGAACAGCTTGGTGCGCTCGTGCTTGGGGTGGGCGAAGAATTCCTGCGGCTCGTTCACCTCGACGATCTGCCCGGTGTCCATGAACACGACGCGGTCGGCGACCTGACGGGCAAAGCCCATTTCGTGGGTAACGCACGAGCATGGTCATGCCGTCCTCGGCGAGGCCGACCATGGTGTCGAGCACTTCCTTGACCATTTCCGGATCGAGCGCCGAGGTCGGCTCGTCGAACAACATGATCTTCGGGTTCATGCACAGCGCCCGCGCGATCGCGACGCGTTGCTGCTGGCCGCCGGATAGCTGGCCGGGATACTTGTTGGCCTGCTCGGGGATCTTGACGCGCTTGAGATAATGCAGCGCGACGTCCTCGGCCTCCTTCTTCGGCATCTTGCGCACCCAGATCGGCGCCGAGCGTGCAGTTCTGCAGCACGGTCAGATGCGGAAACAGGTTGAAGTGCTGGAACACCATGCCGACGTCGCGGCGGATTTCGTCGATCTTCTTCACGTCATTGGTAAGCTCGATGCCGTCGACGACGATGCGGCCCTGCTGATGCTCCTCGAGCCGGTTGATGCAGCGGATCATGGTCGACTTGCCGGAGCCGGACGGCCCGCAGATGACGATGCGCTCGCCGCCCATCACTTTCAAATTGATGTCGCGCAGCACGTGGAACTCGCCGTACCACTTGTTCATGCGCGACGATCTCGACGGCGACGCCGGATTTCAGCTCCATCGGCTTGAGGCGCGGCTGAAGGTCGGTGGGGCTCATGTCGGTACCTTTTCGTTCAACGCCGGTCGCCCTTGCCGAGGCGCGCTTCCATCGCCCTGGCGTAACGCGACATCGAATAACAGAAGATCAGGTAGAAGATCGCGGCCACCGCGTAGCCGGTGGTCGACGTGACGGGCGTCGCCCATTTCGGATCGATGCGCGACACCTCGACGGTGTGCAGGAAATCGAACAGGCCGACGATGAAGACCAGCGTCGTGTCCTTGAACAGGCCGATATAGGTGTTGACGATGTTGGGGATGGTGATCTTGAGCGCCTGCGGCAGGATGATCAGGCGCATCATCTGCCAGTAGCTCAGGCCGACCGCCATGGCGCCCTCGAACTGGCCCTTGGGGATCGCCTGCAGGCCGGCGCGCACCACCTCGGCCATATAGGCGGAGGCAAACAGCGCGATGCCGATCAGGGCGCGCAGCAACTTGTCCGGCGTCAGCGCTCCGAGACGAACAGCGGCAGCATCACGCTCGCCATGAACAGCACGGTGACCAGCGGCACGCCGCGCACGAATTCGATGAAGATGGTGGAGAACAGCCGCACCGTCGGCATGTCGGAGCGGCGGCCGAGCGCCAGCAGGATGCCGAGCGGCAGCGACACCACGATGCCGACCGAGGCGACGACGATGGTCACCAGCGCGCCGCCCCACAGCACGGTATCGACCGCCGGCAGGCCGATGAGCGGCCAGCCGTGCAGCAGAATGAACGAGCCAGATCGGCAGCACGATGAAGAAATAGCCGGCGCCGAGATCGCGGCGCGGCGCTTCCAGCCACAGCATCCAGAACACGCCGACCGCGAGCATCACGAAGAACACGTCGACGCGCCAGCGCTGCGGGATCGGATAGGAGCCGTAGATGAAATAGGGCAGCCGCTCCCAGACGAAGGGCCAGCAGGCGCCGATCTCGCGGTGCTGCACCGACCTCGCGGCAGGCGTCGCGGTCGGCACCGGTCCACACCGCGTCGACGATCAGGAACTTGACCAGGTCCGGGATCACCCAGATCGAGCAGCAGCGCGATCACGATGGTGAGCGCAATGTTGAACGGCGTCGACAACAGGTTGCCGCGCAGCCAGCCGACGATGCCGGTCATCGCCGCCGGCGCCGGTCGCGGCCCGAGCGGCGTCTCCCGCACGAAGTGCAGTTCGGTGACGGCGAGATCGCCTTCGGACATGGTCATGGCGCGCCCTCACCGTTCCACCAGCGCCACGCGCGGTTGTAGAAGTTCATCGCCAGCGAGGTGGTGAGGCTGATGGCGAGATAGACCGCCATGGTGATGGCGACCACCTCGACCGCCTGGCCCGTCTGGTTGAGCACCGTGCCGGTGAAGACCTGCACCAGATCGGGATAGCCGATGGCGACCGCGAGCGAGGAGTTCTTGGTCAGGTTGAGGTACTGGCTGGTGAGCGGCGGAATGATCACCCGCATCGCCTGCGGCATGATGATGAGACGCAGCGTGGTGCCGGGCTTGAGGCCGAGCGCGTAGGCCGGCTTCGGTCTGCCCGCGCGACACCGCCAGGATGCCGGCGCGCACCATCTCGGCGATGAAGGCCGCGGTATAGAGCGACAGGCCCGAACAGCAACGCGACGAACTCGGGCGCGACCTGCGATGCCGCCGGTGAGATTGAAGCGGCCCGCGCTGCGGCAGATCGAACGTATAGCGGGAAGCCGGCGACAGCACGAAACGAGCGCCGGCACGATGACGAGGCCGAGGCCGACCAGGAACACCGGCGCCTGCCGGCCGGTCGCCTCCTGCCGGCGCTTCGCCCAGAAGCGGAAGACGATGCGCGCCGATCAGGCCGGCGAGCATCAGCAGCCACATGACGGCCTCGCCGCCGTGGCCGACCGGCTTGGGCAGCACCAGGCCGCGATTGTTCAGGAAGATGTGCAGCGGCAGATTGTAGCTGTCGCGCGCTTCCGGCAGCGCCTTGAGCACGCCGTTGTACCAGAACAGCAGCTGCAGCAGCAGCGGGATGTTGCGGATGGTCTCGACGTAGACGGTGCGATCTTGCGCCACCAGCCAGTTCTTCGACAGCCGGGCGATGCCGATGATGAAGCCGATGATCGTGGCGAAGACGATGCCGAGGCCGGCGACCAGCAGGGTGTTGAGCAGGCCGACCCAGAAGGCGCGGCCGTAGGTCGAGGCCTGCGAGTAGTAGGCGATCAGCGTCTGGCTGATGTCGAAGCCGGCGGTGTTGTTCCAGAAGCCGAAGCCGGACGCGATGTGCGCGCGCGCGCATGTGCTCGATGGCGTTGTCGGCGGCGCCGTAGACAAGAAAGCCGACGATCGCGCAGAGCGCGGCCTGAAAGACGATGCCGCGAACCTCGCGGATCGTTATAGAACGCGTACTCGCGCCGGGCCATCGCCCGCCGCATCCCCAATCGACATTGTTCCCCTCGTCGGCCTAGCGGCGCCGCGCCTGCCCGGCGCCTGCCGCGACGCCGGAGCAAGGCCCCGGCGTCCGGTCTCAAGTCGCGATCAGCGGATCGGCGGCGCGTACTGGATGCCGCCCTTGGTCCACAGGGCGTTCAAGCCGCGCTCGATCTTCAGCGGCGAGCCGGCGCCGACGTTGCGGTCGAACACCTCGCCGTAATTGCCGACCAGCTTGATGATGCGCACGCCCAGTCGTTGGTGAGCCCGATGCTCGCCAAAGCTGCCGTCGGTGCCGACGAAGCGCTTGATCTCCGGGTTGGTCGACTTCATCATCTCGTCGACGTTCTTCGAGGTCACGCCCAGTTCCTCGGCGTCGAGCATCGCGAAATGCATCCACTTGACGATGTTGAACCACTGGTCGTCGCCCTGGCGCACGGCCGGGCCGAGCGGCTCCTTGGAGATGATCTCCGGCAGGACGATGTGGTCGTCGGGATTGGCGAGCTTGAGCCGCTCGGCGTAAAGGCCGGAGGCGTCGGTCGTGTAGGCGTCGCAACGGCCGGCATCGTAGGCCTTGATCGCCTCGTCGGAGGTGGCGAAGACCACCGACTTGAACTGCATGTTGTTGGCGCGGAAATAGTCGGCGAGGTTGAGCTCGGTCGTGGTGCCCTGCTGCACGCAGACCGAGGCGCCGTCCAGCTCCAGCGCCGAGTTGACCTTCAGCGACTTGCGCACCATGAAGCCCTGGCCGTCGTAATAGTTGACGCCGGTGAAGCTGAGGCCGAGCGAGGTATCGCGCGAGGAGGTCCAGGTGGTGTTGCGCACCAGCACGTCGACTTCGCCCGACTGCAGCGCGGTGAAGCGGTCCTTGGCCGACAGCGGCACGAACTTGACCTTGCTGGGGTCGTTGAAGATCGCGGCGGCGATCGCCCGGCAGACATCGACGTCGAAGCCCGGTCCAGTGCCCTGCGCGTCGGGCAAGCCGAAACCGGCGAGCTGGCCGTTGGCGCCGCAGTTGAGCATGCCGCGGTCCTTGACCTCTTGCAGCGTGGTCTGCGCCGAGGCGCCGTGCGCGGCAAAGACGATGACGGCAAATGCCAAGAATGCTGATGATACGCTTCATCTTGGATGCCCCTCTTCGACGCTGGCGCCGGCGTTGCGACCGCTTGCGCGCTCGTACCGAGCTGCGAGCGATCCGGCCTGATGCCAAGTCCCGCAGCCATCACAGAACGATCGCATCGCTGGGTCAAGGGGTTGACGCGCGGCGCGCCGATGCGGCGGATATGCCGTCGGCCGCCCGGTCCGGCGCGGCCGAACCGCGAGGGCGTGCGACAGCCATGGCGAAAAAGCCGAAGACCCCGACAAGCCCGCGACCCGCACTGGTCGACCGCCGGGCGCGACACCGCAAGGCCAGCACGGCTTCGTCAATCCGGCCGGTCTACCACGCCTCGACCGTGCTCTACCCGACGGCGGAGGACTTCGTCGCCCATCGCGCGCCGCTACCAA
Organism: uncultured Alphaproteobacteria bacterium; assembly: GCA_963822035.1. Taxonomy (GTDB): domain Bacteria; phylum Pseudomonadota; class Alphaproteobacteria; order Rhizobiales; family Xanthobacteraceae; genus Pseudolabrys. The sequence continues at coordinate 1,125,485 of CAWGGC010000005.1, read as the reverse complement.
TACGGCCGGCGCGGCACGCCGACCTCGGAGGCACTGGAACGCGCGCTTGCCGAAATCGAAGGCGGCAATGCGCCGGCGTCGCGCTGCTGCCGTCGGGGCTGGCGGCGATCACGACCGCGCTGCTGTCGGTCGCCGGCAGCGGCGACCACATCCTGGTCACCGACAGCGTCTACCGGCCGACGCGCAATTTCTGCGACGGCCTGTTCAAGCGCTTGGGCGTCAGCACGACCTACTACGATCCGCTGATCGGCGAGGACATCGCCAAGCTGTTCCAGCCCAACACCAAGGCGGTGTTCGTCGAAGCGCCCGGTTCGCAGAGTTTCGAGATGCAGGACATCCCGGCGATCGCCGAAGTGGCCCACGCCAAGGGCGCGGCGGTGCTGACCGACAATACCTGGGCAACGCCGCTGTATTTCCCCGCCCTGGACAAAGGCGTCGATCTGTCGATCCAGGCCGGCACGAAATATATCGGCGGCCATTCCGACGTCATGTTCGGCTGCGTCGCCGGCCAACGCCGCGCGTTACCCGGCGCTGAAGGCGACGATGAACACGCTCGGGCTCTGCGTCGGGCCGGACGACATGTTTCTGGCGCTGCGCGGCCTGCGCACCATGGGGGTGCGGCTGGCGCGGCACCACGAGTCGGGGCTTCGCGTCGCGAAGTGGTTCGAGCAGCGGCCCGAAATCGTGCGCGTGCTGCACCCCGCCTTGCCGACCGATCCCGGCCATGCCATCTGGCAGCGCGACTTCACCGGCGCCTGCGGCCTGTTCAGCATCGTGTTCAAGCCGGTGCCTGTGAAGGCGGTCTATGCCTTCATGGATGCGCTGACGCCTGTTCGGCATGGGCGCCTCCTGGGGCGGCTTCGAGAGCCTGGTGCTCTACTTCGATTGCACCGAGTACCGCACCGCGACCAAATGGGCGCCGGGTGGCCCGACCCTGCGCTTTCACATCGGGCTCGAGGACGTCGACGATCTGCTCGCCGATCTTGAGCGCGGTTTTGCGGCGATGAAAGCCGCCGGCTAATGGCGGCGTGTAATCATAAACACCATGCACCGCAGCAAACGCCGTACATGATTGGAACGATTTACTCAGTTATTCCTTGCCCGTTTACCTTTTCGGGTACGCTGTGAAAATGTAATCTTTTGCCGCCACCTTTGCATGGCATGAATAGCCGCACGTAGCACCGGTCCCATTTTGCGGGGGTCGACCATCCGGCGTCAGCGTGTCAGTGGCAGGATCATTGAGAAAAACGGCGTAGGCCCAGCCATGGGTGTTCGGGAATCGCTTGCTATCCTTCTCGATGAACGACAGCGTTTTAAGCGTGTCCGGCACATTCACAAAATAGGGAGACTCTGAATTCTTTTTAAGGAGCCATTCGATCTTCACGATCTTGGAGCCCTCGGGAAAAGGCTGGTGATTGTCCGGCACGCCTTGGCGAAAGGCATTTATCATTACGGGATTGGCCGCAATGATTTTTACGCTCGTTGCGGTCTGACTGACCGCGACATACTGCCAGTTCTCGTAGCCTTCGAACTCGGAAAGCGCGAGGCCGTTCGGTACTTTCAGCGTGGACCTGTTCTGCGCCGCAAGAGCCACGCCGCACAAAACAGCGAACGACACTGCAATGCTCATGATTGCCGCGGTTGAAGTTCTTTTCATGGCTCACTCCTGTGCTGCCGTTTGTAAGTTAAATTCAGTGGGCGTCCGCGCAATCTTTGCGCTAGCGCAGTGCGAGGTTCGGTTTCTTGTCCAAAGATTGGCCGCCCTAAAAGGGGCAGACATAATCTGTCGGGCGCGAACTAGCCGTAAGTGAAATCCGGCTTGCTCTGCCCAACTTCTATAATGTAGCCGTCGGGATCGCGAATGTAGCAGCGCGTCTCGCCGTACTTGTCTTTTGGCTCTGTAATAAACTCGGCTCCTCGGCTCCGCCAAAGTTTATAGCAGGCTTGAATATCGGCAACGCGGATATTCATGAAGCTGCTCACCGCATCGGGATCGGGAGGGACGCTGAGCGTTACCATCGGCTTGTCAGGTGTCGGACCGCCCCCGACGTTGACGATAAGCCACATGTTCGCGAGTTGGAGGTAGCCCGGCGCGCCCTTTTTGTCGCCTCTGCTGAGGATGCGACTACCGAAGACCGTTTCGTAAAATCGAAGCGATCGCTCGATGTCGGCGACGGTGATAAAGTGCGCGATGGCGATGCCGTCCTTCGGCGGCATCTGATAGCTTTTCTGCTCGACTTGTACGTCGTTCATGGGACGACTCCTATTCGGACATCGTGTTGCCCCCTTGGCCAGAATAGGTCGAGCAGTGTGTCTTAGCAATGAACTGTGACTTACCGTTCCGGGAAGAACGGACGCTCGCCGTCAGGCAACTGGTTCCCATGACGCTGTCTTCTTGCGCAACAATTTGAAACCCCGAACCTCGTCGAGGCTGGCAGCGCGGGTCGAACGAGAACACCAACGGGCTGCTGAGACAGTACTTTCCGAAAGGAACCGACCTGTCGGTACACTCGCAAGCTCATCTCAACAAAGTGGCGCGTCAGCTCAACGAACGACCACACGAGACGTTGCAATTTGAAACGCCGGCAGAGAAAATCGATGCCTGTGTTGCATCGACCGGTTGAGCTGGCTGCCATAAGGTGACGTTACCGCACACCTTTTCATCGGCTCCACACCTAGCGCGCCAATGCCAGCGGCGGGGTTGATTTGAACTATTGGCGCGGCGGCGGCAGGCCTTCATAGGCGGGCACGCCATCCGCAATGAGATGGAAGGGCTGCCCTTCCGCTGTGAAGATCGCTTTTTGCGCGCCGCCATAGACCGAAGGGTCGTCCAGCGTTCCGATCTTCAGCACCAGCGGCCGCAGGCCAGGCCGCCGCGACATCATGTGTGTGCCGCACTCCGCGCAGAACTCCCGCGTCACGGCGTCGGCCTTGTCAGGCCGCCGGTAGGTCTTCGGCGCGCCTTTCGTGTATGCGAATCCTTCTTCGCGCACGAGCATGAACAAATTCGGCGCGCCGCCCGAGAAATACTGGCACGCGCGGCAGTGGCATTGCGCTCTTAAGACCGGCTCGCCCTCCGCGACATAGCGCACAGCACCGCAATAGCATCCGCCTTCGAGCCGCATGGTACTACTCCCGCGTCGCCGAGGACCATCTCGGTATTATTGATTTTGCATAGCAAAGCGCGAATGACCCCTCAACGTTCGCTTGCGGTCAGAAGCTGAAGTCCCCGGCTTCGTGAGCAAGGGAGCATTTGGCCCGCCGTTCACGTGTCGAGGCCCTCACGCCGGCGCGCCCTGCCCGCCGCTGCGGATGACGAACTGCAAATTGCGCAAATAGACGAAGACGCCGAAGGCCTGGCCGACGATGAAGACCGGATCGCGCCGGTAGAGCGCGTAGCCGAGCAGCATGAAGCCGCCGCCGATCGAGAATACCCAGAACGCGGTCGGCACCACGCTGCGGCCGGCGCGTTCGGAGGCGATCCACTGCACGACGAAGCGCATGGCGAACATGCCTTGCGCGACGTAACCGATCAGGATGCCCCAATCGATATTGCCGAGAAACACGTCGTGCAGGTAACCGCCGACGGCGTGCGAGAGATCGATGAGCATTTACTCCTCCGAGATTTCGGGAACGCGCTTCTTGCGGCGGATCAGCCACCACACGCCGGCAAGGTCAAGGATGCCGACCCACAGCCGGTCCCACATGCCGTAATTGGAGACGCCGTGGGCGCGCGGCCGGTCGACGACGTCGACATAGCCGACGGTGAAGCCTTCGCGCTTGACCAGCGCCGGCAGGAACCGGTGCAGGCCGTCGAAATACGGCAGGCGCAGGAACAGGTCGCGGCGAAAGGCTTTCAGGCCGCAGCCGGTGTCGCGGGTGCCGTCGCGCAGCACCGCGCCGCGCACGGCATTGGCGATGCGCGATTGCAGGCGCTTGAAGCCGCTCGCCTTGCGCCGCACGCGCTGCCCGGCGATCAGGCCGACGCGCGGTCCGCCCTGCTCCATCGCGCGCAACAGCGCCGGGATGAAGCGCGGATCGTTCTGCCCGTCGCCGTCAAGGGTGACGACAACAGCGCCGCGCGCCGCGGCAACGCCCGAGCGCACCGCCGCCGATTGGCCGCAGGATTGCTTGTGGCGCACGCGGCGCAGAAATGGATATTGCGCCATCAGCCGCGCGAGCTCGGCCGGCGTGTCGTCGCTCGAGCCGTCGTCGACATAGACGAGCTCGAAAGGCGTGTCGCCAAGCGCGGCGGCGATCTCCGCCGTCAGTGGGCCGACGTTGGCGGCTTCGTTGCGCACCGGCACCACGACGCTGACCGCCGGTTCCTGTTCGTTCATTGCCGCTTCTTATTCAGAGAGCAGATCGCGCGCAACGGCCTTGATGCGCCTGAACGACGGGCCCGGCCATTGCCGCACCGAGCCGTCGGCGGCTAACCGAAAAGCCGAGGTGGCGCAGCGCAAACCAGCGCCGCACCATGACGGCGCCGACGCTGCCGACCACCGCGCCGGCCAAGACGTCGGTCGGGTAATGGCCGCTGACCATGATGCGGCTGACCGCGATGGCGACGGCATAAAGCAGGAATGCCGTGCGCGCGCGCGGCCACAAGGTGCCGAAGGCGACCAGCACGGCGAAGGCGGTGGTGGTGTGGCCCGACGGCAGGCTGGCAAAATCGGCGCGCCAGGCGAAGGGATGGAACACGTAAGGATCGATCGTGGGCAGCGCCGTCGGCCGGGCCCGGCCGATGAGGCGCTTGATGATGGTGTCGAACAGGCCGGGCACGGCAATGGCGGTGAAGAGAAAGCCGACGCGCGCCATGAGCGCCGCCTGCACCAATTGCGACATTCGCGGCAGCGCCGGCAACGCGGCGAGGCCAAGAAACAACAGGCCGAGCGGCCACAGGAACCAGCCGGACTTGCCGAAATCGGTGATCTGGTCGAACGGCCAGATGATCCAGTTCGGCAGATGGGCCACACCGCGCATCACCGGACCGTCGATCAGGATCATGCCGAAGACGAGGATGACGAGAGCGGCGCCGGCGGCAATCGCGATCTGCCGCCACTCGATCGGCCAGGGATCGCGCGCCTGCCCGCGCATCGGGCGGACGAGGATCGCAAGCGCGGTCTCGACATTGTTGCGACAGCGCCGCAGCGCCGAGGGCATCGCCGAATTGTCGCTGATCGCGGTCATGGCTTTGCCGCCGAGCGGAATAAAGACATCGCCACCGGCTTGCCGATGCTGATGTTGTAGCCGTCGATGCGCTTGACGCGCGTGTAGGCAAGGCCGAGCGCGTTGGCGTGGCTCGTGAAGGCCCGCTCGCTGCCGGCGTCGATCAGCGCAAAGCGGCAGACGCCGCTGTTGAGGAAATCCGCGGCGCCGGCGCCATCGGTGACAGCCGTGCCAGTGCCGGCGAGGAAGATGAGGCTCGGCTCCTGATAATAGCCGGTCGCCGCCAGTTGCGGATCGGCACAGCCGCTTAAGCGCAACTCGTCGGCGATCAGCGCGCTCGGAAACAAAGCCGGCAGCGACGGGAACGTCACCGCATAGGCGGTGATGGCGACGAACACCGAGGCCGCCATGGCGCGCAGCAGCGCGCGCTCGGGCCCGTCCGCCTCGTAGAGCCACCAGGCGAACAGGCCGAAGATCACCGCCGCCGCGGCGAAGGGCCAAGCGATGATGCCGAGCGCGTGGGCGAAGAAGATAAAGGCAATCGGCACCGCGACCGCAATCAAGCCCGGGAAGATGAACCAGCCGACGGTGCCGCGAATGAGCCAGCGCGCGGTCGACAGCGTGCCGGCACTGAGCGCGCCGGCGATCAGGATGGCGATCGCCGGATAAAGCGGCAGCACATAATGCGGCAATTTGGTGGGGACAGCCTCGAATACGATCCACGACGGGATCAGCCAGGCGAGCAGGAACTGCGTCGCCGGCTCGCGCCGCGCGCGCCACGCCGCGGGCGCCGCAAGCGCCGCGAGCGTCGCGCCCGGCCAGAACGTCACCCAGAACAGCAGCAGATAAAGCCCGGGCGGCGCGCCATGCGACTCCTGGCCGCCGGCGACCTTGCCGAGCATGTCGTGGCCGACCGCGTCGGCGAAGAACCGGTCGCCCGAGCGCAGCGTAATGGCGATGAACCACGGCAGCACCAACGCCAGCATCCAGGCGACGCCGGCGAGCGGCCGCAGCGCCATGAGCCAGCGCGCCTTGCGGTCGGCAATCGACAACGCGATCGCGGTCAAGCCGACGAACATCAGCACCAGCGGGCCCTTGATCAGCGTGCCAGCGGCAATCGCCGTCCACAGGATCGCCGGCAGTCGCCAGCCGGCGGCGGCATCCGGCGTGCGGCGCTGCTCAAGATAAATGCGCGCCATCGCGCCCATGGCGGCCACCGAGCACGCAAGCAGTACGGCGTCGGTCTTGGCCAGACGCGCCTCGACGCCGAGCAGCACCGAGCTTGCCATCATCAGCGCGGCGAGCACCGCGGCGCGGCGGCTGACGAAGGCGAGCGCTGCCCAATAGGTCAGCAGCACCGCGGAGGTCGCGCCGAAAAGCGACGGCAGGCGATAGAGCCAGATGGTGGTGTCGGCCCTCGACACGCCGAGCGCCCTGCCCGCCTCGACGGCGGCGGCCTGCAGCCAATAGATGCCCGCCGGCTTCTTGTAGCGCACCTCGTCCTGGAAGCGGATGTCGACATAGTCGCCGCTCTCGACCATCTGCTTGGTGGCTTGCGCAAAGCGCGCCTCGTCGCGGTCGACCGGCGGGATCTGGAAAAAGCCGGGCAGAAAAGCGATCAGACAGAACGCAAGCAGCAACAGCGCCGCGCGGCCGTGCGAGGCGCAGGCGAAATCGACGGCGGCGGCGAGGCCGCGCGCCGGGGCAAGAGATTGCCGCGCGTTATTGGCGGTCGTGCTCATTGGTCGGTTTGATTATAGCAGGTCCGCCGCTCGTTACTGCACGCGCACCATGACGCTGTCGGAGGCGCCGCGGGCATCCATCACGGTGAGGCGGACGAAGCCGGGGCCGTCGGGGGCAAAGAACAAGGTGCGGCGGCCGCGCGGCGCCACCAGCGGCACGCCGTTAACCAGCACCGAGAGCGGGGCAACACCGCCGGCGATCTTCAGCGGCATGGTGTCGGGCGTGGCACCGCCGCTCATTTCGAGCCGCGCGCCATCCGGCGGGAACATGATACGCGGCGGTTCGCGCAAGCCGGTCGGCGCATCGTCGGGGCGGAAGCGCTGCAACGGCGGCGGCAGGCGGCTGTTGCTGGCGAAGATGACGCCCTTGGGCGGCGGCGGCAGCGGCGAAGGCTGAGGCTCGGCGCGGGAGAACGCATCGAACAGGATCGGCGCCGCGGTCGCGCGCCCGTAGATGCCCGGCACCGGCGCGCCGTCCGGCCGCCCGACCCAGACTCCAATCGTCAAGCGGCCGTCGAAGCCGACCGCCCAGGCGTCGCGGTAGCCGTACGATGTGCCGGTCTTGAAGGCGACGTGACCCGGCGCCGCGTTCTGCGGCGGCGGCGCGCCGATCAGCACATTGCCGACGTACCAGGCGGCCACCGGATCGAGCAGACGTCGTGAGAACTCTTGGCGGCGGCGTAGGCATCGCATCGGCGCGCTCGATCAGCGGCGAAACACTGCCCTCGCGCGCAAGCCCGGTATAGAGCATCACCAGATCGTTGAGGTCGATGCCGACGCCGCCGAGACCCATGGCGAGGCCGGGTGCCTCGCCCTTCGGCAGCACCAGCGCGGCGCCTGCAGCATTGAGCCGCGTGCTCAGGCGATTGACGCCGAGCTTGCCGAGCACGGCGATCGCCGGAACGTTGAGCGAGAATTGCAGCGCACGACGCACGCTGACGGTGCCCTGGAAGGTCAGATCGAAATTCTCCGGCGTGTAGCTGCCGAAGCGCACCGGCTTGTCGTCGATCAAGGTTTCCGGATGGATGAGACCGTCCTCGAAGCCGAGGCCGTAGATGAAAGGCTTGAGCGTCGAGCCGGGCGAGCGCAGCGCGGCCGTCATGTCGACCTGGCCGGCGCGATGGGTATCGAAGTAGTCGGCGGAGGCGACGCGCGCCCTCACCTCGCTCGTTGCGTTATCGACGGCGAGGATGGCGACCGAAATTTGCGGGCCGAGCGCGCGGGCGCGCTCGCGCGCAAGCTCCTCCAGCGTGCGCTGCAGATCGGCGTCTATGGTGAGGCGGTGGATATAATGGCCGGGCTCGGCGGCGACGACATGATCGGAGGAATGCGGCGCCAGGACCGGCAGCGGCTTTCTCTCGTGGGGCACCGGCACAAGCTTGGCCCGGGCGATCTCGTCACGCGGTACGGCGCCGGCGTCCGCAGCACGGTCGAGTACGCGGTCGCGCGCGGCCTGCGCGCGCTCGGGGTAACGGTCGGGCCGGCGCAGCTCCGGCGACTGCGGCAACGCCACCAGCAGCGCTGCTTCCGCAAGCGAAAGCTTAGCCGGCTCATGGCCGAAATAGGCGAGCGAGGCGGCGCGGATGCCTTCGAGGTTGCCGCCGTAAGGCGCAAGCGAAAGATAAAGCGACAGGATCTGCGCCTTGCTCAAGTCGTGCTCGAGCTCCAGCGCTCGCACGATCTGCCGCAGTTTGGCGCCGAAGTCGCGGTGCTCGCGCGGCTCCAACAGACGCGCGACCTGCATGGTCAGCGTCGAGCCGCCGGAGACGATATGACCGGTCGAGACAAGCTGCCAGGCGGCGCGCGCCATGGCTTCGGGGTCGACGCCGCGGTGGTTCAGGAAGCGCTTGTCCTCGTAAGCAAAGAGAATGCTCAGGAAGCGCGGATCGACCTCGCTCCCGGTCGCCGGCAGCCGCCAACGGCCTTCGCTGGTCGCGTAGGCGCGCAGCAGCTTGCCGTTACGGTCGAGCACGGCGTGGGAGTATTCGAGATGGCGCCCGAGCGGCGCCGGGCCGAGCGACCAGACGAAAACGCCGAGCGCCAAGGCGGCCGTCGTGGCCACGCCGCCGATACCGGCAAGGATGATGCGCCAGCGTTTCATTTCGCCGCCGCGATCTCGACGGTGCCGGTCGCGGTACGGCCGAAGCGGTCGGGCCGGTACATGTCCTCAACCTTGGCCTGCGGCAGCACGTAAGTGCCCGGCGACACCGCGCGCACGACGTAGGCGACGGTGAACACCGGCGATGAATCATCCTTGCGGTCGAAGGCGGCGGTGAAGCGGTCGTCGCGGAACTCGGAGTTCACCGGTTCGGCGGCGTCGGTGATCCAGGCGAGCGTTCCGGTTTCGCCCGAGGACACGAGATGCGGATTGTCGATCTCGAATCCGGCGGGCAGATAATCGGCAACGATGACGCGGCCATATTGCGGCTGCGGCTCGGTCACCTTCAGCACCACGACGAAGCGCTGGTTCTGTTTGGCGTGGCTGATGTCGGCAACCGCGCCGTCCGCCGTATGGTAGCTGCGCTCGATCTTGAAGCCGGCTTCGGCGGCGGGCTCCGGCGTGATGGGCGCACCTGAGACCGACACCACCGCCTGCACCTGGCCGTCGCCGGTGTTGGTGACGGCGAACGGCTTGTCGAGATCGGCGGCGTTGAAGCTGCGGTAGAGCGCGCCTTTCGCCGCCTGCCCGCCGGCAGTCGAGTGAGATGGCGTTCATCTGCTTCACCAGCGCGCGCGCGGCGAGCACCAGCCAGGCGTCCTCCTGCGTCGAGGTGTAGCTCGACAAGCGCGCGGGCCTTGTCGACGCGCAGCACGGCGTCGTCGATGGTGCGCTGCGCGCGCCTGCCCTTCCGAGGCGAGCGTCACCAGCGCGGCGGAATCGCGCAGCGCCGAGCCGTAATCCTCGCGGCCGAGCTCGAGCTTAGGCTGCGGCGAGATGGCGTCGAGCGCGGCGCGGTAGGCCCGGTCGGCGCGGGTCTTGTCGCCGAGCATGGCGAGCGCGGCGGCGATCTGCGCTTTGGCAATGGGGGTGGCAAAGTCGCTGAGCTTGACGTCGGCGTAGTAGCGCAGGTCGCCGACCGGCGCGGCGCCGTTGCGCGCCAGCACGTAGAGCGCGTAGGCCAGTTCACGGCCGCCGTTCTTCGACGGCTCCGGCGAACGCGCGACGAAATTTCGCAAGCGGTCGACGGCGAGCGTGAAGCCCGCCTGCGGCACGTCGAACTTCATCTCGCGCGCCCGGGTCAGGAAGTCGGTGACGTAGGCGTCGAGCCAGGCGTCGTCACCGCCGACCGACCACAGGCCGAACGAGCCGTTGGAATCCTGCCGCGCCAAGAGCCGCTGGATGGCGTCGCGGATGCGTTGGTCGACGTCGGTATCGCGCGCGAGATGTGCTTGGCCCGCGAGCTCGTTGACATAGAGCAGCGCCATGGCGCGGCTCGTCACTTGCTCGGAGCAGCCGAACGGATAGCGGTCGAGCGCGTTGAGCAGCGTGGCGACATCGAGCGAAGTCGAGATCGCCACCGACAGGCCGAGCTTGCCGGTGCCGGGTACGAAATCGGCGAAGACGTCATTGGAGAGCGCCAGCGTCTCGCCCTTGGCCAGCGTGCGCACGGTGCGGCGCGTGAGAATTTGCGTCGCCGGGCGCACATCGAGCGCATAAGCGCGCTCCAGCGCAAAGCCGTTCGGCCCGCTGACATTGACGCGCAGCGTGCCGGATCCGGCGCCGGCGGCGCTGATCGGCACCGCGACGTGGTTGCGCTGCTTGGCGGCAAGCGTCAGCGTCACCGGCTTGTCGCTGTCGAGCTTGACCGTGCCGTCGGCTGTCAGCGCGATCGCGTAGTCGCCCGCGGCGCCCTCGACATTGTCGAGTTCGAGCTGGGCGTTGCCGTGGTCGCCGGTGCGCAGGAACCGCGGCAGCGTCGTCGGTCAGCACCACGGGATCGCGCACCACCACGTCGCCCGTGGCCTTGCCGACCTTGTCCTTGCTCCAGGCGACCGCCATCACCCGCACGGTGCCGGCGAAGGCCGGAATGTCGAAGGCGACGTTGGCGACGCCGTTGGCGCCGACCGTGACGATGCCGGAGTAAAGCGCAAGCGGCGCCTGCGTCGGCGGCGAACCGGTCAACTCGGCGCCCATGTCGCCGCCGGTGCGGATCTTGCCGGCGGCGCCCTGCATGCCGTCGATCAATTCGCCGTAGAGATCGCGGATGTCGGCGGTCAGCCGGCGCTGGCCGAGATAATAGTCGTCCGGCGCCGGCGGCTTGTAATTGGTGAGGTTGAGGATGCCGACGTCGACCGCGGCAACGACGACGCGCGCTTCGTCGCCAGGGTTCAAGCCCGCGACATGCACCGGCACGGCGAGCGTCGTGTTGGGGCGGATGGTCGCCGGCATCTGCATATCGACGGCGAGCGTGCGCGCCGCGCGGTCGATCGAGAACCACTGCACGCCGATGGCGCGCCCCGGCATGCGTTGCGCAGGCTGATCGAGCGGACGGCGCAGCGTCGCGACGAGGTAGGCGCCGGTGCCCCAATCCTTGCCGACGCTGAGCGGCAGCTTCACGGTGCCAGGCTTGACGTCTTGCGACGTCGAAGAGACCAGCCGGTCGGTGAACACGTTGAGCGTCAAGCGGCCCGCGCTGCGCGCGGTGACCGCGACGTTCATGGTGTCGCCGGAGGCGTAGTCCTTCTTGTCGAGCGCGACCTCCAGAAGGTCGGGCGTGTCGGCGCTCGAACTCCGCGTAAAAGCCGGCGTCGAACTGCAGCGAGGTCATCGCCCCGCCCTGCTCCGGCGCCGAGACCTCGAGACGATAGCGGCCCCATTTCACCGGCAGCGACAGCCGCGCCGGCTTGTCGGCGGCGGCATTGACGGTGCCGTCGGCGACCTTCTGCGTGCGCTTGACCGGCTCGAAATTCCACTCGCCGTTCTGCCGGTACCATTGGTATGAGGTCTCGATTCTGTAGAGCGCGTAGCGCAGGCCCGGCTTTGCCATCAGCTTGCCGTCGGGCGCGGCGAGAATAATGTCGAAATCGGCGTTGGCGCCGTCGTCGAGCGAGCGTCCGGAAAACGCCGGCTTGACGCCGATCATGGCGGTGTCGGCGGCAATCGGCAGCGTGACGGTGCGCTCGACGGCACGGCCGCCGGACTCCGCCATGTCGACGGTGACGGTTGCCTGCAGCGGCCGCGTCGTCACCGGCACCTGATCGAGCGCGACGGTGAAGTTCGCTTTGCCCTGCGCGTCGGTCTCCGGCAGATCCTCGAGATCCTGCCGGACGGCGGTGACTTCGTCGTCGCCGAGGCCGAAGCTGTAGCCGGGGAAGCCGTCGCGCTCGTCGGCCGCGCGCGATGGTCACGTTGCCGGACAGCTCCAGCCCTGAGGTCGGCGCGCCGTAGAGGAAATGGCCGTCGATCGTGAACGGCGTCTCGCCGCTGCGCGGCAGCGCAGTCGCAGTCGATTTCAAATCGAATTCGAGCCGGTCGGGCACGTAGTCCTCGACCAGGAACGTCGTTTCGCCGACCGCCGGGCGCTTGGGATCGGTGAAGGCGCGCAGGTGCCAGGTGCCGCTCATGGCGGAGGCAACCAGCGGCACCGCCCAGGCGCGGCCGCCGAGGCCCTGATCGGCAATGAGCGCGCGGCGGTATTCGACGCCGTCCGGGCGCTCCATCACCAAAGTGAGACTTGAACCGGCCGCGGCCTTGCCGAGCACGTCGCGCAGCAGCGCCGTCACCTCGACGGTCTCGCCGGAACGGTAGACACCGCGCTCGGTGTAGACGAAGGCATCGAGCCCGGCCGGTACTTCGCGGCCGGCGACGCCGCGGTCGGACAGATCGAAGGCCGGCGATTTCAGGCTCAGGAAGGCGTAGTCGCTCGGCTCGCTGGCGATGACCGCCGCCGGCTCCATGCCGCCCTCGCCGCGCGTCAGCCCGGCCTCGAAATGCGCAAAGCCGTTGGCATCCGTCCGCTTGGCCGCGAGTTGCTCGTTGCTGCGCGACATCAGACGGATTTCGGCCTGCGCCTTCGGCTCGGCGCTGGCGAGCGAATGCACGAAGACGTCGATGCCGTCATGGGTCGAATAGGCGGTGAGGCCGAGATCGGAGACGATGAACCATTGCGTGGCGCGCTGCTCGTAGTCGGGGCCGAGATTGCCCTTGGCCACCGCGGTCATGGCGTAGACGCCGGGCGCCAGATTGCCGACCGCCTCGCCGACCGGGAACGCTGTCGTCACCTCGGTGTTGAGCTTCTGCTCGACGGCAAGCTCGCCGCTCCAGACCTTGACACCGCGGCTGGCGCCGAGTTCGTTCGCCTCGTAAGGATAGAGATTGCGCTGGAAATCGCGGCCGAGCACCGTGTCGATCAGGTTGCGGTCGCCGACGCGGTAGATGTCGATCTTGACCGCGTCGGTATTGACGCTGAGCAGCGGAATGCCGCGCTGGCCGGTCTTCGGCAGCACGTAGGCCTTGCCGGTGAAGCGCACCGAAGGCTTGCGGTCGCGCACGAAGATCGAAAAGTCGACCGACTTGGCAAGCGTCTCGTGCACGGTCGAGGGCAGTCCGGCGCGCAAGGTGACGGCATAATGCTCGCCGTGCTTGAGGCCTTCGACGCAGAGCTGCTTGTCGTCGGCGGTGACCGCCGGCTTGTCGATGCCCTGGACCGCAACGAAGGGCGCGAAATCGGTGCGGCCCGGCAGCGTCTCGGAAAACTGGAAGCAGGCGCGCGGGCTGATCGCATCGGAATCGACCGAATAGTCGAGCAGCCGGAAGCCGTGCTGGGCGCGCAGGTCTTCATATTGGCCGCGCAGGTCGGCGGTCTCGCGGATGTCGAGCGCAAGCCGCATGGCATCGAGCGCCGGCCGCCAGTCTTTACGGTCGGCGAGCGTTTTGCCGAGCAGGCCGAGGCTATCGGCCTCCTCGTTGCGACCTTGAGTGCGCTGATAGGCGATATAGGCCGCGGTCGAGGCACGATCGAGCAGCAGCGCGCGCTCGCGGTCGTCGCGCGGGCGGATTTGCAGCACGGTGCGCGCCAGCCGCAACCAGCTCGAGGCATCGTTGGGCGCGGTGGCGACGAGTTGGCCGAGGACGACCATGCCGTTGCGGTAATCCTTGCGTCCGAAGGCGGCATCGGCGTCGCGGCGCAACTGCGCCGGCGTCTTGGTCACGGTGCCGGCGTCGTTCTTGATCTGCGCCTCGAGCTTGATCGCCGCCTCGTCGAGCTCCTTGCTCTCGAAGGCCTTGCCGGCGGCGATCGCCGGCACCACGGCAAGAGCAAGCAGCGCGGCCGCCAAGCCGGCGCGGACGAACGACAACATGGGGAAACCTCCCGATCGGGCAAAGGCCGCTGTTGCGGCCACTATCAATTGAGCGCGTGAAGGTGTCGAGGACGTGGCCAAAGCTCCACACCGAATTTCGCGACAGAAGCATCCGGTTACTCAGGTCACTGGCGAACAATCCTCATCGGACACATGAATTGCCGCAAGAAACGGCCATAAGCTATTTAATTTCCTAGTTTATTTTGCCTTACCGTCGTTCGGCGCCCGTGGCATCGGCATATCCCGCTCGAGCACCTTTGCCGCCCGCAGCACCAGCCTGTCGCCGCGCGGCGGACCGACGATCTGCACCCCGATCGGCAAACCGTCGCCGGCAAGACCGCCGGGCACAGAGGCCGCCGGCTGCTGCGTCAGATTGAACGGATAGGTGTAAGGCGACCAGTTGATCCAGTTGTCGTCGTAGTCGCCACGCGCGGGCTTGATCTCGCCGACCTTGAGCGCGGTGACCGGCATGGTCGGCGTGATCAGCAGGTCGTAACGGCGGTGAAATTCGAGCATCGCAATGTAAAGCGCATGCCGCCTGCCAAACGCCGCGACATAGTCGATGGCGCTGAATTGGCTGGCGCGCGCGGCACCGGCGAGCAGCCCTTCGTCCATCAGCGAGCGCTCTTCCGGCGCAATCGACGCGACGATCGCGGCCGTGCCGGGCCACCACAACGCCTCGATGATATCGCGCGCCTCCGAGAGCGGCGGTTCGGCCTCCTCGACGATGGCGCCCTCGCCTTCGAGCAGCTTCGCCGCCTTGCGCGCCGCCGCTTCGATCTCGGGCTCCAGACGCGCCGCGCCGCCAAACTGCGGCGAGAAGGCAACGCGCAGGCCGCGCACGCCGTCGTCGAGGCCGGCCAGGAAATCCTCGGCCGGCGTATTCCACGCCGTCATGTCGCGCAGGTCGGGCCCGGAGATTGCCGACAGCAGCAGCGCAGCATCGGCAACGCGCCGCGCGATCGGCCCTTGGTGGGCAAGCAAGTTGAACGGCGACGGCGGATAAGCCGGCACGCGGCCGTAGGTTGGCTTGAAGCCGAACACGCCGGTGAAGGCCGCCGGAATGCGCAAGGAACCGGCGCCGTCGGTGCCGAGATGGAGCACACCGAGGTTGAGCAGCGCTGCGACCGCGCCGCCGCCGGTCGAGCCGCCCGGCGTATGCGCAGGATTCCATGGATTGCGGGTGATGCCGGTCAACGGTGAGTGGCAGG
This sequence comes from uncultured Alphaproteobacteria bacterium, assembly GCA_963822035.1. Lineage (GTDB taxonomy): Bacteria > Pseudomonadota > Alphaproteobacteria > Rhizobiales > Xanthobacteraceae > Pseudolabrys. The sequence goes on along the minus strand of CAWGGC010000005.1, from coordinate 1,110,061 downwards.
CGCCGATCCAGCCATATTCCGGCAGCGTGGTCTTGCCGACGAAGACCGCGCCCTGCTCGCGCAGCCGCGCAACCGCCGGCGCATCGGCCGGCTCGGGCTTCGGCGAACCAGTACGCGAGCCGCGCCGGGTCGGCTCGCCTTTCTGCAAGATGTTGTCCTTGACCGTTGCCGGCAGCCCGTCGACCGGGGAGAGCGGCGCGCCGGCGCGCCAGCGCCGTTCGGAAGCCCCCGCCGCCGCAACGACCTGGTCGGGCTTGATCGGCAGAAAGGCGTTGAAGCGGGCCGCGGCCTCGATACGTCCCAGCACGTCGCGCGCAACCTCGACCGGCGACAAGGCGCCGTTGCGGTAAGCGTCGGTCAGCTCGGCGGCGGAAAGATCGGCAATCCCCGGCATCGCTTCGGTCCCCTCCCGCACCTTTCCACAGCGGTCGGCTCCGGGTAAACCGGCATTTGCGAAAGAGCCCGTAGCTCAGCCGGATAGAGCACCAGCCTTCTAAGCTGGGGGTCGCAGGTTCGAATCCTGCCGGGCTCGCCAATTTTTTCGGCATCGGCGCCTTATTACGACAGCGGCCGGGTTCCGGCGCAACCCATCATTAACGGTTTTGGCACACCAATACGCGGGAACCCGCATTTGGAATGCCAATGAGCTCAACGTCCATGCCTGCGCCGCAACCGCCCGCAGACAAGGCTGCCGCTGCCGTCGAGGCGCCCCCGCTTGCGCCCGGCGCCGTGCCGCTCTGCTACGTCGTCGACGAAGAGCCTAGCCTCCGCCATTTCCTGTCGCTGGTGCTGCACGGCTCGGGGGTCGACGCCGTCGAGTTCGCCGACGGCGCGGCCTTCCGCAAGGCGACCGCGAGCCGTGTGCCGCAGCTCGTGTTCCTCAACGTCTCGCTCGAATCGACCGATGCGATCGAAACGATCGTCCAGCTCGGCAAGCACGGCTTCACCGGCTCGGTGCAGTTGATGAGCAATCGTGGCGCAGCCGTGCTCGATCACGTCAAGACAGTCGGCCTGCAGCACAAGCTCACCATGCTGCCGGTGCTGAAGAAGCCGTTCGAGACCGACGCCGTCGTCAAGATCCTGCACGAGCTCAAGCTCGGCCTGCCGCCGGCGATCGCGACGCGCCTCGATCTGCAGGAAGCGCTCACCAACAACTGGATCGAATTCTGGTATCAGCCGAAAATCGACCTGCGCAAGAAGCGGCTCGCCGGCGCCGAAGCTTTCGCCCGCGCCCGCCATCCACAACACGGCATCGTGCTGCCCGGCGCCTTCCTGCCCGGCTCGGTGGACACGGTCGTGGCGAAGTTGTCGGAGCTTGCGCTGACCAGCGCGCTCAAGGCCGGCGCCAATTTCGCCAAGCTCGGCGTGCATTTGACGCTCTCGGTCAATATTCCCCTCGCCGCCCTCAAAGCGATGGCGGTAGAAGACCTGGTCAAGGCGCACCGGCCGGCGGGCGACAAATGGCCGGGGCTGATCGTCGACATCACCGAAGAAGACGCCGTGAACGACATGGAGGGCGCGGTCGAGACGGCAAAGAAGCTCGAGGCGTTCAAGCTCAAGCTTGCCGTCGACGGTTTCGGCCGCGGTCATTCGGCCTTTGCCAAGCTCGCGGAGATGCCGTTCGCGGAGCTCAAGCTCGCGCGCGCAATTGTCGCCGAATGCAGCACCGACAAGGTCAATGCGCCGCTATGCAAGAACGCGATTGATCTTGCCCACGGTGCCGGTCGGGTTGCCGTCGCCACGGGCATCGAGAAGGCGGCCGACGCCATGGCGCTCACCAGCATGGGCTGCGATTACGGCCAGGGCTTCCTGCTCGGACAGCCGATGCCGGAGGAGCGCTTCGCCTCGCTGTTGCGGCAGCGCACGGCAACGCGGTCGCGCGCGGCCGGGCGCCGAAGCGCAGCCCGCCTAAAGTGGCAGCTCACTTGTCGGGATCGTGCGTCAGTGCGTCCAGGCGCCGCGGCGCGTGAAGGCAAAATTGTCCGAATAGGACATGGTGCGGCGAGGCGCAGGCTTTGCCTCGAACACCTGGTAGGCAATGCCCTGCCGCTCGCAATAGGCGATCGCCTCTTCTTTGGTTTCGAACTGCAGCCGCACCTGCTGGCGCATGTCGCCCGAGGAGGTCCAGCCCATCAGCGGCTCGACCTCGCGCGGCTCTTCCGGCTCGAAATCGAGCACCCAGTCCTTGGTTTTCGCCTGGCCGGATTGCATGGCGGTCTTGGCCGGCTTGTAGATGCGCGCTGTCATGGAAAATTACCGGTTGGCTTCGGGCGGTCTTTCTTAATGCCCGCCTGCGGCCCTGGCAACGACGGCAATGAGCGGCCGTCAGGCCGGCAGCTTACTGGCCAGGCCTTTGCGCCGCGCGCTTGTGCGGCGGGCTTCGGGAGGGAACATCACAAGGGAGAAAATGGTCGGGGCAGCAGGATTCGAACCTGCGACCTTCTGGTCCCAAACCAGACGCGCTACCAGACTGCGCTATGCCCCGTGGAAGCGGCAGGCCTACACGCTTGCCCAGACACCGGCAAGCAAGGCGCACAATATCGCTTAATTCCAGCCGAACGGCGCGAACGCCACCTTATCGCCAGACGCGATGCCCAACTTGGCGGCAGTCCCACCAATGACCTCGAGCACCGCGCGCACCGGTCCGTTCGACGGAATGAGCTTGGTCGACAATGGCTTGGCGTTCTGCTCGATGCGGAGGATGCGGCCGTCGCCCTGGATGAAGATCATGTCGAGCGGGATGTAGGTGTTTTCCATCCAGAACGACACCTCCTGGTCCTGGTGGAAATCGAACAGCATGCCCTGGCCCATGGGCAATTCCTTGCGGAACATCAGGCCCTTCTCCCGCTCGGCGTCCGTGACCGCGAGCTCCACGGCGAAACTGTGCACGCCGCTCTTGCTGACGATCTCCAGCGTCTGCAACGCCGCTGGACGTGCCGGCGCGGCAGCGACAAGCACAAAAAGCAGGATGGCGAAGCGGGCAAGGACGCGCATGGGGCCCGCCTTTACGCGGGCAAAGACCAACCGGCAACCGGAAAGTCGGCCGCTTTGCTCACAACCGCTTGTCTGCGGATCTTTAGTGCGACGCCGGGCCCAAGGCCCCGCCGTCGGGGCGAACCTCGGCCGCCATCAGGCCTTTGGGTCCTGGCCCGAAGCGCACCAGCACGGTCTGGCCAGGCCGAAGTTCGGCGATGCCGTAGCGGCGCAGCGTCTCCATGTGCACGAAGATGTCCGGCGTGCCCTCGCCGCGGGTCAAGAAGCCGAAGCCGCGCAAGCGGTTGAACCATTTCACCTGCGCCCGCTCCAGCCCGGAGGTCGGCGTCACCGTGACGTGGGTACGTGGCGGCGGCATCTGCGCCGGATGGATCGCCGTCGACTCGTCCATCGACACGATGCGGAAGACCTGCAAGCCCTTGGGACGTTGCAGCACCTCGCAGACGACGCGCGCGCCTTCGTAGGCGGTCTGGAAGCCGTCGCGGCGCAGACAGGTCACGTGCAGCAGCACGTCCGGCATGCCGTTGTCGGGGACGATAAAGCCAAACCCCTTGGAGACGTCAAACCACTTGATGACGCCCGCCAATTCGATGAGATTGGCCGATGTTTCGTCGACGAGGTCTCGGACCGTTCCCGGTCGGAGATTGCTGCCAGGCATTTTTAATTCAATCCCGTCCGACGCCATGACGCCGCACGCCGCCGCTTTCAGGCGCCTCTTCAAGGGCGCTTCAACGAATCTTTCGCGATTCAAGATAACACTCGCCTGTGCGGCGGGAAGCGCAAAATTCGCTTGCACACAGCCCTGTGCACAGCGCAGCGGCGCGCGAATCAGTGGGCGATGAAGTGACCGAGCACGTCGCCGATGTCGTGGCGCACGACGAGATCGGCGATGTCGTCGAATTCGGTCGCCTCGCGATTGATGATGACGAGGGCAGCGCCGTTGCGTTTGGCGAGCAGCGGAAATCCAGCGGCCGGCCACACCACCAGCGAGGAGCCGATGGCGAGAAAGAGATCGCATTGCAGCGTCAGCTCTTCGGCGCGCTGCATGGCGTCGGCCGGCATCGCCTGGCCGAAGGAAACGGTCGCGGTCTTGATATAGCCGCCACAGGCGCAATCGGGCGCGTGCTCGCCATTTGTCCCGAAGCGCTCGCGCACCCAGCCAAGTTCATAGCGTTCGCCGCAGTCGAGGCAGGTCGCGTAGGTGGTATTGCCGTGCAGCTCGACGACATCGCGCACCGCCACGCCCGAATCCTGATGCAGATTGTCGATGTTTTGCGTGATCACGGCAGGCGCCTTGCCGGCGCGGTAGAGGCTCGCCAGCGCCAAATGCCCGCGGCCCGGTTTCGCCCCGCCGAATTGGTCCTGCATGGCAAAGCGCCGCCGCCAGGCTTCATCGCGCATCTCGCGGCTGGCGACAAAAGCGTCGAACGGGATCGGTTGGTTCCTGGTCCAGATGCCGCCGGGCGAGCGGAAGTCGGGGATGCCGCTTTCGGTGGAAATGCCGGCGCCGGTGAACGGCAGGATGACATTGGCGGCGGCGATATGCTCGCGCAGGGCGGCTACGGCGGTGTCGAGATCGGACGCGATCATGGCTATATATTATGGGCTGTCAGGCCCGTGCCAAGAGAGGTTTGATCCATGCGATATCTGCACACCATGCTGCGCGTCCGCAATCTCGACGCCGCGCTCGACTTTTATTGCAACAAGCTCGGCCTCAAGGAAACCCGCCGCCGGGTGGACGAGAAGAACCGCTACACCCTGGTGTTCCTGGCCGCCCCCGGCGACGAGAAACGCGTTGAAGACACCAAGAAAGAAGGCCGCCCCGGTCTCGAGGTCGAACTGACCTATAACTGGGACACCGAGGACTATGGCGAGGCGCGCTTTTTCGGCCACCTCGCCTATGAGGTCGACGACATCTACGCCACCTGCAAGAAGCTGATGGATGCCGGCGTCACCATCAACCGCCCGCCCCGCGACGGCGTCATGGCTTTCGTGCGCTCGCCCGACAAGCATTCAATCGAATTGTTGCAGAAGGGCGAAGCCAAGCCGCCGCAGGAACCGTGGAAATCGATGCCGAACACCGGCAAGTGGTAATTGTCAGTTGCCGCTCGGCGGGAACGTCTCTATACCCCGCATCGCCCGCGCGCCCTTCGTCTAGAGGCCTAGGACACCGCCCTTTCACGGCGGTAACAGGGGTTCGAATCCCCTAGGGCGCGCCACCTTCGCGTCTCATGGCTGGCATGCGCCATTGCGACGCTTTTACCCGGATTTTTAACGTACAAATTATGGGCGGCGTGAACCCGAAGCCGGTAGTTTGACGTTGTGGCGATGGAGCGAGCTTCGTCAGAGCCTCAGGCCATGAAGAACAAAAATGTCGGCGCAGCATTACGGCGCGACGTGCGCTACCTCGGCGGCGCCGCGGTCGTCGTCGTCATTGCGAGCTTCGCCGTGCTGGCGGTCGCCGCGGCGGTCTACGACCTGCTGCCGATCTGAGGCGCATCCAGTCGGCGGATAGGCGTGACGCCGGCCGTCGAAATCCTCGACGATATAATGCGCATGGCCGTTCTGGCCTTTGCGCTCGAGATAGCCGGGGCCGATCGGCGATTTGCCGTGACCGCCGGGGATGTCGAGCACGTAAGCCGGCTGGCAGAGGCCGGAGACGCGGCCACGCAACTCACGCATCAGCGCCTGCCCGGTTTCGATCGAGGTGCGCAAATGCGCGGTGCCCGGCGCGAGATCGGCGTGGTGCAGGTAATACGGCTTGATGCGGCATTCGACCAAAGCGCGCATCAATTCGCTCATCGCTTGCGGCGTGTCATTGACGCCGGCGAGCAATACGGTTTGCGACAACAGCGGAATGCCCGCATCCACGAGGTGCGCGACCGCGTCGCGCGCCTCTGCTGTCAATTCGCGGGCGTGGTTGACGTGCACGGCGACGTAGATGGCTTTGCCTTTGACCTTGAGCGCGCGCACGAGTTCGCGGGTGATACGCGTCGGATCGGCGACCGGCACGCGGGTATGGATGCGCACGACCTTGACGTGGTCTATGGCGGCCAGCGCGCGCATGACGGCGCGTAGCCGCCGCGCCGACAGCACCAGCGGATCGCCGCCGGTCAGGATCACCTCCCAAATCTCCGAACGCCTGCGAATGTAATCGAGCGCCGTCTCGATCGCTACGGTGGACAGCGCGCCGGGCTTGCCCACCGTCTCGCGGCGGAAGCAAAAGCGGCAATAGACCGCGCAGATCTGCGTAAGCTTGAGCAGCACGCGATCGGGATAACGATGCACGATGCCGGCGACCGGCGAATGTGCGTCATCGCCGATCGGATCGGCCAGCTCGTGGTCCTGCGTCTCGAGCTCGCGCATATCGGGCACGAACTGCCGCGCGATCGGATCGTCAGCGATCGCCGCGGTCGATCAGCGCGGCAAGCGGCTCGCGGCACCGCCACGGCATAGCGCGCGGCGACCTCATCGAGCGCCGCGACGCGCTCGGCCGGCACGAGCCCCGCCTCGTGCAATTGGCCGGCGGTCCGCAAAGTTTGCATCTTCGGCATTGCTCTTGCCTTTCCTGAAGCTACGCCTCGACGACCGGCGTCCACATCACCTGCTCGATGTGCTGCGCGCCGGTTGCCAGCATCACCAGCCGGTCGAAGCCGAGCGCGACGCCGCAAGCCAGCGGCATCGCGGCAAGCGCCGCGAGAAAATCCTCGTCGATCGGATAGCGCTCGCCGTAAATGCGTTCCTTCTCCGCCATCGCATGCTCGAAGCGCTTGCGCTGCTCCGCTGCGTCGGTCAATTCGCCAAAGCCGTTGGCGAGCTCGACGCCGCAGAGATAAAGCTCGAAGCGCTCGGCGACCTTGTCGCTGCCCGCCTTGGCGCGGGCGAGCGCCGCCTGCGGCAGCGGATACTCATATAGTATGGTCGGGCGGCCGTTGCCGAGATGCGGCTCGACCAGTTCCACCAGCACGCGACTGAAGATATCGCCCCAGTCGTCGTCGGTGCCGACGGTAACGCCGGCCTTCAGCGCCGCTTCAGCGAGATGCTCGCGGTCACCCTCCCCGCTATGTACGGTCGCCAACAGATCGATGCCGGCACGCCGCGCAAAGGCCTCGGCGACCGTCAGCCGCTCCGGCTCGGCAGAAGGATCGGCAATGCGGCCGCGGAACTCGCATTTGGCGGCGCCGGCAGCACGGGCGGCTTCGGCAATGAGCGCCGCGCAATCCTGCCACAAGGTCTCGTAGGGTTCGTTCGCCCGGTACCATTCGAGCAGCGTAAATTCCGGGTGGTGCAGCAAGCCCCGCTCGCGATTGCGGAAAACGCGGGCAAAATCGACGATGCGGGTCTCGCCCGCCGCCAAGAGCTTCTTGCAGGCGAATTCCGGCGAGGTGCGCAGGTAGAGCGGATGGCGCCCGCCGCCCGGGCCGATCAGCTCGGTGGCAAAGGCGTGCAGATGCGTCTCATTGCCGGGGGAGACCTGCAAGGCAGCGGTTTCGACCTCGATGAAGTCGCTGCGCCGCAAACCAGGCGCGCATGCGCCGCCGCTATGCGGCTGCGCCCCAGCAAATAGGGCCGCCGCGCCGCATGGTCGCCGGGCCGCCAGAACGGTTCGCCGCGCCGCACGTTTACCTCAAGGCCGATACGGGCGGGAAAGACTGGCGCCGCGCGAGAAAATTTGTATGGTGCGCCCCGAAACCGCCAGCCGCCCTTAATTCAAGGATAAAAATCGTGAAGGTCATCGCTTCTTCGCTGCGCAAAGGCAATATCGTCGATATCGACGGCAAGCTCTACGTCGTCCTCAGCGCGGAAAATTTTCACCCCGGCAAGGGCACGCCGACGACGCAGGTCGATATGCGCCGGATTTCCGACGGCGTGAAGACCCAGATGCGCTACAAGACCACCGACCAGGTCGAGCGCGCCCACGTCGAGGACCACGAATATTCATATCTCTACAAGGACGGCGACGGCTTCCATTTCATGAATCAGGAGAACTACGAGCAGGTTCAGGTGCCGGACGACGTGGTCGGCGACACCGAGAAATACCTGCAGGAAGGCATGGTGGTGAGCCTCGCCACCCACGAGGGCGTCGCCGGTCTCGATCGAGATCCCGCAGAAGGTGACGCTGGAGATCACCGAAACCGAACCGGCGATGAAGGGGCAGACCGCCTCCGGCTCGTTCAAGCCGGCGATGCTGTCGAACGGCGTGCGCACCATGGTGCCGACCCATATCGTCGCCGGCACCCGCGTGGTGATCATCGACCGCCGACGGCTCCTACGTCGAGCGTGCCAAAGACTGATTACACCCTGACGCTTGCGCGCACTCTCCTGAGGAAACAGATCGTCGGGCGTCAGCCGCTGCGCGGTGATGCCTTGCGCGTGCGCGAAACGGCAGAAGGCGTCGAGTGTCTTGCGGTTCGCCTCGAGGCCGTAGGGAAACGGCTCGGCGCCGAAGTGCTTGCCCCACTCGCCGGCAATCGAGGCCGCCCACGGCACCGGGATGCGCGAGGCGGTCAGATCGTTCATGCGTTCGAGGCTCCGCTCCTTGGCCTGCTCGAACGCCTTGAACAAATTCATCGCCACCCACGGGTAACGTTCGAACACGGCGCGGCGGATGGCGATCACGTGCATGATCGGGAAGATGCCGGTCGCGTCGTAATACTTCATCTCCTCGGCGCGATAGCTCGGGATAAAGCCGCACGATCTTGCCGCCGCCCCTTGGCGAAGGCATCCGGCACGCGCGCCGAAATCGCGGCGTCGATCTCGCCCGACAGCAGCATGGCGCTGAGCGCTTGTATCGCGCCGCTGCTGCATATTCGATGCCTTTGGGCAGCGTGAACTCGACCTTCTCCTCGCGGCCGGCCTCGTTCATGCCGGCCTGCACCCATTTGATTTTGGTCAGGTCGACGCCCGCGGTCTCGGCGAGGAAGCCGCGCGCATAGATGCCGGCGGTCTGCGCCCATTCCGGGATGCCGACGCGTTTTGCCCTCGAGGTCTTTGGGCGATTTGATGCCGCGGTCGGCGCGCACGTAGAAGGCCGAATGGCGAAACACGCGCGACGGGAAACACCGGAATGCCGATGAAGGGCGAATTGCCTTGCGAGGCGTAGCCGATGAACTTGCCGAAGGACATTTCCGAGATGTCCCACTCCCGGTTCTTGATGAAGCGGAAGAAAACTTCCTCGACCGGCAGCACGAAGCCGGTGAGCACGATGCCCTCGGCGCGCACCACGCCGCTCATCAGATCGCGCACGTGGTCATAGTCGGTGGTGGCGAGCGTCAGATGCAGCCTGGCGGTGCCGCCACTTTCGATGATCTCGACCTCGCGTTCGGCGGTCGCCGCGGCGGCCATTCGGTTTGTCTTCGTTGACATTCATCGCCGGTTCTCTCCCTTCGCAAGTTCTCATCTTACGCCATATCGCCGCCCTTGTGCGCCGCTGAGCGTTGCTTTTAACTTTGACCCCGGCAGTATCTCAAGCTGGGTGACGGGGAGCGAGGGATTAGCTGTTGAAACGTGCCGTTCTCGTTGCCCTAGCCGTGTTCGCCGGCGCCCTCGCACATGCCGGCGAGATGGAGCGCCCGGCCGTCACCACCATGGCGGTCGATTGGCCGGCGGCCGCCACCACCACCCTGCCCGACCGCGGCACCGATACGCCGGCGAAGTCTTTGCCAAGCTCAATGCCGTGACGGCCAAGCGTTTTGCCGGCATCGAGAAAAGCAGCGTGCCGGTGCTGCTGCCATTCGACATTGAAGCCATTCACAAGGATCTGGCCGCCGGCAATGCCGAGGCCACGACATCGGACAAGTATTTCGGCGGCTTTCACCCGACCAAATTCTTCCTGCCGGGGCCGGCCGGCTACGACGCCACCTTCACCATCAGCGCCGACGAAGCCGGCATCAAGACCCGCTACAACAAGCCGATCGTGGTCGAGATCTCCGGCGCCGCTTTCCTCTACGATCTCGACGGCCCCGATCACCAGGAGGTGTTCCCGCCGAGCAAGGAGATCGAGGCGCTGTTCCCCGGCATGCGGCGCATCTTGCGCGAAGCGCATGTGCGCTACGCCTTCACCCGCTTCGGCGTACCCTACGTGCTGTCGATCCAGTGCTACGACCAGCGCCCGCGCGGCCGCATCCTGACCTGCAAGCAGGCCGACCCGATCGCGGAACAGTTCCTGCGCCTGCTGCAGCACCGCCGGCGGCACTCCGACGGCAGATCAAGCAGCCGAACTTCGACTTGAGCCGGCCGACGGCGAAATCCGATTTCACCTATTACGGCCCCGGCGATCTGATCGAGAACACCGGCTGGCACAAAATGCCCGGCCGCACCGACTATCACGTCTATGCGCGCATGCGCTTTCCCATCGCCAACGCGCCGGCTTACGTGAAGTCGCAGTCCTTCATGCCGTGGGGCGACTGCTACCGCACCGGTCACGTCGGCCGCATCGGCAAGAAGGGCGCGCAGTACCACTGCAAGCTCAACGACAAGCCGCTGGTGTTCGACGAATCCGCGGCGGAAAACTTCACCTATCCGTGGCGCGACAATTTCTGCGAGCTGCGCGATTTCCTGGTCGGCCAGTGCCCCGGCGGCTACGGCCACCAGGGCGAGGACATCCGCCCCGGCAACTGCGTACTCGAGAACGCCGAAGTCCGACCGTTGCCTGCCCTATCAGCACACTGTCGCCGCCGTACGCGACGGTCTCATCCGGCGCATGCCCGGCAATCTCGGCGCCTACATCGTCGTCAACGACGCCAACAACCACGTGCGCTTCCGCTACCTGCACATGAATCCGAAAATGATGGACGACGACGGCCTGCTGAACGGCCGGCAAGTGAGCGAAGGCGAGATCATCGGCAAGGTCGCCGACTGGGGCGACTTCGAGAACGGCACCTCCTACCACATTCACTTCAACATTCAGGTGTTCACCGATGTCGGCTGGGTCTGGGTCAGTCCCGTACATGACGCTGGTCGCCGCCTATGAGCGGATGATCGGCGGCCGCGGCACGCGAGATCTTCCCCGGCGACCCGGCGCCGCCCATTCCCGACAAGCCACCGGTGATCCTGCATCCCGAGACGACATCCTCGGCGACGGCGGACGCGACGCCCTCGCCGCCGCCCAAAGCCGAGGATAAGGCCAAGGAACCGGAAAAGCCGCGGCGTGCCATGCGGCACAAGCCGAAGAAGCGGCATAAAGAAGCATCCGAATAGCGCTTGCCGTTTGTTTGCCGGAAAGCGGTGACTACTATCGTCCGCATGCAGCGAATTCTTGGATGACCGCGCGCGCCGTCGCTTTGCGTTAAGCCGGCGGCGCACGCTCGCCGGCGCGCTCGCGGCGGCGGCGAGCCTTGCCTTGGCGCCCGGGCACTCGCCGCGCAATCGCCGGCTTTCACGCGTTGGGTCGCGGCCCTCCGCCCGCGCGCGCTCAGGCGCGGCATTTCGGAGGCGACCTACGACCGCGTCATGGGCGCGCTCACGCCCGACACCAGCGTGTTCGCGCAATTCCGCGCGCAGCCGGAATTCACCGAGCAGGTGTGGCAATACGTCAATCGCCGCTGCTCCGACTGGCGCGTCATCACCGGCAAGGAGCGCGCCAAGGAATACGCCGGCGTCCTGGCGCGGGTCGAGAAGGACTACGGTGTCGACCGTTACATCATGCTCGGCCTATGGGGCATGGAGTCTTCCTTCGGCGACGTCATCGTCAATCCGAAATACATGCGCCCGGTATTGCCGGCGCTTGCCGCGCTTGCCTGGGGCGAACCGCGGCGGCGCGCCTACTGGCAGGCGGAATTGCTCAATTCGCTCGCCATCATCGACAAGGGCTGGGCCAAGCCCTCAGACATGATCGGTTCCTGGGCCGGCGCCATGGGCCACACCCAATGGATGCCGGAGGTGTGGCTGCACATGGGCGTCGATTTCGACCATGACGGGCGCGTCACACCGTTCGGCAAGCCGGACGACTCGCTTGCCGGCACGGCGCGCTATCTCGCCGAGCGCGGCCACTACCAGCGTGGCGAAGCCTGGGGCTGCGAAGTGAAACTGAACGGCCGCGAGCCGCTCGGCTGGCGCAGCTACGCGCAATGGCACGCGCTTGGCATCACGCGCGCCGACGGCAAACCGTTTCCGCGGCCGGCCGACCGCGTCAAGCTGTGGGCGCCGGTGCGCGGCGGGCCGACCTTCCTGATCGGACAGAACTTCCGCGCCGTCTATAGTTACAATCCGTCGACCAGCTACACGCTGGCGCTCTGCCACCTCGGCGATCTGATCCGCGGCGACCCGCCGTTCTTCCAGCAGTTCCCCGGCGGCGAGCGGGTGCCGACCTTGGACGAGGTCAAGGAAATCCAACGCCGGCTCAGGGATCACGGCTTTAAGATCGACGACGATCGACGGCCGCACCGGCAGCGATACCGTCAACGCCGTGCTCGCCTTCGAGAAGAAAGTCGGCATGGACCCCGCCGACGGTTATGTCGGCCTCAAGGTGCTGGCGCGATTGCGGCAGGCCTCATAGCGCCTTTACGGCACCCCCAGCAGCATTGCGGCAAGCTCCGCCGGCGCTGAGATCATGGCGTCATGGCCGGTGCGGATTTCCAGATACTGCCAGTCCGGGCGCGATTGCGCGTATTGCGCGCCTTTGAGCGTATTGGCATAGCCCGGATCGGTGCAGCGGATATAGGTCGCCGGCACGCCATTGCCGAGCGGATGGGTGAGTTTGATCGGCAGAGCAAACGTTGCCGTCGGGTGCGGCGTCAGGTGGCGCTCGACCCAGGCCGTTTCGGCAGCATCGAGCACGCCGAAGGCGGCCGCCGTCGGCGGCGGCATGCTCAAGCCGCCGCTGAAGACGCGTGCCGCTTCCAGCCGCGCCGCGCGCACCTCCGGCGCCATCTGGTCGAATGCCGACTTCCCGTCCTCCGGCAATCCGGCATCGACGTAGACGAGACGGCGCAGGCGCGACGGATCGCGATCGGCAACGATGCTGATGGCGCGGCCGCCGAAACTGTGACCGGCCAGGATGACGTCCTCCAGGTCCTCCATCTCGAGCACGTTGGCGACGTCGGTCGCGAAGGTTTCGAGCGTGAGGTCGGCGCTCATGAGATGCCTGCGCTCGCCGAGCCCCGTCAGCGTCGGGGTGAACACGCGGTTGCCCGCAATGGTGAGGCGATCCGCGATGCGCCGCCAGCACCAACCGCCATGCCATGCGCCGTGCACCAGCACGTAATTTCGCGGCGCGGCCATTGCCTGCTCAATCCGTGCGGCGCGCGTGCTTAAGATAGTCGAGGTCGAAGCTGATGCCCCAGCCCGGTTTGTCCGGCAGCGTGTAGATGCCGTTGCGGTACGGCGTCTGCCCGGCAATCAGCGAATAGAAGAACGGATCGCGCCACGGCATCATCACCTCGCCGTAGCGGCCGTTGGCGGCGCCGCCGACCAGCATCAGGCCGATCTGCGGCTCGATGTGCTGCATCATGCCGACGTTGAAGCTCGAAGCGAGCGCGGCGACGCGGCGCCATTCGGTCGGGCCGCCACCCCAGCTCGCATCGAAATTGCAGATGTCGATGGCGTCGGCCAGCATCAGGTCGCGGCAGCCGAAACGCGACAACTCGCTCTGCCCGGCGCTCACCGGGACGCGGCCGAGCGTGCGCACCAGCGCCATGTCACGCCGGTCGTTGTCCCATTTGCACGGCTCTTCGAACCAGGCGAGCTTGAGGTCAGCGACGCGCTGCGCAAAATCGATCGCCTCCGCCCTCGTCCAGCCCTGGTTGGCGTCGGCCGCCACGATGAAATCGTCGCCGCCGGCGCGCCGCACGGCCGTGACCCGCTCAGCGTCCTCGCGCGGGCTGCGGCCACCGACCTTGACCTTGAGACCGCCAATGCCGAGCGCTTTCAGCTCAGCGACCTCCTCGGCAAGACCGGCAAGCTCGTCGCGTTCACGATAGTAGCCGCCAAGCGCCACGGTCCTGACCTCGCGGCTCGCCCGCCCCCACAGCACATGCAGCGGCAGACCGACCAGCTTGCCGACCGCATCGTGCAGCGCGCTGTCGACGCAAGCCTGCGCCCGCAGCGCGATGCGCCGGTCGCGCAGGAACGGCTCGGTGGCAACGCGCGTTGCCGCCCAGGCTTCCCCGATGCCGACGACGCTCGTGCCGACAAGCCGCGGCTCGAGCTCGTCATGGATCAGGCGCATGATCGCGCCTTGCGTCTCGTCGTCGTTGCCGTTGTAGCACTCGCCGATCACGCCAACGTCGGTATGGATACGGGTAACGATGGTGCAGCGGTGCGTCAGCTTCAGCGTCGAGCCCGCCGCCGGGCGGTCGAGCTTGACCTTGAGCGGGATGGTTTCGATGCGCTCGATCCTGGCGCCGGTCGCCGGGACCGGCGCCGCCGAGCGGCTGTCGGGCAACGGGCGTTGCGGCGTCATCAATCGAGCTTGATGTTCAGAAGTCTTGATGACGGGCGCGAAACCTTCGCGCATCTTCTGCATCGCCTCGGTCACTTCCTGCGGCGTTTTCGGCGCCGGCTCGATGCCTGCCTTAAGCAAGTGCTCCTGCACGCCCTTGTCCTCGACCACCTTGTGCAGCGCGCCGCTGATCTTGTCGATGATCTCCTTCGGCGTCTTGGCAGGGGCGAACATGACGAAGTCGACGCCGCCGAGCAGGCCGGGGTAGCCCTCCTCTGCGGCCGACGGTACGTCCGGCATCAAAGCGGAGCGTTTGTCTTGCAAGACGACGTAGGGCCTGAGCTTGCCCTCCTGCACGTAAGCCTTGGTGGTGCCGGCCAGGAAAGTGCCGAAATCGATGCGCCCCGACAACAGATCGGTCATGGCCGGGCCACCGCCTTTGTACGGCACGGTGACGAACTTGGCGCCCGCGCGCTGCGCGATCACTTCGGTCGCAAGATGCTGCTGCAACCCATAGCCGGCGATGCCGAAGGTCAGCCCGTTCGGCCAACTCTTGGACAGCGCGATCAGGCTCTTGAGGTCCTTGGCCGGCAGTTGCGGCGACGACAGAACGATCGACGGCGTGACGCCGAGACCGCCGACCGGCGCGATATCCTTGAACGGGTCGAACGGCAGGTGCGAGAAGCTGTCGAGGTAAGTCGAGATGACGGTGCCGTTGACCAGCAGCGTGCAGCCGTCCGGCGCCGCGGCCGCGACCAGCTCGGTGCCGAGATTGCCGGCAGCTCCGCCCTTGTTTTCGATGTAGACGGAGGTGCCGAGCGCCTTGCCGAGCGGATCGGCGACGATGCGCGCGGAGATGTCGGCCGAGCCGCCCGGACCAAAGGGCACGACCACTTTGATCTTCGAGCAATTGAGGTCGGCAGCCATGGCGGATGACGCCCCAAGGCAAGCCGCCAGCAGCATGGTCACGATACGCATGTTTCCTCCGCTTTCCATCTATCGGCCGCCTTCCGGGCGATCCCGCGCTTATTCCATTGGATTGTGCTGGCTTCACCGCTTCGCCGCAACCCGTCCGGTTGCGTCTTCGCCCGCGATCCGGTTGGATTGCGCCCACCGCCGCCGCCGCGGCCATGCCGGGATTGTTCCTCGTGACCAAATCGCAGCGCGACGCCGCCAATTTGCCCACTACGCCCAACAACACGATCATGACCTTCGACCGGCCAAAGCCCGCCGGCGTCAACGCCCCCGGCTTCGGCAGCGATGTCGCGGCGGACGCGCTGCGCGCGCTCGACATCCCCTACATCGCGCTCAATCCCGGCGCGAGCTACCGCGGCCTGCACGACAGTCTGGTCAATTATCTCGGCAACGAGCGGCCGCAGATGCTGCTCTGCCTGCACGAGGAAAGCGCGGTCGCCATCGCCCACGGCTACGCCAAGGTGACCGGCAAGCCGCTCGCGGTCGCCGTGCATTCCAATGTCGGGCTGATGCACGCGACCATGGGCATCTTCAACGCCTGGTGCGATCGCATGCCAATGGTCATCCTCGGCGCCACCGGCCCGGTCGATGCGGCAAAGCGGCGGCCGTGGATCGACTGGATCCACACCGCGCGCGATCAGGGCGCGCTGGTGCGCGGCTACACCAAATGGGACGACCAGCCGGCTTCTCCGTTGGCCGCACGCGAAGCGATCCTGCGCGCCGGCTGGATTGCGCAGACCGCGCCGCGCGGACCGACTTACGTCAATCTCGACGCCGGCATGCAGGAGGAAAAGCTCGCCGAGCAGGTTTCACCGATCGAGACCGCCCGATTCATGCCGGCTGTCGCGAGCGCGCCGGCGCCCGACGCGATCGCCGCGGCGGCCGACTTGCTGCGCGCCGCCAAAAAGCCCGTGATCCTTGCCGGCCGCGTCTCGCGGGAGCTCGCCACCTGGAATGCGCGCATCGCACTTGCCGAGCGCATCAACGCGGGCGTCGTCACCGATCTGAAAGTCGCCGCCGCGTTTCCGACTCATCACCACCTGCACGTCGGCGCGCCGGGCACCATCGCGCCGGTGCCGGAAGCCTGCGAGGCGATCCGCTCGGCCGACGTCATCCTCAGCCTCGATTGGCTCGACGTCGCCGGCGCGCTCAAGCACGCCGGCGGCAGCAACGCCAGGATCATCCAGGTTTCAGTCGATCATCAGCTGCACAACGGCTGGAGCATGGACTACCAGGGCCTGCCGCCGGTCGATGTCATGATCGCCTGCGAGCCGGACGCCGCGGTGCCGCCGCTGCTCGCCGCGCTCGGCCCTGCCGGCCCGAGCGTGGTCGCTTCGCTCGCCAAGGAATTTCCGGTACCGGCAGGCGACAAAATGACCGTCGATCATCTCGCCGCGGCGCTACGTGAGGCGGTCGGCGAGCGGCCCTGCTCACTCACCCACGTCTCGCTGTCATGGAATGGCGCGAGCTGGGCCTTCAACCACCCGCTCGATTTCCTCGGCGGCGACGGCGGCGGCGGCGTCGGCGGCGGACCGGGTATTTCGGTGGGTGCAGCTTTGGCGCTCAAGGGCACGGGGCGCCTGCCGGTCGCGGTCTGCGGCGACGGCGATTTCATGATGGCCTGCACGGCGTTGTGGACCGCGGCGCATTACAAAATTCCGCTCTTGATCGTGGTCGCCAACAACCGCTCCTTCTTCAACGACGAGTTGCACCAGGAGCGCGTCGCCAAGCAGCGCAATCGGCCGGTGGAGAACCGCTGGATTGGCCAGCGCATCTCGGAGCCGGACATCGACATCGCCGCGATCGCGCGCGCCCAAGGCGCGCAAGGCTTCGGCCCGGTGGCGGCGATCGGCGATCTTCCCGCCGTCTTCGCCAAGGCCATTGCTGCGGTCGAGCAAGGCGCGGTTGCGGTCGTCGATGTGCGCGTCGAGCCGGGCTACACCGCCGCCATGACCGCGGTGATGACGCGCAAGAGCGAATAGACGCGATGGCGGCCCAAGCCCCCGCAACAGACAGTGCCATCCTCACGGTGGACGACGTCAGCGTGCGCTACGAGACCGCGGAAGGCCCGGTGGTCGCGGTCGACGACGTCTCGTTCACGGTCAAGCCCGGCGAGTTCCTCTCGGTCATCGGCCCCTCCGGCTGCGGCAAGTCGAGCCTGTTCAACGTCATCGGCGGCCTGCTCACGCAACATCAAGGCACGGTGCGCGTCGCCGGCGAGACAATCGACGGCCCGCACAGGTCGATCGGCATGGTGTTCCAGGAGGAGTCGACCTTCCCCTGGCGCAACGTCACCGACAACGTCGCCTTCCCGCTCGAGCTGGTCGGCATGGCGCGCGGCAAACGCGCCGAACGCGCCAGACATTTCATCAAGCTGGTCGGTCTCGAAGGCTTCGAGAACCGCTTTCCCGGCGAGCTCTCCGGCGGCATGCGGCAGCGTGTGTCGCTGGCGCGGACGCTCGCCTCCGAGCCGAAGATCCTGCTGATGGACGAGCCCTTCGCCGCGCTCGACGAGCAGACGCGGCTCTTGCTTGGCGACAAGGTGCTGCAGATTCAACAGCAGCTCAAGCAGACCACGCTGCTCATCACCCACAACATCACCGAAGCGGTGCAGATGTCCGACCGCATTCTGGTGATGACCTACCGGCCCGGCAAGGTGAAGCGCATCGTCGATATCGACCTGCCGCGGCCGCGCACCTCGGAGATCGTCACCAGCGAAGCGTTCGGCCGCTACGTGGCACAGATCTGGAACGACCTGCGCGAAGAGGCAAGCCGCGGCATGAAGGACGAGGAGGCGCACGCCCTGTCCCACCATGGAGCCGTGCCATGACCGCCGCAGCAAGACGTGGAGCCGGCCGCTATGCGCCGGCACTGACCGGCCTCGGTTCGGTGCTTGCCTTCTTGCTCGTAGCCGAGGGGCTGATCCGCGCCGGCATCATTAGCCAATTTATCGTGCCGCCACCCTCGGAAATCGCCGGCAGCTTCTACCGCATCATCGTCGAGGAGCACATCTTCAACCGTTTCCTGCTGACCGCCGGCGAGTGCCTGACCGCCAGCGTCATGATCGCCGTCGTCGGCATCGCCGCCGGCGTCGCCATGCAGCGCTACAAGCTCCTGCAGCAGGCGTGTGAAACCTGGGTCGCGGCCTTGGCCTCGGCGCCGTTCGTGCTGATGTATCCACTGTTCATGGTGATCTTCGGCCGCAACGTCTGGACCATCATCGTCATGGGCTTCGTGTCCGGGCTGCCGCCGGTAATCCTGAAGACCGTCGAAGGCATTTCCGGCACGCGCAAGGTGCTGGTCAATGTCGGCAGAAGCTTCAACCTCACCGCCACGCAGCAGTTCTGGAAGATCCTGTTTCCGGCGGCGATGCCGACCATCTTCGTCGGCCTGCGGCTCGGCTTGATCTTTGCGCTCATCAATATCGTCGGCACCGAATTCCTCATCAATTTTGGCGGCCTCGGCCGGCTGATCGAGGATCTTGCCGAGCGCTACGATCTCGCCGGCACCTATGCCGCGATCTGCTTCGTCATTCTGGTGAGCGTCCTGTTTTTCATGGCGCTGGAAAGAGTCGAGCGATGGCTGAGACCGGTCGACTGACTTACACCGCTGCCGCCGCGCCGCGCCTGAGCCCGGTGACGCTGTTGCGCGCCGCCATCATCCTTGGCGTGCTGGCGGTGTGGGAATTCCTCGCCCATTCCGGCTGGCTTTACCGCGACGTGGTGCCGTCGCTATTCTTGATCGGTCGCGCGCTCATCGACCTGCTCACGCATGCAAGTTTCTACGGCAAT
Organism: uncultured Alphaproteobacteria bacterium; assembly: GCA_963822035.1. Lineage (GTDB taxonomy): Bacteria > Pseudomonadota > Alphaproteobacteria > Rhizobiales > Xanthobacteraceae > Pseudolabrys. The sequence continues at coordinate 1,090,921 of CAWGGC010000005.1, read as the reverse complement.
CTCGGCGTCACGCTGGGCGAAATCGCCGGCGCGCTCGCGGTCGGTGGCCTGTCGGGCCTTGCCGCCGGCATCCTGGTCGGCGCCAATCCGTTCTTGGCCAAGGCCTACGAACCTTACCTGCATTATCTCGGGCCGACGCCGAAGATCATCTTCTTTCCGGTGCTGATCATGTGGTTCGGCCTCGGCTCGGAATTGAAAATCGCGCTCGGCACGCTGTCGTGCTTCTTTCCGGTAGCGCTGTCGGTTGCCGCCGGCATGCGCGGCATCGACACGGTGCTGCTGCGCGTCGGCGCTTCCTTCCGCGCCAGCCGCTGGCAGACGGTGACGAAGATCTACCTGCCGGCGATGCGGCATCCGATCGTCAACGGCGTGCGGCTCGGCTTGGGCGTGGCGCTGATCGGCGTGCTGCTCGCCGAAACCAAGCTGTCGAGCGCCGGCATCGGCTTTCTCATCATCCAGGCCTACAGCGTGTTCGACATGCCGCGCATGTACGCCATGCTGATCGTGCTGTTCGTGCTGGCGATCGGCGCCAATGCGCTGGTCGGCCGGCTCGGCGGCCTCGACAGCATCAAACACGTTTAGGGTGGCGGGTCGAAGCCGCCGTTGGTCCAGATGGCGCGGTGCTTGGGATCACCCATGAAGGCGATGAAAGCGGCCGCCGCCTCGGGCGCCGCGCTTTTGGTGGTCACCGCCGCGCCGTAAATGGTGGTGAGCTGGGTCGCCGCCGGCAGCGGGCCGACCAGGTCGAGGCGGTCGTCGATCACTTCGCTCTTCGGATAAAAGCCGATCTCGGCCTCCCCGCTCGCCATCAGCTCGACGCCGCCGCGCAACGCCGAGCGATGCAACGTCTTGCCCTTCATCGCCTCGGCGATGCCGAGGCTCTCGACCAGCTTTCCCATATGCGTGCCGCTCGGCGTCTCGCCGGGCGTCGCGTGGGCGATGGCGCGGGCGGCCAGCATCGCCGCTTTGACTTTCTCGGGCGTCGACAGGTCTGGCTTGACCGCGCCTTTGCGCACCACGGCGTTGATGCTGACAAGGCCGAGCACGGCGCGGCCCGCCCCGCGCGCCACGCCCTCCTTCTGATAGCCGTCGAGGATGTTGGTCGGCATCACCAGCACGTCGGCGGACTCGCCGGCCGCGACCTTCTCGCGCAGCACCGACATCACGGCAAAGACGTAGTCGACCGTATGGCCCGACTGCCGCTCGAACGACGGCGTCAACTCCTTGAAGATCGGCTGCGGCGCACCGCCGCTAAAGACGCGAAGCGTGGTCATGGCTTACAGCTTGTAGGTTTCGAGCGTGCCGGGGTGGAACAGCTCTTCCACCTTGAGGAGCCGCGGCGACAGGCCTTGCGAATGGTGATGCTTGAGAAAAGTCTCGAGCGTCTTGCGGCTCGATTGCACGCCATAAGGCCAGAAATCGGCGCCCATGAGTTGCCTTGCCTCCAGGAGGTGCTCCTCGACAAAGGGCAGCGTCACCTTGGTCGACGAGGTGTCGGCGAGCTTGTGCAGCGCGACGGTCTTGGCCTGGTCGAATGCCTTGAACACCGCCCCGGGCAGCCAGGGGTGCTGCTCGGCCAGCTCTCGGCGCACGCCGATCAGATGCATGATCGGGAAAATGCCGGTGCGCTTGTAATAGTCCTTGGCGGCAGCGACCGGATCCGCAAACAGCCAGCCGACCTTGGGGTCGCCGCGCTCGAAGGCCGGCGGCACGCGCGGGCCGATGAAGCCGTCGATCTCGCCGGCATCGAGCATGCTCGACAGCGTCTGCCCCTCCGGGATGTTGTCGAGCTTGACGTCCTTCGGCAGCGTGACGGTGATCTTCTCCAGCCGCCCGGGATCGGTCAGCCCGCCCCGCATCCAGTGGATGTCGGAGGGCTTGACGCCGTGGTCGTCCTCGAGAATGGCGCGCGCCCAGACATTCGCGGTCAACTGATATTCCGGCACGCCGATTGTCTTGCCCTTGAGGTCGGCCGGCTTCTTGATGCGGTCGGTGCGCACGTAGATCGAAGTGTGGCGGAAGGCGCGCGACACGAAAGCCGGAACGCCGACATAAGGGCATGTGCCCTGCGCCGTCTTCACCGTGAAGCTCGACAGCGACAATTCGCAGATGTCGAACTCGGCATGGCGAAAGGCGCGGAAGAATATCTCCTCCGGATCGAGCGCCATGAATACCGGATCGACGCCGTCGATCTGTACCAGGCCATCGGACAGCGGTCGCGTGCGGTCATAGTCGCGCACGGCGACGGAGAGATTGAGCTTGGCCATGAAAAAATCCCGGACTTGCGGATTGTGCCGCGCCAGTCATAGGCGAAACGCGCAATTTAGCAAAGCCCGGGCGGGCCCGGCGCAGTTCAGCTCTGCGCCTTGAGGAAGTCGCGGAAGCTGCCCTTGTCGTAGGCCTTCTCGCGCACGAAGCGGAACATGGCGAGGAAATCGTCGGGACGCAGGTATCCTTGCGCGCGGGCGACTTCGCGGTCGTGCGGCGACAGGGACTTCATCACCGTTCCGTCCTCGCGGAAGAACTGGAAGGTCGGCGTGTAGCGGACATTGTATTTCGCGGCGAGCGCCTTTTCCGACAGTTGCTGGCCGTCGAAATCGGTGACCGGCAGCGAGCCGATGATGTTGAGCAGCGTGATCTCGAAATTCGCCTTGATGTAGTCGGCGATGCGGGCCTGCGCCAAATTGACGAAATGCGTCTCCTTGCAATAGGGGCAGCCTTTGAGCTCCCACATGATGGCGAAGCGCTTGCCTTCCGATTTCGCGGTTTCGGCGTCGTCGGCGAGATTAAGGAAGCTTTCCAGGAACCACGACTCGCGGTAGAGGCCATCGCCGGTCAGCGTCGGGCCATCGCTTGCCCGCGCCGGCGACAGCGCCAACGCGCCGGAGGCGGCGGCCCCTGCCAGCAGGGTTCTGCGCGTGATCAGCATCGTTCACAAAGTCCGGTCTGACGGTCCGCAAACCATGGCGTCAAATTTAGGCCCCGTTGCGGCAGCAGTCTTATATACAGCGTCTGCTATATATCTCTGTTGCCGGTGAATAGCCATGCTGTCCAGCTTTGCGCGCGCCGCAGTCCTGCTCGTTGCCCTGCTGGCCGGGGCCGGCACCGCCATTGCCGACGACATTGGCGATTTCAACGCCGCGGCGGAACAGATGGAAAGCCACAATCGGGTGGCGATCGGCTACCTGCGCACCGGCAATATCGACCTTGCCTCGATCGAGCTCGACCGCCTGCGCACCTCCTGGACGGCGCTGCAGCAGCGATTCGCCGACAAGCGGCCCGCAGGTGTTCGATCAGAAGCTCTACACGTTGACGATGACCGATATCGCCACGCGGCTCGTGACCGCCGACATGATGCTCAACTCGGGGCGCCCCGAGCCTGCGCGGCAAGTCGCTCGATGGCGTGCGCGCCGACCTGTATAATTTACGTAAATCGGCCGGCGTCCACGTGCTGGCCGATTGCGTGCGGGACGCCAATACCGCCATGGACGCGCTGATGGCCTACAACGTCGGCGCGCTCGACTGGAGCAAGCCGGACATCTCAACCGGCGTCTCCGAAAAAGCCGACGCCTATGCCAAGACGCTCGACCGCTGCGACGGCATGGCCTCCGATCCTGTGCGCAAGGACCCGGAATTCCGCCGGCTCGTCGACGGCGCCAGGGCCAGCATGAAATTTATTCCTCAGGCGGTCGCCGAGCACGATACAAATCTTCTCCATCGCGTGCTCATCGAATTACGTTCTTTCGACAACCTGCTTGCCTTCCGTTACGGCTGAAAAATCGCGCCCGGCAATCGACATATTCACCAAGCATGATATAATTTACATACTTTAAAGGGGCTTATTCTGCGATGGACTTGCAACTCGAAAGCCGCAGCCGTTCGACCGATCTCAATCGCATGGTCGACAACGCCAAGCGGGCGAGCGATTTCCTCAAGGCGCTGGCGCATGAGAGCCGGCTGATGATCCTTTGCATCCTCGCCGAAGGCGAGAAGTCGGTCGGCGAACTCGAGGAGATCCTCGATCTGCGGCAGCCGACGGTATCGCAGCAGCTCGCGCGCTTGCGCGCCGAGGGCCTGGTGGCGGCGCGGCGCAACGGCAAGTCGATCCACTACACGCTGGCGAGCGACGAAGCCCGTGTCATCATCGGCGCGATCTACGACGTGTTCTGCCGCAAGCCGCGCCGACGTTGAGCGTTGACGCGCTGCGGCTTTAGTTGATCGACAGCCCGAGCGTCTTCACCATCTTGCCCCAGTTCGCGACTTCCGAGCGGAAATAGCTTTCCGCCTGCGCCTGCGAGCCTTCGATCGGATCGAAGCCGATGTTGGTGAGGCGCGTCCGCAAGGCCGGGTCCTTCATCACCTGCTCCACCGCGGCGTTGAGCTTGTTGACAATGTCGGGGCTGGTGCCGGCCGGCGCAAAGACGCCGACCCAGGATGAGGCCGAGAAGGCCGGGAAGCCCTGCTCGGCATAGGTCGGCACGTTGGGCGTGACCGCCGCGCGCTTGTCGGCTGCAATACCGAGGCCTTTGATCTTGCCTGACTTGATCTGCGCCGCAGCGCCGCCGCCGAGTGTCGTTTCCATGACATCGATCTGGTTGCCCATGACGGCGTTCAGCGCCGGCGCGCCACCCTGGAACGGCACGTGGGTCGCCGGGATCTTGGCGATCTCCTTGAAGAAATATTCGCCGGCGATGTGCGAGCCGGAGCCGACACCGGCGGTCCCGAAGGTGATCGGCTTGCCCTTCACCGACTTGACGAAGTCGGCGAGGTTGGCGGCTGGGTTGCCGGCGCTGGTCACCATCGCTTCGGGGCTCGAGGCGACGATCGCCACGGTCTTGAGTTCGCTGGTGGAAAAGCCGTTGTTCTTGCGCAGCGTCTCGTTGATGGCGAGCGCGGTCGTCGTCACCAGGAGCGTGTAGCCGTCAGGCTGAGCGCGCGCGACCGCGGAGGCCGCGATATTGCCGCCGGCACCGCCGCGATTTTCGACCACCACCGTGCGCCCCAGCTTGGGGCCGAGGCCTTGTGCCAACAGCCGCGCAATGGTGTCGGCCACGCCGCCAGGCGCGAAGGCGACGATGAAAGTGATATCGCGCGTCGGATAAGTCTGCGCGCCGGCTGGTCCGGCGAACAATATCGTCGCCAACGCGGCGGCCAACGCAATCATTGATTTGCCCGGCATCTCGATTCCCCTTTAAGCGACCGCAACATCGATGAGCCGCATCTGCACCCGCTCCTCGCCCTGCCAGCGGTCGATGGCGAGCGAACCGGCGGCGTGCAGCGCGCGACCGCGGTTGTCGATCAGCGCCCGGCCGAGCGGCTGCCCGGCGGCGCGGAAGGCGATCGCGTTGACGAACTTGCCGTCGCCCGACTTGAAGCGCGCGCGGATGTGGTTTTCACCCACCGCGTCGGCATAGGCAAGCACATGTGACGGCAAAGCAAGCACCGGCTCGGGATTGCCGGCGCCATAAGGGCCGGCGCGCGACAGCATTTCATAAAGCGAAACATTGACCGCGCCTGCGGCCGCCGCGCCGTCGATAAGCAACGCAACATTGCGGCGCGCCGCCTCGACCGCGGCGCCAAGCCTGTCTTCGAGGAAGCCGCGGAACGCGCCGAGCGCGTCCTTGCGCAAGGTGACGCCCGCCGCCATGGCGTGGCCGCCACCCTTAATCAGCAGCCCCTCGCGCACGGCCTCGCGCACGGCGCGGCCGAGATCGACACCGGGGATGGATCGGCCGGAACCGGTGCCGGTGCCGCCCGGATCGAGCGCAACGGCAAAGGCCGGACGGCCGAAGCGTTCCTTCAGCCGCGCCGCGGCAAGGCCGACGACGCCCGGATGCCAACCCTGCCCTGCCGTGACGACCACGGCGCCCTTCTCCTCGAGGCCGAGCGCGGCCAGCGCCTCAGCCTCCGCCTGCGCCACGGTCGCGATCTCGATCTGCTGGCGTTCGCGGTTCAGGCGATCGAGCTCGGCGGCGATGCGCGCGGCTTCGCTCGGGTCGTCTTCGAGCAGCAGCCGCGCGCCGAGATCGGCGCGGCCGATGCGCCCGCCGGCGTTGATGCGCGGGCCAAGCAGAAAGCCGAGATGCCAGGGCTCGGGGGGGCCTGAAAGGCGCGCCGCATCCATCAAGGCGGTGGTGCCGACATGCTCGCGCCGGCGCAGCGCGATCAGCCCCTTGGCGACGAAGGCACGGTTGAGGCCGGTGAGCGGCACGACGTCGGCGACGGTGCCGAGCGCGACGAGGTGGAGGAGCGACAAGAGGTCGGGCTCGGCGCGCGCCTGCCAAAACCCGCGGCGGCGCAACTCGCGATTGACCGCGACCAGAGTCAGAAACACGAGGCCGACCGCAGCAAGCTGGCCGAGGCCGGAGAGATCGTCGGCCCGGTTCGGATTGACGATCGCCAAAGCCGGCGGCAGCTCGACGTCGGCCTGGTGGTGATCGACGACGATGGTATCGAGACCGAGCGTCTTGGCTTCGCCCAGCGCCTCGACACTGGTGGTGCCGCAATCGACGGTGACGAGCAGCGTCGCGCCGCGCTCGACGAAAGAGCGGATGGCGTCGACGTTCGGTCCGTAACCCTCGAAGATGCGGTCCGGGATATGCACGATCGGATCGAGGCCGCATTGCCGCAAATAGCGGGCGAGCAGCGCGGTGGCGGTGGCGCCGTCGACGTCGTAGTCGCCGAAGATAGCGATGCGCTCGTCGCGCTGGACGGCGTCGGCAAGCCGCGCCGAGGCAATATCCATTTGCGTAAGTACGTGCGGGTCCGGCATCAGCCGCCGCACGCTGGGATCGAGATAGGCTTCGACCTCGTCGGCCTCGACGCCGCGGCCGGCAAGCACGCGAGCCAAGAGCTCCGGCAGGCCGTGGCGCTGCGCAATCGCCAGCGCCCGCGCCTGACCTCGCGCATCGAGCCGATCGCGCCAGGCCCGGTCCGTCGCCGAGCGCTCGACGCCGAGGAAGAACTGCTCGGCCGCCATCGGCGCCGTTGCGGGCAAGGCCGTCATCGTAGCTTCGCGCTCATTGCTTGTAGCCGTGCCGCTGCATCACTGCCTGCATGCGGGCGACGAGATCGGCCTGGAACGGCTGCAGCCGCGGCAGCATCTTCTGGGCGATTTCCGCCGTAACCTGCGGCAGCGCCTTCAGCGCCTTGGCGCCGGTCGGGGTCTTGTAGAAGGCGAGCAAATCGTTGAGCTCCGCGGCGGTGAAATATTTGGCGTAGATTTCGGGCACATCCTTCATGGCGGACGCCGTGAAAGTGGTCAGCGCCGTCTCAAATTCGGTGCGCAACTCACCGAGCGTCGCCGCGTCGACCTTGGCGCCGAATTCATTTTCGATCTGCGGCCAGACCTGCGCGGTCATGTTGCGCGACAGCCGCTCGATAGTGTCGGCGGTGACGATAGCCGAAAGTTCCTGCGCCGCGCGCAAGGCTTCCGGCGAGCCGGCCTCCTGCGCGCGCGTGTGAGGCGCCAGCAGAACGCACAGCAGGACAACTCCCAACCAGCGCCGCATCTCGCGCCTCCATCGGCCGGCAGGCGAATCGAACGCTCGCTTTTTTAGAACTTCGTCTGCATCCTGTGCTCGGCGCGCACCCAGCGCACCGTGCCGGTGGCCGAGCGCATCACCACCGTCTCGGTCTCGATCGTATTGCCGCGGAACTTGACGCCCTTGAGCAGGTTGCCGTCGGTGACGCCGGTTGCGGCAAACACGCAGTCGCCGGTCACCATGTCCTTGATACCGTATTTCTTGCGCGGGTCCTTGATGCCCATCTTGGCGGCGCGCGCGCGTTTCTCGTCGCTGTCGAGCACCAGCCGCGTCTGCATCTGCCCGCCGATGCAGGACAGCGCCGCGGCCGCGAGCACGCCCTCCGGCGCACCGCCGATGCCCATGTAGACGTCGATGCCGGTCACATCGGGCTGTGCGGCGTGGATGACGCCGGCGACGTCGCCATCGGTGATGAGCGAGACGGCGGCGCCCACCTTGCGCACCGCCGCGATCATGTCGGCGTGGCGCGGGCGGTCGAGGATGAGCGCGGTAATGGCGTCCGCCTTGACGCCCCTGGCCTTGGCGAGCCTGGCGATCATCTCGCCCGCCGGCACGTCGAGATCGACGAGGTCCTTCGGATAACCGGGGCCGACCGCGATCTTCTCCATGTAGACGTCGGGCGCGTTGAGCAGCGTGCCGCCGTCCGCCATCGCCATGGTGGCGATCGAGCCGGGCATGTCCTTGGCGCAGAGCGTGGTGCCCTCGAGCGGATCGACAGCAATGTCGACCTTGGGGCCCTTGCCGGTGCCGACATTCTCGCCGATGAACAGCATCGGCGCCTCGTCGCGCTCGCCTTCCCCGATCACCACGGTGCCGGCGATCGGCAGCTTGCCGAGCTCGCGGCGCATGGCGTCGACCGCCGCCTGATCCGCGTCCTTCTCGTTGCCACGTCCGCGCAGCTTCGCCGCGGCGACGGCGGCGCGCTCGGTGACGCGCACGATCTCGATGGACAGGATGCGATCCAGCACCTGGTTGACTTGCCCGGTCGACGCCATCGCTTAAACCCCTAGTTCTTCTCGATGCGGATCACTTGCGGCCTGCCAGAGATCACCCTATCGCGGGTGACCGCCGCAAGGGCCTTCCGCACGGCATCCTCAGTTGTCGCATAGGTAATGAGGATAACGGGGACGGAACCGCCCTTGCCGTCGGCCGGATTCTTCTGGTCGTGGCGCTGCACAATGGATTCCAGCGATATCTCCTGCTCGGCGAGCCTGGTGGCGATTGCGGCCGCGGTGCCCGGCTTGTCGCGGGCCTGCAGGCGGATGTAGTAGCCGCCCTCATGGCGCTGCATCGGCGCCTTGCGCACGGGCTTGAGCTTCTCGCTCGGCCGGCCGAACGGGGCGGTGCGCACGCCGCGAGCAATGTCGCCGATGTCGGACAAGACCGCCGACGCGGTCGCCATGCCGCCGGCGCCGGGACCGACCAAGGTCAGCGGGTTTATGCCTTCGGCGTCGACGGTGACGGCGTTGGTCACCCCCATCACCTGGGCGATGGCCGAGTCCTTGCGCACCATGGTCGGGTGCACGCGCTGCTCGATGCCTTGCGGCGTTTTGACGGCGACGCCGAGCAGCTTGACGCGGTAGCCGAGCTCGTCGGCGGCGGAGAGATCCGCAGGCGCGATCGAGGAAATGCCTTCGACGTAGATCGCGCTCTGGTCAACCTTGGTGCCGAAGGCGAGCGAGGCGAGGATCGCAAGCTTCTGCGCGGTGTCGTGGCCCTCGATGTCGAAAGACGGATCGGCCTCGGCATAGCCGAGCCGCTGCGCCTCCTTGAGGCACTCGGCGAAGGACAATTTGTCCTGCTCCATGCGCGTCAGGATGTAATTACAGGTGCCGTTGAGGATGCCGTAGATGCGGGCGAAGGAATTGCCGGCAAGCCCTTCGCGCAACGTCTTGACGATCGGGATGGCGCCGCCGACGGCGGCCTCGAAATTGAGCGCGGCATGGTGCTTCTCGGCAATGTCGGCCAGCCTGATGCCGTGCTTGGCGAGCAACGCCTTGTTGGCGGTGACCACCGATTTGCCGGAGGCGAGCGCCGCCTCGATGGCACTTTTTGCCGGATCGCCGGCGCCGCCGATCAGTTCGACGAAGACGTCGATGCCCGGATCGCGCGCCAGCGCCAACGGATCGGGCAGCCATTTCAATTTTTTCAGATCGATGCCGCGGTCTTTGCCTTTGGACCGAGCCGTGACCGCGACCACCTCGATGCGCCGCCCGCAGCGCGCGGTGAGCGCCTCGCGCTGGGCCGCGATCTGGGCGACCAGCGCGGCACCGACCGTGCCCAATCCGGCGACACCGACTTTGAGAGGTTGAGTCATGGAACAATATTCTCGCGCATGATCTTCTCCGAAAACCGGTTCCCACTTTTCGGGATCATGCGCTAGCGTCGCGTCGCGAGCGGAACCACGTTGTGCAACTGCTCGGGCGCGGTCTCGAGGAAGCGCCGGATATTGCGCGCGGCCTGGCGAATGCGCTGCTCGTTTTCCACCAGCGCGATGCGGACGAAGCCCTCGCCATATTCGCCGAAGCCGATGCCGGGCGACACCGCGACCTCCGCCTTCTCGACCAGCAACGTGGAGAATTCGATGCTGCCCAGGCTCTTGAACGGCTCCGGGATCGGCGCCCAGGCAAACATCGAGGCGCGCGGGCTCGGCACATGGAAGCCGGCGCGGCCGAAGCTTTCCACCATCACGTCACGCCGGCGCTTGTAGATCTCGCGCATCTCCTTGATGCAGTCGTCCGGACCGTTGAGGGCCGCGGTCGCCGCCACCTGGATCGGCGTGAAGGCGCCATAGTCGAGATAAGATTTGACGCGGGCCAGCGCCGCGATCACCCGCTCGTTGCCGACGGCAAAGCCGATGCGCCAGCCCGGCATCGAGAAGGTCTTCGACAGCGAGGTGAACTCGACGGCGATGTCCATCGCACCCGGCACTTGCAGCAGCGACGGCGGCGGGTTGTCGTCGAAATAGACCTCGGCATAGGCGAGATCGGACAGCACCAGAATCTCGTGCTTCTTGGCGAAGACAACGAGGTCTTTATAGAAGTCGAGGCTCGCGACATAGGCGGTCGGGTTCGCCGGATAACAGACCACGACCGCGCTCGGCTTCGGGATCGAGTGCGTGATCGCACGCTCGAGCGTGTGGAAGAAGTTCGGCGTCGGCTCCGATGGCACCGAGCGGATGGCGCCACCCGCCATCAGGAAGCCAAAGGCGTGAATCGGATAGCTCGGGTTGGGCACCAGCACGACGTCGCCCGGCGCGGTGATCGCCTGCGCGACGTTGGCGAAGCCTTCCTTCGAGCCCAAGGTGGTGACAACCTGCGTATCCGGGTTGAGCTTCACGCCGAAGCGGCGTTCGTAATAGGCGGCCTGCGCGCGGCGCAGTCCCGGAATACCCCGCGACGACGAATAGCGGTCGGTGCGTGGCTTGCCGAGCGTCTCCTTCATCTTTTCGATGACGTGCGCGGGCGTTGGCAGGTCGGGATTGCCCATGCCGAGGTCGATGATGTCGGCGCCGGCGTTGCGCGCGCGGGCCTTCGGCCCGGTTCACCTCTTCGAACACGTAGGGCGGCAAGCGGCGGATGCGGTAGAAGTCTTCCATCGTCGAACCTTCGCGGTCGCCGGCCTTTCATCCTCCCGAATGGCTCGGCATCAAATCCCGGCTGGCTTTTATCACGGGTTGCCCTTGCTGCCAGCGGTTTCGGCCGCTTCGGCCGCTGCCGGCTGCATTTTCGCCGCCGCGGCGGGCTTTTTGCCACCCTTGGCGGCTTGGGCGGGAGAATCGGCCCTCCTGACGGTCGCGCAGCTTTTCGAGGTCCTTTTCCATCTGGACCTGCTCGCTCATCGGTCAGAGGCTGGTCGGCGCGCGGCGGCGGCATGTCGTGTACGGCCGGGTATTGATAGGCGACCGTCGGCCGCGCCGGGGTGTCGGCCGGCTCGCCCATGTCGCCGGGCAGCTTGCCGCTAATCGCGCTCGCCGAGCAGCCGGCAAGCGCCGCAGCCAATGCCGCGGTAGCCAGTATCCTGCCTACCCAAAAGCGTCGCATGAACGTCGCCCAGCCCAGAAACAGTTGTGGACTCAATGAATTGTAACCATATGGCCCGTAACCGGCTAATATGGCGTGAACAAGGTTGAGGTGCGTCGCGAGGCCAGCGCCTGATACGCCTTGCGGCATATCGAAAAGACCGGGTCATTTCTGGGCGGAAGCGATCAGGGCGATGGACAAGCGCACCCAAGAACCGACGAAGGACCTGCCGAAGCTGAGCGAGGTCGATATCGAGGCCTTCGCCGGCAATGTCGCGCGCGTCATCGAGGAAGGCGGCAAGGCGCTCGCCGCCTACATGAAGCCGCGCGAGGAAGGCAAGATCAAACCGGAATTCGCCGAGGACGTCGCCGATATGGTCAAGACGCTCGGCCAGGTCATCGAATACTGGCTCGCCGATCCGCAGCGCGCGGTCGAGTTACAGAACAGCCTCGGCCGCGCCTTTCTCGATTTGTGGGCGGTCGCGGTCAAGCGCATGGCGGGCGAACAGGTCGCGCCCGTGGTCGCGCCCGACCCCAGGGACAAGCGCTTCGCCGACCCGGAATGGTCGCAGAACCAGTTCTTCGACTTCCTCAAGCAGCTCTATCTGTTGAGCGCGCAGTGGGCCGACAAGTTGGCCAGAGATGCCGAGGGCATCGACGCGCATACGCGGCAGAAGGCGGAGTTCTACGTCAGGCAGATCGCCAATGCGCTCTCACCGTCGAATTTCGTGCTCACCAATCCGGAATTGCTGCGCGACACGCTGTCGTCCAACGCCGACAACCTGGTGCGCGGCATGCACATGCTCAGCGAGGATATCAAGGCCGGCCACGGCAATCTGAAGATCCGCCAGTCCGACCCGTCGACCTTCGAGGTCGGCCGCAATCTCGCGCTCACCCCCGGCAAGGTGATCCACCAGAACGACCTCTGCCAGCTCATCCAGTACCAGGCGACGACAACGGAAGTGATCAAGATGCCGCTGCTGATCGTGCCGCCATGGATCAACAAGTTCTATATCCTCGACCTGACGCCGGAAAAATCCTTCATCAACTGGTGCGTCGAGCAGGGCCTCACCGTGTTCGTGATCTCCTGGGTCAATCCCGACGCCCACCTCGCCGCCAAGAGCTTCGAGCAGTACATGAAGCGAAGGCGTCATCGCCGCAATCGATGCGGTCGAGGCGGCCACCGGCGAGAAGCAATTCAACGCCATCGGCTATTGCGTCGGCGGCACGCTGCTCGCCATCACGCTCGCCTATCTCGCCGCCAAAAAACAAGACCGCGTGCTATCCGCGACCTTCTTCGCAACGCAGGTCGATTTCACCTATGCCGGCGACCTGCAGGTCTTCGTCGACGAGGAGCGATCGCGCAACTCGAAAAAACATGAAGGAACACGGCTATCTCGAAGCCCGCGCATGGCCAACACCTTCAACATGCTGCGCCCGAACGACCTGATCTGGCCCTACGTCATCAACAACTACCTCAGGGGCAAGAAGCCGCTGCCCGTTCGACCTGCTGTACTGGAATTCCGACACCACGCGCATGCCGTCGGCCAACCACTCGTTCTATCTGCGCAACTGCTATCTCGAGAACAACGCTGACCAAGGGCAAGATGGAGATCGCCGGCGTCAAGCTCGACCTCCACAAGGTCAAGGTGCCGGTCTACAACCTCGCCACGCGCGAGGACCACATCGCGCCGGCGAGATCGGTGCTCATCGGCTCGACCTTTTTCGGCGGCCCGGTGACCTTCGTGCTCGGCCGGCTCCGGCCACATCGCCGGCGTCATCAATCCGCCGGGCAAGCCGAAATACCAGTACTGGACCGGCGGCAAGCCGACCGGCACCGATCTCGACAAATGGTTGGCGAAAGCCAAGGAGCATCCCGGCTCTTGGTGGCCGGACTGGCTCGATTGGCTCAAAAGCCACGATGCCGAAACCGTGCCGGCGCGCGCGATGGGCGGCGGCAAATTCAAGCCGCTCGAGGACGCGCCCGGCTCTTATGTCAAGATGCGCGACTAGTCCATCTCGATGCGCGTGCCGCTCGCGCCGTTGAGCAACCGCTTGAGGTGGAAGCTGGCGAGGTGATCGGTGGCATATTTGCCGACATGGGCGGCGAAGGCCGCCATGGCGCCGGGATCGCTGGCTTCCAGCTTGGCAAAGGCCTCGAGATAGCTCTTGGTCGCCGGGTTGTCATATTGCTTCGGCCGTCAGCGGCTCGAAGGCGCGCAACGCCTCGGTCCGGCCGCGCAGCACCAGGTCGCCGACCGGGCGGCCGCGAAAATCCTCCGCCTTGTCGGCAAGGACGGCGCTGACGCAGATGCGGGTGCCGAGCTGCTTGTTGGCGGCCTCGAGCCGTGCCGCGACGTTGATGGTGTCGCCATAGGCGGTGTAGTCGAAGAAGCGGCCGCCGCCGAAATTGCCGACGATCGCCGGCCCGGCATGTACGCCGATGCGCGTCGCCCGAGCGCGATGCCTTTCTCCTGCCAGCGTTCGCGGATTGCCTCGCGCGAATCGCATCGAGCGCCAGCGCGCAGGCGACCGCGCGCGACGGCGTGATCCGGCTGCTCGCCCGGCGCGCCGAACAGCACATGCAAGGCGTCGCCGATGATCTTGGCGACCGTGCCTTCGTGCGCGAAAACGATATCGGTCATGCCGGTGAGATAGTCGTTGAGCAACGGCCCGAGCACGTCGGCTCCAGCGTCTCGACCAGCGCGGTGAAGCTGGTAATGTCGGTGAACAAGCGTCGCGATCTCGCGGCGCTGGCCGCCGAGGTCGACCGCGTCGCTATCGCTCGGCCAGCCGCTCGGCGAGATTGGGCGAGAAATAGCGCGACAGCGACGCATGCGCGCGCTCGGCTTCCGCTTGCCGCGCCCGCGCCTCGCGCAGCGCCTCGACGTGGCGCATGGTCTTGGCGATGGTCGTTTCCAAATCGGCAAAATCGATCGGCTTGGTGACGAAATCGAAGGCGCCGCGGTTCATCGCGGTGCGGATATTGGCCATGTCGCCGTAGGCCGAGACGATGATGGTCGACAGCTCGTCCTCGGTCTCCTGCAGCTTTTGCAGCAGCGACAGCCCGTCCATGCGCGGCATGTTGATGTCGGTGACGACGAGATCGACGTCCTGGTTCGCCTCCAGCACGGCCAAGCGCCTCGACGCCGTCGTGGGCGAACAGGAAGCTGACGCGTCCCTCGCGGATCTGGTGGCGGAACTTCTGCTGGATCAGCGCCTCCAGGTCCGGCTCGTCGTCGACGACCAGAATACGTGTCATGCCGCGCGTTCGACCCGCGTTTCGATCTCGCCGCGCAGGGCGCCGAAGTCGATCGGCTTGGTGAGCAGCGCCTCGGCGCCGCTCTTCCAGCGCCTTGCGCTTGGTCTCCGCGTCGCCATAGGCGGTGATCATGATGATCGGCACGTCGGGCCGCATCGCCTTGGCCTTCGGCAACAGCTCGAGCCCGCTCATGCCCGGCATGTTGATGTCGGACAGGATCAGGATCAGCGACGGTCGCCGGCCGCGGCGATGCGTGGCGAGCGCGTCGCTGCGCCGACTGGGCAAAATCCATGGTAAAGCGGCCGTCGCGCAGATCGCGGCGGAACTGCTGGCGGAACAGCATTTCGACGTCGGGTTCGTCATCGACCACGAGAATGAGAAAGCTCACGCAGGTCCTCCTGATTTGGCAACGGCAGCCGCCGTTGCGCGGCAGAACGATCCTGAATTCGGTGAATTCGCCGGGCCGGGTGTCGACGTCGATGGAGCCGCCGTGTTGCTTGACGATGATATCGTGGCTGAGCGAAAGGCCAAGGCCGGTGCCCTCGCCCGCCGGCTTGGTGGTGAAGAACGGGTTGAACATCTTCTCCTTGACCTCGGGCGGGATGCCGGTGCCGTTGTCGCGGATCAGGATTTCAACACGGTCACCCAGACTTTTCGTCGACGGCGGTGAGCGTCGGCTCGTAATTGGCGCCGTTGGCCTCCGCCTTGCGCTTGGTCGCGGCGTAGAAACCGTTGGAGATGAGGTTGAGCAGCACCCGCGTGATTTCCTGCGGGTAGAGATCGACCTCGCCGGCCGCCGGATCGAAGGCGCGTTCGAGCGTGATGTTGAAGCCCTGCTTTTCGGCGCGGGCGCCGTGATAGGCAAGATTGAGGCTTTCCTCGACCACGGCATTGATGTCGATCGGCCGGTGTTCGCCGGAGCCCTGCGCGCGAATGCAACAGCATGTTCTTGACGATCGAGTCGGCGCGCTTGCCGTGCTGCACGATCTTTTCCAGGTTGCCCTTGCAGCATCTCCTCGATCTCTTCGACCTCGCCCGCGCAGCTTGTCGTCGAGTTGAACGCCGGCGAGCGCCTCGCGCAGTTCATCGATGAGCTCAACCGAGATGCGCTGAGAAGTTGTTGACGAAATTGAGCGGGTTCTTGATCTCGTGGGCGATGCCGGCGGTGAGCTGGCCGAGGGAAGCGAGCTTCTCGGTCTGCACCAGGCGGTCCTGCGCGGCTCGCAGTTCCTGGAGCGATGCCGAGAGATCATGGGTTCGCTGACGCAGCTCCTTGAGCAGGCGTGTGTTCTCGATCGCGATCACGGCCTGCGCGGCGAAATTCTGCACCAGCGCGATCTGCTTGTCGCTGAAGGGCCGCACCTCCTGCCGGTAGATGATAATGGCGCCTACCGCCTCATCGTCCTTGAGCATCGGCACCGCGAGGAAAGTCCGTGCGCCCGCGCTCTCGACCATGGTCACAATAGCCTGATCGCGCTCGATATAGGCTTGCTCCATCCTGAGATCGACGACATGCTGCACTTGCTTCCTGCTCATCGCGCGCGCAAGCGGGACGTTCGGCCCCGGCCGGAATACCGGCTGGCGCTTTCGCTCGTCGGCATAGGCCGAAACGGCACCATGCAGCGCGACCGCGCGAAAACCATCGTCTTCGCAAAGCACCAACGTGCCGAAGTTGGCTTCGCAGATCCGCGTCGCGTTATCCAACATGGTTTGGAACACCGGCCCAAGCTCGCCGGGGAGCTGGAAATCACCCGCAACACTTCCGACGTTGCAGTCTGTTGCGCCAACGACTCGCGCAGCTCGGAGAGCAGCCGTGTATTTTCGATCGCAATCACAGCCTGCGCGGCGAAGTTGGTCACTAACTCGACCTGCTTGTCGGTGAATGGCCGCACCTCCTGACGATACACGCTGAACGCGCCGACCAGCTCGCCGTCTCTGATCATCGGCACGGCGACCAGCGTGCGGGCGCCGCCGAGGCCCAATGCAGCCATGCGGCCGGGGTCGGACTCGGCGGACGCCTGGCCTTTCTGGATATCGTCGATATGGACCGTTTGCTTGGTCGCCGCGAGACGGCCGAGCGCCGTGTCGGCGTGCCAAACCCGCGGCCCGGCGGTCAGATACTCGGCAAAGGCCGGCGGCACGCCGCGCAAGGCCGCCACGCTGAAGGCACCGTCGGCATAGTTGAACACGCTGCCATATTCCGCGCCGCAGATACGCATGGCGTTTTCGAGCATGGCATCGAATACTGGCTTAAGATCGCCGGGTGAGCTCGAAATCACCTTGAGCACGTCCGAGGTCGCGGTCTGCTGCGCCAGCGCCTCGCTCAATTCGCTCGTGCGCAGCTCCACTTTCTTTTCCAGGTCGGCGTAGATTCCTGCAGCCGCACCGCCATGTCGTTGAACTGGTCGGCGAGCGCCTCGAGCTCGTCGCCGGTCTTGATCGAAATGCGCTGCGACAGATCGCCGCCGCCGAGGCGCGCGGCGCCTGCCTGCAAGGCCTGGATCGGCCCGACCATGCGCCGCGCCAGCACCATGCCGGCGACCGCCGCCAGACACAGCGCGGCAAACAGCACGAGCGCGGCGCGTTGCAACGACGCATAGAGCGGCTGGTAGGCCTCGTCGGCCGGCAGCTCGACAAACACGGTCCAGCCGAGCGGCTCGACCGGCGCGAAGGCAGTGAGCACCTCGCGGCCCTGGATGTCGGTCGCGGTCTGCATGTCGTTGATGGCGTTGTCGCTTCTTGCCTGCTCGGCGGCCCGCACCTGCGCGAGCTTGGTCATGTCGGTGTTGCGCAGCACGAGGCTGATATCCGGATGCGCGATCAACCGGCCCTGCCGGTCCACCACATAGGCGTCGCCGCGCTCGCCGACCTTGATCTTCGACACCACGTCCCAGATCAGCTTGAGGTTGACCTCGGCGACGGAGACGCCGGCCTCGCGCCGCGTACCGGCAAGCGACAGCGTCATGTAGGGCTCGGAGCCGCGGCGGAAATAGACCGGGCCGTAATAGACCTTGTTCTTCACCGCCTCGGTGAATTTCGGGTCTTTCGACATATCGATGTTGCTGCCGACGACGTCCATGGCGAGCCGCGACACCTTGAGCTGTTCGTGGCCGCTGGCGTCGATCTGGGCAAGCTCGGTGATCGCCGGCACCTGCCGCAACAAACGCAAGGCGTCGAAGCGGCGCTGTTCCAGCGTCTCCGCCGACCACGGCAATTGCGTCGTCCAGCCAACCTGGCTTTCGATGCCCTTGATGAACTCGCTGATCTTGCCGGCCGCCGATTCCGCCTGTTCATGCTGGATCTGGATCAGCGTGTCGCGATGCTCGCGATACGACACCCAGATTTCGAACAGGCCGTTGGTGATGAGCGCGACGCAGACCACGGCGACGAACAGGCCGGCATATTTCAGGAATAGCCGGCTGCGGGTCTTCCGCGGCGCCGCGACATCCGGCGCCTGCGCTGGCGCGCCGCGCTCGCTCATTCGATGACCTCGTCAGCAAGCGCGGCCACCGTGTTCGGCACCGTGAGATTTATCGCTTTGGCGGCTTTCGTATTGATGACCAACAGATAGCGCGTCGGTTCCTCGACCGGCAGGTCCGCGGGCTTCTCGCCCTTGAAGATGCGCGCGGCAAGCGCCGCGACCCGGCCAAACGATTTACGCAGGTCCGCGCCGTACGACATCAAGCCGCCGCCGCGAACGATCGCATCGGTCTCGTAAATCGCCGGTAGACGATGGGCATCGGCGTAATCGATGACGCGCTTACGATTAAGGATGGTCAGCGAGTTCCGAGACCATCAAAATGGCATCGGGCTTCTCGCGGTCCATTGCCGTGAACGCGTCATTGAAGTCGTCGGGCTGGCGTACGCCGAGCGCCAGAACGGAGACACCGATCTCCCCCGCGGCTTTCGCCGAGGCCTCGTAGCGCTGCGACATGCCGAGATCGTCCTTGTTCCACAGCATTGCCACCTTGCGTAGCTGCGGCGCGGTCGCCTTCAGCAGCGACAATCGCTTGGTCGACAGCGTCGAGGCGTCGTCGGCGATCCCGGTGACGTTGCCGCCCGGCCGCGACAGGCTATCGACCAGCCCAGTTGCCACCGGATCGCCCGAGCCGGTTGCGATCACCGTCGCGACACCCGATCTCTTGGCGGCAACGGCCGGCGGATAGCCGATGGTAACGACCACATCGACGCCAGCCGATTTCAATTCCTGCATCAATTGCGGCAGCTGCGCGATCTTGCCCGACGCGCCGCGCGCCTCGTAAGCCAGATTCTTGCCCAGCGTAAAACCGCGCTGCTCCATTGCCTTGATGAGCATGGCGCCCGGTCCGGCGCCGGTCCCGAGCGGCGGCCCGGCGGTCAACGTGCCGATCCGGTAAACCTTGGGCCCCTGCGCCAATACCACGCGCGTGGCCAGCAGCGGCAACACCGCGCCGGTCCCTAAAAATTGCATAAATTCGCGCCGTCGCATGGTTCCCCGCGCGGCCTGACCGAGCCCGGCAAAGACAGTAACAGTTCACCCGCCGTGAGTTATTTCTCGCCCTGCGCCGCAGTCAAATGCTAGGCTTTGCCGCGACTGAATTTTCCCCTGCACAGGACCGGAGTCGTCGTTTTGCGCCGTCGTGAATTCTTTGCGCTTCTCGCCGGCCTGGCCGCGGCGCGGCCGCTCGCCGCGCTGGCGCAGCAGCCGATGCCGGTCATCGGGCTGCTCGGCACCTCATCCGCTGGGGAAACGACCAGTGCGACGGCGGCGCTGCGCGAGGGCCTGGGCGACGCTGGTTATATCGAGCACCAGAACCTCGCTATCGAATATCGCTGGGCGCAAGGTAATGACGACCGTCTGGCGGAACTTGCCGCGGACCTCGTCAAGCGCAAGGTGGCGCTGATCGTGACGACCGGCGGCGAGCCCGCCGCGCTCGCGGCCAAGGCGGCGACCAAGACCATCCCTATCGTCTTCGTCGTCAACGGCAACCCAATCAGCATCGGGCTGGTTGACAGCCTGAGCAAGCCGGGCGGCAACGCCACCGGCATGAGCCTGATCGCAGCAATGCTGGACGCAAAACGTCTCGAAATCCTGCGCGAGATGGTGCCGAGCACGCCGTTGATCGCCGCAATCGTCAATCCGGACTATGCCGACACGGATACCCAAATCGGCAATCTCGAGACCGCGGCGGGCGACAGCAAACAGAAGATCGACGTACTGAACGTGCAGAACGAGCCCGGCCTCGAGGCCGCATTCGCCAAAATCGTCGAGGAGAAAGCCGGCGCCCTGCTCGTTGCTTCGGACCCGCTGTTTAATCGCCTGCACAAGCAAGTCGTGGCGCTCGCCGCCCGCAACAAGATTCCGGCGATTTATGAATTGCGCGAGTTCGTCATGGCCGGCGGCCTCGCCAGTTACGGCGCAAGCATCGCCGCCGCCTATCGCAGCGCCGGCGCCTATGCCGGGCGCATTCTCAAAGGCGCCAAGCCCGCCGACCTGCCAATCCAGCTGCCGACGACCTTCGAGTTGGTGATCAATCTCAAGGCTGCCAAGGCGATCGGCCTCGACATCGCGCCGACGTTCCTGGCACGCGCCAACGACGTGATCGAGTAAGCGGCAGCCGCCTTAGGAGGCGAGCTTCACCGGCACTTTCAGATAACGCACGCCGTTGGCTTCGGCCGGCGGGAACTTGCCGGCGCGGATGTTGACCTGGATCGAGGGCAACAGCAGCAGCGGCGCCGCAAGCGTCGCGTCGCGCTTGTTGCGCATGGCGACGAAGTCCTCCTCGCTCACACCCTCGTGCACGTGCACATTGCGCTTGCGTTCCTCGCCGACGGTCGTCTCCCAGGCATATTGATCGCGGCCCGGTGCTTTGTAGTCGTGGCACATGAACAGCCGGGTGTCGTCCGGCAGCGACAGGACGCGGTGGATCGAACGGTAAAGCGTGTGCGCATCGCCGCCGGGGAAGTCGGCGCGCGCGGTGCCGAAATCCGGCATGAACATGGTGTCGCCGACGAACACCGCATTGTCGATCTTGTAGGAGACGCAGGCCGGCGTATGGCCGGGCGTGTACAGAACCTCGGCGTCGAGATTGCCGATCTTGAACCTCTCGCCGTCCTTGAACAGGTGATCGAACTCAGAGCCGTCACCCGACACGTCCATGGCGTTGAACACCGGGCGGAAGATGCGCTGCACGTCGCGGATGTGCTCGCCGATGCAGATCTTGGCGCCGGTCTTAAGCTTGATGTAGGGCGCACCCGACAGGTGATCGGCATGCGCGTGCGTTTCCAGCACGCGGCCGATCTTGACGCCGAGCTTGGCCGCCTCGGCCAGTAGAGCGTCCGCCGACTGCACGTTCGCCTCGCCGCTGCGCTGGTCGAAGTTGAGCACGGGGTCGATCACCGCGCCTTCTTTGGTCGCGGCATCCCAGACCAGATAGCTCACCGTATTGGTGGGCTCGTCGAAGAAGGCCCGGATTTCGGGCTTCGCGGTTGCAGCCATCGTTCGCTCCCTCTTTATGGTCTGTGGCTTGACTTATATATTAGCACTATCTAATTTAGCATAATCTAATTTACGGAGGCTCATTCAATGTCCGTTCAGACCGCGCGCCCGGCGCCGGCACTTGATGTCGGCATGGCAGAATTCGAGCGCAAGGCGTCGCAGGCCGCCTCGCTGTTGAAACTGCTGGCCAACGAGAACCGCCTGCTCATTATGTGCCGCCTGACGCAGGCGGGCGAAGTCTCGGTCAGCGATCTTGCGGAGGCCGTCGGCTTGAGCCAGTCCGCCCTCTCCCAGCACCTCGCCAAGATGCGCGAGGAGGGCCTGCTCGCCACCCGGCGCGTCGCGCAAACCGTGTTTTACCGCATCGCCGATGCCGACGCGGCGCGGCTCCTGACGATGCTGAAGACCATCTACTGCCCGTGAGCGGGCGCTTCTCTTTACCAGCAACCGTACAAGGACCGAACGACCATGAGCAAAGTGCAGACCATCACGCCCGAACGCGCGGTTGATCTCATCAAGCAGGGCGCCGTGCTAGTCGATATCCGCGAAGCCCACGAACACGCCAACGAGAACATTCCCGGCGCGCGCCATCACGCGCTGTCGCAGATCGACGCCAAGCATCCGATGCGCGCCGGCGACACCGTGCTGATCTATCACTGCAAGTCGGGCGGCCGCACCAACATGAACGCGACAAAGCTTGCCGCGGCATCCGGCACCTGCGAGGTCTATCTGCTCGGCGGCGGCATCGAAGCCTGGAAACGCGCGGGACTGCCGACTTCGGCCTCGGCCGGACGCGCCGCCAATGACAGCGGCCCGCGGCCCGGCCTGCACGGCCGTCTCAGCTCGCTGTTCCGCTGAAGTAAAAAAACGGCGCTGGAGTAACAGCACCGCGTCACGCCGGGGAGACGCTGCATTGCATATTCTGCTTGCCATCGCTTCCGGCGGCCTTGTCGGCTTTACGCTCGGTCTGATCGGCGGCGGCGGCTCGATCATGGCGGTGCCGCTCTTGGTCTACGTGGTCGGCGTGCCCTCCCCCCATGTCGCGATCGGCACCAGCGCGGTCGCGGTTGCGGCGAGCGCCGCCGTCAATCTCATCGGCCACGCCCGCGCCATGACCGTGAAATGGTCCTGCGCGCTGGTCTTTGCCGTCTCCGGCATCGTCGGTGCGAGCTTCGGCGCGCAACTCGGCAAGATGATCAACGGCACGCGGCTGTTGATGCTGTTCGGCGTATTGATGGTCGTCGTCGGCCTGCTGATGCTGCGGCCACGCAAGACCGGCCACAATCCCGACGTCAAGTTGACGCGCGAGAGCATGCCGAAGCTGTTGCCAATGCTGATCGGCATCGGCTTCGCCGTCGGCGCGCTGTCCGGCTTTTTCGGCATCGGCGGCGGCTTTCTCATCGTGCCGGGACTGATCGGCGCGACCGCGATGCCATTGATCAACGCGATCGGCTCCTCGCTGGTCTCTATCATCGCCTTCGGCATAACCACGGCGGTGAGCTATGCCTGGTCGGGACTGGTCGACTGGACGCTCGCTTTTCAGTTCATCATCGGCGGCGCGCTCGGCGGCTTCGTCGGCATTCGCCTCGCCAAGCATCTTTCCGGCCACAAGCACGCGCTGACGCTGACGTTTTCCGGCATCGTCATCTGCGTCGGCATTTACGTGATCGTGCGCTCAATAACGGCGTTGTGACCATGGCTTGACGCGCGCCCCCACGACAGCCTGCATCGCGCTGCGTATATTCGCGGCGCAACGAACCAAAACGGGGGAACAGCCATGTCCAAGGAACTCCATTGGTTGACGCTGACGTTGATCGTCACCGGCGTCTTGTGGATCCCTTACATCCTTGACCGCGCCATCGTGCGTGGCCTAATGGGCTCGATGGCGAACCCTTCGCCGGCGCTGAAGCCGCAAACGCCCTGGGCACAACGCCTGCAAGCCGCGCATAACAACAACGTCGAAAATCTCGCGGTATTTGCGCCTCTCGTGCTGATCCTCGGCATGTTGCACGTCTCGACCGCGAGCACGGTGTTCGCTTGCGCGCTCTTTTTCTGGTCGCGGCTCGCCTATGTCGTGATCTACGCGCTCGGCATTCCGGTCTTGCGCACACTCGCCTTTCTCGGCGGCTTCGTCGCCCAGGCGATCCTGGCGCTCGCGGCGTTGGGGTTGATGTAAGCGTTAGGCCTGCGGCGCCGCGCGCTCCGCGATTGCGCGCGTGTCGGCGCCACGCGGTAGCGTGCCGAAGGCGCCGCCGCGCCCCTCATCGAGCCGCGAGGCGCAGAACGCATCGGCAATGGCCGGCGGCGCGTGGCGCACGAGCAGCGCCGCCTGCAGCGCCAGCACGAGGTCGCGCGACAGCGCGCGCGCCTGCGCCTCGTCGTTGCGCTCCGGTGACGCAAGCCGCCCCACGAGCTCGCCGGCAAAGGCCTTCACGCCGGCATCGCCGCAGTCGAGCTCGCGCGCCAGCACGTCGGCGAAATTCGCCGTGCGCGCCGATCGCGCGCAGCATGTCGAGGCACATGATGTTGCCCGAGCCCTCCCAGATCGAGTTGACCGGCGCCTCACGGTAAAGCCGCGGCATGATGCTTTCCTCGATGTAACCGGAGCCGCCCAGCACCTCCATCGCCTCGTAGGTGAGATACGGCGTGCGCTTGCAGATCCAGAACTTCACCGCCGGCGTCACGACGCGGCGGATGGCGAGCGAGGCCTCGTCGCTATCGTCATAGGCGCGCGCGAGGCGGAAGGTGAGCGCGGTTGCCGCTTCGCATTCGAGCGCGAGATCGGCGAGCACGTTGGTCATCAGCGGCTGGTCGATCAGCTTCTTCTGGAACGCGGTGCGGTGCCGGGCGTGGTGCACCGCCTGCGCCACCGCAGCCCGCATCAGGCCCGAGGAGCCGATGCAGCAGTCGAGCCGGGTGTAATTGCCCATCTCGATGATGGTCGGGATGCCACGGCCCTCCTCGCCGATCAGTTGCGCATAGGCGCCGTCGAATTCGACTTCGCTCGAGGCGTTGGAGCGGTTGCCGAGTTTGTCTTTCAGCCTCAGGATGTGGATGGCGTTGCGCTCGCCGTCCGGCGTCCAGCGCGGCATCAGGAAGCAGGAGAGGCCCTTCGGCGCCTGCGCGAGCACCAGGAAGGCGTCGCACATCGGCGCCGACATGAACCACTTGTGGCCGTGCAGGCGGAACGAGCCGCCACCCGCGGGCTCGGCGCGTGTCGTATTGGTGCGCAGATCGGAGCCGCCCTGGTTCTCGGTCATACCCATGCCGAGCAGCGCCGCGGTCTTCTCCTTCACCGGGACGAAGCGCTTGTCGTAATCGCGGCCGAAAATCTTGGGCAGCCATTGCTTGGCGATGTCCGGCGCGTGCCGCAGCGTCGGCACCGAGCCGTAGGTCATGGCGAGCGGGCAATAGACCCCGCTCTCGATCTGCCCGAGCATGTACGTGCCGGCGGCGCGGGCGACATGCGCGCCGGCTTTAGGCTCGGCCCACGGGCTCGAATGCAGGCCAGCCTTCAGCGCAATCGTCAAAAGTGCGTGCCAGGCCGGATGAAACTCCACTTCGTCGAGGCGGTGGCCGTAGCGGTCGAGCGTTTTCAGTTGCGGCGTGAACTTGTTGGCGTCGAAGCCAAGCTGCACCGTTTCCGGCTTGCCGAGCGTTGCGCCGAGAGCGGCAAGGTCCTTCTCGGCCCAGCCGGCGCCCTCGCGCTTGACCGCGGCGCGCAGCACCGTGTCGCTGGCGAACAGGCTATAGGGCTCAAGCGGCGGCGGCTGATTGTCGACCTCGAACATCGCGGGTCCCCGGCAAAGGCGGCGCGAGTGTACCAGCCGAATCAGGGAAACAGCGCGACCTGTTCCAGTCCCATGGTCTCCGGCCAGCCCATGACCAGGTTCATGTTCTGGATCGCCTGGCCCGAGGCGCCCTTCACCAGATTGTCCAGCGCCGAGATGATGATGGCGCGGCCCGGGACGCGATCCTTCGCAACGCCAATAAAAGTCATATTGGAACCGCGGACATGGCGCGTGTGCGGCGTCTCGCCGAACGGCAAAACGTGGACGAATGGCTCCTTCGCGTAGAACTTTAAAAGTATCGCATGAAGTTCTTCGGGCGTCCGGCCGCGCCGGCCACGCACGTAGATCGTCGACAGGATGCCCCGGTTCATCGGCACCAGGTGCGGCGTGAAGGTCACGATGACCTCGCGGCCTGCGGCCAGCGAAAGCTCCTGGTCGAGTTCCGCCATGTGCCGGTGGTGCCCGACGCCATAGGCGTTGAAGCCTTCCGACACCTCGGAAAACAGCATCGCCTCGCGCGCGGCCCTGCCCGCCCCGGTCATGCCCGACTTGGCGTCGACCACAATCTCGTCAAGCTCGATCGCCTTGGCCTTGATCAGCGGGATCAGCGGCAATTCGGCGCAAGACGTGTAACAGCCCGGATTGGCGACCAGCCGCGCCTTCTTGATGTCGCGGCGGTGGATCTCGCACAGGCCGTAGACCGCCTCCTGCTGCAACTCCGGCGCATGATGCTCGTGGCCGTACCATTTGGCGTAGGCGGCGGTATCGTGCAGGCGGAAGTCGGCCGACAGGTCCACGACCTTGGTCGCGGGCGAATGGGCCAGCAGATCCTTGATCACTTTCTGCGTGGTGGCATGCGGCAGCGCGCAGAAGGCAACGTCGAGCGCCGCCTTGCCCCAATCGAGGCCATCGAGCGCGACCAGCGTCGGCAGCCCGTAGGGCGAAAATTGCGGAAACACCTCGCGCATAGCCTTGCCGGCGCTGCGCTCGGCGGTGAGCAGCGTGATCTCCGCCCGCGGGTGGCGCAGCAGCATGCGTACCAGCTCCGCGCCGGTGTAGCCGGAGGCGCCGAGCACGCCGATTTTCGCTTTGGTGGCCATCGCAACGATCCTTGTTCCAGCGTCTTAGAGGACTACCGGACTTGAGGCCACTTGCGGAGGGTGGAAA
Organism: uncultured Alphaproteobacteria bacterium; assembly: GCA_963822035.1. Lineage (GTDB taxonomy): Bacteria > Pseudomonadota > Alphaproteobacteria > Rhizobiales > Xanthobacteraceae > Pseudolabrys. Next base: position 1,064,658 of record CAWGGC010000005.1, on the reverse strand, counting down.
TTGTGCCGCGGCTCAGGTCCGGCGGCACGGGGGCTGACAACTAACGCTCAGCGCGCGCCCGTGCCGGGGTGGCACGGCGGCGGCGGAAATTTCGCGTTGCAGCAAACATCGTCATGGCGCGCGATATAGGCTGCGCGGCGTCTGCGGTCAAGAATGTGCGTTAACACCTGCAGGCGAACGTTATTCCAGCCGATCGGCCCGACTTACTCCAAAGCACCCGTATAGGCGCGCGCAAATGAGTTCGCTAAGCTTAATCCCTATCGACGGCCCCCGCGCTAAAACCAGCGAGGGCAACAACGCCGGCAACGTCCGGCACACTGCCGGGAGGAATTTCGATGCGTCGGTTATCATTGACGATAATGGCGGCATGCGCCGCGCAAGGTGCGCTTGCATTGCCAGCGCAGGCGGCCAATATCGTGGACGAATGGGCAAGCGTGAAAGCGGAACCGGCGCCAACACTCAAACCGGTGACCGTCGAGCCTAAAACGACCGCTCTGTTGATCTTCGACATGGTCAAGCAATTCTGTAACCCGCAGGGCTATGCCGGTTGTCCAAGTATGATCCCAACGGTCAAGAAACTGCTTACCGAGGCGCGGGCCAAGGACGTACTGGTTGTCTACACCAGCATTCCCAGCATCGCGAAGGCCGATATCGACAAGGAGCTTGCGCCAACCGGAAGCGAGCCGTTCGTGCAGTCGTTCCTCAATAAGTTCCTCAACACCGACCTAGAAAAAATTCTTAAAGACAAGGGCGTCACGACTGTCATCTTGACCGGCCTAGCCGCAAATGGCGCGATCATCGTCACGTCCGGTGAAGCGGCCCTAAGAGGTTTCAAGGTCATCGTGCCCGTTGACGCGATGACGGCCAAGACCCGCTATGCGGAGCAATTCACGACTTGGCAGCTGGCCAACGCGCCGATCATCTCGCCGAAGATCACGCTGACGACATCGGATATGATTAAGTTCTGAACGGCGTTGAGTTCAGTTTGCTCAGTGTAAAAAGCCGCTCGATAAATCCGCTTCATCTCCGCCGGGACGCAAATCCCAGCGGCGTTCTCACAACTCAGCTCGGGAGGAGAAAATGATCGGAAGAATATTTGCTGCATTAGCGCTCGCATCTTGCGTTGCGGTTTTGCCGCTTGCGACCTCGACGGCCGCAACCAAGCCACTCAAGGTCACGATTGCCTCTATCAAGGCTGGCGGCATGATCCCCGAAAAGTTCTCATTCTGTCAGGCGGCGGCGACCGGCCACCTCGCGCCGGGAAAGGACATCAGTCCACGGATCACATGGACAGCGGGACCGAAAGGCACCCAGTCTTATGCGGTCATTTTGAGTGACAGCGACTCGCCGAAGGAAAATCGCGACAAGATGAACAAAGAAGGGACGACTGTCCCGGCCTCGACCCCGCGGCAAACTTATTTTCACATGGTCCTTGTCGATATCCCGGCCAATGTCAGATCGCTGAAAGAAGGCAACGCGTCGACCGCCCGGGTGCTCCATGGCAAACCGGCGGCGGATACGAAGGTCGGGGTGCCCGGCCTCAACACCTTTACCGTCGTCACCGCGGCAAATGACGCGATGAAGGGGAAATATTACGGCTATGACGGTCCGTGCCCCGCATGGAACGACGAATTGAGCCCTCATCACTTCACTTTCACCGTTTACGCGCTGAGTGTGAAAACGCTTGGTCTCGGCGCGGACTTTGATGGTCCTGCGGCGTTGGCGGCGCTCAAGGACAAGGTTTTGGCCGAAGGCAAATTCGAAGCGCTGTACTCGACAAACCCGGACAAGGGCGCGGTCGTTCCGAAGAAGTGAGTTTGCAGCCGATAACCGCCGGGTGGAAACGCCCGGCGAATTTTTTCGTACTCAGTCCGGCAGATCCGGCTCGTGCTTCGGAAAAAGATGAACAGCCGCAACCGTGCCGATGATCAAAAGCGGCACGGCGAGGAACGCGCCGACCGGGCCCCACAGCCAGGCCCAGAACACCAGTGACAGAAACACCGTCAGCGGATTGAGCGTCAGCCGCCGCCCGACCACGCTCGGCGTGATGAACTGGCCTTCGAGCAGACCCATGCCGATGTAAAGCAGCGGCGCGATGGCCGCGTGGGCGAGTGTCGGAAAGGTGACGAGCCCGACCAGAAACATGCCGAACTCCATGATGCCGGCGCCGATGTAGGGGATGAAGTTCATGACGAAGCCAAGCACGCCCCATGCGAGCGGGCTCGGCAGCCCGGCCGCCCAGGCGATGACGCCGGCGCCGACGCCCATGCCGGCATTGATGACGCTGACGACGCTGAGATAGGCGGTCAGGTTGCGCTCGATGTTGCTCATGACCTTCAGGACGCGCAGCCGCGTGTCCCGGTCTTGCGAGAACGCGACCAGCACGTGGCGCAAGCGACGGCGCCCGAGCAACATGAAGAACAGCGCGATGAAGAAGATCAGCACCTGCATGGCGGCCGGTGTGACGAACGAGACCGCTTGCTGCACGAAGCCGACGAGGTCGAAATTGAGCCCCTTGCCGGCATTCGCCGGCAAAAGCACGTCGCGAAGGTTGCGTAGTGCGCCGAGCGGCCCGTCGAGCAGTTGCAGCTTGTCCTGGACGGTGCGGCTGATGTCCGGAGCGCGGTTGACCCATTCGACCACCGGCGACGACACCAACATGATCACCGCATAGAACGCCGCCAATGCCAGGAGCCACAGCGCCATCGCCGTCAGCAGCGGCGGGATGCGGTAATATTCGGCACGCTCGGACAGCGGGCTGAGCATCATGGTGACGACGAAGGCGGCCGCCGTTGGCAGCGCGATCGCCCGCGCAAGGCCAAGCGCGACGAACAAGAGGATGACGAAGATCCCGACAGTTGCCGCCTGCGCCGCGCGGCGCCAGCTTTGCGCTCCCCATCCCGGCAGCGGCTCTGCGATGGCCGCAAACTCCCGCCACCCGCTCTCGCCGATGTGCTTGTCCACGAAACCCTCCGCTGCCCGCACCGGCTCGCAGCCGGCACCGGGGTAACGGCCAACGGGTCTTTTTGGTTTCTGCGGCAGCGTTAGGACCCCGTTTAGAGACCGCCATGCCATAGTTGTTGGCAAATAATTCGGTTTAACCCCATCTAGGGGCATGCAATGGCTAAAATCGCGACCAAGATGAAATCACCCAAGCAGCCCGACCTGTTCGAGGCCCCGGCCCGGGCGGCGAAACCCCCCGCCGGCCGTAAAGCCGCCGGCCGCAAGGGCGCCAAAACGCCGGCGCGGGAGAAGTCGCGTGGCGGCGGTGCCAGCGCTGCCGAGGGTGCCTACACTGCCAAGCACATCGAGGTGCTGGAGGGGCTCGAGCCCGTCCGCCGCCGCCCCGGCATGTATATCGGCGGCACCGACGAGAAGGCGCTGCACCATCTGTTCGCCGAGGTGATCGACAATGCGATGGACGAGGCGCTCGCCGGCCACGCCACCTGGATCGAGGTGGAGATGGAAGCGAACGGCTTTGTCTCGGTCACCGACAATGGCCGCGGCATTCCGGTCGATCCGCACCCGAAGTTCAAGAACAAGTCGGCGCTCGAAGTCATCATGTGCACGCTGCACGCCGGCGGCAAATTCAACTCCAAGGTCTACGAGACGTCGGGCGGCCTGCACGGCGTCGGCGTCTCGGTCGCCAACGCGCTGTCCGACCGCATGGAGGTCGAAGTCGCGCGCGAGCAGACGCTCTACACGATGGCTTTCGAGCGCGGCAAGCCGAAGGGCAAGCTCGTCAAGGTCGGCCGCGCGCCCAACCGCCGCGGCACCAAGGTGCGCTTCCATCCCGACCCCGACATCTTCGGGGCCAAGGCCGCGTTCAAGCCCGAGCGCGTGTTCAAGATGGCGCGCTCGAAGGCTTATCTGTTCGGCGGCGTCGAGATCCGCTGGCATTGCGACAAGGCGCTGCTCAAGGGCGTCGAGGACGTGCCGGAGAAGGCGACGTTCCATTTCGCCGAGGGGCTGAAGGATTATCTCGCCGCCAACTTGGCCGGCGCCAACCTGGTGCACCCGGATATCTTCACCGGCTCATCGGGCAAAACCGGCGCCCACGGCGCGGTCGAATGGGCGGTCGCCTGGACCGCGGACGCCGACGGCTTCCTGCAATCCTACTGCAACACCATTCCGACGCCGGACGGCGGCACGCATGAAACGGGCTTGCGCGGCGCGCTGGTGCGCGGACTGAAGGACCACGCCACGCGCGTCGGCCAAGACAAGCGCGCCGCTGCGATCACCAGCGAAGACGTCATGACCGGAGCCGGCTGCATGCTCTCGGTGTTCATCCGCGAGCCGGAATTCCAGGGCCAGACCAAGGACCGGCTCGCGACCGCCGCCGCGCAACGCATCGTCGAGAACGCCATCAAGGACCCGTTCGACCACTGGCTGTCGGGCAATCCGCTGCAAGCCAACAAACTGCTCGACTTCGTCGTCGAGCGCGCCGAGGAGCGCATCCGCCGCCGGCAGGAAAAAGACATCGCCCGCAAGTCGGCGGTGCGCAAATTGCGCCTGCCCGGCAAGCTCGCCGACTGCACCAACTCAGCCGCCGAGGGTTCGGAGATATTCATCGTCGAGGGCGATAGCGCCGGCGGCTCCGCCAAGCAGGCGCGCGACCGCCGCAGCCAGGCAATCCTGCCGCTGCGCGGCAAGATCCTGAACGTCGCCTCCGCCGGCAAGGACAAGCTGGCGCAGAACGCGCAGCTTGCCGATCTCATCCAGGCGCTCGGCGTCGGTACCGGCGCGCACTACCACAGCAAGGATTTGCGCTACGAGAAGGTCATCATCATGACCGACGCCGACGTCGACGGCGCGCATATCGCTTCGCTGCTCATCACCTTCTTCTACCGGCAAATGCCGAAGCTGATCGAAGACGGCAAACTGTTCCTCGCGGTGCCGCCGCTTTATCGCCTCTCGCACGGCGGCAAGACCGTCTACGCCCGCGACGACAAGCACAAGGATCAGTTGCTGAAGAAGGAATTCCACGCCAACGCCAAGGTCGAGGTCTCGCGCTTCAAGGGTCTCGGCGAGATGATGGCGGCGCAGCTGAAAGAAACCACCATGGACCCGGGCAAGCGCACGCTGCTGCGCGTCGTGCTGGCGGACAAGGACAAGACGCCGACCGCCAAGTCGGTCGAGCGGCTGATGGGCAACAAGGCCGAAGCCCGCTTCGAGTTCATCCAGGAACGGGCGGAATTCGCGAGCGAGGAATTGCTCGACGTCTAGTCGCACTTCTTGAGCTGCGGCGTCTGCCGTCCGGTGGCAACGGCGATGCCGTCGAGCACCAAGGGCGCCTTGCCTTCCGGCTTGGTCAGCATCGTGCGCCGGGTGTGGCCGTTCACCTCCATGACGATGAGTTCCCGGTCCGGCTCGGCGCCGGCCTGTTCGAACAGCACGTCGAGCGCGAGGCGATGACCGCTCAGGCGGCGCGCCGCGACGATGCCGTAGCGGTTCATCTCGTAACCCGCGCCGAAGTCATGGCTCTCGATGACGACGCCGGGTTCCGGCATGGAGATCGTCACATGCGGATCGTCGGGCGTCGCCGGCGCCGCGCAATTCGAGGCCCACAGGCCGAACAGATCGAGCTCGCCGAAAACGCTGGCCACCGACGACGGCTTGGCGGCGGCCGCGGCGGCCCATGCCGCAAATGCAATGACCGCCGCAATTCGAATCATGACCAACGCGCTCCGCAGCCATTTTGCACATTACAATGCGGCGGACGATTGGCCGGTCGGACGAGGCACCAAATTATTTGAAACTCAGGTGCGCCGTTTTGATCACGTCCTTATATTTCTCGATGTCAGCGTCGATGATCTTGGCGAAGGGTGCGCCGACGGGTCCGCCCGGATTGACGGCCATCTTCTTCAGGCCGTCCTGCACCGACGGATCGGCAAGCGCGCGGCCGAGATCCTTTTCCAGCTTGGCGACGATCGGCGCCGGCGTTCCGGCCGGCACGAAGAAGCCGCTCCACAGGTGGATATCGACAGCCGGATAGCCGGCCTCGGCCATGCTCGGCACGTCCGGCAGCTCCGGCGAGCGCTCGGAGCCGGTTACCGCCAGCGCCTTGGTCTTGCCGCCCTTGATCAGCGGCACTGCCGGCCCGCCGTCGGAGATGGTGAAGAGGCACTGCTTGGTGACGACGCAGAAGTTCGAACTCGTTGCTGCCCTTGAAGGGGATGGCGACGCCGGGCATGCCGGTTTTCAGCTTGAGCAGCTCAGCGGCAACCGTGAACGGCGGCGCCGACGTTCCGTAGTTTGACTTGTCCGGATTGGCTTTCGCCCAGGCCACAAGCTCCTTCACGTTTTTCGCCGGATGATCGGCCGGCACCACCAGCACGAGCGGAAACGAGGCGATCATGTTCATCGGGATGAAGCTCTTGGTCGGCTGATAGGACAAATCGGGAAAGATTGCCGCCGCCATTGCCATCTGCCCGGTGGCGGCGACCAGCACGGTGTAGCCGTCGGGCGCCGCGCGCGCGGCAAGCTCGGACGACAGACGCCCGCCGGCGCCCGGCTTGTTCTCGATGACGCTGGTCGCGCCGGTGAGCTCGTCGAACTTCTTCATCACCAGCCGGGCGAACAAATCGTTGCCACCGCCGGCGGCGAAGCCGACGATGACGTGGATCGGCCGGTTCGGATAGTCATCCGCGCGCGCGGCGCCGCCAATCGACGCGAGCACAGCGGCGAATGCAAACACCCACTTCAGGGCTTTCATGATATCCTCCCACATGCGCAGTTTTTAATGTTTCGCGTTTGGCAAAAGCCTACACGAGCGCCGTATCGTCGCAAATAGTGTTTGTTGCGATGTGCTAGTCTTTTGCGATGACGCTCAATCGCGCGGCGGAAACCGGCGCCCTCGGCCCAAACAAAGAGTGGTTCGGCCACCCGCGCGCGCTCACCTTCCTGTTCGCGACCGAAATGTGGGAGCGCTTCTCCTATTACGGGATGCGCGCGCTGCTCACGCTCTACATGGTGAAATATCTGCTGCTGGCGCCACAGGCCGGCAACGTGATCGGTCTCGCCTCCTTTCGCAGCGCGCTCGAAGTCGTGTTCGGCCCGTTGGCGCTACAGCCGCTCGCCTCGCAGATCTACGGCTTCTACACCGGCTTGGTGTACTTGACGCCGATCCTCGGCGGCCTCCTTGCCGACCGCGTGCTCGGCCAGCGCCGCACCGTCATCATCGGCGCGGCGCTGATGGCGATCGGCCATTTCATGATGGCGTTCGAGCGCCTGTTCCTGTTCGCGCTCATCTTCCTCATTCTCGGTAACGGCGCCTTCAAGCCGAATATCTCGACACAGGTCGGTGCGCTCTATGCGCCCGGCGATCCGCGCCGCGACCGCGCCTTTTCCATCTTCTATGTCGGCATCAATCTCGGCGCGTTCCTGGCGCCGCTCATCTGCGGCACGCTCGGCGAGGACTACGGTTGGCACTACGGCTTTGCCGCCGCCGGCGTCGGCATGACCACGGGCCTGATCATTTATCTCGTCGCAGGCCCTGCTTTGCCCGCCGACGCGCTCACCAAACGCGCCGCGCCGCAGGGCCCGCTCGGCCGCGATGCCTGGCAACGCATCGGCGCGATCTTCGCGCTGGTTTTGCCCGTGAGCCTGTTCTGGGGCATCTACGAGCAGCAGGGCAACACCATCGTGCTCTGGGTCGACCAGTTCACCGACCGCGGCCTTGGCGGCTTCGATATCCCGGTCACCTGGTTCCAGTCGCTCAACCCGTTCATGATCTTCGCCTTCACGCCGTTCATCGTGGCGCTGTGGCGGCGGCAAGGCGCGCGCGAGCCCTCGACCGTGACCAAGCTCGCGATCGGCTGCCTGCTCGCGGCGTTCGCTTATCTGATCCTCGCGGCTGCGGCTGTCCTTGCCGGCAGCGGCAAGGCGAGCTGGCTGTGGTTGTTCGCCTATTTCTTCGTGCTCACGGTCGGCGAGCTTTATCTGTCGCCGACCAGCCTGTCGCTCATCACCAAGGTCGCACCGCTCCACCTGTTATCGATGATGATGGGCGTGTGGCTCGCCACGAGCTTCGTCGGCGGCTTCCTTGCCGGCTACCTCGGCACGTTCTGGTCGGCGATGACCAAGCCGCATTTCTTCCTGCTGATGGCGGCGATCGCGGCCGATGTCCGCCGTGAGCATCGCGCTGATCAGCCGCCCGCTGCGCGCCGTGCTCAAGGATTAATCGATCGGCAGGCCGGCGTAGTTCTCGGCGAGCGACACCGCGGCCGCTTCCGAGCTCGTCACATAATCGAGTTCGGCAAGCTGCCGCTTCATGTCGAATTCGGCGTATTCGCCGCCATAGCGGTGCAGCATCGACGTCATCCACCAGGAGAAGCGCTGCCCCTTCCAGACCCGGCGCAGCGCGGTCGCCGAATAGGCGTCGAGCCCGGCACTCTCGCCCTTGCGGTAGAAGCGCTCGAAGGCGCGCGACAACACCCGCACGTCGGCCATGGCGAGGTTCATGCCCTTGGCGCCGGTCGGCGGCACGATGTGCGCGGCATCGCCGGCCAGGAACAGCCGCTGGTACTGCATCGGCTCGGCGACATAGCTGCGCATCGGCGTGATGCCTTTTTGCAAAATCTTGCCGCGCTTGAGCGGCCGCACGCCGGAAAGCCGCGTGGTCAGTTCATCCCAGATGCGCTCGTCCGGCCACTTTTCGATGTCTTCGTCGGGCGTAACCTGCAGATAGAGCCGCGACAATTGCGGGCCCCGCATCGAGAACAGCGCGAAGCCGTTCTGGTGATAGGCGTAGATCAGCTCCACCTCCGGTGGCGGCGATTCCGACAGGATGCCGAGCCAGGCGAACGGGTAGACCCGGTCGTAGCCGGCCCACGAGCCCTTCGGCAGGCTCGGCCGCGTCACGCCGTGAAAGCCGTCGCAGCCGGCGATGAAGTCGCATTCGATCTCCTGCGCCTTGCCGCCATGCTTGAACCGAATTTTTGGATGACCGGTATCGAACTCGCGCACGCTCGTATCCTGCACCTCGAACAGGATCTTCCCGCCGTCGGCGAGCCGTTTGGCGATCAGGTCGGTGACCACTTCCTTCTGGTCGTAGATGTAGACGTGCTTGTCGACGAGCTTGGTAAAGTCGAGCTTGTGCGCCGCGCCGTTGAAGGCGATGAAGATGCCGTCATGCACCATCGCCTCGCGCTTGAGCCGCTCGCCGACGCCGGTGTCGATCAGCATCTGCGCGACCCAATTCTCCATCAGGCCGGCGCGCACGCGCGCCTCGCAGTATTCGCGGCTTCTGTCCTCGATGATGATGGTCTCGATGCCTGCCAGGTGCAGCAGATGTGACAGCATCAGCCCGGCCGGCCCGGCGCCGACGATCCCGACTTGCGCGCGCATTCATGCTCCCCGGCAAAACGAACGCAAAAAGCTATAGGGCGGGTCAGCCTTGCGCAAATGGACGTTTACCGGAATTGCTGGCCCTTAAAGCGGCAAGCCGTAGCGCGGCACCGCCTCCTTGTAGCGGCGATAGGCGTCGCCGAATTTCACCTCGAGATAACGCTCCTCGCGCCGCACCACGCCGCAATGAATGACCGCGGCAAAGCCGACGTCCGTCACCAGCATCCAGTCCGAGGCAAGAAGGATGGCAAGGCCGGCGATCAGCACCATGAGGCCGACATACATCGGGTTGCGCAGCCGCGCGAAGATGCCGGTCGTCACCAGCGCGCTCGATGGCTTCCACGGCTCGACATGGGTGCCGGCGGCGCGGAAACCGAAGATCGCCGGCAGCGCCAGCGCGGCGCTGGCGGCGATCAGTACAACGCCGATCGCGACGCGTGCGGTCAATGGCAGCAATTGCTCGAGCACATAGGCCGGCATCAGCCAGTCGAGCAGCAGCCCGAGCAGGATGGTCGCGAGCGCGAGCAATGGCGGCGGCGCGATCACGCCGGCGGTGTCGCGCGCTTCATTCATGAGGCGGCTCAAAGGCTTCGTTTTGCGCCATTTATGACCCTCCTGCGACAAAAGATTAAGAATTTAGCGGACTTATCGGGCCTGCCAGCATTGACTTTAGATGCTCGCACCCTATGTTCCGTCAAACCGGTTCGAACCATCGAGATTCGACCGTCCCACCGCGCAACGCAACTGGTTTTGACTTTGCCCCGCGCGGACGCCGCCGGGCTGGACGGTCTTTAGAGGTGACATGCCCTTTTCGCATCTGGGCCTTTCGGAAAAGGTCCTCTCCGCCGTAGACGCGGCTGGCTACAAAACTCCTACTCCCATCCAGGAACAGGCGATCCCCCACGTCCTCAAGCACCGCGACGTGCTCGGGATTGCGCAGACCGGCACCGGCAAGACCGCGGCCTTCGTGCTGCCGATGCTGACGCTGCTCGAAAAAGGCCGCGCCCGCGCCCGCATGCCGCGCACGCTGATCCTCGAGCCGACGCGCGAACTCGCGGCGCAAGTTGCCGAGAGCTTCGAGAAGTACGGCAAGAACCACAAGCTCAACGTCGCGCTCATCATCGGCGGCGTCTCCTTCGACAACCAGGACGCCAAGCTCGTCCGCGGCGTCGACGTGCTGATCGCCACCCCCGGCCGGCTGCTCGATCATTCCGAGCGCGGCCGCCTGCTGCTCACCGGCGTCGAGCTTCTGGTGATCGACGAAGCCGACCGCATGCTCGACATGGGCTTCATCCCGGACATCGAGCGCATCGGCAAGCTCGTGCCGTTCACGCGGCAGACCTTGTTCTTCACCGCGACCATGCCGCCGGAAATCCAGCGCATCGCCGACAATTTCCTGCACAATCCGGTGCGCGTCGAAGTATCGAAACCGGCGACCGCCGCGACCACCATTACCCAGTTGCTCGTCGCCACCGGCCGCGAGCCGCACGACAAGCGCGAGACGCTGCGCCAGCAGATCCGGTCCGCCGAGAACTTCAAGAACGCCATCGTCTTCTGCAACCGCAAGCGCGAGGTCGCGCAACTGCACCGCTCGCTGCTGCGCCACAAGTTCAACGCCGCGGCGCTGCACGGCGACATGGATCAGGCGGCGCGCACCGCGGCGCTCGATTCCTTCCGCAACGGCGAGGTCGACCTGCTCGTTGCCTCCGACGTCGCCGCGCGCGGGCTCGACATTCCGGCGGTGAGCCACATCTTCAATTTCGACGTCCCGCACCACCCCGACGATTACGTGCACCGCATCGGCCGCACCGGCCGCGCCGGGCTAACCGGCACCGCCATCACTTTGGTGGCGCCGATCGACACCAAGGCCGTCGCCTTGATCGAAAAGCTCATTGGCCAGGACATCCCCTGGGCCGGCAAGCCGGCGCCGGCGGAAACCCGCGAACCCGGCGCGCGCCGAACACGGCCAGCGCCATTCCGGCGGCCGCCACCAGCGCAACGGCCATCGCGGCCAGCACGGCGCGCCGCAGCGCTCCCACGCCCCCCGCCCGCACGAGCCGCACAAGCCGCGCGAGCCCCGGCATGAGCAGCCGGCGGCCGAATCGGACGCCAGCCACCTGCCCGCCTTCCTGCTGCGGCCGGTACCGGTCAAGGCTTGAAACGCGGATTTGGCGAATTGCGGCGGCGGGACAATGCGGTTGCGCCCCCAACGGGCCGTAATTTACCCCGGATTCACCTCCTCGTAATACCTTCACCCCCGTTCGGCGTGGCCATTCGGCCGCGCTTGGCGGTTTTTCCCAGGCAGAACGCCTGCGATTGGGGGTCAAGCGATGACCGGGCATGCCGACGAGCATGAACGCACGATGGCGTTCGCGGATATCGCGCTCGGCCAGATCAAGGCGCTGGGCCAGGACGCCAGCCCCGCGCAATTACGAGATCTGGTACGCCTACGCGACCGGCTATCACCCCTCGCTCAACCAGAAGATCAACGAGACGCTCAAGCAGAGCGGCACGCTGACCGATGCCGAGCTCGAAAATCTCTACGATACCTATCTTTCGCCGACGCGGCTGTCCGACAAGCATCGACAAAGTCGGCAGCCAGGTGATGGGCGAGATCGAGCAGGTCATGGCGATGATCGACGCCGCCGCCGGCTCCGCCAATCAGCTATACCGAGAGCCTCGCCGGCATGACCGAGAAGCTCGGCCATTCCAAGGACCGCGAAGGCCTGCGCGCCATCGTCGAGAGCCTGGTGCAAACCGCCAAGGAGATGGAGGTCTCCAACCAGAAGCTGGAGGAGCGCCTCAACGCCTCCAAGCAGGAAATCAACGAGCTGCAGGAAAACCTCGAGGCGGTGCGCACCGAAAGCCTGACCGATCCGCTGACCCAGCTCGCCAACCGCAAATTCTTCGACACCACGCTGGAAAAGGCCATCGCCGAGGCCAACGCCAAGAACGAGCCGCTGTCGCTGATGATGACCGACATCGACCATTTCAAGAAGTTCAACGACAATCTTCGGCCACCTGACCGGCGACCAGGTGCTGCGCCTGGTGGCCATGTCGGTGAAGCAGAACGTCAAGGGCCAGGACACCGCGGCGCGCTACGGCGGCGAGGAATTCGCCATCATTCTGCCGAACACGGTGCTGCGCTCGGCCATCACGGTTGCCGACCACATCCGCCGCGCGGTGATGACCAAGGAACTGATGAAGCGCTCGACCGGCGAGCATCTCGGCCGCATAACCATCTCGATCGGCGTCGCCACGCTGCACAAGAGCGACACCGCGCAGTCCCTCATCGAGCGCGCCGACGCCTGCCTCTATGCCGCCAAGCGCCATGGCCGCAACCGCGTGATGTGCGAAACCGACCCGGAAGTCTCGGCGACGCCTGCGGCGCAAGTGGCGTAAGCCGTCAGCATAGAGCTTGACCCGTCCATCCTCGAGGTGGCCGGCGCGCCGGCCCTCGAAGGATGTACGGCCCCCACGACGTCATCCTTCGAGGCTCGCGCTTCGCGCTCGCTCCTCAGGATGACGGGGATTAGGCCTTGATGTGCGGTCTACTCCGCGCTTTTCGCCGGCGTCAGCTGCACCGACTCGCCGCAGCCGCAGGCGCCCGTCTGGTTCGGGTTGTTGAAGATGAACTGCGCCGACGAGCTTTTCGGTCTTGTAGTCCATCTCGGTGCCGAGCAGGAACAGCACGGCCTTGGGATCGACCAGGATCTTGACGCCCTTGTCCTCGACCACCTCGTCGGTCGGCTTGACATCCTCGGCATATTCCATGGTGTATTCCATGCCGGCGCAGCCGCCGTTCTTGACGCCGACGCGCACGCCGGCGACCGGCTTTGTCGGCCCGCGCCATCACATCCTTGATGCGCATGCGCCGCGGCGTCCGTCAGCCGCATCACCTGGGGTCGGGGTCGTGCAGTAGCCATGGTCAGTCCTTCCGTTGCCGTCCTTTATCTAGTGCTTCAGTTACCAAAAATGAAACTCACCACATATTGAGCACCAGCCGCGCCTCGTCCGACATGCGGCTCGGGTCCCACGGCGGATCCCACACCACCTCCACCTTGGTTTCCTTGACGCCCGGCACGCTCGACGACCGCGTTTTCCACCATGATCGGCAATTCCTGCGCCGACGGGCAATTCGGCGAGGTCAGCGACATGTCGATCTTCACCGCGCGGTCGTCGCCGATGTCGATCTTGTAGATCAGGCCGAGCTCGTAGATGTCGGCCGGAATTTCCGGGTCGTAGACGGTCTTGAGCGCCGGCGACGATATCGTCGGTCAGCCGGTTGAGTTCGTCCGGCGGCAGCGCCGCGGAGCGGCTGATCGGCGGCATTTTCCGGCGGCTTCTCGGCCACCGGCGCGGTCTCGGTCTTCGGCGTGTCGTCGGTCATGCGAAAAATTCCTGCGCCTTGACGAGCGAGGCGGCAAGCGCGTCCACCTCGTCCTTGGTATTATACATGGCAAACGAGGCGCGGCAGGTGGCGGTCAGGCCATAGCGCGCCAGCAGCGGCATCACGCAATGGGTGCCGGCGCGCACCGCAACGCCCGCACGGTCGATGATGGTCGCGACATCGTGCGGATGTGCGCCCTTCATCTCGAACGAAACGATCGGCCCCTTGTCCGGCGCCTTGCCGATGATGCGCAGCGAGTTGATCTGGCCGAGCCGCTCGTGGGCGTATTTGACCAAGCGCCTCTCGTGCGCGCGGATGCGCGCCTTGCCGACCGAATTGACGTAGTCGATCGCGGCGCCAAGCCCGATCGCCTGCACGATCGCCGGCGTGCCCGCCTCGAACTTGTAGGGCGGCTCGCCATAGGTGATGCGGTCTTCGATCACCTCGCGGATCATCTCGCCGCCGCCGTTGAACGGCGGCATGGCCGCAAGATGCTCGTATTTGCCGTAGAGCGCGCCGATGCCGGTCGGCCCGTACAGCTTGTGGCCGGTGAAGACGTAGAAATCGCAATCGAGGTCGCGCACGTCGACATCCATATGCACCGCGCCCTGCGCGCCGTCGACCAGCACCGGAATGCCGCGCGCATGCGCAAGCCTCACGACCTCCTTGACCGGCACGACGGTGCCGAGCGCGTTCGACATCTGCGTGATCGCCACCATCTTGGTGCGCGGGCCAAGCAGCTTCTCGAATTCGTCGAGGAGAAAATTGCCCTCCTCGTCGATCGGCGCCCACTTGATGACCGCGCCCTGCCGCTCGCGAAGAAAATGCCACGGCACGATGTTGGAGTGGTGCTCCATGATCGAGAGCACGATCTCGTCGCCCGGCTTGATGCGCTCGCGCCCAAAGCGTATAGGCGACGAGGTTGATCGCCTCGGTCGCATTGCGGGTGAAGATGATTTCTTCCTTGCGCTCGGCATTGAAGAAGCGCACGCACCGTTTCGCGCGCGCCTTCGTAGGCTTCGGTCGCCTCGTTCGCGAGATAGTGCAGGCCGCGATGCACATTGGCGTATTGCTCGGTATAGGCCTTTTGTAATCCGGTCGAGCACCTGCTTCGGCTTCTGCGCCGAGGCGGCGTTGTCGAGATAGACCAGCGGCTTGCCGTAAACCTGCATCGCCAGCGCCGGGAAATCGGCCCGGATCTTGGCGACGTCGTAGGAACCGTTGCTGACCGCCGGTGCATGTTCAACTGCCGCGCCCCCAGCCACTTCAGGCGCCGCAATCATCAGCGCCTCGCGAATGCCGTCATGCGCGATCTCCTCGAGCGTCTCGCCGATGAAGGCCTGGATCAACAGTGCCTCGGCTTCCTTCTCGTGGATGCCGCGCGACATCAGATAGAATTTAAGGCCCGGATCGAGCGCGCCGGCCGTCGCGCCGTGGCCGCAAACCACATCGTCGGCAAAGATCTCGAGCTCCGGCTTGTTGTCGGCTTCGGCTTCATCGGAGAGCAGCAGCGCCCGCGTCATCATCTTGGCGTCGGTCTTCTGCGCATGCTGCTTAACCACGATCTTGCCCTGGAACACGCCTTGCGCTCTGGCCGTCCAGCACCGCCTTGAACTGTTCGCGGCTCTCGCAATGGCCGGCGGCATGTTCGATCAGCAGCGTGGTGTCGACGTGGTCCTTGCCGCGCAGCAGGCTGACGCCGCGAATGCCGGCCTTGGTGCCTTCGCCGGCAAAACGGATGAAGACCTGGTTGCGCACGAGTTGAGCGTCGGCGGTGAAGGCGAAACTGTTGAATTGCGCGCGCGCGCCGACCGCGGCGAGCAGCGTCGCCGACATGCAGGCCGCGCGTCTGCGTCGATCTTGATGTAGTCGACTTGCGCCTCATCGCCGACCACCAGTTCAAGCGCCGCATTGACCTGCGCCTCGCCGCTCTCATGGCTCTCGACGATGGTGGCCTTGGCGCCCTTCTCCAACACGACCAGCGAGCGCACGAAAGCAGAGCTGGGCTTTTCGCTGCCGGTCGCAAAGACCAGATTGATCGGCCGTTTGAGGGCGGCGCCGGCGGCGATGCGGATCACCGCGCCATCACCCATCAGCGCGGTGTTGAGCGCAACCGCCGCATCGTCGGTCTCGAAAGTCCGGCCGACATGGGCGGCACAGCGCATCGCTCTTGGCCAGGCGCCTCGGCCATTGAACCGACGGAAAGCCCCGCCTCCGGCGTCAGATCCGACAGCTCCGGCACGAAAGCGCCATCGACAAACACCAGCCGCCGGCAGTCGACGCCGCCCAGCAGCTTGCCGGCATCCTTTGCCCGCGCCTTCGCCGCCGCATCCGGCGGTGCCGCCAGCGGCAGAGATTCGCGCATCAGTGCGCGCAGATCGGTGTATTTCCATTCCTCGACGCGCCGGTGCGGCAGCCCGCCCGCCTCGAATCTGCGGAAGGCATCCTCGCGCAGCGCCGCAACGCGCCTTGCCGGGCAGCGAGCCGCGCGCCGCCTCGTAAGCGGCGCTGAACGCCTGCTCGGCCGGCGTCTTGATGGCGCGCACCTCGGCGCTCATCACTCAGGCCGCCTCTCCGGCAAATTGCGCATAGCCCTTGGCCTCGAGCTCAAGCGCGAGCTCCTTGCCGCCGGTTTTCACGACTTTGCCTTTGGCCATCACATGCACGACGTCCGGCACGATGTAGTCGAGCAGCCGCTGGTAGTGGGTGATGACGATCATCGAGCGCTCCGGCGAGCGCAGGGCGTTGACGCCGTCCGAGACGATCTTGAGCGCGTCGATGTCGAGGCCGGAATCGGTCTCGTCGAGCACCGCGAGCGCGCGGCCGCAACATCGCCATCTGCAGGATCTCGTTGCGCTTCTTCTCGCCGCCGGAAAAGCCGACATTGACGGCGCGGCGCAGCATCTCCTGGTCGATACCGAGCTTGCCGGAGGTCTCGCGCACCAGCTTGATGAACTCCGGCGTCGACACCTCGCTCTCGCCGCGCGCTTTGCGCTGCGCGTTGAGCGCGGTGCGCAGGAACGTCATGGTGGCGACGCCCGGCACCTCGACCGGATACTGGAAGGCGAGGAACAGGCCCTTGGCCGCGCGCTCGTCGGGCGCCATGCCGAGAATGCTCTCGCCGTCGAGCAGCACCTCGCCCTCGGTCACGACATAGTTGTCCTTGCCGGCGAGCACATAGGCGAGCGTCGACTTGCCGGAGCCGTTCGGCCCCATGATCGCCGCCACCTGCCCCTTCTCGATGGTCAGGTTCAGGCCATTGAGGATCTGCTTGCCCTCGACCTCGACATGCAAATTTTTGACTTCGAGCAACGACATTATCCAACGCTTCCTTCCAGCGAGATCGAGATCAGCTTCTGCGCCTCGACGGCGAATTCCATCGGCAGCTGCTGCAGCACATCCTTGACGAAGCCGTTGACGACGAGCGCGGTCGCCTCCTCCGCCGACATGCCGCGGCTCCGGCAATAGAACAGCATGTCCTCGGAAATCTTCGAAGTGGTGGCCTCGTGCTCGAACACGGCGGAGGAATTCTTCGCCTCGATATAGGGCACGGTGTGCGCGCCGCAGTCGTGGCCGATCAGCAGCGAGTTGCAATTGGTGAAGTTGCGCGCGTTGGTCGCCTTGCGGTGCGCGGTGACGAGGCCGCGATAGGTGTTGTTGGATTTGCCGGCGGCGATGCCCTTGGAGATGATGCGGCTCGTGGTGTTCTTGCCGAGATGCAGCATCTTGGTGCCGCTATCGACCTGCTGGCGGCCGTTGGAGATCGCGATCGAATAAAATTCACCGCGAGAATGATCGCCGCGCAGGATGCAGCTCGGATATTTCCAGGTAATCGCCGAGCCGGTCTCGACCTGCGTCCAGGAAATCTTGGAACGCGCGCCGCGGCAATCGCCGCGCTTGGTGACGAAGTTGAAGATGCCACCCTTGCCCTCGGCGTCGCCCGGATACCAGTTCTGCACCGTCGAGTATTTGATCTCGGCGTCGTCGAGCGCGATGAGCTCGACCACCGCGGCGTGCAACTGGTTCTCGTCGCGCATCGGCGCGGTGCAGCCTTCGAGATAGGAAACGTAGGCGCCCTTGTCGGCGATGATGAGCGTGCGCTCGAACTGGCCGGTGTTGCGCTTCGTTGATGCGGAAATAGGTCGACAACTCCATCGGGCAGCGCACGCCTTCCGGCACGTAAACGAAGGAGCCGTCGGAGAACACCGCCGAATTGAGCGTGGCGAAGAAATTGTCCGAGGTCGGCACCACCGAGCCGAGATACTTCTTCACCAGATCGGGATGCTCGCGGATCGCTTCCGACATCGGCATGAAGATCACGCCGGCCTTCTTCAGCTCGTCCTTGAAGGTGGTGGCAACCGAAACCGAATCGAACACGGCATCGACCGCGACGCGCCCCGAGCCGAACTGGCCGCCGGTCGTCTCGTCATCGAGCTGCGACGGCTCGCTTTGCTTGCGCACGCCGGCGAGGATCTCCTGCTCCTTGAGCGGAATGCCGAGCTTCTCATAGGTCTTGAGAATTTCCGGATCGACGTCGGCCAGCGACTTCGGCGCAACAAACTGCTTCGGCGCCGAATAATAATAGGCGTCCTGATAGTCGATCTTGGGATAGTCGACGCGCGCCCAGGTCGGCTCGCGCATGGTCAGCCAGCGGCGATAGGCCTCGAGCCGCCAGGCCAGCATCCACTCCGGCTCGTTCTTCTTGGCCGAGATGAAACGGACGGTATCTTCGGAAAGACCCTTGGGGGCCTTGTCGGATTCGATATCGGTGACGAACCCGTATTTATATTGGTCAACGTCGATGCGTCTGACCTGCTCGACGGTCTCTTGTACGGCCGGCATCTTCTTCTCCACTACGGTTTCAAGGACCGCGGGTTGGATTGTCGGTTATGGTGCTGAGCGCTGCTTGGCTTCGGCTATCCCATGTGGGTGGTCGGTTGGTGCGGCCGCCGCGCTTTAAGCGGCGATCCCGCGTCTCTCCTTAAGTAATGACGCCGACAGCATAATCCAAGTTCCGAGGAACCGTTCGATGTCGGCTTCGCTGGTGCTGCGGCCGAGACTGACGCGAACCGCGCCGCGGGCAAGCGTGGGTTCCACGCCCATCGCCGCCAGCACGTGCGAGGCCTGCACCTTGCCGGATGAACAAGCGGCACCCGACGACACCGCTATGCCGTTGAGATCGAAGGCGATTAGCGCGGTCTCCGCCTTGATGCCGGAAACCGCGAACAATGTCGTATTCGGCAATCGCGCGCTCGCTTCACCGAAAATCACAGCCTCGGGCGTGGCCGCCTTAAGTCCCGCCTCAAGCCGGTCGCGCAAGGCGGCCATGCGTGTGGCTTCCACCTCCATCGTGGCGGATGCGGCGGCGGCGGCGGCGCCGAAGCCGGCGATAGCGGCGACGTTCTCGGTGCCGCCGCGCAAGCCCGCGCTCCTGGCCGCCGCCCTTGATGAGCGGCTCGAACTGGATGTCACCGCGGCGGATCAGCGCGCCGGCGCCTTGCGGACCGCCGATCTTGTGCGACGAGAGCGTCATCAGGTCGGCGCCAAGATCGTCGATACGGCAGGCGATGCGGCCGGGCGCCTGCACCGCGTCGACATGAAGGATGCCGTTGGCGGCGTGCACGATTTCGGCAACCTCGGCAATCGGCTGGATCACCCCGGTTTCATTGTTGGCAAGCATCACCGACACCAAGGGCCGCTCTGCCCTGGCGATGCGCCGGCGCAATTCGACAAGATCGACAACGCCATCGCGGGTCACCGGCAACTGCTCGACGCTGATCCAGCGGCAAAACGCCCGCCGCACAGCACCGACGGGTGCTCGATCGCCGAGACGAATAGCCGGTCGCGCTGTTCCTTGCGGCTATCGACCTCGATCGCCGGCGTCAGCGCCAGTGACGTTGGCTTCGGTGGCGCCGGAGGTGAAGGTGACGTCCTTCGCTTCCGCGCCTACCAGGGCCGCAACCTCGCTCCGGGCCTGCTTCGATCCGGGCGCGGGCGGCGCGCCCCTCGGCGTGCACCGAGGAGGCATTGCCGGTGCAGCGCCACGGCGGCGCCCATGGCGGCAAAGGCCTCCGGCGCGCAGCGGGGCGGTCGCATTCCAGTCGAAATAGAGCCGTTCGGCCATGCTTTGCCAGTATCGAATTACCGGTGTTCCGCAGACCCGCGAAAAAGCTTGCTTTTTGCCCTACCGCTCGTGCTAGAAGCCCGCATTCACTTGGGTCGGATCGGTTTCTGGGGCCTCTTATAGCTCGCGTCGCGGCTATGAACAGCGGAAATCGATATAATTAGAATAATTCTAAACTAGCGTTCCGGGCCGCAAAATCGGTCCCGTTTTGCCGTTGGCTTGGATGTCTGAGGACGAAGCGATGCCTGAAGTCATCTTCACGGGCCCGGCCGGCCGCATCGAGGGCCGCTACCACCCGGCGCGGCAGAAGAATGCGCCGATCGCCATCATCCTGCACCCGCACCCGCAGTTCGGCGGCACGATGAACCACCCGATCATCTACCAGCTCTACTATGCCTTTGTGCATCGCGGCTTCTCGGCGCTGCGCTTCAACTTCCGCGGCGTCGGCCGATCGCAGGGCTCGTTCGACCACGGCACCGGCGAACTGTCCGATGCTGCCTCCGCGCTCGACTGGGCCCAGACCATCAACCCGGAGGCCAAGAGCTGCTGGATCGCCGGCTTCTCGTTCGGCGCCTGGATCGGCATGCAGCTCCTGATGCGCCGTCCGGAGATCGAGGGCTTCATCTCGATCTGCCCGCCGGCCAACCTTTACGACTTCTCCTTCCTCGCCCCCTGCCCGTCGTCCGGCCTGATCATCCACGGCGACAAGGATGCCGTCGTGCCGCAGAAGGACGTCACCACCCTGGTCGACAAGCTGAAGACGCAGAAGGGCATCGTCATCGAGCAGAAGGTGGTCCCTGGCGCCAACCACTTCTTCGACGGCAAGGTCGAGCCGCTGCTCACCTCCGTCGGCGCCTATCTCGACAAGCGCCTGAAGAACACGCGCAAGCCGACCGCGGCGGCGTAATTATCAACAACGCCGTTGACGCCTGAGGCTCCCGCCGTCTTCAGCGGCGGTGGGAATCCGCTAGCCTATTGGCTTGCGATTCGCGGTTTCGGCCTCAGGACCAATGCTTCTTGTCAAAACCTATCTCGACCGCAGCCCCATTCACGGGCTCGGCGTCTTTGCCGGCTGAATTCGTCCGCAAGGGCACCAAGGTCTGGCGCTTTGTCGAAAACTTCGACCGCGCCTATTCGCCGCAGGAATTCGCCAAGCTGCCCAAGCCGGCGCGCGACTATATCGGCCCGCTACGGCTACCGGGTCGACGGCGAGTTCCTGCTCACCATCGACCACGACCACCACATCAACCACGCCGACGATCGCCAATACGCATTGGGCGCGCGGCCACATCGTCGCCGTCCCGCGACATCCGCAAGGGCAAAGAGATCACCAACAGCTATCGGCTGTTCGACGCCTCGCTTTGCGCCGCCTTTCTGAAGAAGAAGGCCAAGCCCAAGGCGCCCAGGACGCTTAAGACGCTCAAGGCCTCGCGACCACGCCGCCGGGAAGCGGCGAACGGACACCGGTTGTCGTTCGGGAACGTGATCGGCAGATCGTTGAGCGTGCGCACGGCGAGATAGGCGAAGGCCTGCGCCTCGAGCGCATCGGCCGACCAGCCGGCCTCGTCCGCGGTCTCCACGCTTGCCGGCGCGAGCTCTGCCGCCAGCATCTTCATCAGCGTCCGATTGCGGGCGCCGCCGCCGGCGACGATCCAGGCTTTCGGCGCCGCCGGCAGATGCGGCACCATGCGGCCGACCGCCTCGACCGTCAGCGCCGACAAGGGTCGCCGCGCCGTCGGCCACCGAATAATCCGGCAGGCCGATATTGGCGAAAGCAAATGCATTGCGGTCGAGCGACTTCGGCGGCTCGAGATCGAAGAACGGATCGTCGAGCACGTTGGCGATGAACTGAAAGTCCGCCTTGCCGGTCCGCCGCCGCGTCGCCGTGGTTGTCGTAAGGCGCGCCGGTGCGCGCGCGCATGAAGTCGTCGATCAGCGCATTGCCCGGACCGGTGTCGCAGGCGACCGGATCGCCGCCGTCGACAAAGGTGACATTGGCGACGCCGCCGAGATTGAGCACCGCCATCGGATGCGGCCGGGCAAGGTCCCGCGCCAGCGCCTGATGGAACACCGGCACCAGCGGCGCGCCCTGCCCGCCGGCAGCCACATCGGCGGCGCGGAAGTCATAGGCCACGGGCATGCCGAGGCGCTTGGCCAGCGCCGGCCATCGCCGATCTGCACGGTCAGCCGGGCCGCCGGCTTGCAGGATCACGGTCTGGCCGTGGAAACCGACAATGGCGACTTCGCGACTTGTCGATGTGCTCGGCCGCGAGGAAGTCTTCGACCGTCTCGGCGTGCACGTCGGTGACGAACCTGTCCGCCTCGGCCAGCACCCCCGGCCGCGCCCAGCGGTCGGTAACGCCACGCCTTCGGCGAGCGCCTGCCGCAGCAGAGCCCGCTCGGCGTCGCTATAGGGCCGGTAGCCGGTCGGCCCGAACGCGGCGATCGCGTTGCCGTCGGTCTCGATCAACGCCACGTCGACGCCGTCGAGCGAGGTGCCGCTCATCAACCCGATCGCCTTGATCGCCCCCACCCGCAACTCTTTGGCCCCTTTTGTTGATCCAACGCCGGACCTGATACACCACCCGCCGAAAGCAATGCGACAAGCCGCGCCGCGCAATGAGCGCCTATAAATCCGATTTCCTTAATATTCTTGCCGAGCGCGGTTTCATCCATCAGGTCTCGGAGCCCGATGCGCTGGATGCGCTGGCGAAAGCCGGGGCCGATTACCGGCCTATATCGGATTTCGATTGCACCGCGGCCTCGCTGCACGTCGGCTCGCTGCTGCCGATCATGATGCTGTACTGGATGCAGCAGACCGGCAATCGGCCGATCGCGCTGATGGGCGGCGGCACCACGCGCGTCGGCGACCCCTCCGGCAAGGACGAAAGCCGGCGCATCCTGACCGACGCGCAGATCAACGAAAATCTCAAGGGCATCCGCGCCATCTTCTCGAAGTTCCTGAAATTCGACAGCGACGGCGGCAAGGCGATCATGGCCAACAATGCCGACTGGCTGAACACGCTCAACTACATCGACTTCCTGCGCGACGTCGGCCGGCACTTCTCGGTCAACCGCATGCTCGTCGTTCAATTCGGTGAAGATGCGGCTCGACCGCCAGCAGGAACTGTCGTTCCTCGAATTCAACTACATGGTGCTGCAGGCCTACGATTTCGTCGAGCTCAACAAGCGGCATGAATGTATCTTGCAAATGGGCGGCTCCGACCAGTGGGGCAATATCGTCAACGGCATCGATCTCGGCCGCCGCATGACGAACGCGCAGTTGTTCGCGCTGACCTCGCCGCTGATCACCACGTCGTCGGGCGCCAAGATGGGCAAGACCGCGGCCGGCGCGGTGTGGCTCAACGCCGATCTGGTTTCGCCCTATGACTACTGGCAATACTGGCGCAACACCGAGGACGGCGACGTCGCGCGCTTCCTCAAGCTGTTCACCATCCTGCCGCTCGACGAAATCGCCAAGCTCGCGGCGCTCAAAGGCGAGGAGATCAACGAGGCGAAGAAGGTGCTGGCGACGGAAGCAACCGCGCTCGTGCATGGCCGCGACGCCGCCGAAGCACGCCGCCGGCACCGCGCGCAAGACCTTCGAGGAAGGCACACTCGATGCGGCACTTGCCGACCGCTCGAGTTCCGCGCAATCGATCTTGAGAACGGGCTCGGCGTACTGGATCGCCTTTGCGTGCTGGCACATCTCGTTGCCTCGAACGGCGAAGCGCGCCGTCAGATCAAGGCTGGCGGTCTCAAGGTCAACGACGCTACGGTGACCGACGAGAAAATGATCTACACCGGCAGAACTTGACGCCCGAAGGCGTCATCAAGCTTTCGCTCGGCAGAAAGAAGCACGTGCTGATCAAGCCGGTGTAATTTTCTCGGCACGTCACCGCGACGGCGGCATGAAATTGCGGTCGAGCGTGCCCGGCGACGGGAAGAACTTGCGCAGCAGGCCGGGCGCGATCACGCTGCCCGGATTGACGGTGATGCGCGGCGCGTTCGGCGGGCCGACCGCATCGTAGTTGATGCCGATCAGCCCCTCCTTGTTGCCGCCGAAGAACGGCCCGAGGAGCGGCAGTTGCCCGAACAAATTATTGAGACCGTAGAACGGCACGAAGGTGCCTTGCAGGTGCACGTCGTCGCGGACGTAATCGATCTGCCCTTCCATGGTGGCACCGACCGCCGGCCCGCGTATCACGCCGTCATGAACCGCCATGCGGCCGGGAATCTTGGTGAACTGGCAGCTCAGTTCGGTGAATTGCACGCCGCCGCCCAGCGGCTGGTTCGGCGCATTGCCGACCACGCGCTCGAGCCCCGGCTCGCCGCGCACCATGAAATTGCGGATCTGCAGCGTGCCCTGCTGCGGCGCCGGATCCTGCGACGGCGGGTCCATCGCCACCCACATCTGCCCGCCCTGCATGCGCGGATACATGTCGGTGAAGCGGAACAGCGCGCCGGCATCGTCGGTCTCGAAATAGATGACCTGGTGGCCGTCGCGGGCGCGCAGCCGCAAGTCGCCGTTGAGCGGTGAATCGCTGCCGATCTTGCCGCTCATCAGGAAGGTGCGGATGCGCCCGGCCCGCCGCGACATTTTCAGGTCGAGCCCGCGCAAGGTCTCGCCGTTGCGGCCGATCACGGTGCCGAGCTTGACGTCGACATCGAGGTCGACCGGCTTGTGCCGCGACTTCTGCGGCTCGGCTCCGGCCAGCATCGACTTGACGAAGCTGCCGCCGTCGAAAATGTCGCCGCGCATGGTTACGTGCAGCATGCCGTCGCTGCTGCGGTCGGCCTTGAGCGTCGCCTTGTCGCCGTCGGCGAAACCGAAAGTCGGGAAATTGACGGCGACGATGTCCTTGGCGGCGTCGAACTCGACCGAGCCTTTCACATTGGCGCCGGAGCCGTCGATGGTGAGGTCGTCGAGACGCGTGGTCTTGGCGGTCTCAACCAGCGTGTAGGTCGCGTGCGCCGGCTTGCCGGCGGGCTTGACCCAGCCGGGCAAGAGATTGTCGATCTTGGCCGGCGTCAAATCGGCATCGACATTGAGCTTGTTGTCGGTTGCATCGCCGCCGGCACGGCCGGTGACGACGAGCGGTATCGCGCCGCTCACCGCGGGGCCAAGATCAAGGCCGAGCCGCGCGCGCGCCGCTTCGTCGAGATTGGCCTGGAAGCGCAGCGCGCCGTCGGCATCGCTGGCATTCTTGCGGAAATCGAGACTGCCGGACACGCCGTTGATCTTGACGTCGCCCTTGGCCTCGTAGCCGTCGCGCGTCGCCGTCACGTGCAGCAGAGCCGCCTCGAGTTTTTGCCCGACCAGCAGCTTGTCGGCGGCGAAATTGGTGAGGTCGGCATTGATCGTGTAACGGGCCGAATTCTTCGGCACGTCCTTGCCGACGATGAGATTGACCGCGACTTGCGCGGTGACGGTGCCGCGGCTGGTGCCGGGATCGAGCGACAGACCGGCATTGCCGCGCAGCGCGTCGCTCGACAGAAGCTCCGCCACCGCCGGCACGGTGCCGTCGACGCGGAAGGTCGCCTGCGCCGGCGCCTGCGGCTTCTGGTGCGTGTCGGGAATCTCGAACACGCCGCCGGTGACGCTCAGCTTGCGGCCGGACGACACCACCACGGTGCCGCGGCCGAGATTAACGTTGGCGTTGGCGCCGGTGACGTGCACGGTCAGATCGGCGTCGCGGATCGGCGGCAGCGTGGCAACCGGCTGCAGCGTGGTGCCGCTCGTCTCCAGGTCGATCGACAGTCCCTCCTCCGGCATCGGCGGGCCGCCGGCGAGAAATTCGGCAAGCGGGGCGTTGCCGGCCACCACCAGGTGCTCGACCATGCCGCCGGAGAAATGATCCTCGACCCATTGCCGCACGTCGAAAGCCGCAAACACCGGCCAGATCCGCTTCAGCACCGAGAGCGGCATGCGCGTGCCGGCAACGCCGAAGGCAAGACGCGGCTCGCCGGAAAAATCGAAGCTGCCGGTGACGGCGAGCGCGACATTGTGCGTCGGGCGGGTATCGACGCGGCCGAAGTCGCCCTGCTCGAGATCGATGTGCTTGCGCACCGTGTCGATGCGCACCCGCGCCAGCGCGCGGTTGAGGGCGAAGGCCTCGTCGTCGCCGGAGGGGCCGAGGATCACCGGATCGATCACGGATTCTTCGCGGCCGATGTTGACCAGCCAGACGCCGCTTTGATCCTGTGGCGGCTCGAGCATCGCGCGCAGCGTGAACTGGTTGTTGCCCGAATGCACCTGGAATGGCACCAGCAGCACGTGATGCTGCTGGTCCCAGTTGAAATGAAACTCGGCGCGGTCGATGTGTATGTCGAGGCCGGACTTGTTGCGGTCGACGATGTCGCCGGCATCGACCAGCAATTGCCCCTGCAGCACCTGCGGCGTGCCGTCCGGCGCCACCTCGGCGCGTACGCTCGCCGACAACGGCAGGTCGCTTTCGAAGCCGCCCAGGTCGAGCCGCAACGCCAGCGCCAGATCCCGCGTCGATACTTTGCGCGCCTCGAGGCCGAGCGCGCGCATGCCGTCGCTCAACGGCCGCATGGCGGCGCTCAACACCCAGCGGCGATCCGGATTGTCGGAAGCGACGCGGAACACGACGCCGCCCTGCCGGGGCCGCTGCAGGCTGACGTTGATGTGGCTGAAGCTCCAATGCTTGCCGTTGCGGCGGTCGTCGACCGTGAGGTTGCCGTCCTTGAGACCGAGCTCGCGCAGATCGTAGCCGTCGAGGCCACTGGCGCTGAGTTCGTCGAGCCAGGCGAGCGCACCGGCAATATCCGCAGCGCCGCGTAGCGCCGGCGGCGCCTTTTTCGCAGCGGCCGCCGCCTGCGCCGGCGGCGAGGCGCTCGCCAACGGCCGCTTGTCGGCGCCGGCGAACACCGTGACCGTGCCGTCTTTCTCGATGCGCACCGCCATCTCGGCGCCGACCAGATTGAGACTCTGCGCGCGGATCTTGCCGGTCAGGAGGCTGCGTGCCTGAAATGCCGACTTCGGCTTTCGGCGCGCTCGCCACCACTGTGCCGTCGGCGTCGCGCACCACGATGTCGGTGATGCGCAGCGAGGTGCGGCCCTGCTCGTCGCGCTCGATCTGCGTGCCGCCGACCGAAACGGTGCGCGTGCCGCCGAAATTGTCCTCGATCGCCGCCTTGAGCCACGGCGTCACCAGCGGGATCTCGATCGGCCCGCTGGAGAGCCGCCACCACAACAGCACCGTTGCGGTCACGATCAGAGCAAAGCCGAGCGTCGTGCCCCAGAAAATCTGCCGCACCAGCGGACGGCGGGCAAAGCGCACCAGCTCCCGTTGCAGGTGTCCCCACTGCCGGCGGCCGGGACCGAGCAACGCAATAGCGGCGCGCTGCTTCAGCGCGCGCGGCGTACGATGATGCGGATGATGGGCGTGGTGTGAGCCGTGATGCGGCGCCCGGCGCTTGCCCGCGGCGGGATGCTCGCTGTGGCCGTGTGTCGTATCTTTGCCCGTCATGCCCTACTGGCCGCCATCAGCAATGGTTCGACCGCACGCCGGCGGACAGCTGCCGCCTGAAGCGACCCTGGGATATAAAAGTCGTGCAGTCCGGTTGCGCCCGCCCGACGCACATGGCAATCGGCACATAGAGCCGTTGAAAGCGACGAAAGGAAGGCATTGTGACACAAGAGCTTGCCGCGGGGTCCAAGGCGCCCGCCTTCACGCTTGTGCGCGACGGCGGCGAGAGCGTCTCGTTGAAAGATTTCAAGGGCCGCAACCTCGTTCTCTATTTCTACCCCAAGGCCGATACGCCAGGCTGCACCAAGGAGGCGATTGCCTTCTCCAAGCTGCGCGCGGCCTTCGCCAAGGCGGGAACCGACATCCTTGGCGTATCCGCCGACCCGGTCGCGGCGCAGGACAAGTTCAAGGCCAAGCACAAGCTCGCAATACCGCTCGCCTCCGACGAGACGAAGCAGATGCTCGCAGCCTATGGGGCCTGGGGCGAAAAATCGATGTACGGACGCAAATTCATGGGCGTCATCCGCAAGACTTTTCTGATCGATGGCCAGGGCCGGATCGCCCGCATCTGGCCAAATGTGCGCGTCGACGGCCATGCCGAAGAGGTCCTGGCTGCGGCCAAGGACCTGTGACAAGTCCTTGTAACGACAGGCTGTAACCGGACACCGATTCGGGCGGTTTGCGCTTTTTTAACCATAACCGGCTGATATCGACCCTGCTGGTACCGGCGTCGCCCGGCTTCATGCCGGCGCGGGATTAGTCGATGTCGCATTCGTCCTCTTCGTACGCGCAATCCGCCGGTTACTCCTCGCGCCCCGCCTCCCGGACCCGTTCGGCCGCCGCTGTCTCGCGCCACGTCCATCGCTC
Source organism: uncultured Alphaproteobacteria bacterium (assembly GCA_963822035.1). Classification (GTDB taxonomy): domain Bacteria; phylum Pseudomonadota; class Alphaproteobacteria; order Rhizobiales; family Xanthobacteraceae; genus Pseudolabrys. The sequence continues at coordinate 1,036,433 of CAWGGC010000005.1, read as the reverse complement.
GGCCGGCGACTACATGCTGGTGCATGGCGGCCGCCAGGTGCGCATCGGTCCCGTGCTGTTCTGGATCGTGGTCGGCACGCTGGTGATCATGGGCATCTGGTCGATCATGACCGGAACCTATTTCGCCTTCCACGACGACGTGCTCACCCGCCTCGTCTCCCGCCAGGCGCAGATGCAATTCGCCTACGAAGACCGCATCGCCGAGTTGCGCGCGCAGGTCGACCGCATCACCAGCCGCCAACTGCTCGACCAGGAGCAGTTCGAGCAGAAACTCAACACACTGCTGCAACGACAGGCCGCACTCGAGCAGCGCACCAATACGTTGAGCAATGACGGCCTCGTCACCGGCTCGATCCGTTCGCGCAAGTCGTCCGCGCTCGAGCAGATGAAACCTTCGATCGGCCGCCATGACTCTTCTCGAACTCCGACCGGACCACGCGGTGCGGCCCGAAGACGTCGGCCTCAATGGCGTGCTCAAGCGCGTCTCCGCTTCGCTCGACCGCGTCGAACAGACGCAGGATACAACGCTTGCCGATCTCCAGCAGACCTTCGACGGCAGGACGCAGCGCCTGCGCGGCGTGCTCGACGAGCTCGGCCTTGCCCGCCTCAAGCGCCCAGCCTTCGCCGAAGGCGGCCCCTTCGTGCCGGTGAAGCCGCCGAAGAAAGGCGCGAGCGAATTCGATCACGAGCTCTACCGCGTCAATCTCGCGCACGCGCAGTTCGAGCAATACACGCAACTGCTCAACGGCGTGCCGGTGCGCAAGCCGGTGCCCGGCGACATCGACATGAGCTCGCCGTTTGGCGTGCGCCTCGATCCGTTCCTCGGCCGCCCGGCGATGCACACCGGCGTCGATCTGCGCGGCGAGATCGGCGAACCGGCGCGCGCCACCGCAACCGGCAAGGTGACGATCGCCGGCTGGGACGGCGGCTACGGCAACATGGTGGAGATCGACCACGGCAACGGCCTTGCCACCCGCTACGGCCACCTGTCGAAAATTCTGGTCAAGCCCGGCCAGTTCGTGCGCATCGGCGAGGTCGTCGGCTTGATCGGCTCGACCGGCCGCTCGACCGGCCCGCATCTGCATTACGAGACGCGGATCAATGGCGAGGCCGTCAATCCGCAGAAATTCCTGCGTGCCGGGATGCGCCTCGGCAGCCTTTGAGCCAGCGCGCGGCTCGTATAAGACACCAACCGCTGAACAAAATTCTTGGGGGTCGACACGTCTGATGCGGATCGGGCCACGCCATCCATGGCTCGGCGCGGCCGGGTTTCGCCTGGCGCTGCCGCTGCTCGAAGTCTATCACCGCCGCCGCCATATCCACCGCGCGGCAAGCGCTTTCGCTCGCGCCCGCATCGCCGCGATCCACGACAAGATCGAGCGCGGCGACACCGTCTATCTTGCCGGCATCTCCGCCGCCGGCATGCACAACTCGGGCGTCGCGCTGGTCGAAGTCGACCGCAACGGGCCGAGGCTGATCTTCAACAACGAGGAAGAACGCTTCTCCGGGGTCAAGCACACCAACGCCTATCCTGAACTCTCGATCGCGGCGATGTGCGACTGGCTCACGCGCGCGGCTTCGGCCCTGAGCGCATCGACGGCTGGTTCTCGTCGTGGGACTATCCGGCGTTCGATGCGACGCTGATCCGCACCATCCTCGAAGAGGCGCCGGCGACGTTCGGCCTCGTGCGCACCGACGCCAAGCCACTGTTCAATGCGCGCGACCTCGACCGCGGACGGCGCGCCTCACGGCAGATTACGGCCCAGCTTGGCTTGAGCGCGCCGCTCGACATCATCACCACGCCGCATCACGAAAACCACGCCTGGTTTTCCTTTGCCGCCTCGCCTTTTGCCCGCGTGCCGGGCCCGGCGATGGTTGCGGTACTCGACGGCGTCGGCGACATGGGCGCGGTATCACTTTATGTCGCCGAGGCGGCAAGTTGCGCCTGGTCCACGCCAACAACAGCGTGTTCGATTCGCTCGGCATCTTCTATGCCGTGATTTCCTCGACCCAGGGTGGCTGGAGCTGGCTCTCCAGCGAAGGCCGCTACATGGGCGCCACCGCCTTCGGCAACAACAACCGCAACACCAATCCCTATTACCGCGCGCTCAAGGACATTTTCCGTCTGGCCCCGGACGGCCGCATCTTCATCAACCGCGATCTCGCCAACTGGCCGCGCAATCTGTTCCACCAGCCCTACACCGAGGCGCTGACGAAGATTCTTGGCCAGCCGATCGCGATCGAGAATATGTGGAACCCGGACGCGGTGCTGCGCATCGAGGACATCAAACACAAGGAAAATACGCAAGAGCGGCTCGACAAAGCGGCGGCGACGCAGATGGTGTTCGAGGACGCACTGTTCCATATCATCGAGCATTTCATCCGCGAGACCGGCAGCAATCGCCTCGTGCTCACAGGCGGCACCGCGCTCAACGCGCTCGCCAGCATGCGCATGCTCGAGCGTTTCGACGAGAGCTTCTATCGTAGCGCGCTTGGCCGCGATGCGCGGCTGCATCTCTGGGTGCCGCCGGTGCCGAACGATCCCGGCGTCACCATCGGCGCGGCCTACATGGGCGCTTATCTTGCCGGTTACGGCATCGGCGCGCCGCTCGAGCATGCCTTCTATTGCGGCGTGCCGCCGACCGAGAGCGAAATCCGCGCCGCGCTTCAAGCAAGCCCCGACGTCGAGTGGCTCGAACTTGCGCCGGCGGCAACGCCGGAGGTGCGCGCGCGCGCTATGCCGATTTCATGGCCTATATGACCGCGCAGGATGCGATCTTCGCGCTCTACCAGGGCGCGGCCGAAACCGGCCCGCGCGCGCTCGGCCACCGCTCGATCCTCGCCAACCCTTGCAATCCGGCAACGCGCGAGAACCTCAACGCCCGGGTCAAATACCGCGAGGCGATCCGGCCGCTGGCGCCGATGATGACGCTCGAAGCGGCCAAGGAGTTCTTTGAACTTTCCGATGGCGCGAGCGACGACGACTACAACGCCTACAATTACATGGTGCTCACCGCGCATGCGAAGCCCGGCGCGCGCCAGCGCATCCCGTCCGTGGTGCATGGCGACGGCACCGGCCGCCTGCAGATTGTGCGCGAGAAAACCGATCCCCTCACCTATGGGTATCTGAAAGCGCTCGGCCGCCGCATCGGCGTCGAGGTCGCGGTCAACACCTCGTTCAATGTCGCCGGCCCCATCGCGCAGACACCGGCGCAGGCGCTCGAAACGCTGCGGCGCTCCAAGGGGCTCGATGCCGTGCTGATGTTCATGACGGAAGGCCCAGTCTTCGCGCACACCCCAGAAAGACAGCGAGCGCTTCAAGACGTGGCTCGCGCAATGGCAGCGCGAGACCGGCAACCGCCTCGAAAAATAGCTACTCGACGTCTTCGACCTGCTCGGGTCCGCCGCCAAAGGCCTTCTGCGCCAATGCGGCCTGCATGAACTCGTCGAGATCGCCGTCGAGCACCGCGCCGGTGTTGGAGGTCGAGACGCCGGTGCGCAGGTCCTTCACCATCTGATAGGGCTGCAGCACGTAGCTGCGGATTTGATGGCCCCAGCCGATATCGGTCTTGGCGGCCTGCTCTGCGGCGGCTTTGTCCTCCCGCTTCTTCATTTCCAACTCGAACAGCCGCGCGCGCAAGCATGTCCCAGGCGATGGCGCGGTTGCGGTGCTGCGAGCGGTCCTGCTGCACCTTGACGACGATGTTGGTCGGAATGTGTGTCAAGCGCACCGCCGATTCCGTCTTGTTGACGTGCTGGCCGCCGGCGCCGCCGGAGCGCATCACGTCGGTGCGCACGTCTTTCTCGTTGATATCGATCTTGATGCGATCGTCGACCACCGGATAAACACTGACGCTGGCGAAGGAGGTGTGCCGCCGCGCGTTGGCATCGAACGGCGAGATGCGCACCAGCCGGTGCACGCCGTTCTCCGATTTGAGCCAGCCATAGGCGTTGTGGCCCTTGACCATGACGGTCGCCGACTTGAGCCCGGCGCCCTCGCCTTCGGTCTCTTCCAGCCAGTCGACCTTGTAACCGTGCGCCTCGGCCCAGCGCACATACATGCGCACCAGCATGCCGGCCCAGTCCTGGCTTTCGGTGCCGCCGGCGCCGGCGTGGACTTCGAGATAGCTGTCGTTGGCGTCGGCTTCACCCGAGAGCAACGCCTCGAGCTCGCGGCGCGCCACTTCGGCTTTCAGCTTTTTCAGTGCCGTCTCTGCGTCCGCGACGGTCTTGTCGTCTTTTTCCTCTTCGCCGAGCTCGATCAGCATGAGCTGGTCGTCGAGTTCGCGCCCCATACGGCCGATGGCATTGAGCTGGTCGTCGAGCGCGTCGCGCTCGCGCATCAGCTTCTGCGCCCGCGCCTGATCGTTCCACAGGCCGGGATCTTCGGCTTCCTTGTTCAGTTCGGCGAGACGGCGTTGCGCGGCATCGACGTCAAAGATGCCTCCTCAGCAGTCGCATCGACTGCTTGATGTCTTCGACGAGCTTCTGGGTTTCCGCGCGCATTGAGTGATGTCCGTTGCCGCCTTGAGGCGGCCTTCCGATTCGATTGCAGGGGATTTAGCGATGCGGGGAGGCGCGCGCAACCGCTCAGTAGAGCCCGCCGGTGCCGGAGCGCACCGCGCGGTCGGAGGCGGGCGAGGCGCCAGCGCCCCAGACCTGGCCGCCATCGCTCGAGCCGCCGCTATAGCCGACGATCGAATTGTTGTCGGGCGGCGCCGTGCCCGGCTTGAAAGCTTCGAGGATCGCCTTCTGCGTATCGGGCCCGGCGCGCACGCCGGTCTTCAGGTCGACACGCACCAGCTTGATGCCCGGCGGCACGCGGAACGGCATTGCCGGCTTGCCGGCAAGCGCGACCTTCATGAAGTCCTTGACCACGGGCGCGGCCAGCGCGCCGCCGGTCTCGCCGCGGCCGAGCGAGCGCGGCTTGTCGTAGCCAATATAGACGCCGATCACGATGTCAGGCGTGAAGCCGAGGAACCAGGCGTCCTTGTAGTCACTGGTGGTGCCGGTCTTGCCGGCAACCGGCTTGCCGACTTCTTTCTGGAAGCCGGCGCCCGCCGCGGTGCCGCGCAGCACCACGCCTTCCATGATCGAAGTGATCTGGTAGGCGGTCATCGGGTCGAGTACGCGCTCGCTGCGGTCGATCAGCGACGGCTCCGGCTGGTCTTGCCATTTCTGCGCGTCGCAGCCGATGCATTCGCGCTCGTCGTGGCGGTAGACGGTGTGGCCGTAGCGGTCCTGGATGCGGTCGATCAGCGTCGGCTTCACGCGGCGGCCGCCATTGTCGATCATGGCGTAGGCCGTGGTCATGCGCAGCAGCGTCGTTTCGCCGGCGCCCAACGCAAACGACAGATACGGCGGCAGATCGTCATAGATGCCGAAGCGCTTGGCGTATTCGGCGATCAACGGCATGCCGATGTCCTGCGCCAGCCGCACCGTCATGACGTTGCGGGAGTGCTCGACGCCGAAGCGCAACGTCGAGGGGCCGAAGAAATCGCGCTCGTAGTTCTCCGGTTTCCAGACGCCGAGGCCGGGGCCCTGGTCGATCTCGATCGGCGCATCGAGGATCAGGCTCGACGGCGTGTAGCCGTTGTCGAGTGCGGCGGCATAGACGAACGGCTTGAACGAGGACCCCGGCTGGCGCAGCGCCTGCGTTGCCCGGTTGAACTGGCTCTGGTCGTAGGAGAAGCCGCCCATCATGGCGAGTACGCGGCCGGTCCACGGGTCCTCGACCACCATGGCGCCGGACACCTCCGGAACCTGGCGCAGCATGTACTGGCCCTCGAGCTTGGCTGGCTCGACATAGACGACGTCGCCGGGCTCGAGCACCTGACTCACCTTGACCACCGGCTTGCCGCTGGTGCGCGCCCATTTCATGTCGTCGATCGGGATAATGCCGACCGGCCGCTCCTTGCTCACGGTGCCGCCCGGCTCGCGCGGCGGCTGCAAGCCGATCCGCGCCGACTTGTCGCCGGTCTCAAGCACCACCGCGAGCCGCCACGGATCGATATCGTTGAGCGCCTTGACGTCGGCGAGCTTTACGCCCCAGTCGCTGGAGATGTCGATCTTGGTCACCGGTCCGCGCCAGCCATGCGCCTCGTCATATTTGACGAGCCCGTCGGTCAGCGTCTTGCGCGCCAAAACCTGCAGCTTGGGATCGAGCGTGGTGCGTACCGACAGCCCGCCCTCGTACAGCTTTTTCTCGCCGTAGCGCTCGAATATCTCGCGGCGCACCTCCTCGGTGAAATACTCGGCGGAGAAGATGTGCTCGCCGGTCGGCTTCTGCGTCACTGCGAGCGGCTGGCGCTTGGCCTTGTCGGCGTCGGCGACCTTGATGAAGCCGTCGGCTGCCATCTGGTCGATCACCCAGTTGCGGCGCTCGATGGCACGCTCGCGGGCGCGGAACGGATGATAGTTGTTGGGCGCCTTCGGCAGCGCCGCGAGATAGGCGGCGTCGGCGATGGTCAGTTCGTTGACGGACTTGTTGAAGTAGGTGAGCGAGGCCGAGGCAATGCCATAGGCGCCAAGGCCGAGGTAGATTTCGTTCAGGTAAAGCTCGAGGATCTTGTCCTTGCTGTAGGTGCGCTCGATCTTGAGCGCCAAGAGCGCCTCCTTGATCTTGCGCGTGAAGGAAACCTCGTTCGACAACAAGAAGTTCTTGGCAACTTGTTGGGTGATGGTTGAAGCGCCCTGCGGGTGGCGGTTCGAACCGTAGTTCTCGGCATAGTTGAAGGCGGCGCGCGCGATGCCGGTGAAGTCGAGGCCACCGTGCTCGTAGAAGTTCTTGTCCTCGGCGGCGAGGAAAGCGCTGATCACCATCTTCGGCACCGCCTGGATCGGAATGTAGAGCCGCCGCTCCTTGGCGTATTCGGCGAGCAGCGTACCGTCGGCGGCATGCACGCGCGTCATCACCGGCGGCTCGTAGTCCTGGAATTGCGAATAGTCGGGCAGATCCTTGGAGTAATGCCAAAGAAGGCCGGCAACGCCGGCCACCGCGACCACGAACACGATGGTACCCGCGGCGAAAAGCAAACCGAAGAAGCGCAACATCAGCCGCATGCGCTGAACATCCCGGAGCTGGTCTGGCGGCGATCCACGGCCCGGCAGCCTCCCCCACAAAAATGGCAGCTTTTTCACCGCCGGGCCACCGATCCCCGTTGCCGCTTTTGGCGCCATCCGCCGCAGTGGTAAAGGCGACCAATCGACCGGTTTTATGTTGAAACTGAGGCCGATAGCACATCAATCGGCGCCCCGGCCCTGGCTTGCGCCGGCAAGCCGCGGCGCAAAAAACGTATCGACCGCCTGCGCCACCGAATCCGCCGTGCGGCTGCGCCAGGCGGCCGACGTCAGGTGGTTAAGATCGTCCTTGGTCGACATGTAGCCGAGCTCGACCAGCACCGAGGGCACGTCCGGCGCCTTGAGCACGATGAAGCCCGCCGATTTGATCGGATGCACGTGCAGCTTCGTCATCGGCTTCATTTCGCCGATCAAGGTGCGGGCAAACTGCGCCGAAAACACCTTGGTCTCGCGTTGGGCAAGATCGATCAGGATATTGGCGACGTCGTCGGGCTCGGCGGACAGATCGACGCCGGCGATCACGTCGGACTTGTTTTCCTGGTCCGCAAGCGAGGCCGCTTCCGCATCGGAGGCCTTGTCGGACAACGTATAGACAGAGGCGCCGGAGGCAAACCCCTCGCTGCGCGGCACGGAATCGGCATGGATCGAGATGAACAGCGCGGCGTTGCGCGCCGGGCAAAGCGCACGCGATCGTTGAGTGGAATGAAAGTGTCGTCGCTGCGCGTCATTGCCACCCGGTACTTGCCGCACTTTTCCAGTTTGTCGCGCAGCGCCAGGCCGAAGGCGAGGACGATGTCTTTTTCGTCACCTTGCCCACTCGAAGATTTGGTGCCGCTGTCGATGCCGCCGTGGCCGGGATCGATCACAATGAGCGGCCGCGGATCGCCGCTGTCTTTCGGCGCAAGATCGGCCTGCTTGGGCTGGCCGTGCGCAACGTGTGGTTCTCGAGCGCAATGTTGCGCAGGAAGCTATCGCGGTCGGTGGCGGAGAGATCGATCACCAGCCGCGCCGGCTCGCCGGCCGCGGCCGGCAAGGCGAAAGCCTTCTCCACCCGCACCGGGCCTGCGATGTCGAGCACGATGCGCGAGCCGCCCTGCATGATCAGGCCATAGCGGAACGCCTTGATCAGCCCCCGGCCCTGCTCGCCCGTCTTTGCCGGCAGCTTGAAGATGACCTGCGGCAGGTCGATCACCACGCGATAGGGATCCGCGAGCGTGAAGGCGGCAACATCGACCTTGCGATCGAAATCGACCACCAGGCGCGTCTGCTTGTTGTCGCCGCCGAGGCGAACGTCGCTTGCGACCGGAAACGGGTCGGGCTTGGCAGCCGGCATTGCGCGGCCCGGCAAACCCCAGCGGCGCGACGGCCGAGCATGGCCGCCGCCAATAAAGCCGGCGATTGCGAAAGCGCGCGCTGTCACGAATCCAGTCCCTTTTCGAGGCAATTTACTCCATTAGCGACGCAGCGAAGTTAATGGAAGTTGATGATTTGAGGTCGTTACCGCCGAAGTGTGGCCGTTTCGCACCCTTCCCTTGCTATTGCCGGAATCCCCTCGTATGTAGAAGACGCTGACGGTTTAAGTTCCGGTTGTGCCGCGTTCGGGCACCGGCCCGCCAATCCAGGATCGCCACCTCGAGGAGGATCGCGACCGGACGGCGAAGCGAGCCGAAACCCTTGTGGAGGACCTCCGGGATCAGCGCGCGGCTTGGTTGCCGTTCGTCATCCAACCGAAAGCGACGAGAAACCTCGGCAGCGCTTCTGTCAGCGCGGCCGTAGCGCCACGGGTCGCATATTCATGCTGCAAATGCAGCAACGGCACATCAGGGTCCAAGGCTGTCGCGAAGTTTTCTTGGCGGCAACATACGCGGACCTCGCCTTGCAAACGCGTGAGTACGCGTCCCATCCCTTCCACCACAATCCGGCGGGTCTTCGCCTTGCGCCCTTTGCGGCGCGCGAGGCCTTGGCGCCTGCCCCAGTGAGATTTGCCTATGGCCAACAAAATGCTGATCGACGCGGCCCACCCGGAGGAAACCCGGGTCGTGGTCTTGCGCGGCAACCGCGTCGAGGAATTCGACTTCGAAAGCGCCAACCGCAAGCAGCTTCGCGGTAACATCTACCTCGCCAAGGTCACGCGCGTTGAACCGTCGCTACAGGCGGCCTTCGTCGATTACGGCGGCAACCGCCACGGCTTCCTGGCGTTTTCGGAAATCCATCCCGACTACTATCAGATTCCGGTCGCCGACCGGCAGGCGCTGCTCGCCGAGGAAGAGCGCGCCGCCAAGGCCGCCGATGCCGACGCCGATCATCGCGCCGGCCGGCGCGGCCGCCATCGCCGCCGCGGCGCCGACCGTCATCGCGACGTGCGCCGCAGCGCGCCGGTTGCGGCCGAAGGTGCAGCCGGCGAAGCCGCGCTCGGCAGTATGGCGCCCGAACAGCCGCTGACGTCAGAACCGCCGCCCTCGGAGCCCGTCGCCAATGCCGACGCGGTCGACGAAGCGCGCGAGGCCTATGAAAGCCCGATGGGCGACATCGAATCTCCGGCTGAAGCCGCCGCAGAAGATCACGACACAGAGTCTCGTGACGCTCCCGCGGTCGATGACGCCAGCGAACCCGCCGAACAGGTTGCGCTCGCCAGTGCCGAGGAGTCGGCCGAAAGCGGTCATGGCGAGGCCGCGGAGGCGGCTGCCGAGAACGGCAATGGTGAGAACGGTCACGGCGAAGAAGCCACCGAGGAAGAAGCGGTCGAATCCGTTGGCGGCGCCGACGCGCTGGAAGAAGCGCAGGAACGCACGCCGCGGTTCCGCCGCCAGTACAAGATCCAGGAAGTCATCAAGCGCCGCCAAGTGATGCTCGTGCAGGTCGTGAAAGAAGAGCGCGGCTCCAAGGGCGCGGCGCTCACCACGTACCTCTCGCTCGCCGGCCGCTATTCGGTGCTGATGCCCAACACCGCGCGTGGCGGCGGCATCAGCCGCAAGATCACATCCGCCGAGGATCGCGGCAAGCTGAAGGAGATCGCCCAGGAGCTCGAAGTGCCGGAAGGCATGGGCGTGATCCTGCGCACGGCCGGCGCCAACCGCACCAAACTCGAGGTCAAGCGCGATTTCGAATATCTGCTGCGGCTGTGGGAACAGGTGCGCGACCTGACGCTGAAATCGACCGCGCCCAAGCTGGTCTACGAGGAAGGCTCGCTGACTAGGCGTAGCTTGCGCGACCTCTACAACAAGGACATCGACGAGATTGTCGTCTCCGGCGAAGCGGCCTACCGCGACGCCAAGGACTTCATGCGCATGCTCATGCCCGATCACGTCAAGGACGTGAAGCTCTACCGCGAGACGCAGCCGGTCTTCACCCGCTACGGCGTCGAGAGCCAGCTCGATGCCATGTTCTCGCCCGTCGTGCAGCTGCGCTCCGGCGGCTACATCGTCATCAACCAGGCCGAGGCGCTGGTCGCAATCGACGTCAACTCGGGCCGCGCCACGCGCGAGCACCACATCGAGGACACCGCGCTCAAGACCAATATCGAGGCGGCCGAGGAAGTCGCCCGCCAGCTCCGCCTGCGCGATCTTGCCGGCTTGATCGTCATCGACTTCATCGACATGGACGAGGGCCGCAACAACCGCACCGTCGAGCGCCGGCTCAAAGAAGCACTCAAGCACGACCGCGCCCGCATCCAGGTCGGCCGCATCTCGCATTTCGGCCTCATGGAGATGTCGCGCCAGCGCATCCGCACCTCGGTGCTCGAGTCCTCGACCGAGAAATGCCCGGTCTGCGGCGGCACTGGACACGTGCGCTCGGTCTCCTCGGTGTCGCTGCAGTTGCTGCGCGCCATCGAAGAGACGCTGATCAAGGGCGCCATGCACAACCTCGTGGTGCGCACGCGCGCCGACGTTGCGCTCTACGTGCTCAACCACAAACGCGCTCATTTGCGCGACCTCGAAGAGCGCTTCCGCATCACCATCACCGTCTCCGCCGATGCGGAAGTCACCGGCACGCAGTCCTTCGTCATCGACCGCGGCGAGCAGATGCACAGCGCCGACGAGGCCAGGGTGATTGCAGCGGCGCAGCCCGAGCTCACGCCATTGCCCGCCGAACAGGAAGAGGAATTCGTCGCCGAAGGCGAAACCGAAACTGAAGCGCCGGCCGAGACTGAAGCCCTTGGGCTTGAGGCGACCGAAGCCATGACCGAGCCGCCGTTCGGCAACGGCCATGACGGCGGCGAGCAGCGCGACAACGGTCGTCGTCGTCGCCGCCGCCGCGGCGGACGGGGCCGTGGGCGCCGCGGCGAGCCGCGTGAAGGCGCGCCGTTCACACACGATACCGTGCCCGAACACGCCGTCGCCCATGAGGATCATGATGGCGGCGAAGACGAAGGCTTTGCCGCCGAGCCGCGCGGCGAAGGCGCACCGCCCACAAGCGGCGAAGCCGGCGAGCAACGCGACGGCGGAAACCGACGCCGGCGCCGCGGCCGCCGCGGCGGGCGCCGCAACCGCCATGAGCGCAACGGCGAGGCCCCGCTCGGCAGCCACGAGCCGTCGTTTGCCGGCGATGAGGCCGTCATCAACGAGGCGGGCGGGCCCGAGCCGACCTTGCAGCACGCGGTCGAGGATCTCGATCGACCGGCTGCACCAAGCGTCGAGCGGCCGCGCTACGAGGAACTGTCGTCCGGCTTCGAGCGCCACGAGGCGCCGGCCACGCCGGCGGCTCAAACCGACAGCGAGTCCGCAACCTCACCCGACAACGAGCCGCCGCGCCGGCGCTCGACCATCCGTGAATCCTTCGGCACCGCGCCGGCGAGCGCGCCGCAATCGGCGCCGGTCGTGTCCTCGACCGGCGGCGACGAACCCGCGACGCCCAAGCGCGGCTGGTGGGGCCGCCGCCTGCTCGGCGACAAGAGCTGATCCGTGAACCAGGGAGACCGCCGGGGCGGTCGGACTACAATGAAACGTTTGCACCTGTTGGCCGCCGCCGCCATCCTGCCGTTGCTGCTGGCCACTCAGCCGGCCGCGGCGCTCACCGCTGCGCAGAAGATGGAAACTTGCAAGTTCGGCGCCGACGATCAGAAGCTTTCCGGCACCAAACGCAAGCAGTTCATTGCGCGCTGCATGTCCAACCGCAACGACCCGCGCGGACCGACCCCCAAGACGGCGATGAAACCGGCTCCAGCCGTGCCGCCGCCGCCCAAGCAGTAATCAGGGCGGAAACGTTTCGGTCGCGGACGCGGTACCGACCACTTTGCCGGCGCCGTCGAGCGCCTCCACGGTCCAACGATAGCGGTGATGCTCGCCGCCCGGCGGGCACGGGCCGATATAGCGGATAGCGCTCTGCTTCACCGCGTCGCCCTCGTAGGCGATGGTCGAGCCGCCGTGATGAAACGTCGGCACATTCAAGTCGTGCATCTCGAAGCGCAGGCGCTTGGTACCGGCGGGCACGCCCGACAAAGTGAAGGCGGGCGAAATGCGCGCGCAGGCCGGAATGCCGGTCCAAGAAAAGCTGATGGTGAAGGCGCGGGCGCGTGCGGGCATGGCCAAAATCGTCAGCGCGGCGATCGCCGCATACAACACAAATTTCTGCACGGCCGCCTCCCCTGCACCGTCACCGAGCGGAGCCTAGAAGCAATCGCCGGCCGGCTCAATCCGAGCCGGTCAAGAAGGCTTGACGGCCGGCCGCTCCAGCGGCCGGACGTCGAAGGTCTTCAGTGTACCACGGCGCAGCACGTCGATCGTTATCGATTTGCCGATGCGTTCGCCGTTGAGCAGGCGGATCAAATCATCGACGCCGGTCACCGGCTCGCCGTCGGCGCGCACGATGGTGTCGAGCGTCATCAGTCCGGCGCGCGCGGCGGGACCGTTTTGATCGATCCCCGTGACCGTCGCGCCGGTTGCGTTGTCGATTCCCGCACCGCGAGCGTGGCGGCGCGGCACGGGCCTCGTCTCGGCGCCGACGCCGATGAAGGCGCGACGCACGCGGCCGTGCTGGATCAATTCGCCCAGCACGAATTCGGCGGTGTTGGAGGCGACAGCAAAGCAGATGCCCTGCGCGCCCATGATCACCGCGGTGTTGATGCCGATCACCTCGCCGCGCGAGGAAACCAGCGGCCCGCCGGAATTGCCCGGGTTGAGCGCCGCATCGGTCTGGATCACGTCCTCGATCAGGCGGCCCGTGCGCGCGCGCAAGCTACGGCCGAGCGCCGAAATCACGCCGGCGGTCACCGTCGATTCAAAGCCGAGCGGATTGCCGATCGCGACCACGAGCTGGCCGCGCTTCAAGCCCTTGGAATTGCCGAGCGGGGCGAACGCCAGATCGCGTGCCGAATCCGCGCGCGCAGCAGCGCCAGATCGGTGTCGGCATCGACGCCGAGCTTGCGCGCCTCCATGATGCGGCCCTCGGCGTCATCAGCCGCAGTTCTTTGGCGCCTTCGACCACGTGGCAGTTGGTGAGCACGAGGCCGTCGGGCGCAATGGCAACGCCGGAGCCGACGCCGCCGGGGCGCCCCTGGGCGCCGATGGTTTCAACGCGCAGCACCGCCGGGCCGACGCGGTCGGCGACGGAGATGACGGCGTTGGAATAGGCGTCGAGGATGTCGATGTCGGGCGACGATGCCGCCGCGGCCTCGACTTCCGGGACGGAAGACGAAGCAAAGTCGAGCATGGAACGTTCTGGGGTTATGTTGAGGTCGGGGCTAGATGTAGGATGGCGGCGCCAAAATGGAAGATGCCGGCCGTTAGGGCCGGGAGGGAGCAGACCATGGGCAAGGCAATCTCGGGCGGCTGCAGTTGCGGCGCGATCCGTTACGAAACCGAAGCGGAACCGGCGGTGATGGTGGTCTGCCATTGCCGCGATTGCCAGCGCGCCGGCGGCAGCGCCTACGCGCCGGTGATGGCGGTGCCGAAAGTGGCGGTTAAGTTCAAGGGCGAGCCGCGCTATTACAAGACCATCGGCGAGTTCGGCATGGCGGTCGAGCGGGGCTTCTGCCCGACCTGCGGCTGTCAGGTCACGGTCAAACTCGAGCGCTTCCCCGATCTGATCGGCGTGCAGGCGGCGAGCCTTGATGATCCCTCGCAATTCAGGCCCGGCCTCGAACTGTTCACCGAAAGCGCGCAGCCATGGGATCGACCGCAAGCCTCGACAGAGAAGCGCCTGCGCGGCTTCGGTTGACGCTGGCCGCGACCGCTTGCTGAACGCAACGACCATGACGCCGCTGTCCCCGCTGGAACTCGCCGGGCGTCTTGCTCTGGCCGTCGGGCTCGCCGTGTTCATGGGGCTGACCTTCGAGGAGGTCTACAAGCGCGCCGAGCGCTCGAGCCCCGGCGGCGTGCGCACCTTTCCGATGCTGGCGATGTGCGGGGCGACGCTCTACCTGATTGAGCCCACTTACGCGCTCGCCTTCGTCGCCGGCCTGTTCGGGCTCGCCGCCTGGCTGCACGCCTTTATCCGCGGCTCGCCGCGCGAGCGCGAGGCGCCGAGTTTCATGACCCCGGCGTCCAACCTGCTCGCTTACGTGCTCGGCCCGATCGCGCTGATCGAGCCGCCGTGGGTTGCGGTCGCGCTCGCGGTTGCCGCGGTGCTGCTGCTCGGGGCGCGTGAGCGGCTGCACCGGCTCATCCACGTCATTCCGCCGGATGAGCTGTCGACCGCGGCGAAATTTTTGATCCTCACCGGCATCATCCTGCCGCTGGTGCCGCACGTACAGGTGACGAACCTCACCCCGCTCACGCCCTACGGCATCTGGCTTGCGGTTGTCGCCATCTGCACCCTGTCCTATTTCAGCTACCTCACCCAGCGCTACGCGCCGATCCGCGCCAACGCCCTGGTGCCGGCGCTGCTCGGCGGCGCCTATTCCTCGACCGCCACCACCATCGTGCTCGCCAAGCGCCTGCGCGACGCCAAGACTGCGCCCGCCGAGATCTCTGCCGGCATCGTTGCCGCGACCTCTGTGATGTATTTGCGCATCGGCATCGTTGTTGCCATTTTCAACCTTAACGTCGCGCTCGCTCTGACGCCGGCTTTGTTGGCGCTCTGCGCAATCGGCGCCGCGCTCACGCTCTACGAATGGCGGGGCGACAAACGGCGGTCGGCGCGCCGAACTCGCGGCCGCGCCGAAGAATCCGCTGCAGATTCCGACCGCGCTCCTGTTCGCTGCGCTCATTTTTGTGATCTCGGTGCTCACCGCATGGATGCGCGCGACCTTCGGCGAAGCCGGCATCTTCGCGCTGTCGGCGGTGGTCGGCCTGACCGACATCGATCCGTTCGTGCTCAACATCGCGCAAGGCGGCGTCGGCGGCGTGCCGGTCGCCGATCTGTGCGCCGCAATCCTCATCGCCGCATCCTCGAACGACGTGTTCAAGGCCGGCAGCGCCATCGTCTTCGGCCGTAATGCGGCGCGCCGGCCCGCGATCATGCTCATGGTGCTCGCGCTGCTCGGCATCGCCGCGGCGGCGGCATACATCATTTACTTCTGACGGGCCCGGTCGTGGACACTGAGCGTGAAGTCGACCTGCTGATCGCCGGCGCTGGGCCGGCGGGCATGGCGGCGGCCCTCGTCGCGGCGATCGAAGGCCTCGATGTTCTGCTGTGCGAGAAATGCGACCAGGTCGGCGGCACCGGCGCGACGTCCGCCGGGACGGTATGGGTTCCCGGCAATCACCAGAGCCGCGATGCCGGCTTTGCCGACAGCGCCGAAGCCGCCGACAAATATCTATCGGCGCTGATCGGCGAGGCGACCAACCGCGAGCTGCGCCGCGCCTATTTCGACACCGGACCGCAGGCGATCGACTACCTCGAAGCCAACAGCGAGGTGCAGTTCGCGCCGTGCGGCACGCATCCCGACTATCGCAGCAACATGCCGGGCGCCGCCGTGTCGGGCCGCGCCATCGTGCCGAAGCCGTTCGACGGCCGGCTGCTCGGCCGCGACTTCAAGCGCCTGCGCGCGCCAATCCCGGAATTCATGGTGTTCGGCGGCATGATGATCGGCAAGCCGGACATCGCGCCGCTCATCGGCCGCTTCAATTCGGTCGCAAACTTCGTCCATGCGGCAAAGCTGCTGACGCGCTACATCGCCGATCGTCTGCACTATCCGCGCGGCACCCGCATCACCATGGGCAACGCCCTCGTCGGCCGGCTCTATTACAGCCTCAACCGGCGCAACGTGCCGATCCTGTTCGATGCATCGATTGTCGGGCTTATCGGCGGCAAGGATGGCATCGCCGGCGCACGATTGCGGGCGGGCGGCAAAGACATCGTGGTGAAGACGCGCAGGGGCGTGGTGCTGGCGACCGGCGGCTACGGCCACAACAAGGCGTTGCGCGATCAGTTCATGCCGCAGCCGGTGCCGCCGCATTCGATGAGCCTTGCGGCAAACGTCGGCGATGGCCTGAACCTCGCGCGCCAGGCGGGCGCCGCCGTTGCACCCGAGCACTGCACAAGCGGGCTGTGGACCCCGGCCTCGATCACCACGCGCGTAGACGGCAGCAAGGGCCTCTACCCGCATTTCATGTTCGACCGCGCCAAGCCCGGCCTGATCGCGGTGAATTCCGCCGGCCGCCGCTTCGTCAACGAAGCCGTCTCCTATCATGACTTCGTGCTGGCGATGTTCGAGAGCCAAAAAGATGTGCCGAGCATTCCGGCCTGGCTCGTCTGCGACGCACCTTTCATCGCGAAGTATGGGCTCGGCGTCATCTATCCCGGCCATGGCAACCTGAAGAAATTCGAGGCCAATGGCTATCTCATCCGCGCCGACACGCTCGATGCGCTCGCGGCCAAGATCGGTGTTGGCGCCCCAGCGTTGCGCGACACCGTGGCGCGGCACAACCGCTTCGCCGAGACCGGCATCGACATCGACTTCGGCAAAGGCGAGACCGAACTCAACCGCTTCAACGGCGACCCCGCGCACAAGCCGAACCCGTGCATCGGCCCGCTGGCGACGCCGCCCTTCTATGCGGTTGCGGTGTGGCCCGCCGACATCGCGGTCTCAACCGGCCTTCGCACGGACGCCGATGCGCGCGTGCTCGATAAAAGTGGCCAGCCCATCCCCGGCCTCTACGCCTGCGGCAACGACATGGCTTCGGTGATGGGCGGCA
Organism: uncultured Alphaproteobacteria bacterium; assembly: GCA_963822035.1. Classification (GTDB taxonomy): domain Bacteria; phylum Pseudomonadota; class Alphaproteobacteria; order Rhizobiales; family Xanthobacteraceae; genus Pseudolabrys. The sequence goes on along the minus strand of CAWGGC010000005.1, from coordinate 1,019,277 downwards.
GCTATCCGGGTCCCGGCACGACGCTCGGGCCGGCGATCGTGTTCGCCTATCGCGCCGCGATGCACGCGCGCGGCAAAGTCAATCACTCTGCAAAATAACGTTCTTCACCATCGGATAGATCTGGTTCTGCCAGGTGCGGCCCGAGAACACGCCGTAATGGCCGACGCCCGCCTGCATGTGATGGCGCTTGCGGTAGGGCCGCAGGCTCGAGCACAGATCGTGCGCGGCGAGCGTCTGCCCGACCGCGCAGATGTCGTCCTTCTCGCCCTCGACGGTGAACAGCATCGTGCGCCTGATCGCCGACGGGTCGACCTTCTGGTTCTCGTAGGTGAGCTGGCCGAGCGGCAGCGCGTAATCCTGGAACACCAGCTTCACGGTCTCGAGATAGAACTCGGCGGTAAGGTCCAGCACCGCGAAATACTCGTCGTAGAAGGCCTTGGTCTGCGCAGCCTTGGCCTCCTCGCCTTTTGCCAGATTTTCGTAGAGCTCGCGGTGCGCCTTCAGGTGCCGCTCCAGGTTCATGCTCATGAAGGCGGCAAGCTGCACGAAGCCCGGATAGACCTTGCGGCCGCCGCCGGCATAGCGCGCCGGCACCTCGGCGATCAGGTTCTTCTCGAACCATTCGATCGGCTTGCCCTTGGCGAGCTCGTTGACCTTGGTCGGATTGACGCGGCAATCGATCGGCCCGGCCATCAGCGTCATCGAGCGCGGCGCCGCCGGATTGTCGCGCTGCGCCATCACGCTCGCCGCCACCAGCGCGGCAACGCACGGCTGGCACACCGCGATCATGTGCGCGCCGGGCCCGATCTTCTCCAGGAAGCGGATCATGTGGCCGGCATATTCGTCGAAGCCGAAACGGCCGTCGGCAACCGCCACGTCGCGGGCATTGTGCCAGTCGGTGATGTAAACGTCGTGCTCGGGCAGCATGGTGCGCACGGTCGCGCGCAACAGCGTCGCGAAGTGCCCGGACAAAGGCGCAACCAGCAGCACCCGCGGCTGCGCCATGTCGATGTCTTTCTTGAAACGCAGCAGCGTGCCGAACGGCGTGCGGTCAGCCGCCTCCTCGGTCACCGCCACCTCGCGGTTGCCGACCATGACCTTATCGATGCCGTAGGGCGGCCGCACGTGGGTGAGCCCCGCCCGAGCGATCAGCTCATAGGCCGCGGTCAGATTGGACAGCGCCGACGGACGCAGCGCGCCGTTAAGCCGCGCGCCGGCCGCGTTGGCCGCGGAGCGCGCAAAGGCACGCACCGGCCCCATCAAATCGGCCTGCGCTTGATATGCGTGGTACAGCATCAAACCCCAAACAACCCGGCAGAACGCAAGCTAGTGCATTTCATGCTGCAGTGCGAGATAAAATTCAGGGCAGCCGGCCCTGGGGACAAACTGGCCGATCTGCATTTTTGCACTACGGGAAAGTATTGATCGGGCAGAACTTTCGTCTAAGCTTGAGCCGCCGGACTATGACGAAGGGGATATTTCCGCCTCATGGCTACGGCTGACCGCTCCAAAGCCACCCTCACCATCGCCAGCAAGAATTACGGCTCCTGGTCGCTGCGCGGCTGGCTGCTGTGCAAGATGGCGGGCCTGCCCTTCGACGAGGTCACTGCAGCGAGCGACGACCCCTCGACGCGCGCCGAGTTGCTGCTGTTGTCGCCGTCCTTCCTGGTGCCGTGTCTAACGCACGAAGGCATCAAGGTTTGGGACACTCTGGCGATCGCCGAATATCTCAGCGAGATCCTGCCCGACGCCGGCCTGTTGCCGAAGGACCGCGCCGCGCGCGCGCATTGCCGCTCGATCTCCGGCGAGATGCATTCCGGCTTTTCCAACATGCGCTCGGCGCTGCCGATGAATCTCAAGGCGCACCACCCGAGCTTCAAGGTCTGGGCCGGCGCCCAGGCTGACATCGATCGCATCATCTTCATCTGGCGCGAGTGCCTCGACACTCACGGCGGCATCTTTTTGTTCGGCGACAGGCCCGGCATGGCCGACGCCATGTTCGCCCCGGTGGTGACGCGCTTCCTCACCTATGACGTGAAACTCGAGTCCGACTGCGCCGGCTACTGCAAGGCGATCATGGCGATGCCGTTCATGCAGGAATGGATCGACGGCGCCAAGGCCGAGCCCGACGAAGTGGTCGAGCTCGACGTCGAGTTCTAGCGCGCGCTGTCAGGTGCCGCTGCTAGAGCCGCGAGATCGCCGCGCCGCCGAGCGCGCTCAGCACCACGACGAGCCACGGCGGCGTCTGCCACATGAACAGCAACAGGAAGGCCGCGATGGCGAGAGCGAAGTCGTAAGCGTTGGTGATGCCCGAGGTCCAAACCGGATTGTAAAGCGCTGCCAACAACAGCCCGACCACCGCGGCATTGACGCCGCGCAGCGCCGCTTGCGCCGCCGGGATGCGCCGCAGCCGATCCCAGAACGGCAGCGTGCCGATGACGAGCAGGAACGACGGCAGGAAGATCGCGACCAGACACAACGCCGCCCCGCTCCAGCCGTTCGGCTGCGGCCCCATCACCGCGCCAAGATAGGCCGAGAAAGTGAACAGCGGCCCCGGCACCGCCTGCGCCGCGCCATAGCCGGCGAGGAAGGCATCGTTACTGACCCAGCCGGCCGGCACTACCGAGGCCTGCAGCAGCGGCAACACCACATGACCGCCGCCGAACACCAGCGAGCCGGCCCGGTAGAACGCATCGATCAGCTTCACTGGCTGCGACGGCGCAAGCGATGCAAGCAGCGGCAAGCCCGCGAGCAGAATGAAAAACAGCGCCAGCAGCGCGGCGCCGGTGGCGCGGCTCACGGTCAGCGGCAAGGCCGCGGGGTCCGCCGACGCAGCCGGCCGTGGCAGCCACAGCCCGGCGACGCCGCCAATCACGATCGCGCCGATCTGGCCCCAGGCGTTCGGTACCGCGAGCACGATCGCCGCGGCCGCAACGGCAAGCGTCGCGCGCGCGCGGTCGGGCGCGAGCGAGCGCATCATGCCGAGCACGGCCTGCGCCACCACCGCGACCGCCACCACCTTCAACCCGTGCAGCCAGCCGCTGCCGAGCGCCGCGCCGAACGTATCGACCCCATAGGCAAACAGCACCATGAGGATTGCCGATGGAGCCGTGAAGCCGGTCCAGGCCGCCAGCGCCCCGGCAAAGCCCGCGCGCAATTGCCCGATGGCGATGCCGACCTGGCTGCTCGCAGGCCCGGGCAGAAACTGGCAGAGCGCGACGAGGTCGGCATAGGTTGCCTCGTCAAGCCACTTGCGCCGCACCACGTATTCGTCGCGGAAATAGCCGAGATGAGCGATCGGACCGCCGAACGAGGTCAGGCCGAGACGCAGGCTCACCGCGAGCACTTCGAGCGCGCTCGCATGCGTCCGCGCGATTGGCGAAGCTTGCGTCATCGCCGCGAACAATAGCCGATTGCGACGAAAGTCAAATGGCCGGCGGCGTTCGGGCCGGTCGGCCAATCGCTGGCGACATGCCCCTTAATGGCGCTGCGCCATCTCCTGCTCCAAGGCGTCGAGCGTGCCGGCATTGGGGCAATATTGGCGCCAAGCTTCGCCCCTGTCGCCGCTCAGGTCGCGCTGGCAACGCTTCTTGCTGACGCAAGCCCCGCAAAGCCGTTGCATGTCTCGCATCGAACCCGGCTCGGCCTTCCTCACCGCGACCGCATCGAGCCCGATCACCGCCATCCGGCATAGCAACTCTGTGGTGGCATCGGGCGGCAGCTTTGACATCTGCGACAGTTCACTTGGCGTCACGCCGAACTCGCGGGCCATGCGGGAAACCTCATAGCTGTCACACTCGTCGAGCGACAGCGTCGACCTGATGCCGCGCGTCCAATCGCGGAACGCTGAAACCAGCGGTGCGAACATGGCTTTCCTCCAAGAATAAATATTTTTGGAAGATAACCGGCCGCTGTTCACCCGCCTTGATCTGGGTCAATCGCGGTGCGCGCGCCGCTCGCGAAAATTACCGTCTGAGCCAATCGCCGATGCGCTTGACCGCCTCGTGCATCTCCGCGGCCGAGCCGGCGTAGCAGAAGCGCAGGAAATGCTTGCCGTTCCCCGGATCGAAATCGATGCCCGGCGTTGCCGCAACGCCCGCCTCCTCCAGCATGCGTCTCGCGAAATCGAGGCTGTCGTCGGAGAAGCGCGAGATGTCGGCGTAGAGATAGAAGGCGCCGTCGACCGGCAAAAACTTGTCGAGCCCGGCTTTCGGCAGGCCCTCGACCAGAATGCGGCGGTTCTCCTCGTAGCCGCGCTTGACCGCTTCCATCTCGTCGCGGCCGTCGAAGGCGGCGAGTGCGGCGATCTGCGCCAGCGTCGGCACCGAGATCGCGAGATTGCCCTGCAGGCGCTCGACGGCACGCACCATGCTCTCCGGCACCACCATCCAGCCGACGCGCCAGCCGGTCATGCAGAAATATTTGGAGAATGAGTTGATAACGAGCGCGCGCTCGGACAGGTTCGCCGCCGTCTCGGCGGCAAAGGCGTAATCGAGGCCGTGATAGATCTCGTCGGAGATGACGCGGATGTCTTCGGCTTCCGCAACCGAAATGAGGCGCGACAAGGCGTCCGCCTCCATCATGGTGCCGGTTGGATTGGCAGGGCTCGCAATCACCACGCCCTTGAGCGGCTGCTTGCGGTGTTCCTCTATCAGCGCTTTCGCCGACAACGCCCAACGCGTCTCGGCGCCGGTTTCGATCAGCACCGGCTCGCAGCCGAGCGCACTCAGGATATGGCGGTACGGCGGGTAGCCGGGATTGGCGAGCGCCACGCGGTCGCCTGGTTCGAACAGCGCGAGGAACGTCAGCACGAATCCGCCCGAAGAACCGGTGGTGACGACGACGCGCGCGGGATCGAGCGCGCAGTCGTAGATCTCGCCGTAATGGCGGGCGATGCGTGCGCGCAGCGGCGCAATGCCGAGCGTCTCGGTATAGCCGATGCGGCCGCCCGCGAGCGCGGCCTGCGCCGCGGCGATCGCCGCCTTCGGCGCCGGCGCCGCCGGCTGGCCCACCTCCATGTGCACGATGTGGCGCCCCTTGGCCTCCAGCCGCGCCGCCGCCGCCATCACATCCATGACGATGAACGGCGGTACCTCGCTGCGCTTTGACGGAGTGATGAGGCGCCTGGCGTTCTCCAGCATCGGTTAACGCCCCGCCCCGCTGTTGCCGTATTCCATGGGCTTTGTTGGCGAGATTCCGGTCTTAAACCACATGTGATGACGGTCCGCGTTGACCGGTTAGAGGGGTGACCATAGGGTCACGCCCATCCGCTGGCATAATGGCATGATCCCCACCGGCACAGCTAGCAAAGCGCGACGCAGCCGCCCAGCCATACGCGCCCTCGCCTTTGCGACCGCGGTTGCCGTTGCCGCCGCCGGCGGCGGGCCGGCGTTCGAGCGCGCGCGCGCGCAGGAGCGCCAGACGCACGGCCTGCCGATCATCCGCGACACCGAGATCGAGAATTTGCTGCGCGACTATGCGACGCCGATCCTGAAGGCCGCCGGCCTCGCCCAGCAGAACGTCCGCGTTGTCATCCTCAACGACCGCGCCTTCAACGCCTTCGTCATGGACGGCCGCCACATCTTCATCAATGCCGGCGCGCTGTTCGATGCCAAGACGCCGAACGAGGTCATTGGCGTCTTCGCCCACGAAACCGGCCATCTTGCCGACGGTCATCTTATGCGCTTGCGCGAGAAGCTCGCCGAGGCGCAGACCCAATCGGTCGTCGCCATGCTGCTCGGCATTGGCGCCATGGTCGCCGCCGGCCGCTCCGGCAATGCCGACGTCGGCGCCGGCCCGATCCTGGCGCCGCAGATGACCATCCAGCGCACGCTGCTCGCTTATGTGCGCACGCAGGAGGACCAGGCCGACCACGCCGGCGTCAAGTTCCTCACCATGACCCACCAGTCCGGCCGCGGCATGCTCGATCTGTTTAAACGGCTTGAGCAATGAAATGCTGTTTACGCGTGTGGACCCCTATCTGCAGACGCACCCGCTGCCGCCCGAGCGCGTCGCCGCGCTCGAGGTCATGGTCAAGTCGAGCCCGTATTACGACGTCAAGGATCCGCCGGCCTTGCAGCTGCGCCACGACCTGATGCGCGCCAAACTGTCCGGCTTCCTCGAGGCGCCCGGCACCGTCATGCGCCGCTATCCGCCGAGCGACCAAAGTCTGCCGGCGCGCTATGCCCGCGCCATTTCCACCTACCGCTATCGGCGATTTGCGCCAGGCGGTCGCGCAGATCGATAGCCTGATCGAATCCGAGCCGGACAATCCGTATTTCTACGAGTTGAAGGGCCAGGCGCTGCTCGAAGGTGGCCATGCGGCCGACGCCATCGCGCCGCTGCGGCGCGCGGTGCAGCTTGCGCCGCATCCGACGCTGATCGAGATCATGCTCGCGCAGGCGCTGATCGCGACCAACACCGTGAAGAATGCCGACGAAGCGGTGCCGCTGTTGCGCTCCGCAATCCAGCGCGAGCCGGAGACGCCCGACGGCTACGCCCAGCTTGCCATGGCCTATGGCCGCAAGGGCGACCTCGCCAATGCCGATCTTGCCGCCGCGCAAGCCGCTGTCAACCGCGGCGACATGATGACAGCGCGGCAGCTTGCGGCCCGCGCCAAAACTCGTCTTGCCGTCGGTTCGCCCGCCTGGGTGCGGGCCGACGACATCGTCAACGTCAAGGTATCGTCTCCGAAACCACATTGATCATGACAAGGATAACGACAATGCCCAAACGCCTGCGCCTGACTGTAGCGGCCTTTGCCGCCTTGCTGTTCGCGCTGCCCCTGATCGCGAGAGCCGACCAGTTCTCGACGCCGCAGCGCAGCGAGATCGAGCGCATCGTCCGCGAATACCTGGTCAGCCACCCCGAGGTGCTGCAGGAGGCGATGAACGAACTGGAGAAGCGGCAGACCGCGGCCGAAGACGCAAAGCACAAGGTTGCGGTCAAGTCGAACGCGCAGGCGCTGTTCTCCTCGCCGCGCGAAGTCGTACTCGGCAACCCGAACGGTAACGTCACCTTCGTCGAGTTCTTCGACTACAACTGCGCCTACTGCAAGCACGCGATGAACGACATGCTGACGCTGCTCAAGGACGATCCCAAGCTCAAAATCGTGCTCAAGGAATTCCCGGTGCTCGGCCCCGGCTCGGTCGAAGCCGCCAAGGTCGCGGTTGCCGTGCGCATGCAGGACAAGACCGGACAAAAATACCTGCAGTTCCACAAGGAGCTGCTTGGTGGCCGCGGCGCCGCCAACATGGACCGCGCGCTCGCGGTGGCCAAGAGCGTCGGCATGGACATGGGGCGCTTGGAGAAGGACATCAACAGCCCTGAAGTCAAGGCGACCATGGAGGAGAATTTCAAGCTCGCCGACGCGCTGGGCCTGAACGGCACGCCGAGCTACGTGATCGGCGACAACGTCGTCGTCGGCGCCATCGGCCTGCAGGGGCTCGAGGAGAAGATCAACACCGCGCGCTGCGGCAAGACCACCTGCTGAGCGCAAGCGCTCACCTGAGCAAGACAGCCGCCCCCGGGATGGGCGGCTGTTTTCGTTTTGCGCCGGGGGCTTTGCCCCGCCGGCACGCCTCTTTAAGCACAAAAACGCCACGGGCTTCCCCTTCCCGCCGCGGCCACCTATAAAGCGCGGAACGACAAGCCCGCTCGGACCGCCGGACCCGAAAGCCCCATGGCGCAGACGATCTACGTCCTCAACGGACCCAACATGAATCTGCTCGGCACGCGCGAGCCGGAAAAATACGGCAGCGCCACGCTCGCCGACGTGGAAAAGCTTTGCCGCACGACCGCCGCGCGCTTCGGCCTCGACATCGACTTCCGCCAGTCGAACATAGAAGGCGAGTTGGTGAGCTGGATCCAGGAGGCGCACGCTAAAAAGGCGACCGGCCTCATCATCAATCCCGCCGGCTACACCACCACCTCGATCGCCATTCTCGATGCGTTGCTGATCCTTAAGGCGCCCGCGGTCGAAGTGCACATCACCAACATCCATCAGCGCGAAAGCTTCCGGCACGATTCTTATGTGTCGAAGGCGGCCAAGGCCGTCATCGCCGGCTTCGGCATCGAAGGCTATGCGCTGGCAATCACCGGTATTGCCGCGTTGATCGGCGCACGCGCATGATCCCGAAAAGCATGTCCTCGACCCTGATCGGGGATGGGAACCGGTTTTCGGATAAGATCATGCGCAAACAAAATAACCTATAAACGCGAGCGGAGAATTTTGTGGCAAAAGCTCCGAAAGCGCCCGTCGTCGACCGCGGCTTGATCCTCGAGCTCACCAAGCTGCTCGATGAGACGGGGCTCACTGAAATCGAGATCGAGCAGGACGGCCAGCGCGTGCGCGTCGCCCGCGGCGCCGTCGGCCGCCCCTGCCGCGCCGCGCGCCGTCGCGACGCCGCAGACGGTGCCGCTACCGGTGCCCGAGGCGCCGCTCGATCCGTCCAAGCATCCGGGCGTCGTCATCTCGCCGATGGTCGGCACCGCCTATGTCGCGGCCGAGCCCGGCGCCAAGCCCTTCATCGACATCGGCAGCCCGGTCAAGACCGGCGACACGCTGCTGATCATCGAGGCGATGAAAACCATGAATCAGATTCCGGCGACGCGCTCCGGCACCGTAGTGCAGATTCTGTTCGAAGACGGCCAGCCGGTCGAGTTCGGCGAGCCGCTGGTGATCATCGAATGAGGGACCGCGCGACCTCTCATTCGTCATGCCCGGCCTTGTGCCGGGCATCGACGTCTTTCCTTTTCGCCAAGGCGTGGATGGCCGGGACAGGCCCGGCCATGACCGTGTTGGCGGTTGCGACGCAAAATGTTCGATAAAATCCTCATCGCCAATCGCGGCGAGATCGCGCTGCGCGTGCTGCGCGCCTGCAAGGAGCTCGGCATCCCGACCGTCGCCGTGCATTCGACCGCCGACGCCGAAGCCATGCACGTGCGCTTTGCCGACGAGAGCGTCTGCATCGGCCCGCCGGCCGCGAAGGATAGCTACCTCAACATCCCGGCCATCCTCGCCGCCTGCGAGATCACCGGCGCCGACGCCGTGCATCCCGGCTACGGCTTTCTGTCGGAGAACGCGCGCTTCGCCGAAATCCTGGCCGAGCACGGCGTGCAGTTCATCGGCCCCAAGCCCGAGCACATCCGCATCATGGGCGACAAGATCCAGGCCAAGCGCACCGCCAAGCGTCTCGGCATCCCGGTGGTGCCCGGCTCCGAGGGCGGCGTCACCTCCGACGCCGAAGCCGCCCGGGTCGCCGATCAGATCGGCTATCCGGTGCTGATCAAGGCTGCGGCCGGCGGCGGCGGGCGCGGCATGAAGGTCGCGCGCTCGGCGGCCGAGCTTTCGCACGCGCTCTCCACCGCGCGCGCCGAGGCCAAGGCCGCCTTCGGCGACGACGCGGTCTATCTGGAAAAATATCTCGAGCGCCCGCGCCACATCGAGATCCAGGTGCTGGGCGACGGCAAGGGCAAGGCCATCCATCTCGGCGAGCGCGACTGCTCGCTACAGCGGCGCCATCAGAAGGTGCTGGAGGAAAGCCCCTCGCCCGCGCTCAACACGCAGATGCGCGATGTCATCGGCGAGACGGTTGCCAAGGCGATGCGCGAGATCTCCTATCTCGGCGTCGGCACCGTCGAATTCCTCTACGAGGACGGCCAATTCTATTTCATCGAGATGAACACGCGCATCCAGGTCGAGCATCCGGTGACCGAGATGATCACCGACATCGACCTGATCTTCGAGCAGATCCGCGTCGCCGCCGGCCAGCGAGCTCACGCTCGCCGCAGAAAGACATCCGCTTTCACGGCCATGCCATCGAGTGCCGCATCAATGCCGAGAACCCGGTGACGTTCCGCCCCTCGCCCGGCAAGATCCTGCACTACCACCCGCCCGGCGGCCTCGGCGTGCGCATCGATTCAGCGGTCTACCAAGGCTACACCATCCCGCCGTTCTACGACTCGCTGGTCGGCAAGCTGATCGTGCACGGCAAGACCCGCACCGAATGCCTGATGCGCCTGTCGCGTGCGCTCGATGAATTCGTGGTCGACGGCATCGAGACCACGCTGCCCCTGTTCCGCGCGCTGGTGCGCGAGAAGGACATCATCGACGGCAACTACCACATCCACTGGCTCGAGCAGTTCCTCGCCCGAGGCGGGATGGAGGACTGAGGCGAAAAGAAAAGACCGCCGAACGGGCGGTCTTTTGCGTTTGGAAGTGAATTGACGATCACACGGCGGCCGCGGTCTTCCGTTTTCTGCGCCAACCAAACACACCGATCGCGCCAAGTCCGGTTGCAAACAGTGGCAGCGCGGCGGGAAGTGGCGTCGCTGCCGCGCGCACGATGGAGCTTGTGCCGCCGCCGGCGAGCGCGCCATCGCTGAAGGCGATGATGCTGAGGGCATCGCCCGGCGTGAAGCCGATGCTGGCGATATAGGCGGAAGCAAAACCGTTCAGACGCGCGTCGCCATCAACCGTTTCGTTCACCAGATCGTTGGCCAGCGTCGCCTCGTCGTAGGAGAACAGCGAATTAAAGGACTGCCCCACGGCCGTCGTCGCGTAGGGCGTCTTGGTGAAAAGCGCTAAGCCGCCGTCGTGCGCGTCGTCGGAATGTGCGATGCCGACCAGGAACACGGTGTAATCGTACGACGGCCCCGGAAACGGGAACCCGTTGTCGACGCTGCCTGCGGGCGCGGAAATGGCAAACTGTCCTGTCGCCGAGCCCTCAGGCCCCGAGGTAAACTCGACGATATTGCTGATGTCGTAGTCGCTGGCGACGTCGACGTTGAGATAAAACGGCCCCGAATAGACGGGCAAACTAGACGCGTTCGCCACCGGCGCCGACAAAAATATTGCCGCGCCGACGACCGCCGGTATCACCGTTGACCTAAGTGCGAAAGATTTCATCACGACCCCTCCAGTCGCGTGCGTCTTGCGCCCGCAACTCTCGCCACACGATGTATTGAAAGCGCAGTCGGCTTTGCCGTCTACTATCTGATCAGATGGAAACGCGTAAGCTATTGCACGATATAAATAAATTTAGTCTGCTGCTAGAAAAGCCCGTAAAGAACCATCAACGCGACGGCCTGCGCCCGTGTCTTGGTGTTGAGTTTTTTCTTCGCGCGCTCGACGTGGAAATGCACGGTGGGTGCGGCCAGTCCGAGCAGTTGACTGATCTCCCAGTCGGTTTTGCCGGCGGCAACCCATTTGAGGCATTCGATTTCGCGCTTGGTCAGCGCCACCTTGTGCTCGTCACTGTCTTCAATCCCGATCTTGCGGCAACGCTCGTGAATCGCCAGCGCCATGAGCTGCAAAACCGCGGTGTCGGTCGGCGCAAGATCGCAGCGTCGTTTGGAATCCATGATCACCACGCCCTGGTAACCGGCCGGCCCGTGGATCGGCACCGCAAGCCGCTCGATCCAGCCGTATCGGCGAGCCGCGACGTAGACCTCGGCCTCGGCGTCCGTCAGCTTGCGGCCGTTGCGCGCTTCGTCCCACAAATACGGGCGCATTTTGCGCGCGGCTTCCGTCATCATGACGTCATGCGCAAACCAGCCTCGCGTCTGGTAGGTTTCCTGCCAGTCCTCCGGCCAATCGCGAAAGAAGAACCGCGCGGTCCGCTGGCCGCCGGCCGCGATCCAGGCGCCGCAGGCCGATGCAGTAAAGCCGAATTCAAAGACGGCTGTCTTGAAATCGCGGATCAGCGAGTTCAGAGCGCTCTCGCCCTGGCAATGCGCGGCAAACGCGAGGCAGTTTGCCGCCCGCGCGAGTTCCATTTGCGTCGCGTCGTTCGCACCGGTTTCCATGGCGCGAACCGTGCCGGGAAAATTGCGACCCCGCCCTATCCAAATGGATAGACCCCGGCTAGTTTGGTGCAGAGCAAAAAAACAAATGTGAAGCCGTCCGATGGGCGAAGGCGACTCACAGGTTCTGGACGCGCTCTACCGGGGCGCGACCGACAGCGCGGAATTCAAGCGTGCGCTGCTGCTCGTGTCCGACCAGCTTCGTTGTTGCTCGTCGGTGCTGATATCACTGGATGCACAGTCGCCGGGGGCCAGCCTGTTGCTTTCAGCAGGGCAATTCGACGGCCCCGCTTCCCGTCATTACGCCGAGCTCGCGCCGTTCGATCCTGCTCCATCGACCTTCACGCGCCTGGCGCGAGGCAAGGCCTCGACCACCGACCGGATGCTGACGCGCGAGCAGTTGCGCGATGGCGTCTTCCTCAATGAATTCTACCGGCCGCGCGGATTCGTCGAGACACTCGGCGGTCACCTGCAATCGGAAAATGCGCAGTTCGCGCTGGTCGGCTTCCATCGCGGCAAGGACCGGCCTGCGTTTGATGACGACGAGATCGCCTTCGTCGAACGGCTGATGCCGCACGTCAGCAGGGCGCTATCGCTGCGCCGCGAATTCATCGGCATGCAAACTTCGCTCGGCATGCTGCAGAGCGCGCTGGAAAATCATGGCGGTGCCGTGTTGCTGCTCGATCCGAGCGGCACGGCCCTGTTTGCCAACAGTGCGATGCGCGCTCTGGCGCGGCGCAATGACGGTCTGTCGCTCGATCGCCGCGGCTATCCGGTGCCGGCAAACCTCCAGGCGCGCCGGCGGCTCGACGCCATGATCGCCGTGGTTACCGAGGGCGGGCCCGGTGGCACGCTCGCCATCCCCCGCCCGCCCGGCTTACGTCCCTATGCGGTGCTGGTCGCTCCGGCGCCTGGCCCGTTCCTCGATACGAGCGGCGATCGCCGCGCCCGGACCGGCGCGTTGCTGATCGTGCACGACACCGAAGACCGCGTCCGCGCCGATCCGGAAATTTTCAAAGAAACCTTCGGGATGTCGAAAGGCGCAGCCAGGCTCGTCGCCGCGCTCGCCGCCGATGATGACCTCAAGAGCTATTCCGAACGGGAGGGCATCACCATCCATACCGCGCGCTTTCATCTGCGCACGGCGCTGGCCCGCACGGGAACGCGCACGCAAGCCGAACTCGTGCGCATGGCCGTGCGCCTGTTGTCCGAGATCCGGCTTGGAAAATCGGGCGGCTAACGGCTCGCGCTCTTGCGTGTGCGGCCGCGGGCATCCTCGCGCTCCGCGTCCGGCCGGCTGCTGACGCTCGGCTGCGTGATCTCGGTGATGCCACGCTGCGCCGGCAGTGCCGTCGGGTGCTCGTCCTGCAGGAACGCGATCATCTGCTCGCGCACCTCGCAGCGCAGGTCGAAGGCCTGCCCCGCCGAATTCGCGCTCATCAGCGCGCGCACCTCGATGGTGTTCGGCTTGATGTCGGTGACGGCGAGATTGACCACCTGCCCGTTCCAGTTCTTCGAAGCCTTGACGATCTCCGCGAGCTTGTCGCGCATCGCCGCGACCGGCGCGCGATAGTCGAGATAAAAGAAGGCCGAGCCGATCAGCGCCGAGGAATCCCGCGTCCAGTTCTGGAACGGCTTCTCGATGAAATAAGGACAGCGGCACGATCATGCGCCGCCATCCCACAGCCGCACCACCACATAGGTCGATGTGATCTCCTCGATCGAGCCCCACTCGCCCTCGACGATGACGGCATCGTCGATGCGGATCGGCTGCGTCATGGCAAGCTGCACGCCGGCGAACAAATTGGATAGCACCGGCCGCGCCGCAAGGCCGGCGACGATACCGGCAACGCCGGCGGAAGCGAACAGGCTGTAGCCGTATTGCCGCACCGCCGGAAAGGTCACCAGCGCCGCGCTCAAGGTGATGATCAGCACCAGCACGTCGGCGGTGCGCATCAAGACGCGCACCTGTGTGTTGTGCTTGCGCGCCAGCAGGTTGTCTGCGGCGTCGAGCCGGAAGCGGCGCAGGTAAAGATCGGCGCCGATATGCAGCGCCGTCACCGCCGCCCAGCCGATCAGGCAGATGATGGCGATGAGCAGGAGCCGCGCGAACCAGGCCTGCGTGTCGGCGCTCAGCGGCGCCACCGAAATGGCGACAATCAGCGCAAGGATGACGAGGCCGAGCTGCGTCACCCCGCGCATCTGCGTGAACACCGAGAACAGATAAGGATAGCGCACCGCGAGCAGGTGCCGCACCAGCCGCCGCGCGCTTCGGTGCAGCGAATAGGCGACCGCCACTGCCAGCGCGATGATGATGATCGACACAACCCAATTGGGCAGCCAGTCGAGCCACCCGAAAATCGAAAGAAGCGTGGAGCGGATCGATTCCATGGGCGCCTGATTACACCAATCGCGCTCCTGCGGACAGCGCCGCAACCCGTGCGGGGCGAGCGCTGCTGGACACGGCCAACGCGAACTGGCAGAAAGCCCCGATCTGAACGCGGAACTAATGCGCGGCGGCGATGAAAAGTTTCCTGCTCAAGCTGTTCACGTGGTGGAACGGCCAGACCTTCGGCACCCAGTTCTGGACCTGGATGTACGGCGAAAAAGTCGGCGAGGACGAATTCGGCAATCGCTATTACCGCACGCGTGGCGGCAAGATCGATCCGGCTCTGTTGTTCGAGCGGCGTTGGGTCATTTACAACGGCTACACCGAAGCCTCGACCATTCCGCCGTCGTGGCACGGCTGGATTCATCACACCGTCGACACGCCGCCGACCGAGGTCTGCTACAAGCCGCGCGAGTGGGAGAAGCCGCACCGGCCGAACTTGACCGGCACACCGGCGAGCTACCGCCCGCCGGGCTCGACGCTGGCGCAGAACCGCCGCCCAAGCGCAACCGGCGACTACAAGGCCTGGAACCCCCAGAGGGTTAGCGCGCCCTTCCCCCGCCGTATTCGCCATGTTAACCGGCATCACCGCCGCGGCAGGGCGAACGGGCGTCCGCCGGCAGTAAGGGAACAGTCCGGTTCGATGGCGCGACGCTTTCTCTCCGCTACGCTCATGCTCGCCTGCCCGCTCGCGGCGGCATGGCTTGCCGCCGTGCCGGCGCAGGCACAATTCGACCGCATCTTTCGCGACGAGCCACCGCGCCCGCCGGCCAACGTGCCGAGCGCGCCGCCGGCGTCGCGCGCCGACGAGCCGCCGCCGCGAGCCACTGCCGGCACCGATGAACCTGCCGCCGTCGAGCCGGCCCGGCGCCGGCGCCATCCAGTCGGCGCCGCTCGCGCCCTTGCCCGGCGCGCCGGTTGCGCCGCGCCGCACCCGCGAACGAGCGCCCGCAACTGGCGCCGCAGCAGCAGACCGGCCCGATGCAGTCGCTGCCGGGCCTTGCGCCCGGCCAGCGCCGGCGCCACAGGCGCGCCGCACGGCCAGCAGCAGCCGGCCGAGACCGCCGCGCCGCCGAACGACGAAATCGTGGTCGAGCCGCCGCCGCAGCGCATCGCCAACCCGACCGCGGTGTTCTCCGGCCTCGACAAGATCACCGGCCGCATCACCTCGTTCGACGTCGCCATCAACGAGACGGTGCAGTTCGGCGCGCTGCAGGTCACCCCGCGCGTCTGCTATTCGCGGCCGCCGACCGAAGACGCCGAACACCGACGCTTTCGTCGAGGTCGACGAAGTGACGCTGCAGAACGAGATCAAGCGCATCTTCACCGGCTGGATGTTCGCGGCGAGCCCCGGCCTGCACGCGGTCGAGCACCCGATCTACGACGTGTGGCTGACCGACTGCAAAGGCGGCGCAGCCCGGCGGTCGCCGAAGCGCCGGCGCAGCGCAGCCGGTGCAAGCCCGCGACACCGCAGCGGCGGCCCGCGCCACCGTCGCCGCCGCAACGCCGCCCGCCGCAGCAGCCGGGCTACGTGCCGCCGCTGCGCGAGCATGATCCCGCAAAGTGGAGCCGGTTTTCGGAAACGTCATGCGCAGCAAATGTCAGGGCACACGGTGATTCAACCTAACGGATCGCGCTCTAGCGCGCGCCGCGGATAATCTCCAGCGCCTGCCGCCCCGCTCACCGGACGCTCGACCGGCAGCGCGCGCGAAATCGGCTTCCCCGATCAGCGCCTGCTCGAGCAGCGCGTGATAGCGCTGCTTCGGCACTTCGACGGCGCCGAAGCTCTTGAGATGATCCGTCACGAATTGCGTGTCGAGCAGCCGGTAGCCGCCGGCGTTGAGCCGCGCGATCAAATGCACCAGCGCAATTTTCGAGGCATCGCGCGCGCGGTGGAACATGCTTTCGCCGAAGAACACGCGGCCGAGCGAGACGCCGTAGAGCCCGCCGACCAGCGCGGCGCCGTCGTAGACCTCGACGGTATGGCAATGCCCGCGCTCGTAGAGCCCGCGGTAGATGCGGCGGATGCGCTCGTTGATCCAGGTGCGGGCCGGCCATGCTTGGGCTCGGCGCAACCCTCGATCACCGCGTCGAAGTCGCGGTCGACCGCCACGGTGAACGGCGTCGCCTTGACCGTGCGCGCCAGCCGCGACGGTATATGGAACCCGCTGAGCGGGATGATCCCGCGCATGTCCGGCTCGATCCAGTAGAGCGCCGGATCGTCGGCGCTCTCGGCCATGGGAAAGATGCCGCAGGCATAGGCCTTGAGCAGCACCTCCGGTGTGATCTCGATATGCCCGGTTTCGCGGTTGGCCATCGGCAACAAGGCCCTTTGTCTTGGCAATCGACGTCATTCTAGGGCGCGGACGCGACCGCTGAGGAGGGCTTGCGTTAACCGCTGGATCACCATAACCGTTGCGAAAACTTGGCGAAAGATTGAACGGAATCGCACCTGTCGCGGCGTTGTGTGCCGACATGGGGTGGCTGGCAGAAAAGGGACAGGCGGCATGCCGCTACGCCGCGCAAATATTCTTCTGGTCGAAGACGAGACCTGATCAGCGCCCTCATGACCGAGGCGCTGTGGGAGCATGGCTTTGCAGTGCACGCCGTGGCCGACGCCGAGAGCGCGCTGCGCTATCTCGAATCCGGCTTTGCGGTCGATGTGCTGTTCACCGACATCAATCTCGCCGGCGCGATGGACGGTTCGACGCTGGCGGAGCACGTGCGCGAACAGCGCCCCGAGCTGCCGGTCGTCTATTGCTCCGGCCGCCATTCGCCCTCAGCGCTACGGCCGCCGGTGCCGCGTTCGGTCTTCGTGCGCAAGCCCTACGACCCGTACGACCTGTGCACGCTGTTGCAACGGCTGACGGCGCATTGACGCAGGGTGAGCGGCGCTGCCGCTGCCGATTGCCAAATTTTCAATAGAAGCCAGTGCGATTGTTAACCATAGCCGTTAACCATGTTTCACAGAATTACGTTGCGTTTTATGGACGGCGCGGCCTCGCGCTCTTAACGTTGCGGTTGTGGTGCTGAAAGGCCGGATCCGTCCGGTAAATCGCGTGACCAAGACGATGTTCACCAGCCGGTTTTTGCTCCGCGGCGCGCTTGTCGCTGCTGCAATCGCCGTTGCCTTGCCCGTATCGCGCGCAGCGGCGACGACCATCACCTTCGACGATCTGCCGACGCCGGCCGCGGGTGGCTCCGTAATCCCCAACGGCTATGCCGGTCTCACCTGGACCAACTTCGATTACGTCAAGGCCACGGCGCCGAGCGTCTATAACCACGCTCTCGTCAGCTCGCCGAACGTTGCGTTCAACGCCGGCGGCGGCGGCGCCAGCATTTCATCGCCGACGCCGTTCGACCTTTCCGACTTTTATCTGACCTCGGTTTACGACACCGGCCTCATCGTCTCCGTCGTCGGCTCACTCGACAACCAGTTCAAGGAGTTCGACTGCCGAATTCATCAGCACCGCTGGTCCGCTCCACGTCGTGCTCAACTGGACCAACATCACTGAAGTGAGCTTCGCGCCGCTGTGCCTTCCGACCCTGTGCTCGGGCCCGGCGCGTCCCAATCCGAACACCTATTTCGCGATCGACAATCTGACGCTCACCCCGTCGGCGGTGCCGCTGCCGGGCACGCTGCCGCTGTTTGCCGGCGGGCTTGGCGTCATTGCGCTGCTGCGCCGTCGCGCACGCAAGGCGCAGATCCGCGCTTAAGTCCCCTCGCCGGCTTCGCGTCCGCAATATCGAAATGCGTTGCATTTCGATCGGCGATGGCTATGGTGCCCAAGAATTAATCAGGATTGATGCGCGGACGGGCCTCGGCCCGGCCCCGTCGATAGGGACGAAACGCCGGCAAAAAACCGGCCGATTGGCGAGTTTCCGCCCAAGACGAATGACAGTGCCGGAAGTAAAGGCGGACCCTTCGTGGTCCGCCTTTTTCATTTTGACCGAGCCGACTGCCTCCCCGGTTGATTTACAGCCGGGAGAAACGCAAACCCGCTCGCGGGCGGCCGCGATCACTCTGCTAAGCGGCTGAAACCGTTCTGAGAATCAGCGACTCCGGACGCCGGCCGCGCAAGCTTTTCCCCGCTCTGTCCCCCATCGCCCGTGCTTGCCGATTTTCCGGTGAAAACGCATCTGCGCCGAATTTTTCGTCATTTTTCCGTCATCCGCGGAGGAATAAAGCCCTAGCGGTACCGGACGAGAAAAACGCTTTCCGCGACCCTTCAATCGCTCAATACTCATCGCGGTTTTCAATGCCTTTGTCCCCGAGAACCCACAAGACTTAGTGTTTGATTCAGATTTCACCTCTATCCGTTGTTGACGAAGGCAGAGAGTCCACCTAGCTTTGGTTTGTTCGGTGCGCGTGTTGAGTTCAGGTTCCCTCCGGACCTCCAAACGACTTTGGAAGTCGTGTCTCACCCGCGCCGGAAACGGCGTTTCGGGACAGGAACCTTCTGCGCCGGCTCGACAAGGGCTGGTGGGTAACCGGCGCCATGAGCGAGCACCGGGCCTATATCAGGGGTAGCGCGTTGGACGGTGTGCGTCAGGGGAGTTAAACGTCGGCGGCAAAGCCGCCCAGCAATTTGGGGCTTGAGACGAATGCGAATTGAACGGCGCTACACCAAGGACGGCCAGTCACCCTACGCAGGGCATCGAGTTCCGCCTGACCACGTCCGAGATCCAGAATCCCGACGGCTCGGTTGTGTTCAAGGCTCGACAACGTCGAGGTGCCGGAATTCTGGTCGCAGGTCGCCTCCGACGTGCTGGCGCAGAAGTATTTCCGCAAGGCCGGCGTGCCGTCGCGGCTGAAGAAGGTCGAGGAGAATTCCGTTCCCTCCTTCCTGTGGCGCTCGGTCGCCGACGCCGAGGCGCTTGCCGAACTGCCGGAGAAAGAACGCACCACCGGCGAACACTCCTCCAAGCAGGTCTTCGATCGCCTGGCCGGCACCTGGACCTACTGGGGCTGGAAGGGCGGCTATTTCGACTCGCGAGGCCGACGCGCAGGCCTTCTTCGACGAGCTGCGCTACATGCTGGCCACGCAGATGTGCGCGCCGAACTCGCCGCAATGGTTCAACACCGGCCTGCACTGGGCCTACGGCATCGACGGCCCGAGCCAGGGCCACTTCTACGTCGATCCCTTCACCGGCAAGCTCGACGCAGTCGAAATCCGCCTACGAGCATCCGCAGCCGCACGCCTGCTTCATCCAGTCCGTCAACGACGACCTCGTCAACGAGGGCGGCATCATGGATCTGTGGGTGCGCGAGGCGCGCCTGTTCAAGTACGGCTCCGGCACCGGCACGAACTTCTCCAAGCTGCGCGGCGAAGGCGAGCCGCTGTCGGGCGGCGGCCGCTCCTCCGGCCTGATGTCGTTCCTGAAGATCGGCGACCGCGCCGCCGGCGCCATCAAGTCGGGCGGCACCACGCGCCGCGCCGCCAAGATGGTGATCGTCGACGTCGACCACCCCGATATCGAGCCCTACATCGACTGGAAGGTGAAGGAGGAGCAGAAGGTCGCCGCGCTGGTCACCGGCTCCAAGATCAACCAGCGGCACCTCAAGGCGGTGCTCAAGGCCTGCGTCAACTGCGAGGGCTCGGGCGACGACTGCTTCTCACCGGAGAAGAACCCCGCGCTGAAGCGCGAGATCAAGCTCGCGCGCCGCGCCATGGTGCCGGACAACTTCATCAAGCGCGTCATCCAGTTCGCCAAGCAAGGCTACAAGGACATCGACTTCCCGACCTACGACACCGACTGGGATAGCGAAGCCTATCTCACCGTGTCGGGGCAGAACTCCAACAACTCGGTGCGCGTCACCGACGACTTCCTGAAAGCCGTCGAGTCCGACGGCGACTGGGACCTGACCTTCCGCAAGAACGGCAAGATCGCGAAGACGCTCAAGGCCCGCGAGCTGTGGGAGAAGATCGGCTACGCCGCCTGGGCCTCGGCCGATCCGGGCCTGCAGTTCCACACCACCGTCAACGACTGGCACACCTGCCCGGCCTCCGGCGAAATCCGCGCCACCAACCCGTGCTCGGAATACATGTTCCTCGACGACACCGCCTGCAATCTCGCCTCGCTCAACCTGCTTGACCTTCCGCGACGAGAAGAGCGGCCAATTCGAGATCGAGAGCTACGAGCACGCCGTGCGGCTGTGGACCATCGTGCTGGAAATCTCGGTGCTGATGGCGCAGTTCCCCTCGCGCGAGATCGCCGAGCGTTCTTTCGAATTCCGCACGCTGGGCCTCGGCTACGCCAATATCGGCGGCCTGCTGATGACCTCCGGCATTCCGTACGACAGCGACGCCGGCCGCGCCATCTGCGGCGCGCTGACCGCCATCATGACCGGCATGTCCTACGCCACCTCGGCGGAAATGGCGGAGAAGCTCGGGCCCTTCCCCGGCTTCAAGAAGAACCGCGAACGATGCTGCGCGTCGATCCGCAACCACCGCCGCGCGGCCTACAACGAGCGCACCGGCTACGAGAAGCTGGCAACACCGCCGGTGCCGCTCGACCACGGCTCCTGTCCCGACAAGGCGCTGGTCGAGCACGCCAAGAAGGCCTGGGACAAGGCGCTGGCGCTCGGCGAGAAGCACGGCTACCGCAACGCGCAGGCCACCGTGATCGCGCCGACCGGCACCATCGGCCTGGTGATGGACTGCGACACCACCGGCATCGAGCCCGACTTCGCGCTGGTCAAGTTCAAGAAGCTCGCCGGCGGCGGCTACTTCAAGATCATCAACCGCGCCGTGCCGGAAGCCTTGCGCACGCTGGGCTACAGCGAAGCCGATATCGCCGAGATCGAGGTCTATGCTGTCGGCCACGGCTCGCTGGCGCAGGCGCCCGGCATCAACCACACCACGCTGAAGGCCAAGGGCTTCACCGACGAAGCCATCGCCAAGGTCGAGAAGGCGCTGCCGACCGCCTTCGACATCACGTTCGTCTTCAACAAGTGGACGCTGGGCGAGGAGTTCTGCCGCGACAAGCTCGGCATCTCCGCCGAAGACATCGTACTGCCGTCCTTCAACCTGCTCGCCGCGCTCGGCTTCACCAAGCGCGAGATCGAGGCGGCCAACATCCACGTCTGCGGCACCATGACCGTCGAGGGCGCGCCGCACCTGAAGGCCGAGCACTATCCGGTGTTCGACTGCGCCAATCCCTGCGGCAAGATCGGCAAGCGCTATCTCTCGGTCGAGAGCCACATCCGCATGATGGCGGCGGCGCAGCCCTTCATCTCCGGCGCCATCTCCAAGACCATCAACATGCCGAACGAGGCGACCGTCGAGGACTGCAAGGACGCCTATCTCCTGTCCTGGAAGCTGGCGCTGAAGGCCAACGCGCTCTACCGCGACGGCTCCAAGCTCAGCCAGCCGCTCAACTCGCAGCTCATCGCCGATGAGGAGGACGAGGAGGATGCGGTCGAGCAGTTCCTCGAGCGTCCCGCCGCGGCGCGCGCCACCGGCCTTGCCGAGCGCGTGGTGGAGAAGATCGTCGAGCGCGTCACCGTGCTGCGCGAGCGCGAGAAGCTGCCGTCGCGCCGCAAGGGCTACACGCAGAAGGCCGTGGTCGGCGGCCACAAAGTCTACCTGCGCACCGGCGAATACGACGACGGCCGGCTCGGCGAGATCTTCGTCGACATGCACAAGGAAGGCGCGGCGTTCCGCTCGCTGCTCAACAACTTCGCCATCGCCATCTCGCTCGGCCTGCAATACGGCGTGCCGCTGGAGGAATATGTCGACGCCTTCACCTTCACCCGCTTCGAGCCGCAGGGCCCGGTGCAGGGCAACGACTCGATCAAGTACGCCACCTCGATCCTCGACTACGTGTTCCGCGAGCTCGCCGTCTCCTACCTCGAGCGCTTCGATCTTGCCCATGTCGATCCGAGCGAGGCTGGCGGCTTCGACGCGCTCGGCAAGGGCGTCGAGGAAGGCAAGCCGGCGCCCGCCACCAACTACGTCTCCAAGGGCCTGACCCGCTCGCGCACCGACCGGCTTCAGGTCGTCAGTGGTTCTTCTCCCTCCCCGTCTTCCGGGGAGGGTGTCGCGCGCAGCGCGACGGGTGGGGGCAACGTCACCGCCTTCTCCTCAGGCGCCGCGACGGCGCTCAAGGCCGAGCCGGAAGCCAAGCTCTCCCCGGCGCAACAGCTCGAGGTGCACAACGCGGTTGACGCCAAGGCCCACGCCAAGGCGGCGGCCTCCGAGAAGCGCGCCGAGGCCCGCGCCAAGGGCTACGAGGGCGAGGCCTGCGGCGAGTGCGGCAACTTCACACTGGTGCGCAACGGCACCTGCATGAAGTGCGACACCTGCGGGAGCACGACGGGGTGTTCGTGATGCTGCCGCGCCACCGTCATGGCCGGGCGAAAGCGCGAAGCGCGTCTTCGTTGGCCTGTCCCGGCCGTCCACGCCTACGCTTGATATTGCTCAAAGCGTGGATGCCCGGCATAAAGCCGGGCATGACAAACCGGATGGATTGCCCGTGAGCGCCTCGAAGAACCCGAAGGACATGGAGCGCGCCCAGGCCGCGTTCCACAAGAAGGAAGCGCAGCAGCGCGAGGGCGCCAAGGCGACGGCCGAGTACAAGGCCGCCGGCGACGCCATGCGCATCAAGACCGAGAAGTTGCGCGCGCTGCGCATGGCCAAGGAAGAAGCGGAGCGCACGGCGGAGGCGGTAGCCAAGCCGGCGAAGCCGGGCAAGGCGAAGAAGCGGCTGTGAGGCGAAGCCCGCGCCAAGGGCGTTCGTGACGAATTAGGTCCCTAAGTTTTTAGGTCGCTTGCGCGCAAACTTGTGGTACCCGATCTGTTTCCAGTGCTGATAAACTGCGGCCGTCGAAACGCCGAGCTTGGCCGCAGTTTTCGGTCCGCTTAGCCTGGGCTTGCCATTACGACCATTAAGATAGTCGCCGGCGATCTTGATCTTTTCTCGAGTCATAATCACCTTCCGTCCCCAACTGTGGCTTTTGCCTTTGCGCTCTTTAAGAGCGGCGATTCCGGCAGCTGTGCGCTGCGCAATGATTTGGCGTTCAAACTCGGTAACAAGGCCAAGAATGCCGAGCACGAATTTTCCCGATACCGTATCAAAATCAAAAGCTTCCGTGAGGCTTTTGAAACCGGCGCCCTTCGAATGGATTTGGTCGAGCCGTGTATGGAGTTCACGCATTGACCGCGCCAAGCGGTCAATGCGCCACACCAATAACGTATCGCCTTCACGTAAATCCTTGATGGCGAGGTCAAGCGCCGGGCGGCGCTTAGATGCGCCCGATACCTTCTCGACGTGTAGGTTGTCCTCGTGTACGCCCGCTTTAAGGAGCGCGTCGATTTGCAGTTCGAGTTTTTGATCCGCAGTCGAAACCCGGGCGTATCCAACCAAGAAGCCTCTGAGCTGTTTTGCGGACACGAATACTAATCCCTGCCTTTCGACCTTTTCTGAACACTACCAGATTGTCAAAATACCGTACGGCTCATCTGACATTTTGTCAAAATTGTCACTCAGCAAGTAGCGCCGGTTAGCGAAGCGTAACCGCCCTGTTTAGGCTTTACGCCGCCCTTGCCTTCGCCGTCGGTATCTTCGCCACCACTTTCCTCAGCGCGCGCTCGGCGTGCCAGAGATCGTAGGCCTGCTGCATGCGCAGCCACAGGCCCGGCCCGTTGCCGCAGAACTTGCCGAGCCGCACCGCCATCTCCGGCGTCACCGGCGCACGTTCGGCCAGAATCTTGTGCAGGTGCTGGCGCGTGACGCCGAGCTTCTTCGCCACCGTCATCACCGGCTCACCGATCGCCGGCAGCACGTCTTCGCGCAGAATCTCGCCGGATGCGTCGGCACGCGGTCAGGATCAGGCCGCCCAGCGAGAAGTTCCCTTTTTTTCATGTCTCATTCCTCGATATGAACCGAACCATTTCACCAAGCTCTCTACAACCTAGTGATACTGTTCGAAATCGACCCGATAGGCATCGCCATCCTCAAACTCGAATGTAATGCACCAAGGGCCGTTGACGTGCACCGTATAACGCCGCGGCTTGCCGTGCAGCGCGTGAAAATTGAAGCCCTGCGCATTCATATCCTCGGGCCGAAGCGCGCGGTCCAGCGCATCGAGCCGGGCGATGCAGCGCTGCTGCATCGATTTTTGAATGCGCGACGTCGTGCCCTTTTCGAACAGGTCCTTAAGCCCTTTATGAAAGAAGCTTCGGATCACGCGAGTGAATGTAAACAGTTCGACGACAGTGTCAAGCAGTGGGTTACACAGATGGGGCCCCGGATGCGTTGTCCGACGCGGCCATCCTTTCCTTACTTCCCGCTCATTCCCGCGGAAGCGGGAATCCAGTTCTTTGAACAAAGTCTGGGTCCCCGCGTCCGCGGGGACGAGCGGGAATAAATGGCAACGCTCGGATACCCGCTGAAAAGCCGCTTGACTTTCTTTCAGCTTCTGGACTATATTCCTATTGCCTCGCTTCGATACGAGGGGCGTCTTCTAGAGACGATCCTGAAGGCGGAAGCGGCGGCGGGCGGTGCCGGAGATGCGGCACCTGCCCCGTCGGACCTGGCTGGGGCGCGAGCCCGAAGGCCAAGTTGGCGCGGCGCCCGCGGGCGGGCTCGTAACCCGCTCCCGGGAGGTGCCGGCTGAGCCGTCCGACCCCACTACGAGGGTCTGCCTTGAATGGCTGGACGCGGCGCAACGAACGGCGGCGGAAGCCGTCCGGATCAGTGGCCCTCGCGGCCTGTTGCGATCCCGGAAGTACGGCGCCGGCGACCTGACAAGAACGCCGCAAGCGGTGCGCCGAGAGGCGGCGCGCTTCAGCGCATGAAGCGCGTCCGCCGTAGCCCGCAAGGGCAAAGGCGGAGACTGCATACAGGCGCCTCTCGGCGCCCCGCTCCCCTCTCCTTTTTCGGATGTGCGGAGCGGCCCGACTGCCACATACCTCGGGGCTCACGGCCCGCGAGAACGATGGGGGCTGGGCGCGTGACGCTTCGTGAGCTGATTGGGCGGATCTCGCGAGCCGCGCACTCGCTTCCCCTCTCCCCTTGAGGGAGAGGGTGGCGAGCCGGAGCGATAGCGAGGCGAGCCGGGTGAGGGGTCTGTGAATCAATCTGACGCGCTGACCCCTCATCCGGATCGCGCTCGGATTCCCTCCGCGCGATCCACCTTCTCCCTCAAGGGGAGAAGGAAGCGAGATCGTCTCGCCGTGAGGCAAAACTCACTGCAGAAACCCCTCACGCCTTCCGCCGGTCCGAACGCGCGTTCACGCGCGTTGTCGGTCGTTATCGATCGGGATCACCTGTCCGGAAATGCTCTTGCCCGCGTCGCTCGCGAGAAACACCGCAAGCGCCGCGATGTCCTTGGGATCGATGGTGTCGTGGATCGACTGTTCGGTCAGCGCGCGCGCCCGCTCCTCGGCGACGCTGCGCCCGGACAGGCTGGCGCGGCCCTCGAACACGCGCACGATGCGCTCGCCCTCGACCGCGCCCGGCGCGATGGCGTTGGCGCGGATGCCCCATTCGCCGAGCTCCATCGCCAGCGTCTTGGTGAAGCCGATCACCGCCCATTTGGTCGCGGCGTATGGGCGAGCGGTTGGGAAAGCCGAAACGGCCGGCGACCGACGACATGTTGATGATCGCGCCGCCCTTGGCCTCCTTCAGCGCGGGATCGCGAGCCGCGTCACGTCGAACATGGCCGTGATGTTGACGGCGACGACGCGGTCCCATTCCGACGGCGGCATGCGCTCGACCGGCAGCGTCGGCCCGGCAATGCCGGCATTGTTGATCAGCACGTCGAGGCCGCCGAGCGCGGCGATCGCCTCCGGCACCATGCGCTCGATCTCGTCGCGGCTCGACATGTCGCAGGGCTTGGCGATGACGCCCGGCACCTCGCGCTCCAGCGCCGCCAGCGCCTGCGTGTCGATGTCGCAGGTGAACACCTTGGCGCCGTTGGCGGCGAAGGCACGGGCGAATTCGCGGCCGATCCCGGCCGCCCCCGCGGTGATGAGCACGCGTTGCATGTGTTTCCCCCGCAATAATTCGTCATGCCCGGCCTTGTGCCGGGCATCCACGCCTTGCGCCGCTTTATGTTGTAAAGGCGTGGATGGCCGGGACAAGCCCGGCCATGACGGCGGAGAGGCGAGGCCGCTATTCCTCTTTTTCCGTCGTGAAATACAGCGGATAGCCGTTTTGCTTGCCGAGCTCGGTCGCCTCCTTGGCCTTGGTGTCGGCGACGTCCTTGGTATAGACGGCGATGACGCAGGCGCCCTTCTGGTGCGCGGTCATCATCACCCGGTAGGCCTGGTCGGCGTTCATGCGGAACACCGCTTTGAGCACCTGCACCACGAATTCGCGCGGCGTGAAGTCGTCGTTGAGCAGGATCACCTTCCACAGCGGCGGCCGCTCGACCTTGGTTTTGGTCTTGGTGCGCGGTTTGACGAGGACTTTGTCGGCCATCGGCTGTCCCTTTGCCGCGACATTTTAGCGTTTTTTGCCGGCGACGTGAATGAGCCGATCGATCAACTCCGCTTGCGCGGGATTGATCTTCTCCCTCGCCTCCGCCGCGGTAAACCATTGAGCGCGGTCGACTTCCGGGAACGTCGCGGTCTTGCCGCTCTTCGGCGGCCACTCCAACTCGAAGCTGTTCGATTTCATCTTGTCGACATCGAAATCGGCGCGAAGCGCGAACGCGGTCACCACCTTGCCGGCGTTCTGCCGGATGTCGCCGAGCGGCAGACAGGCGCCGCGCGGCAGCCGGCCGAGTTCCTCCCTGAACTCGCGTTTGGCGACGGCGAGCGCATCCTCGCCCTCCTCGTATTCGCCCTTGGGGATCGACCAGGCGCCCGCGTCTTTCTTCGCCCAGAACGGCCCGCCCGGATGTACCAACAGCACGCGCAAGCCACGCGCGCGCTTCCACAACAAGATGCCGGCGCTGCGCTTTGCCATCGCCTCCCCTCGCCGCCGCGGCGCGAACAATTTGATCCAAACATATTCATAAAATTGTCTGCTGCGCGCCACAAATCGCTGCGACGCATTTCGGTATTACGTCAGCCTTGCTGCTTCATACCGCCCGCTTCGCTGCTATCATGGCCGCAGGAGGTAGGGGACCGAACGATAAAAACCTCGGAGGAAATTCGCGATGGATTTGCGAACCCACGGCTCCCATAGGATCCCGCCGCGTCCCGTCATCGAATGTGGCCAATGCGGCGAGCAGTTGTTCATCCCCGAATGGTCCGAATACGTCGACGAGCGCCGCATGCGCCACCTGTGGACCTGCGATGCCTGCGGTTATCAGTTCGAGACCACGGTGCGCTTCCGCGAAGCCGCCTGATCGCCATCGGCCGGAGCGGACAGCCGCTCACGCGGACGTCTGGTGGCCGTCGCAGTCTATCGTCTACGGCGACGGATCAGCGCGTCGAGGCTCAACGGGCCCGGTCCGGCAAAGGCGAAATAAAGGAAGATGAAGCAAAACAGGACCGCCCCTTCGCCGCGGTTGAGGATCGGGAAGAAGCTGTGCGGCGCGTGGTTGAGAAAATAGGCAAACGCCATCTCGCCCGAGAGGATGAACGCGGTGAAACGCGAGAACAAGCCGACCGTCAGCAGCGCGCCGCCGGTGAATTCGATGACGCCGGCGAACCAGTGCAGGCTGAGATCGGCCGGCAGTGCGGGGCCCTGCGGAAAGCCGAACAGCTTGGACAGGCCGTGCTCGAAAAACAAAAGCGCGACCACGATGCGCAGGATCGACAGAATATACGGCGCGTAGTCCGCGGTTTGAATGAGCGTCTGGCGCTCGTCCGTCCGGACGGAGCCGGCGATACTGCGGAGGTGGAACTGCACGTTCTCAGAAATCCTCAAATTTCGGCCCCCGCACAACGCGCTATAGCGAAGACCCCACACACGCACTTCACAATGATCTGAAGCGAAATCGTGGCGGCGCGCGGTATAACAGCCATGCATGTTCGACCGCAGACGCATTCTTTTTCTCGGCTCGCTGGCGATCCCGGCGCTGTCGTCAAGCCTTGCGCGGGCCGGCGCTATGAATGGCGCCATGAGCAGCCGCGTCACCGCTTATGCCTTTGGCTTCAAGGGCCTCGATGGCGGCGAAATCCTGCTCTCGGCCTATGCCGGGCATCCGATTCTGATCGTGAATACGGCATCGTTATGCGGTTACACGCCGCAGTTTGCCGGCCTGCAGCAGCTCTGGATGCGCTACCACGATCGCGGCCTGATGATCATCGCCGCCCCGTCCAACGATTTCGGCGGCCAGGAACCCGGCGGCGCGAGCGATATCCACGCCACGGCGCAAGGCGAGTACCACGTTACCTTTCCGATCACCGAGAAGATCGCGGTCAAGGGGCCGAACGCGCATCCGTTCTACCGCTGGGCGGCGGAGGAGGCTCCGCTTGAGGCGCCGCGCTGGAATTTCCACAAATATCTGATCGGCCGCGACGGCCGCCTCAAGGCGGCATTTACCTCGGCGGTCGAGCCAACCGACCCGAAAGTCATCGTGGCGATCGAAAGCGAACTCGCCGGCGAGTGAAAATTGTTGCCGGCACGCCACGCGATTCGGCCTTCGTCATAAAACCGTTACGGCAGGCGTTGACGAATTGGAGCGGCAATGTCGGATTGCAGTTCGACATTTGCACACGCGGGCTGGCGGCGTAACGCCCGCCCGTCACCCGAGGTTCCTCCCGCGTGGCGTTTAGACTTGGGCGGCCGCCAATGGCCGCCCTTTTTCGCGCGAGACGCGACGGGCCTCAGTAGCAATAGCGGCGATTCGCCAGATAATAATTGCCGTTGGCGCGCCGATAATAGCAGTGGCCGTTGTACCAGTAATAGCCGCGCGGACGGGGCTCGAGTTGCGAGCCGAGCGCTGCGCCTGCCGCCGCACCGATGATGCCGCCGGCGATCGCGCCGCCGGCCTTGCCGGTCGCCGCGCCGCCGATGATGGCGCCCGCCGTGCCGCCGATGATGGCGCCGCCGAGCGTGTTGTTCTGCGCCGAGGCTGGTCCAACAAAAGCCGAGCACAAGAGAACTGCGCCGGCGAAAGCTGCGATGATTCGATGCATGATCCTTACCTCCATACTCTCAATGCCATAGTCCATTGCCGGCGGAGCTCAAACATTGATGCGGATCAATTGGCGACGGCTCAGACCGGCGGAGGCGCTCTAGGCGGCGCCGAAACGGTTGCGCGCCGACATATAGCGGCGCGCGGCGCCGGCGACCTTTTCCTCGACCTCCGGCGCCGGCAGCGGGTCGAGCGATTCGACGAGTTGCAGGAAGGCCGAACCCGGCAACGGCGGCGCGAACACGTAGCCTTGCGCCGAGCGGATGCCGAGCTCGCGCAGATGCATCACCTGCTCGAAGTTCTCGACGCCCTCCGCCACCACGTCCATGCGCATGTTGTGGGCGAGATCGACCAGCGTCTCGACGATGGTGGTCGAGTTGCGGTCGGTGCCGATGGCGTCGACGAACATCTTGTCGATCTTGATGATGTCGACGCCGAGCTTGAGCATATAGGACAGCCCGCTGTGACCGGTGCCGACGTCGTCGATGGCGATGCGAACGCCGATGCCTTGTAAGGCGGCGATGATGCGCCGCGTCTCGGTCAGGTTCTCGATCGGGTCGCGCTCAGTCACCTCCAGCACCACCTGCGAGAGCTGGATCGGCGAGGCGGCGAAGATGTTGCGCACGATTTTGACGATGCCCTCGTCGGCGAACAATTTGCCGGCGAAATTGAACGAGATTTTCAAGGCTGGGCGACGGCCAATGGCGGGCCCAGCCTCGGCGCAGACGCGCCGCATCAGATCGCGGGTCATGTCGAGGATAAGCCCGCTCGATTCCGCCAGCGGAATGAAGTTCGCCGGCAGCACCAAGCTGCCGTCCGGCTTGCGCCAGCGCACCAACACTTCGGCGCCGCGCAGTTGACCGGAGCGGATATCGACGATCGGCTGGTAGTAAGGCACGAACTCGCCGGCATCGAGCGCCTTCTCGATCTCGGCCACCGGATTGCTCGTGTTTCGCCGACGCGGCAGCACCACGGCAAAGCCGGTGAGCAGCAGCGCAATCGCGATGGTCACGAACAGGCCGAGCCGCTGCAGGTCGGCCTGCGCCGCCAGCACCTGCGCGCGCGGCATGGCGACCTCCGCGCTGAAACCGAACTTGGGCGAACTTGCGCGGCCGACGAAGGCATCGGTCGGCTCCTCGCCGGCCTCCCCGATCAGTGTGCCGCTGCGCGTCACCATGGTGGCGCGGGCGCTGAATAGCCCGCCATCGCCCGACACTTGCGGCAGGAACAGCGCCACCGGCAACAGCGCGCCGATCGCCTTGCTGCCATCGCCGACCTTGCGGCGCAGACGCACCGCATGGTCGCCACTGCCGAGCTGGATCAGGTCGAGCGTATAGCCGGCAGCGCCGGCGAGCGGCTCGGAGGACAATATCTTGCGGTCGTCGAGCCGGCAGGCCGAGGTCGCTGCACAGCACGTTGCCGGCGGAATCGATGACGTCGATTTCCTTGATCGGCGTGGTGGCAAAGGCACTCTGCCGCACCAGGCCGAGATCGTCGGGGCGGCAGGAATCGACGCCCACCGCGGCGAGATCGTTGACGGCGCGCAGCACCTGCTCAACCCGGGTCTCGGCCAGCGCAATGGCGCGTTTGGCCGAGGCTTCGGTGTCCTCCTGGCCCTGCTTGTCGATCAGGCTGCCGAGCCAGACATTGAAGGCGAGCACCGGCGCACCGGCGAGCACGACGCCAGCGATGATCGCCAATACATTTTTGCGCGAGATCGCGCGCAAACCCCTGCCCATCCTGGAAGCGGCTGGTCCGCCCTGTCCTGATATCCCAGCCTCAAGAAAGCCATGGCGCCGTAAAGGGTGGCTTAAGCTTAAGAGGGCGTAAGCCCATTTTGCCGCTATCGCAGGTCGCTATGGTTACGGAGAAGTAAATGAACCGCCGCGCGGCCTGTGTTAGGGTCGTGCGCAAGCCAATAAACAGGCAGCGGGAGGGACTTGAAATGAAGCTCTACATGCATCCGGTATCCATGACGACTCGTCCGGTCCGGCTGTTCATCGCCGAGAGCAAGATCCCGGTCGAGGAGGTCTTCATCGACCTGATGACCGGCGCGCACCTCCAGCCGCCCTACTCCGACATCAACCCGAACTGCCTGGTGCCGATGATCGACGACGACGGCTTCAAGCTCACCGAGAGCTCGGCGATCCTGAAATATCTCGCCGACAAGTTGGGCTCACCCGCCTATCCCAAGGACCTGAAGAAACGCGCCAAGGTCAACGAGATCATGGACTGGATCAACAGCAACTTCTACCGCGAGTGGGGTTACAATCTTTGCTACCCGCAACTGTTCCCGCATCTGAAACGCCGCAGCGACGAGGCGCAGGCTGCCACCCTCGAATTCGGCAAGGAGCAGTCGAAGAAGTGGCTGAAGATTCTCAACGACTATTGGATCGGGCCGAAGAACCAGTATCTCACCGGCAACGAGATCACCATCGCCGACTATTTCGGTGCCGGCATCGTCTCGCTCGGCGAGATCATCCGCATCGATTTCTCGCCCTACCCGAACGTGCAGCGTTGGCTCGCCAACATGAGGAAGCTGCCGTCTTGGCCGAAGGTCAACGAGGCCTTCGAGGGGCTGAAGGAGGCGGTGAAGGCACAGCCTTTCGTCACGCTCGCGCCGTAATAGAGACGGAAAGGAGAAGACGATGAGTTTCTTTCCCGGCAAGGACCCGGCCGCAGGCGACGTCTACGCTTGCGACGCCATCGCCCACGTGGTGGTGCCGCGCACCGTCGATCTCGGCGACGGCTTTTCGGTGAGGCGCGCGCTGCCGTCGGCGCAATCGCGCATGGTCGGGCCGTTCATCTTTTTCGACCATTTTGGTCCGGCCGAGTTTCGCGCCGGCAACGGCCTCGACGTCCGGCCGCATCCGCATATCGGGCTTGCCACCGTCAGCTATCTGTTCGACGGCGAGATCATGCACCGCGACAGCCTCGGCACCGCCGTGGCGATCCGCCCCGGCGAGGTCAACTGGATGACGGCCGGGCGCGGCATCGTGCATTCGGAGCGTACCGGCGCGGAGAAGCGCGCGAGCGGCAGCCCGATCCACGGTTTGCAGATGTGGGTGGCGCTGCCGGCGGCCAAGGAAGAGATGGAGGCGGGCTTTGCCCATCACGACGTGGCTGAATTCCCGGTGGTCGCCGAGAACGGCACGAGCGCGCGCGTCGTCGTCGGCTCGCTTTACGGCGCCTCATCACCGGTGCCCGTGGTGCACGAGACCATTTTCGCCGACGTGCATCTCAAGGCGGGCTCGACGCTGCCGCTCGATGCCGACCACGAGGAGCGCGCGGTCTACATCGTCGACGGCGTGCTCGACATTGCCGGCGACAAGTTCGAGCCGGGACGGCTTCTGGTGTTCAAGCCCGGCGACCGCGTCACCATTGCTGCTGCGAGCGACGCGCATTTCGTCATCGCCGGCGGCGCGCCGATGGACGGCCCGCGCCACATCTGGTGGAACTTCGTCTCCTCACGCAAGGAGCGCATCGAACAGGCCAAGGCCGACTGGAAGGCCGGGCATTTCGACAAGGTGCCGGGCGACGAGATCGAGTTCATCCCGCTGCCGGAGAAGTGACGGCCGTGTCCCGGGCGCAGCGCAGCACGCAGTGATGCGCTGCAGACCCGGGACCTTAGCGAAATCGGAGGTTGAAACGGTCCCGGATCAGCGGCGCATCGTTTCGCGCTTCGCGCTCGCGCTGCACCGCATCCGGGACAAACGTTATTTCTTCGGCAGATCCAGCCGGATGTGCAGCTCCTTGAGCTGCTTGGGCGTGGCTTCCGACGGCGCACCCATCATCAAGTCCTCGGCGCGCTGGTTCATCGGGAACAGCACCACCTCGCGCAGGTTCTCTTCGTTGGCGAGCAGCATGACGATGCGGTCGATGCCGGGCGCGATGCCGCCGTGCGGCGGCGCGCCGAGCGACAGCGCATGCAGCATGCCGCCGAACTTCGCCTCCAGAACCTCCTCGCCGTAGCCGGCAATGGCGAAGGCTTTCTTCATCACCTCCGGGCGGTGATTACGAATGGCGCCGGAGGAAAGCTCGACGCCGTTGCAGACGATGTCGTACTGGATCGCCAATATCTCCAGGATCGCCTCGTGGTCGGCCGGATCGAGCTTGAGAAAGTCGTCGATCGGCATGTTCGGCATCGAGAACGGGTTATGCGAGAAGTCGATTTTCTTCTCGTCCTCGTTCCATTCGTACATCGGGAAGTCGACGATCCAGCAGAGCTCGAAACAATCCTTCGCAATCAGGCCGAGCTCGTTGGCGATCTTGCTGCGCGCTTCGCCGGCGAACTTGTACTGCTTGGCCGGCACGCCGCCGACAAAGAACACGGCATCGCCGGCCTGGAAGCCGTGCGGCCTCACCTCGGCATATTTGCGGATGAATTCGCCTGGCAGGCCAACCGCGACCTTGACGTGTTCACTCACGTGCTCGCCGAAGAATTTCTTCAACAGCGCGGTGCGCTCGGGACCGAGATTCTTGGCGACCGGCCCGGCGCCGTCTTCCTCGCCTTCGCGCCAGAACACGTAGCCGAGGCCGGGCTGGCCCTCGCCTTGCGCCCACGAATTCATGCGGTCGCAGAAGGCGCGGTTGCCGCCGGTCGGCGCCGGAATGGCCCACACTTCGTAGGCCGGATCGGCCTTGATGGCGTTGGCGAAAATCTTGAAGCCGGAGTCGCGGAAAATATCGGTGACGTTGGCGATGACGAGCGGATTGCGTAAGTCCGGCTTGTCGGTGCCGAAGGCGCGTTGCGCGGCGGCAAAGGGGATGAGCGGAAACTTCGGCGTCACCTTCTTGCCTCGTTGCCGAATTCCTCGAACACGCCGCGGATCACCGGCTCGACCGCGGCGAATACGTCCTCCTGCGTGACGAAGCTCATCTCCAGATCGAGCTGGTAGAATTCTCCCGGCGAGCGGTCGGCGCGCGCGTCCTCGTCGCGAAAGCACGGCGCGATCTGGAAATAGCGGTCGAAGCCCGCCACCATGATGAGCTGCTTGAACTGCTGCGGCGCCTGCGGCAGCGCGTAGAACTTGCCCGGATGGATGCGCGACGGCACCAGATAATCGCGCGCGCCTTCCGGCGACGACGCGGTCAGGATCGGCGTCTGGAACTCGAAGAAGCCGCCCTCCTTCATGCGGCGGCGGATCGAATCGATGACGCGGCCGCGCAACATGATGTTGTTGTGCAGCTTCTCGCGGCGCAGGTCGAGAAAGCGGTACTTGAGCCGCGTCTCTTCCGGATATTCCTGCTCGCCGAACACCGGCATCGGCAATTCGGCGGCGGGGCCGAGCACCTCGATCTCGTTGCTGTAGACCTCAACGAGGCCGGTCGGCAGCTCCGGGTTCTCGGTGCCGGCCGGGCGCGGCCGCACTTTGCCCTCGACGCGCACCACCCATTCCGCGCGCAGCTTTTCCGCGAGCTTGAAGGCCGGCGAATCCGGATCGGCGACGACCTGGGTCAGCCCGTAATGGTCGCGCAGGTCGATGAAGAGCACGCCGCCGTGGTCGCGGATGCGGTGGCACCAGCCGGACAGCCGCACCGTCTTGCCGACGTCGGTTTCGCGGAGCGCGCCGCAGGTATGGGTGCGATAGCGATGCATGTGATTAAGGCTTGCTCCGGCAAAACAATCGAATTTCGTGGCGAGGCGGGGAAAAGCACACGCGGGACTGGCTTTGTCAAGACAAGCGCCTCGACACGCCGCGCGGCAATCTGCACACTGCCGATTCACGGCCAGCCGGATCGTTCCATGCCCAAGACCAAGCGCCGAAAAAAGGCCGATCCGGCCGCGACCGAGATGACCACCGCGGAAGCAACCGTTGCCACTCTGATCGCCCACGGCTTCGACACCGTTTACGCCCTGCCCGGCGTCCACAACGATCACCTGTTCGATGCCTTCCATCAGGCGGCCCCGCGCCTGCGACTTGTCCACACCCGCCACGAGCAGGGCGCCGCCTACATGGCACTGGGCGCCGCGCTCGCGACCGGCAAACCGCAGACTTATGCCGTGGTGCCGGGACCTGGGCTCTTGAACTCGGGCGCGGCGCTGCTCACCGCCTATGGAATGAACGCAGCCGTTCTGGCGCTGATCGGGCAGATCCCGGCTGCGGCGATCGGCAAAGGGCTCGGCCATCTGCACGAGATCCGCGACCAGGCCGGCATCATCGCGCGGCTGGTCGATCACTCCTCGCGCATCGACGGTCCGGCGGAAGCGCAGGGCAAGACGGCGAAGGCGATCCGCTCGATGTCCGAAGGACGCCCGGGCCCGGCAGCGCTCGAATGTGCGATCGACGTCTGGGGCAAGCGCGGCATGGTCGCCGCAATCGCCGCACCAAAGCCGCCGCGCACACCACGCATCGACGAGGACGCGGTCCGCGCCGCGGCCAGAGTTCTCGGCAATGCCAGGCGCGTACTGATCGTCGCCGGCGGCGGCGCGCAGAATGTTTCGCCCGAAGTCACTTTGCTTTCCCAAATGCTGCAGGCGCCGGTGATGGCGTATCGCCGCGGCCGCGGCGTGCTCGACAGCCGCGATCCGATGAGCGTGACGCTGCCGATCGGCCGCGACCTGTGGAAGGAAGCCGATGCCGTGCTCGCCGTCGGCACCAAGCTCAATCCGCTCACGGCGTGGGGCATTGACAGCAAGCTCTCGGTTGTCCGCATCGATGCCGACCCGGAAGAGCCGACGCGTTTCGCCGAGCCGAAAGTGGCGGTGATTGGCGATGCCGCGCCGATCCTCGCACGTCTGATCGACGCGCTTGGCCGCATCAACCGCAAGCGCGCCTCGCGCCGTGAGGAACTCGAAGCACGGCAGGCGAAATTGCGCGAGCGGCTGACGAAGCTCGCGCCCCAGCTTGCCTTCGTCGAGGCGATGCGGCGCGAGTTGCCGGACGATGGCATCTATGTCGACGACGTCACGCAAGTCGGTTTTGCCGCCCGCATCGCCATGCCGGTTTACAAGCCGCGCACCTTCCTCTCGCCCGGCTTCCAGGACAATCTCGGCTGGGGCTACGCCACCGCGCTCGGCGCACAGTCGGCGCGGCCGGACACGCCGGTGCTGTCGGTCAGCGGCGACGGCGGCTTCCTCTACACCGGCAACGAGCTTGCGACCGCGATCCGCCACCGCATTCCGCTCGTCGCCGTGGTGTTCAACGACAACGCCTTCGGCAATGTGCGGCGCATCCAGCAGCAGCACTTCGGCAACCGGCTGATCGCCTCCGACCTCGCCAACCCGGATTTCGTCAAATATGCCGAAAGTTTCGGCGCCGCCGGCCGCCGCGCCCGCAACCCCGAGGAGCTCGGCGCGGCGCTGCGCCTCGCCTTCGCGCGGCCCGAGCCGACCCTGATCGAGGTGCCGGTTGGACCTTTCCCCTCCCCCTGGGAGTTCATCCACATGCCGCCGGTGCGCGGCCGCAGGCGCTTGCCATGACCGCCACCGGATCGGCTAGGCTCCCCGACGCAATGGACCTGATTACCTCAAGCAAGGACCTCGCCGCCGTTTGCGCGCGCATGGCGAAGCATCCTTTCGTCACCGTCGACACCGAGTTCCTGCGCGAGACCACCTATTATCCGTTGCTGTGTGTGGCGCAAATGGCGTCGTCCGAGGAAGCCGTGGTCGTCGATGCGCTGGCGACCGGCATCGACCTTGCGCCGTTCTTCGCGCTGATGGCCGACGAGAAGGTGGTCAAGGTGTTCCACGCCGCGCGGCAGGACATCGAAATCGTCTGGAACATGTCAAAGAAGATCCCGCACCCG
Organism: uncultured Alphaproteobacteria bacterium; assembly: GCA_963822035.1. Classification (GTDB taxonomy): domain Bacteria; phylum Pseudomonadota; class Alphaproteobacteria; order Rhizobiales; family Xanthobacteraceae; genus Pseudolabrys. The sequence goes on along the minus strand of CAWGGC010000005.1, from coordinate 982,294 downwards.
GTGTTCGACACCCAAGTCGCCGCCATGGTGCTCGGCTACGGCGACTCGATTTCCTACGACCAGCTCGTGCAGCGCATCACCGGCGACGCGCTCGACAAGTCGCACCGCTTCACCGACTGGTCGCGCCGCCCGCTCACCGACGCGCAGATCTCCTACGCGCTGTCCGACGTGACCCACCTGCGCGACGTCTATCTCAAGCTCGAGGCGGATCTGGAAAAGCGCGACCGCATCAACTGGGTCGAGGCCGAGATGAACGTGCTCACCTCGCCCGAAACCTACCGCGCCGAGCCCGAACGCGCCTGGGAGCGGCTGAAGAACCGCGTGCGCAAGCCGCGCGATCTCGCCGTGCTGATGGAGGTCGCCGCCTGGCGCGAGCGCGAGGCCCAGACGCGCGACGTGCCGCGCTCGCGCGTGATCAAGGACGATGTGGTCGGCGACATCGCCTTGCAGGCGCCGACCACGATCGAACGGCTCGGCCACGTCCGCTCGTTGCCGCGCGGCTTCGAGCGCTCGCGCTGGGGCGAGGCCATCGTCGAGGCGGTCAAGCGCGGGCTCGAGCGCGATCCCAAGACGCTGCCGCGGCTCGACCGTTTCAAGCCGGCGCCGAACGGCGCCGCCACCGTCGAGCTGCTGAAGGTGCTGTTGCGCATGACCTCGGAGCGGCACGGCGTCGCCGCCAAGGTCATCGCCACGGTCGACGAGCTCGATCGCATCGCCGCCGACGACGAGGCCGACGTGCCGGCGCTAAAGGGCTGGCGGCGCGAACTGTTCGGCGAGAAGGCGCTGGCGCTCAAGCACGGCAAGCTGGCGCTGGCGGTGGAAAAAGGCCGCGTCGTCGCGGTGGATAAAAACTAAACCTCGATCAAAGGCTCACGGCCAACGAGCCGCGCGCATTGGCGCAGCCGGTTGTAGAGACGCTCGCTGGCGAGTCGCGAGTACCGGCCGGGCAGGCTCAGCACCAGCTTGCCGCGCTTCACGCGCATCGGCGTCTTCGGCAGCACGCCGCCCTGCCCCGCGGTGATGATGTAGGCAACGCGCATGGCGGCGCCGAGCACGCGGGCGCGGTCGAGCATGCGCGTGGTGGCAAGCTCGCGCAGCCGCGGCGACAGGTCCTCTTCGCTCAAGCCGGCGTGGCGGAAATAAACCGACAGTGCGAGATAGGCGCGGCCCGGATGATCGATGCCGACAAAGGCGCCGTGGGCGATGATGTTCATCGACTGCTCGCCGCGGTAGTCCGGATGCGCGCGCCAGCCGATGTCGCCGAGCAGGCAGGCGGCGTGACGCAGGCGGCGCTCGTCGGCGGTCTCTTCGAGGCCGGACGACGACATGAAATTGTCGGTCCAGGCGACGAGTTCCTCGCCGTGATGCGGCGAGCGCGAGCGCAGCACGTTGAGATCGGCGGCGGCGGCGATCAGGGGGTCGTGGGCACGCTCGGCCGGCTTGAGCAGGGAATACAAGAGGCCCTCGCGCACGCCGAGTACCGAGATGATCACCTGCCGCGGCTTGATGCTGCGCACCAGGTGCTCCATCACCAGCGCGGCGTAGGACAGAAGCGGCCGGCGCGCGGCGTTGACGACTTCGATCTTCGACAGCGTCTCGGTGTCGACGTGATGGACGAGGCGCGAGAATTCAAGCGCCTCGCGCGCCGAGATGCGGTAGTTGTGCATGACGTGGAACGGGTAGCCGGTCTGCCACATGTGCAGCCGGGCGAGCGCGCGCCAGGTGCCGCCGACGGCGTAGAAGGTGCGCCCCTCGCCGACCTCGAGCATGTCGAGATCATCGAGCGCGTCCTCGACGAACTTCTCGGCCTTCTTCAGCGACTTGCCGGCGAGGTCCTGCAAGGCGAGGCCGCCGAGCGGCAGCGTCACGCCGGATTTGACGCGCGTGCCGCGCACTTCGACCAGCTCCAGCGAGCCGCCGCCCAAATCGCCGACGATGCCGTCCGGCCTGTGGATGCCGGAGACGATGCCGAGCGCGGTCAGGTGCGCCTCGCGCTTGCCCGAGAGAATCTGGATGGGCGTGCGGCAGATGCGCTCGGCCTCGGCGATGAAGGCCTTGCCGTTGCGGGCGTCGCGGCAGGCCGCGGTCGCGATCGCCCAGATGCGGCGCACGTGCAGGATGTCGCACAGCGCGCGGAAGCGCTTCAGGGCGTCGAAGGCGATATCGATGGCATCGGACGCCAGCAGCCCGGTTGACTGCACCTGGCGGCCGAGGCCGGCCAGCACTTTCTCGTTGAAAATAGGCGTCGGCGCCCGTGTCAGCCCCTCGTAGATGACGAGGCGCACCGAGTTCGAACCGATATCGATGACGGCAATCGGAGGGCCGTGGGCGAGCCGGCCCTTGAAGCTGTTGGCAACCAGCGAGTGATGCGAAATCGCCCGCGAGCGCTTACGGCGCCCCTTCGACGAGGCGGCGTATAAGGCTTCGCGGCGAGGAGTCCTTGAGCGATTTACCACGGCCCGAGAGGCTCGGATTGGTCATGAAGTACTTGTGGGCGTTGAACGGTTCCTCGCCCGGCGCGGCCTTTATGCGCGTCGAGGAGCCGTCCGGCAAGAGCTTCCAGCTTTGCTCGTTATCCTTGAAGTTTGCGACCATGATCTGACCGAGCACCTGCTCGTGAACGGTGGCGTTGAGAATCGGGCACAACACTTCCACGCGGCGGTCGAGGTTCCGCGGCATCATGTCGGCCGAGGAGATATACACAGAAGATTTTGCATTCGGCAGCGCGTTACCGTCGCCGAAGCAATAGATGCGGCCGTGCTCGAGGAAGCGGCCGACGATCGACTTGACGCGGATGTTCTCGGACAGCCCGGGCACGCCGGGGCGCAGGCAGCAAATGCCGCGCACCACGAGGTCGATCGGAACGCCGGCATCCGAGGCGTCGTACAGCGCGTCGATGATACCGGGGTCGACCAGCGAATTCATCTTCATCCAGATTGCCGCTGGCTTGCCGGCCTTGGCGTTCGCCGCCTCCTGCGCGATGTGGTCGAGGATGCGCTTGCGCAAATTGATCGGCGACACCGCCATTTCCTCGAGTTCCGCGGGCTCGGCATAGCCGGTGATGTAATTGAAGATGCGCGCCACATCCCGCGCGATCACCGCATCGGCGCTGAAGAAGGAAAGGTCGGTATAGATGCGCGCGGTGACCGGATGATAGTTGCCGGTGCCGACATGCACGTAAGTCGCGAGCGAAGCGCCCTCGCGGCGCACCACCAGCGATAGCTTGGCGTGGGTCTTGAGCTCGATGAAACCGAACACGACCTGCACGCCGGCGCGTTCGAGGTCGCGCGCCCAGCGGATATTGGCCTCCTCGTCGAAGCGTGCCTTGAGCTCAACCAGCGCGGTCACCGACTTGCCGGCTTCCGCCGCCTCGATCAGCGCCTTCACGATCGGCGATTCCGCCGAGGTGCGGTAGAGCGTCTGCTTGATGGCAACGACGTCGGGATCGCGCGCGGCCTGCTGCAAATACTGCACCACCACGTCGAAGGATTCGTAAGGGTGGTGGACGATGAGGTCCTTCTGCCGGATGGCGGCAAAGCAATCGCCGCCATGGTCGCGGATGCGCTCGGGATAGCGCGGATTGTACGGCACGAACTCGAGATCGGGGCGGTCGAGCTTGGTGAGCTGGGCAAGATCGTTGAGCGCCAGCACGCCGTCGACCAGGAACACCTCGTCGTCGGCGACCGCCAGCGCGCGCTGCACGAAAACGCGCAGCTCGGCCGGCATCTTGGCGTCGAGCTCGAGGCGGATCACCGAGCCGCGGCGGCGCTGCTTCAGCGCCGTCTCGAAGGTGCGCACCAGGTCTTCCGCCTCTTCCTCGATTTCCACTTCGGAGTCGCGCAACACGCGGAACGAGCCCTGCCCCTTCATGGTGTAGCCGGGGAACAAGCGGCCGATGAACAGGGAGGTCGCCTCCTCAAGCGCAATCAGCCGGACCGACTGGTCGCTGCCCGGCAGCCGGATGAAGCGCTCGATCTTCTGCGGCATGCGGATGAGCGCGTTCATCGCCTTGCCGTCCTTGGCGCGCGAGAGCTGCAGCGCCATGGTGAAGCCGAGATTGGGAATGAATGGGAACGGATGCGCCGGATCGATCGCGAGCGGCGTCAAGAGCGGGAAGACATGGGTGAGGAAGCGCTCCTCGAGCCAGGTGCGCTCGGTCTTCTTCAACTCAGGAGCGTCGATCAGCACGACGCCGGCCTCGGCCAGCGCCGGACGCAAGGCGAGCCATTGCCGCTGCTGGTCGCCGGCAAGCTGTGCCACCGCCTCGACGATGCGCGACAGCTGTTCGCTCGGGGTCAGCCCATCCGGGCTCTGCGTGGTGACACCCTGCCGCACCTGGCCTTTGAGGCCAGCGACGCGCACCATGAAGAATTCATCAAGGTTGTTTGCGGAAATCGACAGGAAGCGGACCCGCTCGAGCACCGGGTGGTTCTCGTTAGCGGCCTCTTCCAGAACCCGGCGGTTGAAATGCAGCCAAGAGAGCTCGCGGTTGATGAAGCGTTCCGGCTGCGTGCGCAGCGAAACTTCGGCTTCCGCGGCAGCGGAAACCGCAATTTCATCAACCATCGCAATAACTTGACCGCGATCTGCCATGACCAAATGCACCGAGAACAACCCGGCTCTTACTACCAAAACAACGTGGCTAAGCCCCTAACGTGGCGTCCACATGACATTTCGCGCCGGGAGGGGCCGGTTCGTCAAGCCGAAGGCGGCCGGAACAGCTCGGCCGCAAGCGCCTTATTGGCCGGCCGCTTGAGCCGCAGCGACTCTTCGTCAAGCCGCGACACCGCCGCCCGCGCTGCAGCAAAGGATCGCTCGATGCGGTTGGCGAGATAACTGACCAGCGCCTCGTCGAGCACCAACTGTCGGTCGGCGCTGAGCTTGACGATTAGCGCGCGGAGCAGCGCATCGTCGGGCGGCGCGACCGTAACGACCGGGATCGCGCGCAGCCGCGAGGCCAGATCGCGGATGCCGACCTCGAACGCGGCGGGTGCCGTGCGGCTTGTGATGAGCACGGAGGCGCCCTCTTCGCGCGCGAGATTGAGGAGATGAAACAGCGCCAGCTCGTCGAAGCCGCCGGGCTCGAGGTCCTCGACCACCAACGCACCGGTCGCGAATGCCGTCGGCAGATCGATGCGCGCAAGCGAGCGCGCCGCGATGGTGCGCGCGCCAGCCCGCCCCGCCCAGATCGAGGCGAGATGGCTCTTGCCGGAGCCTTCGGGCCCGATCAGCGCGACGATGCGATCCGGCCAATCCGGCCAGCGGTCGATCAGCCCCAGCGCCGTGCCGTTCGAAGGCCCCGACAGAAAATCCTCGCGGGCAAAGCTTTCCGCGTGATCGAGCGCGAGCAAAAGCTGACGCGGAGCAACTGACGCGGTCATGCCCTCTAGTCCCGAGACGTGCCGGTATAGAGCGAGCTTTCGCGGTAGCGTTCAAGTGCGAAACGCGCGAGCACGCCGATAGTTGCGGCCAGCGGCACCGCGACCAAGAGGCCGACGAAGCCGAACAGATAGCCGAAGGCAAGCAGCGCGAAGATTACCCAGACCGGATGCAGGCCGACGCGCTCGCCAACGAGCTTCGGCGACAGGATGTTGCCTTCGGCAAATTGGCCGACGACGAAGACGCCGAGCACCATCAGAACCGAGCCCCAATGTGGCCAGAATTGCGCCACCGCGACACCGAGGCCGAGAATGAGGCCGGTCAGCGAGCCGACATAGGGAACGAAGGTGATGAGGCCGGCGATGAGGCCGATCAGCAGCCCGAAATTGAGCCCGGTGATGGTCAGCGCCACCGCGTAGAATGTGCCGAGGATCAGGCCGACCGCGGTCTGCCCGCGTACGAAGCCGGAGATCGCCGCGTCGCATTCGCGCGCCAGGCGCCTGACGGTCTCGCGCTGGTTGAGCGGCACAGCGTTGTCGACGCTGGCCAGCATGCGGTGCCAGTCGTAGAGCAGATAGAAGGCGACGACCGGCGTCACCACGATCAGCGAGAACAGCGAGATCAGCGCGCGGCCGCCCGACCACAGCGACTTGATGAACGTCGACAACCAGCCGACGCCCTGGGTGACCAGATCGCCGATGCTCTTGTCCGGGTTGAAGCCGGTGCCGACCAGCTTCTGCAGCCACGGCCGGCTCTGCTCCGAGAGCAGCGCCTGCAGCTTGGCGACATAACCCGGAATGTTGTCGATGAACGACGACAGTTGCGAACCGAGGAACGGCGCCACCAGCAGAACGATCAGCACGAAGATCGCAACCGCAATGGCAATTATAAAGAGTGCGGCGACGAGGCGATTGACGCCGAGCCGCTCGATACGGTCGACCAGCGGATTGAGCAGATAGGCAATCGCCGCGCCGGCGACGAAGGGCAGCAGTACGCCGCTCAACAGCCACAGCAGCAGCACGAAGATGGCGAGCGCGCCAACCCAGAACGCAATCTGCCGGCGCATTTCGCCGCCGCCGGCGGAAGCCGGTTCGCGCTGCGCGTTGCGGGGCCGCGTGCTCACCGCCGCGCCGCCACGGTGTTCATGTGCCGCACCCACTCGCGCACGTAGGCGGCAACCGACAGCAGCGTCAGCGCGGCGACGAGGCCCATCAGCGCCACGGTCAAGTCATGGGCCTCGATGTTGAAGCCGAGCGAGCCGAGCACCACGCAGGCAAAGACAATTTGGGCAACCGTGTTCAACTTGGACACCAGCAACGGCTTCACCTTGAGAGGGCTGCCGATGAGCCAGGACAGCATAAAGGCGCCGACGATCATGATATCGCGGGATACCACCAGGATCACAAGCCAGCGGGGGATAAAATTGTTGATGCCGAGAGCGAGGTAGATCGACACGATCAGCGCCTTGTCGGCGAGCGGATCGAGATAGGCGCCGAGCTCGCTCGTCATGTTGAAGCGCTTGGCGAGGAAGCCGTCGACGGCGTCGCTCAAGCCGGCGGCGAGGAACAGCACAAAGGCGATCCACATGGCGCCGGACGAGATCGCCCAGACCACGATCGGCACCAAAAGAATACGCCCCAAAGTAATGAGGTTAGGAATACTCACAGGCAGGCGCCCCGGAAATCGCCGGCGCGCCGGATGAACGCGCCCTATCGGCCGAAGCTGAGTATAACGGGGCGGCGACCGTTGCGCGACTTGCGTTTGTGACGTAGGACCCCGGCCAAACGAGGACCCGTATGGCAGAAACGCGGCGCGGGCTCACCTACGCCCAGGCCGGCGTCGATATCGACGCCGGCAACCGCATGGTCGAGCTGATCAAGCCGCTGGTGCGCGCCACCGCGCGGGCCGGCGCGGATGGCGAGATCGGCGGCTTCGGCGGCCTGTTCGACCTCAAGCCGCTGGGGCTGAAGGACCCGGTGCTGGTCGCCGGCACCGACGGCGTCGGCACCAAGGTCAAGATCGCCATCGAGAGCGGGCGCCACGACACCATCGGCATCGACCTCGTCGCCATGAGCGTCAACGATCTGGTGGTGCAAGGTGCCGAGCCGCTGTTCTTTCTCGACTACTTCGCCTGCGGCCGGCTCGAGCCGGAAATGGCCGCCGCCGTGGTCGCCGGCATTTCGATCGGCTGCCGCGAGGCCGGCTGCGCGCTGATCGGCGGCGAGACCGCGGAGATGCCGGGCGTCTATCACGGCGACGATTACGATCTTGCCGGCTTCGCCGTCGGCGCCGCCGAGCGCACGGAGCTTTTGCCGCGCGCCGATATCGCCGAAGGCGACATCATCATTGGGCTTGCTTCGTCCGGCGTGCATTCGAACGGCTTTTCGCTGGTGCGCAAGGTGGTCGAGACGAGCGGGCTTGGTTGGGCCGACCCAGCCCCGTTTGCCGACAATGCTTCGCTCGGCGACGCGCTGCTGACGCCGACGCGCATTTATGTGAAGTCGTGTCTTGCTGCAATCCGCCAAACCAAGGCGGTGAAAGGCCTCGCCCACCTCACCGGCGGCGGTTTCCCCGACAATATTCCGCGCGTGCTGCCGAAGGGTCTCGGGGCGCGCATTGATTTGACGCGTGTGCCGGTCCTGCCGGTATTCAAGTGGCTCGCCGACGAGGGCGGCGTCGCCCAGGACGAGATGCTGCGCACCTTCAACTGCGGCATCGGCATGATCGCATCGCCGCTCCGAACGACGCTGAAGCGGTGCGCGCCGCTTTCACCGCAGCGGGCGAAATCGCCGTGACGATCGGCAGCGTGGTGCGCGTGAGGTGAGCCGCGGGTGATCTACGACGGCACACTCGACCTTCGGTCATGAAGCGCAAACGGGTCGCCGTTCTGATCTCGGGGCGCGGCTCGAACATGGCGGCGCTGATCGCGGCGGCGAAAGACAAGAACTACCCGGCCGAGATCGTGCTGGTCGTTTCCAATGTACCCGATGCCGGCGGGCTTCTCCGCGCGCGCGAGGCCGGCATCGCCACCGCGACCGTCGATCACACCCAGTTCGGCAAGGACCGCGCCGCCTTCGAGCACGCGTTGCAGGCGGTGCTGGTCGAGCATCGTGTCGAGATCGTCTGCCTGGCCGGCTTCATGCGCCTGCTCACGGCGGATTTCGTCGACAAGTGGCCGGAGCGCCTGCTCAACATCCACCCCGCCTTGCTGCCCGCCTTCAAGGGCCTCGACACCCATCGCCGCGCCCTCGACGCCGGCGCCAAAATGCACGGCGCCACCGTCCATTTCGTCGTGCCGGAAATGGATGCTGGGCCGATCATCGTCCAGGACGCGGTCGCGGTCGCCCCGGACGACACCGAGGAGACGCTCGCCCGTCGCGTGCTCGCGGTCGAGCACCGCATCTATCCGCAGGCCCTGAAGCTAGTGGCCGAGGGCCGCGTCCGTATCACCGACGGGCGCTGCCTGATCGATGGAACTCCTGTCGAGACGCCCGCGGACTCTCGCTAATTGTGAACTTGCCGCAGTGCGGCATGAATATCCGGCAAACCCGTGGTGTTATTACTCCGGAACGAATGCCGCCACGAGAGCGGCCAACAAAAAGGGGAGTACGCCATGCCGGGTTTGACCAGTAGCGAGCCGAAGCTGTTGTTTCCGGGGCTTGCCGGCTTTTATGCCGCCGTTTCCGGCCTCTGGTACCCGATGATCCGCATCACTGCCGGCGCCCTTCTGCTTCCCGCCGGCTGGGAGCATCTCGTCGATCGCGGCATCGGTCCTTTTGCGGCCGGCATGGCAAAGAACGGCTTTCCGCTGCCAACGGTTTGCGCCGTCATCGTCATTCTCCTCGAAACAATCGGCGGCGCGGCGGTGGTGCTCGGATTGTTCACGCGGTTCTTCGCAGCCGGCGTCGCAATCCAGATGGCTGTCATCACCTTTGTGGTGCAGATGCCGCGCGGCTTTGGGCGGATGGAATTTAGCCTGCTGTGGGGGGTCGTGATGTTCGCGATCGCTCTGCGTGGCGGCGGCCCCTATTCGCTCGACCGCGTCATCGGCAAAGAACTCTGAGGCACTGAGCAACGCGGGCGCCTGCCCATCGCCGCTGCGGCGCACAAGCGACCAAAGCTTCCACGCAGCAAACCGAAAGCCTATAGTCGCGAAAAATAACCAACCGGGGGAAACAATGGCCAACTCATCACATCCGCTGCTTTCGTGCGCCGATGGTGTCGCAACCAAGGGCAGCGACATCTGCCTGCTCGTCGGCCGCGTGCTGATCGCGCTCGTGTTCCTGATGACGGTCACGACCGGCGGCCCGGCCGGGGCGTATCTCAAATCGCTCAATTATCCTGCGCCTGACGCCATGAGCACGCTTGCCCATATCGTCGAGTGGATCACGGTCATCTCGCTGATCCTCGGCGTCGGCACACGCTACGGCGCGCTGCTCGGTTTCGTCTTCGTCGTCCTCGCCCTGGTGACCGCGCACCTCTACTGGCAGTTCCCACAAGCTGCGCAAACCTTGCAGTACGTTTTTCTCAGCAAGGATCTCGCCATAGCAGGCGGCCTGCTCGTGCTGTTCGTCAGCGGCGGCGGCCGCATCAGCATCGACAATATGCTGGCGAGTTAGGGCCTGAGGCGGCTCTCAAGGCGCGCGCCGCACCCACACTTTGTTGTCGTGGAAGGCGGCGCCGCCATAGGGCGCAATCGAATCCGCGCCGGTCAGCGAGTTGATGCCGCAGCCGTCGGGATAGGCTGAATTCGGCCAGATCGATTTCGGCGATCAGCACACCGCGGCGCACGCCATCGAACAGCTTGGCGTAGAGCCGCACCTGGCCGCGCATATTGCCGAGCACGACGGTATCGCCATCGGCGATGCCGAGCGGCGCGGCGTCCTCCGGGTGGATCATCACCGTCGGCCGGTTCTCCTGCGCCAGCGAGGTCGGCGTCTCGTTGAAAGTCGAATTGAGAAAGCCGCGCGCCGGCGAGGTCGCGAGGCGGAACGGATGCTCGGCATCCGCCTGCTCGATCGCCGTCCAATGGTCAGGCAGCTTCGGCAGCTGATCGACTGGCCCCGACTGATACGGGCTCCGGAACGGCACCGTCTTCCAATCTGGCTTGAAGCGGAATTTGCCGTCCGGCCAGTGGAAGCCGTCGAGGAAATGCGACTGTTCGAACGGCGGCTGGCAATCGATCCAGCGATTTGCTTCCAGCTCCGCCAGTGTGCCGCGCTTGGAGGCACGCAGCATCTGGTCGATCAACTCGCGCGGGCTCATGCCGAAACCGCGATGCTCGGCGCCGACGCGCTTGGCGAGCGCTGCGATGACCTCGTGGTTGTTGCGGGCTTCGCCCGGCGGCTCGACCAGCTTCGGGCCGAGGATCAGGTACTGGTGGCCGCCGCCGCGATAGATGTCGTCGTGCTCGAGGAAGGTGGTCGCCGGCAGCACCAGGTCGGCGACCTTCGCCGTCTCGGTCATGAACTGCTCGTGCACGCAGACGAACAGATCCTCGCGGGCAAAGCCGCGCTTCACCGCATTCTGATCCGGCGCGACCGACAGCGGATTGGTGTTCTGGACGATCATCGCCGTGACCGGCGGCCCGCCTTTGAGCGCCTCGCGGTCGCCGAGCAGGATCGCGCCGACTCGACACTGGTCGAGCACGCGCACCTTCGGATCGAACACGTCGAGACCCTCGATCAGCGTCTTGTCGAGCTTGAAGATATCGGCGTTGATGTGGAAGGCGCCGCCGCCCTCATATTGCCACGCCCCGGTGACGGCCGGGATGCAGCTTGCGGCGTGCATGTTGGCCTGGCCGTTGCGCGAGCGCGAGAAGCCGTAGCCGAGCCGGAAGAAGGCGCGCTTGGTCGCGCCAATCAACCGCGCGAACTCCTCGATGGTCCCGACCGGCGTGCCGGTGATCGCGGAGGCCCATTGCGGGTCGCGCGTGCGCAAGTGCGCCTCAAGCTCGCGCGGTGCGTCCGAGTATTTGTCGAGATAGGCCCAGTCGGCTTTGCCGTCGCGGAACAGGCAATGCATCACCGCGCAGGCAAGCGCGCCGTCGGTGCCGGGCTTCACCAGCACCGGAAGATCGGCCTGCTCCATGGTGCCGTTCATGTAGATGTCGACCGCGGCGATCTTGGCGCCGCGCTCTTTCCGCGCGCGCACCGCGTGCGTCATCACATTGACCTGCGTGTTCACCGCGTTGGTGCCCCAGATCACGACGAGATCGGATTTCGCCATCTCGCGCGGATCGACGCCGGCGATGGTGCCGATGCCGGCGGCGTAGCCGCTATACGCAGGATTGACGCAAATGGTGCCGTGGAAGCCCGAATACTTCTTGGCGTGGCGAAGCCGGTTGATGCCGTCGCGCATGACCAGGCCCATGGTGCCGGCGTAGTAGTAGGGCCACACAGCTTCGGCGCCGTAACGCCGCTCGGCCGCGAGGAATTTCTCGGCGACCAGATCGAGCGCGTCGTCCCAGGAGATCGGCGTGAATTCGCCGGAGCCTTTGGCGCCTTTGCGCAGCAAAGGACGCAGCAGGCGGTCCTTGTGATGCTCGCGCTCGGCATAACGCGCGACCTTGGCGCAGATGACGCCGAGCGTGTAGTCGTTGTCCTTCGAGCCGCGCACGCGCCCGATGGTGCGCTCGTCAAGCAACTCCACCTCGAGCGCGCAGGTCGAGGGGCAATCGTGAGGGCAGGCGGAATAACCGATCCGCGTCGACGCCGGGAGCCGGACGTTTTGATTCATGGTCGAAGCCTAGCAGATAACCTCAGACTTCGCTCTCCGCCGGGATCTTGTAGCGCCGCCAGACGTAGCCCGCCGTCACCACCAGCGCGGCGCCGACGATCTGGGCAACGAGTTCGACCCGGTCGGGCGAAAAGCCGCTGAAAGCGCCGAGCACGATGGGGTCGCTGGCGAAGATGTCGCCGGCCACCCAGCCGAGGATCCCCGCCCCGCCCCACACCAGCACCGGGAAGCGCTCGAGCAGCGCCAGGATGATGGCGCTGCCGGCGATCACCATCGGGATGCTGACCGCAAGGCCAAGCGTGAGCAGCACGTACTGGCCCTTGGCGACGGCGGCGACCGCGATGACGTTGTCGAGGCTCATCACAATGTCGGCGACCACGACGATGCGCACCGCGCGCCACAGGTCCTCAGCCGCCTCGTGATGCTCGGCGCCGTCGCCGTCCTCCGGGATCAGCAACTTGACCGCGATCCACAACAGGAGCAGCGCGCCGACGAGCTTGAGATAAGGCAGCGTCATCAGCATGGCGACGACGCCGGTGAAGACGATGAGCAGTACCGAGGCAAAGCCGGCGCCGATCACCATGCCCCACAGCCGCTGCTTGGGCGGCAGGCCGCGGCAGGCAAGCGCGATGACGACCGCGTTGTCACCGGACAGCAGAATGTTGATCCAGATGACTTGCAGAACCGACAGCCAAAAGGTCGGTTGCGCCATAGCGGCGACGATCGCTTGCACGGCTTTGCTCCCCCACCTTGTCCCGCCTGTTGCCGGCGGGTTGGCGCGCTTTCGCGCGGCGCGCGATACTGGCACGGCCGCGGCCGGCAAAACAATCGTCGTCGCCAAACCCGTTAGAGCGTCGTGCGGAACCGCCGCGCCGGCAGCAGGCGGCCGGCCATGACGATCGCCGGCGCGCTGATGCCGAATCCGAAGATCAGCGGCGCGTTGTTGCCGGCGAATCCGCTTAGCCGACGATCTCGTTGCCGGCGAAGAACTGCGCGATCTCGCGCGCGGCGGTATCAGGCGCGTCGGAGCCGTGCACCGAATTTTCGCCGATCGATTTGGCGTGCACCTTGCGGATGGTTCCGGCTGCGGCCTTCGCCGGATCGGTCGCGCCCATCACTTCGCGGTACTTGGCGATGGCGCCCTCGCCTTCCAGCACCTGCACCACCACCGGACCCGAAATCATGAAATCGACGAGCTCGCCGAAGAATGGCCGCTCCTTGTGCACGGCATAGAACTGCTCGGCCTGCTCGCGGGTTATGCGCACGCGCTTCTGCGCGACGATGCGCAAGCCCGCCTGCTCGATCATGGCGTTGATGGCGCCGGTCCGGTTGCGCGCGGTCGCGTCGGGTTTGAGAATCGAAAACGTGCGCTCGATCGCCATCGAAATTCATCCTTTACTCGGGAGATGACAGGAAAAAGGTAAGCCGCGCGGCTTATAGCGGGAGCGATTTTGCCGGGCAAGCGCGGCGCGCTCGGCCTTTGGGGGATTGCATCGCGCACCCGCCTCGGCCAAAAGGCGCGCATGCTCGTCATTAACGACCTCACCGTCCGCATCGGCGGCCGTCTGCTGCTTGAAGGCGCCAGCGCGCGCATTACCAACGGCGCCCGCGTCGGGCTGGTCGGCCGCAACGGCACCGGCAAGACCACGCTGTTCGGCGTCATCTGCGGCGATTTGTCGGCGGAACACGGCGACATCGACATGTCGCCGCGCTGGCGCATTGGGCGGCTGGCGCAGGAGGCACCCGACGGCCCGGAATCGCTGCTGGAGGTCGTGCTCAAGGCCGACCGCGAGCGCGGCGAGCTGCTGGCCGAGGCGGAAACCGCGCACGACCCCCACCGCATCGCCGAGATCCAGACGCGGCTTGCCGATATCGGCGCCCATGCCGCCCCTGCCCGCGCGGCGGCGATCCTCTCCGGTCTCGGTTTTTCCACCGCCGACCAGCAGCGTCCCTGTTCCGAATTCTCCGGCGGCTGGCGCATGCGCGTGGCGCTTGCCGCAACCTTGTTCGCCCAGCCCGATTTGCTGTTGCTCGACGAGCCGACCAACTATCTCGACCTCGAAGGCACCTTGTGGCTGCAGGACCATCTCGCGCGCTACCCGAAGACCATGATCATCATCAGCCACGACCGCGACCTGCTCGACAACGCGGTCGGGCACATTTTGTCGCTGGAGGCGCGCAAGCTCACGCTCTATCGCGGCGGCTATTCCGCCTTCGAGCGGCAGCGGCGCGAGCGCCTGGTGCTCGACCAGAAGCTGATCAAGAAGCAGGAGGCGGAACGCAAGCATATCCAGGCTTTCGTCGACCGCTTTCGCGCCAAGGCGACCAAGGCGCGGCAGGCGCAGTCGCGCCTGAAGATGCTGGCGAAGATGGAGCCGATCGCAGCGCTGGTCACCGAGGAAGTGCGACCAATCCACTTTCCGGTGCCGGAGAAGCTCCTGTCGCCGCCGATCATCGCCACTGACGATGTCGCGGTTGGCTACGACGGACGCAGCGTCCTGACGGGGCTCACGCTGCGTATCGACAATGACGACCGCATCGCCCTGCTCGGCGCCAACGGCAACGGCAAATCGACGCTGGTGAAGCTGCTCGCCGGCCGCCTCGCGCCCTTGCAGGGCACCGTCACGCGGGCGGCAACGCTCAAGGTCGGCTATTTCGCCCAGCACCAGCTCGATGAACTGGAAGGCGACGCGAGCCCCTACGATCACGTACGCCGGCTGATGCCGGATGCGCCGGAAGCCAAAGTGCGCGCCCGCGTCGGCGCCATCGGCTTTTCCGGCCTCGCCGCCAACAACGCGGTGAAAACTTTGTCCGGCGGCGAGAAGTCGCGGCTGCTGCTCGGCCTTGCGACCTTCGCCGCGCCGCAGCTCATCATTCTCGACGAGCCGACCAACCATCTCGACATCGACAGCCGCGCCGCGCTGATCGAGGCGATCAACGATTACCCCGGCGCGGTGATCCTGGTCTCGCACGACCGCTACCTGCTGGAAGCCTGCGCCGACCGGCTCTGGCTGGTGCAAGGCGGCAAGGTCAAGCCGTTCGACGGCGATCTCGACGACTACCGGCGCGCCGTGCTTGCCGAGAGCAGCGAAGAGCCGCCGAGCAAGGCGCCGCCGCGGCCCGATCCGGCGCATGCCCGCCGCGCCGCTGCCGACAAACGCGCCGAAACCGCGCCGCTGCGCAAGCGCGTCGCGCAAGCTGAAACTGAAATTGCCCAGCTGACGCGCCAACTCAAAAAGCTCGATGCAACGCTCTCCGACGGTGAATTGTTCGCGCGCGATCCGGCACGCGCCGCCGAGCTGTCCAAGACCCGCGCAAGGGTCGTAGCCGCGCTTGCCCAGGCGGAAGAAGAATGGCTTGCCGCCAGCGCGGCGCTGGAAACCGCCTAAGCGGCCTTGTTTACTGCACGGCCTCGATCGCGCGTTGCGAGGTTTTGGCGTTCGCCGGCTTTTTCTTCGTTTTCGTCGTTTTCTTTTTCGGCGGCGGCTTGGCCGACGGCGGCGGCACGGGCGCGGCGTCGACCTCCTTCAGCCGGCCGTCGGAGAAATGATAGATGCCGGGCCACGGCCCGCTGAGATAAGTGAGGATAACGCGCCGTTCGCCTTTGTCGCCGGCGCTGATCGCGACATTGCTGGGCAGGCCGCCGCGCCGCACCGCCTGACATTCGGTCATGCCGAGTGCGATGCCACCGAGCACGGGCGGCGCGCCAGCACCAACGCCGCCAAGGTTGGCCGGCTGCAGCGTCGGCGGCGGCGGTTCGCTGGCGAGCTCGCCGGCCATGCCGCCGGCCGCGCTTGATTTGGGCGGCGACGCCGGGGCTTGCGCCTGCGGCGGCTGTGCCGGCTCTGAAGCCTGCGCCGGCGCCGCTTTCGGCGCGCATTGGCCATCGGCGGCGACCAGATCATCCGGGCTGACCGGTCCGGTCGGATTGAGATTCCCGGACACGGTGCCGGCCTTCGACCCTTCCGACGGGGTAAAAATGTTCATGGGTTTGGAGAAGAAGCCGCCCTCGTTCTTGTCGAACATCTGGTTGAGCGGGTTGGTCGTGCAGCCGGCAACTGCCGCAATAGCGGCAGCCGCAGCGATCCCGAAAACAGCGCGAAAAACCGGCAAAACGGACATCCCCGAACGAACTATCGCATTGATCTTAAGCAAATATTTTGCGTCATGACGATGGCAAGGCGCAACCCCGCTCGGCCATTGGCCGACTTGGCCGTTGCTTGGGCCATTGGCCGATGCGACGAGCGGCCAGTTCAAGCCTTTTTCGCCCAGCGGCCGCGGTCGTCCGGCTGCCAATAGGTCGCCTCGAAGCCTTTGGCCTTGGCCTCGCTCCAGCGCTCGCGCGCGGCGGCGACCGCCTCCTCGTCCTCGCCGTCGAACAGCAGCACGATGCGCTGATAGCTCTCGACATCCGCCGGCACCGGCGCGCCGTCGATGAGAAAGCGCACATTGGCGCCGTTCGGGTTGCCCTCGTTGACGGTCAGCAGCACCGGCTGCTGCGCGGCTTCAGGCTCGCGCCAGGTGCCGTGCGGCATGAAGCCGTCGTCGCGATAGGTCCACAAATGCGCGTCGAGCGCGTCGATGCGCTCCTCGGAAGCGCCTTGCACGATCACCTTCCAGCCGCGCTCCAGCGATTTCTCGAGCAGCGCCGGCAGGACGCCTTCGAGCTTCTGACCTTGCAGGTGATAAAACAGAACCTCGGTCATGACGGGCGCGCTATTTCTCGTAATTGTCGGCGACCAGGCGATCGAGCAGACGCACGCCCCAGCCCGAGCCCCAGCTTTTATTGATGTCTGTCTGGCGTGAATCCATGCCGGTGCCGGCGATGTCGAGATGCGCCCACGGCGTCTTGTCGGCGACGAAGCGCTGCAGGAATTGCGCCGCGGTGATGGCGCCGCCCCAGCGCCCGGCGCCCGTGTTCTTGACGTCGGCGAATTTGGAATCGATCTGCTTGTCGTAGGCGGCGCCAAGCGGCATGCGCCAGACCGTTTCGCCGGTATCGAGCCCGGCCTTGAGCAGGCGTTCGGCGAGCTTGTCGTCATTGGAAAACAGCCCGGCGTGTTCGTGGCCGAGCGCCACGACGATGGCGCCGGTCAGCGTCGCCAGATCGACCATGAATTTCGGCTTGAAGCGCTTGGCCGTATACCAGAGCACGTCGGCGAGTACGAGGCGGCCCTCGGCGTCGGTGTTGATGATCTCGATGGTCTGGCCCGACATCGATTTGACGATGTCGCCCGGTCGCTGCGCATTTCCGTCGGGCATGTTCTCGACCAGGCCGATGACGCCGACCGCATTCACCTTGGCCTTGCGCGCGGCGAGCGCCTGCATCAATCCGGTGACGCAGGCCGCGCCCGCCATGTCGCCCTTCATGTCCTCCATGCCGGCGGCCGGCTTGATCGAGATGCCGCCAGTGTCGAAGCAGACGCCCTTGCCGATGAAGGCGACCGGCGCATCGGTTTTTTTGCCGCCGTTCCAGCGCATCACCACGACGCGGCTTTCGCGCGCCGAGCCCTGGCCGACGCCGAGCAGCGCGTTCATGCCGAGCTTCTTCATGGCAGCGATGTTGAGCACCTCGATGGCGACGCCCGCCTTGCGCAGGGCGCCGGCGCGTCGGGCGAATTCTTCCGGGAAGAGCACATTGGCCGGCTCGTTGACGAGGTCGCGCGCGAGGTCGACGCCGTCGGCGACCGCTTCGCGCGGCGCAAAGGCCGCGCGCAACGCCGCGACGTCGTTGACGGCGATGCTGACCGTGACTTTGCCGCGCCGCTCGTCGTCCTTGCGCTTGGTCTTGTAGCGATCGAAGGCATAGGCGCGCAGCCTGATGCCCTGAGCCAGGTCGGCGGCGCGCGCCGGGCTCATGGCGCCGGACGGAAGCTCGGCGAGCACGGTTGCCTCCGCCGCGCCGGCCGGCAGCTTGCCCATCGCAACGCCGCCGAACTTGAGAAAATCCTTGGGCTCCACGTCGGCCGCCTTGCCGATGCCGATCACGACCAGCCGCGGCAGCTTGAGCCCCTCCGGCATGACCAGTTCCAGTGCCGAGCCGCTCTTGCCGGTGAAGCGTTCCGCCTTGGCGGCGCGGCTGACGAGGTCGCCGGTCGCAGCGAGCGCCCGACGGGTTGCCGGCCCAAATTTGAGGCCATCGTCGCAGAACACGACAAGAACGCCCTTGGGCGCGGTGCCAAATTGGCTGAAGGCCAGCGTCAGGGCGTCGGGCATAGCGATAGTCCTCGTTGGCGGTCAGGAAAGCGTCGGGGCGCCATATGGCGCGCCCCAACCCCTTCTGCAAAGCGCAAATCGCCTATTCGGCGGCTTTTCACAAGGCCGCCGGCGCCTACGGGATTGCCTGCCGCGGGGCCAGGGATAGGGCGGCCCAGCGGCCGGTATCCGCTTGCCAGAATTGGTGGCCCGGAGGCACCGCTTTAGGGGTCCAGGCCAGCCTCGGCCATTAACTTTTTGTTGTGCATGTTCAATGGCTTTGCCTTCGACCGGCCACTTTGTCGGCAGATCAAGGTAAACCTGAGGGGGCTAGGGGTTAGGTTAGCGCCGTTGGCGCCCGGTTTTGGGGCCGGGCCGATGACGGCGCATGCCGGAATTTGGGGGACGGCGTCGCGGATGGGGTCGATCAACCGATATATTTTCCGCACGACGTTTGCTGCGTTCTTGATCGTGCTCGTCAGCCTCACCGCGGTGATCTGGGTCACCCAGGCGCTGCGCGACATCGACATCGTCACCAATCAGGGCCAGAGCCTCCTGGTGTTCGCCGGCATCACCGGGCTCATCATCCCGCTGCTCATCCTGGTGATCGCGCCGATCGCGCTTTTGATCGCGGTTGCGCATCTGCTCAACAAGCTTTCGAACGATTTCGAAATCATCGTCATGAACGCGGCCGGCATTTCGCCGTGGATCCTGTTCCGCGCCTTCGTGCCGGTGGCGCTCGTCATCTCGATCATGGTGCTGGCAATCAGCGCCTATTTCGCGCCCAAGGGCCTGCGCATGCTGCGCGACTGGATCACCGAGGTGCGCGCCGACGTGGTCAACAACATCGTGCAGCCCGGCCGTTTCACCTCGATCGAGAGCGGGGTGACCATCCGCGTCGGCGAGCGGCGCACCAACGGCCAGCTCGTCAACATCTTCCTCGACGACCGGCGCGATCCGGCCGAGCGCGTCACTGTGCTCGCCGAGACCGGCGATCTGCTCGACAACGACAAGGGCACGTTCCTGGTTTTGCAAAAGGGCATGGTGCAGCGTCAGCAATCGACCGCGCGCGATCCCGCGATTGTCGCCTTCGACCGCTATGCGTTCGATCTGTCGCAGTTCGCCAGCGGCCCGCAGGCGGTGAAATACTCCATCCGCGAGCGCTACCTCTGGCAATTGCTGCGCCCCGACCCGGCCGATCCGATGTACAAGGAGCAGCCGGGTCAACTCCGCGCCGAGCTGTTCGACCGGCTGATCGAGCCGTTCTATCCGCTCGCCTTCCTGGTGATCGCGTTTGCCTACCTCGGCACGCCGCGGACCAACCGGCAGAGCCGCACGTTGTCATTGGTCGGCGCCATCACCGGCGTCGCGGCGCTCCGCCTCATCGGCTTCGCGTCGACCGTGTTCGGCGTGAATTTCCCCTGGATGCTGTGGCTGCAATTCGTCGCGCTGGCGCTCGCCTTCGGCCTCGGCCTCTACGTCATCCGCCGCGGCCTCATCATCGAGCCGCCCGCTTTCATCTCCGACTGGCTCACCGCGCTCACCGAGCGCCTCGGCCGCCGCTTCGCGACCTCATGACCATGCCGATCTTCACGGGAACATTGGCTCGGTATTTCGGCACACGCTTCCTGGTCGCGGTGGCGCTGGTGTTCTCCGGCATTTTCGTGCTCACCGCCATGCTCGACTACATCGAGCTGATGCGCCGCGCCGGCGACATCCCCCATGCTTCGGCGCTGCTGGTGGCCAAGATTTCGCTCTATCGCATTCCGCAGGTGAGCGAACGTTTCTTGCCGTTCTGCGTGCTGATCGGCGCCATGTCCTGTTATCTCGATCTGTCGCGGCGGCTCGAACTGGTGGTCGCACGCTCCTCGGGCGTCTCGGCGTGGCAGTTCATCTCGCCGGCGCTTATCGTCGCCTTCGCGCTCGGCGTCGCCGCAACCACCCTCTACGATCCGATTGCGGCCGCCATGCAGGAGCAGTCCAAGCGCTTCGAGGCCGAAGTGTTCGGCAAGTCGGCGCAAGGCTTCGGCGGCACCGGCGGCACGTTCTGGGCGAGCCAGCGCGACGAGACCGGATCGGCCATCATCAGCGCCAATTCGAGCCGCGACCAGGGTGCCGAGCTCAGCGGCGTCACGGTCTTCACCTTCGACACCGCCGGGCACTTCAGGCAGCGCATCGAGGCGCGCTCGGCCCTGCTGTACCCGGGCGTGTGGCATCTGCTCGACGCCCGCGTCTACACGGTCGGCGCCATGCCGGTTGACCGGCAGGTCTACCTGCTCAAGACCAGTCTGACGCCGGAACAGGCGAGAGAGAGCTTCGCCACCCCGGAAACCGTGCCGTTTTGGCAACTGCCGAGCTATATCACCATCGCCGACCATGCCGGCCTCATCGCCGCCGGGTACCGGCTGCAGTTCCAGAAGCTGATCGCGCGGCCATTTTTGCTGGTCGCGATGGTGTTCCTCGCCGCCGCCGTCAGCCTGCGCTTCTTCCGCTTCGGCGGCGTGCAAAAGATGGTTTTGGGTGGCGTCGCGGCGGGCTTTTTGCTTTACGTTTTATCCAAGGTAACCGAGGACTTAAGCAAGGCCGAGCTGTTGCACCCGGTGGCGGCGGCGTGGCTTCCTGTGTTCGTCGGCGGCCTGACGGGCTTTATTGCGTTGTTGTACCAGGAGGACGGGTGATGGCGGGGCGTCGCGCTCGTCCACCAGCACGCCGGCGGCTCTCAGTATCGGCCGCCCGCATCATCGCCGTCCTCGTTCTGCTGGCCGGTGCCGGCCTGCTGTTGCCTGCGCCGGTCTCGGCGCAGCAACTGAGCTTCCCGCCGCGTCCGGCGCCGAAGAAATCCAAGATCGCGCTCGAGCAGGAGAAGTCCGGCCAGAAGCAGATGCTCGTTCAGGCGAACGAGATCGATTACGACTACGCCAATCATCGCGTCGCCGCCGTCGGCAACGTGCAGATCTACTACGCCGGCTCGACGCTCGAAGCCGACAAGGTCGTCTACGACGAGGCGAACAAGCGCCTGCACGCCGAAGGCAACGTGCGGCTCACCGACGCCGAGGGAAAAGTCACCTACGGCGAGATCATGGATCTGTCCGACGACTACCGGAACGGCTTCGTCGACTCGCTGCGGCTCGACGCACCCGACCAAACCCGCATGGCGGCGGCGCGCGCCGAGCGCTCCGGCGGCAACTTCACCGTCTTCCACAGCGGCGTCTATACCGCCTGCGCGCCATGCAAGGACGATCCGAAAAAGCCGCCGCTCTGGCAGGTCAAGGCTGCGCGGATCATCCACGACCAGAACGAGAAGATGATTTACTTCGAGGACGCGAGCCTCGAATTCTGGGGCCAGCCGGTCGCGTGGATGCCGTACTTCTCCGCCCCCGATCCGACCGTCAAGCGCAAGAGCGGCTTCCTGACCCCGAATATCACTTCGAGTTCCGTTTACGGCCCGGCGGTCGAAATACCATACTATTGGGCGCTGGCGCCGGATTACGACGCAACCTTCGCGCCGATGATCACCGCCAAGCAGGGCCCGCTGCTGCAGGGTGAATTCCGCCAGCGCCTGCTCAACGGTGCCTACTCGATCCGCGGCGCCGGCATCTATCAGCTCGACAAAGGCGCCTTCACCAGCGCAACCAGCGAGAACGCGCCCGGCTACCGCGACTTCCGCGGCAGTGTCGAGAGCACCGGCCAGTTCGCGCTCACCGACAAATGGATCTGGGGCTGGGACGCCGTGGCGCTGACCGACAAGACGTTCCTGCAGGACTACAACCCGCATTTGTCGCGCTACACCTCGATCGATTCGTTCCTCACCGGGTCGAGCGAAGGCACCTCGCAGCTTTATCTGACCGGCAACGGCAACCGCAGCTATTTCGACGTCCGCAGCATCTATTACTACGGCTTCTCCACCGCCGATGCGCAAGGCCAGATTCCCGTCATCCATCCCGTGCTCGACTACAACTACACCTTCGATCATCCGGTGCTCGGCGGCGAATTCGGCTACAAAGTCAACTTCACCAGCCTGACCCGGCAGTCGGCGGATTTCGAAGCGATCACGCAGACCGCGCTCGGCGCCAACACCTGCATGCAGACCGCCGACCCCGCGGTGAAGACTTCGGCAAACTGCGTGCTGCGCGGCGTGCCGGGCACCTATAGCCGCTTCTCGGCTGAAACGAATTGGCGGCGCAGCGTCACCGATCCGATCGGCGAAGTGTTCACGCCGTTCGTCACGATGCGCGCCGATGCCGGCTCCATGCAGATCGACTCCGAGTTCGGCGTGTCAAACTTCATCAACACCGGCGACACCAACCTCGTCCGTGGCATGCCGACGGTCGGCCTCGAATACCGCTATCCGTTCATCAGCGCCGAGTTCCTGGGGCACGCAGACGGTTGAGCCCGTCGCGCAGGTCATCGCGCGCCCGAACGAGCCGCAGGTCGGCAAGTGGCCGAACGAAGACGCGCAAAGTTTCGTGTTCGACGACAGCAATCTGTTCAAGGTCGACAAGTTTTCCGGCTGGGACCGCGTCGAAGGCGGCGGCCGCGCCAATTACGGCATGCAGTATACGGCGCAGTTCAATCAGGGCGGCTTCGTCAATGCGCTGTTCGGCCAGTCCTACAGCCTGTTTGGCACCAACTCGTTTGCCGTGGCGGATGCGACGAACACCGGCCTCAACAGCGGCCTCGACACCCGGCAATCCGATTACGTCGCCCGCTTCTCGTTCCAGCCCAACAAGACCTACACCTTCACCTCGCGCTTCCGTTTCGACCACGACACCTTTGCCGTGCAGCGCACCGAGCTCGAGGCAAGCGCCGCCTTCGACCGCTGGAACGTCAGCCTGCTCTACGGCGACTACGCGGCCCAGCCCTTGCTCGGCTTCCTCGACCGCCGGCAGGGCATTCTGGGCAACGGCTCGGTCAAGCTCGACGCAAATTGGGTGCTGCTCGGCGGCGCCCGCTACGACATCAACGCCAATAAATTCGACCAAACCCGCATCGGCCTCGGCTATATCGACGATTGCCTCATCTTGGCCGCGAATTACATTACAAGCTACAGCTACGGAACCGGGGTGCCGGTGCGCGACCACACGATCATGTTGCAGTTGACCCTGCGCACGCTGGGTGGGACGTCGGTGAGCCAGAACGTCGCCGGGGCCGGCGGTTTATAAGGACGTTGGCGATGCTGGGAAGGAATGTGACCGCTTCGGTGGCGCGCCTGCTTGCGGTGGCATGTTTTGTCGCGCTGCTCGCAGCGCCGGTCGCGGCGCGGGCGCAAGTCGTGGTCGTCGCCAACGGCTCGCCGATCACCGAGCTCGACATCGAGCACCGCATGAGACTGCTGGCGACCATGGGCCGCAATAAGCCGACGCGCCAGGAAGTCATCAACGAGCTGATCGACGACCGCATCAAGATTGCCAAGGCCAAAACCTACGGCCTCGAGGTCGGCGATTCCGAAATCAACTCCGCCTTCGCCAATATGGCGCAGCGCCAGGGCATCACGCCGGCGCAGTTTTCGCAATTCCTCGACCGCGCCGGCATCACCGGCGGCGCGGTCAAGGAGCGCATCCGCGCCGAGCTGACCTGGCAGCAATTGATCCGCGGCAAGTTTGCGTCCAGCCTCCAGGTCGGCGAGACCGACATCAGCCAGGCCTTGCGCGCCCGCGGCCAGGACGACAAGGACGCGGTCGGCTACGTCTATACGCTCTATCCGGTGATGATTGTGGTGCCGAGCGGCTCGAACGAGGCCGTGATCGAAGCCAAGCGCCGCGAGGCGGATAACCTGCGCAGCCGCTTTGTCACCTGCAACGAGGGGCTGGCGCTGGCACGCTCGGTGCGCGACGTCGCCGTGCGCGAGCCGGTGACACGCAGCTCCTCCGATCTGCCGGAGGCGATGCGCGCTCTGCTCGACAAGATGGAGATCGGCCAACTGACCACGCCCGACGTCACGCCGCAAGGCCTGCAGATGTTCGCGCTTTGCGACAGAAAAAAGAGCGTCACCGATTCCCCCGCCAAGCAGGAAGTGCGCAACCAGCTTTTCGCCAAGCGCTACGACGCCGAGTTCGAAGCGGTATCTTGATGAGCTGCGCAAGCAGGCGATGATCGAATACAAATGAGCGCTGCCGTCGAGCACCCTCTGGCACTGACGCTGGGCGAACCCGCCGGCATCGGTCCCGACTTGACGCTGGCGATCTGGCGGCGCCGTGCCGAGATCGATTTGCCGCCCTTCTACGTCATCGCCGATCCAGACTTCCTCGAAGACCGCGCCCGCCTGCTCAAGCTCGACGTGCCGCTCGCGCTGGTTGCTCCGGGCGACGCGGCCGCGACCTTTACGCGCGCACTGCCGGTCGTGCCGCTCGGCGTCGCCGCGACCGCCGCACCCGGCGCACCCGATGCAAGCAGCGCACCCGCGGCGATCGCCTCGATCCGGCACGCGGTCGCCGACGTGCTTGACGGCCGCGCCAAAGCGATCGTCACCAATCCGGTCGCCAAGAACGTGCTCTATCGCTCCGGTTTTGCCGAACCCGGCCATACCGAATTCCTGGCGCGGCTTGCCGCCGAGGCGACCGGGAAAGCCGCGCATCCCGTGATGATGCTGTGGTCACCGGAGCTCGCTGTGGTGCCGGTCACCATCCACCTGCCGTTGCGCGAGGTGCCAAACAAGGTGACCGCCGAGCTGATCGTGGAGACCGGCCGCATCGTCGCCCGCGATCTTGCCGCGCGCTTTGCCATCGCGCGGCCGCGCCTTGCCGTCGCCGGACTCAATCCGCATGCCGGCGAGGACGGCGCGCTCGGCGAGGAGGATGCCGCAATCGTCGCGCCGGCGGTGAAGCGGCTGCGCCAGGACGGCATCGACGCGCGCGGGCCGCTGCCAGCCGACACCATGTTCCACCCGGCCGCGCGCGCGAGCTACGACGCCGCGCTTTGCATGTATCACGACCAGGCGCTGATCCCGATCAAGACGCTCGCCTTCGACCACGCGGTCAACGTCACTCTCGGCCTGCCGTTCGTGCGCACCTCGCCCGACCACGGCACCGCCTTCGATATCGCGGGCACCGGCCGCGCCGACCCGTCGAGCCTGATCGCGGCGCTCAAGCTTGCCGCGCGACTTTCCGCTAGCCAGCCGGCGCTCGCCGCCGCTAAGTAATCGCGCATGATCCCGAAAAGTGGGCACCGGTTTTCGGATAAGATCATGCGCAATCCAAAATGACGCAGATCGACGATCTGCCGCCGCTGCGCGACGTCATCCGCCGCCACGGACTGCATGCGAAGAAATCGCTCGGCCAGAATTTCCTGCTCGATCTCAATCTCACCGCGCGCATCGCGCGAGCCGCGGAGCCGCTCGAAGGCGCAACCGTCGTCGAAATCGGGCCCGGACCGGGCGGTCTCACCCGCGCCCTGCTCGCGCTCGGCGCCGGCCGCGTCATTGCCATCGAGCGCGACGAGCGCGCTATTGCGGCACTCGAGGAAATTTCGGCGCGCTATCCCGGCCGGCTCGACATCGTCTCGGGCGATGCCTTGCGTTTCGACCCGCGCACGATCCTTAACCGCAGCCGCGCCAAGATCGTCGCCAACCTGCCTTACAACATCGCCACCGCCCTGCTCGTCGACTGGCTTACTGTCGAACCATGGCCGCCCTGGTATGACGAGATGGTGCTGATGTTTCAGCGCGAGGTGGCCGAGCGCATCGTTGCCGCGCCCGGCGGCAAGAGCTACGGACGGCTCGCCGTGCTCGCCGGCTGGCGCACGCAGGCCAAGATCAGGTTCGACGTCGCACCGTCCGCCTTCGTGCCGCCGCCGAAAGTGACGTCCTCGGTGGTGCGGCTTGTGCCGCGTGAGGCGCCGCTTGCCTGCAACGCGCAGGCGCTGCAGCGCGTCACCGAAGCGGCCTTCGGCCAGCGCCGCAAGATGCTGCGGCAGAGCCTGAAGAGCCTGGGCGTCGATACCGCGGCGCTGCTTGGCCAGACCGAGATCGAGCCGACGGCGCGCGCCGAAGAGATTCCGATCGAAGGCTTCGTGGCGCTGGCGCGCGTTTTTGCCGCGCAGCGGCAAAACGACGTGTGATAGCGTCCCGCACCATGCAAATGCACCGCCAATCCATGACCGCCTACGGCGCGCCGTTGTGCGAGACCGTGGCCGAAACCCCCGAGCCCAAAGGCAGCGAAGTGCTGGTGCGCATCGCGCGCTGCGGCGTCTGCCACTCCGACCTGCACATCCAGGACGGCTATTTCCTGCTCGGCGACGGCAAGCAGCTCGACGTGCGCTCAGGCCGCACGCTGCCGTTCACGCTCGGCCACGAGATCGCCGGCGTTGTCGCGGCGACCGGCCCCGATGCGGCCAGCGTGAAACCCGGCGCCGCGGTCGCGGTTTATCCCTGGATCGGTTGCGGTCAGTGCGCAGCCTGCAAGGTCGGCGACGAGAACATCTGCATCGCGCCGCGCCATCTCGGCATCACCGTCGACGGCGGCTACGCCACGCACGTGCTGGTGCCTCACCCGCGCTATCTCATCGACTACGCGCCGCTGTCGGCGTCTTACGCCGGCGCGCTGATGTGCTCGGGGCTCACGGCCTATGCGGCGCTCAAGCGCCTCGCCGACCGCGCGTCGCGCGCGCCGCTTTTGCTGGTCGGCATCGGCGGCGTCGGTCTGATGGGGCTTGCGCTCACCAAAGCGATGTTCGGCATTGCGCCCTTTGTCGCCGACATCGATGCGAAAAAGCGCGAGGCGGCACTTGCCGCCGGCGCCGCGGCCGCCTTCGATCCGGCCGATCCGGGCGCGCGCAAAGAAATCCTCAAAGCAAGCGGCGGCATCTATGCCGCGGTCGACTTCGTCGGCTCCGACAAGTCGCTCGCCTTCGCGACCGGCACGCTGGCCAAAGGCGGCAAGATCGTCATCACCGGACTGATCGGCGGCGGTTACTCGACCGCGGTCGCCATGTTCCCGCTCAAGGCCATGACCATCGAGGGCACGCAGACCGGCACGCTCGCCGAGGCGCGCGAGCTCATCGATCTGGTGCGGGCGAAGAAGATCGCACCGCCGCCGATCGAGGAACGGCCGCTTGCCGCGGCACAGAAAAGCCTCGAAGACCTGCGAGCCGGTCGCGTGGTCGGGCGGGTCGTGCTGACCGCGTGATTCCGGTCGAGTTGCTTGCGAGTGGCCCAGATTCGGGCTTATCAACCGTGTGGCGAGGGCCTATCATCCGCGCCGCCAAAAAGCCCCTGTGCAAAGGAGTTGCTCCGTGAGCGTGACGTTCAGTGAACCATTGAGAGGCCGGGCGCTGTTCGACCGGATCTGGAAGTTCACGCTGCGGCGCGTGGTGTTTCCCCTCGCGGTGTGGGGGCCGATCGCCTATTTCTTCCCGAAGCTCGCGTTGTTCTATCTGGTCTGCGGCGTCTACGACGTCAGCCGCAACCGGCCGCTGAAGCTGTCGACCATGCGCCGCTACTTCATGGGCAACGGCGTCCTGTTGTGGCTGCTGTCTCCGATCAACGTCCTGCTCGACCTGTTCTCGCTGCCCTACATCAACAAGGGCATTTACCGCCTCGAAGACCTGCCGACGGACCTTCAGGACGAGGTGAAGCGCTTCATCAAGGTCACCAACGAAGCCGGCCTCGTGCAGAAATCCGAGGAACAGGCCAAGCAGCACAAGCGCGCGATGATCTTCTGGCGCAGTTACGGCTTCAAGGTCGACGCCGTCGTCGACGTGCCGGCCTATGACGGCGAGTGGAAATACATCAAGACCATCGGCCTCTCGGTGTTCAACAAGAAGATCACGACGTCGGCGCACTTCGGCTGGCTCAGGCCGACCCTGCGGCTCCTGTACAACATCAACGACATCAAGGACCGCTCCGCCTACATCACGGTCGGCGACAAGACGCATTATTGGTGCGACGACAGATTGTTCATCTTCGACGACACGCTGCTGCATTTGTCGGCCAACGAGACCGACCAGATGCGCTATTGCATGTTCGTCGACATCGTCCGGCCCTCGCCCTTCCCCGCCATCATGGGCGCGGTGGTCACGGCCGAAGGCTGGCTCAACAAGAAGTTCAAGCTGATCGCGCTCTCGGGCTGGACGCTGGTCGAGCGCAAAAAGCCGGCACGCTAGGCAGGCTCGCTTCCGATTGAACCGTCATGCCCGCGCTTGTCGCGGGCATCCACGCCTTAAAGGGTCTCCGATTTCAAAGGCGTGGATGGCCGGGACAAGCCCGGCCATGACGAGAGAGCATCGGCTTCAGGAGATTTACTCTCGCAGCAGATCTTCAGGATTTGAGCTTCTTCAGATCCTCGAGCAGCTCTCCGGCAAACGGCTCAAGATCGATCATCTTCACGCGCTTGAGCCGCTCGGCGGTCAGGATCGCGCGCAGCCGGGCAAAGCTCTTGTCGAGATCGCGGTTGACCAGGATGTAGTCGTACTCGCGCCAGTGGGTGATTTCCTCGATGGCGTTGGCGAGCCGCTGCCTGATGATCTCCTGGGAGTCCTCGGCGCGCCGCTCGAGCCGGGCTTTCAGCTCATCGGCCGAAGGCGGCAGCACGAACACGGTGACGACGTCGTCGCGCATCTTGTCGATGAGTTGCCGCGTGCCCTGCCAGTCGATGTCGAACAGCACGTCGCGCCCGGCGGCGAGCGCGCCTTCCACCGGCTCGCGCGGCGTGCCGTAATAATTGCCGTGCACCTCGGCCCATTCCAGCAGATCGCCGGCCTCGCGCATGGCCTCGAACTGTCGCTTGCTGACGAAGCGATAGTGCACGCCGTCGATCTCGCTCGGCCGCCGCGTCCGCGTCGTCGCCGAAATGGACAGTTCGAGCTTGCCGG
The DNA here is from genome assembly GCA_963822035.1 of uncultured Alphaproteobacteria bacterium. Lineage (GTDB taxonomy): Bacteria > Pseudomonadota > Alphaproteobacteria > Rhizobiales > Xanthobacteraceae > Pseudolabrys. The sequence goes on along the minus strand of CAWGGC010000005.1, from coordinate 953,176 downwards.
GGTCCTCGATATTCTCCTGTTCGAGCAGATTGCGCGTCAGCGTGGTCTTGCCGGCGCCTGACGGCGACGACAGGACCAGCATGATGCCGCGGCGCCTGATTTCGCGATCGTCTGTCATTCCAGGTTCTGCACCTGCTCGCGGAACTGCTCGACGACGTTCTTCAGCTCAAGGCCGATGGTGGTGAGCTCGGCGTCGTTCGCCTTGGCGGTCAGAGTATTCGATTCGCGGTTGAGCTCCTGCGCCAGGAAATCGAGCCGCCGGCCGACGGCGCCGCCTCCGGCCAAGAGTTTCTGCGCCTGCGCGACATGCGAGGCGAGCCGGTCGAGCTCCTCGCGGATGTCGGCCTTGGTGGCGATGAGGATCGCTTCCTGATGCAGGCGGTCGCTGTCGAAACGCTCGGAGGCCGACAGCAGCGTCGCCACCTGCTCGGCAAGCCGCGCCTTGATCGCCTCGGGCTTGCGGCCGGGCGCCGCCTCGGCGCGCGCCGAGAGCGCGGCGATGTCGGCAAGCCGGGCACCGAGCAGCTTGCCGAGCGTTGCGCCTTCGGCGCGGCGCATGATGACGAGTTCGCCGAGCGCGTTTTCGAAGCCGGTGATGATCGCGGCTTCCGCGGCGGCGCGCTCGCTCTCGCTTTCGTCGGCTTCGCCGACCTCGATCACGCCTTTAAGGGCGAGGATGCCGTCGAGGCTCGGCGGCGAAGCGTCGATCTTGCCGCCCAGGTTCTTGAGCGTCGCCAGCACGGCGGCGAGCACCGGCTCGTTGACCTTGACGGTTGGCACCAGGCCTTTGCGATCGACCGTCAGGTTCGCATAGACCGTGCCGCGCGCGAGTTTCTCGGCGGCACGGGCGCGCGCCGGGCCTTCGACGGCGTCCCAGCCCGGCGGCAGGCGCATCCGAAAGTCGAGGCCCTTGGCGTTGACCGACTTGATCTCCCAGGCCCAGGCATAGGCACCGGCGACGCCGTGGCCGCGAGCAAATCCGGTCATGCTCGACAGGGCCATGCGGTTGCAAATCTCGTCGGGGTTAGAGGTGCGCGACCTTAGCGGCGCGCCCGCGTCGTCACAAGGCTTGGCGGGCTAATGCTGCTGCGGCGGCTTGGCGGCGCCGCTGGCGGACAGATCGCCCGGGGAGGCGGGATCCGCACGCTCGAGCGCGCGCAGCTTGACGACGTTCTTCTGGTGCTGCTCGTAGGTTTCCGAGAACACGTGCCGGCCGCTGCCGTCGGCGACGAAAAACAGGTCCTTGGTGCGCGCCGGATTGGCGACCGCCTCGAGCGAGGCGCGGCCTGGATTGGCGATCGGCCCCGGCGGCAGGCCGTCGATAACGTAGGTGTTGTAGGGCGTATGCTGCTCGATCTCGCTCTTCATGATCGGGCGGCCGAGCGAGCCCTTGCCGCCGACCAGGCCGTAAATGATGGTCGGGTCCGATTGCAGCTTCATCTTGTTCTTGAGCCGATTGATGAACACCGAAGCAACGCGCGAGCGCTCGTCGGCACGCCCGGTCTCCTTCTCAACGATCGAGGCGAGCGTCACGAGCTCCTGGGGCGACTTCAGCGGCAGGTCCGGCACGCGGTGGTCCCAGACTTCCTCCACCACCCGCTTGTCGTCACGTTCCATGCGGTCGACGAGCCTGGCGCGCGTCATGCCGCGCGTGAACTTGTAGGTTTCCGGCAGCAGGGTGCCCTCGCGCGGGATTTCCTTGATCTGGCCGGTGAGCACATCGTTCTCCAGCAGGTGCGCGACGATCTGCTCCGAAGTCAGGCCTTCGGCGACGGTGAGGGCGTGCTGCACCACACGGCCCTCGAGGATGGTGTCGACGACGTCGGCGAGGCTCGCATGTTTGGTGAACTGATATTCGCCGTGCTTGAGACCGCCGCGCGCCTTCATCACCAGCACGCCGCCGATGAACACCCAGGGCTGATCGATGACGCCCTCGTGCTCGAGCAGCGCGGAGATTTCACGGGTACCGAGCCCGCGCGGGATGTTCACCACCTTGTCCTCGGCGAGCGGCCCGGACGACTCGAAGCGCTGCTTGCCGAAATAGACCGCGGCGCCTGCGACAATCGCGACGAGAACGAGCAGCGTGAACACCGCGTTGCCCGCCACCACCAGGGGATGGCGCGCGCGTCGCGAATGCGCGGGCGCCGGCACGCGCTGCGGCGCCAGCGCCGCACGCGGGCTCTTCGGATTGAGCGGCGGACGCGGCGGCTCGCTCGCCCCATTGCCGGGCGCGCCTTGCGCTGGTGGCGGCGGAGGGCGCGGCGGCGCGTTGCCGTTTGGCGGAAGGTTGGAGTTCAAACGCCGATTCCCGCAGGGTCCACAATTCGTTCAAAAGCTTAGCGACGTTGGCAGGTTAGAAGCAATTATGGCGAAAGCGAGGGTCGCCTAGCCGGCGTAGCGGCGGAAGATCAGCGAGGCGTTGGTGCCGCCGAAGCCGAACGAGTTCGACAGCGCGATGTCTATGTCGCGTTTACGCGCGACGTGCGGCACGAGGTCGATCGGCGTCTCGACCGAAGGGTTGTCGAGATTGATGGTCGGCGGCGCAACCCCGTCACGAATGGCAAGGATGCAGAAAATTGCTTCCACCGCGCCGGCGGCGCCGAGCAGATGGCCGATGCAGGATTTGGTCGAGGACATCGAGATGCGCCCCGCCGCGTTGCCGATGAGCTTCTGCACCGCGCCGAGCTCGATCTCGTCGCCGAGCGGTGTCGAGGTGCCGTGGGCGTTGATATAATCGACGTCGCCCGCGGTGATACCGGCGCGCTTGAGCGCCATGGTCATGCAGCGGAAGGCGCCGTCGCCGTCGGGCGCGGGCGCGGTGATGTGATAGGCGTCGCCCGACATGCCGTAGCCGATCAACTCGCCGTAGATCTTGGCGCCGCGCGCCTTGGCGTGCTCGAGCTCCTCGAGCACGACGCAGCCGGCGCCCTCGCCCATGACGAAGCCGTCGCGGTCCTTGTCGTAGGGGCGCGAGGCGCGCTTGGGATCGTCGTTGAAATTGGTGGACAGCGCGCGCAGCGCGGCAAAGCCGGCGAGCGCCAGGCGGTTGACCGGCGATTCCGTGCCGCCGGCGACCATCACCTCGGCATCGCCGAGCGCGATCATGCGCGCGGCGTCGCCGATTGCGTGCGCGCCGGTCGAACAGGCGGTGACCACCGCGTGGTTGGGACCCTTGAGGCCGAACGCGATGGAGACGAAGCCCGACGCAAGATTGATGATGCGGCCGGGAATGAAGAATGGCGATACCCGGCGCGGCCCGCGTTCGTGCATCGTGATCGCGGTGTCGGAAATGCCTTCGATGCCGCCGATGCCGGAGCCGATCAGCACGCCGGTGCGCGTCTGCTCCTCGTAGCTCTTCGGCCGCCAGCCGGCGTCGTCGAGCGCCTGGCGCGCCGCGCACATGGCGAAGACGATGAACTCGTCGACCTTGCGCTGCTCCTTCGGCTCCATCCACTGATCGGCGTTGTAGGTGCCGTTCGAGCCGTCGCCGCGCGGAATAACGCAGGCGATCTGGCAGGCGATGTCGGAGACGTCGAAGGTATCGATGCGCTTGGCGCCGCTCTCGCCCTTGATGAGGCGCTGCCACGCCGTTTCGGCACCGCAGCCGAGCGGCGTCACCATTCCGAGGCCGGTGACGACAACACGTCTCATGCCCGCGCTTCCGATCAAATCGTAAGCCCTACGCGCCGCGCCGCCGGGCATAGTCCGAACGCCAATCAGTCGAATGATCTTCAGGGGCAGCCGCGTCAACCGCCGCTCAGCTTTTCGCGTTCTTTTCCAGAAACTTGACCGCATCGCCGACGGTAAGAATCGTCTCAGCCGCATCGTCGGGAATTTCGCAGCCGAATTCCTCCTCGAAAGCCATCACGAGCTCGACGGTGTCGAGACTGTCGGCGCCAAGATCGTCGATGAAACTGGCTTGTTCGGTCACCTTCTCGGGCTCAACGCCCAGGTGCTCCACGACGATCTTTTTCACCCGCTCGCCAATGTCACTCATCGTTCCAACCTCGTGCGTTTTATGTTGGGCCGCGATCGAGGATACTGATCGCGGCCATCGCGCTACGGCCTCGTCGTGGTTGACGGTGGCGAGACGAAATCCAATTGCGGCGCAAACTTCGTTGCGGTCTGCCGCGATCGGCCGCCCCAGCCGGGCCGAGGTTCGGTTACCATACTTCAAATCGGTTGACTAGCATGGAGAACCTAGCGGGCCGGCCTTGGAAAGCCAAGCATTTCCGTCCTTTGTTGCATGTGCTCTCGTTCGACCGCGCCGGCATATTTTCGTCAGGCCCACTCAGAACATCGCCATGCCGCCGTTGACGTGCAGCGTCTGTCCGGTGACGTAGGCCGCCTCGTCCGACGCGAGATAGACCGCCGCGGCGGCGACGTCCGCCGCCGTCCCCATCTTGCCGGCTGGAACGCGCGCCAGGATCGCCTCGCGCTGCTTGTCGTTGAGCTTGTCGGTCATCGGCGAGACGATGAAGCCGGGGGCGATGCAGTTGGCGGTGACGTTGCGCTTGGCGTATTCGGCGGCGACCGACTTCATCATGCCGATCATTCCCGCTTTCGACGCCGTATAATTGCCCTGCCCCGGATTGCCGGTGACGCCGACCACCGACGTGATGCCGATGATGCGGCCGAAGCGGCGGCGCATCATGCGCGAGACCGCGGCGCGCGTCAGGCGGAACACCGCCGTCAGGTTGATCGCCAGCACCTGGTCCCAGTCCTCGTCCTTGAGCTGGACGAACAGGTTGTCTTTGGTGACGCCGGCATTGGCGACCAGGATATCGAGCTTCTGCATCGCCTCTTCCGCCTTCGGCACCAGCGCTTCGACCGCCGCCTTGTCGGCGAGATCGCAGGGCAGCACGTGGACCCGATCCTTGAGTTCTGCGGCGAGCGCATCGAGCGCGTCGCGGCGCGTGCCGGAGATGGCGACCGTCGCGCCCTGGCCGTGCAGCGCGCGGGCGATGCCGGCGCCGATGCCGCCGGTCGCGCCGGTCACCAGCGCGGTCTTTCCCGTCAGATCGAACATGTCCCCCGCTCCCGATGTTAGCCGCGCGAAGCCTTGAAGGCCGCGACGTCTTCCGGCGTACCGATGGCGCTGGCATTGGCGCCATCGGCGATGCGCTTGACGAGGCCGCTCAGCACCTTGCCGGCGCCGATCTCGTAGAATGTGGTGACGCCGGCGCCCGCCATGAAGGCAACCGACTCGCGCCAGCGCACGGTGCCGGTCACCTGCGCGACCAGCGCGCGCACGATCTCGGTCGGATCGCTGATCGGCTTGGCCAGCACATTGGCGACGACCGGCACCACCGGGGCGCTGATCTTCACCTTGCCGAGCGCCTCCGCCATCACCGCGGCCGCCGGCTGCATCAGCTTGCAATGGAAGGGGGCGGACACCGGCAGCAGCATCGCACGCTTGGCGCCTTTGGCTTTCGCAATTTCGACCGCGCGCTCGACGGCGGCCTTGTCGCCGGAGACGACCACCTGGCCCGCGCCGTTGTCGTTGGCCGCCTCGCAGATCTGGCCTTGCGCCGCTTCGCTTGCGACCGCCGAGGCGACGTCGAAGTCGAGGCCGAGCAGCGCCGCCATGGCGCCGGCGCCGACCGGCACGGCTTTCTGCATGGCAAGCCCGCGCGTGCGCAACAGCCGCGCCGTATCGGCGATGCTGAAGGCGCCGGCCGCGGCCAGCGCCGAGTATTCGCCGAGCGAATGGCCGGCGACGAATTGCGCGTCGCGCGCAAGATCGACGCCCGCTTCCGCCTGCAGCACCCGCATCGCCGCGAGCGACACCGCCATCAGCGCCGGCTGCGCGTTCTCGGTCAGCGTCAACGTCTCCGCAGGCCCTTCGAAGATGATGGCCGACAGCTTGTCGCCGAGCGCCTGGTCGACTTCGTCGAACACGGCTTTGGCCGGCGCAAAGTTCGCCGCCAGCGCCTTGCCCATGCCGACCGTCTGACTGCCCTGCCCGGGAAATATGAAAGCGGCTGCCATGCCACGTTAACCTTTGCGCCGTCCGCTGAAATCGGGCCGAAAGACACCGCGGACCTCATCCTGTCAAGTTGCGCCGGTCCGGTAACGAACCGACAAGACTCTGAGGCTAGGCTTGCGGCCAATCTGAAAGGTTCTGCGTATGAGCCAGTTGGTGAGCGAGGAAGACCTGGCCCGGGCCCGCACCGACACGGTCTTCCGCCAAAAGCTGATGGCGGAAAGCCTCGACCGCCTGCTCGCGCTGCTCAACGATATGCGCCGGCGCGCCGACGTGAATCCCGAGCGCGCCCGCCAGATCCGCGAAGGCGTCGATCTCGCGGTCAAACTCGCCGATCGGCTGCAAATCGAGAACAATTCGGGGCCCCGCGCCGCCTGATCGGCCGGCGGCTTACGATTGCGCACGATCACGCGCGCGCTTGCCTTTCTCCGCCTAATCCGCATATAACCCCGGCGTCTTCAGTCCTGGTTGGGAATTGAACGGACGGCCGTGTTTCCCATGAAACATGGCAGGGCCAGTCGGCCCGGCGTCCGGTGTTCCCGCCTTCTGAGCATTCGAGCCTTTCCCCGAAGGGCTCGAGGGGCTTTGCGCCGGGACCGAGGGACATGGGCTTTGAACCAAGGGAAAGGCATTCATGCCGCTGTACGAACACGTCTATCTTGCGCGCCAGGACCTGAGCCCGCAGCAGGTCGAGGAATTGACCGCGCTGCTCACCGGCGTCATCACCCAGATGGGTGGCAAGGTCAGCAAAAACGAATACTGGGGCGTCAAGTCGCTCAACTACCGCATCCGCAAGAACCGCAAGGCGCACATGACGTTGCTCAACGTCGACGCGCCGGCGGCGGCGCTCACCGAGATCGAGCGGCAGGAGCGCATCAACGAAGACATCCTGCGTTATCTCACCATCCGCGTCGACGCGCTCGAGGAAGGTCCCTCGGCGATGATGCGCAAGTCGGATCGCGACGACCGTGGTGACCGCGGCGATCGTGGTGACCGTGGCGGACGCGGCGGCTTCCGCGATCGCGACCGTCCGCCGCGGCGCGACGATGCCGTTGCCGACGACACCGAAACCGCAGCGGTGGAGGAATAGACCATGGCCTTTGCAGCCCAGGGCGGCGCCCGCCGTCCCTTCTTCCGCCGCCGCAAGACCTGCCCGTTCTCCGGCGCCAACGCGCCGAAGATCGACTACAAGGACGTCAAGCTGCTGCAGCGCTACGTGTCGGAGCGCGGCAAGATCGTGCCGAGCCGCATCACCGCGGTGTCGGCGAAGAAGCAGCGTGAGCTCGCGCAAGCGATCAAGCGCTCGCGCTTCCTCGGCCTGCTGCCTTACGTGATCAAGTAGGGCGCTACGCCTCACCCTGAGGAGCGCACCGCAAGGTGCGCGTCTCGAAGGGTGAGGATACAAACGGGCCTCATCCTTCGAGACGCGGGCTTCGCCCGCTCCTCAGGATGAGGAGACGGAACGAGGCCGTCGGGGGTCGCCCCGCCGGCCGATGGTTGGGACGGAATGGTCCGTCTCTAACCGCTCGAACGGAGCGGGACAGCTCGCGATGATGCAGATCGGACTGATCGGGATTGGTGCCGGCGCCGCGGCGGCTTTGCTGTTCGCCTCGGTTGCATCCGGCACGCTGTTGTCGATCCCCCTGTTTTATCTCGCGCCGCTGCCTATCCTGATCGCGGCGCTCGGCTGGAGCCATTGGGCGGCGCTGATCGCCGCGCTGGTCGGCGCGGTCGCGCTGGCCGCGGCGTTCGGCACCATCTTCTTCTTCGGCTTCCTCGCCGGCGCCGGCGCGCCGGCCTGGTGGCTCGGCTATCTGGCGATGCTGGCGCGTCCTGTCGCGGCCGGCACGGCCAACGGCAACCCTGCACTTGAATGGTACCCGCCGGGACGGCTCGTCGTCTGGGCGGCGGCACTCGCGGCGCTGATGGTGATCCTCGCCATCCCGCTGCTCGGCACCAGCGCGGAGGCCTTCCGCACCGGCATGCACAACGCCTTGCTGCAGATCCTGCGGGCGCAGACCGAGATCGGCACCGCGCCGCCGGCCAATCTCGACCGCGTGGTCGATTATCTCGTCGCCGTCGTGCCGCCGGCCGGCGCGGTGGTTGCCACCATCACCAGCCTGATCAACCTGTGGCTTGCCGCGCGGGTGGTGCGACTGTCCGGCCTGTTGAAGCGGCCGTGGCCCGAGCTTCCCGCCCTGACGCTTCCCCAAGCCGGTCGCAGCGGTGTTTGCCGCAGTTGTGGTGGCAAGCTTCACCGGCGGACTGCTCGGCATTGCCTCAGGCGTCGTCTCGGCAAGCCTGTTCATGGCCTACGCCGTGCTCGGCCTTGCCGTGTTGCACACCATCACCAGGCCGCTCGGCAGCCGTGCCTTCCTGCTTGGCGGCATCTATGCCGCGATCATGGTGCTGGGCTGGCCGCTGATCGTACTCGGCCTGCTCGGCCTCGTCGAAACCGCCTTCGACCTGCGCGCGCGGCTTGCCGCGCGGCGAGGACCGCCGGCGCCAACCTGAGAGATTTTTCATCGATCAACCGCAATCAGACGATGGAGAAGCAACAATGGACGTGATCCTGCTCGAACGCATCGGCAAGCTCGGTCAAATGGGTGACGTGGTGCGCGTCAAGGACGGCTATGCCCGTAATTTCCTGCTGCCGCGCGGCAAAGCGTTGCGCGCGACCGCCGACAACAAGTCCCGCTTCGAGGGCATGAAGGTCGAGTTGCAGGCGCGAAACCTGGAGATGAAGACCGGCGCCGAAAAGGTGGCCGGCAAGCTCGACGGCAAGACCATCACCGTGATCCGGCAAGCCTCGGAGACCGGCCAGCTTTACGGCTCGGTGACGACCCGCGACGTCGCCAGCGCGCTCGATACTCCCGAGACGCCGGTGAGCCGCGCGCAGGTGAGCCTCAACGCCCCGATCAAGGCCATCGGCCAGCACAAAGTGCCGTTGGCGCTGCACCCGGAGGTCGAGACCATCGTCACCGTCATCGTCGCGCGCAGCGCCGACGAGGCCGAGCGCATCGCGCGCGGCGAGGACGTGACCGTGCAGCGCACCGAGGCCGAGGAGGAAGCGGCGGCAGCGGCCGCCGCAGCCGAAGCCATGTTCGAGCCGGAGGCGGCGCAAGCCCTGCGCGAGCGCGAAGGCGCGGGCGAGGCTGAAGAAGCCGGCCGCGGAAGCCGAGAAAAATAAGGCCCGCGCGCCCTCGTCAGTCCGTCTTCTTGTCGGACTTTTCGTCTTTGGCCGCCGCGGGCTTGTCTGCGGCGGGCTTATCGCGCGGGCTTGCCCGGACTTATCCGCGGACTTGGGCTCGGAGGCTTTGGCTTCGGACGCCTTGGGCGCCGACGCCTTGGGATCGGAGGGCTTGGTATCGGAAGGCTTGCTGTCGCCGGACTTGGTGTCTCCGGAGTCTTGGTGTCTCCAGTCTTGGCCTGACTCGGGCTTGCGATTCGCCCGACTTGGCCTCACCCGACTTGGCCTGGCCCGACTTGGCCTCGCTCGCTTGTCCTTGGCGTCGTGCTTGGCGGCTGCGCTTGCTCGAGGCGCGCTTGGCCGGGGCCGCCGGGCCCTTGTCGATCGACTGCACATAAGTGGCGATCGCGGCCGCCGCCTCGCGGCTCGCGGTGTAATGCTGCCGCAGGAAGCCGGCGAGGCCGAAAATGCCGCCGGCCTGGGTCATGCCCTGGGCCGACTTGTGGCAAATGGCGCAATCGGAGGCGTAAAGCTGCGCCGGCGTCTTGCCGGCGTCGAAATTGTCCTGCGCCCGCGCCTGCCCACCGAGCGCGGCCACGACGGCAAAGGCGGCGAGAACGCCGCGATAGAACCCGATCATCCTGAGACCTTTGTGCGGGCGCTCTGGCCGCGCCCCCCAATTCCGGATTTCTGATACCGCATTATCGCGACATTGTGACCCCGATCCAAATAACGACCCCGTGGGTTGATCCAGGGACGTAGCTGAAGCATTGCCCGGCCCCGGGAAGTTTGATCAAATACCTAGGTCCAGAATGCCATAGGCTATTTTGTTTGTTTGGGGCTGGCCGATGGACCGGTTACTTCGTTTTCTGCTCAAGACCTTTGTGCGCCGGGGCACTTTCCGCGTTACCACCTCGCGCGGCACCACCTTTACGTTCGGTGACGGCACCGGCAAGCCGGTCGCGATTCGCTTTGTCACCCGCGCCGCCGAATGGGGCATCCTGCTCGATCCCGAGCTGAAATTCGGCGAATCCTATATGAACGGCACCTTCATCGTGGAAGAAGGCACGATCGCCGACGTGCTGGCGATCGCGCTGGGGCAGAACTCCGACCTCCCGCGACTGGGCGCGGCCGCAATGGCTGTTGCGCTACCTCTACCGCCGCCTGCAGCAGTTCAATCCGCGCAAGCGCTCGCGCGACAACGTTGCCCATCACTACGATCTCGACGGCCGGCTCTATTCGCTGTTCCTCGATGCTGACCGGCAATATAGCTGCGGCTATTTCGCGTTCCCCGAGGAGTCGCTCGACGACGCCCAGCTCGCAAAGAAACGGCACCTTGCCGCCAAGCTCGTCATGCAGCCCGGCAAGTCTGGTCAAGATTTGCGCGTGCTCGACATCGGCTGCGGCTGGGGCGGCCTCGGGCTCTACCTCGCCGATGTGGCCGGCGGCGATGTCACCGGCATCACGCTGTCGCAGGAACAGCATAACGTCGCCAACGAGCGCGCCGCCGAGCGCGGCCTTGCCGACAGGGCGCAGTTCAAGCTGCAGGATTACCGCGACGTTGCCGGGCCGTTCGACCGCATCGTCTCGGTCGGCATGTTCGAGCATGTCGGCGTCAACCACTACGACACATTCTTCAAGAAGAGCGCCGAGCTGCTCGCCGACGACGGCGTCATGGTGCTGCACTCGATCGGCCGCTCGGAAGGCCCCAACGTCACCAATCCCTGGATCGCCAAATACATCTTCCCGGGCGGCTACATCCCGTCACTGTCGGAAGTGCTGCCGCGCATCGAAAATTCGGGCCTGCTGGTCACCGACATCGAAATCCTGCGCCTGCATTATGCCGAGACGCTGAAAGCCTGGCGCGAACGCTTCCTCGCCCATCGCGAGGAGGTCGAGCGCATCTACGACCGGCGCTTTGTGCGCATGTGGGAATTCTACCTCGCCGCCTCCGAAATGGCGTTCCGCGAGCAGAACATGATGGTGATGCAGATCCAGCTCACCAAGCGCCAGGGCGTGGTGCCGATGACGCGCGACTATATCTCGCGCGAGGAGAGCCGCCTGCGCGGCGCCGAAGGCAAGCAGCGCCAGCCGCTGCGCCTGGCCGGCGAGTAGCCGCGCGCGCAAAGAAAAATTTCGAGATTGTTCACCGCTGTTTGCAGCTTGTGAATTGCGGGCAGGACCGTCAATCGGGATCGGTGACGCGCAGAAAGCTCGTGCTATGCCACAATTCCCGGGTAAGCACGACAATCCATGGCACTCGCTGATTTCGACAGCCCGCAAGCAGGCGGAAGAACCTGCTCCGCTCTACCGCTCCGCCCCGCATAACATCGAGGCCGAGCAGGCGCTTCTTGGCGCGGTCCTCGTCAACAACGAGGCGCTCTATCGCGTCTCCGATTTCCTCAATCCGGAGCACTTCTTCGAGCCGATTCATCAGAAAATCTATCAACTGTCGCGCGAGCTGATCCGCGCCGGCAAGACCGCGACGCCCGTCACCCTGAAGACCTTCCTCGACGCCAATGCCGACATCGGCGGCATGACGCTGGCCCAGTATCTCGCCCGCCTCGCCGCCGAAGCCACCACCATCATCAACGCCGAGGACTACGGCCATACCATCTACGACCTGCATATCCGCCGTTCGCTGATTCTGGTCGGCGAGGACATGGTCAACGTCGCCTACGACGCCCCGGTCGATTTCTCGCCGCGCAACCAGATCGAGGAGGCCGAGCGCCGGCTCTACGAGCTCGCCGAAAGCGGCCGCTACGACGGCGGCTTCCAGCTTTTTTCGCATTCGCTGACCACCGCGATCGACATGGCGGCGCATGCGTTCCAGCGCGACGGCAAGCTGTCGGGGCTTGCCACCGGCCTCGACGATCTCGACCGCATGATGGGCGGTTTGCAGCCCTCCGACCTCATCATCCTCGCCGGCCGCCCCGGCATGGGCAAATCGGCGCTGGCGACCAATATCGGCTACAACATCGCCAAGGCCTGGCAGGGCGACGTGCGGGCCGACGGCCACACCGTCACCACCAACGGCGGCATCGTCGGCTTCTTCTCGCTGGAAATGTCGGCCGAACAGTTGGCGACCCGCATCATCTCCGAGCAGACCGGCATTCCCTCGAACCAGATCCGCCGCGGCGGCATCAGCGAAGCCGATTTCGAGCGGATCAAGGATTATTCGGTCGAACTGCAGAACCTCAAGTTCTTCGTCGACGAAACCGGCGGCCTTTCGGTCGCCCAGCTTGCCGCCCGAGCGCGCCGGCTCAAGCGCCAGCGCGGCCTCGATCTGCTGATCGTCGACTACCTGCAACTGCTGCAGGGCTCGACCCGGCGCAGCCAGGACAACCGCGTGCAGGAGATCACCGAGATCACCACCAAGCTCAAGGCGCTGGCCAAGGAGCTCAACGTGCCGATCCTGGCGCTGTCGCAGCTCTCGCGCCAGGTGGAAAGCCGCGACGACAAGCGCCCGCAACTTTCGGATTTGCGTGAATCGGGCTCGATCGAGCAGGACGCCGACGTGGTGATGTTCGTGTTCCGCGAGGAATATTACCACCAGATGCGCAAGCCGCTCGAAACCAACCGCGACAAATTCGCCGAGTGGCTGGCCGAAGGCGAGAAGGTTCACGGCAAGGCCGAAGTCATCATCGGCAAGCAGCGCCACGGACCGACCGGCACGGTCGAATTGCAATTCGAAGGCGCGGTAACGCGCTTCTCCTCGCTTGGCGCGCACAGACCATCTGCCCGAGCGCATCTAGCGCGACACATTCGCCTACCTCACGTCGGCGCGCGTCACGCAGGTAAGCGAGTGCCGGCCATGCTGTTTGCTCGTAACAGTAACGCGCCGCTGAATACCTCTGACCCCGTCTGCCGGCTTCGTACAGCTAACCGGCTTGTCGAACAGCAAGACGGGGGAGATCATGACACGCAACACATCGGCTTCGGCGACAATCGCGCTCGCTTCGCGCCTGGCGACAGTCGCGCTTCAGCTAACCGTTATCGCCGCGGCGCTCGCGGTTCTGCCCGGCATTGGGCGCGCCAGCTCGCTGCTGACGGTCGAGAGCTACGACATGCCGAATGGCGACGGCACCGCGCATTTCGGCGGCGCCGACTATTGGGACACCACCTACAGCAACTGCGCCGCGCTCGGCTCGAACTGCACCACTGACGGCACCTCAGGCGGCGCTCTCACCGGCGGCAAGGGGCTGCTGACCGACGGCGTCATCGCCACCGATGACTTCGGCACCGGCAGCGGCGTCGGCGAATATGTCGGCTGGCTGCAGGATCCGAGCATCGTCTTCCACTTCGCCGCGGCCGGGCTCGTCAACGAAGTGAAGATCTCGGTCGACAATCCGGCCGGCGTCGGCGGCGTCGGCGCGCCGGGCACGGTGCTGATCGACGGCACGCCCTATAGCGATCCGTCATGGCTCACCGCGAGCGGCGCCGAGACGATCGACATTACCGGGATGGCCATCAACAGTAGCGCCATCACGCTGGTGCTCGACCGCTCCTATCCGCCGAACTTCTGGGTGTTCGCAAGCGAAGTGCAGTTCTTCGGGCCGTCGGCGAGCGCAACGCCGCTGCCCGCGGCGCTGCCGTTGATGGTGAGCGGCCTTGCCGGCTTCGGCGTGCTCGCCTGGCGCCGCCGCAACGGACGCACCGCGCGCGCCTGAGGCAGCAGCAACGCTTGACGATCTCTCCACGCCGCGCGCTTAATCGGCGCGCGACGTCAAGGAGGATGCGTTGAACGCTCTATTCGATCTTGCCGGCAAGGTCGCGCTCGTCACCGGCGGCAATGGCGGCATCGGGCTCGGCATGGCCAAGGGCCTTGCCGCGCGCGGGCGCCACGATTGCGATTGCCGCGCGCAACAAGGCGAAAGCCGCCGCGGCCATCGACGAGATCAAGGCGATCGGCGCCGAGGCCTCCTTCATCGCGCTCGACGTGCTCAAGGAGGCCTCCTGCCATGACGCGGCGCGCGCCGTCGCCGAGCGCTTCGGCCGGCTCGACATCCTCGTCAACAATTCCGGCACCACGGTGCGCAAGCAGCCCGAGAAACTGACCGCGGACGATTGGCGCCTGGTGCTGGAAACGAATCTGAGCGGCGCCTTCTTTTGCTGCCAGGCCGCCTACCCGCATTTCCTCCGCGCCGGCGGCGGCAAGATCATCAACATCGGCTCGATGATGTCGATGTTCGGCGCGGCTTACGCCGCCCCTTACGCCGCTAGCAAAGGCGGCATGGTGCAGCTCACCAAGTCGTTGGCGATCGCCTGGGCCAAGGACAACATCCAGGTCAACGCCGTGCTGCCCGGCTGGATCGACACCGATTTGACGCGCAGCGCCCGCCGTGAGGTCGAGGGCCTCAACGAACGGGTGCTGGCGCGCACGCCGGCGGCGCGCTGGGGCGATCCGCGCGACTTCGCCGGCATCGCCGTGCTGCTCGCGGGTCCCGGCTCCGATTTCATCACCGGCGCAACCATTGTGGTCGATGGCGGCTATTCCTCGGTCGCCTGAGCCCGCAAATATCGGGGCTCAAGTTTACCGTTTGCATACGGTATTCGGATATTGCTGAGCCAATTGCGCAACCCTACGGGCTGCACGGAATTTATTGAAATTGAAATGCCGGCTTCGCGTACGAAGCCGCTCTTGAAAATCGGACTGGCGAATTCACCCCGCGCGTTGGGAGCATCCCGTGCCGGATCCTCGTCGTATTCTCGTGGTCGACAACTCGCAAACCGTCTGCCGCATGGTCGACATGCTGCTGCGCAAATGCGGCTTCGAGCAGATCGACGTCGTTCATGACGGCCGCGCCGCGCTTGAGCGGCTGCGCGCGGGACCTTACGACATCATCCTGTGCGACTGGGAGATGGAGCCGATGAGCGGCCTCAAGGTGCTGCATCACGTGCGCCGCGATCCCTCGACCCGCTCGACCCCGTTTATTCTGATGTCGGCCAAGCGCGAGCCGCACTGGGTGCTGCAGGCAACCCAGTCCGGCGCCGATTGCCTGCTGGCCAAGCCCTTCGACGCCGGCACGCTCAAAGCCAAGCTCGGCCAGATCGCGGTCTCGCGGGAGCGCGCCTGATCCCGCATGGACGGCGCCCGGGCGGCCCGCTATGAACTGGGGCGATGACCGCCCGACCGACAATCCCCCAGGACGCCACGCCCATCGCCGCCGACGGGTCGCGGACAGCCGGGCCGCCGCAGGCCGAAGCCGGCGGCGTTCTCACCGTCGATCTCGCCTCGATCGAGGCGAATTGGCGCGCGCTCGGCCGCCGGGTAATGCCGGTCGAATGCGCCGCCGTGGTCAAGGCCGACGCCTATGGCTGCGGCATCGAGCCGGTGGTCGGCGCGCTCGCGAGAGCTGGCTGCAAATCTTTCTTCGTCGCCGATCTTGCCGAGGCGCGCCGCGCGCGCGAGGCGGCGCCGCATCAGGCGATCTATGTGCTCAACGGTCTCGCGCCCGGCGCCGCGCCGATCTTCGCCGAGGTCAATGCGCGGCCGGTGATCAACAGCCTGGTCGAGCTTGCCGAGTGGGACGCCTTCTGCACCGCGCAGGCCTGGCGCGGCGGCGCGGCGCTGCATGTCGACACCGGCATGAACCGGCTCGGCATCACCGCCAATGAAGCGGCCGCGCTCGCGCCGCGCATCCGCAGCGAGAACCACGGCATCACGCTGCTGATGAGCCATCTCGCCTGCGCCGAACTGCCCGAGCATCCGCTCAACGAGCGGCAGATCAAATTATTCCGCGAGGTGCGCATTCTCTATCGCGGCATCCCCTCCTCGCTCGCCAATTCCTCCGGCATCTTTCTCGATGCGTCGGCGCATTGCGACATGGTGCGGCCCGGCGTCGCGCTCTACGGCGTCAATCCGACGCTGGGCAAAACCAATCCGATGCGCCCGGTGGTCGAATTGCGCGCACGCATCGTGCAGGTGCGCAACGTCACGCGCGGCGAAAGCATCGGCTATGACGCGACCTGGACGGCGAAGCGCTCGAGCCGCATCGCCGTGGTCGCCGTCGGCTACGCCGACGGCTATCCGCGCGCGGCAAGCTCGGCCGACGATCGGCCGGGCGGCAGCGCAATCGTCGCCGGCAAGCGCTGCCCGTTTGCGGGGCGCGTGTCGATGGACCTGATCGCGATCGACATCACCGAGCTTGCCGACAACGCCGCCCGCCGCGGCGATTACGCCACGCTGATCGGCGACGAGCTCCAAGTCGACGAGGTGGCGCAAGCCGCCGGCACCATCGGCTACGAGGTGCTGACCGGCCTCGGCCGGCGCTACCACCGGATGTATCGGGGCTAGCGCTTGATCCCCAGCACTCTTGTCGTTCGCCTCGCTTCAGCGAATTTATGCCCGATGCGTCTCATCAGACCGGGGTGTGCCACGCCGTAGTCGAAGCGATCGCGACCGGGGATCAGAGACATATCGGCATTTGGCCAAACGTCGGCATTGAATTCGGACACGATAACCCAAGATGGAAATTCGGGGTCCAGACCACATTGGCGTTTTTCGTCGGCACTGAGTTCGACGCCGACGCTGCCATGGCGTGGAGGTCGCGTCGTGATTGGAAAAATGATCACGTCTCCCGGTTCAATATCTCCGCCTATCACCTGAAGGCTGGCCGTTGTCTCTGCGACGCGCGCAACGATGCATGCGGGCCGATCTTTGGAGGGGTCACTTCTGCCGCTCTTGCCCTCTTCGAGCCAGAGATAGCCGTACCGGAAAAGCAGACCCGGCTTCGGCTCAGGAATTCGCGCCATGCGTTACCGGCCCCGCGTCCGTGTCCGCCGAGCCGCTTTCGCGAAGATCAGCCAAAGCTTCGATCTGATCCGCCACAGCCGGCGGAAGTTCTGTGACACCTCCGATTTTCCGGTGGCGTCCGCGAAGCCGATCGAATTCCGCCATGGTCAGCAGCACGAAGCGGGGACGCTCGTGGTAGGTGATGATCACCGGCTCGACCATGGCAGCCTCCTGAACCGCGGCTGCTTGCCTCTGAAGATCTTGCGAACGGAATGTCTGCATAGCCGTCTCCGCTTCTTGCATTCGATGTAAAATACGTATTTTACGTTAAATAGCAAGCCTCAGTTACCCTTCACACCTTCATAAGGAATGTTCTTGTATTGTTCTCATGGCCGCCTTAGCGTGGCTTGAGAGCGATTTACTTAGCCTTTTCGAGGGGCATCCTCATGTCCAAACGCGGCCTGTCCTTCGTCTGCCAGAACTGCGGCGCGGCCTTTACCCGCTGGCAGGGCAAATGCGAGGCCTGCAGCGAATGGAACACGCTCACGGAGGAAGGCGCCGAAAGCCCCGCCGGACCGGGGCGCAAGCCAGCCAAAGGCCGGCTGTTCGCGCTCGAGCCGCTCGCCGGCGCGGCGCATGAGGCGCCACGCCTGCCCTCCGGAATTGCCGAGCTCGACCGCGTCACCGGCGGCGGCTTCGTGCGCGGCTCGGTGCTCCTGGTCGGCGGCGACCCCGGCATCGGCAAGTCGACGCTGCTGATCCAGGCGACCGCTGCGCTCGCCCGCGCCGGCCACCGTGCCGTCTATATCTCCGGCGAGGAAGCGGTCGCCCAGGTGCGGCTGCGCGCCGAACGGCTCGGCCTTGCCGGCGCAGCCGTCGAGCTTGCCGCGGAAACCGCGGTCGAGGACATCGTCGCCACGCTGTCGGACGGCAAGACGCCGCGGCTGATCGTGATCGATTCAATCCAGACCATGTGGACCGCGGCGGTCGAATCCGCGCCCGGCACGGTGACGCAGGTGCGCGGCTCGGCGCAGGCGCTGATCCGTTACGCCAAGCGCTCGGGCGCCGCCGTCATCCTGGTCGGCCACGTCACCAAGGACGGCCAGATCGCCGGCCCCCGCGTCGTCGAGCACATGGTCGATGCCGTGCTGTCCTTCGAGGGTGAAGGCTCGCACCAGTTCCGCATTTTGCGCGCCGTGAAGAATCGCTTCGGCCCGACCGACGAGATCGGTGTCTTCGAGATGACCGGCTCGGGGCTATGCGAGGTGCCCAATCCGTCAGAACTGTTCCTGTCCGAGCGCGACCTCGGCACGCCGGGCACCGCGGTGTTCGCGGGCATGGAAGGCACGCGCCCGCTGCTGGTCGAGATCCAGGCGCTGGTGACGCCGACCTCGCTCGGCACGCCGCGCCGCGCCGTGGTCGGCTGGGACCCGAGCCGGCTGTCGATGGTGCTCGCCGTGCTGGAAGCGCATTGCGGCGTCAAGCTCGGCGGCCATGACGTCTATCTCAACGTCGCCGGCGGCCTGCGCATCCAGGAGACTGCCGCCGATCTTGCCGCCGCCGCAGCGCTCGTCTCGTCGCTCGCCGGCGCGCCGCTGCCGGCGGACGCCGTCTATTTCGGCGAGGTATCGCTGTCCGGCGGCGTGCGACCGGTGGCGCAAGCGGCCGCGCGCCTGAAGGAAGCCGCCAAGCTCGGCTTTGCCCGCGCCGTGGTGCCGGAGGCGGCGCGTGGCGAGGCCGCCGAGCCCAAGTTGAAGCTGACCGAAGTGTCGAAGCTGGACGGCCTTGCCGCCACCATCATCGCCAATGGCCGACGCGCCAAAGCGGCCTGAACCTGGGTCCCAACTTGGGGCCGCCTGAAGCGGTGGACAACGAGGGTGACGCGCCCGTTTCCCCCCGCTATACACGGGGCGCCAAAACGGACGCGGCGCCTGGCCGTTTCCGCAGCTAAAACGAGTGTAAGATTAAACACTTAGACGCCATCGCCCGCCGCGCGGATTTCGCGCCGTTCGTCCGAGCGGAGCTGACCGCCATATGCCGATCACCTGGCTCGACCTCATCCTGCTGCTGGTGATGCTCATCTCCGGCTTGCTGGCCATGATCCGCGGCTTCATGCGCGAAGTGCTGTCGATCGCGGCCTGGGGCATCGCCGCGCTGGTCACGCTTTACTCGTACGGCCGCGTGCTGCCGACGGTGCAGCAATATTTCGCCAGCAACACGGTTGCGACCGCGGCCACCGTGGCCGGCATCTTTCTGGTGACGCTGCTCGTCGTCTCGGTGCTGACCATCCGCATCTCCGACCTCGTGCTCGACAGCCGGGTCGGCGCGCTCGACCGCACGCTCGGCTTCCTGTTCGGGCTCGGCCGCGGCCTGCTGATCGTGGTGGTCGCCTACCTGTTCTTCGACTGGCTGGTGCCGGACCGCAGCCAGCCGGAATGGGTGCGCGACGCCAAATCGAAAGTCGTCATTAAGAGTACGGGGGATTGGCTGAAAGGCATGTTGCCGGAAGACCCCGAAAGCACCATCTTGAAGAGGCTGAAGCGGCCCAAGCCGGGCGAGGAGCCCGATTCGGGGCCCGGTCAGCGTTCGGAGCGTGATGTGCCGGTCGTCCTTATGCGGATAGCAAGTAAAGGCCCATGACGATGCAGGAGCAGACCTCGCCGCCGGCGGAACTCGACCTCAATGCCGACCGGCTGCGCGAGGAGTGCGGCGTGTTCGGCATCTTCGGCCACCCCGACGCCGCCGCCATTACCGCGCTCGGCCTGCATGCCTTGCAGCACCGCGGCCAGGAGGCCGCCGGCATCGTCTCCTACGACGGCAAGCGCTTCCATTCGGAGCGTCGGCTCGGCCTGGTCGGCGACACCTTCTCCCGCCGCGAAGTGATCGACCGCCTGCCCGGCACTACCGCGGTCGGCCACGTCCGCTATTCGACCACCGGCGAGACCGTGCTGCGCAACGTGCAGCCGCTGTTCGCCGAGCTCGAAGGCGGCGGCTTTGCCATCGGCCATAACGGCAACCTCACCAACGGCATCACACTGCGCAAGGCTCTGGTGCACGAAGGCGCCATGATGCAATCGACCACCGACACCGAGGTGATCCTGCATCTCGTCGCCCGCGCCCGGCGCAACCGTTTCGTCGACCGCTTCATCGAGGGCCTGCGCCAGCTCGAAGGCGCCTATGCCTTCGTCGGCCTGACCAACAAGAAGCTGATCGGCGCGCGCGACCCGCTCGGCATCCGCCCGCTGGTGATCGGCAAGCTCGACGGTTGCCCGATCCTGGCGTCGGAGACCTGCGCGCTCGACATCATCGGCGCGCAATATGTGCGCGACGTCGAGAATGGCGAAGTTGTCATCTTCGACGACGAAGGCGCGCAGTCGCACAAGCCGTTCCCGCCGATGGTGGCGCGGCCGTGCATCTTCGAATATGTCTATTTTGCGCGGCCCGACTCCATCGTCGGCGGCCGCAATGTCTACGACGTGCGCAAGACCATGGGCGCACAGCTCGCGCGCGAGGCGCCGGCACAGGCCGACGTCATCGTGCCGGTGCCGGACTCCGGCGTGCCGGCGGCGATCGGCTTTTCGCAGGAAGCCGGCATTCCTTACGAGCTCGGCATCATCCGCAATCACTATATCGGCCGCACCTTCATCCAGCCGACGCAATCGATCCGCGACCAGGGCGTGCGGATGAAACATTCGGCCAACCGCGCCGTGGTCAGCGGCAAGCGCATCGTGCTGGTCGACGACTCGATCGTGCGCGGCACCACCTCGCGCAAGATCGTGCAGATGATGCGCGACGCCGGCGCCAAGGAAGTGCATTTCCGCATTGCCTCGCCGCCGATCAAGCATCCCGACTATTACGGCATCGACACGCCGGAACGCGACAAGCTCTTGGCGGCGACCCACGATCTCGAGGGCATGCGCGAATTCATCGGCGCGGATTCGCTCGCCTTTCTTTCGGTCGACGGCATCTACAAGGCGATGGGCTGCGAGGGCCGCGATCCGGCCCGCCCGCAATTCACCGATCACTGCTTCACCGGCGACTATCCGACCGGCCTGACCGACCTCGACGCCAACGACGCAAGCCCGCGGCAGTTGTCGTTGCTCGCGGAAGCGATCTAGGCCTCCGTTCTCCGCGTCATGTCCAAACCCCTCGCCGAAAAGATCGCGCTGGTCACCGGCGCCTCGCGCGGCATCGGCGAAGCGCTGGCACTGCAATTGGCGCAAGCCGGCGCCCATGTGATTGCCGTTGCCCGCACCGTCGGTGGGCTCGAAGAGCTCGACGACAAGATCAAGGCGGCGGGCGGCTCGGCCACTTTGGTGCCGCTCGATATGAAGGATATCGACGGCATCGCCCGGCTCGCGCTGGCGCTCAATGAGCGCTACCACCGCCTCGACGTGCTGGTCGGCAACGCCGGCGTCGCCGGGCCGTCCTCGCCGCTCGGCCATGTCGAGCCGAAGGACTGGAACGAGGTGATCGCCGTCAACATCACCGCCAACTGGCAACTGCTCCGCACCATGGACCCGCTGTTGAAGGCGGCGCCGGCGGGGCGTGTCGTTTTCATCACCTCAGGCTCGGCGCACAATGCGCGCGCCTATCGCGGCCCCTATTCGATGTCCAAGGCCGCGCTGGAAGTGCTGGCGCGGACCTACGCCAACGAAACCGCGAGCACCAACGTGCGCGTCAACCTGTTCTCGCCGAACCCGACGCGCACGCGCATGCGTGCCTCCATCATGCCGGGCGAGGACCCGATGACGCTGCCGAGCGCCGAAGAGGTCGCGCGCGCGATCGTGCCGCTCTGCCTGCCGAGCTGCACCGACAGCGGCAAGTACTACGATTTCAAGGCCGGCCGCTTTTTGGATTATCACCTGCCGTCGTAACGGCGCTCGCTGCCCGACATCAGTGTTTGCGCCTGGCGCGGCCTTCGATACGGATTGGCCTTCTCGCGCAGCGTCAGCCGGATCGGCGTGCCGGGCAGATCGAACGTATCGCGCAGCGAGTTGGTGAGATACCGCTTGTAGGAATCCGGCACCGCGTCGGCGCGCGTGCAGAAGATCACGAAGCTCGGCGGCCGGCTTTTGGCCTGCGTGATGTAGTTGAGGCGCAGGCTGCGGCCCGCGACCGCCGGTGGCGGGTTCTGTTCGGTGACCGCCTCGAACCAGCGATTGAGCGCCGCGGTCGGCACGCGCTTGTTCCACACATTATAGGCGTCGACGATCGCCTGCATCAGCCGGTCGAGCCCCTCGCCGGTCAGACCCGAGACCGCGACCAACGGCACGCCTTTCACTTGCGTCAGTTTCTCGTCGGCGAGCGCGCGGAGCCTGCCGATGGCGCCAGCGGTCTGCTCCTTGAGGTCCCATTTGCTGACGCCGATCACCAGCGCGCGGCCCTCGCGCTCGACGAGATCGGCGATGCGCTGGTCCTGCTCCTCGAAGGCGTTGGTGACGTCGAGCAGCACCACGACCACTTCGGCAAAGCGAATGGCGTTGAGCGCATCGGCCACCGAAAGCTTCTCCAGCTTTTCCTCGATACGCGAGCGGCGGCGCAGACCCGCGGTGTCGTAAAGCTGAAAGGCGCGGCGGTGCCAGGAAAGATCGACCGCGATTGAATCGCGCGTGGTGCCCGCTTCCGGCGCGGTCAACAGCCGCTCCTCGCCGATCAGCCGGTTGATCAGCGTCGACTTGCCGGCATTGGGACGGCCGACGATGGCGACGCGGATCGGACGTTCTGCCTCGGCTTCCGCGGCCTCCTCCTCGGATGGCTTGGCCGTCAATTCCGGCGCCGCGGCACGCAGCGCGTCGTAAAGATCGGCCATGCCTTCGTCATGCTCGGCCGAAATTGCGACGGGGTCGCCGAGGCCGAGTTCGTAGGCCGCAAGTCGCCGCGCTTCCGCCTCGCGCCCTTCGCTTTTATTGGCGATGAGAACGGCGGGCTTGCCGGATTTGCGCACCAGATTGGCGAAGGCGTGGTCGGCTGGCGTCGGGCCGACGCGCGTGTCCATCACAAAGAAGATGGCATCGGCCTGCCCGATAGCGGTTTCGGTTTGCGTGCGCATGCGGCCCGACAAAGTTTCCGGCGCCGACTCCTCGAGGCCCGCAGTATCGATGACGGTAAACTCAAGGTCGCCGAGCCGCCCCTCGCCTTCGCGGCGGTCGCGGGTCACCCCCGGCGTATCGTCGACCAGCGCCACGCGCCGGCCGACCAGCCGGTTGAACAGCGTCGATTTGCCGACATTGGGCCGGCCGACGATGGCGATTGTGAAGCTCATGCGCGGCCATTCTCCGCCCGCGAACAGCGGGCGCTTGCCCTCTTAACCCGGCGCGGCGCTCAGTGCGAGAAGGTGCCGGACGGCGGCGCCGCAGGCCACGGCGAATTGCTCGCCGGTTGCTGCTGCTGGTTGGGATTAGGCCATTGCGTTTGTGCGGGCTGCTGCGGCGGTGGCGCAGGCCATGGCGATTGCGATTGCGATGCCGCAACCGGCTGCTGGCCGGCCGGTGCCCGCTGGATGGTGATCTGCGCCGGCGCGCGTTCGGCCTGCTGTGCTTTTGGCTTCGGCTTGCGCTTGGGTTTCGGCTTGGGCTTGTCCTCGGGCTCGGCGGAGGCGGTTTCCGGCTTGAGCACGGCCGATGCATCCTCGTCGCCCGGATTGACCTTCGCTGCCGGCGGCAGCGTATCGTCGGCCGCCGCGGCATCCGGCGGCGGCTGATAGCCCTTCATGTACTCAGGCGGCACGCCTTGGGTCACGCCGGGCACGCCGCCGGGAAACAGATCCTTGCGCTCGCCCGGCAGCTTCTTCTTGTCGGTCAGGTGCAAGAAATCGAGCTGTTCGGGATCGAAATTCTCGCAGCCGGCGAGCAACGGCCCGGCCGCCAGCAAGATTGCCAACACGGCGAGGCGCCGGGCGCAGCGCATGCGAGGGCTCTCAGCTCTTGCCATTGGCCGCGATCAGCGCCGCAAGCACTTCGATGCGTGCCCGCGTGCCGGGCGGCGTCCCCGCATCAGCCGCGATCATGTCGATATAGCGCTTCGCGGCAGTGGCATCGTGATTGTGCCAGGCCGAGAGCGCCAGCAATTCGCGTGCGCTGTGGCGGAACGGCCGCGAGGCATCGGTCAGCGGCACCAGTCGCCGCTCCATATCGCCGAGCGAGGCGGTATCGACGAGCAGCAGCCCGGCCCGCACCGAGGCGAGGTCCTGCAAGGCAGGCCCGACCGTCGGATCGGCGGCGATCGCATCGAACGCCTTGGCGCCGTCGGCCGGCTTGATCTGGGCGAGCTCTTCGGCGGCACGCAGGCGCGACAACACGCGATAGCCGCCCGGCGCTTCCGCCGCGGCGCGCTCGAAATCGGCTGCGGCCTCTTGGTGCTTGCCGGCATCGGAGAGCGACATCGCCGCCTCGAAGATCGAGCCGGCGGCGGCGGCTTGCTTGGCCTCCCACCATTCATAAGCGCGCCAGCCGGCGATGCCGAGCACGATGAGAACGGCGAGCCCGATCAGATAGATGCTGTATTTGTCCCACAGCTTCTTGAGCTGTTCTCGCCGGACTTCCTCGTCGACTTCGTGAAAGATGTCAGCCACGAATTGCTCCCACCCACCCTCTGCGCTATTGCTCGCGCCGTAACCTAGCCATGTGGCGACGGCAAGGCAAAGCCTGCGCCGACAACCGTTAATATTTCAGTGGTTTAGCCCTTTTTCATCGCATAGACATGGGCCGCGCCGGGGAAGCTGCGCGCACGCACATCGGCGGCGTAATCGGCGACCGCCTTCTCGATGCCGGGGCCGAGGTCACCATAGCGCTTGACGAATTTCGGCACCCGCGGCGACAGGCCGAGCATGTCTTCGAGCACCAGGATCTGCCCGTCGCAGGCGGCGCTGGCGCCGATGCCGATGGTCGGGATCGCGCACGGTTTGCGTGAGCTTGCGCGCCAGAGGCTCGGCGACCGCTTCGATCACCAGGGCGAAAGCACCGGCTTCGGCAACAGCAAGCGCATCTTCCTCGAAGCGCGCCCAGTCGCTTTCCTCGCGCCCCTGCGCGCGGAACGAGCCGATGACGTTGATCGCCTGCGGCGTCAGGCCGACATGGCCCATGACCGGAATGCCGCGCTCGACCAGAAAGGCGATGGTCTCCGCCATGCGCTTGCCGCCTTCGAGCTTGATGGCGCCGCAGCCGGTTTCCTTGAGCACGCGCGCGGCGTTCATGAAGGCTTGCTCCTTCGAAGCCTCGTAGGAGCCGAACGGCATGTCGACGACGACGAGCGCGCGCTTGGAGCCGCGCATCACCGCATGCCCTTGCAGGATCATCATGTCGAGCGTGACCGGAACGGTGGTCTCGAGCCCGTGCATCACCATGCCGAGCGAGTCGCCGACCAGAATGACGTCGCAGTGGTTGTCGAGGATGCGCGCGGTGTGCGCGTGATAGGAGGTGAGGCACACCAGCGGCTCGCCGCCCTTGCGCGCGAGAATATCGGGAGCGGTGAGCCGCTTGATGTCTTGCTGTACGGACATGAATGGTACTTTCTTTGCGTATGTTCTTGTCCGAAAACCGGTTCCTACTTTTCGGGATCATGCGCCGAACACCGGCACGCCGATCACGATCGGATGGAAGGCAAAGCCGAGCGCAAGGTAGATGACGATGCCGAGCACGACCACGATGCCATCGTTGAGCCACCCGGCCGGCGCGGTGGTCGTGCCGGCATCGCCGCGGCGCTTGGCGGCGATGCGCGCATAGACGCCCCATGCCAGGAACGAGCCGAACAACAGGATCGAACCGAGATCGCCGTTCACCAGCAGATGCGCGAAGGCCCAGGTCTTCACCGCGTTGAGCATCGGGTGCTTGAGCCACATCTTGATGTGGCTCGGGATGAAAGCGGCGGTGGCAAAGATCACCGCAAACAGCATCAGCCCGACGGTGATGTGACGCATGAAGCCGGGCGGCGACCAGATGTCGATCCAGCCGTGGGTACGGTAATCGGCGAAGCCCCAGACGATCAGCGCAAGGCCGATCAAAGCATTCAGCGCAAACAGCCCGCGATAGCCGTTAAGGCCCAGATGCGCGATCATCTTGGCGCGATCGTCGCGGAAAGTGACGAAAACATGCGCGCCGAGGAACAGCGCCAGTCCGAGGATGAGGATTGCCAGGCCCATGACCGCCGTACAAAGATTTGCCTGCGACAGGCGCCGCAGTAGAGGATAGCGGCAGGCAATGCAAGCGCTCAGCCGTCGAGGGTCTCTTGGCAGATACGCGGTCTTTTATATCAGAACCGGCACGAAACACGGCCGTTGCCGGCGAATATGACGTGGTCGTGCTCGGCGGCGGGCCGGCCGGCATTGCCGCCGCCGCCGCCGCCGGCAAGCACGGCCGCACGGTGTTGCTGGTCGAGCGCTACGGCTTCCTCGGCGGCATGGGCACCGCGGCGGGCGTCACCAATTTCTGCGGCTTGCACGCCAACGTGTACGGCGACATCCGCCAGGTGGTGCACGGCATTGCCGACGAATTGCTCGCGCGCATCGACCGGCTCGGCGGGCTCAACGCACCGCATCTCGTGCTCGGCAAGACCTGCGCGCAGGCCTACGACACCGCGGCCTATAAATGCGCGGCCGACGATCTCTTGCTGTCGTCGAGGTCGACATTCTGTTTCATGCGCTGGCCGCCGGCGTCGCCATGGACGGCGGGCCGGATCACGGCGCTGTTGGTCGAAACCAAATCCGGGCGGCGCGCCTATCGCGGCCGCGTCTTCATCGACTGCTCGGGCGACGGCGACCTCGCCGCCTTTGCCGGCGCCGCTTTCGAGAAGGGCGATGCCGACGGCGGCATGCTTTATCCGACCATGATGTTTCGCGCTGGCCGGCGTCGATGCCGCGGCCGCGGGCGAGGCTTGGCGCACCATCCCGGCGCTGATGGACGCAGGCGCGAGAAGCGCGGCGATCAGTTTTCCGCGCAAAGGCGCGATCGTGCGCCCGCAGAAACATTCGAGCGAATGGCGCGTCAACGTCACACAGGTCAAGACCGACGACGGCCGCGCCGTCGACGGCACCGATGCCGCCGAGTTCTCCGCCGGCGAGATCGAGGGCCGGCGCCAGGCAATGAGCTTCTTCGAATTCCTGCGCCGCGAGGCGCCGGGCTTTGCCAAGTCCTACGTGGTCGACATTCCGCCGCAGCTCGGTATCCGCGAGACCCGCCGCATCGTCGGCCGCTATGTGCTCACCGCCGACGACGTTCTCTCCTGCGCGAGCTTCCCCGACACCATCGGCGTCAACGGCTGGCCGATCGAGAACCATGTCGCCGGCGACGTGGTCTGGCGCTGGCCGGAGATTCCGGCCTCGCGCGGCTTCAACCACCTGCCCTACCGCATGCTGGTGCCGGCCGGTCCCGGCAACCTGCTGGTTGCCGGCCGCTGTGCCTCGATGACGCATGAAGGCCAGTCGGCCGCGCGCGTCAGCGGGCCCTGCTTTGTCATGGGCCAGGCCGCAGGAACCGCCGCGCATCTTTCGCTTGCGGGAAACGCCGCCGTTGCGGATATTCCGGTCGACACGCTGCAAACAACGCTGCAGGACGACGGCGCCTATCTCGGGCGCGACATTGCCTAGCGGCGGGACGGAGGAAACATCATGCTCAAGCGCTTTGCGCTCTCGGCTCTGATCGCGCTTGCCAGCGCGGCACCCACTCTGGCGCAGGACTGGCCGGCCAAGCAGGTCAAGATCGTCGTCCCGTTCGGCGCCGGCTCGACGCCGGACGTGGTGGCGCGCATCATCTCGGACGGGCTCGGCAAGAAATATCCGGGCAGCGTCTTCGTCGTCGAGAACAAGCCGGGCGCGAGCGGCAATCTCGGCACGGACATGGTCGCCAAAGCGGCGCCTGACGGCTCGACCATCGGCATCAGCATCGGCGGACCGCTCGCGATCAACACGCTGCTGTTCGCCAACCTGCCCTACAATCCGCAGAAGGACATCGCGCCGGTCACCCAGCTCATCACCCAGCCGAGCGCGCTCGCGGTGAACCCGAAGCTCGACGTCAACTCGGTTGCCGACCTCGTCAAGCTGCTCAAGGCCAATCCGGGCAAATACAACTTCGCCTCGATCGGCACCGGCTCGCTGTCGCAGCTTGCGATGGAAGCGCTCGCCATCAAGTCCGGCACCAAGATCGTGCACGTCGCCTACAAGAGCTCGCCGGACGCGATCCTCGCCGTGATCCGCGGCGACGCGCAGATGGCCTGCATGCCGGCAATCTCTGTGCTGCCGCAGGCCAAGGACGGCAAGGTGAAGATGCTCGCGGTGTCGACCGCCAAGCGCTCGCCTTATCTGCCCGACGTGCCGACGCTGAAGGAAAGCGGCATCGACGTCGATGCCGACGCCTGGATGGGCCTGATCGCGCCGGGCGCTACGCCAAAGGCCATGGTCGACAAGATCAACAAGGACGTGGTCGCCATCATCACCACGCCGGAAGTGCGCGAGAAGCTCGGCAAGCAATTGATGGAGCCGGTCGGCTCGACGCCGGAGCAGTTCCGCGCCCGCATCGAGGGCGAGATCGCGCGCTGGGGTCCGGTGATCAAAGCGGCCAACATCAAGGTGAATTGAGTTGATCCGTCATCCTGAGGTGCGAGCCAACGGGTCCGCGCGGAGCGCGGCCCGATGATAAACTCCGCGAGCCTCGAAGGATGACGGCCCGAGAGTCAGAGACCCTTCGAGGGCCGCTTTCGGCGGCCGCCTCAGGGTGACGGGCTACGCCGCCTTCTTCACGTCCTTAATGTCGGTGAACGTGATGCCCGGGGCGCGCTCGCTCGTATAATCGAGGATGAACTGGTTGCGCGCCATGAAGACGCGGTCGCCGTCGAGGTCCTCGGCGACGCTCGAATAATTGGCCTCGACGAACTCGTCGAGTTTCTTGGTGTCGGCCGCCGAGATCCAGCGCGCGAGCTGGAACTCCGGCGTCTCGAAATCGATATCGAGGCCGTATTCCTGCTTCAGCCGCACCTTGAGCACGTCGAGCTGCAACGGGCCGACCACGCCGACCATCGCCGGCGCGCCGTCGAGCGGACGGAACACCTGCACCACGCCCTCCTCCGCCATCTGCTGCAGCGCTTCTTTCAGCTTCTTCGCCTTCATCGGATCGCCGAGCTTAACCCGGCGCAAAATTTCCGGCGCGAAGTTCGGCACGCCGAGGAAGGCGATGTGCTCGCCTTCGGTCAGCGTATCGCCGATGCGCAAGGTGCCGTGATTGGGAATGCCGACCACGTCGCCGGCATAGGCCTCGTCGGCGAGCGCGCGGTCCTGGGCGAAGAAGAACTGCGGCGTCGCCAACGTGATCGGCTTGTCGGTGCGCGTCAGCGTCGCCTTCATGCCGCGCCGCAGCTTGCCCGAGCACAGCCGGGCAAAGGCGATGCGGTCGCGGTGGTTGGGATCCATGTTGGCCTGGATCTTGAAGACGAATGCGGTCATGGCGTTCTCGTGCGCGTTGACCTTGCGCGTATCCGAAACCTGCGCGCGCGGCGGCGGCGCAAAGACGGCGAGCGCGTCGAGCAGGTCCTTGACGCCGAAGTTCTTCAGCGCCGAGCCGAAGAACACCGGCGTCAGATGGCCTTCGCGGAAGGCGGCAAAATCGAACCGCCGGCAGGCGTCTTTCACTAGCGCCAGCTCTTCGGCAATCGCCTTGGTGTCGAGCATCGGGTTCTTGGCTGCGAGCGCCGCGAGGTCGAGCGGCTGCGGCGCCACGGTCTTGCCGTCCTCGCTTAAAAGCCGCATCTCGCCGGTCGCGAGATCGTAGGTACCGGCGAAATCGCGGCCGCGGCCGATCGGCCAGGTCATCGGCGCGGTATCGAGCGCCAGCGTCTTCTCGATCTCGTCCAGAAGCTCGAAGGGATCGCGGCTCTCGCGGTCCATCTTGTTGATGAAGGTGACAATGGGGATGTCGCGCAGCCGGCATACCTCGAACAGCTTGCGGGTGCGCGCCTCGATGCCCTTGGCGGCGTCGATCACCATGACGGCCGAATCGACGGCAGTCAGTGTGCGGTAGGTGTCTTCCGAAAAGTCCTCGTGGCCCGGTGTGTCGAGCAGATTGAAGACGCGGCCATCATAGTCGAAGGTCATCACCGAGGTGACGACCGAAATGCCGCGCTCGCGCTCGATCGCCATCCAGTCCGAGCGGGTGGAGCGGCGGTCGCGCTTGGCCTTGACCTGGCCGGCGAGATTGATGGCGCCGCCGAACAGCAAAAGTTTCTCGGTCAGCGTGGTCTTGCCGGCGTCCGGGTGGGAAATGATGGCAAAGGTGCGCCGGCGCTCGACTTCCGCCGCCAAAGGCGACAGCGGGATCGAATCGGCGGCGGCCAGTGGCTTGTTCATGATGAGCCATGTGGCCGCAATCGCCAGCGAAATCAAGCCGCTGCTGCAAAAGTTCCTGTCGCCGCGTGGGCTTGAACACAGCTACGGCGATACCGATCGCCTCCGTAACTATCCTTAGGGCAAATCCGGAGGCGATGCGGCGAGTTTTCGTCAATCGCGCAAGCAAAGCGAAAGTTTTGCATTTTAACGATTGGGACAAAGCCGCGCGCGAGAAAGCCACGGCCCTGTCTCGAGGTTTGCGATGTTCTCCAGAGTTCTGCGTTGCGCCGTCGTTGCATTTGCCGTGTTGCCGGCCGTGGCCACGGCCGACCCGATCAAGCTCAAATTCTCGTTTTTCACCTCCGACCGTTCCTACATCTACCAGCGGGAAATCAAGCCGTTCGTCGACGGAGTGAATGCCGCAGGCAAGGGCCTCATCGAGATCGACATGTATTTCAGCGGTGGCATCAGCAAGTCGTTGATCGCGCAGCCGGCGCTGGTCGCGGACGGTACCGCGGACCTTGCCCTGTTGGTGCCAGGACTGTCGTCGGAGCAATTTTCCGACATCGGAGTGATGGAGCTGCCCGGGCTCTATCGTGACGCGACCGAAGCGAGCCGCGTGTTCTCACGCTTGGTCGAGGCCAAGGCGCTCAAGGGCTTCGACGACTATGTGCTGATCGCGGCGTTCGAGTCGGCTGGCGAAAGCATTCATAGCCGCAAGCCGATCAGCTCGCTGGCCGACCTCAACGGCCAGACGGTGCGCGCCAACAACCCGATCGAGGCAGCGACGCTGGAAAGGCTCGGCGCAATCCCGGTTCTCACCGCAATCAATCAGACGGCCGAGAGGCTCAGCCAGGGCACCATCGACGCCGCTACTGTCCCGCCCTCGATGCTGTTCGAATTCGGCATCGGCCGCGTCACCAGCCACCACTACATGATCGCGCTCGGCGGCACGCCGACCATGATCGTCATGAACCGGGCCAAATTCGAAAGCCTGCCGCCGCAAGCCCAGGCCATCATCCGCAAGTATAGCGGCGAGTGGCTGTCCGACCGCGCCGCCGCCGGCATGGATGCGGCAAACGACGAAGTGTTCAAGCAGATCGAGTCCGATCCGCGCCGAACCGTGGTGTTTCCGTCGGCGGCCGACGCCGCCGCGATCGCGAAAATCTACGCTCAGTTTAATCAGCAATGGGCCTCGTCAGGCCGACACAACCGCGAGTTGCTCGATCGGGCCAAAGCCGAGATCGCCAAGCTACGAACCGAAAACTAGAGCATCCGAGATGTCCTTCCTTTCCGAAATCACACTGCGCCGCGGCATCGGGCTCTTCCTTCTGGGGCTCGTTACGTTGGTCAGCGGCACCTGGCTGACGGTCCGCCTCACCACCGATCATCTGGTCAATGAGTACGTAAAGGGCACGGCGCAGGATTGGGCGCAGTTCCTTGCCAATAACGTTTCCGATCTCGGCGAAATCGCTGCCGGCGAGCAGCCGTCCGCGGCAAGCATGGCGTTCTTCAACGCCACGCGGAAGTCGGATCAGGTCTTCCGCTACATCATCTTCAATCGCAGCGGCGATTCCCAGCTGTTCGTCGACCGCAACAGGATTGCCCCGGTCGATCTTGCCATACACAACGCGGACGCTACGCGAGCGATCGTGCAAGGCGCACCGGTCGTCGACATCAAAGAAGGCCAACCGCCCGAGTTTCCCAAGGTCTATGCGGAGGCTTTTGTGCCGGCCATGGTCGACGGCAAGGCCGTCGCTGTCGTCGGCGCCTTCGTCGACCAGACGGAGGCACGCCAGATCATCACCTCGACCTTCTGGACGGCGGCGCTATTCCTCTGCCTGCTCACCGCGCTCGCCTTCTCGATCCCCGCCGTCGCCTGGTTCCGCCGCACCCGTGAAAAGCAGCAAGCCGACCGCCGCATCCGTTTCCTCGCCCATCACGACGCGCTCACCGGTCTCGCAAACCGCGCGCGGCTGATCGAGCGCCTGGACAGCGCGCTCGCCGTTCTGCCGACGCTCGGCGGCCAGCTCGCCGTGCATTTCATCGACCTCGACCACTTCAAGGAGGTCAACGACACGTTCGGCCACGACGGCGGCGACTTCCTGCTCAGCACGGTCGGCGAGCGGCTCAATGCGATGACGCGCCTGGAGGACTTCGTCGCGCGGCTCGGCGGCGACGAATTCGTGGTGGTGCAGACCGCCGTCGGCGACAAGGCCCAGGCCGAAGCCTTCGCCCAGCGCATCGCCGCGATTCTCGGCGAGCCGATGTTTTTCCGCGAGCAGGAAATCAAGACCAACGTTACGATCGGTATCGCGCTGGCGCCGAGCGACGGCAACACCTCGGAGCGGCTGCTCAAGAGCGCCGATCTTGCGCTCTATGCCGGCAAGGCGGCCGGCCGCGGCTGCTGCCGCTTCTTCGCGCCGGAAATGGACGCGGCGCTGCAGGCACGATTGCGGCTGGAGCGGCTGATCCGCGCCGCGATCGCCAATCGCGGCTTCGTGCTCCACTACCAGCCGGTATTCGAAATGGCCGAAAAGCGCCTGCTCGGCTTCGAGGCGCTGGTGCGGCTGCCAGCGCCTGACGGCTCGCTCATTCCGCCCGCCGAATTTCTCCCGGTCGCCGAGGACATGCGCTGCATCGACCGGGTCGGCGCCTGGGTGCTGCACGAGGCCTGCCGCACCGCGGCGACATGGCCGGACAATCTCACCGTCGCCGTCAACCTGTCGCCGGCGCAATTCGAAGGCGGCGAGATCGTCGACATCGTCGTCGGCGCGCTGAAGGACGCCGGCCTCGACGCCCGCCACCTCGAGCTCGAGATCACCGAGAACCTCCTGCTTGGCAACAACGAACGCACCGTCGCGCAATTGCGCCGGCTCAAGGAGCTCGGCGTATCCATCGTCATGGACGATTTCGGCACCGGTTATTCGAGCCTGAGCTATCTGTGGAAGTTCCCGTTCGACAAGATCAAGATCGACCGCAGCTTCATGGACGGCTTCAACGGCTCAGGACGCGACGCCGAGACCGTGATCAAGACCATCATCGCGCTCGGCCGCGAGCTCAAGATGCGCGTCACCGTCGAGGGCGTGGAGACGCTCAACCAGGCGGACTTCCTGCGCGCGGCCGACGCCGACCAGGTGCAGGGCTTCTACTTCGGCCGGCCGGTGCCGGCATCCGAGCTCGGCGCCAGCTTGATCAACGAGCTGCGCAAGTCGCTCGCCGGGGCGGCTGCGGCGAAATCCGGCGAGCAGCGCCAACGCGTGCGCGAAGCGGGCTAGCGCCCGCGGACCGAGCGACGAACGGCTAGCGCACGGCTTTCGCGTACTCGTCGGGCTTGAAGCCGACCAGGAGCTTGCCGCCGCCAAGCTCGAGCACCGGGCGTTTGATCATCGACGGCTGCGCCAGCATCAGCGCGACCGCCTTCTTCTCGGTGAGGCCGTCCTTGTCCTTGTCGGGCAGCTTCTTGAAGGTGGTGCCGGCGCGGTTGAGCAATGTCTCCCAGCCGGCTTTCTTGGCCCAGCCTTCGAGCTTTCCGCGCTCGATGCCGGCGGTTTTGTAATCGTGGAAGGCATACTCGACACCGTGCTTGTCGAGGAAGGCCCGCGCCGTCTTCATGGTGTCGCAGTTCTTGATGCCGTAGATGGTGATGGGCATGATTAACTCTCGTCATGGCTGGAATTGTCGCGTCCGTCCCCAAAGGCTGACGTGTTCAGTGACGACTGATCCTTACCGTTTGAAGCAGTGCTCCCGATGCCAATTCAGGAAATGCGGATGCGGGCGATCAGAGTTTCGCAAGGGCGGTAATGCGCGTCCCGACCGGTTGATCAACGCCCGCACGGCGTCAGGGTCATTTGCCTGTCGAGAAATTAAAATCTGCAGATCATCGGACAGGCCAATTAGTCCACGATCGAACATCCAGTGCGCTGTACCAGAAAGTGCAATCCCATTATTTACGATGTCAGGGCCGCCCACCTCGACCGGTCGGATATGAGCCGCAGCAACCTCCGCTCGACCCCTACCATTGATGAGCTTCAGCCCAGTAATCGCGCAGCGTTGGTCATAGGCACGTAAAACGATCCCCCGGAAAACACGGTCTCGCACGATCCTAGATATAGTGAAGTTTGCACGTTCGCGCCGCTGATCAAAAGTGAATGGCGCCTGTTCGTCTTCGAAGCCACCGAGAGGCTGAATCTCGACTAGACGAGGCAATAGCGGCGCGTCTTCCTTAAGCCCCAGTTCGACTATGCGTTTGAAATCATCCGGCGATAGCGGACGAACAGCCGACTGCGCACGACCGGAAATTCGCCCCTGCTCATTCAATACGCCGCGCTCAACTGGGCCGGTCAGATCCGTGAATGGCACAGGATTCGCAAAATCGAGATAGCTTTGCGGCTCTATCAGAGCCAAGTACATCCCCGGCGCACCCAGATCCGGAATTACCCTCTGAATTTTGGCGACGGCGAAATAGCCTCGCGTGTCAACGACTTTCCTAGGCTCATAATAAATGATCCAGTCGCCAATACAGGACTCGACGCGGCTTAGATACTGACTGGGGAATTGATACCGCTCAGCCGGACTGTCGTCGTAGATAAAATCTGAGCGATGAATAAAAACCCCAAATCCCATGTCTATGCGGAACGGATCGTATCGACCGGCCCCCTACTCCCACTCGATCGTCCCCGGCGGCTTGCTCGTCACGTCGTAGACGACGCGGTTAACGCCCTTGACCTCGTTGATGATGCGCGTCGCGACCATGCCCTAAGAAGTTCATGTCGAACGGATAGAAATCCGCGGTCATGCCGTCGGTCGAGGTCACGGCGCGCAGGCCCACCACATATTCATAGGTGCGGAAGTCGCCCATGACGCCGACGGTCTTCACCGGCAATAAAACGGCAAACGCCTGCCAGATCGCGTCGTAAAGCCCGCAGCGGCGGATTTCCTCGATGTAGATTTCGTCGGCCAGCCGCAGGATATCGAGCTTCTCTTTGGTGATGGCGCCGGGCACGCGGATCGCAAGGCCGGGACCCGGGAACGGATGACGGCCGACGAAGGCTTCCGGCAGGCCAAGCTCGCGGCCGAGCGCCCTCACCTCGTCCTTGAACAATTCGCGCAGCGGCTCGACCAGCTTCATGTGCATGCGCTCGGGCAAGCCGCCGACATTGTGGTGCGACTTGATGGTCACCGACGGCCCGCCGGTGAAGGAGACGCTCTCGATCACGTCCGGGTAGAGCGTGCCCTGCGCCAGGAATTCGGCGCCGCCGATCCTCGATGCCTCGCGCTCGAACACGTCGATGAACAATTTGCCGATGATCTTGCGCTTCTGCTCGGGATCGTCGACGCCTTCGAGCGCCTTCAGAAACGTCTCCGACTCGTCGACGTGCACCAGCGGGATGTTGTAGCTGTCGCGAAACAGCGCCACGACCTTCTGCGCCTCGGCAAGCCGCAACAGGCCGTGATCGACGAACACGCAGGTGAGCTGATCGCCGATCGCCTCGTGGATCAGCACCGCGGCGACCGCCGAGTCGACGCCGCCGGACAGGCCGCAGATCACCTTGCCCTTGCCGACCTGGGCGCGGATCTTCGCGATCGCCTCGTCCTTGAAGGCGCGCATGGTCCAGTCGCCGGTGAGGCCCGCGATCTTGCGCACGAAATTGCGCAGCAGCGCCGCGCCGTGCGGCGTGTGCACCACCTCGAGATGGAATTGCGTGGCGTAGAATTTGCGCGCGTCGTCGCCGATGATCGAGATCGGCGAGTTCGGCGCGCTGCCGAGCACCTTGAAGCCCTTGCGGCAGCTCGGTGACGCGGTCGCCGTGGCTCATCCACACCGGATATTTCTCGCCCTTGACCCAGACGCCCTCGAACAGCGGCAAGTCGGCGGTCACGGTCACCTCGGCGCGGCCGAATTCGCGGTGGTGGCCGCCCTCGACCTTGCCGCCGAGCTGGGCGGCCATCGCCTGCTCGCCGTAGCAGATGCCGAGCACCGGCACGCCGGCGTCGAACAGCGACTTGGGCGCGGCGGGCGCATCCTTGTCGAGCACGGAGGCCGGCCCGCCCGACAGGATCACCGCCTTCGGCCGCATGGCGAGGAAGGCCTCTTCCGCCTTCTGGTACGGCACGATCTCGCAATAAACGCGCTCCTCGCGCACCCGCCGGGCGATGAGCTGGGTCACCTGCGAGCCGAAATCGACGATCAGCACCTTATCGTGCGCGGGCGTAGGCTCTGGAATTCGGCGGCATTGGGCTCAAGTCTTTGCGGTTGAGCGCGGTTTTGGTCAAGGCGGCGTCAGGCTCCGGTTAACTACGGGCCGAATTCGAGCCATTCAGATAACCCTCCATTAGCCCCGCCGTGAGAGAGAAAATG
This sequence comes from uncultured Alphaproteobacteria bacterium, assembly GCA_963822035.1. Taxonomy (GTDB): domain Bacteria; phylum Pseudomonadota; class Alphaproteobacteria; order Rhizobiales; family Xanthobacteraceae; genus Pseudolabrys. The sequence goes on along the minus strand of CAWGGC010000005.1, from coordinate 916,595 downwards.
TGAAAAATTCGATCATTTCCACACGTTTGGGGCCGCATTGAACTACCACACCAACCAGGTCACCTTTTCCGCACCGGCCACGGCACAGCCGAGCCGCCGCGCGGCGTTGTTCCGCGAAACACTGGGCGACATGGCGGAGCGCTGGGCGCTGGGCCTTGCCTGGGCGCTCGCGCCCTCTCGCATCGGCGGCGTGCCCAATCTGGCGCGCAAGTGCTTCGAGGAGTTCCTGGCGCCCGACTATGCGCTGCCGGACCCCGAGCAGGCGCTGGCGCAAGCCGGCGGGGCTTGCCGGCATCGTGCACGAATTCACGCCGGCGACGATTTTGGCGGCCTATCGCCGCGGGCTCTATCCGTGGGCTCATATCGCGCCGCTGAAGTGGTGGTCGCCGCCGCAGCGCTCGGTGCTGTTCTTCGGCGAGACGCATCTGGCCAAGCGGCTGCGCCGGCAGATGCGGCAGGGCCAGTACAGCGTCACCTTCGACCGCGATTTCGAAGGCGTCATCACGGCTTGCGCCGGACGCCGCTCCGGGCGCTGGCACCTGACCTGGATCACGCCCAAGATCATGCGCGCCTATGCCGAGCTGTTCGACGCCGGCCACGTGCATTCCTTCGAGGTCTGGAACGAGAAGGGCGAGCTCACCGGTGGCGGCTACGGCATTTCGGTCGGCGGCGCGTTCTCGACCGAGTCGCAGTTCTCGCACGAACCCAACACGTCGAAGATCGGCTTTGCCGTGCTAAACTGGCATCTCAACCGCTGGGGCTATGCCTTCAACGACGGCAAGCTAATGACGCCGACCTGCCGCGACATCGGCTTCCGCGACATCCCGCGCGCCGAATTCCTCAAGCAACTGGCGCAGGCCGAGCGGCGGCCGGGCAAGAGCGGCCGCTGGCAGACCGAGGCGGACGCCGCCACGATCGCCGAGTGGCAACCGAAGGCCGCCTAGCGCTTCGACTCGATCATCTGCCCGACGAACGGGATCCGGCCAATCCAGCTGTGATGCGCCGGCTCGCCCGGCTGCGCCGCCGGAACCTCGGCCGGCGGCACCGGATGATTGCCATCCGCTTGCGGCGCCGGTGCATTGGCAATGGTCGACGGCGGCGGCAACGGCGCGGCCGCCGGTGACGCGGCTGCCGGCGGCGGCGGCGGCGGCGGCGAAACCCGCAACTCGGCGTTCGGATGCGCTGCATCGAGCGGGACGGGCGGCGGCGTGTTGATCACCGCTTCCTTCGCTTTCGCGGGCTTTGCCGGCTCGGCATCATCGGGGGTCAATGCACCGCGGACCGCCGCAAGCCACGCAGCATCGGACATCGCCGCATCGGCCGGCGCCGGTTTTGCCGGCGCTGCGGCAACGTCATGCGGCACGGTTTTGACCTCGACCTTTGGCTCCGCCTTGCGGACGATCTCTTTTGCCTTGGCCTCGACCGGTTTCGGTTCGGTGCGCGGTGCGACCGCCGCCGCACGATCCGAGGCCAGCAGCGCCTTGAACGCGGCGGTGGCGTCCGGATCGACGCGGCCGCAGCTTTGCTCGAAGCTCTCGACGTCCTTGCGCACCAGCATGTGGCGGGTGCGGGCGTCGACGCTCTTGTCCAGCATCGAGACAATGTTGGCGCGCAGGCTCTGGCAGGTCGCCTCCGACGAGAAATTGGCGTGGTACATCGTGTAGCCGCTGGCAATCGCGAGCGGGATTCCGAGCAGCGTGCCGAGCATTTGCAGAGCGGTCATCGTGCGGGAAAAGCCCGCCGCGCGGTTCGGGCGCTGTTCCGCGAAGAAGTCGGAATGGGACGTATTCTGCGCCGTCGGATGAAACGGGTCGCGCTTTGCCACCAGCATTGTCGAAAACACCTCAGCGGAAGAGCCGCAGCATGAGTTCCGAAAACTTCGCGGGCAAAATTGGCCGGGATTACGGCGAAACCGGGAAATTCCCGTCTACGAGGCGTTAACGCGGTGTGTCTCAGCCGCGCTGGATGAGCGAGACGAAGAAGCCATCGGTGTCGGTCGTCCGTGGCGTCATCAATAGACCTTCGTCGGAGAACCGCGCAGCCTTGGCGAACATGAAGGCGCGCTCGCCGAGCGCGGCGGTAACCTGCGCCGGCGGCGTAATGGCAAAGCCCGGATGGCGCGCGAGAAATGCGCGCACCTGTGCGCCGTTTTCCTCGTCGAGCACCGAGCAGGTGATGTAGGCGATGCGGCCGCCGGCCTTGAGTAGGGGCACGGCGCGGTCGAGCACCTCGGCCTGTTCCTTGACGCGTTGCTCGAGCGCGCCGGGCCGCATGCGCCATTTGGCGTCCGGATTACGCCGCCAGGCGCCGGTTCCGGTGCAGGGCGCATCGATCAGGACGAGGTCGATGCGGCCGGCAAGATCGTCGAGCTCGCCGCCGACCGATTTGGGCGTGCGCACCTGCACGTTGCGCGCCGCCGAGCGGGCGAGCCGCTCGTGGATCGGTGCCAGGCGCCGCTTGTCGTCGTCGGTTGCGTAAATCTGCCCCTTGTTCTCCATCATGGCGGCGAGCGCCAAAGTCTTACCGCCCGCGCCGGCGCAGAGATCGACCACCTGTTCGCCGGCCTTCGCGCCCGAGAGCAGCGCCGCAAGCTGCGAGCCTTCGTCTTGCACCTCGACCATGCCCTTGAGGAACGCCGGCTCGGCATGGATCGCGGGGCTTTTGGCGTCAGCGGCAAGGCGAATGCGCAGACCGAAAGGCGACCAGCGCGTCGGCTCGGGCGCAAGATCGGCGAGCATCGCCATGGCCTTGTCGCGGTCGGCGGCGAGCGTATTGACGCGCAGGTCGAGCGGCGCGCGCGAGGCAAGTGCCGCACCTTCCTCGGCGCGCTCGTCACCGAACACGCGGACAAGATGCGGATCGAGCCATTCGGGGTAATCGCCGGCGACATGAGGCGGCGCGCCGGCAAGGCTCGCGGCGTCGAGCCGCTTGCGCTCGTCGTCGCTGAGCGGCTCCGGCGCGTAGCGCGAGCCGTCGGCGAGCTTGCCAATGGCGTCGGTCGAAAGCGCGCGCTCGCGCTTGAGCATGCCGAGCGCGATGGCGCGCGGAGTGTCGGCGCCCATCAGGAAGGCGCTCGATGAGCGGCGGCGCAGCGCGTCGTAGACCAGGCCGGCAATCGCGGCGCGATCGCCGGAGCCGGCAAAGCGGTGCGTCAGGCCCCAGGCCTTGAGCGCGTCGGCGGCGGGGCGCCGTTCTGCGTCGAGACTGCCCAAGACCTCGATGGCTGCCGCCAGCCGCGCGCTTGGCGTCATGGCAGGCCGGCGAGGATGCGGACCATGTAAATGACCCAGGCCATCAGCAGCGCCACGGCGCCGAAGCCGTACCAGGCGCCGCGCAGGTGCAGCTTGTTGCTGGTCGTATAGACCGCCGCGTGCATGATGCGGGTCAGCACGAAGACCCAAGCCAGAATCATAAAAATGAGATCGGCATGGCGGGTGACGATGACAAGGATCGTCAGCACGTAGAACAGCACCGGCAACTCGAACTGGTTGCTGAAGCAATAGCCGACCCGCAGCGTGTGCGGCGACCAATTCGGCTCGCGCAACGCCACGCGCGAGGGATGCGCGACGCCGCTCTTGAAGTCCTGCTGGCGCACATAAGCGAGCCAGAGACCGAGGCCGATGGTCAATATGACCTCGACGAACAGCGGCAGCAGCATGACTGGAAGCGACATCGTCAAACCCCGGGATCGATGGCCGGTCAAGCCCGGCCTCAACGACAACTACACCCGGCTCGGATAATTCGGGCTCTCGCGCGTGATGACGACGTCGTGCACGTGGCTTTCGCGTAAGCCCGCACCGGTGATGCGCACGAATTCCGCTTTCTTGTGCAGGTCGACGATCGTCTTGGCGCCGACATAACCCATGGCGGCGCGCAAGCCGCCGGTGAGCTGGTGCAGCACTGTCGAGGCCGAGCCCTTGTACGGCACCTGGCCTTCGACACCTTCCGGCACGAGCTTGAGCGAATCCTTGATGTCCTGCTGGAAGTAGCGGTCGGCCGAGCCGCGCGACATCGCGCCGACCGAACCCATGCCGCGATAGGTCTTGTAGGAGCGGCCCTGATAGATGAACACCTCGCCCGGCGTCTCGTCGGTGCCGGCGAGCAGCGAGCCGACCATGGCGCAGTCGGCGCCGGCGGCGATCGCCTTGGCCAGATCGCCGGAATATTTGATGCCGCCGTCGGCGATCACCGGCGTGTCGGAGGCCTTGGCCGCCTCGACCGCGTCCATGATTGCCGTGAGCTGCGGCACGCCGACGCCGGCAACGACGCGCGTGGTGCAGATCGAGCCTGGGCCGATGCCGACCTTGATGGCGTCGGCGCCGCTGCCGATCAGCGCCTTGGCGCCCTCCGAGGTGGCGATGTTGCCGGCCACCACCTGCACCTTGTTGGACAGCCGCTTGATGCGGTTGACGGCGTCGAGCACGTGCCTGGAGTGGCCGTGCGCGGTGTCGACGACCACGAGATCGACGCCGGCGGCGATCAGCGCCTCGGTGCGGGCAAAGCCCTTGTCGCCGACCGTGGTGGCGGCGGCGACCCGCAGGCGGCCCTGCTCGTCCTTGCAGGCGTTCGGATTGGCGACCGCCTTCTCGATGTCCTTGACCGTGATCAGGCCGATGCAGCGGAATTGGTCGTCGACCACCAGCAGCTTCTCGATGCGGCTCTGGTGCAGCAAGCGCTTCGCCTCCGCCTGGCTGACACCCTCCTTCACCGTGACCAGACGCTCCTTGGTCATCAGCTCGGCGACTTTCTGGTTGGGATCGGTGGCAAAGCGCACGTCGCGGTTGGTGAGAATGCCGACCAGCTTGCCCGGCCCGCCGTTATTGCCGCGTTCGACCACCGGAATGCCGGAAATACGGTTCTCGCGCATGAGATCGAACGCCTGCGCAAGCGTCGCGCCCGGCTCGATGGTCACCGGATTTACGATCATGCCCGATTCGAATTTCTTGACCTGCCGCACTTGGGCGGCCTGCTGCTCCGGTTCGAGGTTGCGGTGGATGACTCCGATGCCGCCCGCCTGCGCCATGGCGATCGCCATTTCCACCTCGGTCACGGTATCCATGGCGGACGCGATAATCGGGATATTGACCGGGATCGTGCGCGTGACCCGCGAGCGGATATCGGCGTCGGCGGGCATCACCTCCGACAGGCCGGGCTTGATCAGCACGTCGTCGAACGTGAGTGCTTCGGGGGGCTTGCGTTGTTCTTTTCGGCCATTGCCAACTCCGTCTCACCCGAATGGGCTTCCGGGACCGCTTATCTATGGGTGAAAACGCCCGTGGCGAGGCTTTCCTCGCCCGATTTCGCGGCCCGTCATTTGGGTTGGCGTGGGTCGATAGCACGGGATGCTACCGATTCCTAGGGATATCCCGGGGATTTCGCGGATAGCTGTTATGAACTCATCACGTGCCGGAAACCGCCATTTTAGCCGTTAATCGAGTATGAGGTTGCCTGCCGACGGCCCGCCGTTTCCGAGATTTGTCCGCGATGCGAAGTGATCGAATTGTGCCGCTGATCATCGCGGTCGCGCTGTTCATGGAGAACATGGATTTCGACGGTGATCGCCACCTCGCTGCCGGCGATCGCGACCGATATTGGCACCAACCCGCTGGCGCTCAAGCTCGCGGTCACCTCCTACCTGCTGTCGCTTGCCGTGTTCATCCCGGCGAGCGGCTGGACCGCCGACCGCTTCGGCGCCCGCACCGTGTTCCGCGCGGCGATCGCCGTATTCGTGCTCGGCTCGATCGGCTGCGCGCTGTCGAACTCGCTTACCGATTTCGTCATCGCCCGCATCGTGCAGGGCATGGGCGGCGCCATGATGACGCCGGTCGGCCGCATGGTGCTGGTGCGCAGCATCTCCAAGCGCGAACTGGTCGGCGCCATGGCCTGGGTCACGACGCCGGCGTTGATCGGCCCGGTGCTCGGGCCGCCGGTCGGCGGTTTCATCACCACTTACGCCACCTGGCACTGGATCTTCATCATCAATGTGCCGATCGGCCTGATCGGCATCGTGCTCGCGACGCAAGTACATCCCCGATATCCGAGCCGAGCATCACGTCCGCTTTGACTTGCGCGGCATGGTGCTCGCCGGGCTCGGCATCGCCGGCGTTGCCTTCGGCTTGTCGATCCTTGGCCTCAACTTTCTGCCGTGGTGGATCGTCGTGGCGCTGGTCGTGGGCGGCGCCTGCTTCATCGCCGCCTATCTGGTGCATGCACGGCACACCGAAAACCCGGCGCTCGATCTCACGCTGTTCCGCATCCCGACCTTCCGCGCCAGCGTCGTCGGCGGCTTCATGTTCCGGCTCGGCATCGGCGCGCTGCCGTTTCTGCTGCCGCTGCTGCTGCAGGTCGGCTTCGGCAAGACGCCGTTCCAATCCGGCCTCATCACTTTTGCTTCGGCGATGGGCGCCATGGGCATGAAGATGGCGGCGGTGACCTTTCTGCGCCGCTTCGGCTTCCGCAACATCCTGATGGCCAACGCGATTATCAGCGCGGGCTTTCTCGCGACCTGCGCCGCATTCACGGAACTGACGCCGGCCGCGGTCATGGTCGGCCTGTTGCTGGTCGGCGGCTTCTTCCGCTCGCTGCAGTTCACCAGCATCAACACCATCGCCTATGCCGAAATCGAGCCGGCACGGGTGAGCCGCGCGACCTCGCTGGTCAGCGTCGGCCAGCAATTGTCGCTGTCCGCCGGCGTCGCCGTTGGCGCGCTGGCGGTGGAACTCACCGTCCGCTTCCACGGCAACGGGCCGCTGCTGGCGGCCGATTTCCCGCCGGCCTTCCTCGCGGTCGCCGCGATCTCGGCGCTGTCGGTCCTGGTGTTCGCGCAACTGCCGACCGATGCCGGCGCCGAGCTCGCCAACCGCATGCCGGCGACGACCGACACATCCGACCAGCGCGCAAGCTGACGGCCGTTAACCATAATTGGCGCGGACACTAGGCCGTCGCGGCGAATTAACCGATAGTCCCGGGGTGGTAACGTTAACGCGGCCGTCGTTAATGCGCGCGCGTAAGACCTTGGTCCCTGTCGCCGCTTGCGGCCGGCTTGATCGCCGCTGCGGCCGTTGCCCACCCTGGCGAAGTCCGCGCCCAGGCGCGTGACGCCCATATGTGCGCGACCCAGACCGCAAATCTCGCCGATCAGCGCATCACCGCCTGCTCGACGATCCTCAAGACCGGCCGCCTGCGCGGCGAGCCGGCCGGCGTCGCCTACGCGCTGCGCGGGCTTGCCTATCTCGACCGCGGCGACCCCGCGCATGCGATCGCGGACTTCAATCAGGCCGTGACGCTCGCGCCCGATTTCGTGCCGGCCTATCAGAACCGCGGCAATGCCTGGTACGCGCGCGGCAATTACGGCCAGGCCATTGCCGATTACGACTCTGCGATCCGGCTCGATCCGAATTCGCCCTCGCCTTACATCAACCGCGCCGCCGTGCGCCGCGACCTCGGCTTCCTCGACGGCGCCATGCAGGATTACGAGAAGGCGATCGGCCTCGACGGCGACCGCATCAGCGCCTACAGCGGCCGCGGCCAGCTCTATATGCGCAAGCACGACTACACCCATGCGCTCTCCGATTTTGAGCGCGCCGTGAAGCTCGACGGCAGCGCCGACAACTATATGCTGCGCGCGCAAGCCAAGCAGGCCGCCGGCGACAATAGCGGCGCGCTCAATGACTACGCCGAGGTCGCCAAGCTCGACCCGAAGAACGTCGCCGCCTTACCGCGGAGGCCGCGATCTGGCGCAAATCCGGCGACAACGACAAGGCGATCGCCGCCTACGACCGCGCGCTCACCGCCGATGGCCGTTCGGTGAGCACCTACCGGCTGCGCGCCGAGGCCTACGCCGCCAAGGGCGAACGCAAGAGCGCGCTCGCCGATATCAACCGTGCGCTGAAGATTTCCTGGAATGCCAAGCTGATCGGCCTGCGCGGCACCATCCGTCTCGAGGAAGGCGACGTGCGCGGCGCGATCAACGATGCCGACATCATGCTCAAGGTCGACGCCAACGATCCGGCAGCCTACGCCCTGCGCGGCGCGGCCTACGCTCGGGCCAAGGACTACGGCCGCGCCCTGCCCGATCTCGACAAGTCGATCAGCGCCGACGGCAACGACTCGGCGGCCCTTGCCGAGCGCGGGCAGATCTACTTCACCAGGAACGACAATGCCCGCGCGCTCACCGACCTCAATCGCGCCATTGCACTGGGCGTGGTGAACGCCGGTCCCTATCGCACCCGCGCGCTGATCGAGAAGGCACACGGTGACAGCGCCAAGGCGATCGCCGACGTCGAAGAGGCGCTCAAGCGCGATCCGCGGGCGACCGACCTCTATTTGCTGCGCGCCGGCTTGCGGCAGGCCAAGGGCGACAACGACGACGCGCTCGCCGACGTCAACGCCTTCCTGTCCCATTCGCCAGACGACATCTCCGGCCTGACGGCGCGCGCCCAGATCAAGCAAGGCAAAGGCGATATCGCCGGTGCGCTTACCGATTACGACCGCATGCTCCAACTCGCCCCGAGAAACGCCAACCTCTACTACCAGCGCGGCCAGCTTTACGAGCGCAGCAATCGGCCGGATCGGGCGATTGCCGATTACAATGCCGCGCTTGCCCGCGACAAGACTCTGAAAGATGCAAGCCTTGCGCTCGCACATGTGCAGGAAACGCAACGCAAGACGCAGCTTGATGCGAGGAAGGCCGGCGCAAGATTGACGAAGGCTGCCAGATCGGCGCGCATCGAACCGGCCGGCCGGAACGCCGCGCGGGCGGGGTACAAGGACGAAAAGACGGCGCAGGCGCCGAAAGAGCCTCCGAAGCTCGCGCCGGCAGCGAAGAATGCCAAGTCCGTTGCCGAGGCGGCACGCGAGGACAAGAAGGACGCGCCCGCCGCTAAACCAGACGATAAGCCGGAGGTGACCGCCTCGCTGCCGCCCAGGGACGACAAGCCGGCGGCGAAGCGACCAATGACGATTTCCGAGAAGTATTTGCGCGGTCACAAGCTGACGCAGAAGCAGCGCGAGACCGCCGGGCACGGCAAGAAGCTGACGCCAAAGCAAGCGCAGCAGGAGCGCCTGCATCGCGACACGCATCCGCAGCACGACACCCGCCTGCGCAAGGAGCGCAAGGCGCCGCCGCAGGCGGCCGAAAAGCACAAGACCTATGCTGCTGCCAAGCGCGATCCGAAACGGCGCGTGCTCCGTCGCGACACCCGCTTCACCGACATCTGGATCGACGACCGCCGCTGATTTTTTGGGCGCATCATGCGCCGCCGCGAAATCCGGTCGCCAGGAGATAAAGCTCGGCCGAATTCGGCGCGGCTTGCCGCCGGCTTGACGTGCTTGACGCTCGCAAAGTCGCGCTTGAGCGCGGCAAGCAACGCGCCTTCGGTGCCGCCTTGCAGCACCTTGGCGAGGAACGTGCCGCCCGGCGCCAGCACCTCGCGCGCAAATTCGGCCGCGGCCTCGACCAGCGCCATGATCTTCAAGTGATCGGTCCGCCGATGGCCCGTCGCATTGGCCGCCATATCGGAAAGCACGACGTCGGCGGGGCCACCGAGCATGGCCTTGAGCTTGTCCGGCGCGGCCGGATCGAGAAAGTCGAGCCGCACGAAATCGACGCCGGGCACCGCATCCATCGCCAGCAAGTCGATCGCCACCACGCGGCCGTTTTCCGGCGCGCCGACGCGTTTGGCGGCGACTTGGCTCCAGCCGCCGGGCGCGGCGCCGAGATCGATGACGCGGTCGCCCTTCTTGAGGAACTTCGCCTTGTCGTCGATCTCGGCAAGCTTGAAGGCAGCGCGCGAACGGTAGCCCTCGCGCCTGGCGCGCGCCACGTATGGATCGTTGAGCTGGCGCTCGAGCCACGCCCTCGACGACTGTGAGCGGCTCTTGCCGCCTTTGACCCGCACTTTCATGCCGCGCGGGTTGGCGCGCTTGCCGGGTTCGCTCACGACAGCGCGGCCTCCGCGCCCCAGACGCCGTCCTCGCGCATCATCTGCACCAGCATGCCTTCGCGCAGGCCGCGGTCGGCGACGCGCAGCCGCGGGCACGGGAAGGCGCGGCGGATCGCTTCGAGGATGGCGCAGCCGGCGAGCACCAGATCGGCACGCTCGGCGCCGATGCAGGGACTGGCGACGCGCGCATGATAATCCATGGCGAGCAGCCGCTCGGAGACCGCGGTGATCTCGTCCGCGCTCATCCAGCAGCCGTCGACGCGGTTGCGCTCGTAGCGCCTCAGATCAAGGTGGACGCCGGCGATCGTCGTCACCGTGCCGGAGGTGCCGAGCAAGTGGACGCCGCCGAGGCTGTCGCCGTGCTCACGGGCAAACGGCGCGATCAGCGCGGCGACCTCTCCGACCATGGTCTCGTAAATGTCGCGGCTGACGATGTGGCCGCCGTGCCGCTCGGCAAGCGTCACCACGCCGTAAGGCAGCGAAATCCAGCCGCGGATCTGCGGCCGCGGCGGTCCCTGCTTCGTGCCGTGCGAGCGGCCGAGCCGCACCAGCTCCGAGGAGCCGCCGCCGATGTCGAACAGCACCACGCCTTCGGCGTCGGGATCGATCAGCGGCGTGCAGCCGGTCGCCGCCAAGGTCGCCTCGGTCTCGCGGTCGATGACGTCGAGCTCGAGGCCGAGCGTCTCGGCGACGCGGCTGCGGAAATCGGCGCCGTTTGCCGCGGCCCGGCAGGCTTCGGTGGCGATGAGACGGGCGCGGGTGACGCCGCGGTTCTTCATCTTGTCGCGGCAGATGGTGAGCGCGGCGAGCGCGCGGCCGATCGCCGCCTCGCTCAGGCGGCCCGAGGTCGAGACGCCCTCGCCAAGACGGATAATGCGGGAGAAGGCATCGACGACGCGGAAGCTGTCGTCGGTCGGGCGCGCGACCAACAGGCGGCAGTTATTGGTGCCAAGGTCGAGCGCGGCATAGGTCGGCCCGCCGCGGTCGCGGCCTTCAGCGCCCTCGTAACGTCCAGGCGACCGCCGACCCCACCGCCGGCGCTCCGGCGCCGCACGGTCAAACGCGGGGCCGAGGCCCGGGGCATCCCCGGCCTCGCCGCTCATGTCACAAACCTTCCTGCCACGGCGGACGGCGCTCAAGGCCCCGCGAACGCGGCATTTGTTCCCTTTATGCGAAAAGTGTAACAGCGCGGCCGCCTCGTGCAACCCTGCCCGGCGACGGTCGTTCTTGTGGAGGCGGCCCCGCTGCTCTATTTCAGAGGCCGACGCTTCGCGGAACCCCCCGACATGGACGATAGAACCCAGGAAACGGCACTGTCGCTGACCAAATTCGGCGTCGGCCAGCCGGTATTGCGGACGGAAGACCCCAAGCTGGTCACGGGCCACGGCAACTATACCGACGACGTCAATCTCCCCAATCAGGCCTACGCGGCGATGGTGCGCAGCCGGGAGGCTCACGGCCATATCCGCAACATCGACATCGGCGCCGCAAAGACGATGCCTGGCGTGCTCGCCGTGCTGACCGGCGAGGACCTCAAGGCCTATGGCGGGTTGAAATGCCTGCTGCCACTGAAGAGCCGCGACGGCTCGCCGATCAAATACAAGCCGCGCCCGGCGCTGACGACGGACAAGGTGCGCTTCGTCGGCGATCCGGTCGTCTGCGTGGTCGCGGAAACCGCCGCGCTGGCCAGGGATGCCGCCGAAGCGGTCGCGCTGGACATCGAGCCCTTGCCGGCGGTGACCAGCGCGCGCGACGCCGCTCAACCCGGCGCGCCGGTGATCTGGGACGAAGTGCCCGGCAACGTCGCACTCGATTTCCAGCACGGCGACAGCGCCAAGGTCGCGGAGGCCTTCGCCAAGGCGGCGCATGTGGTGAAACTGCCGGTCATCAATCAGCGCATGGTCGTCGCATCCATGGAACCTCGCTCGGCGATCGGCGAATTCGATGCGGCTGCGGACAAATGGACGCTGCATTCGTGCAGCCAGGGCGTGTTCGGCCTGAAAAACGCGCTGCGGGACATTCTCGGCGCGACCCCCGACAAGGTGCGCGTGCTCACCGGCAATGTCGGCGGCTCTTTCGGCATGAAGGCCGCGGTCTATCCCGAATATGTCTGCATCCTGCACGCCGCGAAGCTGCTCGGCCGTCCGGTGAGATGGACCGACGACCGCTCCGGCAGCTTCATGTCCGACCATCAGGGCCGCGACCACGATATGACGGTCGAGATCGCGTTCGACGAAGGTGCCTTGATCCAGGCGCTGCGCGTGACCGGTTACGCCAACCTCGGCGGTTTTTGTTCGTCGTTCGGGCCGCTATTGCCGACGCTCAACGTCGTCAAAAACGTCATCAGCATGTACCGCACGCCGCTCCTCGAAGTGGCGACCAAGTGCGTCTACAGCAACACCGTGTTCGTCTCCGCCTATCGCGGCGCCGGCCGCCCCGAAGGAGCACTCGATATCGAGCGCACCATGGATTATGCCGCGGCCGAACTCGGCATCGACCGCTTCGAGCTGCGCAAGCGCAACTTCATCAAGGCGAAGGAGATGCCTTTCGCCACGCCCGCCGGGACCACCTACGACTGCGGCGACTTTCCGGCCGTGTTCAAGGATGCAATCGAGCGCGCCGACGTCAAAGGCTTCAAGGCACGCAAGCGCGACAGCAAGCGCAACGGCAAGCTGCGCGGACTCGGCGTCGCCTGTTTCGTCGAGACCACCGCGGCGATGACGACCGAAATGGGTGGCATCCGTTTCAACGACGACGGCACCGTCACCATCGTCACCGGCACGCTGGATTACGGCCAGGGCCACGCCTCGGCCTTCGCGCAGGTGCTGGTCGACAAGCTCGGCGTGCCGTTCGATCGCATCAAGCTCCTTCAGGGCGACAGCGACCAGCTTGTCACCGGCGGCGGCACCGGCGGCTCGCGCTCGGCGATGGCGAGCGGCACCGCCGTCATGCAGGCCTCCGACAAGGTCATCGAGCATCGGCAAGCAGCTTGCCGCCCACGTGCTGGAAGCCTCCGCCGGCGATATCGAATTCAAGGCCGGGCGCTTCACCATCGCCGGCACCGACCGCTCGATCGGCGTCATGGAACTGGCCGCAGCGCATGCGCAGCTTGACGTTGCCGGAAGGCTTGCCGAAATCGCTCGACGTGACGCACGTCACCGAGGCCATACCCGGCGCTTTTCCGAACGGCGTTCATATCTGCGAGGTCGAGATCGAAGCCGACACCGGCCTCACCCGCACCGTGAAATACACCGTGGTCAACGACTTCGGCACCGTGCTCAACCCGATGCTGGTCGAAGGCCAGGTGCAGGGCGGCGCCGTACAGGGCCTCGGCCAGGTGCTGCTCGAAGGCGCCGTCTACGACGCCGACGGCCAGCTCATCACCGGCTCGTTCATGGACTACGCCATGCCGCGCGCCCACGACGTGCCGATGATAGACGTCGCCAACCATCCGGTGCCGACCAAGACCAATCCGGTCGGCGCCAAAGGCTGCGGCGAGGCCGGCACTTCCGGCGGACTGCCCGCCGTCGCCAACGCAGTGATCGACGCCCTCTCCGACTACGGCATCCGTCATCTGGAGATGCCGATGACGGCTTCGCGCATCTGGCAAGCAATCGAAGACGCCAAGGCGAAAGCGCCGGCATGAGCCAGGCGGGGGCATTCTCGACGCCAGGCGGGCTCCCTATACGCGCGTCGTCGGCGCGGTGAGCGCGGCGCATTTCGTCTCGCACTATTACATCATCGTACTGGCGCCGCTGCTGCCATTCGTGCGCGCCGATTTCGGCATCAGCTATACCGAGATCGGCGTTGCGCTTGCCGCCTTCAATACCGTGTCGGCAGTGTTGCAGGCGCCGGCCGGCTTCCTGGTCGACCGGCTTGGCGCGCGCTTGCCCTTGATCGGCGCGCTGCTGATCGGCGGCGCCACGCTTGCGGTTGCGGCGCTTGTCCACTCCTACTGGGCGTTCGTGGCGATGTTTGCGATCGCCGGCATCGGCAACGCCGTCTATCACCCGGCCGACTATGCCTTGCTGTCGCAACACGTGCCGGGCAAGCGCATCGGTCCGGCGTTCTCGTTTCATACTTTCGCCGGCATGGCCGGTGGCGCGGTGGCGCCGCCGACGCTGTTGATGATGCAGAACGTCTGGGGCTGGCGCGGCGCTTTTATCGGCGCCGCCATGCTCGGCTTTGCCGTTGCCGCCTACTTGATCGCGACGCCCACCGAGACGCCGGGCGCCGCCGCCCATCGCGCCAAGTCCGGCGAAGCCGATCCCGGCTGGCGGGTGCTCATGTCGCCGGCGATCCTGCTCAATCTATTGTTCTTCGTGCTGCTCGCGATGATCACGGGCGGCATCTACAACTATTCGGTGGCCGCGCTCGGCGTACTCTACGCAATGCCGGTGGCGACCGCCAACGGCGCGCTCACCGCTTTCCTGGTATTTTCGGCAGTCGGCGTGCTCGCCGGCGGCTTGCTGGTGACGCGCACCAGCCGCCACGGCTTGGTGGCCGCGGCCGGCCTTGCGCTTGCCGCGCTGTTCACGGCGCTGGTCGGCGAATTCGATTTGGGCACTCTGCTGCTGGTTGCGGTGATGGCCGTAGCCGGCTTCTTCACCGGTGTGATTATGCCGTCACGCGACATGATCGTGCGCGAGGCGACCCCGCCCGGCTCGTTCGGCAAGGTGTTCGGCTTCGTCACCACCGGCTTCAATATCGGCGGCATCATCGCGCCGCTGGTCTTCGGCGCGGTCATGGATCACGGCAGCCCGCAGCTCGTATTTCTCGGCGTTGCCGCTTGCAGCCTGGTCGCGGTGCTCACCGTGGCGACGCTGCCGCGCCGCGGCGCCTGACCAGGCGAGCTTCTTCAAGAGCTAAAGCCGCGTTATTGACCAGAATCTTGTTCGCCGCGCTCTTCGCCCGCACGGCTATGCGCGAGGTCAGGCCGCTCAGCGCTCTGGCGGGCTTGTCAAACCGTGTAAATTGCCCCATGTCAGGCGCCTTGCGGTGCACCATCCGGCCGTTTCGGCCGCGCCGCGAAGGCCCGTTGGGGAATAGTTCAACGGTAGAACATCGGACTCTGACTCCGAGAATTTAGGTTCGAATCCTAGTTCCCCAGCCAGCCGCCTTTTCACAAATCGAAATCGACTTATCCGCAGTTCCCCCACGGCGGGGCTAGTCAACGATCCAAATGTGGATCATCCTAGCCGGCAATAAAAAACTAAACTTACAAAGGGGAGAAACGCCGTGGCTCAAACCATCGAGTCATTCGTCGGCAATGCGCTGGACGAAGCAAAGATATCGCCGCTGCATCAAAGAGTGATCGCGCTGATCGCTGCGGGATACTTCTTCGACGTCATCGACTTCACCGTCTTCGGCTCGCTCGTTCCGTACATCCTGCAATCGAAATTCGCGACCGGTCCGGAAGTCGCCGCCATCGGCAGCGCGACCGTGTTCGGCATGTTCCTCGGCACCGCCGGCCAGGGCGAGTTCAGCGACCGGTTCGGCCGCCGCTTCATCTACCAGTTCAACCTGCTCTTGTTCGGCGTGTTCACGATCCTCGGCGCGCTGACGACGAGCGTCACCTTGCTTGTCGCCTGCCGCTTCATTGCCGGAATTGGCCTCGGCGCCGAACAGCCGCTCGCCTTCGCCTATGCCGGCGAATACTCGCCCAAGCGCATCCGCGGCCGCGTGCTGGCGATCGTGCACTTCATCGGCGGCGCCATGGTGTGGCCGATCGGCACGGCGCTGGTGCTGCTGTTCGGCAGCACGTTCGCCGATCCCGAGCATGCCTGGCGTGGCGTCTGGCTGTTCGTCGGCATCGGCGCGCTGATCGTCTGGGTGCTGCGCTTCGCACTGCCGGAATCGCCGCGCTTCTTGGCGACGCATGGCCGCGGCAAGGAGGCAATCGACGTGCTCGCCCGGCTCGGCATTCCCGGCCCGAAGGAGGAGCTGACGACGGACGCCGCGAGCAATACCAAGAGCGATCCGTTCGGCGTCGTGTTCAGCATGTTCCCGGTGCGCGTCATCGCCGGCATGATCTGCTTCACGGCGTTCTTCGGCGTCGCCATCGGCCTCGGCGCCTGGCTGCCGAACATCATGAACTCCAAGGGCTTCAGCGTCACCAAGTCGCTGCAATACACGCTGGCGATGAACTTCGCGGTGCCGTGCGCGAGCCTGTTCATGATGTACGCGCTCGACAAATACGGCCGCAAGATCACCTCGGTCTGCGCCTTCGTCGGCGCCGGCATCATGGCGATCGTGTTCGCCAATGCCGCAACCGCGACGCAGCTGATGGTCGCCGGCTTCATCATGATCTTCTTCGTGCAGGTCGCCGGCAACTCGATGCAGATCTTCGCCTCGGAAGTGTTCCCGACCAACGCGCGGGCCTCCGGCTTCGGCTGGGCCTCGGGCGTCGGGCGACTCGCGACCGCGTTCATCATGCCGTCGATCCTGTTCGTGCAGGGCGCCTACGGCCTGATGACGGTGTTCGTCTGCCTCGCGGTTCTGCTGCTGATTGCGGCGGTGTCCGTCACGCAAATGGGCCCGGAAGCGCGCCAGAAGGGCCTCGACGAAATCGCCCCGCCGACGGGCTGATTGCCGCTTGAGGAGAATAACAGGGGCCCGGTTCGGCGTTTATCGCCGGGCCGGGCCCCGGCAATTTAGGCTCCGCCATGAACGACTCCAAAACCGCGTCGGCCAAGAATATCCGCTTTCTCGCGCGCAACGATCAAGGCGGGCGCCCGGACGGCGTTCAGGTGATCTTGGCCAAAGGCCACGCCTTTATCGGCCACATGTTCAGCGACGGCTTTTCCGTGGTCGACGTGCGCGATCCCTTGAAGCCGAAAACGGTCGCCTTCGTCGCCGCGCCGAAGAACACCCGCTCGCATCACCTGCAAATCCACGGCGACATCCTGCTCGCCGTGAACGGGCCCAATATCTGGGCCATGCAGCAATATCAGAGCCAGCAGGCCTACTACGCGCAATCGCTCGCCGACGCGATGCATACCGAGCAGCCCTTTGCCGCGGGCTTGCGCGTCTTCGACATTTCCAATCCGGCGAACCCGCGCGAAATCGCCTTCCTCGATATGCCCGGCTTCGGCGCGCACCGCATCTGGTGGGTCGGCGGCCGCTACGCTTATGTCTCGGTGCATTTCGACGGCTTCATCGATCACGTGCTGGCGGTGGTCGACGTGAGCAATCCGCAGCAGCCGGCGCTTGCCGGACGCTGGTGGCTGCCCGGCATGCATCGCGCCGGCGGTGAGACGCCGCCTGCTTCGTTCGGCAAGCGCACGGCGCTGCATCATCTGATCAGCGCCGGCAACCTCGGCTACGCCGCCTGGCGCGATGGCGGCCTGACCGTGCACGATCTTTCCGATCCGACGCAAGCCGAAGCTGCTCGCGCACCGCAACACCGCGCCGCCCTTTGCCGGCGGGGCGCACACGCCGCTGCCGCTCGCCGACCGCAACCTGCTGGTGCTCGCCGACGAGGCGACCTCGGTCAATTGCGCCAACGGCCTCGCCTATACCTGGATTTACGACGTGCGCGAGCCGGCCAATCCGGTCACTATCGCCACGCTGCCGACGCCGACCGGCGAGGACTTCTGCGCCAAGGGCGGCAAGTTTGGTCCGCATAATCTGCACGAGAACCGGCCCGGCGCGATGCAGCGCTCTGACATCGTGTTCGCCACTTATCACAATGCCGGGCTGCGCGTATTCGACATTGCCAACCAATTCGAGCCGAACGAGATCGCCCATTACGTGCCGCCGCCGCCGGAAAAGATCGTCGACCAGCGCCCCAATCCGGTGCAGGTGATCCAGTCCTGCGATGTCTATGTCGACCCCAACGGCGTGATGTATCTCACCGACACCAACGCCGGGCTCTATATTCTGCAGTACGAAGGAAAGTAGCGGCCATGGCCGAGAAGTTCGGGCGCCTTGCCCTGCATATGTGGACGATCGACACGACGCCGCTGGCAACTGCGCTCGATGCGGCGAAGCTTGGCGGCTTCGACGCGGTCGAACTGCGCCGCACCGATTTCAAGCGCTGTTACGACGCCGGCATGGGCAACGGCGAGGTGCTCGAACTTATCAAAAACAGCGGCATTCCGGTCGGCGTGCTCGGCGTCGAGTATGGCTGGCTGTTCGCGACCGGCGACGAAAGCGCCCGCCTGTTCAAGGTTTTCCGCGAAAGCTGCGAGAACGCGGTGGCGCTCGGCTGCGGCACGCTGATGAGCGCGCCGGGCCAGGTCAACGGTCCGATCCCGCAGGCGATCGAATACCTCAAGCGCGCCGGCGACATCGCCGGCGACTATGGCCTCAAGCTCGCCATCGAATACAACTCGCAGCACGACGTGCTCAACAGCCTTCCCGTGCTGCGCCAATTGATCGAGGGCGCCAACAAGCCGAATTGCGGCTATCTGATCGACACCTATCACTTCGAGCGCAGCGGCTATGGCGGCGCGAGCTTCCGCGACCTGCCGAGCGACATGATCTATTGCTTCCAGTACAGCGACGTGTCGCCCAATCCCGTTACCGGCATCCGCCGGCCGACCGACCGGCTCGCGCCCGGCAAGGGTGTGGTGAAATGGCGCGAAGTGCTCGGCCTGCTGCACCAGAAGGGCTACACCGGCTATCTGAGCTACGAGGCGCCGAACCCGGAGCTGTGGGCGCGCTCGCCTTATGACGTTGCGCGTGAAGGTGTCGAATTAACGCGCCAGTTGTTGCGCCAAGCTGTTCCCGGTTACATGAGCGCATGATCCCGAAAAAGCCTGCCCCGGATTTGGTCCGCGGCGGGAACCGGTTTTCGGACAAGAGCATGCGCAAGTAAAATTGAGGTCTATCATGACAGAAGAACTTCCGCTTTTCCTCGGGCTGAACGACAGAACGATCACCGACATCCCGAAGACCGTCGAGAAGCAGCGCTACATGACGAGCGTTGCGCCCAAGGCCGCCAACCCCGGCAAATGGGTCGAACAGCCGCGCATGCCGATCCCGACCGGCGAACACGCCGTGATCGAGTGCCAGGGCAAAATCCACTCGATCGCCGGCTACGCCAAGCACCGCGTCGACCAGACTTTCATCAGGTCTCGACCCGCGAGCAAGCACCTGGTCGCTGAAGGCGCCCTTCCCGCATCCGTGCAACCACGTTGCGGGTGTTTCCATCGGCACTAAAATCTACACCTTCGGCGGCTTCGTCGAACAGAACCGCTGCCCGCATTCCAAGTGCTTCGTCTACGACACCGCGACCGATCAGTGGGCCTCGATCGCGCCGATCTCGCGGCCGCGCGGCGCCGTGTCGGCGATTGTGCTGGACGGCAAGATCCACCTGCTCGGCGGGCGCGACGTCCGGTCGGTCGAATGGCACGAGGCATACGACCCGGCCACCGACAAATATTCCGACCGCGCCAACATGCGCGGCTCGACCGGCACGCAGCCTTTCGTCGGCCAGCGCGACCACATGGGTGTCGCCGTGGTGGACGGCAAGATTCACGCTATCGCCGGGCGCATGGATTCTTACGACTTCAACACCAGCCTGAACGCCGTCTACGATCCGAAGGCCGACTCATGGTCGTTCCGTGCGCCGCTGCCGACCGCGCGCTCGGGGCCGTCTTGCGCCTACATCAACGGCAAGATCGTGGTGTTCGGCGGCGAAGCAACCGGCCGCGTGTTCGGCACCAACGAAATCTACGATCCAAAGACCGACGCCTGGGAAGCGGGCACGCCGATGGCGATCCCGCGCCACGGCCTGCACGGCGCAACCTGCGCCGTCATCGGCAACATGGTGCACGTGCCCGGCGGCGGCCCGGTGCCGGGCGGTCAGGTGCAAGGCGCCTATCACGACGCCTTCACCTTCGGCTGACACGCTGCCGGCGCCGGAGGAGCGGAACGCACAATGGCGCTCATCGAGATCGACGGCGTAAGCAAAAACTATGCGCTTGAAAACGAC
The DNA here is from genome assembly GCA_963822035.1 of uncultured Alphaproteobacteria bacterium. Taxonomy (GTDB): domain Bacteria; phylum Pseudomonadota; class Alphaproteobacteria; order Rhizobiales; family Xanthobacteraceae; genus Pseudolabrys. The sequence continues at coordinate 896,711 of CAWGGC010000005.1, read as the reverse complement.
CGCGAGCTGACCGCCATCGATCGGGTCAGCTTGACGATCGGCGAAGGCGAGTTCGTTTCCATCATCGGGCCGAGCGGCTGCGGCAAAAGCACGTTGCTGCACATGATCGGGGGCTTCGTGCCCTGCTCGGCCGGCGAGATCCGGGTACGCAATACGGCGATCAGCGCTCCGGGCCCGGATCGCGGCATCGTGTTCCAGCATTTCGCGCTGTTTCCGTGGAAGACCGTGCTCGGCAACGTCGAATACGGACTCGCCGAGCGCGGCGTCGCCAAGGCGGAGCGGCGCCGCACCGCGCAGGCCTTCATCGACATGGTCAAGCTCAGCGGCTTCGAGAACACGTTCCCGAACCGGCTGTCGGGCGGCATGCAACAGCGCGTCGCGATTGCCCGCATGCTCGCCTGCGAGCCGTCGATCCTGCTGATGGATGAGCCGTTCGGTGCGCTCGATGCGCAGACGCGGAAAATTCTACAGGAAGAGCTGCGCGAATTGTGGCAGCGCTTCCGCAAGACCGTGGTTTTCGTCACCCACGACGTGCGCGAGGCGGTGTTCCTGTCCCAGCGCGTCGTGGTGATGAGCGCGCGGCCCGGCCGCATTAAAACCATCGTCGAGACCGGCCTTGGCCCGGATGCGACGCGCGCGGCCATCGACGAGAAGGCCGACGCGCTATGGGACATGATGCGCGACGAGGTGGTGCGCAGCATTGCCGAGGAAAGGCAGGGCCTGTGAGCAAGGCGCTGCGCATCCCGATGTTCTACCTGCCGATTTTTGTCGGCCTGATCCTGTGGGAGCTCGCCGCGCGCGCCGGCCTGCTCAATCCGTCGATATGTCCTTCGCTCGCCGAGACGCTCGCGGCGTTCGTGCGCCTCGCCGAACAAGGACACCTGCTCGAAAACGCCTGGATCTCGCTGTTCCGTCAGTCGAGTGGATTTTTTCTCGCCGCGTTGTTCGGAATACTGTCCGGCATGCTGATGGCGGAGAGCCGTTGGGTGCGCAACGTGCTCGAACCGCTGCTGCGCGCGACGTTTCCGCTGCCGAAATCGGCGCTGATCCCGCTGTTCATCCTGTGGCTCGGCATCGGCGATTCCGCCAAGGTTGCCGCCGTGTTTCTGGGCTGCCTGCTGCCGGTCGTGGTGTCGACCTACAACGCCGCGCGCGGCATCAACAAGCAATTGGTCTGGTCGGCATGGAGCCTCGGCACGCCGAAATGGCTGATCCCGTGGAAGATCGTGTTGCCGGCGGCGCTGCCCGAAATCATGAGCGGCTTGCGCATTGCGCTGGCGCTCTCCTTCACGCTGATGGTGAGCGCTGAATTTCTCATCGGCCAGCGCGGGCTCGGCACGCTGATCGGCACGCTCGGCGAGGATGGCGATTATCCCGGCATGTTCGCCGCGGTTCTGGCGGTGACGCTGCTCGGCTTCGCCGCCGACCGCCTGTTTCTGTGGCTGAACGGCAAGCTGCTGCGCGGGCGGGACTGATGGCAAAGCGCGCGAAAACTCCGTGGCTGTGGCGCGCCTTCGAGCGCAATCTTTCGATCGTGGTGGTGCTGGCGCTCTGGGAGATCACCACCCGCACCGGTCTGTTCAATAATTTCCTGCTGCCGCCGCTGAGCGACGTGCTGGTGCGCGGCTGGCGCGACCTCATCAGCGGCGAACTGCCCCGCCACGCGTTGGCCACGGCCTATATCGCCTTCGTCGGTTTTGCTCTCGCCGCGGCGGCCGGCGTCGCCGGCGGCGTGCTGATGTCGACGTCGGCAACGGTACGGCGGATCATGGAGCCGATCGTATCGGTCGCCTTCCCGATCCCGAAAATCAGCTTTCTGCCCATTTTCATTCTCTGGTTCGGGCTCGACAATATGCCGAAGATCATGATGATCGCCTTTACCTGCATCGTGCCGATCATCAGCGCCACGTATCTCGGTACGGCCACAGTCGACAAATATTTCCTGTGGTCGGCGCAAAATCTCGGCACCAAGCGCCATGCCTTGTTTTGGAAGGTGGTCGTCCCGGCGGCCGCGCCGCAGATCATCAGCGGACTGCAGGTTTCGTTTCCGCTCGCCTTGATCATCGCCGTCGTCACCGAGATGCTGACCGGCGCCGACGGACTTGGCGGCTATATGATCCATGCGGTGCGGTTTGCGCAATCTGACAAGGTCTTCGCCGGCCTTTTGGCGACGTTGCTGCTTGGCCTGTTCTTCATTCAGGCCTTCGCGATGTTGCGGGCAAGATTGCTAGTTTGGCATGCTGAAACTGCGTTCGCCGGAGTGACTTGAAACACCGCGCGCGTGCAATTATTGCGGCATCAACGGACAAAACACGCTAAACTGATCAAAGGCCCGAACGACCGCCGAAGAAACGGCGGCGAACATTCCTGGGGAGGAACATGATGCTTCGATCAAAAATGAGTTCGTGGGATTCTTGTCGCGGCCCTCGCGCTGGTAGCGGTGGCCCCGGCGTCGGCCGAGCCATTCAAGTTGCGCGTCAGCTACGACACCATTCCGACGCACTTGGCGCCGATCATTTTCAAGATGCCGGACCAATTGAAATATTTCGGCAAGGACTACACCATCGACTTCGTCCGCTTCAAAGGCTCCTCGCTGGTGTTGCAGGCGCTCGCCGCCGATCAGTGCGACGTCGGGGTGCTGGCATTTTCCACGTTTGCCACCGGCATCCTCAACGCCAACCAGCCGATCAAAGCTATCGCCGACGTGGCCCAGGATGGTCCGAGCTTCTCCACCATCTATGCCGTGGCCGCTAACTCGCCGATCAAATCGGTGAAGGATCTCAAAGGGCAGACCATCGCGGTGAACGCTTTCGGCGGTGCCGTCGATATGGCGGCGCGCGCCGTGCTGCAGAAGAACGGGCTCACCCCCGATCGCGACGTGCGCATCATCGAAGCCGGCTTCGGCGCCATGGAGGCGATGACCAAGGAAAACAAGATCCAGGTCGGCGCCTTCCTCGCCCCGTTCTGGTGGAAAGCGCAGAAGGACGGCGGCTTCCGTCAGCTGTTCCAGCAAAAAGACGGCATGGGCACCACGCAATTCTTGTTCTTCGCGGCCAAAGACGATTTCATAAAGGCGCACCGCGACGTGCTGGTAAAATTCCTCGCCGACTACGTGCACGGCATCCACCTCTTGAACGACCCGGCAAACCGGCCGCGCGTGCTCAAGATCATGGCCGAATTGACCGGCCGGCCGGAAGCCGCCTTTGCCGATTGGACGCTGCTGCCGGGGAAGGACATCTACCATGACCCCAACGGCCTGGTGAACGAGAAGGCGTTGCAGAGCAACATCGATAGCTTGGCTCAACTGAAAATGATTTCGAAGTCATTCGACGTCAGCAAACACGTCGACAATTCACTGGTGAAAGAGGCGGGCAAAGGCATGTGACGCCCAAACCACGCGTGCGTTCAAACCAACGGCCGCCCTCTTGGCGAGGGCGGCCGTGCCGATTTAAGAAGGTGACTTGACGGGAGCTTAACGCGCCGGGCGCAGGGTCAGATCGGAGACGCCGACCGCGAGATTGAGGCCCGCCTGCCCCTGCACCGACACCGGCTGCAAGGTCACGGTGCGGTTCGAGCCGCCGACCAGCACATTGGCGCCGACGCCCGCGCCGACGGTCGCCTCACCGCTCGCCCCGGCGTAGTGGCCGGCGAGCGCGCCGAAGCGGCGCGTCGTGGGCGCGTCGACGGCCCAGACCATCTCGCCGCCGGTCGTGGCGCCGATATCGAGGCCGAATTTGGTGATATTGCCGGTGTAAACTTCACGCGGCCCCGGCTGCGACGGCGTGAACATGCAGGTCACGTCCTTCTTCGACGTGATGATCATGCCGATGCCGGCGGAAATATCGCAGGTGAGCGTGCCGACTTTGGTGTGGGCGGGCGCGGCCGCACTTGGTGCCGGACGCGGCAAACGCGGCAGCGATCGCAAACGCGGCAAGAGCACTCAGAGGCCTGTGCATGTCGATCTCCCTCATTGTTGGTGTCAGCATAAAAACGCGCGGTCGCGACGGAGGTTCCAACGGCCGCCTTTAAAGCGATTTGGCAGGCGCGAAGTTACACCACGCAGCGTGCGGCGAAATTTGTATGCGCCGCGGCGAGCAGCGGACTGAACGCCGGCTCGCAGCCGACAAGAAGATGCTGCGGCTGTTGCGCCGGCGACATCGGCTTGCGGGCAATCGGCAGCGGCAAGCGGTCGCGTTTATCGGCGCGGTTGACGGTTTGATGCGCGGCTTCGTTGACCGAAGGCCAGGCGTCAAGCTGCAATCCGATGCCGGCCGGCGGCGCGACCACATCCATCACCAGCAACACCACGGCGCCTGCCAGGAAATATGAAACGACACTCCGCATCGGCGCTCTCCGAGAGATCGCGCAAACAACATATGCCGCGTTCGAATGTTCCGCGCCTGCGGTCAATACCTAGTGATCGCAAGCCGCCCGGTATCGCGCTCCGGCGATGCGTCAACTTGTCTGTTTTTCGGGAAGAGGTTGCTAGCTCGCGCGGCGCTCGCGCCGTTTGGCGTTGCGCTCGAAGAACAGTGCCTGGCTCAACACCGCGGACACCGTCGCCGGCTGGAATGGCTTGGCGATGAGGAACGCCGGCTCCGGACGTTCGCCGGTCAGGAAGCGCTCCGGATAGGCGGTAATGAAAATCACCGGCACTTCGAAAGAGCGCAGCATTTCGTTGACCGCTTCGAGGCCGGAGCTGCCGTCGGCAAGCTGGATGTCGGCGAGGATCAGTCCGGGGCGCTTGGCCTTGGCGAGGGCGATCGCCTCGGCGTGCGTGCGCGCGACGCCGAGCACGCGGTGGCCGAGGCCCTCCACCAGCCCCTCGAGGTCGAGCGCGATGAAGGTCTCGTCCTCGATGATCAGCACGTCGGTTGCGATTTCGGCAGCGAGTTCGCGGCCGGATTCGTCGATCAGCTCGCGCAACGCCGGTGCGTTGATGCCGAGCACTTTGGCGGCCTCGTCCTCCGACAGCCCTTCGAGCGCCACCAGCAGGAACGCCTGCCGCGGCATCGGCGGTATCTGGGCAAGGTGCCGCTCGACCGGCTGGCTCTGGCCCGGGGCCGATTTGCCGTTGAGCGCGACCGAATTCCAAATCTTCGTGAACAGCTGGTAGAGCGCGATGCGCGTCGATGAGCCGGTTTCCAGTGCGCCCGGGTCTGCGATCAGCGCTTCCAAAGTCGCCGCGACGTAAGCGTCGCCGGAGGCCTGGCTGCCGGACAGCGCTCGCGCGTAGCGGCGCAAGTAAGGCAAGTGCTGAGCAACTGACTGAGATGTCGACAAAATTCCCTCCCGAACCCTGCAAAGTCGCAGCGCCTCTACGGCGCCGCCCCGTACCGTCGAACAGTAGTCGGCTTAACGTGGGATTTGGAAAAAAGTTCCACCCGCGGCGGAACTAATTGCGCCGGAACGGGTTTTCGCAGAGACGATGGGGGAACCTCTCACCGGACGCGTACCGATTACCGGCAAGGGATTTGGGATCGAAATATGAGCGAGCGCAAGCCCGTGGGGCAAAAGAAACCAATGGAAGCGACCGCGCAGCGACACAAGCAGCAGCAGCAGGGCAAGCCGGCGAAGCTCGGGCGCGAAGTGCAGGCACGGCTGGGACAGCAGCTTCGCGCCATGTACGACGAAGTGCTCAATCAGGGCGTGCCGGACCGGTTCGCCGAGTTGATCGATCGCCTCGAGGGCAACGGCAACAAGGATAAGCACTGATGCCCATGGACGAATCCGTCCGCAAAGCTGTGCTCACCGCGGTGCCGAGCCTGCGCGCTTTCGCGATCTCGCTCTGCGGCAACGTCGATCGTGCCGACGATCTCGTGCAGGAGACGCTGTTGCGCGCGCTCGCCAATATCGATTCGTTCCAGCCCGGCACCAACATGTCGGCTTGGCTGTTCACCATCCTGCGCAACCATTTCCGTTCCGAGTATCGCAAGCGCCGCCGCGAGGTCGAGGACGGCGAGGGCCGCTATGCCGAGACGCTGAAATCGCAGCCCGAGCAGCACGGCCAGGTCGAGCTGCGCGAATTCCGCGAAGCGCTGGCGCAGTTGCCGACCGACCAGCGCGAGGCGCTGATCCTGGTGGGCGCTTCCGGCTTCTCCTACGAGGAAGCGGCCAATATCTGCGGCTGCGCCGTCGGCACCATCAAGTCGCGCGTCAACCGCGCGCGCACGCGGCTTGCCGAATTGCTGTCGATCGACGGCGCCAACGACTTCGGGCCCGACGAGCAGACCCGCGCGGTGCTGGCGAGCGGCGGCGAATAGCCGCAAAAGTTCCATCCTGAACCTTTCTCCGCGGCGCCCGACACATCCTTGTCGGACACCGAATTCACATCAGGAGAAAGGCCATGTCACGCAAAGTCATCTTCGTCATCGCCGCCGCGGCCGTCGCTGCCGCAACCTTCGCCGCCGGCACCGCCAACGCCATGAGCCCCCTTCGTGGCGACCGCGATCACCCGCATGGGCTCGTCCCGCCGGTGCACCACATCGGTTATCCACACTGGCACGATCACGTCCACCTGTGGCATCGCCACGTTTACGTGCGCCCGGTCGTTTACGGCTCGGTGGTCGAGCCGGGCCCCTGCACCTGTCTGTGGAAGGGTTACACGCCGGACGGCACCGTGGTGTTCAAGGATCTGTGCACACAGGAAATGGCAAGCGCGCCGGCCGTCGACGGTGATGCGGCCGCGGTGACCGAAGCGCCCGACGCTTCGAATTTCGCCGGCAAGACCTATAAGGACTACCTTGCCGCCAATCCGCAGAACGCGCCGCAAGCAACCTCGCCTGCGCCCGCACAGCCTGCGCCGCAGAAGAACTAGAGGCAAAAAACAAAGCCCCGCGCGGAGCGATCCGCGCGGGGTTTTGCAACACACCTGTTACACAACAGACGCTACGGTACGGTCGGCGCGCGTCCGCGCACCAGGCCGGCGAGCGCGGCGATCGCGAACAATACGACGGCGACAAAGAATACGATCTTGGCCGCCTCTACGGCGACGCCAGCGATCCCGCCGAAGCCGAGTACCGCGGCGATCAGCGCGATGACAAGAAAAGTGACAGCCCAACCCAACATGGCGTTCCCTTTCGTTGATGTGCGGAAGTCGTCCGCTTGAAAGGGAAACGCCAGGCTGCCGGGAATTGTTCCGCCGCGGCGGCGTCACATGCAGCAGGTCAAACGGGATGCTCTCCTTCTCGCCCTTGCGCGTATCGCCGACAAATTCGAAGGTCGCGGTCTTGGCGTCGCCGGCCGGCTGATAGTAATGCTCCTCGGCGGGCTCGACGATGGCGACGCGCAGATGGCGCGCGCGGCGGCGCAGGATCGCCGCCACGGGTGATGCCGGCGGTGCCGACGCCGACGATGAGAACCTGACGATGCGTGCCGTTCGGCATGGAAAATGTCCTCCCCGTTATCGTTAGGCACGCCGGTGTGGCGCGCATTGTTGGACCGGCGCAACCGCCGGACGCCCCAAGCGTCCTCAACATATTGCGCAAATTTCAATATGTTTTTCGCCGCCCGGTGCCGCCGCGCACCGGAAAATGTAGGCGTTTCAAAAGTTTACCGAGGCATAACGTCGTCGCCCGGAGGAACCGGCTTCCTGATAAAAGAGTTCATCCCGTTGCGTTTTGCGTGAAGGAGTACCGGCCATGGCGCCGCGCCCGAATTGGAAAGGCTTCCTCAAATTGTCGCTGGTGTCGTGCTCGGTCGCGCTCTACCCGGCGACGACCACCAGCCAGCGCATCCGCTTCAACATCATCAACCGGGAAACCGGCAACCGCATCCGCAACGAGGTGGTCGACGCCGAGACCGGCGAACCGGTGGCGCAGGAGGACCGCGTCAAGGGCTACCAGTTCGAGAAGGGCCAGTACGTGCTGCTCGAGGAGGACGAGCTCGACAATGTGGCGCTGGAGAGCACGCACACCATCGACATCGAGCAGTTCGTGCCGGTATCGCAGGTCGACCGCATCTATCTCGACGAGTTGTTTATCTGGTGCCGCAGGACGACGTCGCGCAGGAAGCTTTCGCCGTCATCCGCGAGGCGATGCGTAAAGAGGATCTCGTCGGCCTGGCCCGCGTCGTGATTTACCGGCGCGAACATCTGCTGCTGCTTGCGCCGCGCGGCAAGGGCATCATGGCAACCGCGCTGCGCTACAACACCGACGTGCGCAACGAGAAGGATTATTTCGACGAGATCCCCGACGTCAAAATCTCAGCCGACATGCTCAAGCTCGCCGTGCACATCCTGGACAGCAAGAAGGGTAAGTTCGACCCGAACAAGTTCGAGGACCGCTACGAAAGCGCGCTGCAAAAACTGATCGACGCCAAGCGCGCCGGCAAGAAGCCGCCGACCCTCGCCGAGCCCAAACCGAGCAACGTCATCAACCTCATGGATGCGTTGCGCCGCAGCGCCAAGGCCGAGCGCACCGCAACGCCGGCGCCCGCGCGCAAGAGCAACGGGCGCAAGCGCGCGCCGGCGCGGAAAAAAGTGAGGAAAGCGAGCTGACCCGTGGCCGGGCTCAAGACCTATCACGCCAAGCGCAAATTCAACGTCACCGCCGAGCCGAAAGGCAAGGTGGCGCGCCAGCGCGGCCACGCCTTCGTCATCCAGAAGCACGCGGCGACGCGTCTGCACTACGACCTGCGCCTCGAGCTCGACGGCGTCATGAAAAGCTGGGCGGTGACGCGCGGCCCCAGCCTGGTGCCCGGCGACAAGCGCCTTGCCGTCGAGGTCGAGGATCACCCGATCGAATACAACAAGTTCGAGGGCACCATCCCCAAAGGCGAGTACGGCGGCGGCACCGTGATGATCTGGGACCGCGGCACCTGGGAGCCGCAGGGCGATCCGCATTTCGGCCTGAAGAAGGGCCACCTCGACTTCGTGCTCGACGGCGAGAAGCTGCACGGCGGCTGGCATCTGGTTCGCATGCACCGCCGCCCCGGCGAGAAGCGCAACAACTGGCTGCTGATCAAGCAACACGACGACGCCGAGCGCTCGGCGCGCGACAAGGATATTCTCGAGGACCAGCCGCTGTCCGTTGCTTCCGGCCGCAGCATGGAGGAGATCGCCGGAGGCGCGCCCAAGAAAGGCCGCAAAGAAAACGGCCAATAAGACGTCGAAGCCAACGAAAGCCGCGACGAAGAAGGCCGCCGGCAAGCGGGAAAAGACAGCGATGGCGGCGATCCTGCGCCGGACCCAGCAGGCCATGAGCGCACGCGATCCCGCGCCCGGAGGAAAACGTGCCGCCCTGCCCGCTTTCGTCGAGCCCTGCCTGGCCACGCTCACCGCCAAGGCGCCGGAGAGCGCCAACTGGATTCACGAGATCAAGTTCGACGGCTATCGGTTGCAGGCGCGGCTCGACCGCGGCAAGGTCAAGCTGCTCACCCGCCACGGTCTCGACTGGACGACGAAATTCCCGACCATCGCCAAGGCGGTCGCCGCGCTGCCCGCCGACACCGCGCTGATCGACGGCGAGCTGGTGGTCGAGGGCGAGGACGGCGTTTCGAGCTTCTCCCTGCTGCAGCAGGACCTCAAGGCCGGCCGCCACGACCGCATGGTGTTCTACGTCTTCGATCTTCTATATCTCGACGGCATCGACCTGCGCCCGCTGCCGCTCAGCGCGCGCAAAAAGCGCCTCGCCGGCCTCATCGCGAAAGAGACCAAGAACGGGACGCTGCGCCTGAGTGAATTGATCGATGAGCCCGGCCCGGTATTGCTCAAACACGCCTGCAAGCTCGGCCTCGAGGGCATCGTCTCCAAGCTGGCCGATGCGCCCTACCGCTCCGGCCGCGTCCACGAATGGGCCAAGACCAAATGCACCGACCGGCAGGAGCTGGTGATCGCCGGTTTTGCGCCGTCGACCGCCGACCCGCACGCGGTCGGCGCGCTGGTGGTCGGCTATCTACGACCACGGCAAGCTCAATTATGCCGGACGCACCGGCACCGGCTTCACGCATCGAAGCGCGCGCGAGCTCTACCGCAAGCTCAAGGCGCTGCGCGTTGACAAGACGCCGTTCGCGGCGGTGCCGGACGAAGAACGCGGGGTGCGCGCTCCCATCTGGCTGGAACCCAAGCTCGTCGCCGAGGTTGAAATCCGCGGCTGGACCCATGGTGGCCGCATCCGCCAGTCCTCGTTCCAAGGGCTGCGCGAGGACAAGCCGGCCAAGGAGGTCGTGCGCGAGGTGAAGACGGCGACGCCGGCAAAAGCCAAACAGGCCGCGCTCAAGCGCAGCGCGCCGTCAAACAAGCGCAGCGGGCCTGAGAAGAAGACGCCGGTCAGCGTCGCTGGCGTCACGCTCTCCCATCCCGACCGCGTCTATTGGGAAGACGCCGGCGTCACCAAGCACGATCTCGCCGAGTACTACGCGGGCATCTGGGACTGGATGAAGCCGCATCTCGTCGGCCGGCCGATCGCGCTGGTGCGCTGTCCGGATGGCGCGAGCGGCCAGTGCTTCTTCCAGAAGCACGTCTCGGCCGGCATCAGCGCCGAACACCTGCATCAGGTCGCGGAGAAAGGCGACAAGATCATTTCTGTTGATGACCTCGCCGGCGTCGTCGCGCTGGTGCAGGCGGGCGTCCTGGAAATCCACACCCGCGGCTCGACCATCGAGCATCTCGACAAGGCCGACCGCCTGGTGTTCGACCTCGATCCGGGACCCGACACCGCGTGGCGCGACATCATCGCTGCGGCGCGCGACGTGCGCGAGCGGCTCGCCTCGATCAAGCTCACCACATTCGTCAAGACCACAGGCGGCAAGGGCCTGCACGTGGTGCTGCCGATCAAGCCGACGCCATGGGACGAAGCCAAGGAGTTCTGCCGCGCCGTCGCCGAAGCAATGGCGGCGGATGCGCCGCAGCGCTACGTCGCCACCGCCACCAAGAGCAAACGCAACGGCCGCATCTTCATCGATTATCTGCGCAACAGCCGCGAGGCAACGGCGGTGGCGCCCTACTCGACCCGCGCCCGCGCCGGCGCGCCGGTGTCGGCGCCGATCGACTGGTCCGAGCTCGGCGCGCTCGAGAGCGCGCACCAATATACCGTGCTCAACCTGCCGGCGCGGCTCAAGCGCCTGCGCAAGGACCCATGGGCGAACATCGGCCGGTTCCGGCCGTCACTGCCCAAGATCAAATAAACGCCGCGCGTCACGCTCAGGGCTGCGGGACGATGGAACTTCGCCACGCGCTGCCGCGTTTCACCCTCGCACCCGAGGGGGATTTCAATGGCCCAGACAGCGAACAAGGCTACTTCGGCAGCCGGCCTGAGCGACTGGTTTTCGCATTTCGCGCAAAGCACGGCGCGCTGGACCGGCCACCCCGCGGTGTTCCTGCTCGCCGTCACCGTCGTCGTGGTTTGGGTCGTGACCGGCCCGCTGTTCCATTACAGCGACACCTGGCAACTCGTGATTAACACCGGCACCACCATCGTCACCTTCCTGATGGTGTTCCTGATCCAGAACACACAAAATCGCGACACCATGGCGCTGCAACTCAAATTGTCGGAGCTCGTGCTGGCAATGAAGGGCGCGCGAGAACAAATTTGCCGCGGTCGAAGACCTCTCCGACGAAGAACTCCAGAAACTGCACGAAGAGTGCAAGCGGCACGTGGAGCTCACGCTCGGTCACCTGCAACAGCGGCGAAAAAAGAGCGGCACGGCCAAAACGAAAGCGCGCGCCGCGGCCCAGCGCGCAAAACCGGCGATCCGCCGCTCGGCGCCGGCCAATTAATCCGTTTCGCCGCTAACCAAGTTCCCGGCCCGCGGTTGCATTCCGTTTTTTTGCCACAAGAATCGTCTTCAACGTCGTGGCGACGCCGGGATGGGACCCTTCATGGCAAAATGTCTTCTTGCGGCCGCTATGGCGCTCGCCGTCGGCGTGACCGCGGCGCAGGCGCAAGACCCGCGGCAGTTCAGCGGCACGGCCGCCTATTACGACAAGGGCTACACGGGCCGCACCGCCTCCGGCGCGCCCTACGATCCGGCGAAATTCACCTGCGCGCACCGCACGCTGCCGTTCGGCACGCGCGTGCACGTCACCGATCCGCGGACCCATCGCAGCGTCGATGTCGTGGTCAACGACCGCGGGCCGTTCAACAAAGGCCGCGTCATCGATCTGTCGCTCGCCGCCGCCAACGCCCTGCACATGACCGGGCGCGGCCTGATCAAGGTGGTGGCGACCGTCGAGCCGTAGCGCGCCGCCGCAATCGACCTTCGTTTCCTCGCGGTCCATGACCCTATGCCGCGTTGCGCGCACGCGGGCGCCGCTTCCGGCGGCATTTCGCCTCGCGATTTTCCGCTATAATGCGCGGCTGCTGCCCGCCTGATGCCCCGCCCCGACGCCACCCACAAACAAAACGAAGGAAACGTCCATGCCCGCCAAGCGCCGCCCCTTGCCGCGCCTTCCCGTGCTCGAGGACAGCCAGATGAACGAGGCCCAGCGCGCGCTGATGGAGGCGATCCGCGCAACCCCGCGCGGCAAGAACGTCACGCCACGCGGGCCGTTCGCCGTCTGGCTGCACGCGCCCGGCTTCGGCGGCCTCGCCCAGGAGCTTGGCGCGTATTGCCGCTACCAGACCGCGTTGCCGCCGCGCCTGTCCGAATTCGCCATTCTGTGCACGGCTCGGGCTTGGCGCGCGCAGTACGAGTGGTTCGCGCATGCGCCGATGGCGGAGAAGGCCGGCGTCAAGCCGAAGACCATCGCCGATCTGCGTGCCGGCCGCGAGCCGAAATCGGCGCCCAAAGACGAGCGCGCGATCTACGCTTTCGTGCAGGAGCTCTACAAGACGCGGCGGGCCAGCGACCGCACCTACAAGCACGTGCACGACGTTCTGGGCGATGCGGCGACGGTCGAGTTCGTCGGCATCCTCGGCTATTACGTGCTGGTGTCGATGACGCTCAACGTGTTCCGCATGCTGCCGCCGGCCGACGCGACGCTCGCCTTCGCCGAGCCCTGAGGGCCGCACAGCCGTTATTTATTATGGGTTGCATGCTCCCGGCGCCCCTTCGGCGCCGAGGCGTTTATTTCATCTGCATCTGCATGCCACCCTCGTGCGGTATGGGATGCGTGCCGCCAATGCTCATGGCGCCGATGCCCTCGATGACGAAATCGACGTCCACCTTGCCGGCCTTGGCGAACTCGAGCGTCGCCTTGAAGTGATCGCCCTCCTTGAGCTGCCCATTCAGGCCGACGAACATGATGTGATAGCCGGCCGGATCGAGCTTGACCGTTTGCCCCGGCTTGATCTCGAGACCGCCGGAAACCGGCCGCATCTTCATGACGCCGTTGTCCATGGTCATCTCATGCACTTCGAGCTCTTTGGAGATGGATGTCGAGCCACCGACAAGCTTGTCGGGCGTCGAGCCGGTATTGGTGATGGTCATGTAGCCGCCGCCGACGCTGGCACCTTTCGGCGTCGCCCGCGCCCAGGTCGCGGAAATCTTCAAGCTGCCGGCCATCACGTCGGCGGCGTGGGCATGCGCGGACATGACGAAGCAGAGCAAGGCTGCTGCGAGGTAACGTGACATTGTTGGCTCCTGATAAGGCTTGCGCGCGAAACGGAACGCGCCGGCTTGCGAAAACGTTGAAAGACGAACTGTGGCGATCCGGCTCAGGCTGCCGGCGGCGCGCGCGGCGCCTGGGTGCGGAAATCGAATGGACGGCGAATAGGCTCGCTGAAATGGACCGCGGCAAACGCACGGCGATGGGCGACGCGGATGACGGCGGCGGCAGCGGGTGGCGCGCCGGCGAGCGTCTGCGCGCAACAGTGCAGCCCGCAGCCGGCGGCGCAGGGGCAGCCGGACTGATGGTCCGACGGCCCGCCGCCCCCCGAGCCGGCACTCAGGCAGAGACTTACGCCGGCTGGCGGGGCGCCGGCGGCAACCGACAGCGGCAAGAACAGCGCCTGCAATGCGACCGCATAGGCCGCAATCAGGGCGATCACGCGCCGCTTAAGGGTCGGCTGGCTCATAACTCGAAACTAATGCACGGGCGGCGCCCCCTGGCAACGCTGGCCGGGGCCCGGAAAGGGTCCATCGAAACGCCAAACCCGCCGTGCTAGATTGATAGACAATGGCCAATTCCGAGCAGCCCTCGCGTAATACCGAGCCGCGCGTGGTGAGCTTCCGCCGGCCCGGCCGCCCCGTGGCCGCGCGCCAGCCGGCGCCCTCGCCGGTCGACGACCTCGCTAAATATGAGCACAGCGACGGCGCCGATGATTACCGCCACCGCATGCTGATCAATCTCGCCGCGCTGGTCTTCGTGGCGGCCCTGATCGCCGCCGGGCTGTGGATCGCCGACACCATGGCGGCGCTGCGCAAGAACCAGGACTGCATCCTGGCCGGCCACCCCAACTGCACGCCACTAGACCGCAATCGCCGCTAGCGGGGCAGCCCCCTGCGCGGTGCGGATATCCCCGTTAAATGCCCGCCGCCATTGAACTTACCCCTCCGCTTCGCTATACGGGCTCCCGACCGCGGGGCCACTGGAAGGCCGGAGCACGGGGACTGGTGCGGGCGCGGCGTTTAGCCGCTGCGTCGGCCAAAACCCCCTTTTAATCAGAGAGTTACGATGTCTTCGACCTTCGATACCATCGCCAATATTATCGCCGAGACCTGCGACATTCCGCGCGACACCATCAAGCCGGAAAGTCATGCCATCAACGACCTCGGCATCGACAGCCTCGATTTCCTCGACATCGCCTTTGCCATCGACAAGGCCTTCGGCATCAAATTGCCGCTCGAGCAGTGGACGCAGGAAGTCAATGACGGCAAGGCCACCACCGAGCAGTACTTCGTGCTCAAGAATCTCAGCACCCGCATCGACGAGCTTGTCGCTGCCAAGGGAGCTTAACGGCAAGCCAGCGCGACAATGCGTCTCGAATACTTTCAGCTGATCGACCGGATCGTCGACCTCAATCTCGCCGACCGCAAGATCAGCAGCGAGGCGACCGTCCCGGCCGCAAACACCGTCTTCGAAGGCCACTTCCCCGGCTATCCCTTGATGCCCGGCGTGCTGCTGATCGAGGCCATGGCGCAGACCTCCGGCTGGCTCATTGTGGCGCTCAATCGCTTCGAGCGCATGCCGTTTCTCGCCGCGGTCAAGGACGCCAAGCTGCGCACGTTCGTAACGCCCGGCGAACGCCTTTTGATCGACGCGCATCTCGAGCATGACGGCTCCGGCTATGCCGTCACCAAGGCGGCGATCAAGAGCAACGGCAAGCTCGTTTGCGACGCCATGCTGACATTGCGCGTGCTCGATTTCCCCAACGCCGAAATGGCCAAGCGCATGCGGGAGACAGCCGCGCGGATCGGTTTGACGGTCGAGGCGCCGGCCGATGGCTGAGGCGCAACGCGAAGCCTGGATCACCGGCGTCGGCATTGTCTCAACGCTCGGCGAAGGTGCGCAGGCGCATTGGCAGAAATTGACGGAAGGCCGCCCGAGCGCCGACACAACGACGTTTGCCCCGTTCATCGTGCACCCGCTGGCGCCGGTCAATTTCGATCTGCAAATTCCGAAGAAAGGCGACCAGCGGCAGATGGAGCCGTGGCAACGCATCGGCACCTACGCCGCCGGCCTCGCGCTCGATTCGGCCGGGGTCAAAGGCAAGACCGAGATCCTCTCGCACATGGACATGATCGTCGCCGCCGGCGGCGGCGAGCGCGACCTCAATGTCGATTCGACCATCCTGTCCGGCCTGCCGCAGGCGCAGAACAAGGCCGCCTTCCTCAATGAGCGGCTGATGAGCGACCTGCGCCCGACCTTGTTTCTGGCGCAGCTCTCCAATCTGCTGGCGGGAAATATCTCCATCGTCCATGGCGTCACCGGCTCCTCGCGCACGTTCATGGGCGAGGAAGCCGCCGGCATCGACGCGGTGCGGGTTGCGCTTTCGCGTATTGCCTCCGGGCAAAGCGACATCGCGCTGGTCGGCGGCGCGCACAACGGCGAGCGCCCCGATCTGCTGATGCTGTACGAATTCGGCGGCTTCAATCTGAAGGACCGGTTTGCTCCCGTCTGGGAGCGCGGCAGCCAGCCGGGCTTTGCCCTCGGCTCGCTCGGCGCCTTCCTGGTCATCGAGGCGCGCGACTATGCCGAGAAACGTGGCGCCAAGCCGCTCGCCCGCCTCGGCGCCGTCGTCTCCGGCCACGCGCGGCGCGAACCCGGCGACATCGCCCGCGAGCTCGACCACCTCTGGGACAGACTCAAAGAGCGCCTCGACCCTGCCCACGCCGCCTTTATGTCCGGCGCCACCGGCGCCGCCCCAGCGACCGCTGAAGAACGGGCCTTTCTGGAGGCGCATGGCGACCTTGCCGTCCGTGCCACCGGCTCATATCTCGGTCACGGGTTGGAGCCGCAATTTCCAATGAATGTGGCGCTGGCGGCGATAGCGATCAGTCATGGTAGCCTGTTTCCGCCACATGACGCGACGGGCCTGGAGCGGCCGATGAGCGGGGAGTTGCAGCAAGTTGTGGTGACCGGCGTCGGCCACTGGCGGGGCGAAGGCCTCGCGCTGGTCGAGCGGGTCCACTAAAAGGAGAGCCGATATGCCGTCGACGACCAAGGACAAGGCCGGCCGGCCCATCGTGGTGGTGACCGGGCTCGGCGTGGTCACCTCACTGGGCGCCGGCAAGACCGACAACTGGGCCAAGCTCACCGCCGGCGAATCCGGCATCCGCGCCATCACCCGCTTCCCGGTCGACGGCCTGAAGACGCGCATCGCCGGCACCGTCGATTTTCTCGGCGCCCAGAACTGCTCCGCTACGCTTGCCGAGCGCTTCGCCGAGCTTGCCGCCGAGGAAGCGATCGGCGAATCCGGCATTGGTGCCAGCGGCGACTTTCCCGGCCCCCTGTTCCTCGCGGTGCCGCCGATCGAGATCGAATGGCCGCAGCGCGTCGAAATCGGCGCCCGTTCCGGCGCCAACGACAAGGTCACTTACAGCGATCTGCTGCGGGCGAGCGGCGAGTTTCCCGATTATCACCGCCGCTTCCTGTTCGGCTCGGTCGCCAACCATCTCGCCGACACTTTCGGCACCAAGGGCTCGCCGATCTCGTTGTCGACGGCTTGCGCCTCTGGCGCAAGCGCGATCCAGCTCGGCATCGAGGCGATCCGCCGCGGCGAGACCGACGCGGCGCTCTGCATCGGCACCGACGGCTCGATCAATCCCGAAGCGGTGATCCGCTTCTCGCTGCTCTCGGCGCTCTCCACCACCAATGACCAGCCGCAGGCCGCCGCCAAGCCGTTCGCCAAGAACCGCGACGGCTTCGTCATGGCCGAGGGCGCCGGTGCGCTGGTGCTGGAAAGCTACGACGCCGCCAGGGCGCGCGGCGCCAGGATCATCGGCGTGCTCGAAGGCGCGGGCGAGATGGCCGATGCCTTCCACCGCACCCGATCGAGCCCCGACGGCAAGCCGATCATCGGCTGCATCGCCAACGCCATCAAGGATGCCGGCCTCACCCCAGCCGACATCGACTACGTCAACGCCCACGGCACCGGCACGCCGGAAAACGACAAGATGGAGTATCTCGGCGTCTCCACCGTGCTCGGCGAGCGCATGAAGGGGGTGCCGATCTCGTCGAACAAATCGATGATCGGCCATACGTTGTCGGCGGCCGGCGCGGTCGAGGCGGTGTTCTCGCTGCTCACCTTGCAGCACCAGCGCATCCCGCCGACCATCAATTACGATGTGCCCGACCCCTCGATCCCGCTCGACGTGGTGCCGAACAAGGCGCGCGACGCCAGGATCGCCCACGCCATCTCCAACTCCTTCGGCTTCGGCGGCCAGAACGTGTCGCTGGTGATGGGTCTGGAGCCGGCCTGACTGGCCTGCTCCTTGCGCATGATCCCGAAAAGTGGGAACCGGTTTTCGGACAAGATCATGCGCGGACAGTGACATGCGCGCTCTGACCCTGATCGCCGAGCGCAAGCTCGAGCTCACCGGCATGCCCGCGCCGCCGCCACCCGGCGCCGGCGAGGTGCAGGTGCGCGTCAAGGCGGTCGCGCTCAATCACCTCGACCTGTGGGGTTTCCGCGGCATGGCCTTCGCGAAGCGCAAGCTGCCGCTGATCGTCGGCGTCGAAGCCTCGGGCGAGATCGCCGGGCTGGGCGCGGGCGTCACCGATCTCAAAGTCGGCAATAAAGTGGTGATGTACGGCGCCGATGACCTGCGGCCATTGTCCCGCCTGCCGCGAGGGCCGCGACAATTTGTGCGAGAACGTCGGCGGCATCAGAGGCTTCCACCTCGACGGCTTTGCCCGCGATCTCATCAACATGCCGGCGCGACTCATCGTTGCCGTGCCCGAGGGCGTGTCGTCGCGCGACGCCGCCTGCGCGCCGATCGGCTTCGGCACCGTCGAGCACATGTTGTTCGACAATGCCAAGTTGAAACCGGGCGAGACCATCTTGGTGCATGCCGGCGGCTCCGGCATCGGTTCCGCCGCGATCAAGATGGCCAAGGCGGTCGGCTGCACCGTCATCACCACCGTCGGCGACGACGCCAAGGCGGAAAAGGCCAAGGCCTTGGGCGCCGACCATGTCATCAACTACAAGACCGAGCGCTTCGAGGGCGTGACGCGCAAGATCACCAACAAGAAAGGCGTCGACGTGGTGTTCGAGCATGTCGGCGGCGAAGGCTTCAACGCCTCGCTGTTTTGCCTCAAGCGCGGCGGCCGGCTCGTCACCTGCGGCTCGACCGCGGGCCCGACCGTCACCATCAATCTGATGCAGCTGTTCCAGCAGCAGTACAAGATTTTCGGCTCGTTCGGCTGCTCGATGATCAACATCCGCGACAGCCTGTCCAAGATGGCCGCCGGCATGACCCCCGTTATCGATACCGAAGTGCCGCTTGCCGAATTCGAGCGCGGGCTCGCGCGGCTGGAAAGCCGCCAGGTGTTCGGCAAGGTGATTGTGAACTTCTGATGCCCAACGCCGTCAGGCGCGCCACCCGACGCCTACGCCGCCGCTTGAGCCGCGCGCTGGATGAGCTCAAGGGCGTGCTGGCGATCGGCTTGCTCAAGATTTTACGTCATACCAATCCCGATCGCCTGGCCGACTTTGGCGGCTTGATCATGCGCAGACTTGGGCCGTTGCTGCCGGAACACAAATTGGGCCGCGCCAACTTGGCCGCCGTCTTCCCGGAAAAATCCGCCGCCGAAATCGACGCGATCCTGTTGGGCGTCTGGGATAATCTTGGTCGCGTCGGCGCCGAGTTCGCGCATCTCGACCGATTGTGGGACTACGACGCCGAGCACCCAGACCGGCGCGGCCGCATCGAGCTTACCCAGCGCGATATCGAATTGTTCAAGCAACTCGCCGCGGACGGCAAGCCAGCGCTCGTCTTCGCCGCGCACCTTGCCAATTGGGAACTGCCGGCTCTCACCGCCGCCAAATACGGTCTCGACAGCGCCGTGCTTTATCGGCGGCCCAACATCGCCAGCATCGACCGCTGGCTGCGCCAGACGCGTGCCGCCAGCATGGGCGAACTCATCGCAACCGGGCTCGACGCGCCTGTAAAAATCGCCAAGGCGCTGGAGCGGGGCGCCCATGTTGGCATGCTTGTCGACCAATATTATGTTCGCGGCGTCGAGGTCACGTTCTTCGGCCGCCGCACCACCGCCAACCCGCTCCTCGCCCGCCTCGCGCAGCATTTCGACTGCCCGATCCACGGCGTCCGCGTGATCCGCCTGCCGGGCAACCGCCTGCGTCCGGAAATCACCGACGCCATCGCGCCGGTGCGCGACGCCAACGGCAATGTCGATATCGCCGGCACCATGCAGACCGTCACCACCGTGATCGAGGGCTGGGTGCGCGAGCATCCGGAGCAGTGGCTATGGCTGCACCGGCGCTGGCGGCCGGAGGACGCGGCGCGGAGCTGAGCGTCAGGTTTCGGTCGGCAACCCGGCCGCTTTCCAGGCGAGAATGCCGCCGGCAAGATGGGCGGTGTACGGGTAGCCCTGGTCCTGCGCCGCGAGCGAAGCCGTCACCGAGCGGCGGCCCGAGCGGCAGGCAAACACCACCTGCTTGCCCTCCGGATCGGGAATGGCGGCGGGATCGAAGCGCGACAGCGGCACGATCACGGCGCCAGGATAGCGCTCGAGCGCGGTCTCGTTGGGCTCGCGCACGTCGACCAGCAGCATGCGACCCTCGGTCAAGCCGCGGGCGACTTCCTCGACCGTCAAATTCTGCACCTCGCCGGCGCGCGGACTTTCATCGGCCATGGCGCAGCCTCCGTTGCCGCCGTTCTAGCCGGAATTTGCCGGCGCCGCACTCCTATTGTGCGGCATCAGATCGTCACCTGGGTTCCCACTTCAACCACGCGCCCGGTCGGGATCTGGAAATAGTCGGTGGCGTCGTTGGCAAAGCGGGTGAGCCCGATGAACAGCCGGTCCTGCCAGCGCGGCATGCCGGAATGAGCCGCCGGCTTGAGCGAGCGGCGCGACAGGAAGAACGATGTCGACATGATGTCGAACTGCCAGCCGAGCTTGCGCGCGATCGCCAGCGCCCGCGGCACGTTCGGCGTCTCCATGAAGCCGAAGTGCAGGACCACCCGCGAGAAATGCGACGACACCGGCGTGATCTCGACGCGCTCATCCTCGGGCACGCGCGGCATGTCGGCGGAGACGATGGTGAGGATGACGTTTTTCTCGTGCAGCACCTTGTAATGCTTGAGGCTGTGCAGAAGCGCGGTCGGCGCGAATTCGGGGTCGCTGGTGAAGAACACCGCGGTGCCCTGCACGAATTGCGGCGGCTTCTTTTCCAGCCGCGTGACCAGCGAAGTCAGCGGCATCTCCTGCCTGCGCGTTTTCTCGAACAGCAGGCGGCTGCCGCGCCGCCACGTGTACATCACCATCATGACCAGCGCACCGAGCGCGAGCGGCATCCAGCCGCCTTCGACGACCTTGAGCAGGTTGGCGGCGAGGAAGGTGAGATCGACGAACAAAAACGGGATCATCAGCGCCAGCGCGGCGACGAGCGGCCAGCGCCAGACGCGCCAGATGACGACGACCGCCATCATGGCGGTCACCACCATAGTGCCGGTGACGGCGATGCCGTAGGCGGAGGCAAGCGCGCTCGATGAGCGGAACAGCGCCACCAAGAGCAGCACGCCGATGAGCAGCAGCGTGTTGACCCGCGGCATGTAGATCTGGCCGAACAGCGATTCCGAGGTGTGGCGGATTTCCAGCCGCGGCAGCAGGCCAAGCTGCACCGCCTGGCGCGTCAGCGAATAGGCGCCCGTGATCACCGCCTGGCTGGCGATCACGGTCGCCGCAGTTGCCAGCAGCACCATCGGCAACAGCGCCCAGCTTGGATAAAGCAGGAAGAATGGATTTTCGATCGCTTTCGGATTCGTGAGTACCAGCGCGCCCTGCCCCAGGTAATTCAGCATCAGCGCTGGCAGCACCACGGTGAGCCAGGCAAAGCGGATGGGGCCGCGGCCGAAATGGCCGAGATCGGCATAGAGCGCCTCGGAGCCGGTAACGACCAGAAATACGGCGCCGAGCGTGTAGAAGCCAACGATGCCGTGATGCAGCAGGAAATAGATGCCGTAATACGGATTGAAGGCAAGCAGGACAGCCGGATACTTCGCCAATTGCCAGATGCCCGCCGCGGCGATCGCGAAAAACCAGATCAATGTCACCGGTCCAAAAAACGCTGCGACCCTTGCGGTGCCGCGCGACTGCACCGCAAACAACACGATCAGGATCAGCACCGTGATCGGAACGACGTAAGGGTCGAAGGCCGGCGTTTCCACCTTCAAGCCCTCGACGGCCGACAGCACCGACAGCGCCGGCGTAATGATGGCGTCGCCGTAGAACAAGGCGCCGCTGATGATGCCGAGCAGGATGACGATGCCGCTGGCGCGGCCGAGCGCACGCGAGGCAAGCGCCATCAGCGCCAGCGTCCCGCCTTCGCCGTTGTTGTCGGCGCGCAGCAGGATCAGCACGTACTTGGCGGTGACGACGAACAGCAGCGCCCAGATGATCAGCGACAGGATGCCGAACACGATGATCTCGCTCGGCGCCTTGTCGGGGCCGACCGCGGCGAGCACCGACTCGCGCATCGCATAAAGCGGACTGGTGCCGATGTCGCCGTAGACGACACCGATGCAGCCGAGCGTCAGCGCCCAGAAGCCGGCTTTGATCGGCGGATCGGTCCCGTCATGCGGCGTGATCGAGCCGCCGGGAACGGCCGCGGTTGTTGAGGACATTTGGGCTGGCCTGGCTATTGCAGCGCGAAAAGTAGCGGCACGCGGCTTATAACGCGACAGCCGCGGTTGCAAGCGCGCGCGCCACGTCAAAGACTCATATTTTAGCTTGGAAATTCAAATACTTATCCATCGATTGGTCAAATCGTCACTTGTGTGCCGACCTCGACCACGCGGCCCGTCGGAATCTGGAAGAAGTCGGTGGCGTCGCTCGCCGAGCGGGCGAGCGCAATGAACAAATGGTCCTGCCAGCGCGGCATGCCTGACTGCGTCGACGGCTTGAGCGCGCGCCGTGACAGGAAGAACGACGTCGACATGATGTCGAATTGCCAGCCGAGCTTGCGCGCAACCGCGAGCGCCTTGGGTACGTTCGGCTGCTCCATGTAGCCGAATTTCAACGCCACCCGCGAGAAGTACTTCGACAGCGGCGTGATCTGCACCCGCTCCTCCTCCGGCACGCGCGGGGTGTCGGCGGTGAGCACGGTGAGGATGACGTTGTGCTCATGCAGGATCTTATTGTGCTTCAGATTATGCAGTAGCGAGGTCGGCGCGAAATCCGGATCGCTGGTGAGAAAGACGGCGGTGCCAGGCACGATATGCGGCGGCTTCTTCTCCAGGCTGCGGAACAGCGTATCCATCGGCACTTCGGTGCGACGGGTCTTCTTGATCAGCATGCCGGTGCCACGCCGCCATGTGAGGATCGTCAGCACCATGGCAGCGCCGAACAGGATCGGGGCCCAGGCACCCTCAAATAGCTTGAGGAAATTGGCGGAGAAGAAGGTGAGATCGACAATCGACAATGGCAGCATCATGAGCGCGGTTCGCCACAGCGGCCAATGCCAGAGCTTCCAGATGACGATGAAACCCAACAGCCCGTCCACGACCATGGTCGTGGCGACCGCAATACCGTAGGCGGAAGCGAGCGCGCTCGACGTGCGGAACATGGCGACCAGCAGCAGTACGCCGACCAGAAGCGCGATGGTGACCCGCGGGATGTAGATTTGCCCGACATGCGAGGCCGAGGTGTGCTGGATGGCGAGCCGCGGCAAAAGGCCGAGCTGGATCGCCTGATGCACCAGCGAATAGGCACCGGTGATGACCGCTTGGCTGGCGATCACGGTTGCCGCAGTGGCTAGCACCACCATCGGCAGCAGCATGTTGTCGGGCACCAGACGGTAGAACGGATTCTCGATCGCCGCCGGATCGGCAAGCACCTTGGCGCCCTGCCCGAAATAATTGATCAGCAGCGCCGGCAGCACGAGGCAGAGCCAGGCGCTCTGGATCGGCTTGCGCCCGAAATGCCCAAGGTCGGCATAAAGCGCCTCGCCGCCGGTGACGACCAGGAACACCGCGCCCAAGGTCACCAAACCGACCTCACCGTGATTGTAGAAAAAGGCGACGCCGTAGAGCGGATTGATGGCGAACAGCACGCGCGGATCGTCGCGGATATGCAAGCCGCCGGCAACCGCGATGGAAACGAACCAGATCACCATGATCGGGCCGAACATGGCTGCCACCTTGGCGGTGCCGCGGCTCTGCGCCGCAAACAGCGCGATCAGGATGATAACGGCAAGCGGCGCCACCACTTCGCTGAAGGTCGGACTTGCGAGCTTGAGGCCTTCCACCGCCGACAGCACCGAGATCGCCGGGGTGATGACGGAATCGCCGAGGAACATCGAGGCGCCGATGACGCCGACGACGAAAACGAACGCCGTGCGGCGGCCAAGCGCGCGGCTTGCCAGCGCCGTCAGCGACAACGTGCCGCCCTCCCCGTTATTGTCGGCGCGCAGCAGGATCAGCACGTATTTCAGCGTCACCGTGATGATCAGCGCCCAGACGATGAGCGACAGCACGCCCAGCACGATGGCGCGGTCGACGGGGTGATGGGAACTCGCCGCGATCGCAGCCTCGCGGAAGGCGTAAAGCGGGCTGGTGCCGATATCGCCGTAGACGACGCCGACGCTGCCGAGCGCGAGCGCCACAAGACTTGGCGGCGCGACTTTCTCCGCGCCGGCGCCAATGGCTGCCGTCTCGTTCACGTTACTACCCATCATTGCAGCGCAGATACAGAATACCGCGCTTATCGCGCGAGCGATTGACCGGAATCAAGGTCTGAAGCCGAAACGGGCCCGCTCAGGGCTGGAAATCGGCCGGCAAAGGCGGCTCTTCCCGCATCAGGGTGATGGTCACCCGGCGGTTGGGCGCCAACGAAGGATTGTCGGGAAACAGCGGCTCGGTGTCGGCCTTGCCGGCGACCATGAAGATGTTGCCGCCCGGCAGACCCTGATCCATCAGAACTTGTCGCACCGAATTGGCGCGATCGGCCGAGAGTTCCCAGGGCCCGTAGCCCGGCTCCGGCGGCACGTTGGTCGACGAGGTGTGGCCGGTGATGGAGACGCGATAGGGCATCGCCTTGAGCTGCGGGGCGATCGCCTTGATGATATCACGCGTGCGCTGATAGGGCTCCTTGGAGCCTTCGGCGAACATCGAGCGTCCGTCCTGGTCGACGATCTCGATGTTGAGACCCTGTTTGGTCTCCTCGAGCATGATGTGCTTCGAATTCCTTGGTAATTTCCGGCATGTCCTGCAACGCCTGGCGCAGCGAGGCCGCCGCCAGCGCGAACTTGCGGTCCTCCTTCCACTTTGCACCGTACTGTCGCTTGCTGTCGCTCTCGTCGGGCGTCGGATTGGCGGAGGCGTCCTTGGGATCGATCGGCTTGGCGTTCTTCAGCCTCGGTCGCGTCGGCAAGCCGAGTGTTTCGATGATGCCGGAGTAGCGCACCTTGTCCTGCACGCCGAAGGCGTCGCGCATCGAGCCGGCGACCACCTGCAGCTTGACCTGGTCCTGGGTCGAAAAGGCAACCAGCATCACGAAGAACGACACCAAGAGACCCATGAGGTCCGCGAAGGTCACGAACCAGCCGTGACCGCCGCCATGTGCTTCCTTGCGCCGCGCCATGTCCCCGCGCCCCGCTCAGGCCGGCGCCATCTCGGCGGCTTCCGCTTCGTCACCGGAGTGGCGATGCTTCTCCGGCAGGTAGGCGAGCAACATTTCGCGCACCAGCGTCGGGCTCTTGGCCTCGCGGATCATCAGGATGCCGTCGATGATCAGCGTGCGGTTGATCTCCTCGTCGACCAGCTTGAGGTGCAGCTTGTCGGCGATCGGCAGGCAGAACAGGTTGGCAAGGGCCGCGCCGTAGAAGGTCGCGAGCAATGCGCCCGCCATGAAGGGACCAAGCTTTGAGGGATCGGTCATGTTGGCGAACATCTGCACCATGCCGATCAGCGTGCCGATCATGCCGAAGGCCGGCGCGCAATCGCCGACCGCGCGGTAGATCTTCTGACCCTCGTCGAGATGGGTGAGGAAGTTGTCGCGGTCGCGCTCGAGATTGTCGCGGATGAAGTCGCCGTCATAGCCGTCGGCAACGTAGCGGATGCCCTTGGCGAGGAACGGATCGTCGATCTCGACCTTCTCGAGGCCGATCGGGCCCTGCTTGCGCGCGATCTCGGCGAGACCGGCGATCTCGTCGACCAGGTCGCGCTGCGACATGCGGCGCATGGTGAAGGCAAATTTGGCGCCGAGCGGCAGCCCGTGCATCATCGAGGCAAGAGGAAATCGGATCAGCGTGGCAGCGAACGAGCCGCCGAAGATGACGATGAAGGCATGTTCGCTGACGAACATCTCCAGGTTGCCACCCATCAGGATGACGACGCTGACAACGCCGACGCCGGCCAGCAGCCCTAGACCCGTCGCGATATCCATGACTTACCCCACCCAACTCAACGCGATTACTGGACTAAATTGCCCGGTCCGCCGTTGCCGATGACCCTAGACTGAGGCTGTTAATCAGCGGTAAAGCCTAACCACTGGTGAAAGAAAAACCGCGGAAAACGCCGCGAAAGCTGCCAGAATAAGGCCAATCGCGTCGCCCAAGGCGTCGAATACGGAGGAAAAACCATGCGTGAAATCGGCCATTACGTCGGCGGCAAACGGGTCAAGGGCGCGTCCGGCCGCATGGGCGACGTGTTCAACCCCAACACCGGCGAGGTGCAGGCCAAGGTGGCGCTGGCAAGCCAGGCCGAGGTCGAGTCGGCGATCGCCAATGCGGCGGCCGCGCAGCCGGAATGGGCCGCCACCAACCCGCAGCGCCGCGCCCGCGTGATGTTCAAGTTCCTCGAGCTGATCCAGAAGGAATACGACGATCTTGCCCGCCTGCTCTCCTCCGAGCACGGCAAGGTGTTCGCCGACGCCAAGGGCGATATCCAGCGCGGCCTCGAGGTGGTCGAGTTCGCCTGCGGCATCCCGCATTTGATGAAGGGCGAGTACACCGAAGGCGGCGGCCCCGGCATCGATCTCTATTCGGTCCGCCAGCCGCTCGGCGTGGTCGCCGGCATCACGCCGTTCAACTTCCCGGCCATGATCCCGCTGTGGAAATGCGCGCCGGCGATCGCCTGCGGCAACGCCTTCATCCTCAAGCCGTCGGAGCGCGACCCCAGCGTGCCGATGCGCATCGCCGAATTGTTCCTCGAAGCGGGCCTGCCGCCCGGCATCCTCAACGTCGTCAACGGCGACAAGGCCGCGGTCGACACGCTGCTGACCGACGCGCGCGTCAAGGCCATCGGCTTCGTCGGCTCCTCCGACATCGCGCAGTACATTTATTCGACCGCCGCCGCGCACGGCAAACGCGCACAATGCTTCGGCGGCGCCAAGAACCACATGATCGTGATGCCGGACGCCGACATGGACCAGGCGGTCGACGCGCTGATCGGCGCCGGCTACGGCTCGGCCGGCGAGCGCTGCATGGCGATCTCGGTCGCCGTACCGGTCGGCAAGAAGACCGCCGACGCGCTGATGGAGAAGCTGGTGCCGCGCGTCGAAGGGCTCAAGATCGGCCCCTCGACCGACGCGCAGGCCGACTACGGCCCGATGGTCACCCGGCAACTGCTCGACAAGGTGCGCGGCTACATCGACACCGGCGTCAAGGAAGGTGCCAAGCTCGTGGTCGACGGCCGCGGCTTCAAACTGCAGGGCTACGAGAACGGCAACTTCATCGGCGGCTGTCTGTTCGACGAGGTCAAGCCGGACATGAAGATCTACAAGGAAGAGATCTTCGGCCCGGTGCTGTCGGTGGTGCGCGCCAAAGATTATGACGAGGCGGTGCGGCTGCCGTCGGACCACGAATACGGCAACGGCGTCGCCATCTTCACCCGTGACGGCGATACCGCGCGCGATTTTGTCAGCAAGGTCCAGGTCGGCATGGTCGGCGTCAATTTCGCCATTCCGGTGCCGCTCGCCTATCACACCTTCGGCGGCTGGAAGCGCTCCGGCTTCGGCGACCTGAACCAGCACGGGCCGGACTCGATCCGCTTCTACACCAAGACCAAGCAGGTCACGTCGCGCTGGCCCTCAGGCACCAAGGAAGGCGCCGAATTCGTCATCCCGACGATGAAGTGAGCAGGTTCGCGCGATGCGGAGCCGGCGGATCGCGGCTATTGCCATGGGCGCGGTCAGCCTCGCCGCTTGCGGCAGCCTCAACGAGCAGACGCCGGCGTCGCAGACCTCGACGGATGTGATGACCGGGCGCTGGATCCTGGCGGCGCCCAACGCGCCGACCTGCGGCATCAATTTCTCCGGCGACCCCGGCGTGCGGCAAGGCGCGCTGGTGCCCGAAGGCGGCTGCCCGGAGCGGTTCTATTTGAGCCGCAGCTGGGCGCTCGCCGACAAGACGCTGACCATCCGCGACGACCGCGAGCAAGTGCTGGCGCAGCTCGTCTTCGCCAACGGCCTCTTCGGCGGCACATCGACCGGCGGCACGCCGGTGACACTGACGCGGCCGGCGCCCGGCCAGTAAGGCACGGGCGGCGCAAGAGCACGCAAAAAGCCGCAAGATCAGTCAACCGCGCGATAGCGGAGCCGGGACTTTTCCGTGTCCCGCGGCGTTTAGCCTTGGTGGAGCGCAATGACACGATGACCGCCACGATCGAGAGCCAAGCGCCGGCCGGCGCCTCGGTATGGGCCGGCTTTGCCGCCATGTGCCTCGGCATGTTCATGGCGATCCTCGACGTCCAGGTCGTCGCCACGTCGCTGCCCACCATCCAGAAGGCGCTCGCCATCTCGGAAGATCAGATGAGCTGGATCCAGACCGCCTATCTGATCGCGGAAATCATCTCCATTCCGCTGACCGGCTTCCTGATGCGCGTGTTCACCATGCGCTGGCTGTTCGTCGGCGCCGTGTCGCTGTTCACGCTCGCCTCGATCGCCTGCGCGTCGGCGGGCGATTTTTCATCGCTCATTGCGTTTCGAGTCGTGCAGGGCTTTGCCGGCGGCAGCCTCATCCCGTCGGTGTTTTCGGCGGTGTTTCTATTGTTTCCGCAAAGGTCGCAAACGCTCGCCGCGACCTTCGCCGGCATGCTCGCGGTGCTGGCGCCGACGCTCGGACCGGTCGTCGGCGGCTGGATCACCGACACCTACACCTGGCCCTGGCTGTTCCGGATCAATATCGTGCCCGGCATTGCCGCTGCACTCGTCGCCGCCGCCACGCTGCCGAAGGCGGCGCCGGCGCTGCGCGAATTGCGCCGTCTCGATGCGATCGCGCTGGCGCTCGTTGCGGCGGCGCTTGCCGCGCTGGAAATCGCCATCAAGGAGGCGCCGCAGCGCGGCTGGACTTCCGCGCTGGTTGACGGGCTGCTCGCCGCGTCCGTTGTGACCGCCGTGCTGTTCATCGTGCGCACGCTGCGGTCCAGTCAGCCTCTCGTCGACCTGCGCACATTCCGCGACCGCAACTTCTCGGTCGGCTGCCTGCTCAGCTTCGTGTTCGGCATGGGCCTGTTCGGCTCGGTCTACCTGATGCCGGTGTTCCTTGCCTATGTGCGCGGCCACGATGCGCTTGAGATCGGCAAGATCATGCTGGTCACGGGCATCGCCCAGCTTCTTGTCGCGCCGGTTGCCGCGGCGCTGGTGCGCCGCATCGACGAGCGGATCCTGACCGCATTCGGATTTCTGCTCTTTGCCGCCGGGCTCGCGCTGAGCGCCTGGCAGACGCGAACCACCGACTTCGCCGCTATGTTCTGGCCGCAGGTCCTGCGCGGCGCGGCCATCATGTTCTGCATCATTCCGCCGACCGAGCTTGCGCTCGGCCGGTTGGCGAAGTCGGCCGTCGCCGACGCGAGCGGGCTGTTCAACTTGATGCGCAATCTCGGCGGCGCCATCGGCATCGCCGTGATCGACACGGTGATTTACACGCGGGCGCCGGAGCACGCGCACGCCATCGCCGACCGCCTGATGGCCGGCGACGTGGCGACGGCGAAGGCGGTCGGAATTCCGGCGGAGAGCTTCGGGGCTGCGCTGCTCGATCCGGCCAATCAGGCCATGGTCGCCGCGCTGGTCGACAAATTGGCCAAGGTGGACGCCATCAACGACGCCTGGGCATTGGTGGCGGCGGCAACCTTTGCGGTGCTTTTTGTCGTGCTGCTGGCCCGCCGCGCCGCCATGAAAGACAATGTTCGTTAGGCCCCGCGCCTTATCGCAGCCATTTTCTGTTTGACGGCAAATGCCACCCGTGGAAACCTAACCTTAGGGGCGTTGCCGTTTTTCAATGGGCGCTAGGCCCGGAACAGCGCGGTGCATCATGTCTCCCAAAAACATGTTCGCGTCAGTCACGAGTTTGGCGGCTTTTTTTATAGCCGCTTTCCTGGGCACCGGAGTCGCTCAAGCCTCGACGGTCGCCTTCAGTTTTACTGGCGGCGGCATCCATTTTGTTGGCGCCGATATTACGTTGGGCTACGTGTTTACGGTCCACGCGAACGCGATCAGCGTGACCGACCTCGGCATGTGGGACCAAGGTTCTAACGGCTTTTCGTCAAGCCACGACATCGGCATCTGGGACACGAGCCAGAATCTTCTGGTCAGCACAACTCTCGGGAACGGGAACAGCGGCACCTTGCTCAACGGATATCGCTACGCCTCGATCACGCCGTTGGTACTGACCGCAGGAACCTACGTCGTCGGGGGAACCATAAATCAAGATGACTATGGTCAGAACGCTACCGTGCAGAACCTTGATAAAGAGGCCGTGCGCTACGTGACTTCGGCTCTGAATTTTTCCAACGGCCTCGGTTTTCCTACCCATCAGTATCCCGATGACGCCGGTTATTTCGGACCGAACTTTCAATTCGAACGGGTCAACCTGACACCGCTGCCATCGACCTGGCTCATGCTGCTGAGCGGATTCGCCGGTCTTGGCTTCGTCGCTTACCGCCGCTCCGGCAGCCGCACCACTGCGCTCGCCAGCGCCTGACGCAAATCGCTCGGCATCCCGATAGACGGCCGCAAGGCCGTCTATTCTTTTTGTCCGTCGAAGATCGAAATAATGCCTCGCCGTTGCCGGCGACGACGTGCGATAAACGGGACAGGCGCGGTCGCTACCGAGTATCCTATCATCCGTTCTCCCTCGGCACCTTTCGATGACAATCTCATGGCCGACTATCAACTCTACTGCTTCGCCCAATCGGGCAACGCCTACCGCGCCGCGCTGATGCTGCAACTGATCGGCGCCGACTGGGAGCCGATCTGGTACGACTTTTTCGGCACGGCGCCGCAGCGCATGCCGGAATTCCGCGAGGCCATCAACGAAATGGGCGAAGCCCCGGTGCTGGTGCACGGCACGAAGAAGCTTTCCCAGTCGGGCGTCATCCTCACGTATCTCGCCGGGCACTCCGGCAAATTCCTGCCGCAAGGCGAGGCCGAGGAGCTTGAGGCGCTGCGCTGGATCATCTTCGACAACCAGAAGGTCAACGGCTTTCTCGGGCCGTATCGGTTCTTGAAAAATTTCGCGCCGAAGCCGGCCGACCCGGCGGTCATGACGTTTCTCAAGGGCCGCATCGACGGCGCGCTGCCGATCGTCAACAAGCGGCTGGAGAAGACGCCGTTTCTGGTCGGCAACCAGCCGACCATCGCCGACATCTCAATGACCGGATATTTCTACTACCCGCCGGAGGAATTCGGCTTCGACATGGCCAAAGAACATCCGGCGATCGGCGCCTGGCTCGAGCGCATGAAAGCGCTGCCCGGCTGGAAACACCCCTACCAGATCATGCCGGGCTATCCGTTCGGCACGCAGGGCCTGCTGCCCTAGTGGTCGTGGTGGTGACCGTGCCCGTGATGGTCGTGATCGTGGCCTTCGTCGTGATGATGGCCGTGCTCATGCGCGTGATCGTGCGCGTGTGAACTCGTAGGCGCCGCCCTCCGGCTCGAATGGCGCGTCGATGCGTGTCACTTTGGCGCCGAGCGATGTGAGCAGCGCTTCGATGCCGGCATCGTGCCTGGCGCGGATGCGGTTGGTCAGCACCTGCACCGGCACGTGGCGGTCGCCAAGATGCCAGGCGAGCCGCGCCAGCGCAGCCAAATCGGCGGCGCGCGCCTCGATCAGCGGCTCGGGCGCCGCAACCACCTCAACCAGCCTGCCGTCCTCGAGCAGCAGCAGATCGTCGGTGCGCAACCGCACCGTGCCATGGAGATCGATGTCGACGGCTGCGCCCTTGACGCTCGTCACCGTCACCTGGCCGGCGCTGCGCTGCGCGTAATCGAGGATGACGGTATCGACGATGGGACGATTATGCCGGTGGCCGGCGTCGATGATGCTCGTTGCGCGCATTGAATTTTTTGTCAGTTGAGGCGCGTCGGCCGGTCCTCGGCCCCGGGCCCATGGCCGGGCGCGAACACCGCGTCGTCGTCAGCCATCACGCTTGCTGCCGCGGCCGCATCCTTGCGCTGATAGTTGCGGTAGGACAGCCAGCCGAGCGGCAGGCAGCCGAGATAAGCGAGCGTGCCGGCGCTCAACACCTCCCACGGATAGCTGATGAGCAGCGCGAAGAACAGCACGACGACGACGAACACCGGCAGCACCATTTCCGGCGGTACGCGCTTGCCGACGCGCTTGCCCGAGAACACCGGCAGCCGCGACACCATCAGCAGCGCAATCGCAAGCGTGTAGACAAAGGTGAACCAGACCACGATGAGGCCGCCGGGCAACCCGAGGAAATTGAGATAGATCGGCAGCAGCACCGTGATGGCGCCGGCCGGCGCCGGAATGCCGGTGAAGAAGTTGCCGGCCCAGGCCGGTTTGCCCGGATCGTCGATCATTACGTTGAAGCGCGCGAGACGTAGCCCCGCGCAGATCGCAAACACCAGCGCCACGATCCAGCCCGCCGATTTCAGCTCCTGCAGGCCCCAGAAATAGAGGATCAGCGCCGGCGCGACGCCGAAGTTGACGAAGTCGGCGAGGCTGTCGAGCTCGGCGCCGAAGCGCGAGGTGCCCTTGAGCATGCGCGCGAGCCGCCCGTCGATGCCGTCGA
The DNA here is from genome assembly GCA_963822035.1 of uncultured Alphaproteobacteria bacterium. GTDB lineage: Bacteria > Pseudomonadota > Alphaproteobacteria > Rhizobiales > Xanthobacteraceae > Pseudolabrys. The sequence goes on along the minus strand of CAWGGC010000005.1, from coordinate 864,173 downwards.
GCAGCGCCGCCAGCACGATCGCGGCGATCGCCCACTCCATCTTGCCTTCGACCGCGATGCGGATGGCGGTGAGCCCGGCGCACAGCGCTAAGAGCGTGATCAGGTTGGGCAGCAGCGTGCGCACCGGAATCGCCTTGAAGCGGCGGCGCGGCGGTTGCGTGGGATCGAACGGTTGAAAGACCATGCCGGCAATATAGTCGGTTCGCGGCCGCCGCGCCACGGCGCGGCAAGCGAAGCGTTAATCTTTGCGCATGATCCGATCCGAAAACCGGTCCCCATCCCCGATCAGGTCGAGGACATGCTTTTCGGGATCATGCGCTAACCGGAGCGAAACGCGCGGCCGGGGTCGGCGGTGCGCAGGTCGGCAAGCGGCGTCTCGCCGCCGATTGCGGTCTGCCCGACGGCGACCAGCGGCGGCGTGCCCTCCGGGAGATAAACGTCGAGGCGGGAGCCGAAGCGGATCATGCCGAAGCGCTCGCCGGCGCCTAACGGCTGGCCTTCGCGCACGAAGCAGACGATGCGGCGGGCGACGAGCCCGGCGATTTGCACCACGGCGACGCGGCCGCCGGTTGTCGCGATCACCAGCGAATTGCGTTCGTTGTCGGCGCTCGCTTTGTCGAGATCGGCGTTGAAGAACTTGCCGGGCTGATAAAGCACCTTCTCGACGCGCCCCGTGACCGGGCTGCGGTTGATGTGGCAGTCAAACACGCTCATGAAGATGGAGATGCGCAACATCGGCGTTGCGCCGAGCCCGAGCTCGTGCGGCGGCGGCGCCGTGGTGATCTGGCTGATACGCCCGTCGGCCGGCGCAACGACCAGGCCGTCGCGCACCGGCGTCACCCGCGGCGGATCGCGGAAGAACAAAATGCACCAGACCGTCAGCAGCGTGCCGATCCAGCCGAGCGGCGTCCACAGCCAGAATAAGACCAGGCTCGCGATCGCGAAGGCGCCGATGAAGGGATAGCCCTCCGGCGTGATCGGCACCAATTGCCGGCGAATGGAATTTGCGATCGACATCGATGGTCAGATAGCCGAAAATCGGGGCGCGGCAAAAGCCTATTCGCCCTCGATCCCCTTGAAAGCGCGCTTGCCCTCGATCGCCTGCCACAGCAGCAACACCGGCACGCCAATGGCGATGTCGCGGGCGCGCTTGAGCAACGACACGGCAAGGCCGATTTCCGGCCCGACGCCGAACACCGGCGCCAGCACGGCGTAGCCCACCTCCTGCACGCCGGCGTTGGCGGGCACGAAGGCGGTGGCGCTGCGCAGGGCGCCGGCGAGGCTCTCGATGGCGATGGCGGAGAAGATATCCATTGGCGCCCCGACCAGCCGCATGATGAGCCAAATCCAGGCGCCGCTCGCGATCCAGGCCGCCAGATGCAGGAGCGAGGACAGCAGCAGGCGAGCCGGCTGCTTGTAGAAGCCGTCGAGCGCATGGGAAAAGGCCTTGGTGTGGCTGACCGCGCGCGGCAGCAGCCTTTCCGCGATCGTCTCGGCGAAACGGCTGCCGCGCCGCTGCAGCACGACGAAGGCGGCCGCCATCGGGATCAGCAGCGCCGTGGTGACGATCAGGCCGCTGACGTAAGGCGCGAGCGTCGGATCGGCGCGCAGCTCGTTGATGCCGATCAGCAGGCCAAGCGTGAGGAAGGCGATCTGGCCGACAAGTTCGGTGGTGACGTCGACCATCATGCCGGCGAAGGCAAAGCGCGCCGGCGCGCCGCCGAGGATGGCGGCGCGGGCGCCAATCACCATGCCGCCGACCACGGTGAAGGGCAGAATGTCGCTCACGGTGTCGCGCAGTTGCCGCGCGAACAGCAGCGCGTCCCAGCGCACCTTGTGCGCCGACATCAGCGCGTACCAGGCGGTGGCGAGCACCACTTCGACGCCGATGCCGGCGATGCAGATCAGCGCGAAGCCGCCCCAGCCGATCTCGCCGGCGGCCCGCAGCACGTCGGCAAAGCCGATATAGTAGGCAAGCGCAATGGCGAGCGCGATGCCCGCGATCAGCGTTGCAACGGCCCAGAGCTTCATGGCGGGCGCAATCGATCCGGCGAGAGTTTCGGCGAGCCTAAACGATCCGGTCCTCGCGCAGGCGCAGGAACTGGAAGAATTCCACGCCCTCGCGCAGGCGGCGCACCAGCATTTCCGGCGACATCAGCATCTCGCCGAGGATCTCCGCGATCTTGGACGGACGGAAGTAAAACTTCTTGTAGAAGTCCTCGACCGATTCGAAGATCTCGGTGTGGCCGAGGTTCGGATAATTGAGCGGCGCGATCTGCGTGCCGTCGTCGGTCAAGAGGTCGACATCCTCGGCGAACCAGCCGTTCTGCTTGGCCTGATTGTAGAGGAACGTGCCGGGATAAGGCGCGGCCAGCGACACCTGCAGCGTGCGCGGATTGACCTGCTTGGCGAACTCGAGCGTCTCCTGGATGGTCTCGGGCGTCTCCCCCGGCAGGCCGAGAATGAAGGTGCCGTGCACCAGGATGCCGAGTTCGTGGCAATCCTTGGCGAAACGGCGGGCAACGTCGACCAGCATGCCCTTCTTGATGTTGTGCAGGATTTTCTGGTTGCCGCTCTCGTAGCCGACCAGCAGCAGACGCAGGCCGTTGTCCTTGAGGACCTCGAGCGTCTTGCGCGGCACGTTGGCCTTGGCGTTGCACGACCAGGTGACGCCGAGCTTGCCGAGCTCTTTGGCCAGCGCTTCGACGCGCTCGACGTTGTCGGTTAGCGTGTCGTCGTCGAAGAAGATTTCGCGCACCTGTGGAAATTCGCGCTGGAGGTATTTGACCTCCTCGACCACGGTCGCGACCGAGCGCACGCGGTATTTGTGCCCGCCGATGGTCTGCGGCCACAGGCAGAAGGTGCAGCGCGACTTGCAGCCGCGACCCGTGTACCATGACATGTACGGGTGCTTGAGATAGCCGCCGAAGTAATTCGTGACGTCGAGATTGCGCTTGTAGACCGGCAGCACGCTCGGCAGCCGGTCCATGTCCATCAGGATTTCGCGCTCTTCGTTGTGGACGATGACGCCGTCCTTGTTGCGGTAGGACATGCCCTTGATGTCCTTCCAGTCGCGACCGGCCGCTATCTCCTGAATGGTGAATTCGTATTCGTTGCGCGCGACGAAGTCGACTGCCGGCGAGGCGGCGAGGCTCTCCTTCGGCTGCACCGCAACCTTGGCGCCGATGAAGCCGACGACCGCGGACGGGTTGATCTCCTTGATCATCTCCGCCGTCTTGCAGTCCGACTTGAACGACGGCGTCGAGGTGTGGATGACGATCAGCTCGTGCGATTTGAGATCGTCGGCAATGTCGTCGAACTTGAGCCGGTGCGGGGGCGCATCGATCAGCTTGGCGCCGTCGACCATCGCGGCGGCTTGCGCGAGCCAGGTCGGATACCAGAACGACTTGACCTCGCGCTTCATCTGGTAACGCGCGCCGGCGCCGCCGTCGTAGCCGTCGAAAGATGGTGCCTGCAGAAACAGAGACTTCATTCGTTCATACCCCGACCCGCCAACCAGGCCCCATTTTGTCTGAATTTAGGCCTCGGCGCCCCGATAGCCCAGCGCGTCAAAGGGATAGCAGAAAGCCGCCGAACGCCGCTAGCTCCCACCCCATAGCTCCGCCGCAGCGCCCAAATTAAGGCAGCGCCCTACTCCGCCGCGTCGGCCGGCACATCGATGGGTTCGGCCGCCGCGGGCTCCTCGGCGACCGGCGGCGGATTGCGGTTGGGCGCGGTGTCCTCGTCGCCGATGAGCGCCAGCTTCTCGCGCGCTGCCTCGGCTTCGCGCTGCCGGTTCCACATGCTGGCGTAGAGCCCGCCTTTGCCGAGCAGCGCGGCGTGGGTACCGCGCTCGACGATCTCGCCCTGGTCGAGCACGATGATCTCGTCGGCGCCGACGATGGTGGAAAGCCGGTGCGCGATGACCAAGGTGGTGCGGCCCTTGGAGACGCGATCGAGCGCGTCCTGGATTTCCTTCTCGGTGTGGCTGTCGAGCGCCGAGGTCGCCTCGTCGAGCAAGAGGATCGGCGGGCCTTTCAGGATGGTGCGGGCGATCGCCACCCGCTGTTTCTCGCCGCCGGAGAGCTTCAAGCCGCGCTCGCCGACTTCGGTGTCGTAACCTTTCGGCGCCAGCCGGATAAACCGGTCGATCTGCGCCATGCGCGCGGCCTCCTCGACCTCGGCGTCGCTTGCCTCCCAGCGGCCGTAGCGGATGTTGTAGCGGATGGTGTCGTTGAACAGCACGGTGTCCTGCGGCACCATGCCGATCGCGGCGCGCAGCGAGGCCTGCGTCACCTTGCTGATATCCTGACCGTCGATCATGACGCGGCCGCCCATCAGATCGTAGAAGCGGTAGATGAGCCGCGAGATGGTCGACTTGCCGGCGCCCGACGGCCCGACCACGGCGACCGTCTTGCCGGCCGGCACCTCGAAATCGATGCCCTTGAGGATGCGCCGCCCCGGCTCGTAGGCGAAAACGACATTCTCGAAACGAATGGCGCCGCTCGTCACTTTCAGCGGCACGGCGCCGGGCGCATCCTTGACCTCCGGATCGCGCTCCAGCACGGTGAGCATGTTCTCGATATCGATTAGCGCCTGCTTGATCTCGCGATACACCATGCCCATGAAATTGAGCGGTTGATAGAGCTGGATCATCATGGCGTTGATCAGCACGAAATCGCCTACCGTCTTGGTGCCGGCCTGGATCTCGTAGGCGCACAGCACCATCACCGCGGCGAGGCCAAGCGTGAACACCACCGCCTGCCCGGCGTTGAGCACGGCGAGCGAGGTATATGCGCTGACGCTCGCCTCCTCGTAGCGCGCCATCGAGCGGTCGTAGCGCGCGGCCTCGCGCTGTTCGGCGCCGAAATACTTCACCGTCTCGTAGTTGAGCAGCGAGTCGATCGCCTTGATATTGGCGTCGGTGTCGCTGTCGTTCATCTTGCGGCGGATGCCGATGCGCCATTCGGTGGCGCGATAGGTGTAGCCCATGTAGAGCGCAACCGTCGCCAGGATCGCGGCGACATAGCGCCAGTCGAAGTGCCACATCAGCACGACGCAGACGAAGCCGACCTCGATGATGGTCGGCACCAGCTGCAGGATCACCATGCGCACGATGGTCTCGATCGCGTTCCGCCCGCGCTCGAGCACGCGGGTGACGCCGCCGGTCTTGCGCTCGAGATGGAAGCGCAGCGACAGGGCGTGCAGGTGCACGAAAGTGCGGTAGGCAAGCCGGCGCACCGCGTGCATCGCCACCTTGGCGAAGATGCCGTCGCGGAATTGCGTCAGCAGCGCCATGAGGATGCGCATGCCGCCATAGGCGATGGTCATGGCGACCGGCGCCGAGACCGCCCAGACCAGCCACTCGGAAGCCAAGACCGGCGCGGTGCCGTGACCGGCCAGCGCGTCGGTTGCCCACTTGAAGGTGAAGGGCACGGCGACGGTCGCAAACTTGGCCGCGAGCAGCAGCAAGAGTGCGCCGAACACGCGCAGTTTCAGGTCGGGGCGGTCGGACGGCCAGATATAAGGCCAGAGATGGACGATGGTCGGGATGAGCCCACCACGATTCGCGGATGCCGATGCCTCGCTCTCGGATGTGCGGTGATGGTGGTGATGACTCATTCGGTTCCGGCCGTTCGGCCTCTCATATAGGCGGATTCTTCGCGGGTTTCACCCTTGCGCCATCCGCTATCCACTCGCGTGGCCTTGACGCTGGCGCGAAGCGGTTGCACATGCAGGGCATGAATCGACCCGATAAAATGAGCAAAATCCGCAATATCTGCGTCTATTGCGGCTCCGGGCCGGGCACCGACCCGGCCTATGTCGACGCCGCCCGCGCCTTCGGCGCGATCCTCGCCAGGAACGGCATCGGTCTCGTTTATGGCGGTGGCACCACCGGCATGATGGGCGAAGTCGCCAACGCCGTCGACCAGAACGGCGGCAAGGTCACCGGCATCATTCCCGACTTCCTGATGGCGCGCGAGCACGCGCGGCGCGGCGAGCACAATCTCATCGTTACCCGCGACATGCACGAGCGCAAGCGCAAGATGTTCGAGCTTGCCGATGCCTTCGTCGCCATGCCGGGCGGCGTCGGCACGCTGGAGGAAATCGTCGAGCAGATGACCTGGGTTCAGCTCGGCCGCCACAGGAAGCCGATCCTGCTCGCCAATATCAAGGATTTCTGGCAGCCGCTTTGTGCCCTGCTCGACCACATGACGAAGCTCGAATTCATCCGCGGCGACTTGAATTTCGATCTGCTGGTCGTCGACCGCGTCGAGGACATCCTGCCGATGCTGCAGCAGGCCGCGGAGAAGGTGCCGGAAGCGGCCAAGGACATGGTCACGGCCGATCCGGACAAGCTGTAGTTCGTTAGTCGTCATGCCCGCGCTTGTCGCGGGCATCCACGCCTTGCGGGCCTGCAAAATCAAAGACGTGGATGGCCGGGACAAGCCCGGCCATGACGGCATGCAAACAGCCCGAGCGGACACGCGCTCGCGCCCCGGAATGACGATTATTTTTGCCTGACGAAACTGACGGCCTCGATGCGGTTACCGTCGAGATCGCGGATGAAGGCGGCGTAGTAGCCCTCGCCGTGCTGTGGCCGCAAGCCCGGTGCGCCGTCGCTGGCGCCGCCGGCGGCCAGCGCCGCGGCATGGAAGGCATCGACCATCTCCGGCGTACGGGCGCGGAAGCAGACATGGGCGCCGCTCTCCGGCGCCACCGTGCGCGCGTCGCGCCGCAGGTTGATCCAGAACTCGGCGTATTGCTTGCCGAAGCCAACGGTCGCCGGCCGCGTCTCCAGTTGCGTGAAGCCGAGCGCGCCGAGCACCGTCTGATAGAAACGCGCCGAGACGCCGAGATCGCGCACCGCGACGGAGACGTGGTCGATCATTGCTCTTTCCTTCACCTCTCCCCGCGTGCGGGGAGAGGTCGACCCGCCGAAGCTTTAGCGAAGGCGGGTCGGGTGAGGGGCTATGGCTCCAGAGATTCGAACCGCCCCCTCACCCGGCTCGCTTCGCTCGCCACCCTCTCCCCGCAAGCGGGGAGAGGGAAGAATTCATGCCGGCGCGCCGGACTTCACCAGCTTGTAGACGATCGAATCCATCAGCGCCTGGAACGAAGCGTCGATGATATTGGGCGAGACACCGATGGTGGTCCAGCGCTCGCCGTTCTCGTCCTCGCTCTCGATCAGCACGCGGGTCACGGCCTCGGTGCCGCCGTTGAGGATGCGCACGCGATAGTCGGTGAGCGACAGCCCGTCGATGAATTTCTGGTACTTGCCGAGGTCCTTGCGCAGCGCAAGATCGAGCGCGTTGACCGGGCCGTTGCCCTCCGCCGCCGAGATCATGTTCTCGTTGCCGACCTTCACCTTGACCACCGCCATGGTGACGGTGACGCGCTGGCCGAGCGCGTTCTCGCGCTGCTCGACGTTGATGTCGAATTGCGTGACGTCGAAATAATCGGGCACGGTGCCGAGGGTGCGTCGCGCCAAGAGTTCAAATGAGGCATCCGCCGTCTCGTAAGCGTAGCCGATGGTCTCGCGCTCCTTGACGATCTCCAGCAGCCGCGTGATGCGCGGATCGTCCTTGTCGACCTTGAGGCCGATGCGGTCGAGCTCGGCGAGCACATTGGAGCGGCCGGCCTGCTCCGACACCAGCACCTTGCGTTTGTTGCCGACCGTTTCGGGCGCGACGTGCTCGTAGGTCGCAGGCTCCTTGGCGATCGCCGAGGCATGAATGCCGGCCTTGGTGGCGAAGGCGCTGTCGCCGACATAGGGCGCATGGCGGTCGGAGGCGCGGTTGAGCCGCTCGTCGAGCGCGTGCGACACCTGCGCCAGCTTTTTCATCTGCGCGTCGGAGACGCCGATGTCGAATTTGTCGGCGAATTCCGGCTTTAATTTCAGCGTCGGGATGATGGAGACGAGGTTGGCGTTGCCGCAGCGCTCGCCGAGGCCGTTGAGCGTGCCCTGGATTTGCCGGGCGCCGGCGCGCACCGCGGCGAAGGAATTGGCGACCGCCTGCTCGGTGTCGTTATGGGCGTGGATGCCGACGTGGTCGCCGGGGATCGCTTTCACCACCTCGCGCGACGATCTGCTCCACCTCGTGCGGCAGCGTGCCGCCATTGGTGTCGCACAAGACCACCCAGCGCGCGCCTTCCTCGTAGGCGGCCTTGGCGCAGGCGAGCGCGTATTTCGGGTTGGCCTTGTAGCCGTCGAAGAAATGCTCGCAGTCGAGCAGTACCTCGCGTCCCTTGGCCCTGGCGGCCCGCACGCTGTCGCGGATCGAGGCGATGTTCTCCTCGTCCGTGGTCTCAAGCGCCACGCGTACGTGGTAGTCCCACGACTTGGCGACGAAGCAGATGGCGGCGGCCTTGGCCTCGAGCAGCGCGGCGAGCCCCGGATCGTTGGAGGCCGAGCGGCCGGGGCGGCGCGTCATGCCGAAGGCGGTGAATTTGGTCTTGAACGTGTGAGGTTGCGCGAAGAATTCGGTGTCGGTCGGATTGGCGCCGGGATAGCCGCCCTCGACGTAGTCGATGCCGAGCTCGTCGAGCATGTGTGCGATCAACTCTTTGTCGGCGAGCGTGAAGTCGACGCCGTTGGTCTGCGCGCCGTCGCGCAACGTGGTGTCGAACAAGTAAAGACGTTCTTTCATCGCCACAGAGTCCCTTCTTCACCTCCCCCCTTGAGGGGGAGGTCGACCGCGTGAGCGCAAGCGAGCGCGGTCGGGAGGGGGGTGGCTTCACGACGCGCGAGGCTCCTGCTTACCCCCCTCCCCAACCCTCCCCCACAAGGGGGGAGGGAGAAGAAGCGCGTAGTGTCGAACAGATAGAGACGCTCCTTCGCCATCTTAACTCACCACAGGTAATAATTGGCCGCGAGCGCGACCGCGACCAGAAGCGCGACGACGCCGAAGACGATATGGTGACGCTGCAGCTCCATCAGCCCATCCGGTAGAACAGATAGAACGCGAGCGCGGCAGCGCCGGCGAGCACGGCGAATTTGAGCACGATGTAGTAGAGCCAGTGACGCGGGAACGGCGTGTCGGGCTTCTTCATGAAGCGCTCCCTTTGACAAGCTGCTTGCTGAGCGTGGTGTTGGCGAGCCATTCGTCGCCGACGGTGACGGAATTGCGCCGCTGCGCGACGTAGCCGCGCTTCTCGAAGAAGCCGCGCGCGGTGTCGCTGGCATCGACCGTGAGCTTGCCCGCGCCGCGGGCGCCGGCGAGTTTCTCCAGCGCATCGATCAGCATGGCGGCGACGCCCTGCCCGGCCGCCGCCGGATGCACGTAGAGCATGTCGATCTTGTCCTTGCCCTCGAGCGCGGCAAAGCCGACCGGCGAGCCGCCAAGCGTGGCGACCAGCGTCAACTGGCTGCCGAGCTTCTCGCCGAAGGCCTTGGCGTCGTCGGCAATGGACGCCCAGGCGTCCTGCTGCGCCTCGGTGTAATCGTCGCCGGTCAGGTCCTCGATACTGTCGCGGAAGATTTCTGCGCAGCAGCACGGCGTCGTCCGGCAGCATCGGCCGCAGCGCGAGCTTGGGGTTGGCGACCGCGTTCATGGCGCCCTCGCTTTCTTCACCTCTCCCCTTGAGGGGGAGGTCGACCGCGCGTAGCGCGGGCGGGAGGGGGGTAGACTTCACGAAACGCGGAGCTTGTGTCGTACCCCCCTCCCCAACCCTCCCCCTCAAGGGGGGAGGGAGAAGAAGAGCGCACGCCGAGGGTCATGCGTGTCATCGCGCGATCTCCCAGGTGGTGCCGTCCTTGGAGTCCTTGAGCACGACGCCCATGGCGGCGAGTTCGTCGCGGATGCGGTCGGATTCTTTGAAGTCCTTCGCTTTGCGCGCGGCGTTGCGAGCATCGATCAGGCTAATAACTTTGCTCTCGTCGATCGATGCCGATGTTTGATTCAGCGCCTTCCATTCTGCACCTGACATCTGCATCAAACCCATGAGCTGTCCGCTTGCCTTGAGGCATGCCGCCGCCGCCTTTGCGCCCTTGGCAGCCTCGGAAGCGCAATTCGTGCAGCGCGGCAATGGCCTTCGGCGTGTTGAGATCGTCCGCCAACGCATCCATTGCGTCAGCGCAGAAATACCCCGGCGCCACATCACCCGTCAGGTCGTACCAGCCGTCGAGAACCTTGCATGCTCTCCTCGAGCCCCCTGATGGTCCAGTCGATCGGCTGTCGGTAATGCGTGCGCAGCATGTTGAAGCGCAACACTTCGCCCGGCCAATCCTTGAGCAGATCACGAATGGTGAAGAAATTGCCGAGGCTCTTGCTCATCTTCTCGCCTTCGACCTGCAGGAAGCCGTTATGCATCCAGTAGTTCGCCATCACCGGCGTGTGGAAGGCGCAGCGCGACTGCGCGATCTCGTTCTCGTGGTGCGGAAACACCAGATCGATGCCGCCGCCGTGGATGTCGAATTGATGCGGATGCGCCAACCCGGCTGCCGAGAGCGTCGGCTCGGCTTTGGTCCACAGCCAATAGTCGGACATCGCCGAGCACTCGATGTGCCAGCCCGGACGGCCGGGCGTCGTGATGCCGGCGGGCGACGGCCAGGCGGGCTCGCCCGCCTTCGACGGCTTCCACAGCACGAAGTCCATCGGGTCTTTCTTGTACGGCGCGACCTCGACGCGCGCGCCGGCGAGCATTTCGTCGAGCGATCGCTTCGACAGCTTGCCGTAGTCCTTCATCGCGGCAACGTGGAACAGCACGTTGTCTTGCGCCGACATAGGCGCAGCCGGCCTTCACCAGTTGCTCGATGATCGCCTTCATCTGCGCGATGTGCTCGGTGGCGCGCGGCTCGACCGTCGGCGGCAGGCAGCCGAGCGCGGCGACGTCGGCCTTGAAGTTGGCGTAGGTCTCCTCGGTCAATTGCCGGATCGAAATGCCGCGCTCGGCGGCGCGGGCGTTGATCTTGTCGTCGACGTCGGTGATGTTGCGCACGTAGGTGACGTGGCTGTCGCCGTAGATGTGGCGCAGCAGACGGAACAGCACGTCGAACACGATGACGGGGCGCGCATTGCCGATATGGGCGAAGTCGTAGACCGTCGGCCCGCACACATACATGCGGACATGTGACGGGATCGATCGGGGCGAACACCCGCTTCTCCCGCGTCAGCGTATCGTAGAGCTTGAGTTCCATAAGTCTCAGACATCCCCGGCCCCGCTGGCCTCGGCGTCCTCGTAACTCTCGAACTGGAGATAAAGACGGCCGCAGCCAGCGTTGTGCGCTAGCTAATAATCTCGCGGCAAATGCCGTGGTTTTGGTTCAGGCCGCTCATGGGGCGGACAATGATGAGTTGCGCGAAGCCCGTCAAGACCAGCAAAAGCCCGCCGCGACAGGGTTAAGCGCGCTTTAACGGTTTTTGCCCAAAGTCGCTGCCAAGCGGCGCCGGCAAAGAGCGCCTTATGTGACGCGGGCTGGTTCATGCGTACACCCCTTCTCGGCTTTGCGGCCATCCTTGACTCTGGGCCTTGCCGGTCCGGTGCAGGCGGAATGGCGCATGTTCGTCGTCGCCAACAACTCCGGCTACGGCGTCGACCGGTGCCTCGAATCCGGCGACAAATGCGGCAAGCTCGCCGCCAACGCCTATTGCAAGTCGCACGACTACGCCGCCGCCAATTCGTTCCGCAAGGTCGACCGCGACGACATCACCGGCGCGATCCCGGACGCCGAATCGGGTGCCTGCCGCGGCCGCAAGTGTTCGATCGTCGCCATTATCTGCACGCGGTAGCACGCTCCGGCTGGCGGTCGCCGCCCGGCGCAACCCCCGTTGCACCTTTCCGCGACTTCGGCCAAAGTTCGCGTCATGCGCGAGGGGCCTGGGGACGAGCCGTTTTGCGCGAAGATACGGCTGCGCGCCCATGACCGTCGAGAGCGCAAAACGTGCGCAAGTCGGCGCCGTCCCTGACGGCGAGACCGTCGCGCTCAAGCTCGAAGAATTCATGCCCTACCGGCTCACCGTCTGCGCCGCTTTGGTGTCGCAGGCGCTGTCGCGCGTCTACAGCGAACGCTACCGCATCGGCATTCCGGAATGGCGCGTGCTGGCCGCGCTCGGCCAGTTCGGCGCGATGACCGGCAAGTCAATCGGCGTCCACAGCACCATGCACAAGACCAAGGTGTCGCGCGCGGTCGCCCTGCTGGAGAAGCGCAAGCTGGTCACCCGGCGCGCCAATCGCGCCGACCTGCGCGAGGCTTTCCTGTCGCTGACGCCGGCCGGAGAGGACATGTACCGCGAGATTGCGCCGATCGCGCTCGATTTCGGCCGCCGGCTCATGGAGGCGGTCGACCCTGCCGACCGCGCCGCGCTCGACGAGGCGATCACGCGGCTCACCGTGCGCTCCGCGCAACTCGCCGCCGACCTCGCCAAGGCTCCCGTCCGCCGCTAGATTGGCGGCCGTCGTCCGCTGGGAGCCTGGGACCCCGTGAAGCTTTACACCTATTTCCGCTCGTCCGCCGCCTATCGGGTGCGCATCGCGCTCAATCTCAAGGGCCTGCCCTACGAGATGATCCCGATCCATCTGACCAAGGACGGTGGCAAGCAGCACTCGTCCGAATACCGCGCGGTCAACCGGCAGGAGCTGGTGCCGACGCTCGCGCTCGACGGCGGCGGCCTGCTCACGCAATCGCTGGCGATCATCGAGTATCTCGACGAGACGCATCCGCAGCCGCCGCTGTTGCCGGGCGATCCGGTCGCGCGTGCGCATGTGCGCGAGCTGGCGCAGGTCATCGCCTGCGACATCCACCCGATCGACAACCTGCGGGTGCTGCAGTACCTGAAGCGCACGCTCAAGCACGAGCAGCCCGACATCGACGCCTGGTATCAGCACTGGATCGTGCAGGGCTTTAACGCCATCGAGCCGATGCTCGCCGCCACCCCTTACGCCTGCGGCGCGCAGGTGACGCTCGCCGATATCTGCCTCGTGCCGCAGGTCGCCAATGCGCGGCGCTTCAAGATGCCGCTGGAGGCCTACCCGAAGATCGTCGCCGTCGACGCCGCCTGCCAGAAGCTGCCGGCCTTCGACAAGGCGCGGCCGGACAACCAGCCGGACGCCGAGTGACACCGGCGCCGTCGGCCTGCTAAGACGGCGCTCCCGCCATCAATCGCCCTCGGCACAACTTGAACGCCGCCCACAACAAGCTCGCTCGCGTCGTCCTGTGGATGGTCGGCGCATTGCTGTCGTTTTCGGCGATGGCGGTGTCGATCCGCGAACTGTCGCGCGATGGGCTGAACATTTTCGAGATTCTGGCGATCCGCAGCGGCGTCGCGCTGGTGGTGCTTGCGGTATTGCTGATCGTGCGGCCCGAATTGCGGCCCTTCGCGCTGCCGCGGCGCATGAAGCTCAATCTTTTCCGCAACACCGTGCATTATGTCTCGCAATACGCCTGGGCACTGGCGCTCACCATGCTGCCGCTCGCCACCGTGTTCTCGCTCGAATTCACCATGCCGGCGTGGACGGCGCTGCTCGCCGTCTGGTTCTTGCAGGAGAAAATGACGGTCAGCCGCGCCGGCGTGGTCGTGCTCGGACTGATCGGCGTGCTGGTGATCCTGCGGCCCGGCATTGCCGGCTTCAATCCGGCGGCGATTTTGGTGCTGATGGCGGCGTTCGGCTACGCCATCACCATGATCACCACCAAGAAGCTGACCATGACCGAAACCACTTTCGGTATCGTATTCTGGATGGCGGTGATCCAGTTTCCGCTGTCGCTTATCGGCAGCGACCCGACCGTCTTCTTCCGCCTGCATGGCACGGACCTCGTGCCGGCGCTGGGCGTCGGCATCGCCGGCATGACGTCGCATTATTGCCTTAGTAATGCCTTCCGTTCGGGCGATGCGACTCTGGTGGTCCCGCTCGACTTCCTGCGCATTCCGCTGATCGCGGTGGTGGGATGGGCGTTCTACAACGAAAAGCTCGACATCTTCGTGCTGTTCGGTGCCCTGATCATCATTTCCGGCGTGCTGTGGAATCTGCGCGCCGAGACGAAAAAAGCGTTTTGATCGAGAAGCCTCGCGCGGCTGGCCCTGAGGGGTAAAGTGCTCCATGATGAAGTCTCTGCTGCTATTCGCCACCGCCGCTTTCCTGCTGCGACGAGCGCGATGGCGCAGACTCAGCCGCCGAACGCAGCCTGCCAGCGGCTGGAAGCGCAGCTTGCCAACGTCGACCGCGGCACCGACGACCCCACCCGCGCCGACCAGATCCACCGCGCCGAGGACGCGCTCAACCGCCAGCAATTCGACCTCGACAAGAACGTGGCGCAGGCGCGCCGCATGGGCTGCGAAAGCACCGGCTTCTTTTCGATCTTCACCACGCCGCCGCCGCAGTGCAGCGGCCTCAACCGGCAGATCGATCAGCAGCGCTCGACACTCGAAAGCCTGCGCAACAATCTCGAGCAGCTCAACGGCGGCACCACCCAGCGCGCCGAAGCGCGGCGCTCGCTGCTCATCCAGCTCGCGGACAACGGCTGCGGCCAGCAGTACCGGCAGGCCGCGCTTGCCGGCCAGCAGGGCGGCTTCTTCGACCGCCTGTTCGGCAACAACAATCCGTTCACCCCGACGGGACCGATGGGCAGCACCTTCCGCACCATCTGCGTGCGAACCTGCGACGGCTATTACTTCCCGATCTCGTATTCGACCACGCAGGACCATTTCCACGACGACGAGGCGGCGTGCCAGCGCATGTGCCCGGCGGCGGAGGTCGCAACTCTACACCTATCACAATCCCGGCGAGGACGTTTCACAAGCGGTCTCGCTCAACGGCCGCCTCTACAGCGAGCTGCCGACGGCGTTCCAGTATCGCAAGGCGCTGAGCCCTGCCTGCAGTTGCCGCCGCCCGGGCGAAAGCTGGGCCGATGCGCTGAAGGTGAACGGTCCGGACGACACCGTCGAGCCCGGCGACGTGGTGGTGACCGACCAGAACGCCAAGCGGCTGTCGCAGCCGCGTGACGCCAGCGGCAGGCCGCTCAAACCTGCGGCGAACCCTCAATCGCCGAATTCGGCGCTGGTGCAGGCGCCGGGCGTGGCGGTCGACCCGACCAAGCGCAGCGTGCGCACCGTCGGTCCGACCTTCCTGCCCGCGCACTGATCCGGCCGCTAGAAATCGACCGGCTCGCTCCTGACCGGCTTGCCGGTAACGAGCGAAGCATCGGGCGCCGCCAGCGGCGTGCCCGGATCGCGGAACCGGTTGGTGATCGGATAGCGGCGGTCGCGGCCGAAATTCTTCAGCGTCACCTTCACGCCCGGCGCCGCCTGCCGGCGCTTGTATTCGGCGATGTTGAGCATGCGCTCGATGCGCACGACGGTTGCCTGATCGAAGCCGGCGGCGACGATCGTCGAGATCGGCTCCTCGCGCTCGACCAGCCGCTCGAGGATCGGATCGAGCACGCGTATGGCGGCAGCGAATCCTCGTCCTTCTGGTTTTCGCGCAATTCCGCCGTCGGCGGCCGCGTGATGATGTTCTCCGGGATCACCAGGCCGTCCGGGCCCATGGCGCCGTCCGGCTTCCAGCCGTTGCGCAGGCGCGACAGGCGGAACACCTCGGTCTTGTAGAGGTCCTTCACCGGATTGAAGCCGCCGTTCATGTCGCCGTAGAGCGTGGCGTAGCCGACCGACATCTCCGACTTGTTGCCGGTGGTCACCACCATCAGATCGAACTTGTTGGACAGCGCCATGAGGATGGTGCCGCGCGCGCGCGCCTGCAGGTTCTCCTCGGTGACGTCGCGCGGCAGCCCGGCGAACGCCGGCGCCAGCGCGCCTTCGAGGCCCTCCACCGCCTTGGCGATCGGCAAAATCTCGTAGCGCACGCCGAGCGCCTTGGCGCAGGCCGCGGCATCGTCGAGCGATTCCTGCGCGGTGAACTTGTAGGGCAGCATCATGCAGCGCACGCGGTCGGCGCCGAGCGCGTCGACCGCCATGCGCCGCGCAGAGCGCGGAGTTGACGCCGCCGGACAGGCCGAGCACGACGCCGGGGAAGCCGTTCTTGTTGACGTAATCGCGCAGGCCGAGCACGCAGGCCGCGTAATCGGCGCGGTCGGCCTCGGCCGCCACCGACCATCGGCCCGTCGTCGCAGCGCCAGGTGCCGCCGTGCCGCTGCCAGTGCGTGGTGACGATCGCCTCCTGGAACGCGCGCAGCTGGAACGCGAGCGAACAGTCGGCGTGCAGCCCGAACGAAACGCCGTCGAAGACGAGCTCGTCCTGGCCGCCGACCTGGTTGACGTAGACCATCGGCAGGCCCTGCTCGGTAACGCGGGCGACCGCGATGTTGAGCCGCACGTCGCCCTTGTCGCGCCAGTAGGGCGAGCCGTTCGGCACGACCAGCATTTCGGCGCCGGTCTCTGCCAGGCACTCGACGACCTCCTCGCCCCAGATGTCCTCGCAGATCGGCAGGCCGAGCCGCACGCCGCGGAAATTCGACCGGCCCCGGCATCGGCCCCGGCGCGAACACGCGCTTCTCGTCGAACACGCCGTAGTTCGGCAGATCGACCTTGAAGCGCAGCGCGGCGATCGCGCCGCCGTCGAGCAGCGCCACGGCGTTGTAGCAGCTTGCCGGCTTCGAGCCAGGGCGTGCCGACCAGCAGCGCCGGACCGCGGTCGACGCGGTCTCGCGCGCCAGCGCCTCGATCGCCGCGCGGCAGGCGGCCTGGAACGCCGGCTTGAGCACGAGATCCTCCGGCGGATAGCCGGCGATGAACAGCTCGGGGAAGACCACGAGATCGGCGCCCTGCGCCGCGGCTTCGATGCGCGCGCTGGCGCACCTTCTCGGCATTGCCGGCGATATCGCCGACGGTCGAGTTGAGCTGGGCGACGGCGATGGCGAGCTTGTCGGTCGGTCTCGCGCTCATGGTGGTCATCTAACGCCGGTCCGGCGCAACCGACAATGCGCGCCGCAGCATGGCTGGCAGCCTCAAAGCCCGGCCGCCGCCGGCATCGGCACGGCGCGGCTGCCGCGCTCCTTCTTGAGCAGTTCGGCGAGCAGGAAAGCGAGTTCGATCGCCTGCTCGGCATTCAGCCGCGGATCGCAGGCCGTGTGGTAGCGGTCGTTGAGGTCGGCGTCGGTGATCGCGCGCGCGCCGCCGGTGCATTCGGTGACGTTCTGGCCGGTCATCTCGAGATGCACGCCGCCGGCATAGGTGCCCTCGGCCTGATGCACCTCGAAGAAGCCTCGCACCTCGGTGAGGATGCAGATCGAACGGCCGCGTCTTGTAGCCGCTCGCCGAGGTGATGGTGTTGCCGTGCATCGGATCGCACGACCAGACCACGACCTTGCCCTCGCGCTCGACCGCGCGGATCAGCGCCGGCAGATTCTCGCCGACCTTGTCGGCGCCGAAGCGGCAGATCAGCGTCAGCCGGCCCGGCCTCGTTGTCCGGATTGAGGATGTCGATCAGCCGGATCAGATCGTCGGCCTCCAGCGACGGCCCGCATTTGAGGCCGATCGGATTCTTGACGCCGCGGCATATTCGACGTGGGCATGGTCGGGCTGGCGCGTGCGGTCGCCGATCCAGAGCATATGGCCGGAGGTGGCATACCAGTCGCCGGTGGTCGAATCGACGCGGGTCATGGCCTGCTCGAAGCCGAGCAGCAGCGCCTCGTGGCTGGTGTAGAAATCGGTCGTGCGCATCTCCGGATGCCACTCCGGAGGTCGATGCCGCAGGCGCGCATGAAATCGAGCGCTTCGGTGATGCGGTCGGCGAGTTCCTGCGTAGCGCTTCGCCTGCGGGCTGTCGCTTGACCGAGCCGAGCATCCACTGGTGGACGTTTTCGAGGTTGGCATAGCCGCCGGTGGCGAAGGCGCGCAGCAGATTGAGCGTCGCCGCCGACTGGCGATAGGCCTCGAGCTGACGGCGCGGATCGGGCGTGCGCGCTTCCGCGCGTGAACTCGATGTCGTTGATGATGTCGCCGCGATAGCTCGGCAGCTCGACGCCGTCCCGCTTCTCGGTCGGCGAGGAGCGCGGCTTGGCGAACTGGCCGGCGATGCGGCCGACCTTCACCACCGGCAAGCGCGCCGGCATAGGTCAGCACGATCGCCATCTGCAGGAACACGCGGAAGAAATCGCGGATGTTGTCGGCGCCGTGCTCGGCGAAGCTTTCGGCGCAATCGCCGCCCTGCAGCAGGAAAGCCTGGCCGTCGGCGACGCGCGCCAGCTGCTTCTTCAGGTTGCGCGCCTCGCCGGCAAAAACCAGCGGCGGAAAGGTCGCAAGCTGCTCCTCGACGTCGGCCAGCGCCTGCCGGTCCGGATAATCCGGCACCTGCTGGATCGGCTTCGTGCGCCAGCTATCGGGCGTCCAACGCTCGGCCATAACGACATACACTCCAACGATTCGCGGCGCGCTTATACACGACCGCGCGGCCGGCAGGATGCCAGAACTTCGGAAAACAGACCGGTTGTCGCGCCTATTCCGCGGCGCTGGCGCGGCTGTAGCTCATGGCCTTCTCGCGCATGGTCACGAGTTCCTCGGCCGCGGTCGGATGCACCGCCATGGTGGCGTCGAAGTCGGCCTTGGTCGCGCCCATCTTCACCGCGATGGCGACGAGCTGGACCAGTTCGCCGGCGTCCGGCCCGACGATATGGCAGCCGAGCACCCGGTCGGTCTCGCCGTCGACCACCAGCTTCATGAACATGCGCGCGTCGCGGCCGGCGAGCGTCGCCTTCATCGGCCGGAAGCTGGTCTTGTAGATGTCGACCTTGGCGAGGCGCTCGCGCGCCTGCGCCTCGGTCAGGCCGACGACGCCGACCTCGGGCTCGGCGAACACCGCGGTCGGCACGTTGGCGTGATCGACCGCGGTCGGCTTGCCGCCGAACACCGTGTCGGCGAAGGCGTGGCCCTCGCGGATCGCGACCGGCGTCAGGTTGACGCGGTTGGTGACGTCGCCGACCGCATAGATGTTCGGCACGCTGGTGCGCGAATAGGCGTCGACCTCGATGCCGCCGGTGCCGTCGAGCGTTGACGCCGACGCTTTCGAGGCCGAGCCCATGCACGTTCGGCTTGCGGCCGGTCGCGAACATCACCTGGTCGCGCCATGACCTGCTCGTTGTCCGACAGCTCGACGTCGTAGCCGTGCTCGACCTTCTCGACCGCGGCGACGGTCTGCCTGGTCACGATCTTGATGCCGCGGCGCTCCATCTCGTTGCGCAGATGCTCGCGCACGTCGTCGTCGAAGCCGCGCAGGATCTTGTCGCCGCGATAGACCAGCGTCACCTCGGAGCCGAGGCCGTTGAAGATGCCGGCGAACTCGACCGCGATATAGCCGCCGCCGAGGATCAGGACGCGCTTGGGCAATTGCGGCAGATGAAACGCCTCGTTCGAGGAGATGACATGTTCGAGGCCGGCGATGCGCGCGCCGTGGAAGGCGCGGCGCCGGTCGCGATCAGGATCATGTCGGCGCGAACGCGCCTGCCGTCCGCCAGGCGCACGGTGTGCGCATCCTCGAGCACCGCGCGGCTTTTCACGATCTCGACCTTGTTGCGCTCGAGCGTCGTCGGTGTAGGCGGCCTCGAGCCGGGCGATCTCGCGGTCCTTGTTGGCGATCAAGGCCGGCCAGTCGAAGGTCGGCTTCGCGCACGGTCCAGCCGAAGCCGGCGGCATCCTCGAATTCGTCGGCAAAGCGCGAGGCGTAGACCAGAAGCTTCTTCGGCACGCAGCCGCGGATCACGCAGGTGCCGCCGACGCGATACTCCTCCGCGACCATGACGCGAGCGCCGTGGTTCGAGGCGATGCGGGCTGCGCGCACGCCGCCCGAGCCCGCGCCGATAACGAAGAGATCGACGTCGTTGTCCGCCATCGGCCTACCAGAGCATCAGAGATTATGACCGCGCTTCTTCAATTCGGCGCGCATCTTGGCGGTGACCTCATCGGACAGCTTGTTCGCCCAGTCCTGCGCAAACTTCATGCTGCCGTCGACCACCATCGGCTGCTTCAGCAGCAGCTTCTTGCCGGCGGGCGACTGGTAGAAGGCCAGGATCGTCTTGAGTTCGTCGTCGGTGAAATTGGTCGCGTAAAGCGTCGCCATCTCGTTGGTCAGCTCGGAAAAGCGTGGCGCAAGGTCGGTGCGCAACTGATTGGCGATGTCGTTGAGGTCCTTGGCGAGGCCGGGGTCCTGTTGCAGGAACACGAGCTTGGCCTGCTCGACCACGCCGGCGATCAGCGGATTGAACACGGCGGAGGCGCCGGTCGCGACGATCAACTGCTTGGCGCTTGCCATCGCGGCGGCGGAAGGCTGCTGGGCCTGAGCGGCCGGCGCCAGTGCGACAAGCGCCAAAGCGAGCGCCGCGCCGCGCGCCGTGCGGTCGACTGCCTGAAGAATACCCATAATCGCAAACTCCCTTGGATTAAGACCTATCGCCTATCGCCGCTCGATCACACGCACGCCGTCCGGTCCGGCCAGAACGGCCGCCTGCGCGAGGCCTATAAATAGCCCATGCGCCATCACTCCGGGAATGGCCGAAAGCGCCTGCGCCAGCGCCGCCGGATCGGCGATGCGCCCGAGCGACGCGTCGATAATCCAGTGACCGCCATCCGTGACGAAAGCATGGCCATCTTTGCCCTGCCGCAGCGCGAGCGGTGCGCCCGGCCGAACCGATGCCACGGTCTTTTCGACCGCCCGCCGGGTGGCCGTCAAGCCGAACGGCGCGACCTCGATCGGCAGTGGAAAGCGCCCGAGAACGTCCACCCATTTCGAAGCATCGGCGATCACGACCATGCGCGCGGAGGCGGCAGCAACGATCTTTTCCCGCAGCAAGGCGCCGCCGCCGCCCTTGATCAGCGTGAGGTCGGGCGCGATCTCGTCGGCGCCATCGACGGTGAGATCGAGTTCGGGGGTCTCGTCGAGCGTGGTCAGCGGAATCCCTGCGCGCTCGGCGTCGGCCCGGGTTGCCTGCGAGGTCGGCACCGCGACGATATCAAGGCCGGCACGGACGCGCTCACCGACGAGTTCGACGAAATGCCGCGCGGTCGAACCGGTGCCGAGCCCGAGGCGCATGCCGGGACGCACAAATTCGACGGCGCGTGCGGCGGCAGCGCGTTTCTGGGCCTCGGCATCCATTGCGGTTCGTCTAACCCTGTTCGGCCGGCCATGATAGCCGAATTTTAGCGCCGGCGGGCCTTGCATCGTGCGCTGGCCGAGGCTAGCGATCCGGCCATGACGGCGCCTACCATCGTTTTCGACCTCGACGGCACCTTGGTCGATACCGCTCCCGATCTCGTCGACACGCTCAACGTCATTTTCGCGCGCGAAGCCCTGCCGCCGGTGCCGTACGAAACTGCGCGTAACCTGATCGGCGGCGGCGCGCGCATGATGATCGCGCGCGGGATGGAAGCCGAGGGCCGCACGCTTGCGGCCGGCGAGCTTGACCGGCTGTTCGCCGACTTCATCGCATACTATAGCGACCACATCGCCATCGGCTCTCGTCTCTTCCCCGGTGTCCTGGAAGCTATGGATCAGCTTGGTGCACGCGGCGCACGCTTTGCCATCTGCACCAACAAGCTCGAGCGGCTGTCGGTGCTGCTGCTCGAGACGCTCGGCATCGCCGACCGCTTCGCCGCGATCTGCGGCCAGGATACGTTCGGCATGCAGAAGCCCGACCCGGAAGTCTTGCGCCGCACCATCGCGGCTGCCGGCGGCAGCATGCAAGGCGCGGTCATGATCGGCGATAGCGCAACCGACATCCACACCGCGCGCGCGGCCGGCGTTCCGGTGATCGCCGTCGACTTCGGCTACAGCGATCGGCCGGTCGCCGATTACGCGCCCGACCGCATCATCGGGCACTTTTCGCAGCTTCCGGCGGCGATCGCGGCGTTGTCGGCGTTCCGCTGATAGACGCTTGCTCGCGCATTATGGTTAACGCGGTAAGGTTAATGGCGCGCGGCCAGTTGCGCCATTACGGCCCACTCCGTATTCTGGCGCTTAACTTTTGGGGCGTGTGGCCTGTGCGGCCACGCATTTTGCGGGACGACGCGACATGTACCGAGTAACCGCGTACCGAGTCATTGCGATCGTCGGCGGGGCGTTCGCACTCGCCGCGTGCTCGTCGACTCCGGATTGGCTGAACCTCAGCGCTTTGAAGCCCGGCCCGGTGGTGGACACTGTGCGCTTCGAATCCAATCCGTCCGGCGCCGACGCCAAAGTTTCCAGCGGACAAACCTGCCGCACGCCTTGCGCACTGGCATTGCCGGTTGACACGCCGCTGACGGTCACCTTCACGCTCAACGGCTATCTCCCCGACACCGAGACGCTCGATCCGCTCAACCAGGTCGGCAGCTCGCCGACGTTGCATCCCAATCCGATGACGGTCGAGCTCGAGGCCGCCCCGCCGCCGCCGAAGCCGCTGAAGAAGCCTGTGGCGAAGAAAAAGCCGGTGGCGAAGAAAAAGCCGGCGCCGAAACCGACCGCCTCGGCCAAGCCCGCCGTCGCCAAGCCCGCTTCGACACCGATGGCGGCGCCAGCGGCGCAGCAACCGGCTTCGCCGTGGCCGGCACCTCCCCCGCCCGCACAGCAGCATTAATCGCGCCTTCCGCCCCGTAAAGTCCCGCTCGCCCGCTTGTGCGGGCGTGAAAAAGGCGCTCGTCCGCCCTGCGTCTTGCTGGACGCTATGGCCATTCTCGGCCAAAATTCCCATATGGATGAGCATAGAGGCGCCAAAGCCTCGCAACTCCGCGGAACCATGACAGCGAGCACCGACAGCGTCGCCGAACTCGACCGCACCGACGCGCGGCAGCGCGCGCTGGTCGATCCGTTTCAACGCGCCATTACTTACTTGCGCGTCTCGGTGACCGACCGCTGCGACTTTCCGCTGCGTCTATTGCATGGCCGAACACATGGCTTTTCTGCCAAAGGCGGACCTGCTCAGCCTTGAGGAACTCGACCGGCTGTGCAGCGTCTTCATCGGCAAAGGCGTGAGCAAGCTGCGGCTGACCGGCGGCGAGCCGCTGGTGCGCCGCGGCATCATGACTTCTGGTGAAGTCGCTGTCGCGTCACCTCGACAGCGGCGCGCTTAAGGAACTCACGCTCACCACCAATGGCTCGCAATTGACGAAATACGCCGCCGACCTCAAGGCCTGCGGCGTCGAGCGCATCAACGTCTCGCTCGACACGCTCGATGCCGACAAGTTCCGCACCATCACCCGCTGGGGCGATCTCGACAAGGTGATCGAGGGCATCGATGCCGCGCAAGCGGCGGGGCTGCGCGTCAAGATCAACGCGGTGGCGCTCAAAGATGTCAATGAGGACGAGCTTGCAGGCCTCGTCGCATGGGCGCACGGCCGCGGCATGGATCTGACCGTGATCGAGGTGATGCCGCTCGGCGATATCGGCGAGGAGCGGCTCGCCCAATATCTGCCGCTGTCGATGGTGCGCGCACGGCTTGCCGAACGTTACACCTTCGAGGACATCGATTACCGCACCGGCGGCCCTGCCCGCTATGTGCGCGTCAAGGAGACCGGCGGCCGCCTCGGCTTCATCACGCCGATGACGCACAATTTCTGCGAAAGCTGCAATCGCGTGCGCCTCACCTGCACCGGCACCCTTTACATGTGCCTCGGCCAGGAGGACGCCGCCGACCTGCGCGCGCCGCTGCGCGCCTCGAACGACGATGGTGCCGTCGCCGCCGCGATCGACGCGGCGATTGCCCACAAGCCGCGCGGCCACGATTTCATCATCGATCGGCGCCACCGCGGCCCGGCGTTGGCGCGCCATATGAGCGTGACCGGCGGCTGACCGTCCCGGCCAAAAACCGCGCATTTTCCGCACCTGCATTCGGTTCCGCGTCAGGCCGGCATTGCGCTGGCCTCGGCGCCCGCAACCCCAATGGCCGCCGTCAAAATGTCCATTGACGGCCTGCGGTAGCCTCGGATTAAGTGGCGTGCTGGCCTGTAGGCCGACGTGTGGGGCGTTGCGGAAGAATAAAAATTGGCCGGCCGCGAACGGCCGGCGGCAGAGGGGGAAATCGGGTGGATGCGCTCGACGCTGTCCTGAAGTCGTTGCTGCCGGCGGCGCGGTTCGTCGACGCTGTCACCACCTGGATCGGCAAGCGGCTGGCTTGGCTCGTCGTCGCGGCGATCCTGGTGTCAGCGGTGAACGCCACCGTGCGCAAGGTCTTCGACACCTCGTCGAACGCGTGGCTCGAGTTGCAATGGGTGCTGTTCAGCGTCGTCTTCCTGCTGTGCTCGCCGTGGACGCTGCTCGCCAACGAACATATCCGCATCGACATCGTGAACAACATGTTGCCGATGAAGGTGCGAAACATCATCGACGTCGTCGGCCACGCCTTCTTCCTGCTGCCGCTGACCATCGTGATGATCGTGACCGGTGTTCCATTCTTCCTGGTTTCGTACGGGCAAAACGAGCAGTCGCTGAACGCCGGCGGCCTGCCGCAATGGCCGTCGAAGGGCCTGATCATGATCGCGTTCGCGATGATGCTCGTTCAGGGCTTGTCCGAGCTCGTCAAGCGCATCGCCATCATGCGCGGCCTGATGGCCGATCCCCACGCCGCGCAGAAAAGCTCGCTCGAGGTCGAGGCGGAAGAGTTGATCAGCGCCATGGAAAAGCACTAAGGGGGCGGCGGGGACAACCATGGAAGCTTTCTTCATTAACAACATGGCGCCGATCATGTTCGGCTCCCTGGTCATCTGCCTCTTGCTCGGCTATCCGGCGGCCTTCTCGCTCGGCGCGGTGGGATTGTTCTACGGCTTTATCGGCATCGAGCTCGGCCAGTTCCAACCTGACTTCCTGCAGGCCCTGCCCGACCGCATCTACGGCGTGATGAGCAACGACACGCTGCTCGCCATCCCGTTCTTCACTTTCATGGGCCTGGTGCTCGAACGCTCCGGCATGGCGGAGGACTTGCTCGACACCATCGGCCAGTTGTTCGGCTCGGTGCGCGGCGGCCTCGCCTACGCGGTTGTCTTCGTCGGCGCGCTGCTTGCGGCAACGACCGGCGTGGTCGCGGCGTCGGTCATTTCCATGGGATTGATCTCGCTGCCGATCATGCTGCGCTACGGCTATGACCGGCGCGTCGCCACCGGCGTGATCGCGGCATCGGGCACGCTCGCCCAGATCATTCCGCCGTCTCTGGTGCTCATCGTGATGGCCGATCAGCTCGGCCGCTCGGTCGGCGACATGTACGAGGGCGCCTTTATCCCCGGGCTCGTGCTCGCCGTGCTTTATGCCGCCTACGTTTTCATCGTCACCATCGTCGCTCCCAAAGCGGCGCCGGGATTGCCGGTCGAAGCCGTCGGCTTCCGCGAGGACAGCGGCAGCCGCGGCGTCTGGCAGCTCGGGATTCTCGTGTTGCTGTCGGGGATCGTCGGCTACCACATCATCGAGCAGACCGATGTGAAAGCGGGCGCCGACTTCGTCGTGCTGACCATGGGCGTGTCCATCACCGCCGCCTTCGCCTGCGTCGTGCTGAAGCGCTACCTCGGCGGCAAAAACTCCTACGGCATCATCGCCGTCGCGATTGGGCTCGCCATCGCCTCGTACCTGCTTCAGACCAGCGGCTACACCACATGGGCGCTGTTTGCGCAGACCGTTCTCGCCGGCTCCGTTTATGCCGCGGTTGCCGCGGTGATCGAACAGACTACCGGTTTCCGCATCATTTCCAGGATCGCCGAGCAGGTCATCTTCGTCATGGTGCCGCCGTTGGCGTTGATCTTCCTGGTACTGGGCACGATCTTCATCGGCGTCGCCACGCCGACCGAAGGCGGCGCAATGGGAGCAACCGGCGCGCTCATCCTCGGCTGGGCCAAGCGGCGGCTGACATGGGATTTGGTGCGTCAGGCGACGGAATCGACCGCAAAACTTTCGGCCTTCGTCGTCTTCATCCTGGTCGGGGCGCGCGTGTTCTCGCTTACTTTCTACGGCGTCAGCGGCCACATCTGGGTCGAGAACATGCTGACCTCGCTGCCCGGCGGCCAGATCGGCTTCCTCATCTTCGTCAACGCCTTCGTGTTCGTGCTCGCCTTCTTCCTCGACTTCTTCGAACTCGCCTTCATCGTCATCCCGCTGCTTGGTCCGGCGGCCGAGCATCTGGGCATCGACTTGATCTGGTTCGGCGTCATTCTCGGCGTCAACATGCAGACCTCGTTCATGCACCCGCCGTTCGGTTTCGCCTTGTTCTACTTGCGATCGGTCGCGCCGCGCGAACCCTTCATCGACCGCGTCTCCGGCAAGCGCACCGAAGGCGTGACCACCGGGCAGATCTACTGGGGCGCGGTGCCCTTCGTCGGCATCCAGGTGCTCATGGTGCTGTTGGTCATCATGTTCCCGATAATGGTGATGCACTACAAGGGCGCGCAGTCGACGATCGATCCGAACAAGGTGAAGATCGAATTGCCGCAGGTCGACCTGCCGCCACCGCTCGATTTCGGCTCGCCGCCGAAGTAGCGGCAAGCGCCGGGCGGCGCGCAAAGAACAAGCCCCGGAGCATGCGCTCCGGGGCTTTTCGTTGTTCGACGTTTTGCGATCGGCTACGCGAGGTGGCGGATCATGAACGAGTCATAGTTGAGCTCGGCGACGCGGAACCAGGGATAGGCAGCGCCCTGGAAGGCTTCCATCGAGTCCTTGACCTTCTTGAAGCTTGCATTGGTCTTGGCGATCTCGCTGTGCAGCTCCTGCGCTGCCTTCCAGCAGGCGTCCATGATCTCCGGCGAGAAAGCGCGCAGCTGCGTGCCGTTGGCGATCAGCCGCTTGAGCGCCGGCGGATTGACTTCATCGTACTTGGCCAGCATCCACTGGTTGGCGTAAGCCGCGGCGCTGCGAAGGATGGCCTGATAGTTCTTCGGCAGCGAATTCCACTTGTCGAGGTTGATGTAGGCGCCGAGCATCGAGCCGCCTTCCCACCAACCCGGCGTGTAGTAGTACTTCGCCACCTTGTAGAAGCCGAGCTTCTCGTCGTCGTAGGGGCCGACCCATTCGGCCGCGTCGATGACGCCCTTCTCCAGCGCGGGATAGATGTCGGGAGCGCCGAGCAGCTGCGGCACGCCGCCAAGCTTCTGGATGACACGGCCCGGGAAGCCGCCGATGCGGAATTTGAGGCCCTTGAGGTCGTTGACGCTCTTGATCTCCTTGCGGAACCAGCCGCCCATCTGGCAGCCGGTGTTTCCGGCGAGCAGCATCACGACGTTGTATTTCTTGTAGAACTCATTGAGCACGTCGCCGCCGCCGCCATTGATGAACCAGCCCTGGTTCAGCCGCGCGTTCGGACCGAACGCGACCGACGTTCCGTAGGCAAAGGTCGGATCTTTGCCGAAATAGTAATAGGACGCGGTGTGGGCGATCTCGACCGTGGCGTTCGACGCAGCGTCGAGAGCCTGCAGCGGCGGCACGATCTCGCCCGCGGCGAAGGTCTGGATCTGGAATTTGCCGTCGGTCGCCTCGCCAACGGCCTTGGCGAAGACGTCGGCGCCACCGAATAGCGTGTCGAGCGACTTCGGCCAGCTCGCCGTGAGGCGCCATTTCAGCTCCGGCATCGATTGCGCGATGGCCGGCGCGGCCACCGTGCTCGCCGCCAGACCAAGTCCGGCCGTTTTCAAGAATTGACGTCGTTTCATCGTTACCCTCCCTCTGATGTTTTTTTGGCGGGATATCCCGCCGCCCCGACCTTTTAAGATCCGGTGGCATCGCCCAAAGCATGACGGAGCCCACCGGGCTAATCCAGTGTGCACCCATTCAACTAAAGTTGTAAGAGGGCGGCTCAGGGACGGCTGGGGACGGCCAAAAAGCGTCGGGGCCGGCTTTTTTGGCCGGCCCCGCTTCGTAACTATCCCGTTCGGGGATCAGCCCCGGGTCCGGCTACGGATCATGAAGCTTTCGAAGGTGTATTCGGCGACCTGCCACCACAGGTTTTCGTCGTTGCGGAACGCCGCAATCGAACTCCAGCACCTTCTTGTATTGCGGATTTTTCGCCGAACTCTTCGGCATTCACCTCGTTGGAGGCCTTCAGGCAGGCTTCCATGATCGGCTGGCTGAACGGCCGCAACTGGGTGCCGCCAGCGACCAAACGCTTGAGCGCCTGCGGGTTGCGGGCGTCGTAACGGCCTTGCTGTTCGACGTTGGCGGCGCCGCAGGCCGCCGTGAGGATGGCCTGATAGCTCTTCGGCAGATCGTTCCACTTCGCCAAGTTGATGAGCATGTGGTTGGTGGTGCCGCCTTCCCACCAACCCGGATAGTAATAGAACTTAGCGACCTTGTAGAAGCCGAGCTTCTCGTCGTCGTAGGGGCCGACCCATTCGGCCGCGTCGATGACGCCCTTCTCCAGCGCCGGATAGATGTCCGGGCCGCCGATCAGCTGCGGCACGGCGCCGAGCTTGGCCATCGTCTTGCCGGCCCAACCGCCGATGCGGAATTTCAGGCCCTTGAGATCGTCGACCGTGTTGATTTCCTTGCGGAACCAGCCGCCCATCTGCGTGCCGGTGTTGCCGGCGAGAATGGCCTTGGAGTTGTACTTGGCGCCGAAGTCGTCGATCAGCTTCTGGCCTTCGTTCTCATAGAACCACGCGTTCTGCTGGCGGGCATTGAGGCCGAACGGGAAGGCGCAGAACAGCGCCCAGGTCGGGTCCTTGCCGATGTAGTAGTACATCGCGGTATGGCCCATCTCGACGGTGCCGTTCTGCACGGCGTCGAGTACCTGCAGCGCCGGAACGATCTCGCCGGCGGCGAAGGTCTGGATCTGGAATTTGTTGTCGGTTGCTTCCGACACGTATTTCGCAACGGCGGTGCAGGAGCCGAACAAAGTATCGAGCGACTTCGGCCAGCTCGCGGTCATGCGCCATTTCAGCTCCGGCATCGACTGCGCGATGGCCGGTGCGGCGACCGCCGTCGCGGCCAAGCCGATACCTGCGGTCTTCAGGAATTGACGTCGTTTCATGGAGATTCCTCCTCCCTAAGCAGCGTTTAATATTCAGGTTTGGCGACCCAGAACCGGCAAAAGCCACTTTGACACCTGTGGCGCCGGACAATGCTGCGAGTGCCGCTCAAGCGCAAGCGGGTAGTTGGTCAAATTTGCCGGGCTGCCGCGAAGCTTCGGAATGCCCGTTCGATTTTGGATACCGCGTCTTCGACGGCGTCCTCGCCCATTAACGGCCGGTCGGGGGCGGCCTGCGGAAAAGCTGCCTTAATTTTAGACACTTGCAGGCGAATTTCAGCGAGCGCGGCCGCATCGCCTGACGGCAGTTGCGGCGCGACCGCTTCGATCATGCGGTCAGCTTCGAGCACGAAGCCGCGTGCCGTGCGGTACCCCGTTGCATGCGCGACGCGGCCATCGGCGATGGCGTCGTCGTATTCGTCCTCCGCGACCTTCAAGACCTCGACCGCGACGGCCACGGTGAATTGCGGCCAGTCCGGCTGCCGCGCTTTAAGCCCTGCGTCGGCGGCGGCAAGCGCGGCCTCGACCTTGGCCAGGGCCTTGTCGTAGCGCGCCGCGCTGCGGTAGCGCACCGCGCGGGCGAGCGTCTTGAGCGCGCCGTCGAACTGCGGCGTGCGATAGCCGCGCAGCTCCTCGCGGATGACGCCGTAAATCTCTTCGGTCGGATACGTGAAGTGCGGATAGGCGTCCTGCCAGCGCCGCGCTCTAACCAGCTCCTCGCCGGTCAAGAGGTGGCCGCGGATCAGCGCGATGGAGCGGCCGAAGGCAAGATCGGGTGCGAGCCTCTCCGGCTTGTCCGGCGGCGCGCCGGTCTGCGCCTGCGCGAAGCGCGGCAGGCTCGGTGCAAATGCCAACAGCGCGACAACGAAAAGAAACCTCCTGCGCGCCAACATTACCCGAGCTCTTCTATCACGCTTCGATCACGATCTTCGGCGCGGCGCGACCGGGGCCGCCGCCTTTGAGCTGGTCGCGCACGCGGGCGGCGATGTCGCGATAGATTTTGGCATGCTCGCCGTCGGGCTCGGTTGCCACCACCGGCAGGCCGCTGTCCGATTTTTCGCGGATCGTCATGTGCAGCGGGACCTCGCCCAAGAACGGCACGCCGAGACGTTCGGCTTCGCGTCGCGCGCCGCCATGGCCGAAAATGTCGGAGCGCTCGCCGCAGTGCGGGCAGAGGAAGTAGCTCATGTTCTCGACGATGCCGAGCACCGGCACGTTGACGCGCCTGAACATGGCGATGCCGCGCCGCGCGTCGATCAGCGCAAGATCCTGCGGCGTCGACACGATGACCGCACCCTTAAGCGGCACCTGCTGCGCCATCGTGAGTTGCGCGTCGCCAGTGCCGGGCGGCATGTCGACCACCATGACGTCGAGCTTGCCCCACTCGACCTCGCGCAGCATCTGCGTGATCGCCGACATCACCATCGGCCCGCGCCAAATCATCGGCGTCTCTTCGTCGATGAGGAAGCCGATCGACATAACGGTGAGACCGTAGCGCTCGATCGGCTTCAACCGCGTGCCGCCGATGGTCTGCGGCTTCTCCTTGATGGCGAGCAACTTGGGCAGCGACGGCCCGTAGATATCGGCATCGAGGATTCCGACCTTGAGGCCGAGGTCGCGCAGGCCGAGTGCGAGATTGACCGCTGTGGTCGATTTGCCGACACCGCCTTTGCCCGAGGCAACCGCAATCACCGCCTCGACGCCGGGGATGCCGGGCTGCACATTGTCGGCGGGATGTGCATGTGTATGTGGCGCCGGCCGTGCGCCGCGCCCGCCGGTCGTCCCCGGTTGCGGGCGTGCCGCGCCGCCGCCGGCGCGTTCCGCGGTCAGCGCAACCAGCGCCGAGGACACACCGGGGACCGCGCGCACCGCCGCCTCCGCCCGCTGCCGCACCGGCTCCCAGGCTTTGACCGCAGCGGCATCGACGGTGATGGAGAAGAACACCTTGCCATCGCTGACGACGACATCGGACAGCGTGCGGCTGTCCGGCAGCGGCGCGCCGTCCGGCGACGGCACCTTCGTCAGGGCCGCGAGGATCTGTTCTTTCGTCACCGCCATCGGGCGTGTCCTTGTCGTGGGCGGGGTCTAACGGGCGGCAGCCGGTGGGTCAATGCGCGTCCAGGCGCTGCATCAATTCGATGCGATTGCCGAACGGATCGTAGATATATTTGCGCTCGTAGCCGGCCAACGGCTCGTCTTCCGAGACCTGATAGCCCGCGGCAGCGACCTTGGCCGTCAGCGCGTGCACGTCTTCGACGAGGAATGCCGGGTGCGCCTTGCGCGCCGGGCGAAATTCCTTCTCGACGCCGAGATGTATTTTCACCGTGCCAAGCTCGAACCAGCAGCCGCCGCGCCTGGCCAGATGGTCCGGCTTGCGCACTTCCGGAATGCCGAGCAGGTCCTGGTAGAAGGCACGCGCTTCCGCTTCCCTGTTGGCCGGCATTGCCAGCAGAACGTGATCCATGGAGCGCAATGACATTGCTATGCTTCCGAAAGCCCAGTGGGTTGCGCAGCCTTGGGCGATAACTTATTGCAGCAAGCTGCGGGCGCAAGACCTGTAGCGACGTCGAGGGAGAGCAACGATGGCGAAAGTGGCGTTTCTGGGCTTGGGCGTGATGGGTTACCCCATGGCCGGACATCTCAAGAACAAAGGCGGCCACGAGGTGACCGTCTACAACCGCACCGCCGCCAAGGCCGAGAAATGGGTCAAGCAATACGGCGGCAAATCCGCGCCGACGCCGAAAGCCGCCGCGCAAGGCCAGGATTTCGTGATGGCTTGCGTCGGCAACGACAACGATTTGCGCGAAGTGACGCTTGGGCCGGACGGTGCCTTTCAGGCCGTGGGCAAGGGCACGGTGTTCGTCGACCACACCACGGCATCGGCCGAGATCGCGCGCGAGCTTTACGCCGCGGCGAAAAAGAACGGCTTCGACTTCATCGATGCGCCGGTATCCGGCGGCCAGGCCGGCGCCGAGAACGGCGTGCTCACGGTGATGTGCGGCGGCGAGGCCGCGGTGTTCGCCCGCGCCGAAAAGGTGATCGCCGCCTATGCGCGCGCCTGCAACCTGATCGGCGACCCCGGCGCCGGCCAGCTTACCAAGATGGTCAACCAGATTTGCATCGCCGGCATCGTGCAGGGCCTCGCCGAGGCACTGCACTTCGCCAAGAAATCGAAGCTCGACATCGAGAAGGTCATCGCCACCATCTCCAAGGGCGCGGCGCAGTCGTGGCAGATGGAGAACCGCTACAAGACCATGGCCGCCGGCAAATACGACTACGGCTTCGCCGTCGACTGGATGCGCAAGGATCTGTCGATCTGTCTCGGCGAAGCGCGCAAGAACGGCGCAACGCTGCCGGTCACCGCGTTGGTCGATCAGTTCTATGCCGAGGTGCAGCAGATCGGCGGCAAGCGCTGGGACACATCGAGCCTCTTGGCGCGGCTCGAACGCTAGAATTCAAGCGTCAGGCCGTCGGCGGCAACCAGCACGCCGGCGGCCTCAAGCTCGTCGAGGCGCGCGAGCACGCTCGGATTCATGTGTGTCATCATGATGCGGCGCGCGCGCAATTCGGCGAGCCTGGGCTTGAGAATTTCCCAGCTGATGTGGCCGGTCATCTTGCCGGCATAGGCATAGCATTCGCACATGAACAGGTCGGCATCGCGCGCGATCGACAATAGCGCGTCGGTCCATTCGGTGTCGCCCGAATAGGCGAACGACCGCTGCCCATCGGACAGGCGAAGCGCCGTCGACGGCGCGCCGGACTGATGAATGACCTCGGTGCTGCGGATCGTATGTCCGAGCACGGTCGTCTCGCGGTCGAGCGCGATCTCCTCGACCTGCCAAGGAAAGCGCCATTTGGTGCCGGTCGATTTCGGGAAGAACACCTCGAGTGCAGCGTCGAGCCGCGTCCGCGTGCCGGGCGGCCCGGCGATCAGCAAAGGCCGCTCGCGGCGCGCCAGAAACTGGCTGTCCAGCAACAGGAACGGCAGGCCGCCGAAATGATCGCCATGCAGATGCGACAGGATCACGGCATCGATGCGGTTGGGATCGATCCCCCTCGCCTTCAGCGCCGGCAGCGCCGATGCGCCGAAGTCGACGGCAAGCGCCGCCTTCGCCGTTTCGAGAAAGAAGCAGGTGTTGCTGCGCCCGCCGGAGCCGAAGGCGTCGCCGGAGCCCACAACGGTAAGCTTCATCTCTTCCGTCCCATATCGCATCCGAAGAATCAGGCGTCATTCCGGACGCGAGCGATGCTCGCGGGCCCGGAATCCATACTCCGCAGCAGGGGTTATGGATTCCGGGTTCGCGGCCTTCGGCCGCGCCCCGGAATGACGGACGTTAGGCACTCGCGCTCGGCCGCGCCGACACCGCGGCATGCCAGCGCTTCACGTTGTTGCACCCTTCCGGCACGGCGAGCCTTGCCGGCTTCATGAAATCGACGGTGACCAGCGCGGTGATGTCGGCCACCGAATAGCGGTCGCCGGCGATGAATTCGCGGCTGCCAAGCTCGCGGTCGAGCAGCTCGAGGAACCAGACGACACGCGGCTTGTTCGCTTCCGCCCATTCCGGCAGTTGCGGCACTTCGAGCTCCCTCATCGACGGATGGAGGTGGCGGAAAACCGCCTGTACCGAGAACATGAAATTGATCTCGCAACGCCGGTTCCACATCTCGACCAGGGCGATCTCCTTGGCGTCAGCGCCGAACAGCTGCGGCTCCGGCCGCAGCGCCTCGAAATAGCGGCAAATGGCGATCGACTCGGTAATCACGGTGCCGTCGTCGAGCACCAAAGCCGGCATCCGTTGCAGCGGGTTGATGGCCGTATATTCCGGGCGCTTGTGCTCCATCTTCATGATGTCGACCTGCTCGCTCGGCAGGTTGATGCCCTTTTCGGCAAGGAAAATGCGGGTTCGGCGCGGGTTCGGCGCGCGGCCGCTGTCGTAAAGCTTCATGGGAGCCCCTTCCCAGTGGACGAATGGCAAGCCGAACATGCCCGCCGATGCTCTGTCAAAGCCCGCGGTAACGACTTCTTAACCAGGCTCTTTAGCCGGCTCTTAAGCACGGTCTTAAGGATTATCGGCGAGGTTGCAGCATCGACATTTCCGCGTGCGGCGTACCTGATGCCAGTCCCTGGGGAACAGCCCGACCTGACCGCGTTACCGCCGGAGGCCTCTCCGGTGAAACGCCGCCTTGCCGCGCAATACGTGCGCGAGGCGCGCGACCGGCTGACCTCGTCGAGCGGAACCCGCCCCGCCTTCGACTACGAATTGCTGCGCCAATACGCACAAAACCGGCTGTCGGCGTCGCTGGTGATCCTGCTGCTGGTCGCCACCATCGGCTTCCTCTCAAGCCTGTGGACCGGCGCGGTCGCGGCCGGCGCCTGGACCGCCTCGGTGCTGGTGATCCATGCCGTGGTGGTCGCCAAGTGCCGTCAGTTCCTGGCGCTGCCGATGGCGGAGGTCTCCGCCCGCACCTGGCGGCTGCGCTTCATCCTGCTCGACCTGTTCTACGGCCTCGCCTGGATGTTCATTCTCATCCATCCGGTCGGCGTCGACGAGAGCTCCGGCACCTTCATGCTGTTCGTGATGCTGCTGGTCGTCGCGGTGTCGAGCATGCTCGCCTCGAGCCTACCGATGGCGGCTTTTGCCGCAACCTTCCCGGCGACCGCCGCGATCGCGCTCGACTTCGCCTTGCAGGGCTCGCTGCGCAATTACATTCTCGCCATCATGGCGGTGACGGCGCAGGGTTATTTCGCCGTGCTCGCGCACCGGCTCTATTCGACGACGCTCGCAACGCTCGAGGCGCGCGCCGAAAAAGATGCGCTGAT
Organism: uncultured Alphaproteobacteria bacterium; assembly: GCA_963822035.1. Classification (GTDB taxonomy): domain Bacteria; phylum Pseudomonadota; class Alphaproteobacteria; order Rhizobiales; family Xanthobacteraceae; genus Pseudolabrys. The sequence continues at coordinate 829,497 of CAWGGC010000005.1, read as the reverse complement.
CGGCGAGCTCGAGCAAGCCAAGGCCATCTCCGACGAGGCGCGGCGCCGCGCCGAAGCCGCCAACATCGCCAAGTCGCGCTTCCTCGCGCAAATGAGCCACGAGCTGCGCACGCCGCTCAACGCCATTCTCGGCTTCTCCGAAGTGATGAAGACGGAAGTGTTCGGCGAGCACTCGGTGCCCGCCTACAAGGAATACTCCGCCGACATCCATAATTCCGGCGTGCATCTGCTCGGCCTCATCAACGAGATTCTCGACCTCTCGCGCATCGAGGCCGGCCGCTACGAGCTCAACGAGGAGTCGGTATCGCTGACCGCAATCGTCGAGGATTGCCACCACTTGCTCAAGCTGCGCGCCTCGAACCGCGGCATCACGCTGCACGAGATGTACGAGCCCGACCTGCCGCGGCTATGGGCGGACGAGCGCGCGCTGCGCCAGATCTGCCTCAACCTCTTGTCCAACGCCATCAAGTTCACGCCGCAAGGCGGCGAAATCTGGCTCAAGGTCGGCTGGACCGCGTCCGGCGGACAATACATGAGCGTGAAGGATACCGGTTCCGGCATTCCGGAGGAGGAAATCCCGATCGTGCTCGCCTCCTTCGGCCAGGGTTCGAATTCGATCAAATCGGCCGAACAGGGCGCGGGCCTTGGGCTGCCGATCGCCAAGAGCCTGGTCGATCTGCACGGCGGCACCTTCTCGCTGAAGTCGAAGCTGCGCATCGGCACCGAGGTCGTCGTTACTTTCCCGCCGGAGCGCGTGGTGGCGGGCATGGCGCCGATCGAACAATCACCGCCGACGCAGCCGGCGCCCGGCGAGCCGGTGCTGACGCCGGAAGAACGGCAGCGGCTGCAGCGGCGTCCGCTGTTCCGCGCCGGCACCTGACCTTCGGTCATGAACGAGCAGCAATGATTGCGTTCCCCGCCGCCGTGCTTATGTTCGCTGACGATTCCCAGCGACCAACCGGCCATGATCGAGACCCCCTGCGTCAAAATCTGCACGCTCGATGCGCGCTCCAGGCTATGCCTCGGCTGCGGCCGCACGGTCGCCGAGATCGCGCGCTGGGCCGCGATGAGCGCCGAGGAGCGCCGGCGCATCATGGCCGAATTGCCGGTGCGGCTTGCCGCGGCGTTGCCGACGCCCAGCACCACGGAGTGACGCCATGAGCCGCCGCCTCACCTGGTCGCTGCTGTTTGCCGCCGTGGTCGCGGCCGCCGCGCTGATCGCCAGCACCGGTCAGGACGGCATCACCAATTTCCTGCGCCACGATCACGGCTCGATGGTGATCAAGGTGATCATCGCCGTCGTGCTCGGCGGCATCGCTTTCACGCTCTATCGCGAACGCCTGTCGAAGGCGATCGAGGCGTTGGCGTTCTGGGGCGTGCTCGGGCTGGTGCTAGTGGTCGGCTACAGCTACCGCTTCGAATTGCGCGACGTCGGCGAGACCGTGCTCGCCGAGCTTGCGCCAGGCTACGTCGCGAGCCACGGCCGCGAGGTCGAGGTGGTGCGCGGACGCGGCGGCGACTTCTCGGTGTCGGCACGCGTCAATGGCGCCCGGGTGCCGATGGTGCTCGACACCGGAGCCAGCTCGGTGGTGCTGACGCAGGCCACGGCCAAGGCGGCGGGCCTCCCCATCGAAGTGCTCAACTACACGGTGACGGTCGATACCGCCAACGGCCGCACCCGCGCGGCGCCGGTGACGCTCGACAGCATCCGCGTCGGCAGCCTCACCGAACACGCGGTGCCGGCGCTGGTCGCGCAGGCGGGCGAGCTCAACCACAACCTGCTCGGCATGAGCTTCATGAACCGGCTGGAAAGCTGGACGGTGCGCGGCGACACGCTGCGCCTGCGCGGGAGCGCGGACTAAAACAACGTGGCGAGGAAGCGCAGCGCCACCAGCACCAGGAAGCAGCCAAAGGCGATCTCGAGCTTGCGCCGCGGCAGCCAGTGCGCGAGGTGCACGCCGTAACGCGCGGTGAAGGTCGATACCGGCGCCATCAGCACAACACCGATGAGCGACACGAAGCCGATCGACAATGGCGGCAGCTCGGCCATGTGGCGCCAGCCGGCGAGCATATAGCCGATAGTACCGGCAACGGTGATCGGCACGCCGATGCCGGCCGAGGTTGCGACCGCCCGCTGCATCGGCTGGCCGTAGAGCGTGAGCACCGCGTTCGATACCGCGCCGCCGCTGACGCCGACCAGCGAGGAAAACAAGCCGGTGATGAAGCCGAAAAACGTAAGCACGCCTTTGCCCGGCAACTCGGTGCCGAGGCTCCAACGGTCGCTGCCAAACAGCATGCGCGTCGCAATGAACGATGCGAAGATGACGAAGGCGATCTTGAACACCGCCGCCGGCGCAAATGACGCCGCCACCGAGCCGATGACGACGCCGGCGACCGCCGGCAGCGTCCACAGGCGCACGACGTCGGCGATGACGGCGCCCTTTCTCTTGTGGCCGAGATAGGAACTGACAGTGGTCGGTATGATGATCGCGAGTGATGTGCCAATGCAGAGCTGCAGCCGGATGTCTTCTGGCACGCCGAGCACGCGGAACACTTCGTAGAGCACCGGCACGATGATGGCACCGCCGCCAATGCCGAACAGGCCGGCGAGAATACCGACCAGAATGCCGGCGCCCGCGATCCACAGCGCAAGCATGCCGATTTCGGCGAACGGATAACCCAGCAGCATGACAGCCCAGCCGCGGAAAGGACTCTTTTTATTTGCGCATGACCTGGTCCGAAAACCGGTCCCCACTTTTCGGGATCATGCGCTAGGCGGCGATGTGCGCCAAATCGTCGGCCCTGTCCACCACCAGCGCCAGCGCATCAGCCATGACGGACGCGCCGGCGCCGGGCTTGACCGACTCTGTCGCCAAATGGCGGCGGAAGGCGCGCGCGCCGGGGACGGCGCGAAACAGACCGAGCACATGCCGGGTGATGGCGTTGAGGCGCGTGCCCTTGGCGACCTCGCGCTCGATATAGGGCATGAGCGCGGAGCCCACCTCCCGGGCGTTGGCGAAGGGCGCAGGCTGCCCGAACAGCAGCGGATCGACCGCGAGCAGCCGCCACGGCTCTTGATAGGCGGCGCGGCCCATCATCACGCCATCGACACAGGGCTCGACTTGGGCAAGCTCGGCAGTGGCCTGCTCGACCGAGGCGATGCCGCCGTTGAGGATGACCTCGAAGTCAGGATGCGCGCGCTTGAGCCGCCGCACCAGCGCGTAATCAAGCGGCGGCACTTCGCGGTTTTCACGGGGCGACAAGCCTTTCAACCAGGCCTTGCGGGCATGCACGATGAGCGCATCGGCGCCGGCGGCTCTGACCGCCGCGGCGAAGGTGAACAGCGATTCTTCGGGATCCTGATCGTCAATGCCGATGCGGCATTTCACCGTCACCGGAATAGAAAGCGCGGCCTTCATCGCCGCAACGCAATCGGCCACCAATGCCGGCTCCGCCATCAGGCAGGCGCCGAAGCGGCCGTCCTGCACCCGGTCGGACGGACAGCCGGCATTGAGGTTGATCTCGTCGTAGCCGAAGTCGGCGCCGATGCGCGCACTGGCCGCGAGCGCCGCCGGCTCACTGCCGCCGAGCTGCAACGCCACCGGATGCTCAGAGGAATCGAAGCCGAGCAACTGCTCGCGGCGGCCACGCAGCACGGCGCCGGTGGTCAGCATCTCGGTGTAGATCAGCGCCCGGCGCGTCAGCAGACGATGAAAGAACCGGCAATGCCGGTCGGTCCATTCCATCATGGGGGCGATACAGAAGCGACGATTAACCAAGGCACGGCCTATCAATGTCAGCCGCTTCTTTCAATCAAATTGAAAAAACAAGCAAGCGGTAAACGGCTCGATCGAAAGAGATCTGATCTCGATCCAGAACGACGCCGGCACTACCGCTCCAACGCCTGGGAAAAACCTGCCTCCTCCAGCTCGCTACGGATCAGTGCCGTATCGTGGTAGCCGTGCGGCGTTCGTGCCAGAAAGCGCGGCGGGTCGTTCGGAAACATCTTCGCGAGAGCATTCGTCACATCATCCGCAAATGCATTCTCCTCGATGCGATCCCATACGTTGAATAAAAAATGTCCTCCGGGCTTCAGGACTCGCCTTGCTTCGCGGTAGCCAGATGTGCGGTCGGGAAAGAACATCGCGCCGAACTGGCAACAAACGAGATCGAAGGCCGCGTTTTCAAACGGCAGCGCCAGAGCATCCGCCTGGCGCCATGTGATGCGGCTGTCGGGAGGTTGTCGCGAAGCGGCGTAGTCGACCATCGGCTGGTTGAGGTCGGTTACGATATAGCTCGCGCCTTGGGGCAGCCTTGGCGCCAGCGCGCGGGTGACAACCCCGCTGCCCGCCGCGGTTTCCAAAACGGCGGTTGGCGACAGGCGCGCTGCGCGTCGTGCAATATCCGCGGCGTACGGCTCGAAAATCAACGGCACCATATAGCGGTCGTAGTTTTCCGGAATCGAGCCGGCGAACACCTTGTCGGTTTCCAACATGACTTATGACCCGTCACCCGTTTGGTGGCCCGCGAGACTAGCAAATAATTGTCCGCCTTGGGGTCGTTTTCGACCGAGAGGCGTCGCGCCTCGCCCTCTTCCCACGCAAAATTCTCTCAGTTAGGCTCCGTGGCTGAGACCGGTCCAACGTTCGGGCAACCACTCGCCTAGATCGCAGCTGCGCGGCCGCGAATATTCGGCGGCTTGGCGGCGCTCCGTTTCGAAAGCCGCCGTGCTGGGCCGCGCTGCGGCATCGGGCTCAGGGCATGGGGCACATTAGGCGCGCCGAGCTTGCGCGATGCATTCTGCGCCGCCTGCACCACGAGGCCCGCGATGCGCGCGCGGTCCTGGTTCTTCAATCCAGCCGCCGGCACCGCGCCGCTGATCACGGCGACGCCGAACCCGCTCGCATCGCGCACGACCGCGCCGACCGAGAAAAAGCCCAAACGGTTTTCCTCGTCGCTCGTCGCGTAGCCGATGCGGCGCGCAGTCGCGAGTTCGGTCATCAACTGGTTGACGCCGACCTTGGTATGAGCTGTGACCCGCGGCAGCGGCTGCTGCATCAGCAGCGCGCGTGCTTCATGGTCGGGCATGTCGGAGAGCAACGCCTTGCCCATGGCTGTCGAGTGGAGATGCGTGCGCGCGCCGGGACGGTGATTGATCGCGATCGGCCCACCGCTCGGCACGGTGGCGAGGTAGACCACGCTCATATCGCGCAGCACGCCGAGGAAGCCGTTAATGTGTTGATCGGCCAGCGCATAAAGCTCCGGCATCACCGCCGAGTGAAGATTGCTCTGGGCGACGAACGCATTGCCGACCTGAAAGGCGCGGTAACCGATCATGTAGCGCATCGTGATGCCGGTCTGCTCGAGGAAGCCGGACTTCGCCAAAGTCTTGAGTAGACGCTGCGCAATGCTCGGCGCGAGGCCGAGCTGGCGCCCGATCTCGCGCACACCGACCGGCTCGGAGCGGCTCGCCAGCAGGTTCAAAATCGCGAGCGCTCGGGCCACTGACTGATTTCCGGATCTGGTCTTTTCCATGTCAGCCACCAATCGCCTCACTGAGTGTGTTGATGTCGTCAAGCGCGGTCGGGCCGCTGAAGGTCAGCGCGAGCTCGCTGACGCCGGCCGCGGCATAGCGCTCCGCCGCCGCGCGGCAATCCTCAGGGGTTCCGGCAAGCGCGAAGCACCTGGCGTAACGATCGTCGAGCACAACGACGGGATCGCCGCCGGCGCGCAAACTTGCCGCCGCATCCGCAAATTCCGTTTCGGCAATGCCCGTGCCGTCAAGCAGCGCCGATTTGGCCGCGGCGAATTTCTGGCCGAGCGCCCAGAAACCCGGCAGCATGGCGCCGACCGCACGCTTGGCATTTGTCAGCGCGTCCTTGGCGTTGCGGTTGACGGCGCAAGGCATGTATTGGACCACGCGGCCCTCGCCGTCGCGCTTGGCCTGCCGCCGGCTGTCTCGCATCATCGCGGCCAGCCGCTCCGCGAAGCCGAGCGAGCACATGTTGGAGACCAAAAGGCCGTCCGCCAACTCGCCTGCAAGCTTCACGGTGAGGTCGCCCCGGCCGGCAAGATAGATCGGAATGTCCGGCCGCGGCGTATAGTCGAGCTTAACCTTGGCGGCCGAAAATGCGCTGCCGCGGTAGTCGATCTCGCCACCGCTCAAGAGAGCCCGCACGATCCGGATCGTGTCGCGCATGGCGGGCACCGGCTTGGCCGCGCTCAGGCCGAGTTTCTCGGTGGCGGATGCGATGCCGGAACCGACGCTCAGGGTCGCCCGCCCGCCCGTCAATTCATCGAGCGCACCGATCTCCATGGCCATCATGACCGGATGGCGGGTGTGGGGATTGAAGACGCCGGCGTTGATCGCGAGCCTGTGCGTTGCCTGCGCGCAGGCCGCGGCCGCCGGCATGATGCCACGCGCAAAGGCGTTCTCGGCAAACCACAGGCCGGCAAAGCTCGCCGCGTCCGCCGCCTTGGCGAGTTCGATGCAAGCCGCCGGCGTCAGACCACCGTGCAGACGGATACTGATCCTGGGCAACCTGCTCATGCTGCCTTCCCGCTGTCGCCGGCAGCGCTGCGGGCATCCTCGATTATTCGCCATAGCCGCGGCGGCGATAGAGGAAGATCGCGCGGATGCACGTCGAGCGAGGACAAGGCCGCCGCAATGGCATTGGCGATCACGCCGCCGACCGCGATCAGGCCGCCCTCGCCCGCACCCTTGGCACCGAGTGGATTGTTCGGACAACGGCGCAGCTCCAGCGAGACGCTGCGGATGCGCGGCACGTCGGTCACGGTCGGCAGCAGATAGTCGGCGAGCGAGCCGGTGAGCAGTTGGCCGTTCTCGTCATATTGCAGGTGCTCGAGGAAAACGCTGCCGAGCCCCTGCACCACCGCGCCGAGCACCTGGCCATGGAGCGTCGCCGGATTGACGATGCGGCCGACGTCCTCGACCGTGACATAGTCGAGGATCTCGACATGCCCTGTGCCGGGGTCGACCGCGACCTCGGCGGCATGAGCGCCATAGCTATAGGTGTGCTTGGTGTTGTGATAGGTGCGCTCGACCGCAAGCCCCGCGAATTCCGCAAGCGCCAGGCGCGTTGCGCCGTGGCAGACAAACCCGTCGCGAATCGTCACCGCCTCCGGCGCCCAACCAAGCCGGCTCGCGGCCGCGTTGCGCAACTCGGCAAGCAACGCCTTCCGCTGCGACGAGGATCGCCGAGCCGCCCATCACCGTCGAGCGCGAATGGAACGAGCCGAAGCCCTCGCGCACCAGCGCGGTCGAGCCGTGCTTGATGCGGACCTGATCGATCGGCAGGCCGAGCGCATCGGCGGCCACCTGGCTCAGCACCGTTTCGAGACCCTGCCCAATCGCCGACGAGCCGACACCGATCGAGACGCTGCCGTCGGCCGCAATCTCCATGCGTGCGTTCTCGCGCGGACCGCCGGCGCCGCCCTCGATGAAGCAACCGACCGCGCTGCCGACATAGCGCCCATCGATGACGCGACCCTGGCGCTTGATCTTCTGCGCCCAGCCAAAATCGGCGAGGCAGCGATCGAGCACCTCGGCATAGGCGCCGTTATCGCACTCGGTCTTGCCGCCGTCATCGACGTCGAGGATCGCGGGCAACGGATAAGGCAGTTGGTCCTCGCGCAGCAAATTGCGGCGCCGGAATTCCGCAGCGTCGATGCCGAGGTCGCGCGCGGCCATATCGAACAGTCGTTCGCCGAAGAAATTGGCCTCGAAGCGGCCGGGCCCGCGATAAGTGCCGGTCGGCGTCTTGCTGGTAATGTAGACGACCGCATCGAGGGCGATATTAGGGACGTAATACGGCCCGGCCATGAACTGGATGGCGTTGCGCGGCGTGGTGAAGCCGTTGGTCCGTGCATAGGCGCCGAGATCGATATCGACGGAACCGCGCAAGCCAACCACGGTGCCGTCGCGCCGGCAGCCGATCTCGACGTCGGCGTACATTTCCCGCGCATGGTTCATGGCCATGAGATGCTCGCGGCGGTCTTCGATCCAGCGCACGCGGCCGCCGACGTGGCGGGCGGCAAACGGGATGAGGAAATCCTCCGGGTAGAACTCGCCGCGCGCGCCGAAGCCGCCGCCGACATCGACCTCGACGAGCTCGACCGCCGCCTCGGCAAGGCCGAGCATTGCCGCAAGCGTGCGGCGATTGAAGAAAGCGACCTTCGCGGCGCCGTGCAGCGTCAGGCGTCCCACCTGCCCGTCCCATTCGGCCATGAGGCCGCGCGGCTCCATCGGCAGCGCAGTGTGGCGCTGCACGCTGAAGCGTTCACGGCGCCGGTAATCCGCGGTGGCAAAAGCGGCATCGGCGTCACCGGCGCGGGCTTGCAGCACGCGGGCACGGTTGGTGCCGGATGCCTCGAACAGCAAGACGTCGTCGCGCGCCGCCTTGTGGCGGTCGGCGATTGCCGGGAGTTCTTCGAGGTCGAGCGCGATCAGTGCCAGCGCGTCCTCGGCAACGGCCGGATCGTCGGCAACGACGACCGCAAGCGGCTCGCCGACATAACGCACTTTGTCGTGCGCGATCACGGGCTGGCGGTAGAGCTCACCCTCCGGCACCGGGTGTTGCCGGATCGGAATGCGCGGCACCGACCCGATCTCGGCGGCGGTAACGACCGCGGCCACGCCCGGCAAGGCGCGCGCCGCTGCCGCATCGATGCCTCGGATCCGTCCATGCGCGATCGGGCTGCGCAGGATCGCGGCATGCAACAGGCCGTCCGGCGCAAGGTCGCCGACGTAGCAGCCGCGGCCTCGCAGGAACGCTCATCCTCGACGCGCTCGATGGCGCTGCCGATCCAGGCATTCGGGCGGTTCATTGCGCCGCCTCCTTCGCGCCAAAGGCCGCGCGCGCCTCGAGCACCGCCTCCACGATCGGCAGATAGCCGGTGCAGCGGCAGATGTTGCCCGACAGCACGTTGCGGATGCGCTCCTCGTCGGCCGCGGGCTCGGCGGAGAGCAGCGCGTGCATGGTGGTCAGAATGCCCGGGGTGCAGAAGCCGCATTGCAGCGCGTGGTGCTTGCGGAACGACGCCTGCAACGCCGAAAGCGCATCGCCTTTGGCGAGGCCCTCGACGGTGACGATGTCCGCCCCGTCAGCCTGCACCGCCAGCATCAGGCAGGCGCGCACCGCGAGCCCATCGACAATGACCGAGCAAGCGCCGCAAACGCCGTGCTCGCAGCCGAGATGCGTTCCGGTGAGCCGCAGCTTCTCGCGCAATGCATCGGCAAGCGTCATGCGCGGCAGCACCTCGAGCGCGGTGACCTTGCCGTTCACGGTCATCGTGATTGCCGCGTCAGCCATCGCCGCTGCCCGCTCCTGCAGCCTGCCGCAAGGCGCGTTCAAGCATGGTGCCGAGCAGCGCGCGGCGATAATCCGCGTCGGCGTGGATGTCGCTCTGCGGGTTGGCCGACGCCTTGGCGGCCTCGACGGCGCGCGCGAACGCCGCGGCCTCCGCACTCTGCCCCGCGAGCGCCTTTTCGGCGTCGCGCAATCGCAGCGGCACGTCGCCGAGACCGAAGGCCGCGATGCATGGGTTGCCGATGCGGCCGTTCGCCTCGTCATATGACAGCGCCACGCCGGCCAAGGCAAAGTCGCCGCGCCGCCGCGCAAACTCCTTGAAGCCCCAGCGCCGCACCATCGGCCAGGCCGGCAGCCGCAACGACAGGATCATCTCCTCCTCATGCAGGCTGGTGAGCATGGGGCCGACAAAAAACTCCTCGGCCGGAACGGTGCGTTCGCCCGAGGGGCCTGCGACCACGATTTCCCCGCCGCAGGCAACCGCGACCGCCGGCAATTCAGCGGCCGGATCGGCATGCGCGAGACTGCCGCCGATGGTGCCGCGATTTCGGATCTGATAATGGGCGATGTGAGTGACCGCTTCGACGAGCAGCGGATGCGCGGTTTTCAGTCGCCGGTCGTTCTCGATATCGCACCAACGAACTTTGGCGCCGAGCGTGACGCCGCCGTCGTCGATATCGATACGGTCGAGCCCACCGACATGCCGCAAATCGACGATCAGCGACGGCGACGCAAGACGAAACGCGAGCATCGGCATCAGGCTCTGCCCGCCGCTCATGAGCCGTGCTTCGCCGCGATGCGCGACCAGCAGCGCGATCGTTTCGGCAACTGATTCCGGGCTGGCGTATTCGAACGGAGGCAGCTTCAATGTCGGCCCCGTATCGCGTTCGGCGTGCGACACCTGAATGAAGGGAGCGCGTGTTTCACAAGTCGGCACACTGTTCCGATAACGGTCGCATCGCGTCCCATGCGTGTCAAACGCTGTGATGCAGTTGACACCAATGCCGCGCGCCGGTCACATTAAAATGAAACAACGTTCCAATTATCGGAACACCGCTGGAGTGACCGTGCTCGCCAATGTCCCCCGCCTGCGTGAATTGATGAGACGTGACGGCCTCGACGCCGTCATCGCGACCTGTGCCGAAAACGTCACCTACCTGAGCGGGTTCTGGGCGATGTCGCAATGGGTGCGCCGCGGTCCGCAGGCCTATGTGCTGTTCCCGAAAGGCGACGAGCAGCCCTGCGTCGTCGCCAATTCCGGCATCCTCGATCTGGTCGCCGATCAGGACATCTGGGTGAAGGACATCCGCCGCTACGGCTATTTCCAACTCGACGTCGATCCAACCGCGACCCTCGACGCGACCGACCGCATGCAGAAGCAACTGTTCGGCAGCCAGGCCTACAAGGGCTCGGTCGAAGCCTTGGTCGCCGCCATGAAGGAGAAGGGTCTTGCCCGCGGCAAGATCGGCCTCGACGAGATGGGCGTCACGCCGCAGTGCATGGATCAGCTCAAGACGTTGTTGCCCGACGCGACCTTCGTGCGTTCGTTCTCGCTGTTCGAGCGCGTGCGTTCGATCAAGACGCCGGGTGAGATCGCGATCCTGCAGCGCGCCGCCAAGGTCACCGAGGAAGCGATTGACGCCGCGCTCGCCGTCGCCAGGGAGGGCGTGACCGAGCGCGAGATGCTGCGCGCCTTTAACGCGAGCCTCGCCCGCAACGATGCGGCGCCGGTGGTCGGCTGCATCGGCTTCGGCACCCGCAGCGCCATGATCAACGTGCAACCGTCCGACCGCAAGCTCGCGCGCAGCAACCTGATCCGCTTCGATGTCGGCGGCCGCTACAAGCACTATCGTTCCGACATGTCGCGCGGCGCTGCGCTCGGCGAGCCGGATGCAAAAATCGCGAAATATTATCGCGCCGTCGAGAAGGGTGTGCTGGCCGCCTACGACATCCTCAAGCCGGGCCTTAAAGTGTCGGACCTGTTCAATCACGTCGTCGAGACCGTGCGGCGCGAAGGCATTCCCCATTTTAAGCGCAGCCATGTCGGCCACGGCATCGGCGTCGACGGCTACGACCCGCCCAATATCGCGGAGAGCACCACCGAGGTATTTGAGGAGAACATGGTGGTCTGCGTCGAAACACCCTACTACGAGCTTGGCTTTGCCGGTCTGCAGGTCGAGGACATGGTGCGCGTCACCAAGGACGGCGCCGAATTGTTGATGAGCCTGGACACCGCGCTCCGGATCGTATGAGCCCTCTGCCCTTCCAAGCCTGCCGGACAGATTGGAGTGACAAGCGATGAAATTCTCGGTGTGCCTGGCGACCGGTTACGAAGGCCTCGTCTATCCGATCCCATTTTGCGAGCCGCAGGACCTGATCAAACACGCCGTGCTGTGCGAGCAGTTGGGCTACGACGCGGTGTTCGGCAACGACCACATCACCACGCAGCATTACGTGCGCGAGATATTCCCGAAGCCGCCGAACTTCTACGACGTGCTGATCACGCTCGCCATGGCTGGACAAGCCACCAGCAGGATCAGGCTCGGCACCTCGTTGCTGGTGATGCCGATGCGCGAGCCCGTCTATCTCGCCAAGCAGGTCGCCACCATCGATCAGATGACCGGCGGCCGCATGATTCTGGCAGTCGGCCTCGGCGCTTATCGCGAGGAATTCGAGGCCTGGGCGGGACATCGCTACCCCAAGGCCCATCGCGGCGACATGCTGATGGAAGGGCTCGAGGCCTTCCAGACCCTGATCAACGACAAGGTGTCGACTTTCAACGGCAAATATTACTCGTTCACCGACCTCGAAATGTTCCCGAAGCCGAAGCAGAAGCCGTTCGCGCTCTACGTCGGCGGGCACAACATGGCGGCGATCGAGCGCGCAGCCAAGATCGGGCGCGGCTGGCTGCCCGGCTGGCGGCCGTTCCATGAGATTGCCGAACGCATCAAAGAGCTGCACCGGCTTGCCGAAGCAAACGGCCGCGACCCGAAGGACGTCGAAGTCGCGCCGCAATTCTCGCTGCTCATCGGCAAGACCGATGCGGCGGCGGAAGAAACCTACATGAACAGCGGGCTGGTCGCGCACCGCAAGTCGCTCGCCTACACCGGGCGCGACCCCACGCATCAGGTGACCGGCAATCTGGTCGGCTCGCCGCAGCTCATCATCGACAAGATCCATCAGCTCAAGGCGATGGGCGTCGATCACTGCTCCGCCATGGCCATCGCCGTCAACAGCCAGCAGGAGTATATCGAGCAGATCCACTGGTTCGCCGAAGAGATCATGCCACATTGCCGGTGAGGGGAGCCTTGCCGACGCTCACGCCTGACAACGAGTTGCTGCGCGGATTGCCGACGCCGTGCCTGCTGGTCGACTGTGAAGCGCTCCTGCGCAACATCGAGCACATGGCGGCCGTGGCGCGATCCGCCGGCATTGCACTGCGGCCCCACGCCAAGACGCACAAATCATCGCACATCGCCGCGCTGCAGTTGCGTGCCGGCGCCATCGGCATTTGCTGCGCCACAGTGCCGGAACTGGAGGCGATGGCGGCAGCCGGCATGAGTGGCCTGTTGCTCACCTCTCCGGTCATGGGCGATGACAAGTTTTCGCGGATCGCCCGCCTCAATCGCGACGGGGGGCTGACCATGGTGGTCGATCACCCGGCGCAGCTCGAGGGCTTGCGCGCCGCTATCGAACCCGGCGACCGCCCGTTTGGCGTCGCCATCGACGTCGATGTCGGGCAGGCGCGCACCGGCATCACCGATCTTGTCGCCGGAGTTGAACTTGCGCGCATGATCGCCGCGGATGCGCGATTTGCCTTCGCCGGCGTCCAGGGCTTCGCCGGCAACGCCCAGCACCTGGTCGATCCGGCCGAGCGCAAGGCGGCGGCCGACAAAGCGGCATCGATCCTCCGCGCCTTCGCCAAAGCCCTTGCCGAAGCCGGCCTCCCGCCCGCCATGATCAGTGGTAGCGGCACCGGCACTCATAGCCTCGACGCCTCGGGGCCGTACACCGAGCTACAAGTCGGCTCCTACGTGTTCATGGACGCCGATTATGCGCGTATCAAGGATGCGGACGGCCGCGATCTCGATTTCACGCCCAGCCTGTTCGTGCTGGCGAGCGTGGTCTCGGTGAACCGGCCGGACCAGGTAACCGTCGACGCCGGCACCAAAGCGCTCGCCACCAACGGGCCGCCACCCGTCGTCATCCGCGGCGCGCCGGCCGGCGCGACCTATCGTTTCGCAGGTGACGAGCATGGCGTGATTGCGGTGCCGCCGGGCGCGGCGCGCCCCGAGATCGGCGGCCGCGTCATGATCGGCGCCACCCATTGCGATCCGACCGTGAACCTGCACGCGGCCTATCACGCGGTCATGGACGGCGGCGTGTCGGCGTGGCCGATCCGCGGCCGCTATGGCGACTGACGCGGCGTCGCGTCGCCGGCTTGGCCGCCGCCGTTACGGGTGAACAGCCCCGACACCACGCGGATGAGCCACGGGTACAGCAGAATGCCGATCGTCATCAGCAGCAAAATGGTCGCGATGGGCCGCTCGATGAAGACATAGGGGTCGTCGGCGTAGACGATCAGCGCCTGCTTGAAATTGACCTCGACCATGGGCCCGAGGACATAGCCGATGATCAACGGCGCCAACGGAAAACCGAGCACGCGCAGGGCCCAGCCGAGGAACCCGGCGACGACCATGATCACGAGGTCGAAAGGCGAGTTGTTGGTGGCGTAGGTGCCGACGCTAGCGATGACGATGACGCCGACCATCAGCAAAGGCTCGGGGATGCTCAGGATGCGCGTCCACAGCGGTGCCCCCAGCGCGCCCATCACGATGATGCCGATGTTGGCCACAAACAGCGATATCAACACGACAAAAACCGTATCCATGTGCTGCGAATAAAGCCGCGGGCCAGGGATGATGCCCTGAAGTATCAGCGCCGCCAGCATCATGGCGGTGATCGGATCGCCGGGAATGCCGATCGACAGTGATGGTACCAGCGCTCCGCCGGTCACTGCGTTGTTGGCGGTTTCCGAGGCGATCACGCCATGCGGATTGCCCTTGCCGAAGCTATCCGGGTCCTTCGCCGACCGTTTCGCCTCGGCATAGCTAATGAACGACGCCGCCGTCGGGCCCGCGCCGGGAAGGATGCCGAGCGCGGTGCCAATCAACGACGACTTGATGACCACCGGCATCGCATCCTTCCAAAACGCCCACGAGGGAAAGCGGAAGCCCGCGCGCGTGACCACATTGCCCTGCCCCGTGCCGATCTCGGCCATGCGCATCATGACCTCCGAGAAGCCGAACAGGCCCATGAGCAGCGGCACCAGCGGAATGCCGGCGGACAGCGGGAAATAATCGAAGGTCAGCCGCATGCCGCCGGACACCGGGTCTTGCCCGACCGCCGCGATGGTGATGCCGATGAGGCCGGCGGCGAGCGCCTTGGTCAAGGTACGCCGCTCGATCAAGGCCACGCAGCACAGCGCGAACAGGCCGACGCAGCACATTTCCAGCGGCCCGAAATTGAGCGCAAAGCGGGCAAGCAACGGCGCGAGCAACCCCAGGATCAGCAGCGACAGCATGCCACCCGTCGCCGACGCGACTGTTGCTGCGCCGATCGCGAGGTCGGCATCGCCGCGCCGCGCCATCGGGTAGCCGTCGAAGCAGGTCGCAGCGGATGCCGGCGTTCCCGGCACGTTGATCAGGATCGCGGTAATCGCGCCACCGTAGATCGACGTGCAATAAAGCCCCATCAACAGCGCGATGCTCGGACCGATGCTCATGTTGAGCGTGAACGGCACAGCGAGTGCGATGGCGATGCTGGGTCCAAGCCCGGGCAGCACGCCGATGATGGTACCGATCACCACGCCGACCAGAAGCGCAAGCAGGCTCGCCGGCTGCAACAACGAGGTCACGGCGAGAGCGAAGTCGTGCAACATGCCGCTGCCTCAGAGTTTCAGCTGGACGCCCATCAGCACGATAAAGATGAGCCAGGTCGAACCGATCAGGATGAGCGAAAAGAGAAGCGTCACTGCCCAGTTCCGGTAACCGAACACGAGCGGGACAATGAGCAGCAACAGCACCGTCGATATGATCAGCCCGGCGAACGGCAAGGCGATGGCGTAGATCGCCATCAGGATGCCGACGCCGACCGCGCGCAGGCCGATCGGCGCGTCGCCGAGATTGCTGCTCGCCGTCGTGCCGCGCGCGATAACCAGACCGCAGGCCGCCACGCCCAACAGGCAGGCTGCGGGAAAAATCGACGGGGACTGCGTCGGCGTCAGCCAGCCTGCCGGCGTGACCAGCCCGCCCGTGAACGCCACGAGTAGAGCCGCCGCCGACAGGCCCAGCCCAGTGATCAGATCACGCTGCCTTTGCGTCCCCGGTTCGATCATTTGGCGAGGCCGAGATCTTTGAGCAGGCGCGCTGCCGTCTTGTCTTCCGTGCGAAGCCCCGCCTCGAACTCGGGTCCGTTCTGGTAGGACGGCTCCATGCCGAGCTTCAGCATCTTGGCCTTGAAGTCGGCCGTGCCTTGACCCTCGGCGCAGGCCGAACGCAGCTTCGTCAGCACCGGCGCCGGCATACCCTTCGGCCCGACCAGCACGCCCCAGAGCGCGGCGTAAACCGGATAGCCCTGCTCCTTGAAGGTCGGCACGTCGGGAAACGCCGAGAGCCTCGTCTCGCTCATGACGCCGATTGGCTTGATGGTATCGGCATTCTGCTTGACCACGCTCGCCGCCGTCAGCGTTCCGGTGATGACGCCGGCGAGGATGTTGCGCAGGTTATCGGCGTCGCTGCTATTGGTGACGTGCGTCGATTTCACTTTGGCGTCTTCGCTGAACTCTATCATCGCCAGATGCTGGATCGAGCCGTTGCCGGACGAGCCGTAGCGCATCGCATTGGTCTCGGCATATTTGGCCAGATCCTTCGGGTTGTTGATCGGAGAATCCTTTTTCACCGCAAACACCATCGGATTGTAGAAGACGCGGCAGACGTAATCGAAGCTGTCGATACTGTAGGGCGTCTTGCTCATGTGCGGCTTCTGCAGAAGCGGCGTCGACGCCGTGACGCCGAGAGTGTAGCCGTCGGGCGTCGCCGAGGCCATGGCCGCGGTGCCGATAGCGCCACCGGCACCCGCCTTGTTCACGGCAGTCACCGTCTGCTTCAACGTACCGCCGAGCGCTTCGGCCAGCAGGCGGCTTGCGATGTCGGTCTGACCGCCCGCGGCAAACGGCACGATCACCGAAATGCCCTTGTCGGGATAATTCTGCGCCTCGGCAGAGGATGTCATGCCGATGAGCGCGGTCGCACAGACACCGGCGATAAGGAAAGACACTGAACGACGCATGGGCTCTCTCCATTTAGCTTCGGGACATTGACTGTTGACGAACGTAAGCAAGAACCTAAGCAAGACATGTGCCGCCGATCGCGCGGCAATTTGGCGGCTGTTGTCATGACGATTGCTCTCCTGTCGCTTTTCGTTTCTCGCGCGTGCAAACCGCGAGCGCGACGCGCGCGTAGATTTCCGACGCACGCACAAGATCGGCGACTGCCATCGCCTGTTTGCGGAAAGCGCGCGGCGGCCCATAGGTGATCGAGGGAATGCCCATCTCGTTGAAGATCAGAACGTCGCGCCACATGCTCGAGAACACGGGTGCGGCAAGTTCCAGCTCCGCGCCATTGACCGCCTTATGGGCGCCGCGCAAGCCGTCGAGCAGAATGCCCGTGTCGCCCGCGCCATACGAGCGTCGATAGAGGAACAGTTCGACGTCGCCGGGCATATCGCGGGCGGCGAGCAATTCACGCAGCTCGCGCCGCAATGCCAGCGGATCGGACTCAGGAGTGAGCCGGCAGTCGAGATAGAGCGCGCATAATTCGGACGTCCGCGTCACGTGATAGGGATTGCCGCCGCGGATGGCACCGATCACCGCCTTCGGTACGATGGTGCCGTCCTTGCAGGAATACCTAAACCGGGTCTCGTATTCGCGCGCCCATTCCTGCAACGTCGGGATGAGCAAACCGGCGCGCACGATCGCGTTCGGATGCTTGGCGTTTACCTCTGCATTGGGCGTGAACGGCGTATAGTATTGGTCGTCACCGAACACAGTAATCTTGAAGAAGGCCTTGCCGGCCTCGATGGCCGCGTACCGGAAATCGGTGCCCTCGGCGACCAGAGCGAAATCGGCGACACCGCCGTGCTGGATCAAATAGCGCGTGCCGACTTCCTTGCTGAGATAACGCGGCGCTTCGAACTCATCGACCGCTTCGTAGCCGATCTCGCCGGGCACCGCCGACAGCAACAGATCGCCGCGCAACTCGATGCCTGCCGTCTTGATCGCCTTGGCGGCGATCAAAAACGCCGCCATCGGGCCCTTGTCGTTAACAACGCCCTCGCCGTGCAACGTGCCGTCGGATACCCAGGCGCCGTGATTGACCGCCGCCTCGGGCTGGCGAATGCTCCAGCGGTCGGCCCTGCTGCGGCCCGTGTCCATGTGGCTGTTGAATATCATACTGTAGCCGTCGCCGCGACCGCGGACGGTTCCAAGCACGTTGAAGCGCTCGGGGAACATGCCGATCTTGCGCGGCGAAAATCCCTCGCGCTGCATCCACTCGAAAATGAATTCACCGACCCTGGCTTCTTCACCGGCAGGACTCTCGATGTTGCAGATGTCCAGCGTCAGCTTGACGAGCTCGTCGGCGTCGATTGCAAGCTCAGACATGACGATCGTCGCCCGGCGGCGCGAGGCCGGCAGCAATCGTAAGACCGGCACAAAGTTTCGATTGGCGTTTCATTCGTCAGCCATCGCCTCACGCGATCCTTGCAGAACGAAACCGGCGAGATGAATTAGACCACATTGAAAATTTGCCGGGAAGAAAAACGTTTTCGGCGCGCGCACAAAATCCGCCGCCGTTCTATTGACTCGCCTGCCGCCACCGATTCATAGTCGTTTCATGAAAATAGAACGCTGTGCCGATAATCGGTACGGAAAATCTAGACGCGAAGCGCAGACGCCGCGTCCAACGCAACAATCGCAAAACTGAGAATGAACAGGCGCAGCGAAACGATGCGCATGCCGCATCCGACCGCCACGGTTCCGGTTCATGGCGATTTGATAGCGCCGACTGGTGATCTTCTCGCCGTTTTCGCTATGCTCCGACCGAAGCTTGAACACGGACGCGCCGAGCCGGGCGCACGCGCGAAAGGCAAATGAGCGGCAATCGAGAATTACCCGGCGAAGCGGATGCGTTGTTGCGGCGGTTCGAAAACATTCCGCTCGACGAGATCATGCGCCAAGCATGCGCCCTGCGCGAGCAAGGTCACGGCCGCATCGTCAGCTATTCGCGCAAGGTCTTCATCCCATTGACGCGGCTGTGCCGCGACACTTGTGCCTACTGTACGTTCGCCACGACGCCGGGCAAGGTGGCCGCACCGTTCCTGTCGCCTGAGGACGTGCTCGCCATCGCCCGCGCCGGCGAGCGCGCCGGCTGTCACGAGGCGCTGTTCACCCTCGGCGACAAGCCGGAGCTGCGCTACGCCACCGCGCGTAAGGCGCTCGCCGCGCTCGGTTACGGCAGCACGGTCAATTATCTAGCGGCCATGTGCGCGCTCATTTTGCGCGAGACGCGCCTGCTGCCACACGTCAATGCCGGCGTGATGACGGCGGACGAAATCGCCAGCTTGCGCAAGGTCAGCGTCTCGCAAGGCATCATGCTGGAAAGCGCCTCCGAGCGGCTGTGCCAGCGCGGCGGGCCGCATTTCGGCTCTCCGGATAAGGCGCCGGCGGTGCGACTTGCCATGATCGCCGCCGCCGGCGAGTTGCACGTGCCGTTCACCAGCGGCATCCTGATCGGCATCGGCGAGACACGGCGCGAGCGCGTCGAGTTGCTGCTCGCGTTGCGTGATCTTCATGAGCGCCACCACCATTTGCAGGAAATCATCATTCAGAATTTTCGCGCCAAACCCAACACGCGCATGGCCGGCTGCGACGAGCCGGACATTGAAGACCTGATGTGGACCGCGGCTGTGGCCCGTCTCATTTTCGGACCCGCGCATGAACATCCAGGTGCCGCCGAACCTCAGCTATGAACGCTTTGCCGAACTCCTGAAGTCAGGCATCAACGATTGGGGCGGCGTCTCGCCGATTACGCCCGACCACGTCAATCCGGAAGCGCCGTGGCCGCACCTGGACCGGTTGCGGCAGGCCACCCACGCTGCCGGCTTCGATCTTGTGGAGCGGCTCGCAGCTTATCCGGCTTACGTCCACGACGAGACCTGGATCGACACGAAGATCCGCCGCCAGGCGCTGCAGTACGCTGACGCTTCAGGCTTTGCCCGCGACGACGACTGGGCGCCCGGTTTGCCGACGCCGCTGCCGCTTCGCAGCGACAATGGCCGGGCGTCGCGGCAAATCGAACGGCTGATCGCGCGCGCTGAGACCGGCAGCCGTCTCGATGAAGTCGAGATCGTTGCGCTGTTCGATGCGCGTGCCGGCGACGTTGATGCCGTCTGCGCCGCGGCCGACCGCCTGCGCCGGCGGCACTGCGGCGACACCGTGCGCTACGTGGTCAACCGCAACATCAACTACACTAATGTCTGCACCTACAAATGTGGCTTTTGCGCCTTCTCCAAAGGCAAGCTGAACGAGCAGCTGCGCGGCACCCCTTACGATCTCGCGCTCGAGGAAGTGGCGCGCCGCGCCCGCGAAGCATGGGAGCGCGGAGCCACCGAAGTCTGCATGCAAGGTGGCATTAATCCGCACTATACCGGCGATACCTATCTCACGCTGCTGCGCACGGTGAAAGACGAAGTGCCGGGCATGCATGTGCATGCCTTCTCGCCGCTCGAGGTGTCGCAAGGCGCGGCCACGCTCGGGGTGTCCGTGCACACGTTTCTCGAGCGGCTGCGCGATGCCGGGCTTGGCTCCCTGCCAGGCACCGCGGCGGAAATTCTAGACGACGAGGTGCGCAAGATCATCTGCCCCGACAAGCTCAGCAAGGGCGGCTGGCTCGAGGTCATCACCGCCGCGCATGAGGTGGGCCTGCACACCACCGCGACCATCATGTTCGGTCATGTCGAGCGCCCGGTACACTGGGCGCGCCATCTGCTCGCCGTGCGCGATTTACAGGAGCGTACTGGTGGCTTCACCGAATTCGTGCCGTTGCCCTTCGTCCACATGGAGGCGCCGCTTTACGCGCGCGGCGGCACGCGCAAGGGCCCGACCTGGCGCGAGATCAGGCTGATGCACGCGGTCGCGCGGCTTGCACTCCACCCGCTCATCGCCAATGTACAGGGATCATGGGTGAAACTCGGCGCTGATGGCGTCGGCGCCCTTCTCGCTGGCGGCGTCAACGATCTCGGCGGCACGCTGATGAATGAGAGCATCTCGCGCGCGGCCGGCAGCCAGCACGGCCAGGAGCTCGGACCTCGGGCGATGGAGGACTTGATCCGCTTGTTCGGGCGCGTGCCGCAGCAGCGCACCACGCTTTACACGCCCGTCGCCGCCGAGCGTCGCGAGGCGAGTTTGCGTGCCGCGCCGCTGACCGAGATGGTGCAGACGCCGTTCCAACCCAAGCGGCGGCCGGCATTCGCCGGCTGAGGCCAAGGGCGGCACGAAGGTCGATCATGAACGAGAAGAAAACGTACACGATATGCGTGGTCGGCGGCACCGGCGCCGAAGGCAGCGGGCTTGCGCTGCGCTGGGCCCATGCCGGCCACCGCGTCACCATCGGGTCGCGCGATGAGGCAAAGGCGCGCGAAGCCGCAACCGCGCTCAACGCCCTGCTCGGCGGCGACAAGATCGCCGGCGCCGAGAGCCACGCCGGCGTCGCCGCGGCCGAGATCGTCGTGCTGACCGTGCCGTTTGCCGCGCAAATCCCGACCGTCGCCGGTCTCAAGGACGCGCTTGCCGGCAAGATCCTGATCGACGTGACCGTGCCGCTGATGCCGCCGAAGGTGTCGCGCGTGCAGTTGCCGCCGTCGGACTCCTGCGTCGTCGCCGTGCAGGAGCTGCTCGGCGACAGCGTGCGCGTGGTCTCGGCGTTCCAGAACGTCTCGGCGCACAAGCTCAAAAAGCTCGGCCAGGCCGTCGACTGCGACGTGCTGGTGGCCGCGGACGACAAGGACGCCCGCGTCGTCGCCATCGGCCTCGCGGAAGACGCTGGGCTGCGCGGCATCAATGCCGGGCCGCTCGCCAACTCGGTGGTGGCGGAAAGCCTGACCTCGGCGCTGATCTGGATCAACCGGGCCTATAAGATAGCGGACGCCGGCATCCGGATCACCGGGCTCGCCAACACCGGAGCGCCGGCGGAGCACTGATGGGCTTCGGCGACCTGCTGCTCAAGCCGCTGCGCAACGTTCCCGTCGTCAAGGAGGGCGACGATCTCGCGCGTCTTGCGCTCGCTGCTCTCGGCCAATCGGATGCGCAGCTGAGCGAAGGCGACGTGCTCGTGTTCGCGCAGAAGATCGTGTCCAAGGCGGAGGGGCGCAGCGTCGCGCTCGATGCCGTAACGCCGTCGCCGCGCGCGCTGGCGCTTGCCAAGGAAACCGGCAAGGACGCGCGGCTGGTCGAGCTGATCTTGAGTGAATCGACCGACATCGTGCGGCAGCGCAAGGACCTGCTGATCGTGCGCCATCGTCTCGGCTTCACGCTCGCCAATGCCGGCATTGACGCCTCCAATGTGGAGGGCGAAGGCCGCGTGCTGCTGCTGCCCGCCGATCCCGACGCTTCGGCGGCGCGGATTCGCGCGCGACGTTGCACGCGAGCACCGGCGTCGATTGCGCCGTCCTGATCATCGACAGCATCGGCCGTCCGTGGCGGATGGGCACGGTCGGCACTGCCATCGGCGTCAGCGGCATTCCGGGATTGCTCGACCTGCGCGGCCGCGTCGACCTCAACGGCAGGCCGCTCGTGACCACCGAGATCGGGCTTGCCGACGAACTGGCGGCGGCGGCATCGCTCATCATGGGACAGGCCGCCGAAGGCACACCCATCGTGCTCGCCCGTGGTGTACCTTATGCCCGGCGCGACGGCTCGGCGCGCGAACTGCTGCGCCCAAAAGACATGGACCTGTTCCGATGAACGACGTCACACCGGTGCTCCCGCCTTTGTCGGCGCATGCCGCGCACGCGCTGCTGCGCGGCCGGCGCAGCATCCGCTCCTACCGGCCGGAGAAGCCACCGCATGGGACTATCGAGCGCATCATGGCGAGCGCCGCCATGGCGCCGTCGGCGCATAATCGTCAGCCGTGGCGTTACATGACCGTCGAGGACGGGGCGCTGAAGGCTACCCTTGCGCGCGCCATGGGTTCGCGGTTGGCTGAAGACCGCGCGCGCGATGGCGATGACAAGGACGCCATCGCCGCCGATGTCGCCCGCTCGTTCCAGCGCATCACGGCTGCGCCGCTCGTCATCCTAGTCGCAGCAACCGTCGCCGACATGGATCGCTATCCTGACCCCAAGCGCGGCGAAGCTGAATACCTGATGGCCGTGCAGAGCACCGCGATGGCGACGCAGAACCTGCTGCTCGCGGCGCACGCCGAAGGCCTCGGCGCCTGCTGGATGTGCGCGCCGCTGTTCTGCCCGGCCGATGTCCGGCAGGCGCTCGCCCTGCCCGCCGATTGGCAGCCGCAAGGTCTCATCACGCTCGGCTACCCGGCGCGGCCGGGCAAGCTCAGGCCACGGCGGCCGCAGTCCGAATTCGTGCATGGTTGCGCCACCGGGCCGGCCGCAACGAGCTATGAGCGAAAACGTCCGGGTGCTGGCGCTCGCCGGCGGCGTTGGCGGGGCCAAGCTCGCTGCCGGGCTCGCGCATATCCTCGGCGAGCGGCTGACCGTGCTCGTCAATACCGGCGACGATTTCGAGCATCTGGGCCTGCACATTTCGCCCGACCTCGACACCGTGATGTACACGCTCGCCGGCATCGCCAATCCCGAGACCGGTTGGGGCATCGCCGGCGAAAGCTGGAACTTCATGGAACAGCTCGAGCGGCTCGGCGGCCCAACCTGGTTTCGTCTCGGCGACCGCGACCTCGCTACCCACGCGGTGCGCACGTCGCGGCTGGCGCGCGGCGACATGCTCACCGCGGTCACGGCCGATCTCTGCCGGGCGCTGAACGTCGCACCGACGATCCTGCCGATGAGCGACGACCGCGTCCGCACCATCGTGCATTCGGGCGGCAGCGCCATCCCGTTCCAGGATTATTTCGTGCGGCTCAAATGCGCAGTGCCGGTCGACCGTCTGTCTTTTGAAGGCGTCGGCAATGCGCGTTTCAATGCCGCGCTCGATACGCTCCGGCAGAGAGCGGCTTGTCATCATTATCTGCCCGTCAAATCCACTACCTCAGCATTGACCCCATTCTGGCCCTGCCAGGCTTGCGCGACTGGCTCAAAAGTGCCGGCGCGCCGATTATCGCCGTTTCGCCGATCGTCGCTGGCGCCGCGATCAAAGGACCGGCCGCAAAGATCATGACCGAACTCAAAATTCGGCCGTCCGCGGCGGCGGTCGCACGACACTACCAAGGCCTGATCGACGGGTTCGTGATCGACCGCGCCGATAGCACGAGTGAAGCGGAGGTTGCGCGGCTCGGCATTAAGATGCTCGTAACGCATACCGTCATGCGCACGCCGCAGGACCGTACCAATCTTGCGCGCGATTGCCTTTCGCTGGCCGATGTGTTGGCTTCCGGCTCAGGTTGAAGCATGCACGTCATCATTCCTTGCAAAAACCTGGACACAGGCAAATCGCGGCTGGCGGATTGTCTCGACGGGCCCGCGCGACGCGCGATGTGCGAGCGGCTGCTGGCGCACACGCTCGACGAGGCAGCGCGCGCGATCCCCGCACAACGGATCGACCTTGTGACCTCCGACGACAACGCTCTCGCGATCGCGGAGCACTATGGCATTAGCGGCATCGCCGACTCGGGCGGCGGCCTCAATGCAGCACTCGACCAAGCACGCGCCGAATTATTGCGTGCTGCGGATATGAGCGGCATCACGATCCTGCCGATTGATCTACCTTTGCTGACGGCGCGTGCGCTTACTAAAGCGCTGGATGCAGACGCCGACGTCGTGATCGCGCCTGACGACAGCGGCACCGGAACCAACCTGCTCATCCTGCGCGGGCCGGCGCTGCGTTCCCTGCCGTTTGCTTTCGGCGCCGGCAGCAGCGCCGCGCATTTGGCCGCCGCCCAGGCCCGCGGACTTACGACCGCTGTCGTCAAGGACCGACGCATCGCCTTCGATATCGACAATCCAGCGCAGTATTCGGAGTGGCTGGCGGCGAGCGAAGGCCGCGGCGGCTAGCCTCATAGCGCGACGAGTTCGCGCGGCAGATTCGTCAGAGTTCGTTGCCGCCCGGCGCGGATGACGATCATGTCCTCCACCATCATGCCGCCCCAGCCGATTTCGTAGTAAGGGGTCTCCACGCAGAACACCATTCCTTCCTGCATTTCCACGTCCTGATTGGCGGCGTTCAACGTCGGGAATTCGTGCGCGCCGATGCCGATGCCATGACCGCAATGTGTGCGTTGGTAGTTCGGCAGCGCGCCCTTGCGCACCGTCTCCACCGCGACGTTGAATAGATCGCCGACCGTGATGCCCGGCTTGGCGAGTGCCAGTTGAGCACGCTTCGCCTTCCATGAGCGCATCGTAACGCTCCTGCTGCTCGCGCGTCGGCGCGCCGATCACGGCCGTGCGCGCGGTATCGGCCCAATAGCCTTCGACCGTGCAGCCGATGTCGAGACGAAGAAGGTCGCCTTTGGCGAGCTTGGCCGTGGTCGCATAGGCGTCGGCCAGAGCCGCACGTTGCCCGGCGGTGACGACGACGAATCGCGGAATGCCGCCGCCGGCCCGAATTTCATTGGCGATCAGCGCGCTCAGTTCGAGCTCAGTGACACCCGGCGCGGCGTGGCGCAGCGCCTTGTCCATGCCGCGCTCGGTAATGCTGGCCGCGTAGCGGATTTTCTCGATTTCTTCCGGCAGCTTGACACTGCGGGCCTTGATGATGGTCGGACGCGCATCGACGGTCGTGTTGCCGATCAGGCTCTTGAGCTGCTGCATATCCGCTTCGGTTGCGCCATCGAGGCCGACGCGTCTGTCTGGGGCTTGATCGTTGCCGCGATCGCCAGCCTTCAGCGCGTCGACGAAGGTGCTTTCCGGCTTGGGCAACGCTTCATAGTCGACGTCGGACTTCCGCATCGACACGTAAAACATGCCGTAGCGATAGATCGTTAGCGGGATCGCGCATGACCTCCAGCGCTGGCGCAGCATCGCTTGCGCCGGTAACCAGCACGGTCCGTCGCGCGTGATGATGACCGCGCAGCGGTAGGTGCGGTCGACATCGAGCAGCACGCTGCGATAGCCGCAGAGATAGCCGACATGCGCCGGGTCGACCGTTACCACGGCATCGGCCTTGTCGCCGCACGCCGCAAACACCTTGGCGCGCGCCTTGTCGGCGATGGCCTTCATATCGTCCCTGAACAACATAGCCTGCTCCGCTTTGATTTACGGCTCGCGGCGAACCGGCCGGCTGTGATTATCCCGTTATGGCACCACTGATGGCGGAGCACGCTCGCTGGCGACTTGCTCGCGCTCCTGCACGCCGTAGATGACGATCTCGTCGAGCCCGGCATTCGATAGGCTGCAAGCGCCTTCAACGCCTGCGAGGGTGTGCCGGTGACGCAATGGCCGCGCAGCACATCGTCGGTAATCAGGGCGTCGACGCCGATCCCAATCCTCTCGCGCAAATGCGCGTGCAAGCGCCGCCTGATCTAGTCTGGTGCCGGCAAGCTCGAGATTGCGGGCATGATGCTGGCCGCGCAGGATATAAGCGAGGCGGCGGCGCAACACGATCATTTGCCACCTTGCTCGTCTTCGATCGACCGAGCAGAAGACAAGCGCCGCCTTCTTGATGGTGCGCCCGCCGCGCTCCTCGCCGCGCCGCACGTGATCCAGCGACCAGCGGATGAAGGCGGGCGACGTTGCGGCGCTGATCGACGACGCCGTCGGCTTTTTCGCCGGCCAGTTCCAGCATGTGCGGACCGGATGCGGCAAGCCAAAGCGGCACCGGTCGCGCGCCCATAGCCAGGCGGCGGCCGGAAATCTTGTAACGCTCGCCGGAATAATTGATGGTCTCGCCGGCGAGCAGCGAGCGCGAAATCTCGAGCGCTTCGCGCAAAGTCTGCAATGGATGTTCGGCCACGATCCCTGCCGCCTCAAGATCGCGCGGCGCGCCGACGCCGAAGCAAAGCTGGACCCGGCCGGGAAAGTATTCATCCAGCGTGGCGGCGGCCATGGCGGCATAGATCGGATGCACCGTGTAGGGACTCATTGCCATCAGCACGACGCCGATGTTGCGGCTGGCGGCAAGCGTCGCAGCCGCGCAAGCGATCGGCTCGCGATGAAATAGATGAGACGCGATCCACATATCGGCGGCGCCGCCGGCATCCGCGACCTCGAGCGATCGCGCGCAGCATCTCTGGCGGGATCGCCGCCGTCGAAGGAAACGCCTAGCCGCATCGGCTGGGTCACAGCTGTCTCACTTTTCTGTCAGCGACTCTTTTAGCGACGCGATCACGCTGTCGAGCGACGGACGGTCATTGGCGGCCGACACGATTGGCGTTGCCGGCATCTCCTTGAGGCCGGTCGAGGTCAAGACCGCGACCACCGGCTCCTCGATCGTCTCGCCGCGCTGTTTCGCTTCGCGCAGCGCCGCAAGCCCGGCAGCGCCGGAATATTCCTGCCACATTCCTTCATGCGCCAGCACGCTCGCCGGCCTCGATCAAGCGCGCTTTCGCTGAAGGTCAGCGCGCGGCCGTTGCTAGCGCGCAGCGCGACGACGCGCGCGATAGGAGCTCACGGTGCAGGCAATGCCGGCAGCGAGCGAAGCACGGCCCGCTGACCTCGGCCGCGGCCACATTGCGCGCCATCGCATGAGCGAGCGGCGCGCGCACAGCCGGCTCCGCCGAGCAGCATGCGCGGCACGCGATCGGTGACGCCGAAGCCTTAACAACTCCCGAAACCCCTTGGTGACGCCGAACAGAAGCTCTCCGTAGCCGGTCGGCAGCACGACCGTGCCCGGCACGTTGCCGCCGAGCTGCGCGAACATCTCGTAGGCGATGGTCTTGTAGCCTTCGGGACCGAACGGATTGCCGGTATGAAACCGCGTAAGGTTGCTCGCCGGCATGAATCCGGTCTCGTCTATGATGCGGCGAAGCGCCGGCCAGCGCTGCTTCGCTGGGCACGAGGATGAAATCGCTGCCGAGCCGCGGTCTGGAAATGCTCGAAAGCCGGCTTGCGCCTGCGGCGTCGAAATGACGACGCAGCGGAGGCCGGCGCGCCGCGCATAGGCCGCGGCAGACGCGCCGTGATTGCCGGTCGAGGCCACCGCGATGCCGCGGGCGCCGGTCGCGACCGCCGCGCCGACGATGCAATAGTTCAGCCGGTCCTTGTGGCTCCAGGTCGGATTGCGGCTTTCGTCCTTCAGCCAGATCGGGCTGTCGAGGCCGACCCATTCGCCGATGCGCGCCGCCTTCGATCAGTGCCGTGCCGCCCTCGCCGAGCGACAGACCGGGCGCCACCGGCGGCAGCACGGGCGCCCAGCGCTGCGAGGCCGGGCAACGGCGGCTGCTGGAACAAGCGCCGGCGAGACGCGCGTCGTAGTCGTAATCGATCTCCAGCGGATACTGCATGTCCGGCGCCGCTCGTGCGCGGGCATCCGCTCAAGCAGCGGCGGATAAAGCGGAAACAGCAGGCTGGGATCGCCGAGCGAGCGCTGCCCGATTGCCGTCGAAGCAGGCGTCTCCATCAGCACAGTCTTTCGTTCGTCACCAGTATCTGCCTAGGTCGAACCGGACCTATCGATTGTTGAGCCGTTGCGATCTTCAAACGATCTTCGGCCTAACCTCTTCGGCGAACATCTGCATCTGATCCATGCAGCTCAGGCACGCTGTTCGCGGCGAAAAACAGTCCGAGGAAATGGGTCACGCCGGCCTCGCGGAACGCCTGCGCGCGCTCGATCACTGTTTCGATGCTGCCGACCAGATTGATGTCTTCCGATTTGACTGAGGCCTGGCCCTTCAGCGTCGACTTCTTCAGCGACTCGAAATGCTTGAACATCTGGCTTTCGCGGTACCGCGCGACCGCCTTGTCCTGGTCGCGGCCGAGATGCACGACGTATTGCGGCGCGATCTGCAGGTCGGAGAATTTGCGGCCAGCCGTCTCCGTCATCTGCTTCAGCTCGCCGACCATGCGGCGCAAGGTTTCGACCGGAAGTCCGGCCGGGATCCAGCCGTCGGCGCATTCGGCGGTGCGGCGCAGATGCGCCGGGTTGTTGCCGCCGAAATAGATCGGCAGGCGCGCCTGCTTCGGTTTTGGAAACAGTTCGACGTCCTTGAACTTGTAATACTTGCCGTCGAAGGATGCCACGCGCTGGAGAATAAAAGCTGCAGCGCGCGCACGCCCTCTTCGACCATGTCGCCGCGATGGACTTGGCCGTCGGGATTGAGCGCCTCGAATTCCTCGCGATAAGCGCCGACGCCGACGCCGATCTCCACCCGGCCATTGCTGAGATGATCGAGCGTCGCGATCTGCTTGGCGGTCACGACGATGTCGCGCCGCATCGGCAGCACGAGAACGCCGGTGCCGAACCGCAGCTTCGTCGTGTGCGCGGCCAGGAAAGAATAAGTAACCAGCGGTTCCCAGAATCGCGGCGGAACGGGAAACTCGGCCGCGCACATAGTGCTGCGTGGTCATGTGATCGTTGCCCCACACCGAATGGTAGCCGAACGCTTCGGCGTGTTGCGCAATCTTGCACCAATGCTTCCGGATCGGAAAACGGGATCGGATAGGTTAGGCCTTCCATGCCCGTCGGGAAACCGACGCTGAAGATCAAGCTCATCGATGGGTCACGTTTCTTGTCCCGGAAAGCGGAACATCATGAAGGCGGCGTGCGCGATGATCGCTCACGCGTGAATCGTACTTTGCGGGTCGCGTAAGAGCAAGCGACGGCGCGATGCGCACAACGCATGAGTTGTCCCACAATTTGGCACAGGATCTCGATCACGCGCGCAATTGATTCTTCTCGGCAACAAGATCATTATGAATGTCGAAGCGACCTATGGCCGGGCATAAGTTGCAAGACACTCAACACGCATCGTCACTGTTCCGCTGATAAGGAGACGTTCATGCTAGGTCTTGTTCGCCGCCTGACTTTATCGCTTGCTATGCTCACATTCGCGGCAGTTGCCGCTTCCGGCGTCACGACGGCGCGCGCCGAAGACGGCGTGAGCTCATCCGAAATCACCATCGGCGCGATCGGCGCGCTGACCGGTCCGCTTTCCTTTATCGGCACGCCCGGCCGCGACAGCCTCACGCTCGGTATTAACGAGATCAATGACGAAGGGCGGCGTCTGCGGTCACAAGCTCGACTGCAGTTCGAGCATGCCTCCTCGCCCGCCGAGAGCATCGCCGCGGTGAAGAAGCTGGTCGAGGGCGACAAGGTCTTCATCCTGGTGCTCGCCTCCGGCAGCACCGGCGCCGCAGCCGCGGCCGATTACGTGCGGCAGGTCGGCGTCCCGACCTACAACCTTTACGGCTCGACGCCGATCATCCGCACTCCGTTCTCGCCCGAACGTGTTCCATGGCGCCATCGTGCCGGTCGAAGTCAGCGCCGGCGCCCTGGTGACGCTGCTGTTCGACGACAGACAACAAGCCCGCCAAGGTCGGCATCCTTGCCGGAACCTACGCCTTCCCGCAGGCGACCTTGAAGGCGGCCGAGGCGGTGCTGAAACAGCGCAAGGTCGATTACGCCGTCGAGCAATTCGACCAGGCGGCGCGCGATTACACCTCGCAGCTCGTCTCGCTGCAGCGGCAGAAGATCGACACCATCCTGGTCCTCGGCAGCTTCTCCGAGGCCGGCTTCGCCATCAAGCAGGCGCGGCAGATGGGCATGGCCAATGCTGCATTGGGTGGTCGACGGCTCGGCGGTCAACAGCGCCATCGTGCCGATCCTCGGCAACGCCGACGGTATCCGCGGCTACTACAACGCGCCCGCCTTCCCGGGGCAGACACCGGCGACGAAAGAATTCGAGGCGCGGCTGCTCAAATATCTCGGCTCGATGCCGCAAGGCAGGCCGAACGTCTACGACATGATCGGCTACGGTTCGGCCTATGTGATGGCGGACGCCATCAAGGCCACCGGCTGCCAGTTGACCCGGGCAGACCTGCTGAAGGCCTGGTCGAGCTCAAGGGCGCAGGTCCCGCGAAAGACGGCGCGCCTGCGGTGACCTTTCCGAGAGTTCTACACGCCGACGGAACATCAGGGCGCGCATCAAATCGGCGCGGCCATGGTCAAGGACGGCAAGTGGCAGGTCTATCGCGTCATCGAAAGCCCGTGAGTGACTCGACCATGCTGGCTGAGTTAGGGCCAGTCCTGATCGCGGGCTTCAAGTTCGGCGCGATCTATGCGCTGGCGGCGCTCGGTCTGGTCGTCGTTCACAAGGCGACCAAGACCGTCAATTTCGCGCATGGCGCTTCGCCATGCTCGGCGCCTTCGCCAGCTTCCTGGTCGTGGTGCAATGGCAGTGGGCCTATTGGCTGGCCTACCTGCTCATTCCGCCGGCGATCGGCCTCGTCGCCGCCGCGATTGAATTCATCCTGCTGCGCCGGCTGCGGCGCGCCGACATGTTTACCATCGTCATCGCAACGGTGTTCCTCGGCATCGCGCTCGACGAAGCCTTCCGGCTGACCTACAACACCGAACTCCTGGCGGTGCCCGAGGTCTTTGCTGCGAGCGCCGTTTCCAGTGGCGCGATGTCTACATCACAGCGGACGCGTTCTGGATTATCGCCGGCGCGCTCGTCGCCGCGATCTGCTGCGTGCTGGTGTTTCGCTACGGCGCGCTCGGGCGTGGCATGCGCGCGATGGCGGCAAACGTCCGCGGCGCCCAGCTCTGCGGCTACTCGGTCGATCAGGTCTATATGCTGGCCTGGTTCCTCGGCGGCGCCCTCGCCGGTCTTGCCGGCGTTTTCGTCGCGCCGGTCTCGGGCGTCTCGGTCGAACTTGTCCATCCAGATCATCACGGCCGGTTTCGTCGCCGGCGTGATCGGCGGCTTCGACAGCCCGCGCGGCGCGATCATCGGCGGCCTGCTGCTCGGTGTCGCCGAGAGCCTGTCGGCGGCCTACATTTCCAGCGCGATGAAGAACTGCGTCAGCTTCCTGCTGCTGTTCGTCGTCCTGATGTGGCGGCCGGACGGCCTGTTCCCGGAAAAGGCGTCGCGACGTGTCTAAGCGACGCTTCGACCTTGCCGCCTTTGCCCCGTCTTTGCTGATCCTGCTCTGCGTCGCGGCGGGCTTCGCGCTCGACAGCTATCCGCAATACGTTATCGCCATCGCCGTCATTTCGGCGGTGACCGGCGTTGCCCTCGTCATCATCGTCGGCCTTGCCCGCTGCATCACGCTTGCCGCCGGCGCAGTCATGGCGATCGGCGCCTACGCCGTCACCCTTGCGATGGTGCGGCTGGGGCTTGCCCTATCCGCTGGCCCTTGTCTTGTCGCGGTCATGACCGGCGCGCTTGCCGGCTGGCTGATTGCCCTGCCCGGCACGCGCTTCCGCGGCCACAATCTCGCGATGGTGACGCTGGTGTTCCAGAGCGTGTGCATTATCCTGATCCGCGAGAGCACCTGGCTCACCGGCGGCGCCGAAGGCATCCACGTACCCCCGCCCTCTATGTTCGGTTGGCCGATCGTAAGCGACACAAGCTTTCTCGTCGTTATCGGTGTCTGCGCGAGCCTCATGGTGCTCGTGCTCACCATTCTGGTGCGTGGGCCCTTCGGCAAGAACCTGCAGGCGGCCGCCGGCAACGAGGTGGCGGCTGAGGCGTATGGCATCAGCGTCCCCGGCTATATCACCGCTGCGTTCGTGGTCAGTTCGATCGCCATCGCCTTTGCCGGCGGGCTGATCGCGCCGCGCATCCGCATTCTCGATCCCGACAGCTTCGGCATCATGGCGTCGATCTTCATGCTGGCCTATCCGATCGTCGGCGGCATGCAGTCGATCTGGGGCGGGCTGATCGGCGGCGGCGGCCTGCGCATTTTGCCTGAGCTCTTGCGCCCCGTCGCCGATTATCAGGAGCTGTTCTTTGCGTCCCTCGTGATCGCGGTCGTCATGTTCTTTCCCGGCGGCCTCATCGATCTGCTGCGCCGGGTCGCCGGCCTCGCCAACCGGCGCGTTGCGCCGGCAAAACCGGCGGCTGCGGTGGCTGTTGCAATACAGCCGAGCGCGCCTCTGTCCCGGGCCGACGACGGTGCCGAAGTCCTGCTGGCGGTCCGCGGCATCGACAAGCATTTCGACGCCTTGCATGCCGTCAACACGGCCGATCTGTCGGTGCCGGTCGGCGGCATCCACGGCCTCATCGGCCCGAACGGCGCCGGCAAGACCTCGCTGTTCAACATCATCTCCGGCTTCCTTGACGCCGATAATGGGCAAATCAGCTTCGTCGGCAGCCCCATTCTGAACCTGAAAGCGCGCGACCGCATTCATCTTGGCATCACGCGCACCTTCCAACATGTGGCGATCTTCGGCCAGTTATCTTGCGTCGATAATGTGATCATCGGCCGCGGGCAGAACCGCGTCACCGCCTCGATGAGGCAGAGCTTCGATCATCTTGTCGGCGCGGCAGATGCGGCAAAGGCGCAAGACGAGGCGCGGGCGGCGCTCGGTTCGGTCGGGCTCGGAGCGTCGGCGCATGTCGCGGCCGGCAGCCTTTCACTCGGCGATCAGCGGCGGCTGGAAATTGCCCGCGCCATCGTGTCCAATCCGCGCCTCATCCTGCTCGATGAGCCGGTCTCGGGCGTCGCTGAGGCCGAGGTCGAGGCCTTGCGCGAGCTGCTGTTGCGCATCAATGCCGAGCGCAAGATCGCCATGCTCATCGTCGAGCACAATATTCCATTCGTTGCGAAGCTGTGCCGGACGATGTCGGTGATGGGCGCGGGCAGCATCGTTGCCGAAGGCCGGCCGGCCGAGGTGATTTCGCTGCCGGCGGTGCGGCGGCTCTATTTCGGCGAGGATCTGGCGGCATGACGCTTGCGCTGCGTGTCACCGATCTCGTGGTGAGTTACGGCCCCGTCGTCGCCGTGCATGACCTCAGCCTGAGCATCGAGGCGGGCGAAGCGCTGGTGCTGCTCGGCGCCAACGGCGCAGGCAAGACCTCGGCGGTCGAGGCCATTGCGGGCCTGCTGCCCAAACGCCGCGGCCATGTCGAATTCTTCGGCCAAGACATCTCCTCGACAAGTGCAAGTTCAATTGTGCGCAAGGGGCTTGCGCTGGTGCCGCAATGGCGCGAGCTGTTCCGCTCCTTCAGCGTCGAAGAAACCTTGCTGGCGGCAACGACGGCCGCGGTCGGCCGCGAACCGACTCCGACGGAACAGATCTTCGACCTGTTCCCGGTGCTCAAGGAGCGCCGCAATCAGATGGCCGGATCGCTGTCCGGCGGCGAGCAGCAGATGCTGGCGATCGGACGGGCGCTGGTCACCAACCCGAAACTGCTCCTGCTCGACGAGCCGTCGGCCGGCCTTGCGATCGGCATTACCCGCACGCTCATCCGGTCCATCAACCGCATCCGCGAAGGCGGCGTCGCGGTGCTACTGGTCGAGCAGAACATGGAGATCGCTCGCGCCGTCGGCGAACGCTGCTACATGCTGGCGGCCGGCAAGCTTGCCTGGACCGGCACGATGGCGGAAGCAACCGAACGAGACGAGGCCGCGCGAGTCTATTTCGGCCGCTAGCAGGCGATCCGCCGGCGCGGCGGACTAACCGGCTCGTGGTCTGCCAAGGCACAATGCTGCAGGTCAGGCAGCCTGGCCGCCAGTTACATCCCCTGAGACGCGTCGGGCAGAGACCGAAATCACGGCAGTCTCGCGCGAATTACCTGCATATACCGGGCCTGTCGCCCGGAGACCGGAAATTTGCGGTTCGATGCCGGATGTATGGTGGCAGCGATGCATTTGGCTACGCGCTGACCCGCTGGAACGCCCTCTGCCGATTTCCTCGATGATGGGCGCATCGAGATTGACAACAACACGGTCGCGCGCGCCATCCGACCCATCGCGCTTGGCCGCCGCCTGCTCGCCTCATTGGACGCGCCACCTGTTCGTTCGGCAGCAGACCGCGGTAATCAATGTGATCCGGGCTCATCTTGCCCAGTTCGGGATCGTCCCGCCTAACGGAAGAAGAGCGGGGCATCATTTTTCTGCCGTTTGACGTCGCGGCATTACGTATGCCGGGGCACAGACGTTGAAGGCGGCAATAGCGGATAGGGGCTCAAGGGCGCGCATCATGAGGTCTCCGCGGCGTCGAGATGCTCTTTCAGAACCAAATCCAATTGGGCGGGCGGCAGGCGGCCAAAGCCGCAATAGGCGGCTAAACCGAATTTCGGCAGGGCTTTCCGCGCGGCGTTAGCCGCGCGCGAAAGCGCTCCATGTTATGAATTGTTCCGAGGATGAGACTCGAGCATCATGCGGCCTCAGCTTAGCGAGCGGCCCGAAAAACGCCTCATCGCTGCGATCTAGAATTGGCACATGTACCCAATCGACCCAGACGGCCCGACGCTTCAAATAAACGCCTTGGCCAGTTCGACAGCGCCACTGAAATCGTGCGGTGCCAAACGAGGCCAGCTGCCGAGAGTACCGAAGCAGAAATGGTACCCGAGCTCGACCTCCTTTGGGATGGCGGGACAAAGCACCTTTATTTGTTCGGCGTTCCGCGAGAGGACCTTCTCGCGGCTGAAGCCGGGGGCCGCGCCATCGGACTCCTGCACTTCGGTCGAGCAGTCCCATTGGATAGCGAGATCATGTGGCGGGATCTCTTCGCGACAATCGTCTCCACTTCCGCCCTCAGCGCGTCCGTGTAACCGGGTCGAATTTTCTCGAGGTCATCCGAATTCGGGAAAAGCCGTGGTGGAAGAGTACTGTTCACGGTCGGGATGGAAACCTGAAACCGCAGATAGGACGCGAGTTCACCTTTGTCCCGGAGGGTCTTGAAAACGAAATACGAGTTCAGCGCATCGCGCGCGAAACCGAGGCGCCAGCCGCGCTCACCGAATGTGACGCGGTCAATGCCCGACTTTCCTGCGAACAACCAGTTATCTGCGAAGTTCCGCGGGTGGAGCCGTTCGATGCCGTTCTCCGGCGCCGGATGTCGAATTGCATCGATTTGTGCGTGGCCCGCCAGCACCTGATAGTGCACGCGACTGATCCAGTGGCGATGACGGGCCGACCTCACCATCTGGCATGGTGTGTAGAAACCGCCCCAGCGGCGCTCCGAACGTTCGAAACAACCTCTGTTCGGGTAGTATCCAGTGGAAAATACTGCCAACTAACAAAAGCTCGGACATGTGTGCCTCGATGAGGTGTTTGCGATTGCTGTTGGCCGTCCGCGGCGGCGATGACAAGCGTGGGCTTATAGAGCGCTCTTGCACTCCACAGCTCGCGACTGGATGTCACGTCCCACAGCTTGCAACAGTTGGACGCGATAGCCCTTTTTCAGCTCAAGCCGCGGCTTAGGCAAAAGCAAAGCAGAATGCGGAACTATACTCTCGACCATGTGCGCCTTCGAAAGCCCGTCTTCATTTGACCCGTATCCCGGTGTCATGAATGATCTTGGCTCCAGCAAGCCGTTTCCTTCCGAACTCAATCGTCAAACTCCTTGAGCGTGCTTGCGTCGATGTCGAATTTGAGCTGTGGGTGAGCCGATCGCGCCGCCTGGTCGGCCAAATTTTGACGTCTCATCTGGTCGAGAGCGATAATGGCCGGCGGCGGCCGGCGGCGTCATGAATCCGCCCCAACCAACCGCTTCGATCAGGTAGCCTGATTCATTAACGTCGGCATGTTGGGGGCAGTCGAGTGCGCGTGCCTCCGGTCGTCGCGAGCACAGCAACTTGCCGCCTGTCAGATAGGGCAGATTACCCGAGACCATCTGCCGCTTGGATTTTTGGCAGGGCGTGCAGCT
Organism: uncultured Alphaproteobacteria bacterium; assembly: GCA_963822035.1. GTDB lineage: Bacteria > Pseudomonadota > Alphaproteobacteria > Rhizobiales > Xanthobacteraceae > Pseudolabrys. Next base: position 793,164 of record CAWGGC010000005.1, on the reverse strand, counting down.
CCGTGACCACTGGGCCCGCCCCCTGAATGGCATATGGACCATAGCGATCCGGCTGCAGCTTTGAGCATCTCCATTGAGAGCTGAGACGCACTGCCAACTGACACAGATCCGAAATTCAACTTTCCAGGGTGCGCCTTTGCATACGCCACGAACTCGCGCACGTTGTGTGCCGGCACGTCTGGATTGATTGTCAAAAAAAACGAGGTGGTGATCGCGAGCGTGATCGGCATCAGATCTTTCAGTGGATCGTAGGATAATGGCCCCTGGCAGAGTGGGGTTACGGTGCTGGGCGCCGCGAAAGCCACCAATATGGTGCTGCCGTCAGGCGCCGATTTAGCGACGAGATCAGCCGCCATATTGCCGCCCGCGCCTGGCCGTTGTTCCACTACGACCGGGTCTCCCAATGCTTGCTGCAGACCAGGCTGCACCAGCCTGGCAAGCAAGTCGATCGTTCCACCCTGAGCGGCCACTATCAGTCGGACCGGATGGGATGGCTTCCAGGTAGCTCCAAACGCGGGCGTCGCGAGCGCAACGATTGCCGCTACCATGCAGGCGATCTTCGAAAATTTGACTGCCACGATGAGCCTCCTCCAAAACGTTTTTACTTACTTATCGAGTGATCAACTGGGTACGCAGGATTGTACACTCGCCGATCAATCAGGCACCGCGAACTCGGTCGATGATCTCGCCGACGTCTCCCGGAATACCCTTCCGCTCCAAGCGAAATGACCATCCGGGCGGATCGGCGCGAAGTACCCTAAAGTCACCAGCCTGAACTTCGTTCACCGTTGCGATCTCAAGCGGGACACCGCGCTCAGCCGCCGCACCTGCTTGCCGAGTACCCGGCAATCGACGATACGTAGCATGAAGCCGCGCCGGCAAAGGTGTGAGTCGAACCGCCGAGTTTCCGCCGGGTGCGGAGATCGCCGGGCCGGGCAGATGACCCGATTCAATCGGGCGGGTCAGGCGTCGCTGGATGCCGTCGGGAAGACGATTGAAGTCTTGTACGGGTAGCCGTGCTTCAATCCAATAGTCTGGAACATGGCACCGACTTCGCCGCACTAGCTGATCTCCAAGCCGCGCGCGCAGGCGAACGCCGTCATCGCCATCCTCGTCGATTGCGGAAATCCCGTCAGCATATGGGCCATGCGCCAAGAAAAATTGTGTAGTCATGGCAACATTGCGATGGCCAACCTGCCGACGCTCGGTATCGTAGCTGGCCAGCAATTCCGATCCGCCCCAACCCTTCACCATCGCGGCGAGCTTCCAGCCGAGATCAACGCATCGACCCGATGCCGGTTTGACGCCGAACTCGCCTCGGCGACCTTTTGTGCCTCGGCTTCGCCCGCGAGCAGCACGCGGCCCTTGCTGTAACGTTCGGCCACCGCGCTGCGCCGTGTCCATTTAGTACTCAATCCGGCCCATCCGACCTCGACCGGCCGACCGACCGCGCCGGGAAACGACCGCTTCGCGCTCTACTTCGTCGAGGCGAGCGCGCCGACCGGCATCGAACGCCATGATCCGCCATAACCCGCCGACAGGGTCAATGATCCTGATGTTCGCCCAGAGCCCGTCACGGCTCGATACCGAGGAAGAACGTGCCACGCTCCCTGCCGCAGGTCTCGAGCAGGTTCGGGGCGCGGAAGAACAGGTTCAGCGGATGCCGAGCCCACCTTTTCCGGTCAGGCCGTTGCCGAGCGCCTGTCCACCATGCTGTTCGCGCCGTGCATGCGACAAGGTGATCAGCGGTCACACCGTGTGCGCGCCATGATCGAGATCGCGTGACGACCAGCGACAATCGGTTGCCCTGGTCGTCGAAGGTGAAGCACCAGTCGCGTCCGATAGCGCAGCCGCACGCTGGGAAATGAACGCGCAAAGGAACGCAAGATGGGGTCGAACCACATCTGCGAGCAGGCTTGCAGCCGCTCGGGGCTAAAGGCCTGGCTGGCTGGGGCGTTGCGCGGCGGCCGCCGCAGACGGCCGAGCTCGTAACCGGCCAGACTGGTAACGAAGACGACGTCTAACGGCCAATCTTTGGGAAATGGGCAATCGTGCACCTGACCGGCAATGCCCCACCGGCGGCAGAATTCCATGCTGCGGGCATTGACCTCGTTCATCTTGGGCGTGGTCGATCGAACCGTCGGTTTGCTCGATCAACTCGCAATGGACGCCGCGCCAGCCGAGATCGCCGGCGAGCGCTAGTCCAACGGGTCCACCACCGACGATTAGGACGGGTACGTGACGAATTTCCATAATCTATGCCTCTTCAGTCGTTACTAATACCTGCCGCCTTACCGACCTCGACCCAATGCTTGTGCCGCGAGGCGATGAAGGCGGCGAATTCGACCGGCGAGCCAGGATCGACCGCGAGGCCGGCCTTGGTCATAGTCGCTTGGATTTCGGGATTGCGCAGGCCTTCATTCAGAAGCGTGTTGACGCGCGCGACGATCGACGCCGGCGTACCGGCCGGCGCAACCAGACCGAAGAACGTGTTCGCCTCGGCGCCGGGATAGCCCGCTTCCGCGATGGTCGGCACGTTAGGCACAGTCGGCATTCGCGCCCGGTTCAGAACAGCAAGCGCCCGTAGTTTTCCGCTCGATGCCAGACGTCCGACGAGAACGTTGTTCTCGAATGTGGCATCCACGGCCTGACTCAGGACGGCAGCGACCGAGCTCGCCGCCGCTGCGGTACGGCACGCCGGTAAGCTTTGTTCCGGATTGCAGCATGAAAGCTTCGCCGGCCAGATTCTGGAAGAGAACCCGGGCCGCTGTGGGCATAATTGATTTTGCCCGGATTGGCTTTGGCGTAGCTGACCAAATCCTGCACCGTTTTCCACGGCGATGAGGGATTTACAGCTAAAACCAGAAATCCTTCAGCGATCTTTGCGATCGGCACAAAGTCCTTCACTGGATCGTAGCCTGCGCTCCTCGACACCGCAGGGATCGCGGCGAGCGTCGAGGTGTTCCCCATGAAGAGGGTATAGCCGTCGGGCTTGGCATGCGCGGCTATGCGGGCACCAATTGCGCCGCCCGCCCCTGGCTGATACTCGATCACCACGGGCTGGCCGAGCTTGGGCGCGAGGAGTTGCGAAGCAAGCCGCGCCGGAAGATCGTTTGGGCCGCCGGCCGAGGCCGCGATGATCAGCCTGATCGGCCTGACAGGCCAATCCTCCGCGGCGCCGGGCACAGTGAGTGTGGCCAGACTGAAACCCCAGATCGCGAACATCATCAGAAGCCGCGCGATACTGATAGGTCGACATACGCACTGGCCGGACATTTGAATTCATCCCCCCTACAGGCACCCGTTATGGATCGAGCTTGTTGCCGCGAGCGAGCCTCGCACAGGTGAACAGCACAAGGATTTTTCGGCTTGCGTGCCGCCTAGCGGCATATCAGACTTATTGCAAAGTGAGCCGTCTGAACCGCGACCATGGCAAAAAGCCTCGAAAACCGCTCGGTTGACCGAGCTATCACGGTCCTCGAAATCCTGGCGAAGGATAGACGTTGCTCGTTGCATCAGCTCCACGAGCGCACCAGACTGCCCAAATCGACCCTGCGCCGGCTCCTCCGCACGCTGACGAAGCGTCACCTGGTCCGCGTTGGGATCAGCGATGGCCTGCTCCGGCCCAACATCGCCTTTCCGTGGTCGGGTGACCGCGCCCACGCCGCGCACATCGGCCACGTGGTCGAAATTGCGCTGCCGCACATGGTGGAGCTGACGCGCAGGATCGGATGGCCGTCCGACCTGCACGTCTACAATAACGGGCGCATGCAGATCGTCGAAATCCACCTTTTCGTTGAGTCCCTACCGCGTGGGCAAGCGCACTGAAGTCGACGTTGAAGTCAACATCTTCGCTGCGGCTGCGGGGCTAGCTTACCTATCGCGGCTGGACGACGCCGAAGTCACCGCGCTGGCGCGGTCGAAGCCCTCTCACGCCATGTGGGGCTTTGAATGGATCGGCGTCAGCGAGACGACGCTTCTCAACGAGCTGGCCGGCATCCGCGAGGCCGGCTACGCATTCCGCCGACCGGGCTTCAACACCAGAGCTGCTGCACGACCCTTCAATGGCATGGCGGCGTCGGTCAGCGACAGGTCAGGCGCGGTCGGCGGCCTGACGCTGTTTTGGCCCCGGCGCTACATGGATACTGATACCTTTGCGCGCGCCCATTCCGGAGCATTGCGTGCTGCGGCACAGGCGATCTCAGCGGACCTCGCCAACCTAACGTAAGCGTCTTTCGAGCATATGGGCACTGGCAGCCATGACCCAAGCCTCGGCGCTGGCGATGGTCGCCTCAAAGTCTGGCGACGGTAAGGCTGATCTGCGTAGCGATCCCGGCCGATATTCTCGAACGAATGCTTTCGAACGCCGACACCATCATATCAATCGAAGTCCCTGGCTTCGCCGGCTGGCGGCTGCAAATTGGCGATTTAGAGAGGCTGAAGGTCCCACTTACCCCAGCTCGTCGCCAACGACACGCTTCCTATTTACAAAGCAATAACGGCTTGGCTCGCGAAACAAATCCGTGCGCGGCCAATAACGGTCCCGGGACGCCATGGCTTTTACTACTACCGCCCATAGGACCTCGCGGATGCCATTCGTCCGATCCTCAAGCGATTGCCGTGAACTTTAGGCAGTTGGTCCGCTTTGGGTACCCTGACCTGCCACTGAACTTTCATCCAGCGGCGGTTAGAGCCTCGGCCAACGTTACGCCCTTCGGCGCGGTGAGTGTACCGGCATAAGCCGCTGGCGTTTTGTATCCGAGCGAGGAGTGCGGCCTCGCGGTGTTGTAGTCGGTGACCCAGGCGCCGATGAGTTGGCGGGCCTGGTCGAGATCGACGAACAGGCTCTCGTTGAGAAGCTCGTCGCGCATCCGGCCGTTGAAAGACTCGATGTAGCCGTTCTGCATCGGTCTGCCCGGTGCGATGTAATGCCATTCGACCCCATGCTCCTTTGCCCAGCTCAGGATCGCATTCGAGGTGAACTCGGTGCCGTTGTCGGAAACGATCATCTTCGGCTTGCCGCGTCTGTCGATCAGCGCAGTCAGCTCGCGTGCAACACGTTTGCCCGAGATCGAGGTGTCAGGGATCGCCGCCAGGCACTCGCGCGTCACGTCATCCACGATGTTGAGGATGCGGAAGCGCCGGCCCAGGGCGAACTGGTCGTGGACGAAGTCGAGCGACCAGCGCGCATTGACCTTGGCCTCGACCAGGATCGGCGTACGTGTTCCGACGGCTCTCCGCCGAGCCCTGCGCTTGCGAACTGTCAGCCCTTCCTCCCGGTAGAGCCGATAGATGCGGTTGATGCCTGACGGCTCGCCCTGTTCCCGCAGCAGGATGAACAGCCGCCGGTAGCCGAACCGACGGCGCTCGTTGGCGAGATCGCGCAGACGGGCGCGCAGCTCGATATCGGGCGGCCGACGTGAGCGATAGCGGATCATCTTGCGATCGGCGGCAACGAGGATGCAGGCCCGGCGCTCGCTCATCTCCAGACGTTACGCAGATGAGCGACAGCCTCGCGCTTGGCGGCGGGCCCTACCATTTTTTTGTCAGAAGCTCCTTCAGCGCCGCCTGGTCGAGCATCAATTCCGCCAGCAGCTTCTTCAGCTTGCGGTTCTCGTCTTCCAGCGCCCGCAGACGCTTGGCGTCCGACACGTCCATGCCGCCGTACTTGGCCTTCCAGTTGTACAGCGTGGCTTCCGAGATGCCGTGCTTGCGCGCCAGATCGGCCGTCTTCGCTCCGGCCTCGTGCTCGCGCAGAACCGCGATGATCTGCTCTTCCGTGAACCTGATCCGCTTCATCGTCCGTCCCCTTATTGAGGCCGGACTCTAACTCCGCGTGGAGGAAAAACTCAGTGGCAGGTCAACCCAGCCGCAACCGATCGACGCAACACAGGCCCGCTGCGAGGAACCGAGTTTTGCAACACAATCTGGTCCATGATCAGTCGGAAAATTCATCCAGCTCGATTGAAATGGGATAAAAACCGGATGAGTTCAGTACGACGAGCGGTACGACAGCTACCAAACGCCCCTGCCCTAACCTTCAGAGATCCAACGCTTTTCGCCGAGAGTTCTCGCTCTCCATCATCGGGGCAATGCTGAAGCGGCGATCCATTATGGCGTGACCTGCCATCGTGACGGACATCTAATTTCTCTATCCAGCATTTTCAAATACATGCAAGCGCGCGAACAAAAGAAAAGACCGCCTCGCGGCGGTCTTCCCAATTTGTTCTGGCCTTTTAGATCAGTCAGCCTAAGCCGCAGCCTTCTCACTCGAACGCCGGCGTCGCAGCCCCAGCCAGCCGAGCGCGCCGGCGCCACCTGCGAACAAGCCAAGCGCGCCGGGCAGCGGCGTCGCTGTCACGGTCAGGTCACCCTCGCACGACGTCGATCGTCAGCTTGGGGGTGAACGAGTCGAAGTTGAAGCTGAATAGCGAAGTCGTCAGGACCACGCTGAGCGGCAAGTCTCCGGAAGCAACGTTCAAGAACCAGGTCGTCACGTTCGGCATCGCCGCCGAGAAAGGATTTGAAGAAGCGTCGCCCAGATCGAGCGGGCCGCTTCCGTCAAACGCGGTGTCACCGAAAAGTTCCACCGAGCCCCGGTCGAGATGATCCGGACCGACAAGATCGGCCGAGAAACTGCCCGAGATATCCTTGGCGAGCGTCGGGTCGTCTAGATCAAGCGTGAACTTCAACTGCCCCGACGTGCCGGTCACGACGGCAACTTTTGAATTGGAAGCTCGAGTCCGGAACGGTAATAGTGGTCGCGGCGTCGCTGCGTTGACCGGTGAAAAGAAGCGCGACAACCGCCAAAGCGACAGCGAGTGGCGCGCGCACACTTGAGATGTTACGCATCTCGAATTCTCCATAAAGCGCCACTGATCGAAACATATCATCCTCCTTTACACGGTTCAATTACACTTGGAAGTCGAACAGGTGGCCGGCGAGCATTGCCTTGGAAATGCTCAGCAACGTGATGGTGTCGGTGCCGGTCGGCGCGTGGATCACCGCATTGGCCGTGTTGTCAGTATGGGTGAGCACATCGGCCGCATCGGCGAAACCGAGGCCGCGCAGATCGAGCGACGTCGTGGTCGGCAGCATTGCCGACGGTGAAATCGGTGATCGTGTCGTGTCCAAAATTGGGACGGAACACGAAGGTGTCGTCGCCCGCGCCGCCGGTCAGGCGGTCGTCGCCGGTGCCGCCGGTAATGTTGTCCTTGCCGGTGCCGCCGCGGATGGTGTCGTTGCCCCCGCCGCCGTTAAGGATATCGCCGAGATTATTGCCTGCGATCGAAGTCATTGCCGGAGCCGGTGGCGAAGCTGGTGATGGCGGTGCTGTAGGTCTTGCTGTTGTGCGCGGCGTCCAGCATGCGGCCGCCGGTGTCGGTGAGCACGACGGTCGTCGTGGCCGACGAGCCCGACAGGTCTGTGTCACTCGAGTCATCGTTGACGATGGTGCCGATGCCCTGGCCGTCGTCGATGACGGCGCCGTTCGGGTTCGTCAGGTTGACAGTGAAGGTCTCGTTGCTCTCAACGAAGATGTCACCGTTGACGTTGACCTCGATCGTCTTGGTCATCTCGCCGTCGGCAAACGACAACGTCCCGCTCAACGGGTTATAGTCACCCGAGGCCGCAGTCGCCGTGCCGTCGGCGGTCGAGAAATCAACGGTCAACGGCGCTGTGCCGCCGGTCCGCGTCACGGTGAAATCGTATGCCGTCGCGCCAAGATTGCCTTCGGCATGCGTTACATCGCTGATCGATAGATGCGACTGCGGATCGTCGATTTCGACGACGATCGGCGCGACCGCCATGCCGTCGAAATTCGAATCACTGCTGTGGACGTCGAGATTGATGGTATCGAAGCGCGGACCTTCGATCACGTGGTCATCCGGCGCCGACACCTGCAAATTGAAGACGAACGGGGAATCACCCGGATTGAACGTGTGGGAGAACGGCACGCCTGCCCCGTTGCCGAAATCGAGCTGCGAATCGGCCGTAAAGTCGATCGTCACGGGCGCGGTGAGGTCGCCGAGCGAGCCCGGATCGATAGTGACCGGGATCAGGATCGCCGGCGCGCCTTCGAACACCTCGGTCGGCGCGCCGTTAGAGATGGCGCCCGAATCGGCGGTGATGCTGCCGGTGCCGGAGCCGCCGCCCGAACCGCCGCTGAAGGTGCCCGCCTTCACCAGGATGCCGCTGTCCATCAGACCGTCGCGAACGTCGGTAACTTCAATGGTCAGGGTGTTTTCACCGAAATTGACGCCACCGGCGTAGGACAGAAGCTTGGTATAAGCGTCGGCGCGCGTATCGAGCGACGAGCCGGCCGGATTGAAGATGAGGTCGTCGCTTAACTGGACGTGCGGCGAGGCCATCAGGTTGTTGACGGTGGCCGCCGCGCCGTCCGAGAGATGCGCAAGATTGACGCCGTTGAGCAGGATCTTGAACGTGTCGTTGAACTGCGAACCCGCAAATTCAGCGAGCTCCTCCGAAAACAGCGCAAACTGGAATGTGATGTCCTGAATGTTCGGATCGGTCACCTGGAAGTTGTAGGTGAACGAGATGTCATCACCCGCCGGTCCCGGCGCGCCGAAATCGGTGCTCATATCATTGGGCGCATCGAGGCGGCCGCTCGACACGTCGATGTCGCCGGAAATGGTTTCGCTGCTAATCCCCGCTTCGCCCACGTAAAGATAAAGTGGACCATTCGTGCTGACCGGCGCAGTGAGATTGAGCCCGAGGCTGCCATTGTCGCCCAAACTTAACATTCCGTCGGTGCCGACAAATCCGCTCGAGTCAAACGCGCCAAGTGTGGCTCGGCTGTTATCGACCAGGCCGTTGATCAAATCGTGCATGTCGGGGCTTTGGTAGGCCCCAGATCGCTGCGTCCCCGGCGTAAACACGAGGCCCGCGGCGCTGAAATCGAACACGCCGAGCGCGCCGATATTGTTCATGTCGGTGGCAACCGGATCGGTGCCGTCGCCGTCGACAAATGTGTGGCTGAGCGCGACCGCGTCGACGTCGAAGCCGCTGTATTCACCCGGGCTGCCGCCGATGAAATTGCCACTGTCCTTCAGCGTGAGCGAATTGATGTCGATGCCAAGGTTCGACAGATCGGCTCGATAGATCGTGCTGCCGTTGAACGTGCCGATCGCCGTGAACGTGAGATGGATTTCCTGCGGCGGAGCGAAACCGCCGTCCACCGTATTCAGGCCGGCAAGATCGGTAACCTGACCGGTGCTCAGAACGATGCCTGAGCCGATGCCGAACGGATCGTTCTCGAAATAGCCGAAGGCGCGGCCATCGCCCACAAGATTGACGCTTTCGGTGACGATGCCTGCCGGCGGCGCGCCACCGAACAGGTGATCCAGCAGGTCAGTCGGATTGTTGTCCTGCGTGACCCACGAAGGCGTTGGCGCGTTCAAAGTCGTGAAAGCCGAAGAGAACTGCGGCCCTGCGGAATTGTTCGAAACGCCGTTCGCCTCATCGATGATATTTTGTTCGGCCGCGACTTCGACGCCATCGCCGTTCAGCCCACCGACATAGTGGATATACGAAGCGGTGAGATCGGTGATGCTGAAATTGTAAACCTCGGCGATGAGATCGGGCCCATAGCCGAAATCGGAATAGATAAGCGTCTCGGTGTGTCCGTCAGGGCCATCCTGCGTGACCGTAGAGTACTTTAAAGCGTTACCGTTGAGCTGGAGGACGTCGCCCTCGTCCGGATTGAAATCCGTGATGATGGCGTGGTTGTCCGTGTTGCCGAAGAAGCTGCCGTAGAAGCTTCCATAATTTCCGTAGAAGTAGCCTTGCGCGTTGCCGAGCACGAAGGTGTCGGCGCCGGCGCCGCCGGTCAGCGTGTCGACTTCATCCGCATCTGGGCTCGACGTGGGAGACTGCGCGAAGAAGTGGATGCCGCCGTCGTTGTAGTAGTAGGTCTGGGTCGGCGTCGTCGGATCGGTGCCGATCAGGATGTCATTGCCGTTGCCACCGTAAAGGAAGTCGTCGCCGGAGTTGCCGATCAGCAGGTCGTTACCGTCGCCGCCCGATAAGATGTCGGAACCGCGCGCGGTCAGATCCGACGAGAAGGGCTGTGTCGATCCGACGTTGTTAAATGTACCGACGAGCAGATCGTCCAGTTCGCTGCCGGTGACAAACAGACGCTCGATCTCGTCGAAATTCACGCTCGTGATGTAGCCGTCGCCTTCCTGAGCGCCGAAATAACCGCCTTGGTTGGTAACGACTTGAATTTGGTAGTGCTCTACCCCGTTGAACTCGTAGAGTTGATATTGCGAGAGATGCGACGTGACGTTGCCGACCACGCCGCCCGGGCCGTTGTAGTCGGAATAATCGAGCCAGAGCAGGTCGCCGGAATTGGCTTGGTATGCAGCCAAAGTGGATGGCGAGACCGTAGGATCAAAGAACTGCGGATCCAGTTCGCGCCCTTCCTTGAAATCGGCGCCGCCATCAACGTAGTCGTTGCCCAGTCCGGGCTTGATGATGTCTTCGCCCCAGCCGGTGCTGATGGAGTTATTCACATCGCCCGGCTGCTCGACGTAGTCATCGCCGCCGCCGGTGATGACATCCTGCAAAATCTCGAAATTTGTGACGGCCGAGCCGTTCGGTAGTTCCAGATTGACGCCGGTAAACTCAGTGCCCGGGTCGTGGCCGACGAGCGTCACATCGTCATTGATGCCGCTGAGCGATATCGACAACGTGTCGATGCCTCGGCCGCCGTCGAGATAGAAGACGGCCTGGCCGCCGTCCGCGTTGAGCCCGCCGCTGCTGTATGACAATTCGTATCCGGAGGTGCCGTAGTAGACGGTGTCGTCGCCTTCCTGTGCATAGATGGCGTCGGAACCAATGCCGGCCCAGATCGTGTCATTGCCGCCACCGGTGGCGACGAAATCGTTGCCGTCGCCGGCGTAGATTGTGTCGTCCTGGATGGTGCCGATGACGCTAAGCGCCTCGATATTGGTAAACGTCACGCCGTCGAGCGGCGTCGTCCCTGCCCAATCCATGCGCAGGAACGAGCCGGATCCGCCGGATTCATTGTCAAAGCCGCCGACGACGCCTTGGCCGAAATCGTCGAGCGAATAGTCGATGCGCAATGTGTCATAGCCGCCGCCGCCGTCGACGCTGTCGATCGGGGTCCCGCCATTTGTCGCGGCGCCGGGCACCGCAGCGAGTGCCGCCAGCGAAAGATATGGGTCGATGACGTTGTTGTTGTCGTCGCCGATCAGGATATCGGCCCACAGCGAGCCACGCAGATTTTCGATATTGGTCAGCGAGTCGCCATTGGCATCGTTGTAGACGCCGAACCCGGGCAGGCCAGGTAAAAAGCCTGCGAGGGACACATACACGCCGCCGAACGAGTCCTCATAACTCGCGGTATCGATACCGTCGCCGCCGTCGAGCTGGTCGGCGCCTTTGCCTCCGATCAGGATGTCGTTGCCGCCGTCGCCGTTGATGATGTCGTTGCCGTCGAGGCCGCGGATGGTGTTGTAGCCGAGATCGCCGGTTAGATTGTCGCTGTAGTAGGAGCCGGTCAGGTTCTCGAACGAGCTGTAGCCGGCGAGATCAGCAAGCTGAACGAACTGACTGTTGGAATCGACGTCGCCCATCTTGTCGCCGTTGGCGCCGCTGCGGTTGTGCAGATTGACCGTGACCGGACCGCCGACGTTCTCGTAAGTGAGCAGGTCGGTGCCCGGACCGGCGTCGAGAATGTCGCCGTCGGCGCCGCCGTAAATCTTGTCGTTGCCATTGCCGCCGCTGATGACGTCGGGCCCACCGCGGCCGTCGATGATGTCGTCACCGTTCCAGCCGTCGAGCACATTGCGCGCGTTGTCCCCGAGGAGCACGTCGTCGAAATTCGACCCCTGAACGTCTTCCATCGCGATCAGCACGTCGCCTTCAGCGTCGCCGCCGTGCGCCGTGTGGAAATAGAGGTCGATCTGCACCGCGCCCCACGAGGTCAAATAGCTGGTGCCGTCCTCGCCATTGCCGCCGAACATGAAGTCGGCGCCGGGGCCGCCAAGCAGGAAGTCATTGCCGTTACCGCCGATGAGGACGTCGTTGCCGCCCAGACCTTCCAATATGCTGGCCTGGCTCGGATTGCCCTGGAGGAAGTCGTTAAATTGCGAGCCGATGATGTATTCGATGTTGAGCAGGATATCGCCTTGGGCGTCGCCGCCGCTGCCCGCGAAGGCCTGCTGGCCGTTGTAAATCGTTGGCACAAACGTGACGCCGGCCAGCGAATGCTCGTAAGTGACCTGGTCGAAGTCGGCGCCGCCGTCGAGCAAGTCGGCACCGGGGCCGCCTTCCAGCAGGTCGTTGCCGGCATCGCCGTAAAGCTTGTCGTTGCCGGCACCGCCGACCAGCGTGTCGTCGTTGGCGCCGCCATGGATCTCGTCGTTGCCGGCGCCGCCATAAATGCGGTCGTTGCCGTCGTCGCCGTAGGCGATCAGAGCTTGCGTAACGTCAGGCGCAAGGCTGAGGCTGTCGTCCCCGTTACCGAGATGCGCCGTGATGGTCTGCATCGGGTGATCGGCGCTGCCGAAATTCTCGGTGATGCCGAACGCATGGACCGCCAGCACGCCGGGCAACGGCGTATTTACGGGATTTAATACATCGCCGCTTGAGTTGGTGGCGTTGGCGATCGCATAAACCTCGCCGACGTCCGTCCCGTGCACATTGTTGATGATGCGCAGGTTGGCACGATCGCCGACGTTCAACATCAGGTCCGGACCAACGATCAGGTCCGGGTCGGGCGTTGCCAGGGCGCCGCCGGGGCTTTCCGCGGCGATTGCCGTGCCATTGCTGCCGCTGCAGTCGGCGCTGAAGTCAGCCAGCGTCACCTCAGCGAAGACGATGCGGTGGGTCCAGCTGAATATGCCGAAGCCGATGGTGATGCGCAGTGCGACATCGGCGTCGAGCTCGCCGGTGAACGGGTCGAAGAAGCAACCCTCGGCGATATCGGTAAAGCGCAGCGCGCCGTTCGGGAAGAATGCTTCGACGCCGCCGGTGAAGCCGCCTTCGACATCGGCCTCGGCCACAACGAGTCCGACGCCGACGCCACCGTGAATAGACGCTGCGACGTATCCGACCGGCATATATCCATCCGGCGACGGCGGAAGTCCGTCGGGAAGCGGATTGGATGGATCGACAAGCGGCGTCGACAGATAGAAGCCGTCGGTGAACGTCCCGGTCTGGAACCCTGTCGAATCGTAACCGATCGAGAGATCGATCGCCGCCGAGAAGTCGCCGTCGAGCGACAGACCGATGGGTCCGATTACGGGGAAGAATTCATCGATGTGGGCCGTGTATCCCAACTCAGGCAGCGTGTATTCGATGAATTTCACCGGCTGGCCATCGCCGAGCGACGGCACCAGCAGATTGACGATTTTCGAGGGGTCGTCGAACAACGGGAACGTGAGGCCGCCGGCCGCCGCGGCGCCATCTTTGAGCGGGTTGGGATTGAGATCATTGGCGACGTCTTGCACGCCCTTCAAAATATCGGAGACGATTCCGGGCGTGCTTCCAAGAAACGCGTTGAGCTGATCCAGCGGGTTGGTCGCCCCACCCTGGAAGTTGAGAGCGCCTCCGGTGATATCCAGATCGCCCAGGCTGATCTTCTGGTCGCCGGCGGCCTGCTGATCGAGCGTAACAAGCTGCTCAATTATCGGCAGCGCTTTGGCGAAGTTTGAGATGGACGCTGCGTCGTTGTGGTCGAGCGCCGCAGCGAGATCGAGGAAAGTGAGCACGCCGTCGCCGTTTGGTTGCGGAATCGAATCGAGTTGCAGGTACTTCAGCAGCGGCGACGGCAGATTGCCGATAATCGGCAGCGGATCGATCAGCGTATGGATGATCTCCTTGAACGGATAGGCGCTGAAGATATCGAGGACAGGCTTGATCGTATTGATCAGCTCGCCAAGCAGCGAGCCGAGGCCGACCGAGACGTTGTCGAACTTGATCGTCGGATCGCTAGCGCCTGTATTCGAGAAATCGTAATGAACAACAAGGTCGGCAAAGATCGTCGGCAATAGCCCATTCAGGACGTTGGTTTCGATGCCGAGATCGAGATTGATTGCCCCACCCGCTGTCGCTGTGAAATCGGTCGGGTTGAGACTATGGAAATCGAGGCCGAAATTGAGGTCGATTTCTGGCGATGTTGTCGGAGTGTTGTCCGTGACCTTGATGTCGAGCGGACCAAGCTTGGCATCCGCCGGTCCGCCGCTGCCGTTTGAAACGTCGGCCGCGACGCCGACATCGACGCTGACTTCAGGCGTTGCCGAGTTGACGAAGGTGACGGTTTGCGCAGTCGGATCGAGACTGACGGATACGTTCAGCGCCGGTTTGATAATCGCGTCGAATGCCGCCTGAGCGTCCAGACCGAAGGCCGAGCCGCCGAAGTCCAGATTGCCGGTTGGCAATGCGATGTCGACGGTCGGATTCTCGGCGAGGTTTAGAATAACCTTGGTGTTGTCCGCCGGATCGAGTGCAGCAGTGACGCCCGATATATTTGCCGTTTGAAACGCTGTAACGATGTCTTGGGCGGCCGAACCGGGCGCAATCGCGCCGAACACATTGTCAACATTGGTCTTCAGATCGGTGAGAAATTGAAGTGCCGTGGTCGCCACCGAACTCAGGTCGTTTCCGACCAGCGGCAAGTTCGAGTTCAAAATATTGTTAGTGATCGCGCTGCTGATGCCGTCGATGAAAGTGTCAAAGTCGGACTGAATTGTCATGGCGATCGACCTTTATGCCAATGGGAAACGGATGCGGCGTGACGATCCGCGATTGCGCACGACAAATTTTCCGATTGCATTGACGGCGATGACACAAAACGTGCCGAAGAGCCGTTCAGGACTCTCGCCGTGTCTCGCATCATCAACCCCGCGCGCACACTTACGCTCGGGAGGCGTCCGCACAGTTACGCGATGCGGCCCGTATCAGCGGCCGCGCCACTCGATGTGCTGTTCATTGAGGATAAAATCCGCCCCCGGACCGTCCGCCACTGAAAAACTATAGCGCGGCTCAACCGCTTTGGAAATACCAAAATCAGTCCAATGACAATTCTAAGGTGGATATGGAACTTTGGCCGGCGCCCGCTCACGGAGTTTCACGTTCGAGAAAACGGTCGAGTTCCTCACGCGTCGGCAGCGCGTCGAAAACCCCAAGGCGGCGGGTGGCAAGTGCACCGCACGCGACCGCGCGCCTCAGGCATTCGGCGAAGGGGCGATCTTCCACAAATGCAACGGCAAAGCCTGCAAAAAACGCATCGCCCGCGCCGAGCGTATCGATCGTATCGACCGGAAAAGCCGGCTGGTGAAGCGGCTCCGAGTTGCGGCGGATGGCAAGTGCACCTTCTTTGCCAAGCGTGACGATCACCGCCTCGGGGCCGCGTTCGAGAACGCGGGCGGCAAAAGCCGCCAGGGCGCTGCGATCGGTGCGCGCCACGGCGGCAGCGCTCCCGCCGAACGCGAGCGACAGTTCTCCCGCTTCCACCCGGTTGAGCACCAGAATTGAGGTTCGCGCCAGAATCGCGGCGTCGATCGCGCGGTACGGTGATGGATTGAGCAGTGTTGCCGCCCCTGCTTCGCGCGCCAGCGCAAAAGCTTCAGCGATCGGTTCGTCGCCGATCTCGAATTGAGCCAGCACGAGCCGCGCACCGGCGAGATCCCGGCGGGCTGCTCGGACGTCGCCGGCTGAGAAGCTGAGATTGGCGCCCGGATAGACCGCGAGGCAGTTTTCGCCGTGAGCGTCGGTGAACCCAATCCCGCTTCCAGTTGGCACGTCGTAGCGCCGCAGAATTCCGAGCGGGAGGTTGGCGCGAGTCAATGCGGGCTCAGCAAGTTGCGCAAACAGGTCGGAGCCGACCGCAAGTATGCCGCTGACATCGGCGCCGAGCCGGCGCGCACCGACCATCAGGTTAAAGCCTTTGCCGCCAGCCTCCAACGTGAACGCGTCGGCGCGCAGTGACTCACCGGGACGCGGCAAGTGCTCGACCTTGGCCGAACAGGCAGCCACAAAACTGCCCAAAACAAAGATGGAAGTCCTCCTACCGCCTAGGTCCTTAGCCATTGTCAATACTCACGAATGTGCTTATGCAGTGGTCCGGGGGAACTTTTAAGGGGCTGAACCCTACCGCTGATGATCGACGCCTCCGATAGCGCGAATGACCGCCCCTCATTCCTGGATACGCTTGAACTGCGTGATGATACCGCCAAGCCGCTCTATCAGCAGCTCGAGCAGCAATTGTCGGCCCTGATCGAGAACGGCTCGATCGCCCCAGGTACCACCCTTCCTGCAGAACGGCAGCTGGCCGAAAAGCTCGGCGTTAGCCGGGTCACCGTGCAGCGCAGTTATGATGCCCTGCGCCAGCGCAAGCTTCTGAGCGCTCACGGCAGGCTTGGCTCGATCGTGCGGGAGAACCCGCATTACCTGCACCCGGGCATGGACCGGCTCAAAGGCTTTACCGAGGAGATGCGCGAGCTCGGCCGCACGGCAACGTCCAAAATATTACAGCAAAAAGTCGTCAAGGACCGCTCGATCGCGTCGATCTTCGGCTTGCCGTCGACGACCAAGATCCTGAAGCTCGAGCGCGTCCGATATGGCGACGGCATTCCACTTTCGCACGAAACCGCTTGGTATAACGTCGCGGCAGCGCCCGGCCTGCTCAAAGGCGATCTGTCGCGCTCGGTCTATGCGCGACTGGCTGAATGCGGCAAGCCCCTCTTGTATTGCCAGCAGGCGATTGAGGCGGCTTCGCCGTCACGCCAGGAATGCAAGATCTTCGGTTTTAGCGAACCGGCCCCCTGCCTCCTCATCAAGCGGCGCAGTTACGGCCACGACGAGCAGATACTGGAATATGTGGAAGGCTTATTTCGCGGCGACCTTTATACCTACCGACTGAAACTCAAGGTCTGACCGCGCGGTCGGCTCCAGCCGATCAAAGGCAGGGCAACAGCGGCTATCGGTCATCTGTTTTAAGGCGCGCAGGACCGGATTCAACGAGGTCGCTCAAGCTCGCTAAAAATTTCAAGAAAAATGCGGGATCAAGCGGGTTCAGCAGCCGGGTCAAGACCGGTGCGTGTTTCCGCCAGTGGACACGCCTCGCTGAGGTCGGCAAGGTATTCTGATGACGGCCGCAAGCGCGAAATTGGTTTCCGTTATCATTCCTTGCCGCAATGCCGGACCTATGCTGCGGCCAGCACTGCTCTCGGTGATCGAGCAGACCTATCCAAACATCGAGATCATATTCGTCGACAATAATTCGACCAACTCGAGTCAGGCGACAGCCAGAGAGGTCGCGCAAACAACGACGCGCCCTTTTCAAGTCACGTGCTGTTCTGAATCGGGCGCCAACAATGCACGCAATTTCGGCTACAGCTTCGCGCGCGGCGATTACATCCAATGGATGGATGCGGACGACGCGCTTGACCCCGACAAGATCGCGTTGCAAGTCGCGGCGCTCGAACATGATCTGTCCGTCGACATCGCCTATGGCGACTGGACCCTGCGCCAGACAGAACCTGGCAAGCCGCGCCTGATGAAGCGATGGGGTCTGCGGCAGGAGGCGGATCAGGTCTATCGTGCACTCGCCGGCATCTGGTATCCACCGCACTTGTATCTGCTGCGGCGCTCAGCGGCCGAACGGCTTCAGCAGGTACAGGCCTGGTGGCCGTCCCGTACGGTCGGCGATGATATTGAATACAGCGCAATTGCCGCGCTGCTGGCTTTGCGCTTTCTTTACGTTGCCAACGCAAATGTCACTTACAATGTCTGGTCTGCGAGCCAGATTTCCACCAGAACGTCGTATCCGGCGCGCGTTCTGGCTCTGGATGCGGTGTTCAGGAGGTTGCGCGAATTCGCTCACTCTGATCAGGCGAAGATCGCGTTGCTGCCACGCCACGAAAAGCTGCTCAACCAAAGCTGGGACATATGCAGCGTGCCAAAGGGCGCGCTGTCATTTACGAAATTGTCTGATGGGCTCGAGCGCATGCGTGATGCCCGCAGCGGCAAGGAAATTACGCTGCAGCCGCGCGAGGCCGCCCTCGCTCGAGCGCTGGCGAGGGCATCGCGACCGATGGCCTCCGCGCATTACGCGCTGGCGTTGACCCAGACGTTACCGCAAGTCACCGACGATGCCGCGGTCGTCGTCGAGGCAATCGAACTGTTTCGTCGCGAGGGGTTCCTCGATCGCGTGGGCGATCCGGTCAGCCTCCCCGAAACAACCGAATAGTCTGGGGAATGCCGGCAGAATTGTCTTCCAGAGAACCTGGCGGGAGGGAATTCGAAGTGCAGCAACGGGTCGCGGCTCCTCTTACTTTTTCCGCTACCGATAACGACCACAAAAGCCGACATCGATGCACTCGAATCTAGGTCCCTAACTGATTTATCGGCAGCGAGAAAATTCATTCGGTCCAATTGGATTGAGACAAAATACCGGATGAGTTCAGTACGAGAGCGGTACGACAGCTACCAAACGCCCCTGCCCTAACCTTCAGAGATCCAACGCTTTTCGCCGCAAGTTCTCGCTCTCCATCATGGGCGCAATACTGAAGTGTCGTTGCTGCATTTTTTGGTCTCAGTTTGCGCGAACTCATCTTTTTTATCCCGTTCGCAGCGGTCTGATTTGCACACAATTCAGCTTATTGCCGCTCTTTTTATATTTTAGCAAATGACAAGCGCCGGACCGACGACCCAAAGAGCGATTAACGCCGCTGAGAGTACCCTCCCTCTTTCTATCAATCTCATCTGGCGCGTTAGAGTGATCAGCTTAGAGCGCACATTGCAAACCAGACACACCGAGCCAAGCTTAAAGGATAGATAGCGGTCAGATGACCGTTTACTCTCTGGCCTCCTGCCGGTAAGGCAAAATTGACCGGTCCAATAGGATAGCGCGCACAATGCAACGCATCATTGTTGCCGCCGATGGCTCTCCCGGAGCAAATCGCGCGGTAGACGCCGCCGCCAAGCTTACGAAAGCTCTCGGCGCCGAACTCAATATTTTGACGGTCGGCGACAACATTTCGGGCGAAGAATTGAGGCGCCTTGCCAGCATCGGGGGCGATGTCAGCGAGGCATTAGAGTCGGCATCAAATAAAATTCTGGAACGGGCCAAAAAGCGCGCCCTGCGTTTTGGTGTGGCCGCGCGTAAATTGCAATGCGGTTGGGGCGACCCCGCAGAAACGATTATAGGCGCCGCTCGGCGCGAAAAGGCCGACATGCTTGTTGTTGGCCGACGGGGCCGAGGTCGTCTGTCCGGTCTGCTGCTCGGCAGCGTCTCGCAGAAGCTGGCGAGCTTGGCGCCGTGCACCGTGATTGTGGTTCCTTAAGTTACAGGCGCTCGACCGCCCCCAGCAGCATCGAGACATATCCGTTGCCCCACAGCGGCAACAACAGCCGCGCAAACCCGTCGTGATGAAAAGTGGGTTGGACGGCCTCCACGGTGGCGCTGGCCTGCGCCGAGAAGTAAGCCAGCGGGCCCTTGGCTTCGATCTCATCGGCGAATTTGCCATCGATATCGGCTCCATACCAGCCGCGGATATCCTTTCCGACGGTATTCATGCGAAACCGTTGCGGTCCCTCGAATACATCGACCAGCAAGAGGTGCCCCTCCAATCCGGGCAGCGCCGACAATTTCACGTCATCCCAGAACGGGATTTCATTACCGCCACGCTTCAGACCACCCCAGTAATCCCGGACTTGTCCCAAGCCCGAAGAGAGTTTTGCCGGGAGCGCAAAGGGACGCGGAGTGTTCGTCATAGCCTGCTCGTTTGTTTGGTTCATAATGGCGTCCGCCGTCGTAGGTGACACTTGTATCGTTGGCGTCTACACAGCTAGTTCATATCATTTCTGCGCAATCTTAGCATGGAACGAATGCGCCTTTTCCGACAGATATACCTGATCATCGACGAGAAGCACCTGTTGGCCCGCTTCTGGCAATCCGCCTCGCAATTCTGGCGGACAGAAAAGGCATGGGTCGCGGTTCTCACCATCTTCCTCGTCACTGTCGTGCTGTTGCAGTTGCTGCTGCAAATTCTGCTCAATGTATGGAATCGAAACTTCTTCGATTCACTTGCGCGCAAGGATGCGCACGCGCTTTGGATCCTGGCGCAATTGTTCGTGCCGCTGGCCGGGGCCAGCATCCTGCTCGCGGCCGCGTCGGTGTGGGGACGCATGACGGCGCAGCGCAACTGGCGCGAGGCGTTGACGCGGCAGGTCATCGAAAAATGGCTCGACAAGGAACGGTTCCGTCACCTCAATCATCTCAGTAAAGGATCCGAGAACCCGGAATACCGGATCGCGGTGGACATTCGGATCGCCACAGACGCTCCGATCGATCTCGTACTCGCGTTCTTCTCATCGCTATTGACCGCATTCGCGTTTTTCAGCGTGCTGTGGGTCGTCGGCGGCAGTATCGACATTGCCGTGTTTGGCATGACGGTGACGATCCCCGGCTATTTGGTTCTTGGCGTCATCGTTTATTCCGGCGCCATGTCCGCGCTGATGGTGTTTTTCGGTCATCACCTGACAAGCGTGATCGAGCGGATGAACCAAACCGAAGCGGAATTCCGCGCGGCAGCCGATGCTTTTCGCGAGGGAGCCGGACACGAAGAGCCCAAGACCAGCGACGGCGACAAGACCAATACCCTGTGGCTCAGGCTGCAGGCCGTTCTGCTCTGGTGGCGAGAATTCTGCTGGCAGCTCGTTCGCACCACGCTTGTCTCGCATGGCAACTTTCTTTTTGCGCCGGTCGTGGCGTGGCTGCTGTGCGTGCCGAAATATCTCAGCGGCGCCATGTCGTTGGGAGAGCTGACGCAAGCCGCCGCCGCATTCGTCACGGTACAGGGAGCGTTTAATTGGCTGGTCGATAATTATCAGCGATTGGCCGACTGGCGATCGTCTGCTCGTCGCGTGGCAACCCTGCTGCTTGCGCTCGACGAGCTCGAAGCAAAGGAATCGGCGGAGAGCCCGTCTGTCCCGGTAGCGAGGACGTCAGACGGCCTCGACCGTCGCCTCGTCGCAAAGGCGGAATGCATCCGCAGGCTTGCAAAGCGCCGTGCCCTCGTTGATCAGCGCCGCTGCGCCCGCCGCGGCACCAAGGCGAAAAGCGTCGACAAGTTCTTCGCCTTTGCTCAGGCTGAAAATCATGGCGCCGAGGAAACTGTCGCCGGCGCCGACAGCGCTGACAGGCTTGATCGGCAGCGGCAGCGCGCGAAATGCCTGAGTCCGGGTTACGAGAAGCGCGCCGAGATGGCCAAGCGACAGCGCGACGATTTCAACTTTTCCAGCGTCAATGTAGTGGCGCGCCGCGGTGGTCCAGTCTTGCTCGCTGAGAAGTTCCACGCCGGCAAGGTCGCGCATCTCACGCAGGTTCGGCTTCATCATGTAAACGCCGTGCTCGAGCGCGGCGGCGAGCGGTACACCGG
Source organism: uncultured Alphaproteobacteria bacterium (assembly GCA_963822035.1). Taxonomy (GTDB): domain Bacteria; phylum Pseudomonadota; class Alphaproteobacteria; order Rhizobiales; family Xanthobacteraceae; genus Pseudolabrys. The sequence goes on along the minus strand of CAWGGC010000005.1, from coordinate 771,733 downwards.
AGGTGTCGACGACAAATTTGGTCCCAAGCTTGTCCGCGATTTCGGCCGCCCGCGCATAGAAATCATCCGGCACGCCGGGTGGCAGACTGCCGCTGCCGACGACGAATTCGCGGCCGCGGCACGGTAGCGGCCAGCGCGTCGAGACAGGCGCGCCATTCGCTCTCGCGCAGCGGCAGTCCCGGCAGGATGAAGCGGTATTGCTGCGCCGTGCTCAATTCGAAACAGAAAAGTCTTCGCGCGTTTCGGCTTCGGCGTCGATGATGCGGTTCGGGATATTCTCGTCGTTGATGAGCTGCCGGAGCAATCGGCCCGTGAACCCGCCAACGGGCAAGATAGCCTCGACATCGCCGCCGAATCTCTTGACCACGCGCGCGACATTGATGCCGCCGCCGCCCGGATCGCGCCTTGGCGCCGAGCACCGCATCTTGAGTATTGGAATAATACGGTCGACCGCAGTCGATAAATCGATCGCAGGATTGGGCGTCAAAGTAACGATGTCCGCCATCGCCCCCTCAGCTTCCCAGTATGTGTTGCGCGGCAAGCGACCGCAGGCCGATGAAGGCCGGATCGTCGTGCAGGATCAGATAGGCCGGAATCGCCTCGACATACGGCCGCATCCGTCCCTTCGCCTCGAATCGCGAACGAAACTGCGACCGGGGCAGGTAATCGCGAATGTGCGAAACAATCCCCCCGGCGATAAAGACGCCGCCTTGCGCGCCGAAGCTCAGAGCAAAATTTCCCGCGATGGTGCCGAGCATGGCGCAGAATGCATCGAGCGCGGCGCGGCTCGCGGCGCAGCCGCCACCCAACGCAGCTTGGGTGATCTCCGCCGCGCTCCGTTCGGGCGCCGTCAGCGCGTCGATCGCCACGATGGCGCGATAGAGATTTTCCAGACCGTGCCCGGACAGCACCCGCTCGGCGGACACGTGCCCAAACCGCTGCCGCAAATTCTCGATGATGATGTCTTCCCGTAACGAACTGCTCGGCATCGTGGCATGGCCGCCTTCGCTGCGAAGCACCGATGCGCCTTTCTCGCTTGGCACATAGGCCGCGACACCGAGGCCGGTGCCAGGCCCCAGCACCACCGTAGGCGCCTGCGCCACGGGATCGCGGCCGCCGATCTTGCTGATATCGCCAGGCGCGAGATGCGGCAGGGACCAGGCAATGGCTTCAAAGTCATTGACCAGTTGGATGTCGGCAAATCCGAAGCGCTCCCGCAGCTCAGCCGCATCGACCACCCAGGGGTTATTCGTAAGGGCGCAACGGTCGCCCTCGACCACGCCTGCCACCCCAAAGATCGCGCAACGGATCGCCGCGCGGTCGGGTTGACGCGCCAGGAACGCGGCCAGCGCGTCTCCAAAGCAGCCGTAGTCGCAATTCGTCATGTGCTCGATCGGACCCAGCCGGTCTGCGGTCAACACCGCGAATCGCACATTGGTGCCCCCGATGTCGGCAAGGATGGTGGGCTCGACTGAGCCGCGAATAGGCGCCTGTTTCATGACCGGGCTCGCGTCGCCTTGATCAGTTCGCGATACCAATGAAACGACGATTTCGGGATGCGCTTTTGCGTCGGGTAATCGACGTAGGTGAGACCAAACCGCACGCCGTAGCCGGATTCCCACTCGAAATTATCCAGCAGCGACCACACGAAGTAACCGCGAATATCGGCGCCGGCCGACGCCGCTTCGTTCAGCCCTCCGACATAGGCGCGCAGGAACGCGATACGATCATTGTCGATCACCGCGCCGGCGTCGTCGGGCTTGTCGAAACCGCCAAAACCGTTTTCCAGCACATAGACCGGCAGCGCGTAATCCCTGGCGACAGTGAGCAGCGTGTCGCGAAAGGCCTGCGGATCGATCGGCCACCCGATCGGCGTCAAGGCAAGGCCGGCCGGCTTCTCGCCAAAGCCCCAGCCGAGGCGCGCGTCGGCCTGCGCCTTCACGTAGGTCGCGCCATAATGGTTGAGGCCGAACCAATCGATGGGCCGGTGAATACGCGCGAGATCTCCGGCTTGCATATGCTGCGCCATAGCCGCCTGCATGAGCTTCGGATACGTGCCGAGGCATTGCGGATCGGGAAATGCGCGATCCCAATATGCTTCGCAGACCTTCGCAGCTTGCGCATCGGCCGATGTTGACGGAAGACAAGGTTGATAATTGTGGATTGCGCCAATCAAGCTGCCGCTGACGCGCGCGCGCACCGCGTCGACCGCCGCGCCGTGCGCGAGATTGACGTGGTGGATAGAGCGGTGCAGCACGTCAAGGCCTGAAGTGTTCCGTTCGCCGCCGCCAGCCGCCTGCCCAAACAACGTGAAGATCGACGGTTCGTTGAACGTCGCGAAGCGCTTGACGCGATCGCCGTAGCGGTCCGCGACCAGCGCGGCATAGTCGCCGAACCATTTGGCAAATCCCTGTTGGTCCAGCCGCCGAGATCGTCGAGCGCCTGCGGCAGGTCCCAGTGATAGAGGCACAGCCAGGGCTCGATGCCGGCAGCGAGGATCGCGTCGATCAGCCGGTCGTAGAACGCAAGGCCCGGCTCATTCGGCGTGCCGCGCCCTTGCGGCAGGACACGCGGCCACGCGACAGAGAACCGGTAGGCCTGGATGCCAAGCCGCTGCATCAGGGCGATGTCTTCCGGGTAACGGTGATAGTGGTCGCAAGCGACGTCGCCTGTGTCCTTATTGGCGATCTGGCCCTTCAGCCCGTAGGTATCCCAGACGCAGGGGCCGCGACCGTCTTCGCGCGTTGCACCCTCGATCTGGAAGGCGGACGTCGACACGCCCCAGACGAAATCGCGCCGCAGCGCAGCAATCGAGGGAAGCTCCGCGGCGGCGCCACCTGCAAGCATCGCTGATCCTGCTGCCATAGCCGATAAACTAGGTCACAAGCCTGGCGCTTTATTGAGACAAGTCAATTGATTGCACAGCATTACGGGCAATCTCCGCTGGTCATCAATTCGAGCCTTCGATGTCAGCTCATGTAGCAAAAACCCGATGGGGCGGCATTGCCGACGGCGATTTCCAGCCGAGCGGATTCTTTCGCGTCGACCAGAGCGATGGCGTGTTCTGGCTGGTCGATCCGGACGGTGGCCGGTTCCTGTCGAAAGGCGTCAACACGGTACGATTTGACCAGGACCAGATTCAAAACAGCACGCGCATTCCCTACGCGGAAGCCTGTCAGCGGAAATATGGCAGCAAGAACGCCTGGCAAATCGCGGCAGCCGAAACGGCTTGTGAGCTGGGGATTCAATACGCTCGGCTCATGGTCCGACGAGGCGGTCGCGAGCGCGGCCCCCTCGCCGCTCGCCGTGACGCCAAATCTCGATCTCGGCATGTCCTTCGCCTGGCAGAAGAACGATCAAAGCGCGCATGAGCGCAAACAGGATTTTCCCGACGTCTTTGATCCCGAATTCGCAACTCATATCGGCCGCAGGGCGCGCGAACTTTGCGCCAGCCGAAGTGGGCAGCAGCACATCATCGGATGGTTTGTCGACAATGAGCTGCGCTGGGGACCGGATTGGCGCGGCCCCGACGAATTGCTGACGCTGTTCCTCAATTTGCCTGCAGCGACCCCCGGCCGCGCCGCGGCGATCGGCCTGCTGCGCGAACGCCATCATGCGTTCGAGGCGTACAATTCGTCATGGCGCACGCCGGCGCGGTCCTGGGAGGAATTTGGCGCGCTGACGCGCATCGACCCGCCCTATCGGCGCAAGCCGCCTTATGACCGCAACGAGCAATCCGAAGGCGAAGCCAACCGCGCCGATCTGCGGCGCGCCGCCTTCACGGCCGACTGCGATGCTTTGCTCGCGCTGCTGGCGGATCGGTATTTCAAGCTGACGACGTCGGCTCTCAAAACCGCGGACCCTCATCATCTCGTGCTCGGCTGCCGTTTCGCTTACCCGCCGCCGGTCGCCGTGATCGATGCTGCCGGGCGCTACGTCGACGTCATCTCGTTCAACTGCTACGGGACCGACCCGAATTCCAACATCGACGCCTATGCCCGCACCGGAAAGCCTTGCCTGATCGGCGAATTCTCGTTTCGCGCCGTCGATTCCGGCCTGCCTAACACCAACGGCGCCGGGCCGGTCGTGGCGACCCAGGCCGAACGCGCGGCGGGCTTCCGTCATTATGCGACCGAGGCGCTGCGCCGACCAAACATCGTCGGCTACCATTGGTTCGAGCACGCCGACCAGCCGGCGCAAGGCCGGTTCGACGGCGAGAACTCCAATTTCGGCACCGTCACGATCGACGACCGCGTCTATGAAGAACTCACGCGCGCGATGGCGTCGGTCAACGGCGAGGCCGAAAATATCCACGATGTGTCTGCGGGAGTTGCGGCATGACGAACAGAACCAAAATAGCCTTCGTCGGCGCGAGCAGCATGTCGTTCGGTCTGAGCATGCTGCGCGACATCTTCAGCAGCGACGAACTGCGTGGCAGCACGCTGACGCTGGTCGGCCGCAATGCGCAGACGCTTGCAAAAATGACGGAGCTCGCCAAGCTGTTGAACGCCAAATCGGGCGCCGGGCTGATCGTCGAGCAAACGACCGACCGCCGCGCCGCCTTTGACGGCGCCGGCTTCGTTATCAATGCCACGGCCATCGACCGCAACCGTCTGTGGAAACTCGATTGGGAGGTGCCGCGCAAATACGGCATCCGCCACACGCTCGGCGAGAATGGCGGTCCCGGCGGGCTCATGTTTACGCTGCGCACACTGCCGCTGGTGTTCGATCTGGTTCGCGAAATGCAGGAGCTCTGCCCGCAGGCGCTGTTCCTCAATTTCTCGAACCCTGAGAACCGCATCATCCTCGCGCTGGGAAAATACAGCCCGATCCGCGCGCTGGGCCTGTGCCACGGCATTTTCATGGGACAAGGCGACGTCGCACGCATCATGGGATTGCCCTACGACCAAGTCGATGTGTGGGGCGCGGGCCTCAATCATTCGCAGTGCCTGATGCAAATTTGCCATCGCATAACCGGCGAAGACCTCTATCCACTGCTGCGCGCCAAAGAAAAGGACTATGATCCCACTTTCGCTCCACTCACCCGGCGCTTGTTCCGGGCCTTCGGCTACTGGATGACCTGCAGCGACGATCACCTCGGCGAGTATCTGGCCTATGGCTGGGAAGCCGGCGAGCATGGCTACGATTTTGCCGCCGACGAGCGCGGGCGCAAGGATTTCAGCAACGCGCTCGATCGCATCCTTGCCGGTGCACCTTTGCCGCCGGACTGGCTCACGCCGTCAGGCGAACGCGGCGCTGCGGCGATTGGCGGCATCCTACACAACAAGAAGCGCGTGCTGGAATCCGGCATCGTGTTCAACCGGGGGGCTATCCCCAACCTGCCGGCGGACGGCGCGGTCGAAGTGCCGGTGCTGGCGGATGCGGCCGGCATTCATCCGATTTCGCTCGGCCCCCTGCCCGACCCGATTGCCAAGCTGCTCCACACCCAAGTGAGCGTGCAGCAGCTTGCGGTCGAAGCCGCGGTGCGCGGGTCCAAGGAAATCGCCCTGCAAGCACTGCTGATCGATCCAGTGGTGAATTCCGCATCCGCCGCCGTCAAGCTGCTCGATGAATTGTGGGACGTGAACCGCCCCTATATCCGCGCCTGCGTCTGAATGCCGCCTACCGCGTCGCTCACCACCTGCATCGTTCACAGGATGCTTGAAGGATTGACGCTGATGGAGTTGATGCCAAGCTGCGCGAGATAGCGCGCGATCTCGGGATAGTTGGCGGGCGCCTCGCCGCAGCCGGCGGCCGCCTCCGCATCACGCCGGCGGCCCTAGGCTTTGCCGTTTCCGCTGAGTATCGAAAAGTGCTTGGTCCGGCTTTTGGCGCAGCGGCCGCGGGCTCTTTCGAACTCTCGGCACACCGCGTCGTGGGTCGCCAAACTGCGTTATTGCAGGAAGCGAACGCGGCACCGCAAACCGCTCGGAATCAGTTCCTTCTCGTTCGGCAGTTTCAGCGTCACCTGAAAAGTGCCGCTCGCCGAATCAATCTGCGGGTCCTTGGTCGCGACATTCGCGACACAGGCACCGCCGATAGGGTCCTGCGGCTGCACCTCCGCGTGCATGCCGATCTTGACAAAGGGATAAGCAGCAATCGGCAGATAAATCTCTACGAGGATAGGGTGCATTTGGGTAATTGTCGCGATCGGCGTCGAGGGATCGGCATATTCCCCCGCGTGCAAGTCAACCTTGGTGACTACGCCGTTCACCGGGTTTTGTGGGACAAACCCGTTGTATGCGCTTCTAAGGCGGTACGACGTCCGGTACGACACGCGAGCAAACGAGGTTGGCTAACCAGTGTGAAACATAACGCGTTTCGCCTTCAGAGCCAGCACTCCAAACGGCGCTCCTCCTTCCCGCGGCGTTGCGCGTCTCCGGTTCAGTTCGCGGTGGCGCGCGCAGGCGGCTTGCTCAGTGCCATCTCGATGACGTGGCGAATATCGCCGGGACCGAGGCTGAGGAAGTCGGCGGTCGTTCGCGCGAAATAATTATCCACCACCTCGCCGACCGTCGTCACTTCAAGGCCGCGCAGGGCGGCTTCGAGATCGAAGATCGCCCGCGGCGGCGTCACGAAGAAATCGCCGGTGATCAGCACCTCGCGAATGAGGTCGCGGCGCGGGCCTTCAAGCCGGATGTCGGCGCGCACGGTGCCGCCACGGCCGGTGAGCGAGGCGCTGACCTGCATGTCGCCGACGTCCGGCGCATCCAGCATCTCGACATAGGCGTCGGTGCCAATCTCCTCGCGGTACAGGCGGTCGGCAAGCTCTTCCTCATAGGGCGTGATGGCGCCCCATTGCGGCGCGATACCGAGGCCTTCGGCAAAGCCCGCGAGCAGGCCCTCGAAGATCGCCGGCAGATCGGGCAGCTTGTCGCCCATCACCTCGCGCATGGTGATGACGCGCTGGGTCGCCGAAGTCAGATCGCGCTTGGCGAGCTTCTCGGCCGGTATTTTGAGGCAGGCGACGATCTTGCCCGGATCGAAGTCGATCAGCAGCGTGCCCTGATAGAAGATGACATTGCCGTCGAAGAAGCCGCCGGTGCCGCTGATCTTGCGGCCGTCGACTTCCAGATCGTTGCGCGGACGATAGCGCGCCGGAACGCCGAGCTTGTTGAGCCCCAGCGCGGCGGCTTCGCAGATGCGGCGCGTCACCTCGGCAAGATCGATGGAGCCGAAAGTGGCGCGGTCGAACACCAGTTCCCAGCCGATCTGACCCTCATCGAGATAGAGGCCGCCGCCGCCGGTGATGCGGCGTCCGATTTCGACGCCGTGGCCGCGGCAATAGTCGATATTGATCTCGTGGCTGAGGTACTGGTGGATGCCGACGAGCGCGGTGGGCCGGAAGCGCAGGAAGCGGATGCTGTCCGGTATCTTGTCCTGCTGGCGCGCGTCGATCAGCGCCCGATCGAAGGCGATATTGGCGCGCCCGCCGCGCAGGCCGGTGTCGATGACGCGGAACGGCTTGGCTGCCATCGTGTGCCTGTCCCTTAGCGCGGCATGCCCTTGTCGAGTTGCCGACGCACCTTGCGGACGTCGTCGCGCTTGAGCTTGAACGGGTAGGACGCGATGTTGCCCGGCGGCGAATCGCCATAAGGGCGATCGCAAGCGGAGACGTCGTCGGCCTCCTTGCCCGGGCAGCCCGAGGTGCGGAAGGCGGTGCCGGCCTTGATGACTTCGTCGACCTCGTCCTGCGGCAGGCCGAAATCGATGAGCTGACCGCTCTCGTCGAAGCGCATGCGCTCGAGCCGGTGCGCGCGATAGTCGATCAGGTAGCGCGCGAGCTGGATGCGCCGCCACTGCGGCCGCGGCACTGCCGGCAGATGATCCATCAACGAGCCCTTTTCCGGGAAGAACGCGAACATGTGGCTATGGCCGCCGAGGTCGCGGATGGTCTGCACCTGGCGTGAGCACGTCATGGTCGCTCTCGCCCATGCCGACGATCAGATGCGCGCCGAATTTTTCCGGGCCGAAAATCTCCTTCGCGGCATGGAGAATTTCCCAATATTTGTCCCAGCTATGGGGCGACTGCACGCCGCGCCCGCGCGTGCGGTCGAACACCTCCGGATTGCAGGCATCGAGCGCGACCGTGAAAATGTCGGCGCCGAGATCGTGCAGCTCCTGCACGTCGAGCCGCGTCATGGTGGTCGGGTTTGACAGGATCGACACCGGCACGTGCTTGATGCGCTCGGTCCATTTGCGCAAGACGACGCGGGTGTCGTCGTCCGAGCGCGGATGCGTGATCATGCTGATGCACATGCGGTGGAAGCGGCCGCCGTCGCCGCCGGAGGCGACGATGTCGAGCACCTGGTCGTAGGGCACCGCCGGCCAGTCGACGCGGATGAAATTGCGGTCGGCGTAGTTGCGCTCGGCCTCGCGGTGGCGCGCCAGCCCGCAATAGGCGCAATTGGCGCGGCAGCCTTCCGGATAGGTGAGCAGCAGATTGAGGCAGCGCGTGCAGGACGTACGGTGCATGTAACCGCTACATCACTCCGAGCGTGATCGCCGCCGCCGTCGACATCTGCACGTAGTCGGGCGAGCGCATGTTGGGCGTGAGGAAATTGTAGTTGGGGCGATAAACGCCCTCGGGCTGCACATCCTGCGTCTTCACGCGCGCGCCGTTGCGCGCGTCGGCGGGAATGGCGCCGGGCGCGCGCGGCTGCATCGTCTCGGCGTCGTTGAAGGCGCGCTCCGCGCCATTGAGGAAGTCGGGCACGGCTTGGCGCGGGCCTTCCAGGCAGCTCATGGCGTCCTCTCCTTGATCTTCGCATACGGCTCCGGCCGCCAGTAACGCGGCGAGCCGATCCAGCCGTCGGCCAGCGCGCGGGCGGCGGGCCGTCCGCCATCGGCGTAGCAGGCGAGCAGTTCGTGCCGCCGCCGCAGCGCGCGGTTGAGCGCGGCATCGAAAATATCGCCGAGCTCTTCCTCGTAGTCGTCGAGCGCCGTCGGCGCGGCCGTTGACAAAATCGGCCGCCGCCCGGCCGGCCATGGTGCCGGACTGCACCGCCGAGGCTATGCCGGCGCCGGTGACTGGATTGGTGAGGCCGGCGGCATCGCCCGCCAGCAAGACCGCGGTAGCGCCGAGCTTGCCGATCGATTTGAGCCGCCCGCCGACCGGAATGGCGCCGCCGGTCAGCGCCCAGCAGTTGGTGCCGATGCGCCGCTCATGCGCCAAGCGTTGCAGCAGCGCCAGCAACATCGCCTTCAAGCCGCGGCGCGTGCTCTTGTCGTCTGCGAGCGCGCCATCGACGCTGATGCCGACGCCGACATTGGCCACCGCGCCCTTCGGGAACAGCCAGCCATAGCCGCCGCGGTAGTCGGCGGAAAGAAAAATGTCGGTCGCGTCATGCGGCAGCACCAGCGGCACGGTGACCTGACGCGTCTCCACCAGCTCGCGATTGACCTGCGCCGATCGCGGCGCCCACGCGCGAGCGCGGCCCGTCGGCGCCGATCAGCACGCGCGGCTTGAAGCACTCTGCCGTCGGTCATGAACACCGTTCCGTCGGCATCGATCTTGAGCACCGTGACGCCATAGCGGCAGTCGGCGCCGGCCTTGGCGGCGTTCGCCGCCAGCAACCGGTCGAACTTGCCGCGGTCGAGCATGCGGCCGCGAAACTCGGGCGTTTCTTCCGGCCTTTCGTCGTCCTCGACAAAGGTGAGCATGCGCGCGATCGTCTGCTCGGTGACCTCGCCGACCGCCGGCACGTCGCGCTCGATCATCGAGGGCACGAATTCGGCGCATTGCACGGGCGTACCGGCCTGCGCGCGCTTTTCCAGCGCCACCACCCGCAGGCCGGCAAGTGCTGCGGCCTCGGCGGCGCGGCTGCCCGCCGGGCCCAAGGCCGACCACCAGAACGTCCGGCGTTTCGATCGTCACGAGCGTCACCTCATGCAGCGCAGGCCCGCCGCCCGGCAAGCCCGTTGAGCGAAATCGAGCAGCAGGCGTGCTCCTGCTCCACCGGCCGACCGATGGCGCTGGCGAGCGCGACGATCCCGTCGGCCGGATAGGCGATGCCGTCGAAGCCCGCCATCACCGCATAGGCATCGGTGATCAGCTTGTGGCGGCCGGCGGGGCGGATGCAGCCGAGCTGCACCGGCGCATTGTCGGATGCGCTGCGCGGGCGGCGACGAACACCTTGGCGACGTCGTCGGTGCCGATCGTTGCGAACGGTTTGTCGGCCGGCGCGTAGATCGGCGATACCACCACCAGGATCAGCGCGGCGACTTGGTAGCGCGAAATGATGTCGAGCGCGTTCTCCTCGCCCAGCAGGCGGCCGTAATGCAGCCCGATCACGATATGCGGCACGACTTCCATCTTGGTCGCGGTGAGCGCGGCCAGCGTCGCCTCGAAATCGGACACCGGGCGGTCGAGATGGTAGACGTCGCGGATCGTCTCCTGCGCGCCGATCACGTCCATCATGGCGACGTCGACGCCGGCCGCTTCCATGCGTTTGGCGCGCACCTCGTCGAGCAGTGCGGAATGCACGGCGATGCGCAACTGGGGGAATTCGCGCTTGAGCTTCTCGATGGTCGGATAGAAGCGCTCATAGGGCACTTCATTGCGCCGGTTGGAGCCGCCGGACAGCAGAAAGCCGCCGAGGTCCTTGAGCATGACGAGGTCGCGCACCTTGCGCTCGAGCTCGGCCGGGCTGGTGGCCGCGATCATCGGCTCGAGGATTTTCGCCTGGCAGTGGTCGCAGTTGAGCGCGCAGGCGCCGCCGGTGATCGAGAAGGCCGGGAAGCTCGCTTTGCCGCAGCCTTTCAGCTCCTCGCTGGCATAGGAGCGGAAGGTGGGCGTATAGAACCGCAACGGTGCCAAGCGGGCGCTCCCGCGCGGCCGCTCCAAGCGCTCTCGACGAACGTCCGGTCGAACGGCAAATCCTCGAGCGGCTCGATCTCTTGCAGCATGTCGAACCAGGCCATCGTTCCCTCGCGCTCCTCACATGGAACAACATGTATATGTTCGGACCGCTATCGGCTAGTATAACGCGCCGTCGTCCCGTCAACCTCATCCGGCCGCGTCATGAAAACCCTATGCGTGCTCCAGCATGTCGAAGCCGAATATCTCGGCCTGATGGAGGATCATTTCGAGGGCCGCAACATCCGCTTTCATTACTGCCGGCCGTTCACGCCGGGCGGCTGGTGCCGGCGAGCGCGGACGGTTTTGCCGGGCTGGTGCTCCTGGGCGCCGGACCCAACGGCGTGGTCAGCGGCAGCTTGATACCCAGCCTCGGGCCGGAACTGCGCCTGACCCGCGATTTCCTCGACCGCGGCCTGCCGGTGGTCGGCATCGGCGTCGGCTGCTGCATCCTGACGACGGCGGCCGGCGGCGGCGCCGACGACGCCCCGCTTCGCTTCACCGTGGAGCGGGCGCGGCGCAGCGGTCCGGGCGCCCTGGCCGGTCATTTGCCGGAGACCTTCCCCATCGCCGTCTACATGCGCGACCGCCCGGTGCTGCCGGCCGACGCCGAGGTGCTGGCGGCCGGGGCGGGCGGCGAGCCGGTGCGTTTTTCAGCTGCGCGGGAATTGCCTGGGCTTCCTCGGCCATCCGGGAGTCAAGTCGGCCATGATCGAGGACCTGATCATGGAATTCGAGGAAGTACCTGAAGGCACGGCCGGAAACGCTTGCCGCCCTGCGCGCGGCGCAAGGCGAGATCGCCGCCGTCTCGGGGGACATCATGGTCGGCTTGATCGAACTGACCCATCTGATGCAGCCGCCCGGTAGGCAATTTGCTCGCACCGACGCGTGAAGTTTTTTGTGATCTCGCCTCTGGCATCTATTCAATATGTGGAATATGTAATCCGGCAGGCTTTGACCTGGCCAATAGAGGCCTCGTGACGCGGTCTGTACTTAGAAGCAACGCCGCTCTAAGGCGCACTCAGCTCTCAAGGGATGTCGCGAGGAATGGCGAAAAAGCTCATCATCATCATGGTCAACACCGACCCGCGCAACGGCGAGGAGCTAGGCGCGCCGTTCTTCCAGGCCACCGTTGCCGCGGCGATGGACTACGAGGTCGAGGTGGTCTGCACGGCGACCGCCGGCCAATTGATGAAGAAGGGCGTGGCCGAAAAGCTGGTGGTCAAGCCGGGCTCGCCCAAGACGGTCTACGACTTCATCAAGGATGCTCACGAGGCCGGCGTGAAGTTCTACTGCTGCTCCCCCAATCTCGATCTGTTCAACATGACCGAGGCCGACCTGATCCCCGAATGCGAAGGCATCGTCGGCGGCGCCAAGGTCATCGAAGACGTCATGGAAGATGACGAGGCGCGCGTCCTGACCTACTGACGTTGACGCGCGCAGGTTGACAATGACGGCGCATTCGACGGCGGAACATCCGGCAATCGGCGACCCGGTGTCCGGCAAGCCGGTCGTGCCCTACGAGAAGCTCGAGCAGGTGTTCGAGGACATCCGCGGCCACGTGCTCTACGACCACGAGCTGCACGGCTGCCTGAATTGCGGCATCTGCACCGCCACCTGCCCGTCGGCGCATTACTACGACTATTCGCCGCGCGAGATCGTCCAGCTGCTGTGGACCGAAAATCTCGAAGGCATCTACGACGCCATGCAGGAGAAGATCTGGGCCTGCGCCCAGTGCTACACCTGCGCCGCCCGCTGCCCGTTCCAGAATTCGCCCGGCGGCCTCGTCATGATCATGCGCGAGGTCGCGATCAAGCACGGCATGCAGTCGGCCAAGGACGTGCTGCGGCCGTTCTCGCGCGTGCTGCTTGAAGGTGATCTCCACCGGCAATCAGCTCGCGCCCAACATGATCACCGCGCGACGCCTTCCCCGACTGGGGCCCGAACGTCACCAAGGTGGACGCCCCGCTCAATATCCTGCGCAAGGCGATCCCGGTGCCGACCATGCACACCATGGACACGGCCTGGGAAGTCAACCTGAAGACCTCGGTCGAGCTCTACACGCATCTGGGAAGCGACCGGCGTGCTCGATCAGCTCGAGACGGTCGACGAAAACCTGTTCGACGTCGTCAACGACGTGATGGACGAGAAGCGCGACGAATACAACGAGTGGCTCGAAGAGCAAGCCGAAGCAGCCGAATAGGCCGGAAACGACCGAACGGAGAACGCACTATGGACAAGCCCGGCGATAGCCAAACCACCTTCACCGGCCACGGCAACGAATGGAAGCCGTCGAACCTGACGCCGGCCGAGGCGCAGCAAGGCCACCGCCTGGGTGGAGGCCAAGATCGACCGCCGCTCGATGCTGACCAACAAGGATCGCGTCCAGGACGTGCGCGACATCATGTGGCAGCTCGAAAAGGACGGCGAGATCGTCGTCCATCGCGTCGACGAAGAGCAGCACAAGCCGGTCATGGCGCGCACGCTCTACGGCTGGGAAAAGAAGATCCCGACCACCAATCTCTGGCAGCACAAATCCTGCGGCCAGTGCGGCAACATCCCCGGCTATCCGTCCTCCGTGTTCTGGCTGATGAACAAGCTGGACGTGAACTACCTCGACGAGACCGATCAGACCTCCTGCACCGCCTGGAACTATCACGGCTCGGGCATCGGCAACGTGGTCAGCCTGTCCGCGGTTTTCCTGCGCAACTTCCATCAGGCCTACATGTCGGCGAAGGCGCAAGGGCTGCCGGAGGGCACCTATTATCCGCTGGTGCATTGCGGCACCTCGTTCGGCAACTACAAGGAGGTGCGCGGCTTCCTGCTGCATTCGGCCGAACTGCGCGAGCAGGTGAAGAAGATTCTCGGCAAGCTCGGCCGCCTGGTCGACGGCAAGCTGCTGATCCCGGAAGAGATCGTGCACTATTCGGAATGGCTGCACGTGATGCGCGACCGCATCAAGGAGCGCCAGGTCATCGACGTCAGCAACATCCGCGCCACCATCCATCCCGCCTGCCACGTCTACAAGATGGTGCCGGAGGACGTGATCTATGACGACACCGTGATGGACGGCAACCGCGTCGCGGTGTCGACCGGCCTGATGCAGACGCTCGGCGCCCAGGTGGTCGACTATTCCACCTGGTACGACTGCTGCGGCTTCGGCTTCCGCCACATCATCGGCGAGCGCGAGTTCACCCGCTCCTTCGCCATCGACCGCAAGATCAAGGTGGCGGTCGACGAGGCCAAAGCCGACGTGATGATCGGCCACGACACCGGCTGCATCACCACGCTCGACAAGAACCAGTGGATCGGCAAGGCGGTCGACAAGGTCTACGCGCTGCCGATCATGGCCGACTGCCAGTTCGCCGCGCTCGCGCTTGGGCGCGCATCCCTACAAGCTGGCGCAGCTGCACTGGCACGCCTCGCCGTTCGAGGGCGCTGCTGGAGAAGCTCGGCATCGACTGGCAGAAGGCCAAGCTCGAATTCGAGAAATATCTCGAGGAGGTCAAGGCCGGCCGCATCGAGACGCTCTACGATCCCAAGCGCGCGATCACGTCGGGCCCGGGCTACGTCAAGCCGCCGCCGCGATCGCCGCGCCAGCCGGAGGTGCGGAGTAATGAATCGTCCGGTTCTCGTCGTCGGCGGCGGCCCCGCCGGTCTTGTCGGCCGCGCATGCGCTGGCCGCGGCCGGCCAGCGCGTCGTGCTGGTCGACAAAGTCCGACCGTCTCGGCGGCGCGCCGATCCAGTCCGGCTACGCCAAGCTGGTGCCGTCGGGCGAATGGGCGAAGGACGCCATCGGCGGCATGGTCAAGCGCGTCGTCGACGACAAGCTGATCGACGTGCAGCAAGAACGTCACGGTAAAGACGTTTCACCGGCGCGCCCGGGCGATTTCCGCGCCACGCTTGTCGGACGGCAAGACCGTCGAGGCCAGCGCGGCCATCCTGTGCACCGGCTTTACCCATTTCGATTCGATCAACAAGCCGGAATGGGGCTTCGGCACCTACCCCGACGTCGTCACCACCACCCAGGTCGAGCAAATGTTCTCCTCCGGCAAGGGCGTGCGCTGCCCGTCCGACGGGCGCGAGCCCGAGCGCGTCGCCATTCTGCTGTGCGTCGGCTCGCGCGACCGCCAGATCGGCCGCGAGTGGTGCTCC
Source organism: uncultured Alphaproteobacteria bacterium (assembly GCA_963822035.1). Lineage (GTDB taxonomy): Bacteria > Pseudomonadota > Alphaproteobacteria > Rhizobiales > Xanthobacteraceae > Pseudolabrys. The sequence continues at coordinate 756,719 of CAWGGC010000005.1, read as the reverse complement.
AAGATCTGTTGCACGGTGTCGTCCAACCTGGCGATGGAAATCCGCGAGGCGCTGCCCAAGTGCAACGTCTACATCTACTACATGGATATCCGCACTTTCGGCCTCTACGAAGACCACTACTACTGGGAGAGCCAGGAGAAATATCAAAGTCAAATACATCAAGGCGCGCATCGCGGAGGTGACCTCCGACGGCAAGCGGCTGATCGTGAAAGGCGAGGACACGCTGGTGAAGCGTCCCATCACCATTCCCTTCGACATGGTGGTGCACGCCATCGGCATGGATCCCGAACGTCGACAACATGACGCTGTCGGCGGTGTTCGACGTGAAGCTGGAGAAGCACGGCCACATCCAGAAGGCGCTCGACCTACGCCAACATGTCGGCGACCTCGCGCCCCGGCGTGTTCGTCGCCGGCGCCGCGACCGGCCCGGAGACGATCGACGATTCCATCGCGCAGGGACAATCGGCGGCGATGGCCGCCCTGACGCTCGCGCAGGGCGCGCTGCGCGAGGCGGCCGAGTGATGTGGGCGCTCGGGCCCATAAGCAGCAAGGCGCCGGCACGCGGCCAAGCCGGTGCTGACCTGTCCGGCGCCGCGGCTGCGCGCCGCGTTCGAAAACCTGGTCGACGCGGCCGAGAACGACCGGCGGCGTCGAGCGCTATGTCGGCGCGCTGGCGCTGAAGGCCTCGCTGTTCGAGGAAGCTGCTCGGCAAGGGCCGCGTCGGCGAATTGACCGAGACCGAGTTTCTCGACCTCGCCGCATTCGTGACGCCGGCGCGCCGCAAGATCGGCGCCTGGCTCGGCACACAACGGCTTTGCATCGCCTGCACGCGCGGCTGGAGCGCTTGCTCGATGGCTGGTCCGACATCGGCACCGCCGACGAGCGCATGACGGCCTTCGTCGGCGAGTTTCCGCGCGATCGCGAGCACCGTTGGGTGCGCGATCTCGGCGCCGAGGTGCTGCATTTCACCGCGCCGGAGCGCTATCCGCTGATGACGCGCTGGATGTGGGATGCCCGCGTCAATACCGGCGTGCTGCGCGAGATCTGGCACAGCGACGACGACGCCGACGCGGGCACCATCAAGGTCGCGGACGATTTCGCGACCTTCGTCACCCTGCGCGAGGAGCTGGAAGGCTTCCTTGCCGACAACGGCGTGTTCCGCGACATGCCATTCTACGTCGACCTGCTCTGCGCCCACGTCTATGCCGGCTACATCAACGACAAGGGCGGCCAATATCTGCGCGGCGATTTCTGCGGGCAGACGCAAGGAAGATTTGCATGGCGCCATACGCGCCGCCTGCTCGGGCTCGACGCGGTCGACACCGAAACCGGCCGCACGCGGCTCAAGCTGATCGACGGCGTCGCCCATGTGCTCGGCGAGCAGCGCCGCTTGAGTTCGTAAAGGAAGCACCGATGCCGATCCACGAAAAATCGCTGATCCGGCCGGAGAACCTGGTCACCCACGAGCATCTGGAGATCGAAGGCGTCGACGTCTCCGGGCATTGGAGCACGTTCATCAATTCGCGCGCGGTCACCGACTACAACGAGCAGATGCAGGAGGAGATCGCGGCGCTGCCGGGCGGCGAGTTCATCCACCGCTGCTGGCAATGCGGCTCCTGCACCAACTCCTGCACGGTCAACGCCATCAACCCGGACTTCAACCCGCGCTACTGGATCTACCTGATCCGCCTGGGCATGCAGGACGAGCTGCTGCGCGACAAGGACATCATCTGGCAGTGCGTCTCCTGCAACAAATGCACCTATGCCTGCCCGCGCGACGTCAATCCGGAAGGCGTGATGAAGGCGACCGCGCATTGGCTGGAGCTGAAGGGCCTACCGAGAAGAAGCCGTCGATGGTGTTCGACGAGGCGTTCTCCGAGCAGGTCTTCGCCACCGGCAAGATCGAGGACGGCAAGGTGCTGCGCGAGTTCTTCGCGCGCACCAAGCAGTCGCTGTTCCAGGATTGGCTGGTCGCGCTGGTCCGCGGCCTGGTGATGCGGCTGCCGGTCGGCCTGCTGATGAAGCTCGGGCTTGCCACCGCTGTTCCACCCGCGCACGCGCGGCTGGGGCAAGGCGAAAGCGCGATCGAAGAATACGTCGCCGAGCGCCACGCGGCCGACCGCCGCGCGCTCCACCTCGACGCGCAAGGAGCTGAGTGATGAGCGGCAAGTACAAGAAGGTCGCCTATTATCCCGGCTGCGCGCTGGAAGGCACCGGCCACGCCTACAACCGCTCGACCAAGGCGCTCGGCAAGGCGCTCGGCCTCGAGATCACCGAATTGAAGAACTGGAACTGCTGCGGCGCCATGGAGGTCAAGAACGTCGACCCCAAGCTGCAGACCTATCTGTCGGCGCGCAATCTCTCGATCGCCGAGGATATGGGCTTCGACACGGTGATGGCGCCGTGCAACGGCTGCTATCACAATCTCAAGAAGGCCGAATACGACCTCGCGCAACGATCCCGCTTCGCGCGAGGTCAACGCGCCGGCTCTCCGGCAAGGCCGGCCACAAGACCTATGAGGCCGGCAAGGTCGAGACCATCCATGCGCTCGACTGGATCAAGGAGGCGATCGGCGAGGAGGGGCTGAAGGCGCGCGTGAAGAACTCGCTCAAGGGCCTGAAGATCGCCAACTATTACGGCTGCATGTATACGCGGCCGCGCCACATCTTCCCGGAAAAGGACCAGGGGCCCGGCTCGGAATCGACCTCGCAAGCCGCATTTCATGGACGATCTGTTGGCGGCGGCGGGCGCCGAGAACGTCGACTATCCGCTCAAGACCGCCTGCTGCGGCGGCGCGCACACGCTCTCCGACAGCGACACCTCGACCAAGCTGGTGCTCAACCTGCTCACCACGGCGGAAGCCTGCGGCGCCGACGTGATCGCGACCGAATGCCCGACCTGCCACACCGGCCTCGAAATGCATCAGGTGCGCGCCGAGAAGGTGTTCGGCAGCAAGACCAGCGTGAAGATCCTCTACTTCACGCAGCTGCTCGGCATGGCGCTCGGCCTGTCGCCGCGCAAGGTCGGCGTGCACGAGAACATGTCCGATTCCTCGCGATCTCATTGCGCGCCAAGGGGCTTGGCTGATGGCGGATGTGCGCACCATGAGCCTTGGACGAGGTTCGCCGCGCGCATCGACTGGATCGCCGGCGGCGCCCGATCCGACGCTGCTGCGCGCGACGGCGCCCGCAGCTGCGCGGACGAGTTGCTCGCGCTGGGCGAAGCCATCCTGGAAACCTGGCTCATCGCGCACGGCGAAGACGCCGACCGCAGCGACAAGGTCGAAGGCTTCCGGCTCCTGGCGCTGCACCGCCAGGGCGCGCGCGGCGAACCGAGCTTCAACGCCTGCCGCGAGACCTGCCGCGAGCTCGTCTATCACCATAATCTGGTGCGGCTCGATCCCGCCGCATCCGGATACAGCCCGCCGCGCTGCGGCTCGGCGCGATGGTGGCGCGCCATCTTGCGCTGTTCATCGGCGGCAAGCTCGAAGTGGCCGGCCTCGGCGAGTTCTGCTGCTCGTCGCGGCCGCTGCGCCAGCACGAGCGCGGCCCGCCGAAACGATCTGTGACATCAGGAGACAGACCCATGCCGACCGTCCGTGGCTGCAACCTTCCCGACGAACTGCTCTACGACGTCGAGAACAACATCTGGTACCGCGACAATGGCGACGGGACCGTGACGCTTGGCATGACCGCCGTGGCCTCCGCCATGGCCGGCCAACTGGTCGCCTTCACCGCCAAGAAGGCCGGCCGCAAGGTGGAAGCCGGCAAGTCCTGCGCGACCATCGAATCCGGCAAATGGGTCGGGCCGGCCAAGGTCGCCTTCGACGCCGAGGTGGTCGAGGTCAATGAGGCGCTGACCGGCAGTCCCAAGATTGCCAATGCCGATCCTTATGGCGAGGGCTGGATGGTCAAGGTGCGGCCGAGCGATTGGGCGGCCGCCAAGGCGAGGCCTCGTTGCCGGGCACCGCGGTCGCCGGGCCCTACGAAGCGAAGATGACGGCCGACAATTTCGCCGGCTGCGCGTGATCGCAGTCGGCGTAGAAGCGACTAAGGGAGCGGAGACGATGGCGCAGACGAAAGCCAATACCAAGAGCATGTCGATGATCGTCACCAAGGGCTCGCTCGATTGGGCCTATCCGCCCTTCATCCTGGCGACCACGGCGGCCGCCATGGGGCTCGAGGTGACGATGTTCTTCACCTTCTACGGGCTGACGCTGCTGAAGAAGAAGCTCGACCTGAAGGTCACGACGCTCGGGCAATCCGGCGATGGAGATGCCGATGTTCGGCATGCATATCGGCATGCCCAATCTGGTCTCGGCCATTCCCGGCGTCGACGCGGCGGCCACCGACGATGATGAAGAACCTGATCAAGAAAAAGGGCGTCGCCTCGATCGAGGAGCTGCGCAGCATGGCGCTCGAGGCCGACGTCAAGATGATCGCCTGCCAGATGACCATGGACCTGTTCGAGTACACCCAGGACGACATGATCGAGGGTCCCGGTGCTCGGCGGCGCCGCCACCTATATCGAGACCGCGACCAAAAGCGACATCAACCTGTTCATTTGAACGTACGGTAAAAGTCTGAGGAAACGACATGGCCGACCAGGTACTCGATGTGAAAGGACTGAATTGCCCGCTGCCAATTCTGCGCGCCAAGAAGGCGCTCAAGGACGTGCCGACCGGCGGCACGCTGCAGGTGCTCGCGACCGACCCCGGCGCGGTGAAGGATTTCGAAGCCTTCTGCCGCACGACCGGCAACGAGCTGCTGGAATCAAAAGCGCAGGACAAAGTCTTCAGCTTCGTGATCAAGCGCACGGCTTGAGCCAGATCAAAATGCGGGCGCCCGCAATTCAGAATAAGGTTATGCATCGATGAAAAATGGCAGCGTGACGAAGATTAGACGATGGCATCGAATACCCTGTACATCCTGCTCTGCTCGGGCGAGCACGAGAAGCTGCAGATGGCGGCGATGATGGCCTCGGTCGCCGCCGTTTCCGAGCGGCCGGTCGAGGTGTTCGTCAGCATGAACGCGATCCTCGCCTTCGCCAAGGACACGCCGGCCGACAAGCGCTATCACGGCGGCGCCTTCTCCAAGCTGCTCAAGGAAAAGCACGCGCCCGACCCGATCGACCTTGTTCCGCCAGGGCAGGAACTCGGCGACCTCAAGCTGTGGGCCTGCTCCATGGCGCTCGACGTGCAGGGCTGGGAGCTCGACCAGCTCGAAGACGGTCTGTTCGACGGCGCCGCTGGGACTTGACCAAGTTCCTGTCCGACGCCGAGAGCGGCCAATTCATCACCCTCTAGATGCGCAGGATACGCGAAGCGAAATGAGCGACGAGAAGAAAGATCGATGCGCGCGGCGCCTACTGTCCGGGCCCGCTGATGGAGCTGATCGCCAAGCTCAAGCTGGTGCAGATCGGCGACGAAATCGAAGTGCTGTCGAGCGACAAGGGTTCGGCCAACGACATTCCGGAATGGGTGAAGAAGGTCCACCACGAGATGGTGGGCGTCACGCAACAGGACGGCTACTGGAGCATCGTCGTGCGCAAAGCCAAATAGACGAATAATGTCGCGTCACGGTCGAAACACGCGACGCGGCGTTGAACAAGAGGGAGGGAACGAAAATGGCCAAGAAAATCCTGATCGTCGGAGGCGGTCTCTCCGGCACGATCGTCGCCAATGGCCTGTGCCGGCAGCTGCGCGAGGAACTGTCCTCGGGCAGCGTCACCATCACCATGCTGGGGGCGACCGACAAGCACATGTATCAGCCCGGCCTGCTCTATGTGCCGTTCGGCCGGATGCGCGAATCCGAGCTGTTCCGCGACCAGCGCAAGGTGCTCGACCGCCGCGTTCCCTATTTCGTCGATCCCGCCAAGCACATCGACGTCGACAAGAAGGCGGTCACCACGAAGTCGGGCAAGACCCACACCTACGACTTCCTGGTGATCGCCACCGGCTCGCGCATTCGGCCCGACAACATTCCGGGCATGACCGAGGGCGCGCACTGGTTCTACGACCTCGACGGCGCGCGCAAGATGCGCGACGCCTTGACCGCCTTCAAGGGCGGCAAGATCGTGGTGAACATCAACGCGCCGCACAAGTGCCCGGTGGCGCCGCTCGAAATCACCTTCATGCTGCGCGACTACCTCGCCGGCCAGGGGCCTGCTCGACAAGAGCGAGATCACCTACACCTATCCGATCGGCCGCCTGCATGCGCTGGAGCCGGTGGCGCATTGGGCGGTGCCCGAGTTCGAGCGTGCCGGCATCAAGTCGGAGACCTTCTTCAACACCAAGTCGGTCGATCGCGAAGGCCAAGACCATCACCTCGGAAGAGGGCACGACCCTGCCCTACGACCTGCTGATCACCATTCCGCCGCACAGCGGCCAGAAGGTGATCACCGACTTCGAACCTGGGCGCCGGCGGCTGGGTGCCGACGGTACGCAACACGCTGCTGCGCGAAGGCTCCGACAACGTCTTCATCGTCGGCGACACCACCAACATCCCGATCTCGAAGGCCGGCTCGACCGCCCATTTCGAGGCCGACACCGATCATCGACAATCTGTCCTCGCTGATCAAGGAAGACCGCTGGGCGCGCGACTACGACGGCAAGGTGTTCTGCTTCGTCGAAACCGGCTTCAGCACCGGCACCTATGTGTGGTTCAACTACACGACGCCGCCCAATCCGGGCCCGCCGTCGCAGATGATCCATTGGTTCAAGCTCGCCTATAACCGCATGTACTGGCTCTCGGCCCGCGGCTTGCTGTAAGGAGGCGACGATGACCGATATCACTCTGTCCAACCAGCCGCCCGACGAAATGGCGCGCCTGACACTTGCGGCGCGCGAGGCCCTGACCGACAGCATGGTCGAGCGCCTGGCCACGATGGGCGGCAACGCGCTCGAATTGCTCGACCGGCTCAACGACCCCAACACCAGCGCGGCCGTGCACAGCGATGATCGACCGGCTGACCGAGCTGCACAAGGTCGGCGCGCTCGACACGGTGTGCGATCTGGCCTTGACGCTGCACGCGGTGCGCAGCGCGCTCACCGACAACATGGTGGAGCGTCTGTTCATGTTCGTCGAGAGCATGATCAACACGGTCGGCAACGAGGCGATGGGCGAGTTGGCCGAGAACACCCGCCTGGCGCTCGAAGAGGCGGCCCAGGAAACCGCAAAGGCCGCTGCCCCGCGCGGCGGCGTGATGCAGACGCTGTCGCTGCTGTCGAAACCGGAGACGCAGCGCAGCCTCGCGTTCCTGCTCGCCTTCAGTGCGAAACTGCAAAGCCGTGCCTCCGGCGGCTGAGCGGGGCTTCACGCTCCCCAAAACAGAACCGGCGCCCTGCGGCGCCGGTTTTTTTCTTGTCGCGCGCCGGTCTGCCGCGCGCGAACCTACCGAAGTCCTACTTGTGCACCATCTTGGTCGGCGCCGGCGGGGCAAACTTATATGTATAGCCGAGCGTGAACTGGTACTGGTGCATTTCCAGCTCGATGTTGCTGCCTGCGGTGGGCACGCATGGTGCCGCCGCGGCGAAGATCAAGCATTCAGACCCGGATACGCTGTGCGATGGGACATAAGCGCCGGCAAATTCGACCGTCGAATTGCGATTGATCGTCCAGGCAAAGCCGCCGGTAATGTGGTCGGTGACCACGCCCGGCGCCAGGATATCGAAAGTCACGTCGGGCGATTTGATCGGATTGGTATTGTGCGCGTAGCCGACACGCCATGTCCAAGCCGGCGAAACGCGCCACTCCAGGCCGACCTTGATGACATCGACGTCGTGCCAGCCGAAGCCGGGTCCGTTGGACTGGCCGAGCAACGCCGGCGACGCCATCGGATTCGCAATCGACGCGATGCTGCCGTAGAAAATGTGCTTGTAATCAACCATCAGCGTCAGCGCCTGCATCACGTCCCACGCCACGCCCGCGCTCACCGTGCCGGGAATGTTAAAACCGCCGCCTTCCGCGAACAGCCCGGCGTATTTGTCGAACTTGGTCATCCACATCGGGCTCTGCCCGGCGACGCCAATGCGGACATTGGGCGCCACGCTCCATTCGACGCCGGCGCGCACGCCGCCGCCGTAGGACCAGTCATAGCCATTGGTGGTCAGATGCGCGGCGTCAGAGGAGGTGAAGGCAAAGCCGCCCAACCCCTGCACCTTGATGCGCTGAACGGCGAGAATCGGCGAGACGCCGACGGACAACGGGCCAAACCGGCGAGCATAGCCGAGTGCAATGAAGGCTTGCATAAGGTCGACGCCGGCCTGGCCGCCGCAGTACACACCGGTTCCGCCGCCGCAAGCCGGCGCCGTATTGGCCATCACCGGCCAGTTGGTGTTCATGCCGCCATTGCCATAGACCGCCAGGCCCCAGGCGGAATCCAAATCGATCGGGCTGCTGTAGGCGATGTTCGGCACCACAAAGTCATTCTGCTTGCTGTCGAACTTGCCCGGCGCGACGTTGAGGGTCCCGGTTGCCGTATAGTCACGATAGGGCGTGAACAGCGACCCGCCGACCTGGAGCTGACGGCCGACGCCGACCAAGCCGGCGGGGTTGAGCGATAACGCCATCGCGTCGCGCGAGTCGGCAACGCCGGCGCCGCCAAGAGCGCCCTGCCGCGCCCCGTAGCCGTATTGGAAGTAGCCCTCCGTCGCCTGCGCCGCGCCGCCGTCCAACCAACCGGCGCAAATCAAAAAAACCGCCGCCGCTTTCGCGATCGGCCTTAGCCACCTTTGCATCACCAAGCCCCCCGTTTCCAGCGTTAAGCGGCAAACGCCGCAACTCTCGCGACAGGAGCGGCCCAGTGTCCTGCGGGACAAAGGCCGTTACGTTCGGTCAGAGCAAAGGAACGACTGTGGAAATGCTCGGCGGCCCATCAGAACGATGTGGCGCACAACGGCACCGCGATCCTGCCCAACCCTTACGTCCCCCTGATATTGTTGTTATTATATATTCGAATAATTCGATACGATGGCAGTTCTATCGTCAAGGGTGTGCTGCCTGTTTTTTTGCCTTTGCCCACCGGGTGTTTCTTTGCTGCATCAGCGGCCCATGGGAAGCAGACGCCGTTTTTTGAATGATTAAGACAAAAGGTTGTGGCGATCGTCATGACCTTGGCCGATCGGCTCCGGGGTCCCGGCAGCCCCAGGCCCGTGCTTGCTGACCACAGCCACGGTCCTGAGCACGCGCTGGCGGCGGCCAAGTTCGCTGCCGGCGGCAATACGAAACCGGGCGCCTCGCGGCGCCAGTTTTTCATGAGAAATAATTGAAGAACTCAGCCGCGCGCGAATACCGCGCGAAGAGCGCCGCCGAAGGAGCCTTCCTCCAGGTATTTGAGGCCGAGATACCCGCCGCCGAGAATCGACAACCAAGCGATCATGCTGCCGAGCGCGAGCGTCGACATACCAGTGATGCCTTGCCCGATCGTGCAGCCCAAGGCCAGCACGCCGCCCGCGCCCATCAGCATCGCGCCGCTGAGATGGCGCGCGAGGTCGCTGCGATCGACGAAGCTCTCGACGGCGAAGGTGCCGGTCGCCATCGCCGTCAGGAAGCTGCCGACGATGACGCCGCCGATGACGGCGATGCCGAAATTGATGGTCGAGCCGGTAAAGGTCATCAAATATTGCAGGCTGTCGCCGGCCGGCGCCACGAAGGTGATCGAGGCAAGCTGCACCGGGTTGAACTCGTCGTTCGCCAAAATGCCAGTGACAACCCAGCCCGCCACCGCGCACAGGCCGACCGCGATCCCGCCGACGATGTCGGCCGTACTGCGGCGAAAACCGGCGTCCTTGAAGCAGATCACCAGGAACAGCAGCGCGAGCGCGGCCGCAACGCCGGCACGCGCCGCCGTAGCCGGCAACCCGATCGCCGCCCCGGCCATCTCGCCGAGATTCTGGTTGGTCAGCCCGCGCGTGGCGAGATCGATATTGGTGGTTTCGATCTGCAACCGCGGCAGCGCCAACAGGCCGCGCAGCGTCATGTAGGCGAAGATGCCGAGCACGACCATGACAATGAGCGATTTCAGATTGCCGGCGCCAAGCCGCACCAGTGTCTTGCTGGCGCAGCCGCCCGTTTGCGTCATGCCGAAGCCGAACATCGCCCCGCCGATAATGGCGCCGAGCCAGCCGAGATTAGCTGACAAGTAGATCGACTTGTTGATGTCGATGAGGCCGGCGAAATGCAGCGCCTGCGTGCCGATGATGGCCACCGCGATTGCCAGCAGCCAGGCCCGGAAACGGCGCCCGTCGCCCATGAGGACGAGATCGGACAGACCGCCCATCGTGCAGAAATTGGTCTTCAGCACAACGGCGCCGAATATCAGGCCGATAATGAATCCGCCGAGTCCAATGATCGTGGTGACGCTGAGTTCCGCCATTCCGTCTCGTCCTTATATTCTCTGCGCATCACCCGCGGATATATTCACAAAATTCGATAGGAACCGGCTCTCAAACCGTCAAGGGCTTTCGGCTTATTTTCGGCGTCGCCGCTCATCGACAAAACCGAATGCGGAGACTAAACTAATAAATTCAATTGATTAGGCGCCTGACCCTCGGGCGCTCGGCTGTTGGACGACGATGACCCTGGAGCAGCTGCGCATTTTCGTTGCGGTCGCCGAGCGCGAGCATGTGACCCGCGCTGCCGCTGAACTCAATCTGACGCAATCCGCGACCAGCGCGGCCATCGCGGCGCTCGAGGCACGTTACGCCATCAAACTGTTCAACCGGATCGGCCGGCGGATCGAGTTGACACAGGCCGGCCGCCTGTTCCTCATTGAAGCCAGAGCGGTTCTTGCGCGCGCTGCTACAGCTGAAACCGTGCTCGCCGACATCGCCGGGCTCAAACGCGGCTCGTTGACGCTCGCGGCCAGCCAAACCGTCGGCAATTACTGGTTGCCGCCGCTGATGCATCGCTATCGTACCAGCTATCCGGGCATCGCGCTCACGCTGACCATCGCCAATACTGAAATCGTGGCGACCAAGGTTCGGGAAGGCACCGCCAATCTTGGTTTTGTCGAAGGGCCGATCGACGATCCGGCATTATCCGTCATTCCCATCGCCGAAGACGAACTAGTCCTCGTCATCGGCGCGGCGCTACCGCGACCAAAGGGCCAAGCCATCTCGCCGGCCGACCTCAAGGCCATGCGGTGGGTATGTCGCGAGCCCGGATCGGCAACGCGCGCCCTGTTTGAAAAGGCAATGACGAAGGCTGGGCTCCGCATTTCGGATATCGATATGGTCCTTGAGTTGCCGTCCAACGAGGCGGTTCGCGCCGCAGTAGAAGATGGCGCCGGCGCGGCAGTCCTGTCGAAGCTCGTCGTTGCGGCCTCGATTGAGGCTGGCTCTCTGATAGGCCTCGATTTTGAATTGCCCAAGCGACAGTTCTTTGCATTGCACCACAAGGAACGGTCGATCACGCAGGCCGAATGCGAGCTTTTCAAGTTGATCGAAGCCCTTCCTCAGCTTGCAGTCCGTCGCACAGCTCCCTCCACTCGGCAGAAACAACACTAATACCTAGAGGCTGGAAGGCCGGGGATAGCGACTGGTTGGAGCGCCGCGTGAAGAAGTTTTAATCGGCCTATCCGATCAGAATGATTTGAACAATTCATGATCGGCTGTTGTCGGAAAATACTATGAATATTAGCTATCGCCATACGGACAACGGAAATTAGGCACTCCTTTAATATGCCCGCCTCACGTTCAGGTCTTGATCGCATTATTTTCCAGATCTTGAGACCGTGGGGTTATTTTCGTCATGAAATGACATTTGCGCGGCTTCATGCTTTCTGAAGTCGAGGGAAGTCATTCACCATGAGCCGCCGACGGTTCGCATGGGCGACGGTCTTACAATGCAGACTCTCTGGGAACGTATAGGCCGCGATAATTTCAACAACATTCCTCGCAGACTGGATCGATTGCCTTGAATATTTATCTTCCGATTGCCGACCTTCCGGTAGACATTTTCTTGCTGCTGGCGTTGGGACTTGCTGTCGGTTTTGTGTCCGGCATGTTCGGGGTCGGTGGCGGGTTTCTCATGACGCCACTGTTGATCTTTCTCGGCATCTCGCCCGGTGTCGCCGTCGCCACCGTTGCAACTCACATCACCGCCTCATCCTTTTCTGGCACGCTTAACTACCAGCGACGCGGCGCGGTCGACTTCCAGATGGCGGCAGCGCTCTTGGCCGGCGGGCTGCTCGGCACCTGGAGCGGAATCAGGATTTTCACAACGCTGCGGTCGGTCGGCCAGCTCGACCTGATGATCTCGATTTCCTACCTGATTTTGCTCACGACGGTCGGCGGCCTCATGGTCATGGAAAGCCTGCGCAGCATGATGCGTGTGCGCAAGAACAAGCCGAGCCTGATGCGTCGCTCTGGCGGCGCACATACCTGGGTGCACGCCCTTCCGCTTAAGTTCCGCTTCCGTCGGTCGAAAATTTATATTTCGCTCATCCCAATCTTCGGCGTCGGTTACCTGATCGCCGTTATCGGCGTCATCATGGGCATCGGCGGCGGCTTTTTGCTGGTGCCGATTCTCATCTATTTCCTGCGCGTGCCGACCGCGACCGTGATTGGTACCGCGACGATGCTGACGACTGCGACCATGGCCTTGGCCACGGTCATGCACGCAGTGACGAGCCATCTCGTCGACGCCATTCTCGCTCTTGTCTTAATGGTGGGAGGCGTTGTCGGCGCGCAATTCGGCGCCCAGTCCGCGCAGAACCTGGCGCCGGAGCGGCTTCGTTTCCTGCTCGGATTTTTGATTTTGGCGGTCGGTCTTCGGTTCGGATACGAGTTGATCAGCCCGCCGGAACATCTTTACACAATCCGCGTGCTGGAGAGTGGGTTGTGAGCGCGGTGGCACGCCTTGCGGCCGCGTGTCTTGCGGCGCTCGGGCTGCTGTGTTCGCCTGCGAGGGCGGAGCGATTGATCACGACGATCGCGCCAAGCAAGATTTCGATCAATGCCAGCTATACCAGTGGCCACATCGTCATTTTCGGCGCCATTGCCGATGCCAAAAAGTCTCTGGGCAGCTACGATGCCGTTGTTACGGTCACCGGGCCGCGCGAGGATCTGATCGTGCGCCGCAAAGAGCGTGTGTTGGGAATTTGGGTCAACCGGAGCAGCAGCACATTCATCGGCGTACCGTCATATCTTGCGGTATCCGCCAATCGCCCGTTCGATGCCATCGCGCCGTCAGAAATCCTATATTCTCACCGCGTTGGGCTCCAGCACGGCATTTTCCTCGACCATTCCGTCGATCAAAACGATCCATTCCAGACCAACTTCATAAATGCCAGAATTCAAGAGGGTCTCTTCGTCGTGCAGCCGAACGGCGTAAGTTTTATCAGTCCCACGGTGTTCCGAGCGGAGATTCCGCTATCCACGAGCGTGCCGACCGGTACCTATAAAGTTGCGACACAGATTTTCGCCGATGGCCAGCCGATTGCCGAGGTCTCATCGACTTTCGAAGTCGAAAAGATCGGCCTCCTCCATTTCGTGGTCGCATCTTCGATCAATTATGGCCTGATATACGGGCTCGCCACCATGGGCATGGCGCTTTTGACGGGATGGGTCGCATCGGTTGCGCTCCGTCGCAGCTGAGCAAGGATGAAATCGACTCGATCTTAAGACAAGATCGTCAACTTCACCAAGGCGAGTGCGAAAGCCGAGATGAAGATCCAAGCCGCTGCGGCCAACATCAGCGGTTTTAGCCCCTCGGCCTTGAGCTTGCGGAAATCCGTCTCGATTCCCATGCCCGCCAGCGCCATCGACAACAGGAATGTTGTCGCGATGGCAATCCACTCTTTTGGCGCAGCCGGAATCGTGATGATGCTGTTCACGACCATCAGAGCAATGAAGCCGAGGACGAACCAGGGCATGGGGGGCGCCGCACGAGATTCCGATTGTCCCGTCGCATGTGCGGCACGCCGCATGGCGACGATGCCCAGCGTGATGACGACCGGCGCCAACATCATCACGCGAGTGAGCTTGGCCACGGTGCCGATCTCGCCGGCGCGAGCGCCGTCCTGGAAGGCGGCGGCGACGACCTGTGCGATTTCATGGATCGATGCGCCGCTCCACAAGCCAAACGCTTTCGGCGACAGACCGAGCACCCCCGGCAACAACGGGAAGAGAAACATTGAAAGCGAGCCGAATACCGTGACGCAGGCCACCGCATAGGCGACATCTTCGTCGCGGCCGCGCGTCACCGTATTGGTCGCGATGATCGCCGACGCGCCGCAGATCGAGGTGCCGGCGCCGATCAGCTCGGCGAGCTTGGCGTCGACGCCCATCAATCCGCCCAGCCATTTGGTGAACACCAGGGTCGCCAGCAGCGTCGCGGCAATCACCCCCACGCCGGTCAAGCCGACCTGCGCAACCTGCGACGCCATCAACTGCAGTCCGAGCAAAACGATGCCCAGCCGCAAAACGCGCTTGAGGCTGAAGGTCACGCCGGGCTTCGCCCAGGCGGGAGTGCCAAAGACGTTATGAAGCGTCATGCCGATCACGGTGGCGAGAATCATCGGGCTCAAGATCGCCATGCCCGGAATCTTACGCAGCGCGAAAGCCAGCCCCGCCACGCCGGCAGTCATGGCCAGGCCCGGAACGACCGTGGTTACGTGGCCGGCAATGCGCCCGCCAGTGCGGGATATGCGGGCTCTGGTGACGGCAACTTCGCTCATATTGGGGCTCCCTTTCGGCTCCAATATGTTGCGCTGCCGCTAATCGGTCCAACTGATTATAATTGTACTATTGAACGGTAAAATCGATTAACAATCCGATGGCCTTGAGAGTTCGAAACCAGCGCATGACCGCTCCGGCCATGCGCTGGCTTCATGTTTGCTTGCACCGACAAACACGGGCCGGCTCGACCGGCCGCCGCTCGTCAGCTGTGGATGAACATGCGGCTGATGGCGACCAGCACCACCAGCAATACGATGCCTAAGCCGAGGCTCCACGAGATCAGCTTTTTCTCGATCGGGAGCAGCGGCTCCGCATGCATTTTGCGCATCTCATCGGCGATCTTCGGTTGTTGTGCCATGTTATCCCCCTGTTATCCGGTGACCAGCGGCGGCTTTACGCCGGCGAAGAAGAGCAGGGAAATCGCCAGCCCCACCCAGATGACGAACCCGAACAGCGCCAAGAGATAGACGCTGGCCAGACGGCCGATGCCCTCTTCCCAGAGCTTGCGGAAGTCGCTCATGACGCCGATGGTGAAGAACGTCAGCACGAAGAAAATACCGCGGAAGGTATTGGCCTCGCCCATCGCCGCCTTGACATGCGCCACCGTCGGCGCGGAAGCCGTGAGCGCCACCACGAGGATGATGACGAAGGTGAGCACATAGCCGATGATGAATTTCGGGAAACGATCCCAAATCTCGCTCACATGCGCTCTGTCGCCGGCCGCGCGCGGCTCGATGTGCCGGGTCCACACATAGGCCAGCACGAAGGCCCACACGCCGATGAAGATATCGATGAACACCTTCACGGTTGCGGCCGTGCCGAGGATCCAGCCGGGCTGATATTTGATGCCGGCCGCGGCGGCCTTGGCGTAAATGAGCCCCTCAGTGATGGCGCCACTTGCCACCGCCGCGCCGTCGGTCTTGACCGACAGCGCCATCCAGGCGCCGGCCGCTATCGGTTGATTGCTCAGAAAGTAGTCCGCCAATCCTGGCAGAATGAGCAGCTCAACCACGGCGAAGATCACCACCAGCGACGACACCATGACGGCGACCGTCGGCCGCGCGCGGATGGCGCCGCCGGTCGCGATCGCCGCCGACACGCCGCAAACGGCTATACCCGAGGCCAGAGGCGCCGCCCATTCACGGCTGAATCCGAACCAGACCCGCGCCACGTAATAGACGACCGACCAGAAGATCAGATAGGCAACGATGATCGACGCCAGGCCGAGGAACATCAGCGAGGTCGCCAGGCCCAGCTTCTCCGCCGACACGATGCCGAGGAAGCCGCCAAGAATGACGATCGCGATCTTGACATACAATTCCGGCCGGATCGCCTCCTTCATCCACGCGGCAAAGCCGGGCAGGAAATTGCCGACGATCAAGCCCGCGACCAGGGCGACAACGAAGCCGCCTTCGGGAGTCAGGCGCAGCGACCAAGTGATGTCGGCTTTCTGCATCGCCGCCGGCGTGTTGAGCGCCATATGGACGTTGCTGCCGATGATCCAGCACAGGTAGCTGATCAGGAACACCACGGTGAACGCGACGATAAAGCGTCCGAGATTAAGTCCCATGGCCGCGGCGCCCGCAGTCATCAGCACCAGCAAGCCGACATAGGTGGCGAAGAGCGAGCCGGCGCCGCCTAAGCTGGCATAAGCCTTCGATACCGGCGCGAGCGCCGTGCCGACGTTCGACCACACCGAGGTCGTGACCACCCAGCCAAGCAGGTCCATGTTCGCGACCAGGCCGAGCGAGAGAACGAAGATGACGAGTCCTATAATGAGCGACAACCAGTCTTCGGTAAGCCCCTTCCCGTTCATTGTCTCCCCCTTTGAGTAGGCGAGCCGCACTCGCACGCGGCAGCCGCCGCGGGATACCCGGCAACTCGCTGATTTATGTCATCATGAAGAGTGCGATCCCCCCTCAGCGCCCGCGGCCGACTTTCGGTCCCGAGCCCCGGAAATAACTTTTCGCTACCTCGGGGTACTTGGCAATGATTTTATGTTGTGCGATGCAATCAAGAAAAATTCTTTGCGAGGTCCTGGCAGCAGTCCGCCATGCCGACATCGCTGGCGGATCGACGACATTGGACAAGTTCCCAGCAGATGGCCGCCGCTTAGCGATGCCGAGCGGCCACCACGACATCGCGCAGGACATTGATCTCGTCCTCCAATTCCCGCAGGCGCAGCGCCAGCGTGTCGCGGATCGACAGCATGCCCAGCACCCGCCCGCCCTCGACGACGGGCAGGTGGCGGAAATGGTTGTGTCGCATCAGCTCCTGCGCGGCCTGCATGGTGTCGTCCGGACCGCAGCTGACGACCCGCGTTGTCATGACGTCGCGGGCGCGCAAATGCTTGAGCTCGCTCCAGTCGGTGGTGGCGAAGGTGCGCACGAGATCGCGTTCGGAAACGATGCCCACCATGTGAATGCCGAGCTCGCAGACTGGCATCGCGCCGATGCTGTGCCCGCGCAGGATTTCTGCGGCAGCATGCAAACTATCGGTTGGCATGCAGGTTGCCCGCCGCTGCGCGAGCGTCTGAGAAACTCACCGGTTTTTGTGAGCATTCCTCGCTCCGGCTTTTTTCATTTTGGGTGTTAGCAGGCGCAAAGGATTCCCGGCGCCGCAAACCGAACGAGCTTGAGCCGAAAAGAAAATTTATCGAATGAAACGTTCGTTTGCGTGAATGAATGTCGTATTCGAGTACGGACTTGGGTTTGATCTGGCGCAGAGGTCTGCGCTCTTAAATATTGTTCGAATGATTGCCTAGCGGGGCGTCGTAGGGCTATATCGTTGCGACCCAAAAATGGGCAATCGAGGAAACGTCGAGCAATGTTTACCAGCAATCCATTCGCCGAACTTTCGGCCTCCGTGCCGCCTGCCGTCATGCAAACTTATGTCGTTGTCATGGCGCTGCTGGTCGTGGTCGGCACGCTCTTCGACATCATCCATAAGCGAAGCGCGACATACTTTTTCGACAACTGGCGGAATTCGAAGACCAAAGCAAAGCAACAGGTCGGCGCCGGAGAGATGGTGGCGGTCGCGGTGCAGACCGCGGTCGTCGACGTCGCGCTATCGGGCGAGTTCTGCAACGCGCGGCGCCGGATCGCTCACCTGCTCGGCATGTACGGCTTCGTGATCTACGTCGTAAGCACCGCGATCATGGTGTTCGCCTATCCGACGCCGGCCACGCCGGCGCCCAACGCGCTGGTGACGCTCTGGTATATCGGCGCGCTGATGGTTTGCCTCGGCGGCTACTGGTTCTGGTTTTTCATCCGCGTCGACGTCGCCGCCGAAGGCAATTCGCCGTTCCGCTTTGTGCGCGCCGATTTGTTCGTCATCACGCTCGTGCTCGGCACGACCTTCGGCTTGGCATGGGCGTGGCTGCAAGCGGCGGGCAGCAGCGTGTGGGCAACCGTCTTCCTGGCGCTCTATCTCATCGACACGACGGTACTGTTTGCATCGATCCCGTGGTCGAAGTTCTCGCACATGTTCTTCAAGCCGGCCGCGGCTTTCGAGAAGAGAGTGTCCAAGGCCAATGGTTCAGCCCAGAACCTGCCGACGCTGACCCGTGACGACCCCGAACAGCAGAAGCGACATTCCATGGAGCTGTTGCAAAAGGCTCCAATGCACATGGGCCTCGGCATCAAGCGCGAAGCACCGCGCCACTATTAGAAAACAACTCGCAAGTTCTACCGGAACAGCTAGGGAGCCGACTAATGCCAACCTTCGTCTATATGACAAGGTGCGACGGATGCGGACACTGCGTCGACATCTGTCCCTCGGACATCATGCACATCGATCCGACCTATCGCCGCGCCTACAATATCGAGCCCAGCATGTGCTGGGAGTGCTACTCCTGCGTCAAGGCTTGCCCGCAGAATGCGATCGACGTACGCGGCTATGCCGACTTCGCCCCGCTTGGTCACAGCGTTCGTGTCATCCGTGACGAAGAGAAAGGCACGATCGCCTGGAAGATCAAATACCGGAATGGCACGGAAAAGAATTTCTTGTCGCCCATCACCACCAAGCCCTGGGGGACGGCGATCCCCAAGCTCGCGGACGTGCCCGGGCCCAGCCAAGAAATGCGCGACGGCCAGCTTCTGTATAACGAGCCAAAGTGGATCCGCATGGATGATGGCGGTTTGCATACGCTTGAGTCCGCCGGCCTCAAGCTGAAGAAAGGCGTGTATTACTGATGGCTTACAAAACGATCGTCGAAGACGGCATCGATATTCTGGTCGTCGGTGCGGGCCTCGGCGGCAGCGGTGCCGCCTGGGAGGCCAGATTCTGGGGTCAGAACAAGAAGATCGTCATTGCCGAGAAGGCCAATATCGATCGCTCCGGTGCGGTCGCCCAGGGTCTGTACGCTATCAACTGCTATATGGGCACTCGGTGGGGCGAAAATAAACCGGAGGACCATGTCCGCTACGCTCGTATCGACCTGATGGGGCTGGTGCGGGAAGACCTGCTGTTCGATATGGCCCGTCACGTCGACTCCACGGTGCACCAGTTCGAAGAGTGGGGCCTGCCAATCATGAAGGACCCGAAAACGGGGCGCTATCTGCGTGAGGGGCGATGGCAGATCATGATTCACGGCGAGTCCTACAAGCCCATCGTGGCCGAGGCCGCCAAGAAATCCGCGGACAAGGTATTCAACCGCATCTGCGTCACCCACCTGCTGATGGACGACGGCAAGGAGAACCGGGTCGCCGGTGCCGTCGGCTTCAATGTCCGCACCGGCAACTACCACGTCTTCAAATCCAAGACCGTGATCTGCGGCGCGGGCGGGGCTTCCAATATCTTCAAGCCGCGTTCGGTCGGCGAAGGTTCCGGCCGTACCTGGTATGCGCCTTGGTCGTCCGCGTCGGCCTATGGGCTCATGATCGACGCCGGCGCCAAGATGACGCAGATGGAAAACCGCATCGTGCTGGCGCGGTTCAAGGACGGTTACGGCCCGGTCGGCGCCTATTTCCTGCACCTGAAGACCTATACGCAAAATTGCCTGGGCGAGGAGTACGAATCCAAGTGGTTCCCTGAACTTCAGAAAATGGTCGGAAAGGAATATCTGGATCCGGAAGCTTCGCACTTGACCCACAGGCCGATCCCGACCTGTCTGCGAAACCATTGCATCATCAGTGAAGTGAATGCGGGCCGCGGACCCATTCACATGGTGACCATGAAGGCCTTCCAGGATCCTCATCTGGAAGAGGTCGGCTGGGAGAACTTCCTCGGCATGACCATCGGCCAGGCGGTCCTCTGGGCTTCGACCGACGTGGACCCCAAGAACGAGAACCCCGAGCTGACCACATCCGAGCCCTACGTCATGGGCTCGCATGCGACCTGCTCGGGCGCCTGGTGCTCGGGTCCCGAGGACGTTTCTCCGCCCGAGTATTTCTGGGGCTACAACCGCATGACGACGATCGAAGGTCTGTTCGGCGCCGGTGACGCGGTCGGCGGCACGCCGCACGCCTTCTCATCTGGCTCGTTCACCGAAGGCCGTCTCGCCGCGAAGGCCGCCTGCAAATATATCGACGACGGCAAGGGCGAAGGCATCGTCGTATCCGACGAGCAGATCAACCGCCGCAAGAAGGAGATCTACAAGCCGCTGGAGCACTACAAGATCTACCGCAACGAGATCGTGGCCGGCGACGTCAACCCGCACTACATCAATCCCAAGCAGGGCCTGGATCGTCTGCAGAAGCTGATGGACGAGTATTGCGGCGGAGTGACGGTCAGCTACATGACCAACGACAAGCTCCTGAATATCGCGCTCAAGAAGCTCAAGGTCATGGAGGAAGATCTCGAGAGTCTGGCCGCCAAGGATATTCACGAGTTGCTGCGCGCGTGGGAGCTGAAGCACCGGCATCGCGCCGCTGAGTGCGTTACGCAGCACACGCTGTTCCGCAAGGAAACCCGCTGGCCGGGCTACTACTACCGCGGCGACGCCATGAAGGTGGACGACGCAAACTGGCACGTGCTGACGGTTTCGCGCCGCGATCCGAAGACCGGCGAATACACCATGGAAAAGGCGCCTTGCTATCACCTGGTCGGTGACGGCGAGTAGACTCCTAAAGTCACGAGGAAGAGCTGCGCGTGAACATTGTTGAAAAGACCGATGAGGAAATAAAGGCCATAGCCGATCCCCTCTGGCGCGACCTTGTGAAAAACTCCAACGAAGGCAAATACGGTGAATTCGCCAAGAATTTTTCCAACGACCTGGCGCGTGCCATGAATCAAGTCGAGGCCGGCCACCAATTCGCAAACAGCGAGCTGGCGAGAAACCTGTCTGGGCATTTCGACTTTCTTGGCCTTATCCGCAGGGGCGAACACGTAACGGTTCTTTACCGGCAACGGAGCACCAAGAAGCCGGGCGAATGGCTTGGCAGACTTGTCCTCGGCTATGAAGATGAAAAGGTCAGGATTTTCGGTGCGTCCATCTTCTGACCAGTTGGTTCGGATTCGACATGAGTGAAACCATCCAGGACGGCAAATTTGTCGGGCTGACCTACAAGGTCACCGACAAAAAAACCGGCCACGTCCTCACCACGGTCGAGTTCCCGTTGGGCTACGTTCACGGGCACAATGAAATTCTGGCTCCTTCCGTCCATATGGAACTGGAGGGCAAGTCCGCCGGCGACGTCATTGAAGTGCCGATCGATGGCAATCAGATCTTCGGCCCCAGAGACGAGTCGCTGGTCTTTACCGATCACATCGAGAACGTTCCCGAGGAGTATCGGCAAGTCGGCACCTCCATCCTTATGGAAAACGACAAGGGCCAGACCCGCAGCTTTCTCGTGACGCGGGTGGACGACGAGACACTGACCGTTGACGGCAATAATCCGCTTTGCGGCAGAGAGGTCGTTTTCACGCTCGAGATACTGACGGTGCGCGAAGCAACCGATGAAGAGATGAAAGCAGGCGGGGCGATCGCCGCGGAGGCGGATATCGACCCGTCACTCATGAGACCTGTTTGAATGGCATCGGACAAATTTCGGCTTCTGTGACGTGCACTTGCAATCCCGGATTCACGGCAAAAGGTGACTTATGAGCGAGACGAAACCGACCACCACGACCACCAAAGTCCCTGACGGACATTCGCGCTTTTTGACAACGCGTCAGAAAGCGCCAAACGAAAAAGGGTTTGTCGGTTACGAAACCTTCTGGGAACCGTTCCAGAAGGAAGCCGAGTACAAGACCCCAAAAAAACCGTAGGTCGCCATGTCCCAGCTCGTACCGCCGCACGGCTCTCAGTCGGTCAAGCCGCTATTGTTGCCGGAGGCCGAGCGGGCCCAGGAGCGCAAGCGGGCGGAGAAGCTGAAGAAGGTCCCGCTCGATTCGCGCGCGGTGTCCGATGTCTTCATGCTGGCCATGGGGGCCTATACGCCGCTCGACGGCTTCATGGGGCACGACGATTGGCGCGGCTCGAGCCTGCATATGAAGCTGAGCAACGGCCTGTTCTGGCCGATCCCGATCACGCTGTCCGCCGGCAAAGACATTGCCGACGGCATCCATGAAGAAGAAGAGGTCACGCTCGTCGATGCGGAATCCGGCGACATCCTCGCCGTCATGGAGGTTCGCGAGAAATATCGAATCGACAAGCAGCTCGAGGCCGAGCACGTCTATCGCACCACCGATCCGAAACACCCAGGCGTCGCCAAGGTGCTGGCCCAGGGCGAGGTCAACCTGGCCGGGCGCGTCATGGTGCTGAGCGAGGGCGAGTATCCGGCGAAATACCCCGACCTCTATATTCGCCCGGCGCAGTCGCGCGCCATGTTTCTCGAGCGCGGCTGGTCGAATGTTGCCGCCTTCCAGACCCGTAATCCCATGCACCGCAGCCACGAATATCTGGTGAAGATCGCGATCGAGGTGATGGACGGCGTCTTCATCCATCAGGTGCTCGGCAAGTTGAAAGCCGGCGATATCCCGGCCGACGTGCGCACGCGCGCGATCCAGGCGATGATCGACAACTACTTCCGCCCAGGAACGGTCATTCAGGCGGGCTATCCGATCGAGATGCGTTATGCCGGCCCGCGCGAGGCGCTGCTGCACGCTTTGATTCGGCAGAACTTCGGCTGTTCGCACCTCATCGTCGGGCGCGACCATGCCGGCGTCGGCAACTACTATGGCCCCTTCGACGCGCACCATATTTTCGATGAGTTGTGGGACGGCGCGCTCCTGTGCAAGCCGCTGAAGATCGACGTCACGTTCTACTGCCGCAAATGCTACGGCATGGCGACGGCAAAGACCTGCCCACACGATCCGAAGGAGCACATCTCGATTTCCGGCACGCAGCAGCGCGAAATGCTCTCGACCAACGTGGAGATTCCGCCTGAGTTCAGCCGGCCGGAGGTGGTGAAGATCCTCCGGGAGTATTACGCAAGCCTGAATAAGGCGGGCGCGAGCTCAGCTGCATGATCCTCGCGCAGATTTCCGACACCCATATCGCGCTCGATACCGCCGACGCCGATGAGAGAATAAGCGACTTCGAGCGCACGATCGCCGACATCAACGCGCTCGATCCCGGCCCCCGACGTGATCGTCCACACCGGCGACATCGTCCATAATGGGCGGCAAGACGAGTACGCCAAGGCGGTCGCCATTCTCGCCAAGGCGCGCGCGCCAGTCTACGTGCTGGCCGGCAACAAGGACGACCGGGCGAATTTGCGCGCGGCCTTTTCAGCGGCTGGATATCTGTCGCGCGATTCCGCATTCATCGACTACGCGGTCGAGAACTATCCGGTCCGGTTGATCGCGGTCGATACCCTAAGCGCCACAGGCAACAAGGGTGACTTCTGCGAAGAGCGCGTCAGGCGCTTGATCCGCATGATCGACGCCGAGCCCGGCAAGCCGATCGCGGTTTTCGCGCATCATCCACCGTTCGAGGTGAAGGTGGGGCCCGATCCCATAAATTTCGAAACGCTGGAGGCGATGTCGCGGCTGCGCCAGGCTTTGCAGCACTCCGGACGGGTCGTTGCGGTCTTCAGCGGCCACGTGCACCGCAGCACGTCGGGTCATGTCGGCGGCATCCCGGCGATCGTAGTGCCCTGCATCGCGACCGCGTTGCGCAAGGGCGAGTATCCGCCGCACATGAAGACGCGTCCGGTCTACTACATCCACCGGTTTGATCCGGGCTTGGGATTCGTCACCGAAACTCGGATTGTCGGAACAGAGGCGTCGGCCACAGAAGGCCTTGCCGGTACGACCCCGAACCATTTAATTCGCGGTCCGTCGGTCAGTCAGAATGCCGATTTTGCGGCGCGGCGTTAGCCGTGCCCTTCGTATCTTGTCCGGCACTGTGTTAGACTTGCCGGTGGCCGAAGCCCTCATCTTACGGACGGTGCCATGACGAACGCGACCTTCCTCGACGCACCACAAACGCGCAAACTCATCCGCTCTATCCCCGAAGCCGTCACCGCGGCCGAAGCGGCCGCGTGCGACCGGGCGATGCTTGCCGCGCATGCGGCGGGGCAGGCCGGCGACCGGATCGTCTTCCGTCGCTTGCGCCCGGCTGTTTCCGTGGGCTGCCATCAGACCTTCGAGCACGAGGCGCGTCGCAACTACTGCGCCGGCGCCGGCGTGCAGGTGGTGCGGCGGCCGACGGC
The DNA here is from genome assembly GCA_963822035.1 of uncultured Alphaproteobacteria bacterium. GTDB lineage: Bacteria > Pseudomonadota > Alphaproteobacteria > Rhizobiales > Xanthobacteraceae > Pseudolabrys. Next base: position 732,440 of record CAWGGC010000005.1, on the reverse strand, counting down.
GGGAGGTGCGCTCTACCTCGACGAGGGGCAGCAGACGATGAGCCTGGTGGTGCCGGTTGCGGTGCTGGGGGCGAGCCTAGCGGAGCGGCTGGCGGCAGGGGCGGCGATCGTTGCTGCGGCGCTGGCGCGCCTGGGAGTAGAGACGACGTTCAAGGCGCCGAATGATTTACAGGTGGCGGGGCGGCAGAAGATCGCGTCGGTGTTTCTTGCCGAGCAAGGCCGCTCGGTGCTGTTATTCGCCACCATCATTGTGCGGCTAGATCTGAAGGCCGCGATGCAGGCGCTCTTGATGCCGACCGAGAAGCTGACGGTGACGGGGCTCGAGCATGCCAAGGAGCGGATGACCTCGCTCGATGAGCTCCTGGTCCGCGCGCCGGGGCCGGAGGAGCTCGCCGGATTACTTAAACAGGCGGCGGAAACACAACTCGCGCGCAGCTTCGCGCAAGGCTGGGAAAAGGCCGCGGCCGATCCCGAAGAAACGCCATGGCTGCTGGGTAGCAGCCGGTTCGAAACGAAGGACAAGGTGCCGGGCGCCACGCTGCGGGTGCTGCTGGAGATGTCGGCGGAGGATGTGGCTGCAGAGGTTCGCTTTGCCACCGATGGACATGTGACGCCGGTAGATACGCTCGCGCGGCTTGCCGAACATCTGCAGGGGCTTACGGCCGGACAACTCGCTAAGGCGGCGGAAGCATGGTTGGCGACCGAGGCGCCCGACACCGGCGGCTTCGCGCCCGGGGACCTGGTGAAGCTGATCGACCGCGCGGCCGCGAAATGGTCGATGCAAGAGTGGCTCGGCCTCACGCCGGAGCAAACTTCCGGGCTGATGCTCGCGGGACGCGGGGACGATCCGGCCGCGGCGCTGGCGCGGGCGAACGTGATGCTGGTGCCCTATTGCGCCAAGCCGTCGTGGTGCAAGTGGCGACACACGATGGATTGCGTGGAATGCGGAAAATGCGAGGTGGGTGATGCCTACCTCATGGCCCGCGAGCGCAACATGGAAGTGGTAACGATCACAAATTTCGAGCACCTGGCCAACACCTTGGCCGACATGAAGGCAGCCGGGGTGGAGAGCTATGTCGGCATGTGCTGCGGCGAGTTCTTTCTCAAGCGGCATCACGCCTTCCGCGACAGCGGCATGGAGGCCGTGCTGCTCGATATTGAAGGCGCCACCTGCTACGAGCTCAAGGAAGAGCAGCTCGCTTATGCCGGCAAATTCGAAGCCGAGGCGGCGCTCGACCTCAACGCGGTGAAGAAGGTGATGGCGAAAGTGCCGGTGCAGGACGCGAGCCGCCGGCCCTGCCTGACGGGCAACGCGCCGCGGGTCGGCGAGCGGCACCACGCACTGGTGACGAGCGGCGGCTGCAAGGCGTGTTCCTGCGGCAAGCCGGCCGAGCCGAATACGAAGCCGACCACGCGTGGCCCTTAACCGACGTGCTGTTTGCACGGCAGCATTTGCATTGCGAACGCGCAATAATTAAATCCGGCTCGTCAATGTCATGCGTGTTCGTGTTTCTCCGTGAATTAATGTTTCGCGTGGCGTCACCCATGAGGCCTTCAACTCCTATGGAACCCGGCGCGCCAATCCTGAGATCGTGGCACGATCGTTTTTTACCAATCACATACTGAAGAGTGGGCTGGTCAACCGCGCCGGAAGCTTTACCCGTGCGCTGACCACCGGCAATGTCACAACGATCCACGAAGCTGGCTGCATTACGCCGAAGAAGGCGCGGGCGTCGTGGCGCCGGCGGGCAAGGATTAGGGGTGCGGCTCCTCACGCGACACTGCAGCGAAAGCTTGCCATCTCGCCGGCGTCAAAGCCGTCATCGCGGGTTCCTTCGAACGCATCCATCGCTCTGGCCGCTAGCATTTCGTGCGCCCGATACGGTCGACTTGCTCGACCTCCGCCGCGTTGTCAGCCTTTCTATTGCCGCGTTGCCGTCGCGCTATGCGCCCCGAATGTGCGCCGAGATAACCGCCGTGTTTGACGGCATGCATCGCACGTTCAGCGTCGATGTGAAGGCCGCGACCGCGGGCGGCGGTCAGCAATTGCGCTTCAGATCGCTTAGCAAGGTTTATCCAAATTCGAATCTTTTTCCGGCGCAGTATCGGCTGGGCGGCTCGGTCTGCGGCGCTCAATCTGCGTTCATTCCATCGCTCGTTAGGATGAGCGACAATTCGGACAGATTTTTGTAGTTCTCTAGACGAGATACAACATTGGCGACTTGCACGCACCGATCGCCGATAATTCCTTTCGTCAACATGACGAACTTCTTTCTAAGCTGCTCGTCAGTCATCGGGTCTTCCGGGCTTCCCTTCCGGTAGAGTACGGTCGTCTCGTGCACCACCCGATTTTTACATCGCACGACAAGACGGCACGCGACACGGTAGCGTCCGTTGTCGCGGTCGAATTTTGGTTCATGTTCGACCTGTATGCGAGCGATGAACTTTAGAATCTCCGGATCGCGGATTTTACTTTCGACAAATTGCTCGGTGCCGGACTGGCGTTCCAGCGCCATCACCGCAATGCCATAGAGCAGGTTCATTTGTGCCGACAGAACACTTTGAATCCGGTCGCCCTCATATGGCCAGCCACAGTGATGCAAAGTGTTGTCACTCACATAGGCCGTCACCTGCTCGATGTCCGTTGCTGCCAAGCGATGCTCGCGCATGATCGCGTCCATCGCGGTCATGGCGGTGATGCTACCATTCGAGGCGGGTGCTGGTTTGAACCCAACCCTGAGGGTTTCCCACCGCGTTCCGAGGCCTTCGGTTAACACCGGCTCCGACCATTCATCGAGAAACGAACTGAAGAAAGTTCCGTAAGCGCCATCCAAAACGTCTAAGATGCCGGTATAGCCAGAACGCGCGAGCTGCGCCGCATAGATACCGCTCTGGGCGGCACGCCCGGAATGAAAGGACTTGGTCATGGCTCCGGCTTGAACCGCCATCAGACCGGCCGCTTGTGAACCAGCGATCCCAAATGCGTGCTGCGTTTGATGCCCAGCCAACCCAAGAATACGGGCGGCCGCGGCAGCCGCGACGAAAACGCCCGTCGTGCCCTGATTGTGAAAGCCGCTTTTGAACATCCCGCCTTTTGCAGCCAAGCCGATCCGTATGCCGACTTCGTAGCCCGCCACCATGGCCGTGATGAGCTCACGGCCGCCAACGTCCCGACCGGCCTCCGCGAGCGCAAACGCCGCCGGCAGCGCAAGCGAGCCGGGATGCAGCGTCGATTCAAGGTGGATTTCATCGAGTTGGAAAGCGTGGGCGCTCGTACCGTTGAGCAGCGCCGCCAGTGAGGCGCTCGTTCGCAGTGGCATACCAAAGACAGTCGCGCTTTGCGCGGCGCCTTCCGCAGTAACAACTGCGGCGAGCTTCTGCACCGGTTGCAGCGATGCGCCGAAAATACAGCAGCCGAGCGTATCGAGAATGCAAAGTTTTGCTTTGCTCACGACCTCGCTGGGCAGGTCATCGAAGCGCAGCGACGAACTGAATTGCGCGAGCCGCTGGGTCGCCCCCATGGTTGCGGCTTCGGAAGGAATGCGTTTGGCCTCGCTCACATCGAGCTCCGTCGCCGACTCACTTGGCTGCGCGTAAATTTGCCAATGTGGCGCGCAGTTCCTCGTAATGTGCGTCGAGGAACTGTTTGGCTTCGGCGCCGGTTCGGAAATCGGCGTCCCAGTGATTGCGTTTCAGGTTCTCCGTCCATTCGTCGGTTTTCACCGCTTCGGAAAGCCTGGCGCTCCAATAGGCAACTTCCGCAGCACCAAGATTCTTCGGTCCTACGACACCGCGCCAATTCCCTTCGACCACGTCGAGGCCCTGCTCCGTCCAAGTCGGAATGGCCGACAATGCGCCGCTGAGCCGTTTTGGCGCCGATACGGCGAACGCGCGCAGCTTGCCGGAGGCGAGTTGCCCGGCAAGGACCGAAACAGTCCCGATCGCAATATCGGTATGGCCGCCGAGCACGGACAAGACCGACTCGTTCGCGCCCTTGAACGGCACGATCGTCATTTTCTTCTGATCGATGCCCGCGGCGCGCGCAACTTTTAGGAGCGCGACATGGCTCGAACCGCCGAAACCGGGCGCGACCCCCACGGAGGGCGGGCTGGTTGACTTCAACGCATTTACAAAGTCGATACCGGTCTTGATCGGACTGTCGGCGTTGACCGCAAACACCTCATATTCCGTGAAAAGCTGGGCAATCGGCGTAACATCTTTGTACTTCAGATCTCCTACACCAAGGACGTCATTGGCGAGCAAGGTCGGACCGCTGATGGCGATGAAGTGCCCGTCTCCAGCGTTGCGGCTGACGTAGGTCCAGGCCACCGCGCCGCCGGCCCCCGGCTTGGCTTGAACCGTCATTGTCGTGTCCACCAGATGACGCTTCTGCCAGATATCCATAATGACGCGCGCGAGCTGATCCATCGTGCTGCCGGCCGACGTCGGCACGATGAACTCAACGTTTTTCTGCGGCTTCCAAGACGCCGATTGCGAGAAAACAGGGCCCGGCATTGCGCAGGTCAACAAACCTGCGGACGCACCGCCGAAGGCAGCGCGAACGAAGCTGCGGCGATCAAAATTCATCATTTGCGAGCCTTTCACTTGCGCAGACCGGTGGCTTCAAGAAAAGCACGGTCGGAGACGACTTCCTCGCGTACCAGCTTCTGCATGTCGTCAAGCGAGATCGTCATCGATGACTGCATGTTCCGGCGCGAGAAGTCCTGCCATTCCTTTGATTGCTTCATTTTCTCGAGTGACGACATCAGGGTATTGACGACGTCTTTCGACGTTCCCGCCTTAACCATGACGCTCCGCCAAATCGACGCGACCACGTTGTAGCCCTGTTCCTTGAAGGTCGGCACGTTCGGGAAGTATTCGTTGCGCTCAGCCGAGCTAATTCCGAGCAGCCGGATGTCGCCGTTCTTGATCTGCGCCAGCGCCGAGCTTGGCGTCATGACGGCAACGTCGATGTGACCGCCCATCAGGTTGAGCGCGACATCCCCACCGCCCCTGAAAGGCACCCAGATCGATCTGAAATGGCCTTCCTGCTGCAGCCGGTAGAAAACATATTGGTGGAAGCCGGCCGATGAAAAGCCGCCGACCGACACTTGGTCGGGGTGGTCATGGATGAAGTCCATGAATTCCTTCATCGTCTTGAACCGGCTGTCTGCCCGTACCGCGATCGCGGAGGGCTCGGATTGCAGCGCCGGCAGGACAATAAAGTCGGCGGGGCTGAAATTGATGTCCTTTGTCGACATTGCGAACGACATGCTCGATGTGGTCGACAGAATGTAGTAGCCATCGGCCGGCTTGTTCGTGACGAAAGACATGGCGGCTGCGCCCTCGCCGCCTGGCCGGTTTTCGACCACAAAGGTCTGGCCGAGCGTCTCGCCGAGCTGTTTTCCAACCTGGCGCATCATCACGTCCAAAGGCGAGCCCGCACTGCTCCAACATATGAGCCTTACGGTTTCCGACGGATAGGGCACCGCCGCGCCGGCGGCCGAGACGCCAAGTGTGGCCACCGCGACGATCGCGGAAACAATATTTGTGCGTCGCATCTTTGCTTCCTCCACTTCATTATATTTCGCGCTAGACAAGGCACGGTGTTCAGGGGCCCTCGTCCTTGGGCAACCTGAAGGTGCGCGGCGGAAACTGTTTGCCCTGCGCGGCGCGAACCGCTGCTTCGTCAATCTCAAGTCCAAGGCCGGGTCCCTCAGGCAGAGCGATATAGCCGTCGACGGGTTTGAGCAGATTTGGGCAGAGGCGCGCGCCGATTTCCTCGAACGGCAAAAAATATTCCGTAATGATGAAATTCTGCATGCAGGCGGACGCGTGCACGGTCGCTGATAGCGCCAAAGTCGTCGAATTGTAATTATGCGGCGATACCGCGATGGCCTCGGATTCTGCCGCCGCCGCGATATTCATCAGTTCAAGGATGCCACCGCAGTTCGAGACATCCGGATTGATGATGTCGGCAGCGCGAGCCCGAAACACCGGGCGGAAATCGGCGCGCGTATAAAGCGCCTCGCCGGTGACGACCGGAATCTTGCTGCGCCGGCGCACGTCTGCCAGCGCCTCGATGTTTTCCGATTGGCACGGCTCTTCCAGCCAATAAGGTTCGAATTCGGCCAGCGCGTCGGCAAGATCGATGGCATGCATCGGCGCCAAGCGGCGATGGATGTCCAGCAACAGGTCGACATCGGGGCCGACCGCATCGCGCATCGCCCGCATGACCTTTACGGCACGGCGGATGTGCTCTTTCGGGATATAGGTGCGCCAGGGGCCCGGCACCGGGTCGAACTTCATCGCGGTGAAGCCGCGTTTGACGACGCCCTCGGCGGCTCGGGCATAGTCTTCGGGCTTCTGTAGCTTGTAACTCCAGCCATTTGCATAGACGCGAATGCGTGACCGGCACGGGCCGCCGAGCAGGTTATAGATGGGTTGGTTGGTCGCTTTGCCGACGATATCCCACAGCGCCTGCTCAATACCCGACGCCGCACAATAAAATTCCAGCGATCCGCGGCGCTGTGCATAATCGTCGAAGGCGATCTGGAGAAAATGCCTGATCTGGAATGGATCGCGGCCGATTAGATAGCGACCTAATTCCTCCACTTGCGCGGCAACGGCGCGGTCGCGGTCGTACTGGCTGTAGGCCTCGCCCCAGCCAACAAGGCCGGCGTCGGTCGCGACGCGAATAAACACGAAGTTCTTGCGCCAGCCGGAATGAACCGGAAGGCATTCGATTGCGGTGACTTTCATGACTGGCCAGGCTGCTCTTTGGTTCGGCGGATTTTGATGAACGGCAAGACGAAGACGCATGCCGCCAGGATCAGGCAGGTCAGGCTGATTGGCGACGTGACAAAGGTCATCGGATCGCCCGACGCGGCGATCAGCGCGCGCCGGAAGTTCGTTTCGGTGAGGTAGCCAAGAATGAGCGCAAGCACGATGGGCGCTGGCTGGACGTCGATCTTCTTCAGGATGTAGCCGACAATTCCAAAGAACACCGTCGTCCAGATTGCGAAGACGTCGTTCTGCGAGGCATAGCTGCCGAGCAGGCAGAGCGCTGCGACGAGCGCGGTCATGATCGGACGCGGAATCTGAGTGACCTTTACCCAGAGTCTCGCGCCGCCCAGCCCGAGAATGACCATGAACGGCATGGTCAGCAGCAGCGTCAGGAAAATCGAGTAAGGCACTTCTGGGTTTCTGACGAAGATGAGCGGCCCGGGCTGCACGCCGTGCAAAGTCAACGCGCCGATCAGAACGGCCGTGCTGGCGGAGCCGGGGATGCCCAGAGACAGCATCGGCGCAAGCGCGGCCGGCACGGAAGCATTGGCGCCGGCCTCGGAAGCAACGACGCCCTCGGGGTTGCCTGTCCCGAACGTCTCCGGGTGGCGCGACAAGCGTTTTTGCACGGCGTAGGACACCACCGCCGAAATCGTCGCGCCGTGACCGGGGACGACGCTGACCAGGTAGCCGACCAAGGTGCTGCGCAGCAGCGTCCAGAAGTGCGGCTTGATGAGGCCGAATTGGCCCCTCAGCGTCGGCATGTCCTTGAGCGGATCGACAGCATGGTCCGCCTCCTCGACCATGACGAATACGCCCGACAGCGCGAACAGACCGATCAGGGCCGGGATGAATTCAACGCCGCTCAGGAGACTGTCGGTGAAAACGTAGCGATTGACGCCGTCGAGCGGATCCGTGCCGATCACACCGATGGCAAAGCCAAAGAAAAGGCCGATCAGGCTCTTGAGCATCGATTTGCCCGACAGCGACGACACCAAGCTCAAGCCGAGAACCGCGATGGCGAAGTACTCGGCTGGCCCGAAGCTGAGTGCGATCGCCGCCATCCATGTCGCGGTGAAGACTAAAAGTATCGTGCTGGTGGTCGAGGCAAATGCCGCGCTCAAGATCGACAGCGTCAACGCGCCGCCCGCTTCGCCGCGCAAGCGCATGGGATAGCCGTCGAGCGCAGTGATGGCCGCCGCTGGAATGCCCGGCGTGTTGACGAGAATTGCCGGAATCGCGCCGGCATATTCGCTGGCCATGTACAGGGTCACCAGCAGCACGATCGAGGAGACCGGCGACATGCCGAAGGTGAATGGCAAGACCAGCGCGATACCGACGCTCGACGATTTTCCCGGCGTGGCTCCGACGAAGTATCCGGCGAGTAGTCCGAAAAGCATGGCCCGGGCTACATCCCAGGACGCCATGGCCGAAAAGGCTTGTGCAAAGCCATTCCACATCGAGAGAGCCTTATGGGAGCGGGATGCCCATTCCGATCTGGAATGCGAATTTGACGACGGCGAGGAAAGCCAGCGTCGTCAGCACGCCCCAAATCGGATCGCGCTGGCCGATCACCCAAAGCAGCGCCAGCAGCCAAGGTCCGGTCGTCTCGTAAAAGCCGAAATGCGAGAGCAGCAGCGGGTACAAGATGACCAGAATGACGACACCCAATACTGGCCGCGGACGCCGAAAGAAGACGGGGTCCGCCGTGCCACGTCCTGTGGTCAGCTGGCGCACGGCTTGATAGAGCATCAGCAAGGAAGCGCCGCCGAGCACCAGCGACACGCCACGCGGGAAGGCGACGGCTCCCATCAACCCTCGTTCGCCCTGCTCGAAGGCGTAGGAGCCGACCCAGAGCCACAGTGCGACCAGCGCCAGCGAGATCGCGACGATCAACTCCACCAGTCCGGCATGAACGACCAGACGCGCGGGCCACGACGTTTCGTCGGCAACTTGCCTCTCCGGTTGCACCATGAGCTCGCGCCGCCCCGCCTATTTGGTGAAGCCAAGCTGCTTCAGCCAATCCGCGGTGATCTTGTTCTGCTCGGTCACGAATTTGGTGAACTCGGCCGGACCCATGACGTCAGCGACGAGAGAATCGTTGTGGACGAAGGTCTTCATCTCATCGCTGTTCATCACTTTTTCGATGGCTTGGGCGAGCTTGGTCTTGACATCGTCCGGCATGTTTTTCGGCCCGACCACGCCCCGCCATTGCGTCCAGCCGGTCGGTACATCGATGTTCTGCTCCTTGAGCGTCTTCACGTCCGGAAGTTGCTCGATGCGTTTGTCGGCCATCACGCCGATGACGCGCATGGTTGCCGGCTGCGACCTGGTCCTTGACCAACCCGGCATAGGCGACCGTCGCCAAGCCGTGGCCGCCAAGAACCGCCACGACGCCGGCACGGACGCTATCGTAGGGAACCCAGTTGACGCTATTGCTCGGCAGATTTGCGGAGTGCATCAGCATTTCCCATGCGATGTGGCTCGCCGAGCCGCGCTGAAAACCGGCGATAACGATCTTGCCGGGCTGATCCTTGATCGTCTTGAGCAGTCCCTGCATGTCATTGATGTTGCTGTCGCTGCGCACGACGAAAACGAACGGCTCGTAGACGAGCTTGGCGATCCAGGTGAGGCTGTCGACATTGTACTGCTTGAGCGTCTGGTTGAACGCGGCGAGGTGTGAGTTGGTCACCGCGCCGATGGTGTAGCCGTCCGGTGCCGCGCGCGTGAGCTCCACCATTTGCGATGCGCCGCGCCCGCCCGGCCGGTTCTCGATCACGAAGGGCTGGCCCAGGACTTTCTGCAATTCAGCGCCGAGCTTGCGTGCCATCACGTCGGTCGCGCCGCCCGCGGAAACGTGAAGAATGTATCGGACGGGTGGTCTGGATATTCGGCTTGGGCCGGTACGGCCGCGAACAGCGTCGTGGCTAGCGCCATAGTCAGCATTATTTTGAAACGCATGGCCTCCTCCCTGCGCCCTTCTTTTCCTGAAAGAAAAGTCTCGTTTTTCAGACACGCCCCGAGGACATTGGAGGCCCACGTGGTCTTACTTTACGTCGGCTCCCAACGACCGTTGCAGAGCCTATGCCGCCGTAGTAGTAATCGCAACAACTATGCTCAACCGTTTTACTAGCAGCCAGCAACAGCCATTGCCGCCCGGCCCAGAACCCCTGGCAGCCCACGGGTGTCGAGGCACGGGAGGGTTGTCAGTGGCGACGAAAATAACGGCACTAACGCTGCGACGGCTGCGCCTGCCGCTGATCCGGCCTTACCGTCTTTCCTACCGGACCTTCGAGGAATTCGAGCCGTATCTCGTTGAAGTTGCAGACGACAGCGGCGCGCATCGGCTTTGCCGACGGGCATATATCGCCCGGCTCCAGCGCGGAGACGCGCGAAGGTGGCTGGGCCTTTATGCGGGAGCGAATTCCGCAAATGCTCGGGCAAGATGCCGCAGGCCGCCAAGGCCACTGCGCTGGCCGCATTTCGAAGACAGCAAGGTTGCAACGACAGCCCTCGCCTGCGCCATCGAAGTGCTCGAAGATCATCCGCTGCTTGACTGCGACAGCGACACGACGCTTCCATTGCTCACGCCCGATCAATGCTCTCGATCAGGCCGGCATCGAAAAGGAAATCGAAGCCTGGCTCGCGCAAGGTTTCCGCACCTTCAAGGTGAAAGTCGGCAAGGACGTCGCGTCGATCTCGCGCGCGTCGCGATCATCCAAAAGGCGGTCGGCAATCGGGCAACGCTGCGGCTGGATGCCAATCGCGCGTTCGACCGCGATGACGGCATGCGTTTTGCCTCGGCGCTCGATCCGGCTGGCATCGAACTTTTCGAACAGCCCTGCGACTCCGACGATTGGGACGCCAACGCGGCGGTAGCGGCGGTCTCCACCGTGCCGCTCATGCTCGACGAGCCGATCTGCAGCTCGCTGACATCGAGCGCGCGGCGGCATCAAGGGCGTGCGCTTCTGCAAGCTGAAGCTCAAGCGGTTCGGCAGTCTCGAACGGCTGCACGAGGGGCTAACGCGCGTGCGCGCCTGCGGCATGGAGCCGGTGCTCGGCGACGGGCTTGGCAGCGAAGTGCAGAGCTGGCTCGAAGCCTGCGTAGCGCGGAGCACGATCCGCAATGCCGGAGAGTTTAACGGCTTTCTTAAGCCGAAGGACCGGCTGCTCGATCCGCCGCTCCCTTCGCCGACGGCGCGATCCGCTTGCCGAAAGGCTACCGGCCGACGCTCGACCGGACAGCGGTCGACAAATTCACCACTGCAAAGCTTGAATTCCGCTTCGAACGTGGACGCGTGATGGAGACCCTGTATGGCGCATGAGGCTTTGCTGGCCGAGCTTGAAAAACGCAAGCAGGCCGCGCGCGCGATGGGCGGACCCGAGAAGCTCGCCAAGCGCAAGGAGTCGCGGCCAGCTCAACGCTCAGGAGCGTCTCGACGCGCTTATCGACAAGGACAGCTTCATCGAGCTTGGCGTGCTCGGCGCTCGAGCTATCGACGCCGACGCCGGCGAAACGCCGCGCGACGGAAAGATCACCGGCTTCGCCAACATCGACGGCCGCGACGTCGGCGTGGTGGTGAACGACTTCACCACGAAGGGCGCGTCCACCAGCGCCACCAATTCGAAGAAGATGGGCTACATCCGCAAGGTCTGCACCGAGCGCGGGCATGCCCTTCGTCCATGTCGGCGAATTCGACCGGCGCGCGGCTGCCCGACGCTATGGGCTCCAAGGGCATGGGCAACCTGCTCGGCAACGACATCACCCAGTTCCGCCGCATGCGCGAGACGCCGTGGGCCGCGGCGGCGCTTGATACCTCTTTCGGCTCATCGGCTTGGCTGTGCTGCTGCGCCGATTTCGCCGTGATGAAAAAAGGCTCGATCATGTCGGTGTCGAGCCCGCGCCTGGTCTCGATGGCGATCGGCGAAAAAGTCGATCTGGAAGAGCTCGGTGGCTGGCGTCTGCATGCAGAGCAGACCGGGCTCATCGATCAGTTCGTCGACACCGACGAAGAAGCCATGGCGGCGCTGCGCCGCTTCCTGTCCTATATGCCAAGCCACAATGGCGAGCTGCCGCCGATCGATGCCGGTTTCGGAAGGCTCTGGCGAAGCGCAGGAGCGCATCCTCGACATCCTGCCGGAAAAGCGCACGCAAGTTTACAACATGAAGAAGATCGTCGAGGTCATCTTCGACCGCGACAGCTTCTTCGAATTCAAGCCGCGCTTCGGCAAGCCGGCGATTGTGGGACTTGCGCGTCTCGCCGGCCATTCGGTCGGCATCATCGCCAACAATCCCGCGGTCGGCGGCGGCGCCCTGTCCGCCGAGGCTTGCCGCAAATGCGTCGATTTCACCGTGCTGTGCGACAGCTTCAATATTCCGCTGGTGCGCATCATGGACACGCCCGGCTTCGTCGTCGGCCTCGATGCCGAGCGGCGCGGCGCGCCCGGGCAAATCATGAATTTCATGAATGCGACCTGCCTCACCACGGTGCCGCAGATCACCATTATTGCCCGCAAGGCCTATGGCCGCGCCTATGTCGCGATGGGCGGCGGCGCGCACAACGACAGCATGGTGGCGTGGCCGATGGCCGAAGTCAGCTTCATGGATCCGGTCTTCGCCACCAACATCGTGCACAATCTGTCTGCCGGCGACGAAGGTTTCGAAGAAGCTCTGGCGCCACATCCAGAAGGATCTCGAAATCTGGGACATGGCACGCATCTTCTCCGCCCACGACGTGATCAAGCCGCAGGAAACCCGCGACTTCCTCATTCGCATGTTCGATGTGCACCGGCGACGGCGTTCCGGCGGGCTCGGCCAGCATCTGATGCGGACCTGGCCGACGAGCTACTGAGGCGTTCATGCTCCGTGATATGATCGCCCGCGCGCGGGCCGAGGGACGCACCGCGCTTGACGAAGCGGCGCCAAGTCGCTATTGGCTGAGTTCGGCATCCGCGTCCCGCAATCGGTTGTTGTCGCCGATGCTTCGGCATGCTTCCGCGCGTCACCGCGCTCACTCCTCCCTTCGCCGTGAAGGTCGTTTCACCGGCCATCCTGCACAAATCGGATGTCGGCGGCGTCACGCTCAATCTCAAGGATGCGGCGGCGGTCGCGCAGGCCATCGAAGAGATGTCGACGAAAACCGGGCATCGCCGGCAAGCCGATCGAAGGCTGGCTGATCGAGGAAATGATCCCGGCCGGCCGCGAGATGGTGATCGGCGGCATTCACGATCCCCAGTTTGGCCCGATGATCATGGTCGGGCTCGGCGGCATTTTCGTCGAAGTCCTGAAAGACGTCGCTTTTCGCATTTGCCCGATCACCGAAGCTGAAGCCCGGGACATGATTGGCGAGCTGCAAGGGCGCGCGCTTTGCTCGACGGCGTTCGCGGCGAAGCGGCGGTCGACAAGCAGGCGCTGGTCGATGCGCTGCTCAAGATTGGCGGCTCCGATGGCCTGATGTTGAAAGCGCCGGCGAAATCGCCGAAATCGATCTCAACCCGATAATCGTCTCGCAAAAAGGTGCCATGGCGGCCGACGCGCGCATCATCCTGTCCCGCAACGCCGCGCAAAACAGTCCGCGACAAGAGCGGCGCCTGCCGGCTCCGCGCTCGAGCGTTTTAAGCCGCTGTTCGAGCCTAAAACTGTCGCGGTGCTCGGCGCATCGACGAAGGACGTCACTATCGCCAACACCTTCATCCGCCGCATGAAGGCCTTTGGCTATCCGGGGCAATCTATCCGATCCATCCGAGCGCGCCGGAAGTCGAAGGGCTGAAAGCCTATCCCAGCCTTGGGCGCACACCTGAACCGGTGGACTATGCCTATGTCGCAATCGGCGCTGAGCGCATTCCCGACGCGCTAGCGCAAGCCGACGGCCGTTGCCGTATTGCGCAGGTCATCTCATCGGGCTTTGCCGAGGTCGAGGAAGGCCGCGATCTCGAACGGCGTCTCGCTGAAAAAGCCCGCGCCGCGAATGTGCGCGTGCTCGGCCCTAATACGCTTGGCACCTATTCGCCGCGCGGCGGACTGACCTTCCCCCAGAACGCGCCGAAGACCGTCGGCACGGTCGGCGTTGTCTCGCAGTCCGGCGGACTTTCGACCGACATCATCAAGCGCGGCGAATGGCGCGGCTTGCGTTTCAGCGGACTGGTCACGATCGGCAACAGCGCCGATGTCGCACCGCACGAACTGCTCGAATATTATCTTGAAGACCAGCAGACGAAGGTCATCGGGCTCTATCTCGAAGACATCAAGGACGGCCGCGCGTTTTTCAATTTGCTCCGTTCCCCGAAGGCGACCAAGCCTGTCGTTATCCTCAAAGGCGGCCGCTCGCGACAGGGCCGGCTCGCCGCGGCATCCCACACCGGCGCGCTGGCCGGGGACGATCGCGCATGGGAGGCATTGCCGAACCAGCTACCGGTAGCAAGCGTTTCCACGCTCGAGGAATTCCTCGACGCCCTGCTCGTATTGCAATTCGTCACGCCTCGCCCCGCAAAGCCAACGAATTTGGTCACGCTGTTTGGAAACGGCGGCGGCTCCAGCGTGCTGGGGAGCGACGCCTTCGCCCGCGTCGGCCTCAACGTCCTGCCGTTCGATGCCAAAACCCGCGAGCGGCTGGAGGCGTTGAAACTTCCGCCCGGCACCAGCGTCGTAAATCCAATCGATACGCCGGTGCGCACCCTCCAAGAAAAGGATGGCTGGGTGGCCGGCGAAATCCTCGACATAGTCTATGGCGACGCCAAACCCGACGCTGTCGCCATGCATCTCAATCTGGCCGCCTTCGTTGGACGCGGCACCGCCGACCCGCTCGACAATCTGTTGACGGTGATCGAACAGACGCAAACGAAATGGCAAGGCGTTGCCCATTTTGTATTGGCCTTACGTAGCGACGGCTCTCCGGAGCTCGACGAAAAGAAACGCAATTACCGCGCCAAGGCTCATGCAGCAGGCGTGCCGGTATTCGACGACATTCCGGAAATGGCGATGGCGTTATCGATCGTCGGCCATATCGAGCGCCGCTTCGCCGCGCAAAGGCTGTGAGGCTATTTCAAGCCGGTTCGTTGCTTAAATGAGCTGATCTGATCGGGCGTAAAACAGCTCATGCGGATGTCGCGCAGATAGGGCCCGAACGCCTTGTCGATCTGCGGCCCGAAGCGTGCAAAGATCTCCGCCATGTAAAGGTCGTGCCGGATGAGCGATTGCGCCATGGTAACGATCGGCACGCAACTGGTGTAAGCGGCCATCACGTCGCCTTCCATGTTTGCGGTCAGCATTTTCTGGTGATCGACGGCGATCGTGAACAGGTTGTCGGCCGTTCCCATGCGGGTGCCGTCGCTTTCGTGGATATAGACGCGGCAATTCTTGTTGAAGCGAAATTCGTCGGCATCCTTCCCGAACAACACGACCATCAGGGCGACGCCGCGAGCGGCGGCTTTCTGCAGCGACGGCTTGTGGCGGCGGATAACGTCGTCAGCGGCCTTGATCCAGATTGATCGCCGGCTTTCTGCGATCATCGCCTCAATCTTGTCCTGCACCGCGATGTCGCCATGCGCGGTCCAGACATAGGCATCTTCGCTGACCGGCGTGAGCGCCGATAGTTGCGCGGAGAGATCGCCGCAAAGCATGCGGGTCTGCCGGGCAATCCCCTCAAAGAGCGCCTTGGGTGGCGCAGCGACATATCGCAACGGTTCTTCGTTGACCGGCAGCACGGCGCCGCGCTGCGCCAGCGCTTCCAGCGCAGCATAGGCATTGGCGCGCGGCACGCCGGCTGCTTTGGAGATTTCGTAGGCTGTTGCCGGGCTCGTTTTCAGAAGCTGCACGTAGATGCGCGCTTCATAGTCGGTGAACCCGAGCTGGCGCAGACCGGCCAATATCCCCTGATTGGCTGCATGCTGATGACCGACTTTGGTAACGACCATGCGATCCTCGTTCAGGCTCTTGTTTTCAAGCCACAGCCGCTGGCGCAAGCAAATGCTTCAAACGCTGACCGATAAAATCTGTCCAGACGCTGCCGGCGGCAAAAACTTTGTCTTTGAGGCAGGCAATTAAGAATTCGCGATTGTTTCGGATTCCTTCGATTTCGGCGCGGACCAAAGCTTCGATCAACCTTTCGCGAGCGTGATCACGAGTTTCGCCCCAGGCGATCAACTTCGCGACCAGCGGATCGTAGAACGGCGTGATCGTGTCTCCCTCGCGATAGCCCGCATCAATTCGCAACCCGTCAAATTGGGGAATCCGAAAACGCTCAAGCTTGCCCGGCGATGGCATGAAGTTCTTTGCCGGATTTTCCGCGTAAAGCCTTGCCTCGATGGCATGGCCTTGGGCGAGTATCGCCGTCTGCGCGAGCGCGGGCTGGTCGCCGCGCGCGAGCTTGATTTGCAATCCGACCAGGTCACGCCGCGTGACCATCTCCGTCACGGGATGTTCAACCTGGATGCGCGTATTCATTTCGAGGAAAAAGAATTCGAAATTGTCCGCATCGACGACAAATTCGATTGTACCGGCACTACGATAATTCGTCGCACGGCATAGGTCGACCGCCGCGGCCGCCATTCGCTTGCGAACATCTTGCGGCAGTCCAGGCGCTGGAGATTCTTCAATCACCTTTTGGAACCGCCGCTGCAGCGAGCAGTCGCGTTCGAAAAAGTGGATCGCCTTGCCGCCGCCGAAGCCGAAGACCTGGATTTCGACATGGCGCGCCTTCGGAATATAGCGTTCAAGAAAGATCGCGCCATTGCCGAAGGCCTTTGCCGCCATAGATTGCGTGGCTGCCGCGGTGTTCAGCAATTGGTCCGGGTGATCGACGCGACGCATTCCGATACCGCCGCCGCCCGCGGAAGCTTTGACGAGCAGCGGAAAGCCGATCGTGCGGGCCGCGTCGTCCAACCCGTCAAGATCGCCAGATTCAAATCTCCGGCTCCCAGGCACGACCGGAACCCCGGCAGCAACGGCGATATCGCGCGCGCGTTGCTTGTCGCCCATGTCGCGGATCGACGCCGGCGTAGGCCCGATCCACGCCAGACCCGCCCGCTCCACGGCTTCGGCGAAGCTGGCGTTTTCCGATAGAAAGCCGTAACCGGGGTGGACCGCATTGGCGCCGCTTTTCGCCGCCACATCGAGCAATTTGTCGGCGCGCAAATAGCTCTCCTGCGCGCGCGCCGGTCCGAGCAGATGCGCTTCGTCGGCCTCCGCAGCATGGGCCAGCTGCGCATCGGCTTCGGAATAAACCGCAACGCTTTCGAGTCCGAGGTCACGGCAGGCCGAGATTATACGCCGGGCGATTTCTCCACGATTGGCGACCAGAACCTTGTCTATCGCTGCCATTGCCGCATCACACTTCCAGGCGCGCCACGACAGTGCCTTCGGAAACGACCTGTCCCTCTTCGGTGAGGATGGCCTGAACTCGTCCGGCCTCCGGCGCCGATACCGGAATTTCCATCTTCATCGACTCGAGGATCAAGATCGGATCATCCTCTTCGACTTGGTCGCCAACTTTCGCGACAATCTTCCATACGTTGCCGGTGATTTCAGTTTTGACGTCGACGAGCGCCATCGCGGATTACCTTTGATCCGAAAACGCCACCACCTTACTTCCGGACGCTAGTTGTTGCAATCGCTACTACTATGCTACATTGACGCCTGTCGCGAACCAATTCGACATAATCGATGTCCACTCTCGATGGCATGTTCACGCCGGGCGAACAGGCGGCCTACCGCCGGCTGCCGCGGTCGTTACGCATCCTGGCCGAAAACGCGTCGCGTAACGGCTATCCCGACGACGCCAGGCACATTCTCGGCCGCGAGTTAGCCCCCATCCGCGTTACACCCACGCGGCTGCTCATGCAGGATCTGCTCGCGGTGCCGTTGCTCGCCGATCTCGCGTCGCTGCGCGACGAGGTCGCTAAACGCGGCATAGACCCAGAGCAAATTAACCCGAAACTTCCGACCGATCTCGTCATCGATCATTCGATGACGGTCATGCATTTTGGCACCCCGGAGGCGCGTCGCCTCAACGAACAGCGCGAGATCGAGATCAACAAGGAACGCTTCGCTTTTTTGCGCTGGTGCAGTACGGCCTTCCGCAATTTGCGCGTCATTCCGCCCGGCAATGGAATTGTGCACCAAATCAATCTGGAACAACTGGCGACCTGCGCCGTGGGCGACGATACACCGGGCCGCAATCGGCTCTACCCCGAACTGGTCGTTGGAAATGATAGCCACACGCCGATGATCAACGGTCTCGGAGTCCTCGGCTGGGGAGTTGGCGGTCTGGAGGCCGAAGCCGCGCTGCTTGGCCGCCCGTTGGAGATTCTGGTACCAAAAACGGTAGGCGTGCGGCTGAGCGGGCGGCTGCAGGCGGGCGCATCCGCGACTGATCTCGCGCTCACGATGACCGAACTGCTACGCGGGCTCGGTGTTGTCGATCAATTTGTCGAATTTTTCGGACCCGCGCTTGCCGGCCTTTCGGTGCCCGACCGCGCGACTGTTGCCAACATGGCCCCGGAATATGGCGCAACCTGCGCTTATTTCCCAATCGACAAACGCGTTGTCGACTATTTCGCCACCAATGGCCGTGGACGCGGTTTGATCGAGCGCATCGAGATGATGTCTAGCGAACTCGAATTGTGGAGTGACGGCGGCGAACCCGACTTCGTTTTCGATCGCGTCCTGGAGCTCGATCTCGATCGGCTGCGGCCGTCAGTCGCCGGGCCGTCTCGGCCTCATGAGCGCGTCGACCTCGACAAGGTCCCGCAGGCGTTTCAGGCCTACTGCCCGCACGACCGTCGCATCGAAGTCGCGGAGGCTGCTCGAACCATTGGCGATGGCGATATCGTTGTCGCTGCGATCACAAGCTGCACCAATACTGCTAATCCGCGCGCCATGGTGCAGGCTGGATTGCTGGCGCGCAATGCGGCGCAGCGCGGCATGACAGTACCGTCCGGGATCAAGACCTCGCTCGCCCCCGGCTCTTTGGCCGTCGCCAATTATTTGACCAAGCTTGGATTGCAAGACGGTCTCGACACCCTCGGATTCAATCTCGTGGGCTTCGCCTGCACAACATGTAACGGCATGTCCGGCCCGATCGCGCAGCCAATCGCCGAGGTCATCGAGCGTGAGCACTTTAGCTGCGCCACCGTCCTGTCGGGAAACCGTAATTTTCCCGGCCGCATTCATCCGCACGCACAGACCAACTTCATCATGTCGCCGGCCTTGGTGATCGCTTTCGCTTTGGCCGGCTCGGTGCGTCATGACATTACCCGTGAGCCGCTCGGCCGCGACCGGGACGGAAACCCGGTCCGTCTCGCCGACATCTGGCCCGACGACGCGGAGGTCGAACGGTTCGTTACAGCAACCGCTACGGAAACTGGCGAGGAACGCACAATCAAGGCTAGCGATGAAAGCCGCGCGGCGTGGGAGACCCTCAGCTTCGCGCCCGGCGCGCTTTATCGCTGGGATGACGCGAGCACATACTTACGACCATCGCCCTACTTCGCGAATGGCACCGATGAAGCGGCAGCGTTAAAGGACTTGCGCCCCATTGCCGTCTTGGGCGATGCGATCAACACCGACCACATCGCGCCAGTTGGCTTTATCACGCCGGCGAGCGCAGCCGGACAATTCCTGCTGTCGCGCGGTACAGCACTTAAGGATTTCAATTCGTACGGGACCCGTCGCGCGAGCCCTGAAATCGTCGCGCGTTCCTTTTTTGCCAACCACATGCTGAAAAACAGGTTGGCCGAGGGTCGTACCGGAAGTTTTACCCGGTTGCTTCCCGATGGCCAGATTGTCTCAATTTACGATGCGGTCCAGCATTACGCCGAAGCGGACATCGGTCTTGTCATTCTCGCGGGCCAAGAATACGGCTGCGGATCTTCACGCGATACGGCAGCGAAGGCATGTTACCTTGCGGGGGTTAAAGCGGTGATCGCGCGCTCGTTCGAGCGCATTCATCGGTCGAATCTGGTCAACATGGGAATCTGGCCGCTTGCTTTCCGTGCCGCCGACACGATCGACACGCTCGGCCTTTGCGCCGCCGTCAGTCTTTCCATAACCGCTTTGCCGCAGCGCTTTACGCCGCAGGTGAGCGCAGCGGTTACCGCGGTAATGAAAGATGGCGAGCGGCGCACCTTCGCCGTTGACGTGAAGGCCACAACCGCGAACGAACTCACTACGCTATGGGCGGGTGGCCTGTTGTCGGAAACGCTGGCAGCGGTGGCACGTTGATGACCGCTCGACTAGGCGGCGGCGCCATTCGCTATGGGTCAGACGCGGACGCCCCGGTGTTTTCGTCTGATGGGCCGGTTTATTGGAAGGACTATGAAGGGCGGCTTGGCCTTACCCAGTACGACGAGCAGTACGACAGCCATAAAATGCGCCTGCGCTAACCTTCAGAGATGAAACGCATTTCGCCGCCAGTTCTGACATTCCATCATGGGGGCGATATTGAAGCGGCGATCGATCAAGGCACGGCCTTTCATTGTCAATTAGTTTTCCTAATCGAATTAAGACGACAAGCAAGCGGCAAATATTAAATTGATCTGTACAGTACGGCGCCGACAAACCGCCGTACAACTCCCCGTGAAATTCAGATTCACAGCGAGCAGTCTCGCCGCATCGCGCCCGACCCGGTGAATGGACTTTTGTAGGCCCAAACGATAGGGGTAACAAGTTGGAGCCTGCATGAGCCGACTGCCGATCACGATCGCGACCTGGGACTACGATCGGGTGCGCGCCCTCACCGACGGCCGGCTGAAGGTGGAAGGCTGTGACGTCAACTACATCACCATGCCGGTCGAGGAGTGCTTCGAGCGCGCCTTCTTTCACGGCGAGTTCGAGGTGGCGGAGATCGGCTTCGGCCCGTTCCTCATCGCGCTGTCGCGCGGCCCGACGCCGTACGTCGCGCTGCCGGTCTTCCTGTCGCGCATGTTCCGCCACTCGGCGGTTTATATCCACACCGACCGCGGCATCGACGGGCCGGCCGACCTGCGCGGCAAACGGGTCGGCGTGCCAGAATATCAAATGTCGGCGGTGATGTGGTTTCGCGGGTATCTGAAAGACGAATTCGGCATCGAACCAAAGCATATCAATTGGGTGCAAGCGGGGCTCGAAAATCCCGGGCGGCGCGACAAGTTTCCGCTCAATCTGCCGGAAGGTTTCCCGCTCGTTTCACGCAACGACGTAGCGCTCTCCAAGCTGCTCGCAGAGGGCGAACTCGACTGCGTGATCTCGGCACGCACGCCGTCCTGTTATAGCAACGGGCATCCTCAGGTGCGGCGGCTGTTCCCTGACTACCGGACCACAGAACGCGACTACTACAAGAAAACCGGCATCTTTCCGATCATGCATGCGCTCGGCATCAGGCGCGATATCTACGAAAGCAACCGTTGGCTGGCGGCGAGCCTCTACAAGGCATTTCTAAAGGCGAAACGGCTGGCCGATGCCGAGTTCACCGAGACCACCGCGCTCAAGATCGGCCTGCCTTGGGTGACGGCGGAATATGAAGCCACCGTCGCGCTGATGGGCGCCGACTTCTGGTCCTACGGCGTTGCTGAAAATTACAAGACGCTCGCTACAATGGCGCGCTATTCTTACGAGCAGGGGCTCGCCGTGCGGCAGGTCACCGTCGAAGAGATGTTCGCGGAAGGCAATCTGAGCGAGACGCGCGTTTAGTGGAGGACGCCCATGACCGTGCAACTGATTTGTGCTTCGCACAGCCCATTAATATTGACGGACGTCGAAGAGTCAGAACAGGGCGTGCACGCGCAGTTCTTTCGCGAGCTCGATCAATGCGCGTCGGCCCTGCACAAATTCAATCCCGATCTGATCGTGGTGTTCGGGCCCGACCATTTCAATGGCTTCTTCTACGAATTGATGCCGATGTTCTGCATCGGCACGGCGGCGCAGAGCTCGAGGGACTGGCATCTCGAGCCGGGACCACTGAAGGTTCCGCGTCAGATCGCGATCGATTGCGTGCGCTACCTGCATGGCCGCGATTTCGACGTCGCGCTGTCGCACGAGATGAAGGTCGACCACGGCATCGCCATTCCGCTGTTCAAGCTGACCGGCGCGCTCAATCGCTACCCGGTGCTGCCGGTCTTCATCAATTGCGCTGCCGATCCACGGCCCTCGTTCAAGCGCGTACGCAATTTCGGCGCCGCCGTCGGCGAGTTCTTCGCCGCCAAGGACAAGGCGATGCGCATCACCTTCGTCGGCTCGGGCGGCCTGTCGCACGACCCGCCAACCCCGCGGCTGGAGATGAGCCCACCGGACGTGGCCAAGCGGCTAATCCAGCGTGCCACCCCGACCCAGGAAGAATATGATGTGCGCGAGAACCGCGTGATTCGCGCGGCGCGCGATCTCGTTATCGGCAAGGGACCCTGTCTGCCGCCCGACGAGGAATGGGACCACAAGTTCCTTAAGAGCTTCGTCGACACCAAGCTTGAGGATTTCGACTCGATGGCCGACGCGGAGATCGACCGCGTGGCGGGCTTCGGCGCGCACGAGGTGCGCACCTGGGTCGCCGCCGCGGCGGCCGCCAAGGCCATGGGCAAGCTGCGAGCCGAATTGAAGTACTACCACCTGGTGCCGGAATGGATCACTGGCATGGGCATCGTTGTCGGACAGGCCTGATCGAACATGACGGACGATCACGTCACCGGACGCGTTCCTTCCGGTGATGTTTCGATTTTCTATCGCAAGTTCGGCAAGCCCGGGCGCGCGCCGGTGCTGATCGTGCATGGGCTGTCGTTTTTCTCGTACGACTGGATCAAGCCGGCGTCGCTGATGGCGCGCGACCGCGAGGTCGTGGCTATCGACATGCGCGGCTTCGGCGATTTCGGAGTGGAGCGCGGCCCGCGACTACAAGCTCGAGACACTAAGCAACGACGTGATCGCCGTGCTCGACGCACTCGGCTGGCGCAAGTCGGTGCTGATGGGCCATTCTTTCGGCGGCCGCGTCGCGCTGGCAACCGCCGGCTGGAAGCCCGAGCGTGCCGCGGCCCTCATTTGCGTCGATTTCGCCCCCGACCTCGCGGCGGCCGGACGCCGGCAGGTTGCCGAGCGCATCGGGCGACAACCCGGCGTGTTTGCCTCCATCGAGGAGGCCATGACCTATCATCATGACGACACAAAAAGCGAGGCGCACCGCGCGCGCTGGCGGGCATTCCTGCAAGAAGCCGATGGGGGCTACTGCTAAAACGCGATTTGCACTACCGCGATAACTTCAAGCGTGCGCTGGAGGCCGGCAAATCGGCGCCGGTACCTGAATTTCTCTGGCCGATGCTGGCGGGCATGAAAATCCCGACGCTGCTCATCCGCGCACGCGGATCCGACATGTTCGAGGCCGCAACCCTTGCCAAGGCAAAGTCGCTCAATCCGCGCCTGACCGGCATCGAGCTTGCCGGCAGTCACGACCTCGCCGGCGACAATCCCGAAGGGCTCGCCGCCGCGGTCAACGACTTCCTCGCCGGCAATAAGCTTTAGGCGGGCGGCCGTCCCGCGCGGGGCATTTTGCGGACTGACGCCGGTTGACAAGTTGTCGGCTTGGACGATGATCAAACGCAAATTACCAAGGGGAGGAAACATCAATGTCAAGAATTGCCGCAAGCATTCTCGTTGCGAGCCTCTATCTCTCTGCAACCGTCGCCCTTAAGGCGGAAGAGGTCCTGGTCACGCAATATAAGAACGATCCGACAGGAGCGCCGTTTGCCGTCGCCATCGAAATGGGGTTTTTCAAGAAGGCCGGTATCGACATCACGGTCATCAACGGCACCGGCGGCGGCGCGTCGATGCGCGCGGCGATGGCAACCAACCTCGGCTACGGCGAAGTGGCGCCGGCAAGCGCGATTGCGGCCATCAATCAGGGCCAGGATCTCAAGATCGTCGGCATCGGCTCGCGGCTGCTCGACCATTATCTGATCGTATTGCCGTCATCCAACATCAAGACGCTCAAGGACCTTGATGGGAAGATCTTCAGTATCAGTAATCCCAAATCGTTGACCGATCTGGCCGCCGTTCTGGTGGCGGAGAAGGCCGGGCTCAAGCCCGACGCGATAAAGCACGTCCCTGTGGGCAGTCTTGGCGGAGCAATCACGGCCATGGAAAAAGGCGCCGCGGATGTCACCTCGATCCCGATTCCGGTGTACCTCGCCAAGGATGGCGCCACCAAGTATCGAACCCTGCTCACTCCCAAGGACATGCCGGCCCTGCCGCCCGGCATCGAAGTTGCGACCGCGGACCTGATCAAGAACCATCCGGACAAGCTCAAGGCTGTGCTCGCCGGCCGCCGCGAAGGTGTGAAATACATCTACGAGCACACCGACGATGCCATCAAGATCCTTGAAAAATTCTATGCGCCGCTGCCGCCCGACAAGGTCGCCAGTATGGTGCATGAACTCGTCGCTACGAAGTTCTGGAGCGAGGGCAATATCGAAATGCCTCTGCTCACGATTGCGGAGCGCGCGATGGTCGACGTCGGTATGCTCAAGGAAAAGGTTGACTTGGAGAAGATGATCGACACCTCGTTCTTGCCGAGCGATCTGCAGAAAATAACGAAGTGATTGCAGGCATGAGCGTGTCCCCCGTGGATAAAGCGGCGCACGTCAGCCTGGCTGGCGTGACGCGCGTCTACGCGGCTACGGGGGGCCATCCGCCCGTGCATGCGCTTGGGCCGATCGACTTCGATCTCAAGCGAGGCGAGTTCTTTGCCGTGGTCGGACCTTCCGGCTGCGGCAAATCGACCTTGCTTGAGGTCATCGCCGGATTGCAGCCGCCGACCGAAGGCCTCACCACGTTCGAAGGGCGCCCCATATCCGCCGTGGTCCCCGACGGTATTGGCGTGGTCTTCCAGGAGGACGCCAGCTTTCCGTGGCTGACCGTCTACGACAATGTGGCGTTCGGCCTACGGCAAAGCGGGATGGCTGCCACCGAAGTCCGCGGCCGGGTCGAAGACGCGATATCCTTCATGGGGCTCAAGGATTTCGTTCGTGCCTATCCGGCGCAACTTTCCGGTGGCATGCGCCAACGCGTCTGCATTGCTCGCACGCTGGTGCTGCAGCCGCGCCTCATTTTGCTCGACGAGCCATTCGGCGCGCTTGACGCACAGACGCGGCTATTGATGGGCGACGAGGTGCTGCGGTTGTGGCGGCGCACCGGCGCTACCGTGCTGCTGATTACCCACGCGCTCGACGAGGCGGCCATGCTGTCCGACCGCATTGGCGCGATGTCGGCGCGGCCCGGGCGCTTCATGGAAATTATCGAGACCGGCTGGCCGCGTGAGCGCGACAGCACCATCGTGAGTGAAGCGCGATTCGGCGAAATCACCGCTCGCTTGTGGGAAAATCTGCGCGGCGAATCGTTGAAGGCGCTCGGTTTATCCGACATGGCCGCGGAATGACCCGCGTCGGTCGGATCAGGCTCATTGTCGTCGTTGCGGCTGTTGCAACCCTGGAGGCGGCGTGCCGGCTCGGTTTCATCAATCCGCACGTTGTGATCCCACCGTCGGAGATGGCAGCGTCACTGGTCTCGCTGCTGATTTCGGGTGAGATCGACAGCGCCATCGCACGCACGCTTGGCATCGTGTCGTTCGCCGCGGTGCTGTCGATCGTGTTTGGCTTTGCCTTGGGCATTGCGATCCACGCGCTGCCGCGCGTTCGCGAGGCGCTCGATCCGTATTTTGCCACTTATTATGCGGTGCCAATCTTCATTTTCTATCCGGTGATGATCGCGATCCTCGGTCTCTCGCCTTGGCCCATCATTCTCATCGGGTTTGCTACCGCCATCGTGGCAATGATTATCGCCACGTTGAACGGACTCGACCGCGTGCCGCGGGTGCTGACCAAGGTTGGGCGCGTGCACCGCATGGGCACCGTGGCAACGGCGTTGAAATTGAAGCTGCCGGCCGCCGCTCCCTATCTTTTCACCGGCGTCAAGCTTTCGGTCAGCTACGCCTTCGTCTCGGTGATCGCCGCTGAATTTATCCTGTCGCCAGCCGGCCTCGGCCGTGAGATTGCTGACGCATACAACGATTTCAATAATCGCCGCATGTACGCTCTGATGTTGTTCCTGCTGGCCGTTGCCACCGTCGTTAATGGGGCGTTGCACGCCTGGGATATTCGCTGGGCCAAGCGCCGCGGGATCCAAACATCATGAACGCGCCGCGCAGCAATGTCCTCGCCGGTGCGACGCGTCGCGTAACAGACACGCTGATCATCGTCGCCGCAGTGCTGCTCATCTGGCAGGGGCTCGCCCGAGTGGCTGGAACGACCGCGCTTGCCGGCCCCGTGCCGACGCTCACTTATCTGGCGCATTTCGTGCCGACCCAACAATTCGCCGTCAACACAATCGCGACCGCGATCACATTCGGCTGGGCACTGCTCATTGCCTACGCCGCCGGTCTCGCCATCGGCATCTGGATGGGCGCCCACCGGCTCTCCGGCGCCGTCGGCGAGCCGATCCTGGTGACGCTCTACTCGCTCCCCAAGATTACGCTCTATCCGGTGATCCTCTTGATCTTCGGATTGACCGTTGCCGGCAAGGTCACCTTCGGCGCGATCCACGGCATCCTGCCGGTTGCCTTGTTGACGACGGCCGCGATTCGCAACATCCCGCCGGTTTATCTGAAGTCGGCGCGCACGCTGCATCTGGCGCCGTGGCAGATCATCATCAGGGTGCTGCTGCCCGCGACGCTGCCGGAAATGGTCGCCGGCCTGCGTATCGGCTTCACGGTGACGCTCTTCGGAGTCCTGCTGGCAGAGATGTTCGCCTCGGAGCACGGCCTCGGATTCCTGATCGTCAACGACATGGCGCTGTTGCAGACCGAGGAAATGATCTCCATCGCAGTTGTGTTGTTTGTCTTCGCCGCCGTCGCCAATGCGCTGCTGCTATGGATGGAACGGCGCATGCATCGACGCGGCTAAGCCGAGCAACGGCCGTTCCATTTGACCTTATGTTCAGCCTTGATACTATTCACAGCGTTACCCAGCCAGTCGATCTATCTCGCGATAGCAACTATCGAAAATTCGCGCCGAGTGGAGGAACAGCCACCGCAGCAGGCTGTAGCGTTTGATGATCGAACACATTGAGATCGAGAAATGCACTGGCTGCGGGATGTGCGACATCGTCTGTCCGGCGGACGTCATCCATATGGAGCCGGTTGCCGATGCCGAGTCCAGTCGAGGGCCTGCGTCTGACAAACCTGCTTCCGGTGATCAAATTCCGTGAGCACTGCATCACCTGCTTCAGCTGCGAGATCTTCTGCCCCGAGCGCATCGTCGACGTGCATCCGTCGGTGAAGAATCGCCCGCGGCCATGGTGACTAGCCATGACCAAGTTTGACGGGACTGTTCACCGAAACGGACGTCCTGGTCGTCGGCGCCGGAGCCGGCGGCCTTCTGGCCGCTCTCAGCGCCAAGCGCAACGGCGCGCGCGGCACGCGCGTCACGCTGGTCAATTCCTGGATGATCGGCCGCACCGGCCACACCGCTTTTTCCAATGCCTGGAAGATCGTGGTCTTTCCCGAGGACGACCTCGACGGAATTTTGCGCGAGATCGTCGCTGGCAATGACGGCATCGCCGACCAGGTGCTGGTGCGCGAAGTGCTTGCCGCCTCTTACGAACGCATGCGCGATTTTGAGGCGATGGGCATGGTGTTTTCGCGCGACGCCGACGGCAGCTATTCGCGCCGGCCGACCCGCGGGCTCGATCTTGCCCGCGTGATGTACCCGGATGGCGGCGGGCTCGAATTCTGCTGGAAGCTGCGCCGCGCGCTCGAGGCCGAAGGGCGTGCAGCTGCTCGACCGCCTGTTCGTCACCGGCCTGCTGCGGCGGCGACGACGGCCGCATCGTCGGCGCCGTCGGCATCCATAGCCGCACCGGCGAATTCCACGCCATCAAGGCGCGCAGCGACCATCGTCGCGACCAACGCCATCACCTTCCGCTCCGGCTTTGTGCGCGACATCACCGGCACCGGCACGCTGCTCGCGTATCGCGCCGGCGCGAGCCTGCGCAACGCGGAGTTCAGCTATGTCCGCCCGGGCACGCCGAAGTTCTATTTCGAGGGCATCACCTTTGCGATCCAGGAAGGCGCGCATTTCGTCAACGCCAAGGGCGAAGCCTTCATGGCGCGGCTACGAGCCGGAATGGGGCGACGAGGCCGACGTGCCGCGCATCGCGCGCGCGATGGCGATCGGAGAAGAAGAAGGGCAACGCGCCGCTCTATCTCGACATGTCGGCGATTCCCGAGGAAATGCGGGATTATTTCATCCAGAGCAAGGTCAAATGGATGGACTACTTCTTCCGCAAGCTCGGCAGCGAGGCGCAGACCGACATGTTCGGCAAGACGCCGTATTACGCGCTCAACCAGATGACCAAGATGGGCGATCCGCACCGGCCCGGATTGCCGCTCCGACGTTCCGGGACTGCTGGCGGCAGGCCTGGCGCAGGCCGGCTGCGCCAACCACTTCGCCGGCTTTCATATCGGGCTCGTGCGTCGGCAATGGCTGGATCGCGGGGCGCAGCGCGGTCGAGGATCTCGACCGCGCTGCCCGCCGCCGCGCCTCGATGCCGCCGAGGTCGCGGCGCTGCACGACGAGACGCTTGAGCCGCTCGATGCCGCCGCCCAGGCCGAATCCGACCGCATCCTGCGCGACCTGCAGGCCGTCATGTTCGCCTATGACGTCGGCATCCTGAAGAGCGCCGACCGGCTCGAAGCGGCGCTCACGCAAGGTCGATGCGCTGGCCGCGCGATGCAGCAGACGCTCGCCGCGCCGCACGCCCACGAACTGGTGCGCCTGAAGGAAACCGAGGCGATGCTGCTCGCGGCCCAGTTCATTCTCGGCGCTTCGCTGGTACCGCACCGAGTCGCGGCTCAGCCATTTTCGCGAGGACTACGACGCAGCGCGACGACGCGAATTGGCTATGCTGGGTCGATGTCGCCGAAAAAGATGGCACACCGGCATTCCGTAAAACGCCGGTACCGACACCCTACTGCGCCGTAACCGCTCCCGCGGGCCGCCCGAAGCGCCTACGCGAGCGCCTTGCGGTGGCCGGTGTCTAATCGCCGGGCACAGGGACCGCGTGAGAGCTGACTTCCAAGGTCGGGAACGCCACATCCGCTAAGAGGCCAGTTGCCGAGAAGCCCGCTGCCTCTGACCTAGCTGGCAAGGTAGGCGCCGCCGTTGACGTGCAGCGTCTGTCCGGTGACGTTGCGCCCGCCCGGCCCTGCCAGAAAGCGCACCATCGCCGCCACGTCCTCCGGCTTGCCGCGCTCGCCGGTGATGGTGCCGTGGGTGAGATGATGCGCCGGCTTGAGCGACGTGCTCGGCCGCGTCGTCGCGATCGCACCCGGCACGACGCAATTCGCCGTGACACCGTCGGCGGCGAGGTCATGCGCCAGCGCCCGCGAGAAGCCGACCAGCGCCGCCTTCGCCGTCATGACGTGGGCGCGGTCCCTGGAGCCAATATGGGCGCTCATGCCGCCCATGTTGATGATGGCGCCGGCCCCGCTCTTGCGCAGCGCCGGCAGGCACGCCTTCACGCAGTGGAACGAGCCGTCGAGGATGACGCCCATGACCTCGCGCCATTCGTCGTAGGACATTTCAGCGATGTTCTTCTCGCGCCGCAGCGCGGCGTTGTTGACCAGGATATCGATGCGGCCGAACGCCTTCATCGCCGCATCGGCCATCGCCTGCGCCACTTTCGGATCGGCGACATCGCCAAGCACGGCGACCGCCTCGCCGCCCATCGTCTTGATCTCGCCGACCACCGCGTCGGCTTCCGCCTGGTTGGAGCGCACATTGACGACGATCGACGCGCCGGCTTCCGCCAACGTCAGCGCGACGGCGCGGCCGATGTTGCGCCCGGCGCCGGTGACGACTGCGACCTTGCCGGCGAGTTCGTTGCTACCGCTCATTTGCAATTATCCCCGAAAAGACGTGAGATCGATTTTGCCGCCGTAAAGCCCGGCCAGCAGCTTGAGCGCGGCGGCGCGGCGCGTATCGTCCCAGCCGCCGTGCCGCGCATTGAGCGCAAATTTCTCCTCGATATCGGCGCGGCTGAGCGGCTCGTTGGCACCGCCGCGGAAGTGCGGCTGCCGCTCCTCGATGACGCGGCCGTCGCTGAGCACGGCGCGGATGTGGCCGGTGAAGGCTCTCGGATACGGATTGTTGGAATCGACGATGTAACGCACTTTCGAGGCAAGCGCGAGCACGGCTTCGTCATGCACCGCCTTGTCCGTGAAGGCATCCAGCCCGACGCCGCCGCGCACGAATCCGGTCGCCAGAATGAACGGCGTGGCAAACTTGGCGGCATAGCCGTTGGGCGGCCGCTGCTTGGCGGCGAGCGGCTCCCACAACCGGTGCACGGTGCCTTCGGCGACCTCGCAGATCATTTCCTTGATGTCCTCGGCCTTGATACCGCGTGCGGCGAGCCGCTTGGCGCAATCGATGTAAGGGTGCGCCATGGTGCCGCAGGGGTACGGCTTGAACGCAAGGGTCTCGATCACCCAGCGCGTCCCGAAGTCGTCGACCAGCGCCTCGTAGTCGCCTTTGGCGGTATGGGCGAAGCCGTGGAACAGCCCGTGCACACCTTCGAACACGGTGCGCGGGCCGAAGAAGCCGCCGCGCGCCAGCAGCGCCGCGCGGTATCCCGATTGCGCCGCCCAGCCCGGATGCAGCCGCTTGGTCCAGGCGCCCTCGGCGAGATATTCGATGATGCCGGAGGCGAGGCTCCCGGCGATGCCAAGCGCATCGACGATCTGCTTGCCACCGAGGCCGAGCGCTGCGGCAACGCCCGCGGCCGCGCCCATGGCGCCGAAAATCGCGGTCGGATGGAAGCCCGCCTTGTGCACGGCCTTGGGCACCACCATGGACAACCGGCACATCACTTCGCTGCCGACGGCGATACCGAGCAAAGCCGCGGCGCCGCCGCGGCCGTGCCGCTCGCAGGCCGCGAGCACCGCCGGCACGATGACGGCGCCGGCGTGCACCGGGCCGCCCTCGAAGGTGTCGTCGAAATCCTCGCCATGGGCCGCGGTGCCGTTGACGAAAGCAGCACCGGCGGCGCTCAAGGTGCGGGCGTGGCCGATCGCCGTGCACGGGCCATCGTCGTCAAGCCCGGCGAGCGCGGCCTCGACGTAATCTTCTTTGCACGCGGTAACGCAAAGGCCGGCGACGTCGATCAGCAGATCCTCGCATTTCTGTCGCACCGTCGCGGGCAATTTGTCGGCGCGCAGCGCCGTAATGCGCTCGGCCAGAAGTTCGGCGACAGAGATTTTTGGCAGTTCAGTCATTTCCACTTCTTTCGGGAACTACGAGCGGGTGAGAGAAACGCGGCCGCCGAGCCGCAGCGTATTGGCGAGCACCACGATAGCGGAGGTGACGATCAGCATGAAGATGCCCAGCACGGCGATAGCGCCAAGATCGCCGCGACCCTACGGCCGCCAAAGCCGGTAAAAGCTACGCCTTCGCCTGCTGCACTAGAACGAAACTGCAAGATTTTGACGCGATAATTGGATTAACGACGGCCGTTGATCGGATTACCTTACGCTCGATCTGAGGGCCAAGAGCCGACGGTAGGGCCGGAGGACCTCACGTTCCCCTGCGGTCGACACTTGCGCCGAGAAAACCTTCGACGCTGGCGACCAGGTCCGCGGGTGCACCGGCTGCGATATCATGGCCGCTATCCAAAGCCACGACCCGGACATGGGGAAATTCTGATTTGAGGCGGGCGAGTGAGTTCAGGCGGGAAACGATCCGTTTTTGCGCCGTGAATGATGAGCGCAGGACACCGGACATTTGCCAGCTCAAGCCAAAGGTCTTTGACGACGATCTTGGGCGACCATCCATTCGGACTGATGGGAATAGTGTTGTTAAAGTCCGGATCGCGCTTGGCCAGTATGAAGCCGCCCTCGACCGGCTCCAGGAATTCGATCGAGTTGCGCGCGAGCGGGCGATCCTTCGGAAACGCGGGTGTCACGGCTCATGTCCGCGAGCGCGGCTTCCCGTGTGGGGTAGATTTTGGCCTTGTGGCCGACCGATGGAGCGCTGCCGGCGGGAACCGCGGCGAGCGGGTTGAGGTGCAACGGGCGGCTTATCATGATTAATCCGGCCGCCCGTTCGGGAAACCGCGACGCCATCAGCAGCGCGAATGCGCCGCCGCGGGAGTGCCCCATGAATACGGTCTGCTTCCAGCCCAGGTGGTCGATCAGGGCGATGACGTCACCGATGCTGGCATCAACCGAATAGTTCTTGCTTGGGCTCCAGGTCGATTCTCCATAGCCGCGCGTGTCGAAGGCGACGACCTCACGGTTGCGCGCAAGCTCCGACCCGACATCGATCCAGTCGGCGGAATCGTAGTAGCCCGCGCCGTGAAATATCAGGATCGGCGTCGCGCCGGGGGTACCGAACCGGCGGTAAAATAACACGACGTCTCCGGATGCGACGTGTCCGGTTTGCGTTGGCACTACATTCATCACATCAAGACTCCGAGGATTATTTCTGATCCGCTGGCCGCGGAAGCGGCTAGGCCGAAGAAGACCGCAGGCGATGCTGCCGCAGCAGTTCGCGTCCGTAGTCGTTGCCATTCGGCGTGCGAACGAGCGAATGCGCGTGGTTGCGGGTCGGCTCCGGCTCCACGAATGCCACGCCGGCCTGATGCAAAAACTCCACCAGGAACACCGGATTATGCACGCGGCAATAGAATGGACTTTCGTCGTCGCACAGCCCGATCCACGCAAAATGCGTGTCCTCGATATGGGCCATGACTTCGGCCAGCCGGACTTCGGCATGTTCCGGACGAATATGGCCGACATGAGTTAGTATGAGCGCGTGCATCAGATCTTTTTGCGCTGAGGTCAGCTCGCGATATGAAATGCCCTGGTAAGGCATTACATGATTGTCCCAGTGCAAAATGGTCACCAGCTCGGTCGGAAGTTTCGGTGCGATCCTCGCTTTGGCCTGTTGCTGCGCTGACAGCGCGCTCATCAGCCGGTGACCGGCTGCCTCTTCCTCGACCAGCACGCGCGTTCCGGCGTATTTGCCGGATTTGGCGAGGGTCGGCTCCCCACCAATAAAATGCGGTGAGACGACAATCTGATCGCCCAGCACAAAGCAATTCACGACCAGGTGGTGGCCATCGATTTGCCAGCCCCAGGGTTCCACGTCGCCGGGTTCGCCAAACAGGCTAATGAAATAGTAGTACTCGCCGTGTTCTTCATGGCGGCCGGTCAGCTCAAACAGATGCTCGCGAAGCTTCATGGCATTGCGCAAGGCGTCATATCCGCGCTCGCTCAGACTTGCGCGCATCAACTCCATGGCCTTGGCGCGCTTGTCGTCGCTGAGGTGGTGCAGGCAAATCCCGTGTCTGAACAGGAAGGGGTGCGCATTGCTCCACGCGCGCCATTCGTTGCTGTCGATCGGAAACGATAC
This sequence comes from uncultured Alphaproteobacteria bacterium, assembly GCA_963822035.1. Lineage (GTDB taxonomy): Bacteria > Pseudomonadota > Alphaproteobacteria > Rhizobiales > Xanthobacteraceae > Pseudolabrys. The sequence goes on along the minus strand of CAWGGC010000005.1, from coordinate 699,236 downwards.
GGCCTTGCGCTCTTCGGGCGTCAGTGACCCCAAGAACGCCCGCGCCGCGTCGCTGATGGGTTTTGTCGACGCGTTGGTCGGTTTAATCGGAAACAGGCCGGGCGCAACATTGCTGTTGAGCGTTATGCCCTTGAACGGCTGCGAATGCGCCTTGCGACCGCGCTCGATCCGATTTTCCAATACTACGCGAATGGATTCGTGCAATTCGCTGAGCGGTGACGGCCACAAGGCCGACCGGTTCGCATAAGGTGTGAGTTCGCGTACTTGCTTGACACTCATGGGCGTCTCTTCGTTGTCAGACTTTCGTTATCCCAAAAATCTCCCGCGCATCTTCGACGGTAGCAATCTCGCGGCCGAGGTCTCTGGTGATTTTAGCCATCGCCGCAACGAGCTGATGGTTATGTTGGGCCGCCTTGCCGTCCGGCAGGTAGATGTTGTCTTCGAAGCCAACGCGGACAATATCCAAACCAAGGGACGCCGCGAGAATGCACATCGGGAACTGATCCCTCTCTGTGGCCAAGACCTGCTGCCTGGCATTCGGGAAGCAACGCCGGGCCTCTTCCTGGGCAAACACCAGATGCCGCGCGGTCGGTGGCATTGCACCAAATCCCAACAAGAAGTCGAACCAAAAATTGCTGCCATTGCGGTCGAACAGGCCTTCGTCCGCCAGCCGCGCTGCATTGTTTAGAAAGCCGATGTCGGCGATCTCCATTTCGAACGGGATTTGCCGCTTCTGCATGGCAGTGATGCCCGCCCGGATAAATGTCGTCGTGTTGGAATAGGTCAGCGAAGTATATGGTCGCTGCGGCCGTCCAAAATCCCAGGTGCCCAGCGGTATTGTCGCGAGATCCTGTTTCGGCTTCACGTCGAGAACCGCGAGCCGCTCCTCTTCAGAAGGGCGTGTTTGATTCTTCTTGATGCCGATGCCACCGGTGGTCTGAATCAAAATATCGCACTTGGACCGGATCTGCGAAATTATCTCGCCGAAAACGTTAAGGTCACCGGTTGCTTCCTTCGTTTCCGAATTTCGTGCGTGAAAGTGCACCACCGACGCACCGGCTTCGCGGCAGCGAGCCGCCTCCTCAGCGATTTCCTGCGGTGTGATCGGAATTTTTGCGCCTTCGCGGTCGAATGAACTGCCGCCGTTCGGCGCTACAAGAATGACGAGTTTATTGGGATAGTTTGGCACCGAGGTCATCCTTCGGATAGTCTGGCGCCGATGTCATTCCTGATGATTTGGCGTCGGAAGAAAAGAGATTTGCCCTTGATCTTGTATACTACGCGACGCGCCATTGCAAATGTACGGACGATCATACAATATAACAGATAGACAGGATAAAACGGTGACAACTTTGAAGCGCGGCCCGGTTCCTTACTACCACCAGATCAGCACAGTAATGCGCGATCGCATTGCAAACGGTGAGTTCAGGCCGGGCGACAAAATCCCCACGGAAGATGAACTACAGCAGTTGTTCTCTGTGAGTTGCGCCACCGTGCGTCAGGCGTTGCAATCGCTCGAGCGCGACGGGCTGGTCAAACGCGAAGCAGGCCGCGGCTCGTTCGTACGCTATGGCGCCACCGGCATCGCCGAACTCAAGATGACCTGCCTTCTGGAAGATCTCATCGAGCTCGGGATCCCCGCGAAGAACAGGGTATCGGACGTGAGCGTTGTCGCAGCCTCGCGCACTGTAGCTCAAAAGCTTGGAATTGATCCTGGTCAAAACGTGTTCACGTTTCTTCGCATCGTCGCCGTCGAAGACCAGCCGTTCGCCGTTAATCGCGGATTTCTCCACGAGCGGATGGCGCAACATTTAAGTCGCGCCGATCTTGCCGACGCGGGTCTGCTGCGAACGCTTGAAAAGAAATGCGGCGTTGCGGCCGCGCGGGCCGAGCAGGTGATTGAGGCAATTCTGGCTGATACGCACCAAGCGAGCCTGCTCAATGTCGGTATGGGAAGCGCGTTGCTCTCGGTTGCGCGGAGCACATTCGATCATAACGATGCCTGCATCGAATACAGTGTCACGCTGTACCGGAGTGATCGTACGCGGTTCTCGGTGATGCAACGTCACAGCAAGTCAACAGCGGGGGATTGGGTTCTTACTGAGCGCGGGGCGCGCGGCAGCGAGAATGCCCGCGCCACTTTGCCGTCGGCCAGACGCACGCGAAAGCGCGCGTCTTAGGCCGAAGTGTTTACGAGAATTCGGGAGTGTGAACTATGGACGCTGAAGGAAGCACAAAGGTTTTAATAAGGAAAAGCGATGTGGACGGTGAATTCGCGGCGCGCGTCGGTGATTTCGCGATCACCATCGAGCGCGGTGAGCGGCACGTCCCTGGCTCAGTCGACCTTCTGCTGCTCGGTCTTGGTGCCTGCACCATATCCACCATTTCCCACTACATGCGTCGCAAGGATATTCCCATGGAAAATCTTGCGATCGAACTCTCGGCCGATTTCAACGAAAAAGAAAATTTCTACGACAGAATGCACATGACGCTGAACTTCGACGAAAGGGTCCCGCTCGAGACGCGGAACGTTATCCGAGCCATCGCCAAGAACTGCCGTATTCATCGAACGCTGGAGCGGAACCCTCTGATCGAAATCGAGACGGCAGCACCAATTGACGCTGCGACGCCGGTCGCCGCCCCGACGGGGTCGGGTGTGTGATGAGTTCGCGATCATTCTGCGGGCTCGAGACCTCGGCGACGAAACAAAAAAGTAAGGGCACCCACGAAATGGCAATGACGACCCAAGCTCTCGTCGAGCCGGATTGGCTCGAAGCGCACCTCGGCGACCCCAACGTGAGGGTGATTGCGCTCAACTGGACCGACAGTCAGATGTTCGATGCCGCCCATATACCCGGTGCGATCTACTGGGACTGGAAGAGCAATTTGTGGGACCCGTTGATCCGAGATTTTCCCAGTCCAAAAATTTTTGCTCAGCGTTGCGCGGCGGCTGGCATCAGCAACGATACGACGGTCGTGTTCTATGGCGATCCCTCTATCGTGTTCGGCACCTATGCGTGGTGGATATTCAAGTATTGCGGTCATGCAGACACAAGAGTGCTCAACGGTTCGCGCAAGCGTTGGGAGAGCGAGGGACGTTCGCTGACCGCCAACCCGACGATCATCGAGCCTGCTATCTATGCGCCGAACGAACGGCCGAACAATGCCAACATGCGCATCGGGCGTGACGAGGTTCTCGCGCGCCTGGGCAAGACGGAAACGATCATTCTCGATCACCGCTCTCCAGAGGAGTATTATGGTGAACGGTACAGCCCGCCCACGTCTCCCAATCACGGAGCGGAGCGGCTCGGGCGCATCCCGGGCGCGCGACATCTGCATTCCGAGGACTTGATCGCGCCGGACGGCTCCTTTCTTCCGACGGACCAAATCCGCGAATTATTGGCAAAGAGCGGAGCCTCGCCCGAAAAGGAAATCATCTCCTATTGCCGTCTGAGCCATCGTGCATCTTTCGCATATTTTGCCATAACACAGTTGCTCGGCTATCCGAACGCGCGCATGTACGATGGATCTTGGACCGAGTGGGGAAGTCTTGTCGGTGTTCCGATCGAACGTTGACAATGATCGACGTGGTGCCGAAACAAGACTGGTCGTCACGCACACTCCATTAATACAGGCAGCGTGACGACCAAAGAGGTCGGCAAAGACAATCGGGCTTATTGTTCTATCTTGATCCCGGAGAATTTAATTACCTTCGCCCACTTCTCAACCTCCTGGCGGACATAAGCAGCGTACTCTTCTTGGCTCATGACCAGGGTCTCGGTGCCGATCTTGGCGAGCTGCTCCTTCACGTCAGGCATTTCGGTGATCTCCGAAATGGCCGCGTTGAGCTTCAGCACGATGTCCATCGGAGTACCCTTTGGCGCAAACATGCCGTACCAGACGGCGGTATCGTACTTCTCCAGTCCCGGTGTCTCCGAAACTGAGGGCAAGTTTGGGAAGAGGCTGGACCGGCGTTTTGACGTGACGGCGAGCAGCTTTAAACGGCTATCATTCTTATACGGTACGACCAAAGCCTCGACCGGAAACATGACAGACACACGCCCCGCCACCAGGTCGAGGAGCGCCTGACCATTGTCGCGATAGGGAATATGCCGGAGCTTGGCGCCGCTCATTAGACTGAAAAGTTCTACAGCCATGTGAAGCGCAGTGCCGGTCCCAGAACTGGCGTATGGGATTTCATTGGGCTTGGCTTTGGCTGCCGCGATCAACTCCTGCAGCGAGTTGATGTTGGTTTGCGGATTGACCGCCACAACCATGGGAGCACTCCCCATGTATGCGACGGGCTCGAAATCCCTAATGATATCCCACTTAAGGTTCTTGAACAGGCTCCCACTGACTGTCGCTGTGATACCGTGCGACAACAACGTGTAGCCGTCCGGCTCCGCCCGCGCCACCATTGCAGTCGAGAGATTGCCGGAAGCTCCGACGTGGTTCTCGACGACAAATGGCTGCCCCAACTTTTCTTCAAGTTTGCGCGCATAGAGGCGGGTGATGATGTCGGCGCCCGTGCCTGGCGCAAAGCCGAGAATGATTTTCACCGGCCGTGTCGGATACTCGGCTTGCGCCGTTGCTACGCACAGGAGCGAAAATAGTATCGCGCAAATCCACTTCGTGATCATTCTGACCTCCCTTCGAATTGGCCATCTTTGGTTCTTTTGGGGATGATATTGTATGATGTTACGTACATTCGCAAGATCAGTAGTTAGGATTAGGGGATTTTCTCCCTCTGCACGATTAAGACCGTTGTTCCAACCGGCCCAGTGGAACGAGCATGGACGGCGCTATGGCTAGCGGTTGTCACGGAATCGCGTCCTAATCGGCGATTCTGTGCTTCAGCCCGAAGATCCAGCGCAATGTAGCGCCGACTATTCGAAACAGAGTGTTCTCAGCGAAGCATTCAATCGCTATTTGCCGAACGAAGACCGGGGTGCCCCAGAACATCACACCGAGCAGATTGACGCGGTCATCAAGCGCGTCCGGCTCGCGGACCTTTTGCCGGCGCTCGATAGCTAGGAACGCATCGACAAGAACCTCTCCCTCGGCCAGCAGCAGCTCATCGTCATTGCGCCGGAATGATGGAGTGATAATGACGTGGCCGCTAACGCCGGCCATCAATTGCGGCGCGCGGTCTGCAATCTCACCGATCATCTTGATCGACTGGCTGACCGGATCGTCCCGGCCGCCAATCCGGGTGATGCGCCCAGCATAAGTTTTTTTCCGTCTCGTCGGATCGTCACCTTGAATTCGGTACCCATCTTGATCCACTTAGCCAGCGCGACGTCGCAATCACGTCATATGGCCGCCGGCCTAGCGCCGCGGCCCGGCCAGCAGCCTTTGAGCATTGTCGCGTTCGATCGCCCGGAGGTCGGCGGCGCTGAAGCCATACGCCGCCAGGCCCTCGACATTTTCAGAGCAGGTCCGGAACGGAAAATCGCTGCCAAAGAGGATCTGCGAGGCGGAGACCAGCTCGGTCAGGCACGACAGCGCGTAAGGATTGGCCGAGAACGCCGTGTCATAATAGAACTTCTTGAGCTCATGCAGCGGTCCGTTCGGCAGCACCGACTTGAGGTCCGCCCGCACCTTGGCCCACCACGTCATGCGCTCGGTCAGATAAGGCATCGTGCCGCCGGCGTGCGAAAAAATGAACTTGATGTCGCCGCAGCGCACCGCGGTGCCGGTCAACAGCAGACTCGCCATGGTGCGCGTCGTGTCGGTGGCAAATTCGATCAGATGATCAGGCACCTCGGCGATCAGGCCGCGGCAGCAGGCGGGCGTCGTCGGGTGCGTATAGACGACCGCCTTGCGCCGGTTGAGTTCGTCCATGACTGGCGCGAACGACTTATCGCCGAGCCATTTTTGATCGATGCTCGTCATCAGTCCGACGCCGTCGGCCTTGAGCACATCGAAGACATGTTCGATTTCGCGCAGGCTGCCGTCGACATCGGGCAGCGGCAGCGCAGCAAAAATACCGAAACGGCCCGGATAGTCGCTCGCCAGTTTCGCCGCGAATTCGTTGCACTCGCGGGCGAGCGCACGGGCCGCGGCATTGTCTCCGTTCCAGACACCCGGCGGCGGCACCGACGTATAGGCCTTGGCAACACCGGCGCGGTCCATTTCCTCGATCGATTGCGACGGCGTCCACTCGATCAGCGCGTGCTGCCCGGTGTTCTGCGCCTTGACCTCTGCAATCAGGCCGGGCGACGCATGATGGTGATGCACGTCGATGCGGTGAAGACCGGCGTGCGAATGACGACGATGCGCGGCTTCCGCTGTTGCAGACATGGCTGAGCGCTCCTGGGGCGCGATCAAGAGCCACGCACGGCCGCAAATGTCAAAAAATGCCGCTCTTGATCGACCTGATCGCTGCTTTCCATCGACTGGCGCGATTGCAGGCCTCGCCGACGTTTACTTCGGCGGTTTCATATTGGCTTCGCTGACGACGCGACGAATGACGTCGGCGAAATTGCGGGCGGCCGCGGATTGCGGACGCGTTGCCTTCCAGAGCAGGCCTGGCGTGCGAAGCGGCTTTGGGCTGTCGAGCGGGATCATGCACAGGTCGTCCGCCTCTCCTACCGCAAGCCGCGATACGATCGCACCGATCTTTTTTGAACGCCGCACTAGGCTCAACATGCCGGACACGGAATTCATTTCGGCGACCACAATCGGCTCAGCGCCGACCGACTGGAAGCGGCTGTCGAGCATCTGCCGGGTCGCGGACTCTTTCGCGAAAGCACAAGCTCCTGGCGGTGCAACTCGGACATCCGCACCCGTGTTCGCGAGGCGTAAGGGTGTTGCTTCGAAACCACGAGGAACATGTCGTCGATGTAAAGCGGCTCGAAAAAGAGCTTGGTGTGATTATTGGGATAGTAGGCTATGCCCAGATCGAGTTCGTCGTTGACCAGCCCATCCTCGATCTCCCCGGACGGCAGCTCCCTGATCTCGACGCCGATCATCGGATTCGTGTCGCGAAAGACCGAAATGCAGGCCGGAATGAGGCTGATGTTGAATGTGTGGGTCGAACCGACGTGAAGGGTACCGCTTAACGGCGCGGTCACGCCTTTGACCGCGCGCACGCCCTCGTCGATGTCGCGCAGCGCCTTGGTCACCCGGCCGAGCAGCATTTCGCCGGCTTCCGTCATCACGATGCGCTTGCCGACGCGGTCAAACAGCCGCAATCCGACTTCGTCCTCGAGCTGTTTGATCTGGTGCGACAGCGTCGATTGGGTGATGTGGACCTTCTCCGCCGCGCGCGTGAAGTTGAGTTGCTCGGCGAGCGCCGCAAAATATCGCAGATGACGAAGTTCCATTCGACGGCCTCACAACCGCAGGGCACTATCGATAGCATCGATAGATTGGATGGAAAACTATCATTTTCCGGCGGCGGAAACCGCCTTTAATTGAAGACGCCGCTGATCCCGTTGCGGTTTCGGCCATACCCGGCAGCCGCTAACTTGCGAAGGCAATAACAGGCGCGACCACAGCGCCGATTTCAGGGAGGAATCGAAATCGACATGGCTGTCCCGAACCATCGCTCAAGGTAGCGGCCGATGTGGCTGACCTTGATCGTGCAGGCGATCCTTGCCGGCACCACTAACGGGCTGACCTATGCGCTCGTCGGTATCGGTATTGCCGCGATCTTCAAAGGTACGCGGATCATCAACGTGATGCAGGGAGAGTTCAGCGTCACCGGCGCGATGGTGACCGTCGTTCTGCTCAACCAGGCGCATTTCCCATACTGGCTCGCGATCTGCGGCGGCATCCTGTCCGGCGCACTGATCGGCGGGCTGATCGAAATTCTCTTCGTGCGCTACATGATCCGCCACGGCGCCAATCAGCAGAGCTTCATCCTGCTGACCATCGGCATCGCAGTGACCATGTCGGCGTCGGTGCTGTTTTTCGTCGGCCGCAACGGCTACCTGCTGCCGGCTTTCGGCGGCGACAACGTACTGATCATCTTCAACGCCGTCATTCGCACGCACGCCGTCTGGCTGATCGCGATTGCGCTGGCAATTGCGGCGGCGCTGCGCGCGTTCTACCACCACACCACGCTCGGCCTGTCGATGATGGCGACGTCGATCGACGCCGACGGCGCGGCGACGACCGGCATCAACGTCGCCTGGATGCGGACGCTCACCTTCGTTCTCGGCGGCACGCTTGGGGCCGCCGCCGGCATTCTGATGACGCCGTTGATCTCGGTCGATTTCGGGCTCGGCATCAATCTCACGCTCAAGGGATTCGCCGCCGGCATCTTGGGCGGTCTCACCAACCCGCTCGGTTCCGTGGTCGGCGGCATCACGCTTGGGCTCGTCGAGGCCTTTTCCGCGATCTACATTTCGTCGAGCTACAAGGACATCATTTCCTTCACCGTCCTCCTTATCATCATGATCGTGATGCCGAACGGCATGCTTGGCCGCGCCGGACGAAGGGGCGGATGACATGATCGGCCGCGTCCTTCCCGTTGCCATTGTGTTGCTGATCTGGGCGGTGCTGCCGGCCGCCCTGCCGCGCAATATCACCGACCTTCTGGTTTTTGCCGGCATCTATACGATCGCCGGCCTCGGGGTGAGCCTGCTGCTCGGCCACTGCGGCATCGTCAATCTTGCACAAGCCGTGTTCTACGGCATCGGCGCCTACGCGACGGCCTATCTGACGACCGTCATGGACCTGCCGAACATCTACGGCTTCGTCGTCGGCGCCGTGGTGTCGGCAACGATTGCCTTGCTGATCGGCTGGCCGGTTCTGCGGCTCACCGGCTATTTTCTGGCGCTGGCAACACTGGCGCTGAGCATCATTGGCAAAGCGCTGTTCTATCAATGGGACTGGCTGACCAACGGCACGCTCGGCATCGGCGGCATTCCCAAACTGGGCCTGTTCGGCTTCGCGCTCGATACGCCGGCGAAGTTCTATTACCTCGCCTGGGGGATCGCGTTCGTCTGCATGATCCTGTCGCGCAACCTCACCAACAGCCGAACTGGGCTGATGCTGCGGGCGATGCGGGACTCAAGCGAAGCCGCCGCCAGCCTCGGCGTCGACCTGCAATGGCTGCGCACGCGCGTGTTTGTCCTGAGCGCGGTGTTCGGCTCGATCGCCGGCAATCTGTTCGCGCATTACGCATCGTTCGTCAGCGTGCAGAGCTTCACCGTCGAAAAATCGTTCAGCTTCCTGCTCATCTCCGTGCTCGGCGGCGTGCGCTCGCCCTGGGGCGCCGCGATCGGCGCAATCTTCATCACCATCGCGCCGGAATATCTGAGCCGGCTCGGTGATTTCCACCAGATCCTGTTCGGCCTCGCGCTGGTCGGCATCGTCGTGTTCCTGCCCTACGGCTTGGCGGGCCTCATCACTCTCGCCCAGGAGCGGCTCGCGGGCCGTAAGGGAGCCGGCCATGCCAAATAGCGATGGCGGCGATATCCTGCGGCTCGACGACGTCGGCCACAGCTTCGGCGGCCTCGCCGTGCTGCGCAGCGTGAGCTTTGCCGTGCCGCAGAACGGCATCGTCGGACTGATCGGCCCGAACGGCTCCGGCAAGACCACCCTGTTCAACGTCATCAGTGGCTTTCTGCAACCGCAGAAAGGCACGATCGGCTACCGCGGCACCCAACTCGGCAAGGTCTCGATCCAGGAGCGCAGCCGGCGCGGCATGCTGCGCACCTTCCAGACGCCCAAGGTCTTCGAGCACCTCACCGTCCTGGAAAACGTCATGGTCGGCTGCTGCAAAGGCACGCGCACCACGATTTTGCAAGACATGGCGCACAGCCCGAAGTCCAACCGCGTGCGCGGCGAGATCCGCGACGTTGCCGCGGCGACGCTCGACGAATTTGGCATGACCTCGTTGTCGGATGTGCTGGCAAGCAACCTGACCGCTGGCCAGCGGCGCATCCTCGAGGTCGCCCGCGCGGTGGCCAGCGAACCGAGCCTGCTGCTGCTCGACGAGCCCTCGTCCGGGCTCAATCACGACGAGATCGACAATCTGCGGCGCTGGATCGTCCAGTTCCGCGACGAGAACATGTCGATCCTGCTGGTATCGCACGACATGGAGCTGATGACGGTCACCGACATCGTCCATGTCCTGTACTTCGGCGAGATTATCGCGTCAGACGCCATGGACGGCATCAAGAACAATGCGCGCGTGCGCGAAGTCTATCTCGGGATGTGACGCCGATGCTCAAACTCGATGCAGTCACGGCAGGATACGGCGCGTTGACCGTGCTGCACGACATCACGCTGGAGATTGGCGACGGCGAAGCGGTCGCCGTCGTCGGCGCCAACGGCGCCGGCAAGACGACGCTGGCGCGCACGATCTGCGGCCTCAACCGCGCACGCTCCGGGGCGCTCATCAAGGACGGCGCCGACATCACCTTCGTGCCGACGCACAAGATGCCGCAGCACGGCATCGGCATCGTGCTGGAAAATCGCCGGCTGTTCGGCGAGCTGACCGTGCGCGAAAACCTTGCGCTTGCCGAAAGCGCCGGCCGCGCCATGCGCAGCAAGACCGTGCTGACCTGGGACGACGTCTGCGAGCTGTTCCCGGTGATCCAGGAACGGCTTAACGCGCACGTTGAACTGCTGAGCGGCGGCCAGCAGCAAATGGTGGCAATCGCGCGGGCGTTGCTGCTGCAGCCTGATCTCCTGATCATGGACGAGCCGTCGACCGGGCTCGCGCCGAAGGTCGTGCGCGACATTCTCCATGTCATCACCAAGCTTCGTCAGCGCGGCATGGGCTTGTTGCTGATCGAGCAGAATGTCGGCATCGCCGCCGAAATCACGGAGCGCGCCTATGTGATGTCGCTCGGCCGCATCGTGCACAGCGTCGGCAAGGGCGAGTGGCAATCGTTCCTGAGCGACGACCGCATCGTGAAAGCTTACCTCGGATCCTGAGTACCAGACGGAGCAGATGCCGTGAAAGAACAGATGATCGACATCCCGACGCCAGCCGGCAAGATGGAGACCTTCATCACCCGCCCCGAGCAGGGCGGCCCGTTCCCGGCGGTCATCCTGTACATGGACGTGTGGGGTGTCCGCGAAGTTCTGTACGATCTGGCGCGGCGCGTTGGCACGGTCGGCTATTACGCGCTGGTGCCCGATTTCTATTACCGGCAGGGCCGCATCCGCACCGATTATCGCGACGAGCACGGCCGCGCCATCTCGCTCAAGAATTTGACGCCGGAGCAGCAGGCAGCGGTGCTCGCGCCGCAACAGAAGCTCGCGGATTCGATGGTGGTCGACGATACCGGAGCGATTCTCGAATTCCTCGACGGCCACAGCGACGTGAAACGCGGACCAATCGGCGGCTTCGGCTATTGCATGGGCGGACGCCACGTGCTCCAGGCCGCGGCCGCCTATCCCGAGCGACTGCGCGCTTCCGCCAGCCTGCATGGCACCACGCTGATCACCGACAAGCCGGACTCGGCGCATCTCGGCATCAAGAAACTCCAGGGCGAGGTCTATTGCGGTTTTGCCGAGGTCGACGTCTACGCGCCGCTGCCGATGGTCGAGGAATGGAACCGGCTGATGCAATCGTCGCCGGCCAAATATTACGGCCAAGTCCACAAAGGCGCGGAGCACGGCTATGCCCTGCCCGACCGCGACCTGTTTCACAAACTAAGCGCCGAGCGCGATTGGGAACTGATCTTCGCGATGTTCCATCGCCAGATTCCGCCCGCCTTCCTCGCCAAATGACCCTCCAGATGAGACAGCACTTTTTTGCAATGAGGCATAACCCATGAATCCCGAAAGCTTGGCTGGCGCTGCACGACTGCTGCTTGAGGCCCGGCGCACCGGCCGCGGCATCAAGGAACTGCCGAAGGAGTTCAAGCCGCTCACGGCCGAGGACGCGAACCAGATCGTTGACGAGGTCACGCGACAGCTCGGCGAGGAGATCGCCGGCTGGAAGATCACTTTTCTCTACAAGCCACGGGAAAAGCCGTTCCGGGCGCCGATTTTTGCGTCACGCGTATTTTCAAGTCCGGCGCGCGTGCCCGTGGCGCTCGCGCCATCGCGCTACATCGAGCCGGAAATCACCTTCCGTCTGACGAAGGACCTGCCGCCGCGCGCAAAAGTCTACCAGCCGCAGGAGGTCGCAGACGCGGCCGAAGCCTGCCCGTCGTTCGAGATCATCGCCACGCGCTTCGACACCAGCGACCGCACGCTGCGCGACATGCTCAATCAGCGCAGCACTATGGTCGAGGCCTACGCCGATCACATTACCAGCGGCGCTTTCGTGATCGGGCCGGCCAAGGCCAACTGGCGCGACGTCGACTTTGCCAAGATGCGCGTCAGCATGAACGCCGCCGGCAAGACGATCGTCGAAACCGTCGGCGGCCATGCCTTTACCAACCCGTTCCTGCCGGTCGTCATCCTCGCCAACGAGCTGCGCGACAAGGGCGGATTGAAGGCCGGTCAGTTCGTGGCCACCGGTTCGTTCAGCGGTTATTTCCCCGTCGAGCTCAATCAGCTTGTTGTCGCCGAGTTCGAACATATCGGGCGCGTCGAAGCCAGCTTCGTCGGGTGAGGAATCATGCCGTACGCCTGCGTCCGTGGTCTTGAGCTCAACTACCGGATCGTCGGCGATTCCGGCGACTGGATCGCATTGTCGCCGGGCAGCCGGCACCCTTACGCCGATTTCGAGCCGCTCGCCGAGCGGATCGCCAAGGCCGGCTTCCGCGTGCTGCTGCACGACCGCCGCAATTGCGGCGCCTCCGACATCGGCTTCGACGGCGAAGGCTCGGAAAACGAGATCTGGGCCGACGATCTGCACGCCCTGCTGAAGCAGCTCGGCGCCTTGCCCGCCGTCATCGGCGGCTCATCGGCCGGATGCCGGCTGTCGATCATCTTCGCGCTGCGCCACCGCGCCGATGCGCGGGCGCTTCTACTCTGGCGCATCACCGGCGGCGCCTTCGCGGCCAAGGAACTCGCCGAGAGCTACTACGGCCAATACATCGCGCTGGCGCGCAAGGGCGGCATGCAGGCGGTCGCCGACAGCGAGCATTTCCGCGAATGCATCCGGAACCGTCCATCCAATCGCGAGCATCTGCTGACAATCGATCAGCGCGAATTCATCGCCGTTATGACGCGCTGGCAGAACGACTTCCTGCGCGGCGCCACCATGCCGATCATCGGCGCGAGCGAGAGCGACCTGCGTTCGATCGCGCAGCCGGCCTGCCTGATACCGGGCAACGACCTCATTCACACGCCCGTTGCCGCCACCAATCTCAACCACCTGCTGCCGCACAGCGAGCTTCATAACGTCGTTAGCGTGCGCCCTGAGGACGATCTTCTGCCGGAATGGAACAAGGCGGAGTGGGATTTCAAAGGACGCCGACGTCGCCCGCATCTTCACCACCTTCCTGACGAGGATCAAAGCCAATGCTTGACACTCCGAAGAAATCCGTCCGCGAAACGACCGAAACGCGCGACGGCATGATTATCGATTGGGATATCCCGATCGCGATGGACGACAACCTCGTCCTTCGCGCCGACGTCTTTCGTCCGGCGACCCCGGGCCGCTATCCGGTGCTGCTGTCCTACGGGCCGTACGGAAAGTGGCTCGCCTTCCAGGAAGGCTATTCGACCGCCTGGGAGTTGATGGTGCGCGATCATCCCGACGTCGCGGCAAATTCCACTAACAAGTACCAGTCCTGGGAAGTGGTCGACCCGGAGAAATGGGTGCCGGATGGCTATGTGGTCGTGCGGGTCGACTCGCGCGGCGCCGGGCGCTCGCCGGGCTACATCGATCCGTTCTCGCCGCGGGAAACCAAGGATCTCTACAATTGCATTGAATGGGCCGCAGTACAGCCCTGGAGCACGGGAAAGGTCGGACTGTCCGGCATATCCTATTACGCCATCAACCAGTGGCAGGTCGCGTCGCTGCAGCCGCCGCACCTTGCCGCAATCTGCATCTGGGAAGGCGCCGGCGATTGGTATCGCGAGAAGAACCACCACGGCGGGATTTTGTCGACGTTCCAGGCCAACTGGTACGACATGCAGGTCAAGACCGTTCAGCACGGTCTTGGCGAGCGCGGTCCGCGTCATCCGATCCACGGCGAACTCGCCTCCGGCCCGGAGACGCTGACCGATGACGAGCTCAACTCCAAACGTTGCGATTTCGGCGAGGAGATTTTCTCGCATCCGCTCGACGATCAGTACCACCGCGACCACTCCGCGCAATGGGACAAAGTTGAAGTGCCACTGTTGTCGTGCGGCAATTGGGGCGGCAACGGCCTGCACTTGCGCGGCAACATCGAAGGCTTCGTCCGCGCCGCATCGAAACAGAAGTGGCTGGAGATGCACGGCGACCGGCACTGGACGCTGTATTACACCGATTACGGCAACGATCTGCAGAAGCGGTTCTTCGGCCATTTCCTGAAAGGTCAAGACACCGGCTGGGCCAAGCAGCCCAAGGTGCAATTGCAGGTCCGCCATCCCGGCGAGCGCTTCGTCGAGCGGCACGAGAGCGAATGGCCGCTGGCGCGGACGCGGTGGGCGACGTTCTACCTCGACCCGAGGTCGAAAGCGCTGTCGCGCACGCCGATCGCGGAAGCATCGGACGTGACCTTCGACGCGCTCGGTGACGGGGTCCGCTTCACGCTACCGCCGCTCGAAAGCGACACCGAGATCACCGGACCGATGGCGGCAAAGCTTTTCGTCTCCTCCTCGACGTCGGACGTGGACCTGTTCCTGGTCCTGCAGGCCTTTGCGCCGGACGGCAGAGAGGTCGTGTTCCAGGGCGCCATCGATCCGCACACGCCGCTGGCGCAAGGCTGGCTGCGCGCCTCGCATCGCAAGCTCGATCAGAAGTTGAGCACCTTCTACCGCCCCTACCACACGCACGATGAGATGCAGCCGCTGTCGCCTGGGCAGATTGTCGAGCTCGACATCGAAATATGGCCGACCTGCATCGTGCTGCCGAAGGGTTATCGGCTGGCATTGACCGTTCGCGGCAAGGACCACGTCTACGATGGGCCGAGCGGCGGCCGTCTCTCCAACATGAAGAACGAATTCACCGGCTGCGGACCGTTTCTGCATGACGATCCGCGCGACCGGCCGCCGCAAACCTACGGCGGGCGCACGACGATCCATAGCGGCGGTAAGTACGCGAGCTCCCTGCTGCTGCCGATCGTCCCGGCGAAATAACGCTCATTCGAACGGGGCCGAGACGACATGCTCGATAAAGGCCGGCCGCTCGCGCAGCCGTTCGTACCAGGCTTTGAGCCTGGGCGTGCGGCCGCCGTCGAGGGCGAGCTTGAACCACCGATGCACCCAGACCGCGGTGGCGATCTCGGCGAGCGTGAAGACGGGGCCGGCGAGATAGGGGACGCCGCAAGGCCGCGCTCGAGGATATCGAAGGCCTGCGACGCGGTCGCGCGCATCGCCGCCGTGGCTGCGCCGTCGCGCCTTCCTTCCGGCATGGTAATCAGCATGCGAAAGTAAGGATAGAAGAACGGCCGCAACGTGCCGAGCTGCCAGTCCATCCATCGCTCGCACAAAGCCCGCGCTTCGAGGCCATCCGGATAAAGCGCAACCGCACCGGTCTTGCGCGCCAGATAACGACAGATCGAATTCGACTCCCACAAGACGAAGTCGCCGTCGATCAGGGTGGGGATCGTGCCGTTCGGATTCCAGTCGGTATAGGGCGGCGACTTGATCGGCTTGCCGGTTTTACCGCCGAAGTCCTCGCGTTCGAAAGCGAGACCGAGTTCGCCGAGCAGCCACGTCACCTTTTGCACGTTCGACGATGCTCGAATGCCCAGCACGCGGATCATGGTCACGCCTGACGCAGAAAACGAAGAAAGACGAAACGGTCATGACACAAGCAAAAACTACAACGCCCTACAAGACGCAGGTCAGCGCCGGCATGCGCATCGACTGGGACGTGCCGATCGAGATGGACGACGGGGTCGTTCTGCGCGCGACGTCTTCCGCCCCATCGACGACGGAAGTATCCGGTGATCATGTCGCTGGGCCCGTACGGCAAATGGCTGCCTTCCAGACGGGTTTCGCCGCATATGGAATCGCATCGTCACCGACTACCCGGAAGTGCTGCGCGAACTCGACCAACCAGTACCAGAACTGCGAGGCCTGGACGACCCGGAGCAGCTGCGTGCCGGATGGCTACGTCTGCATTCGCGTCGACTCGCGCGGCACCGGCCGCTCGCCGGGCTTCCTCGACGTCTACTCGCCTCGCGAGACGCTGGACTACTACCACTGCATCGAATGGGCGGGGCGCAGCCCTGGTGAACGGCAAGGTCGGGCTCACGGCATCTCCTACTCGCGTGAACCAGTGGCACGCGCCGGCAGCTGCAGCCGCCGCATCTTGCCTGCATGTTCGTCTGCGAGGGCGCCGCCGACTTCTACCGCGAGTGCAATCGCTCACGGCGGCATCCTCAACACGTTCAGCCAGGTGCTGTACGGCCCGGCAATCCTGTCGGTGCAGTTCGGCAAGGGCAAACGCGGCCATCGCAGCCGCATGAACGGCGACTGGGTGTCGGGGCGAGACGCTGTCGGACGAGCAACTCGGCGCCAATCGCAGCGACTGGCACGAGGACTGTCTCGCCAATCCGCTGACGACCGATGATTTCTGGACCTCGCGCATGCCCGACCTCTCCAAGGTCACGGTGCCCTTGGTGTCGCTCGCCAATTGGGGCGGCCAGGGCCTGCATTTACGCGGCAATATCGAGGGCTTCTCTCGCCGCCGGCTCGAAGGAGAAGTGGCTGGAAATTCACGGCCGCGAGCACTGGATCGAATACTACACCGATTACGGCATCGCGCTGCAGAAGCGCTTCTTCGGCCACTACCTCAAGGGCGAGGATAACGACTGGAAGCAGCAGCCCAAGGTGCAGATGCTGGTGCGCCACTTCGGCGACCGCTACGTCGAGCGCCACGAGAACGAATGGCCCCTGGCCCGCACGCAATGGACGAAGCTGCATCTCGACAACAGCGATTTCGGCCTCGAGCAACAGCCGGTTGCCGGCGAGACCGCGGTCACCTATCGCGGCTTCTCGGATGGCCTGACCTTCCTGACCCAGCCGCTCAAAGAGGACACCGAGATCACCGGCCCGATCGCGGCCAAGCTCTTCATCTCGTCATCGACCGAAGACGCCGACATTTTTATTGTCGTGCGCGCCTTCGCGATGGATTTCCGCGAGCTCACCTTCCAGGGCCACATCGATCCACACACGCCGCTCGCACAAGGCTGGCTGCGCGCTTCGCACCGCAAGCTCGACCCGAAGAAGTCGCGGCCGTACCGGCCCTACCACACCCACGACGAGATCCAGAAGCTCACGCCCGAGCAGATCTACGAGCTCGATGTCGAGGTCTGGCCGACCTGTGTCGTGATCCCCAAGGGCTTCAGGATCGCGCTGTCGGTGCGCGGCAAGGACTACGTCTATGGCGGCGAGCCGGTGCCGACCTACCAAGGTTCGTTCACCGGCGTTGCCGCGTTCCGTCACGACGAGCCGCGCGACCGTCCGCCGGCGATCTTCGACGGCAGTGTCACGCTGCACGCCGGCGGCAAGTACGACAGCCATGTGCTGCTGCCGGTGATCCCGCCGAAGCGCTGAGCGCTACGTCACGCGCTCGGCCAGCCAATCGGCCACGATGCGGCAAATCTCGTCCTCACGGCCGACGTAGAAGTGGTCGCAATTGGCGATCAATTTGACGTCGCATGGACCGCCAGCGCGTCGCTTGAACTCCTCGGCCGGAGCGGCTTCCGGCGGCTCCCGATCGCCGCGAATGTAGAGCACGGGGCACTTGATCGACGGCGCGAGCTCGAGGATATCGGGCATCTGCGTCATGCGGTCGAGATAGCTTTCGGCGCTGATCACATACCACCAGCCCGGCACCAACATGAGCTCGCGGCCGCGCCCGGCATCGACCAGCGCCCGCGCTCGGGCCATAACCGTCTCGATATCGTTGCCGGCGAGGATGCCGCGCTTGCGCTGGCCGGCGATGACGCTGTTGCCGCCCGGCTGCGCCGACAGCAGCACGAGCGCTGGCGTCTGCGGGTGATCGACGACGTGCTTGACGCCGAGCATGCCGCCATTGCTGTGACCGATGATGACCGGCGCAGGATAGCCGCGAGACGCGATCCATCGTGCCGCGGTCGCGTTATCGGCGATGCCCTCCCGCGTCAACTGAAGCGCGGCGCCCTCCTCGGCGGCAAAGAAATCGCGAATGCTCAGAATGTCGTGCCCGCGGCGGTTGAACGCGAGGCAGGAATACCCCATTCGCGTGAGCGCCGGCGGCAAGAAGCGGAGCGCGCCGGTGTAGAAGTTCATGGTATTGCCGTGAAACAGCAGGGCGCCGTGGCGGCCGTCTCGATCGGACGGTTGATACCAGGCGCCGTCGAGCGGAACTGTTTCGGTGGCGATCGAGATCAATTCGGTCCGCACTGTTCACTCCGTGCACGGCGCCGCGCGAATGGCATTGGCCGCGCCTTGTCTCAAGCGCTCGCCCCCGACGGCAAATATCGATGGCTAATATGCACAGGAAAAACGGTCTTTTTCGCCGATCTATCGATGCCATCAATTCATAGGATGGCGCATTATCATTTCACCCCTCGGCCAACGCCCGACTAATGTTCGTGCCGACAAGAAACGACGTCCGTTCAAAAACGGCGATAATCCCGGGAGGAATGCGATGGCTGACTTTGCCCGCGCCACAAGCGTGACATTTTCGACAGTTGCCCTGCTTGCGTTCATGGGCCTGCCGCCGGCGGCTCACGCGCAATCGAAGGAACCGATCAAGATCGGCGCCGTGCTCTCGATCAGCGGAGCCGCCGCGGGCCTTGGCGTTCCGGAGCGCAACGGCGCATTGGCGGCGGAAAAGGAAATCAATGACAATGGTGGCGTCAACGGACGGCCGATCAAGCTGATCGTCGAGGACGACACGACCAATCCCGACACCGCCGTGTCGAAGGTCAACGATCTGATCTACAATCAGAAGATCGTGGCAATGATCGGCGGCACCAATCTTCCGCCGACCGTTGCGATGGGCGGCATCACCGACAAGCTGAAGCTGCCGCAATTCGCCTTCACCGGGCTTGGTCCGCCGGTCGAGAAGACCCGCACCTGCGAATTCCACATGTTCGTGGCGCACGAACTCAACGCCAGGGCGCTGCTCGGCTACGCTATCGAATTCCTCAAGGCGAAAAAGGTCGCGGTGCTCTACGACAGCGGCTACGGCACGGTGGTGATGCGTGAATTCGACCGCATCGTCAATCAGTACCCGGTGCAAGTCGTCGACCGCGAGAAATTCGAATTGTCGGCAACCGACGTGACGGCGGAAGCGGCCAAGATCAAGGCTTCCAACCCCGACGTCATCCTGGTCATCGCGGTGCAGGCCGCGCCGTTCCGGGCAATTCGCAATCTGCAGATGAAGCAGCCAATCATCGCCGTCAACGGCGCGTCGAGCTATGAAATCGTCAGCGCCATGGGCAGCGCCGCCGACAACATCATCTTTCCCGAGTTCGTGGTGAACGAAGATCCCCTGCCCAATCAGGTGAAGTTCATCGAGTACATGAAGAAGAACTTCAACATCCGGGCGAAGAATGCCGAAATCGGTGGCCTGGGATGCCATGCATGTCATCGCCAAGGCCCTGGCAAAGGTCGGGCCCGACGCACCGCACGAGAAGCTGTGTGAGGCGATCAAGGGGCCCTATTCGGGGGTGACAACGCAGTACGATTTCGCCGCCCCCGACATGACCGGCATCAAGTTGTCCGGGTACCTTTTCTCCAAGCTGGTGGACGGCAAATATACGCGGCTTCCCGACCGGCTAAAGGACTAGGCGGCCTTCTTTGAGCTTTGGCCGGCTGCCCGACGGCAGCCGGCCATCGATTTTCAGGATCACGAGCAGCCCGTGTCACGCCCTCGGCCACCGGCCCCCAAAAACAGGCGCATCCTGTTGCGCGGCGGGCTGATCGTCACGTGTGACGAGCGGCTCGGCGACCTTACCGGCGACATCCTGGTCGTCGACGGCCGTATTGCCGAGGTCGCGCCGGCGATCGCGGCATCCGACTGCGACATCGTCGATGCGTCGGATTACTTCGTGCTGCCCGGCTTCGTCGAATGCCACCGGCACCTCTGGCAAACCCCGCTGCGCCATATCGGCACCGATTGGGATTTGCCGCGGATGTTCGTCGAGCTCTTCGTCAAACTCGCCCCGAAAATGAGCCCCCAGGACGTCCATGACGCCACGCATTACGGGCGCCTAACCGCGCTCGACGCCGGCATCACAACGTTGCTCGACTGGGCGCATATTCAGAACACACCGCAACATACCGACGCCTGCATCGACGGGCTGCGCGCGGCGGGCGGCCGTTCGATTTTCGGGCACGGCCAGCCCGGCCAAGACCCAAAGCCCTGGATGGTGGATAGCGTCCTGGGGCACCCTCAGGACATCCGGCGCGTCAGAAAAGACGCCCTCTCCTCGGACGACGCGCTGGTGACGCTGGCGATGGCCGCGCGTGGCCCCGAGTTCTGCACCATGGAGGTGGTCGAGGCCGACATGGCGCTGGCGCGCGAACTTGGACTCCGGATCACGATGCATATCGGGATGGGAAAGAACGGCGCGGAAAAACATGCCATCGAGAAGATGCATCGGCACCATCTGCTGGGGCCGGATCTAACCTGCCTGCATTGCTGCAACTCGACCGACCATGAATTCCGCTTGCTCGCCGACCATGGCGCAAGCGCCGGGGTGTCCGCATGCATGGCGATGCTTGCACCGGGCTTCGGCCTGCCGGCCACCGGTCGCCTGATGGCCCAAGGCCTGCGCCCCAGCCTCAGCACCGACAGTGAAATGACCGCAAGCGGCGACATGTTCACGGAAATGCGCGCCGCCTTTACCGGTGAGCGCATGATCCGCAACAACGACATTCCCAACGGTCCCGAACGCGATCCGATCACCGCCCGCGACGTCCTCGACTTCGTCACCATCGACGGCGCCCGCACGGTCGAACTCGACAAGCATATCGGCTCGGTTTCGCCCGGCAAGAAGGCCGACCTGATCCTGATCAACCGCATGGCGCTAAATCTGGCGCCTGCCCTCGATCCGCTCGCGGCACTTGTCGTCGGCGGGCATTGCGGCAATGTTGAAGCAGTGCTGGTCGAGGGCCGCCCGGTCAAGTGGAATGGCGAATTGCTGAATATCGATGCCGACACCGCACGGCGAAAGCTGGCGGCGACCTGCAGTCGCCTCGGTATTCACGGCGAGCGGCCGGCCATGGGTAAGACTGCATCTGTACAGAACGATAAACGTCATTGATCCTGTCAGCGCAACGGGATCTGGGGAGGAAAGAGCATGATCGAACACCTCGGACTGAGATTCCATCTGACCAAACTCGCTTTGCTCGTGGCGCTCGGCACTGCCGGCTCGCACATCGGCGCGGCCCAGGCGGCCGAGACCTATCCGGACCGGCCGGTCAAGATCGTCGTCGGCATGCCGGCGGGCACTTTCACCGACACGTCGGCGCGGCTTATCGGCGACAGCCTGAGCAACGCGCTGCATGAGAAGTTCGTCATCGAGAACCGTCCCGGCGCCGCGACCAATATCGCGACCTCGGCGGTCGCCCGCTCGACCAACGACGGTTACACGCTGCTGCTGTCGACCAACTCGAACGCCATGAACGTCAGCTTGTTCAAGGAATTGCCGTTCAACATCGAGCACGACTTTGTGCCCGTCGCCATGATCGCATCGACCAATTTCGTGCTCGTAGTGCGCTCGACGCTGCCGATCAACAGCGTTCAGGAGTTGATCGCCTACGCCAAGGCGCATCCGGGAACGCTGAATTTCGCGTCCACCGGCAAGGGCACGGCCAACCATCTGGCGGTCGAGATGCTTTCCAAACAGGCCGGCGTCAAGGTGGCGACGATCTTCTACAAGGGCTCCGTCGAGGCGCTGACCGATCTCATCGCCGGGCGGACCGACGCCATGTTTGCCCCGCCCTCGACCGCGATGCCGCATGTCGAGGCCGGCAAGCTCAGGGCGCTGGCGATGACCGGTAGCGAGCGCAGCCCCACGATGCCGAAGCTGCCGACCGTGGCCGAGGCCGGATTGCCCGGTTACGAGGTGGCGATGTGGAACGGCCTGTTCGCTCCGGCGGGAACACCGCCCGCAGTTGTCGCCAAGCTCGCCAAGGCGGCAACCGACGCGGTCGCCTCCGAGGAGATGCAGAAAAAGATCAGAGCCGGCGGCGGCGACCCGGTTGTCATGGGACCCAAGGAATTCACCGCTTATCTGCAAAAGGATATCAAGCGCTGGTCCGACGTCATCCACGACGCCGGCATCCAGCCGCAATGACGGTGACGCCCGGGCAAGAGGACAAGGACCGTTAAGTGACCGCGGAGACTCGAGTCGGACGAGACGCTGGCTGACCGGCGGCGCGTCGAGGACGCCTATGCGCTCGTCAACGCTATGTGGAAGACGCAAGGCGCCGCAGCGACGCTGCGCTACGTGCACCATCTGCCCCACGGGCGCGCGTTGCCGCTGGGGCTGGACCTCGCCGAGATTGATCGCGTCATTGCCAGCATGGACAGCTTCTATCGCGGCGGCCACCGCGACTGGCCGACGCAGTGGTTCAAGGCCGGCGACGAGTATCTGGCGCGCGGCCGGTCGGCGCTGGCGCAGGACCTGACGCAGACCGCGGCGCAAATGCTATTCTCGGCGGCCGTCTGCTATCACCTCGCCGGCTACATGCACCACGATATCGGCCGGCTGCTGCCGGAAGAAAAGGAGTTCGATGCTGCGTGCCGCCACCACCTACTGGCAGGCGGCCCCCTACTTCTCGCCGCCAGCGCTGCGCCTGGAGATCCCCTTTGACGGCACGGCGATCCACGCGTTCCTGCGGCTGCCGCGCGACGTGAACCGTCCGCCGTGCGCGGTGCTGATCGGCGGCGCCAATTCCAACATGATCAACATGCACGCGGTCTCGGACTACTTTGTCGCGCGCGGCATCGCGGCCATCGCCTTCGACGGGCCCGGTCAGGGCGAATTTCTGGCGCGGACCGGCAGAGCGCTGCGCGTCGTCGATTTCGACCGGGCGCTGACCGCCGTAGCCGATTGGCTGCAAAACGACGGACGCCTCGACGGCGCGCGTCTCGGCATCTATGGGCGAGCGAGCGGCGGCCTGCTGGCGATCCATGCCGCGGCTTGCGACAAGCGCTTCAGGGCCGTTATCGCCCACCCGGCCGCATTCAATTTCGCCAACTTCTTTGACAGGGTGTTCCTGCCCACATTGGTCTCGCATCGTCTTGAAATCTGCACCTTCCTCGGTGCCAAGACGTTGGAGGAAGGTTCGCGACTGATGCGCCAGGAGCTGACGCTCGAGCCTGTCACGGATCGGATTGATTTCCCGATCCTGTGCGTCTGTTCGGCCGATGACGAGACAATGCCGATTTCGGAGTCCCATATTCTGAAAGAGCGCGTCAAAGGTCCGGTCGAGATCGTCACTTTTCCGGGCAAAGGCCACGGTGGGCCGCCGCGACTTTCGTTATCCGCTCGAGGCGGACTGGATGAAATCGAAGCTGTTCGCTTGACAATTTGGCGCGTCCTCGCGCCGGTACAGGACAAGGAGACGATTTATGAGCAAGCTGCGCCTGGCCGAGTGCCGGCCTTTTTTCGATGGCGTCGTTGAGAAGGCGACCGAGATGGGCGTCAAGGTCTGCGCCGCCGTCGTCGATCCAAGCGGACATCTGATCGCGCTCGAGCGCATGGACGACGCCGGCTTCATCCTGCCGGAGTTCGCCGTGGCCAAGGCCTTCACCATCTGCGCTTTCCGTGCCGTCAGCCCGCGGTTTCCCGATGGCGTGGTGATCCAGAAGTGGTTTCAGGAGCGCAACCCGCAGCTTATGGTCAATGCCTCGATCCTGACCGGCGGCAAGATCTATGCTTCGGGTGGCTGCGCCCCCATCTTCCGCGGCGATGAGATGATCGGGGCCTGTTCGGTCTGCGGCCCGACCTCGCAACAGGACGACGAAATTTCAGCCCACGCACGCGCCAAGGCCGGCTGGGCCAACGCGCCGGAACATGACGACACACCGGAGAGCGTGAAACAGCATATCAACGAGATCTATGCGAAGCTCGGGCTGCACGACCGAAAGCTGTAGGCCGGTCGCGCCCCCCAAGTGCGCGATCCTTGCCCCCGCAACGAAATCTATTGAGTTGAGAAACGTTTTGCGCGACGACTCTCCGCCCGAATGACTATTGGCTGTGCTGCGAGCCTAACGCGACCTCCACCGGGAAATGACGATGCCTCTCATTGACGTCCATCAGCATGTTATTCCCGATGTCTACAAGAAAGAACTGGCCAGCTATCGGCGTCATGGGCAGCGGCGAAAATCCGTGGCCGGACTGGAGCCTCGGCCGGCAGATCGAATTGATGGACGAGAACGGCATCGACGCCGTGCTGTTGTCGATCGCGTCGCCTGGCGCTTATTTCGGCGACGTCGAATTCACCAAACGCCTGGTCAAGACGTGCAACGAGACCATGATGCAGATGGTCGCCGAACATCAGCGGCAAGTTCGGCGCCATGGGCTTCGTGTCGCTGCCCGATGTCGAGGACGCCTGCCGTGATGTCGAATATGCGCTCGATGTCCTGAAGATGGATGGCATCAACCTGCAAAGCCACACTGGCTCGCGTTACCTCGGCGATCCTGACGAAAACGAGCTCTACGCCGAACTGGACCGTCGCCATGCCGTCATTTTCGTGCATCCGCAGCGGCCGCAGGTCAGCGGCATGCCGCGTTATTTCCATCCCTGCAGGCTATACCGAGCTCACTTTCGACACCACGCGCGCCATAACCAACATGCTCTACACCGGCATGCTGGAGAAATATCCCAACATCCGCTGGATCATGCCGCACATGGGCGGCGTCGCGCCGTTCCTGCTGTTCCGCTTGAGCGGGATCGAAGACGACCCAAAAGCGCGCGACAAGGTGCCGGAGGGCGTGCAGCCTATCTCAGCCGTTTCTGGTACGACGTCGCGCAGTCGCCCTCGCCGCTCGCACTTAAAGCGCTGCTCGAGATCGCCGACCCTTCACGCATCCTGTTCGGCACCGATTATCCGTCGGCGCGCCCCGCCGAGAAAGTCATGAAGGATACGGTTGACGGCGGTGCAGATCTTCGACTTCGACGATGCGCTGCGGCCGGAAAATCACGGCATGAAAACGCGCAGGCGATTTTGCCGCGCTTTGCCAAACTAGCGTGAAGTACTCGGCGAGCAGAGCACGCGCCGTAGTCGTTGCCGTTCGGTGTGCGCACCAGCGCGTGGGCGTGGCGGCGGTTATAGCCGGTGTTGGGCAGGGCGACGCCCGGCTGGTGATAGAACTCGATGAAAATCACCGGGCTGTAGATGCGGTAATAGAACGGGCTCACCGGATCGAATTCGCCGATCCAGGCGAAGACCGTTTCGGTCAAGTGCTGCTTGACGTCTCGAGACCGCACCTGCGCGTGCCCGGCGCGGCAGTCGGTCGGTATAAAGCGCAATCAGGTCGACAAGTTTCGCCTGCTGCTGCGGCGTCATGTCGCGCGCCGGCAGCCCATCATATGGCACGACGATGTTGTCCTTGAAGCCGGAGGCGTAGCCGTCGAATGGCAACTCCATGCCGATCGGTGGCCTTGGCGCGCTGCTCCGGCGTCAGCGCTTCCATGAAAGCCCAGCCGCGCGCTTCTTCGTCGCGCAGCACGGTGGTGCCCTTGTAGACGCCCTGCTCCGCCGTCACCGGCTCCGAGCCGAGCAGCATCGGCGACAGCACCATCTGGTCGCCAAGCACGAAGCAATTGATGTTGCAGTGATGACCGTCGATCTGAAAGCCCCATGGCTCAGTCGCCGACGGCTCGCCGAAAATGCTCATCCAGTAGAAGAACTCGCCGAATTCGAGCGGCAACCCGGTCATTTCCGCAAGCGTTTCGTTGAGCCGCATGGCATTGCGCGCCGTCTCATAGGCTTTGCGCGCCAAGCACCGGGCGCATCAGCGCATAGGCAAACTCGCGCTGTTTCTCGCTCATATCGGCAAGGCACACGCCGTGCCGCATCAGATTGCGGTGGATGTTGCTCCAGCGCCGCCACACGTCGCTGTCGACGGGGAAGCTTGACGGCCGCGCGCTGCTTGCGCGTCGAGCGAATGCAGAAACGCCTTGGCGGCATCGACACCGGTTGCGTCGACGCGCCGGTCTTCCGGATCGGGAACAGGCCGGGCTTGACCTGCCCACTTGCAGTCATGCCCACGAAGTTTTCTTCCAGCGATTTTCGCCAGCCCGCGAACAGATCCTGCAGCGGCTTGGCGACTTTGCTCTCGTCGATCCGCGGCGGCGACGGACGGTGGCGTTGCAGCACGGTGGCCCCTGTCATCGCGCCATCTCCTTATCACGCCGTGAAAACTGCATGGCGCGCACCTGCGCTTTGCACAAGCGCGACTGGCCGCTCACCCGGGGATGTGCTGTATTCCAAAGAAAACATCTTCGGGAGGCCCACTTGAAGCTCGTTCTGTTTCAGTCGTCGCCGGATTCCGAAATCAAGCCCGGGCTGCTGACCGAGCGCGGCGTCGTCGATATTTCGGCCGCAGTCAAGAAAGGCTACACGCCGCAACTGACGATGCAAGGCATCATCGACGGCTTCGATGCCTTGCGCCCGGCGCTGGAGAAGCTCGCCAAGGACGGCGCGGCACAGCCGCTCGATAAAGTGCGCCTGCGCCCGCCGCTTGCCGCGGCCCGGCAAGATTCTCGCCTGCATCGCCAATTACTGGGAGCATGCGCAGCGCGAGGCCCGGCCGCTCAACATGTTCATGAAGAACCCGGACGCGGTGATCGGTCCCGGCGACACCATCATGCTGCCGGAATACACGGTGCCGTGGATGTTCATGCACGAAGCCGAGCTCGCGCTGGTCATCAAGGGCCCGGCCAAGATGGTGAAGGCGAACGACTGGAAGAGCGCGGTATTCGGCTACACCTGCATGATCGACGTGTCGGCGCGCGAGCAGGGCCGCCGCACCTGGCCGGCAACGCCGCATACCAGCTGGCTCGGCAAATCCTTCGACACTTTCGCGCCGATCGGCCCCTGCATCGCCACCGCCGATGAGGTGAAGGACCCGAACGACCTGATCGTACGCTTCTGGAACGACGGCCAGCTTCGCCACAACTACAACACCGACGACATGGAGCACCGCGTGCCCGAGCTCGTCGAGTTCGCCACCACGGTGATGACCATGAATTCCGGCGACCTCATCGCCTGCGGCACCAACCACGAAGGCCTCGGCGCCCTGCAGGACGGCGAAACAGTCGAAATCGAGATCCAGAACATCGGCAAGATGACGCTGAAAGTTTCCGATCCGCTGAAGCGGACGTGGGAGCGCGGCGTTTACATGGGCGCGGATTCAACCAATCCCGAAGCGGTCAAGCGGCACCGCCCGCGATAGCGGAAGATAAACGATCGCGGTATGCTCCGACATCGTTTGCAAGAACAAAGCGCCGGAAATCGGCCAATGTGAGGGAGAAACAGCGTGCCAGCATCATCAAGCGCAGCTTTAGCGCGCAAACCGAACATTGATCCGGAAGAATGGAAAGCCCGCGTCGATCTTGCCGCCGCCTTCCGCCTCGCGGCGATGCAGGATTGGGACGAACTTTTGTTCGCGCATCTGTCGGCGCGCGTGCCCGGGCATCCCAACCAGTTCTTCATGCATCCGGCGGCGTTGCTGTTCGAGGAAGTCACCGCCTCGAGGCTGCACAAGCTCGACGAAAACTGCAATCACGTCGAGCCGAGCGACGAGCTGCCGCACAAATTCGCCTTCCCGTTCCACAAGGGCATCTACGACGCCTTTCCGCAGGCGCAGTGCGTCGTGCATCTGCACACCAAATACGCCACCGCCGTGGCGATGCAGGATCAGGGCCTGATCCAGGGCGGCAACCAGTATTCGATGTGGCTCGGCCCGGTCGGCTATCACGACTACGAAGGCCTGATCTCCGCGCCGGAGGAAGGCGTCCGGCTCGCCAAGAATTTCGGCAATCACCAAATCGTCCTGCAGCGCGGCCACGGCTTCGTGCTCTGGGGCCACACGATCCACGAAGCCTACATGATGGCGTTCCTGATGATCCGCGCCTGCGAGACACAGATCCGCTCCATGGCCGGCGAAGGGATCAAGCCTTATGTGCCGCCGCAGAAAGTGCTCGACGCCACCGTCGGCCAAGCGCGCATCATCACCGACGGCAACGAGCCCTTTAACCTGATGACGTGGCGCGCGCTGTTGCGCAAGCTCGACCGCGACGCGCCTGACTATAAGACTTGAATACCGATAGTTTGTTGCCGGCGCCGCATCCCATGACGGATGCGGCGCCGGAGCTTGTTAAGCCCACGGAGACTGAAAATGTCGGTTATGGAGCGCACGGTCACGGAGACCTCGCTGCCGATCTACCACCGCTCGATCGACTGGGATGCGCTCTATAAGCGCTACCCGGTGCCGGACGTGTTCGAGCGTACGCGCTGGCGCTGGTCGGCCGACGAAATCCGCACCTTCCAGAACGAGCAGTTCCTCGACCTGATGAAGACCGGCTGGCAGAACGAATTTTACAAGCGGCGCTGGAAGGCCGCGGGCCTCGAACCGGGCGACATCAAAAGCATCGACGATATCATCAAACTACCGATGTTTGATTCCGCGGACATCAAGAAGGACCAGGAGGAAAACCCGCCCTTCGGTCATATCAACGGCGACGTCGCCAAGCGCATGCAGACGACGCCGATGAAGCTGCAGACGTCCGGCGGCACCACCGGCAAGCCGCGGCCGACGCTTTACGCGCCGCAGGAATGGGAGCTCAACGGCCTCACCCATGCGCGCAACCTCTACATTGTCGGCGTCCGCCCCGGCGACCGCGTGCAGATCCCGCATACCGCCGCGCTCGGCAACGCCGGCTGGTGCTGCTACAAGGCCTGCCACGATTATCTCGGCGCCCTGCCCATCACCACCGGCACGGGCGCGGTGACGGCCTCGCGGCGGCAGATCGAAATCGCGCAGGAGTGGGGCACCAACGTCTGGTACGTGCGCCCGGAATACGCCACCCAGCTCGCCAAGGTGGCACGCGACGAACTCAAATTCGACGTCCGCGACCTCAAGACCAAGCTGCTCGGCTGTGGCCTCGGCCCCGACGTCGACAATGCCTTCCGCAACCAGCTCGAGGAGCTGTGGGGCTGTGACGTCTACGACATGTACGGCACCCACGAAATGGGCATGGGCGCCTTCGAGTGCAAATACAAGAACGGCCTGCACTTCCACGAGGATTCGACCTTCTTCGAGGTCGTCGGCGTCGAAGACGGCAAGCCGCTCGCCGACGGCGAGATCGGCAACATGGTGTGCACCATCTTGCACCGCCGCCAGCAGCCGATGATCCGCTTCAACCTGCGCGACCTGACCCGCGTCATTTCGACCGAACGCTGCGAGTGCGGCAGTTGCTTCCGCCGCATGCAGAAGATGCTCGGCCGGTCCGACACCATGGTGCGCATCCGCGGCGTCAGCATCTGGCCGCAGGCCTGCCTGCCGGCGATCAAGAGCGACCCGCGCACCACCGGCGAATGGCTGTGCATCGCCGAGCGCAAGGTCAACGACGGCGTGGTGCGTGACGAAATGACCGTGCAAGTCGAGGTTCGCAACGATGCCGGCGGCTGGGACGGCCTCAAGGAACACATCGAGAAGCGGATGCATTCCGATCTTGGCCTCAAGCTCGTTGTCGAGTTGGTGCCGGAAGACGCGCTGATCGAGTGGTCGAACCGCGGACGCGAAGGCAAGCCGAAGCGCATCATGGACAAACGTTACGAGAAGAAGTGACCGACATGCGCTATTTCGACTGTCATTCGCACTTTTCCACCAAAGCCGGCCTGCATCACGCGACGCCGGAGGACTACGAGCAGGCGCAGCGCGTGTTCAAGCGCAAACGCACCTTTGAGACCGAAGAGCAAATGGCCGAGGGCTTCCGCTCGCGCAATGTCCGCACCATTCTCGACATCTACCGCACCTGGCGGATGACCGACGAGGATGAGATCCGCGCCTCGAACGATTACGCAACCGACTTCGCGCTCAAGAACAAGGACATCGTTTTTGGCAACTGGCTCGCCATCAATCCGACGATGAAGGATTTCTGGCTGAAGGAGTTTCGCCGGCTTGCCGATAAGAAACCGGGCTTTCTCGGCTTCTGTCAGAGCCAGAACAGCCTCGGCTTTCCACCGAGCGATCCCGTCTGGGACCCGTTCTACAAGCTCGCCATCGAGGTCGGTGCGCCGGTGCTGCTGATGACCGGTCTGACCGGCATTGGCCAGGGCCTGCCGGGCGGCAAGGGCATCATTCTGGAAGATGGCCACCCGCGTCACGTCGACCGCGTCGCCGCGCGTTATCCGGAGCTCAAGAATTCTCGCCGGACGCCCGGCCTGGCCGTGGCAGGACGACATGCTCGCGATCCTGTTGCACAAGGCCAATGTGCAATACGAAGTGCATGGCTGGTCACCGAAATATTTCACCCCAGCGCTGAAGAAGGAGATCGGCGGCCGCCTGCAGGATCGCATCCTGTTCGGCTGGGACTGGCCGACGCTGACGCATGAGCGGCTGATCGACGACTGGCGTTCGCTCGGCTATTCGGACGAGGTCTACGAGAAAGTGTTCCACCGCAATGCCGAAGCCTTCTTCCCCGGCGCTATTCCCGCGTGAGTGCCATGACTGACACCAGTGCCATCACTGCCAGGCTGCGCGAGGTCGCCGCCGCCGACAAGATCATGCCCGCCGCGCTCGCCAAGCTCGCCGCCGACGTATTCGCGCTCTGCGGCGTCGTCCGCGAGGATGCCGATATCGCCGCCGAGGTTGCGATCTGGGCGCAATTGCACGGCTCGGATTCGCACGGCGTCGTGCATCTGCCGCTCTATACCCGCGGCCTGCTCGACGGCACGATCAAGAGCCAGCCGAAATTCGAGGCGGTCAAGCCGCTGCCCTGTTGCGTCGTTATCGACGCCGATCACGGGCTCGGCCTGGTAGCGAGCCGCCGCGCCATCGATACCGCAATCGAGATCGCCAAGGCGCAAGGGCTCGGCGCGGTCGCGGTGCGCCGCTCGAGCCATTTCGGCGCCGCCGGCTATTACGCCGATCGCGCCGCCGAGCATGGGCTTATCGGCCTTGCCTTCACCAATGCCCAGCCGGCAATCGCGCCGACCGGGGCCACCGAAGGCCTGTTCGGCACCAACCCCATCGGCGTTGGCATTCCGGTGCCCGGTGCCGAGCCGATCGTTGCCGACATGGCAACCGCGATGGTTGCCCGCTCGCGCATCCGCCACGCGCTTGCCGCCGGGCAGACGGAAATCCCCGCAGGCTGGGCGCTCGACCCCGAAGGCCGCCCGACTACCGATCCGGCCGTCGCGGTGAAAGGCTCGCTGCTGCCGATCGGCGGGCCGAAAGGCTACGCGCTGTCGCTGATGGTCGAGGTGCTGTGCAGCGCGCTATCGGACGGCGAGCCCGGCTTCCAGGTCACTTACGAAAACGTGGTCAAGCGGCCGAGCAACATCTGCCAATTCTTCCTGGTGCTCAATCCCGACGGCTTTGCCGGCTCGAAGCGCTACGGCGAACGCATCACGCACATCGCCGACACCGTCAACAACGCAAAGCCCATGGCGGGCGCAGCTCCGCCGCGGCTTCCCGGCGCGCGCGGCCAAGCGGTAAAGCGCAAGGTGGAACAGGACGGCATCGCCATGTTCGACAACCTGCGCGCCGCCTTGAAGAATGTCGCCGGCATGATCGAAGGTCATTCCTTCGGGGGCAACAAGGGGTCGTAAGTGCAAGCCTATGAAGTGCGAGAAACGACCGGACTTGACGGCCTGGTGCTCAACCGCGAGCGGGCAGAGCCCAAGCCGGGCCACGGCCAGATCGTGGTGCGCGTGCGTGCCGCGTCACTGAATTACCGCGACCAGGGCGTCATCAAGGGCGTCTATGGCTACACGAAATTCCCGGTGATCCCGCTGTCCGACGGAGCCGGCGAAGTTGCCGAGGTCGGCCCCGGCGTCACCCAATTCAAAGCCGGCGACCGCGTCGCCGGCACCTTCTTCGTCAACTGGACCGGCGGACGCATTTCGCCGGACGCCGCGCGCAATTCGCTCGGCGGCATGATCGACGGCATGCTTTGCGAGTACGCACTGCTGGCCGAAACGGGCGCGATCAAGATTCCGGATCATTTGAGTTTCGAAGAAGCCGCCACCCTGCCCTGCGCCGCGCTGACGGCCTGGAACGCCCTGGTCGAGACCGGCCATATCAAGGCCGGCGAGACCGTCGCCATTCTCGGCACCGGCGGCGTTTCGATTTTCGCCCTGGCGTTCGCGAAAATGCACGG
Organism: uncultured Alphaproteobacteria bacterium; assembly: GCA_963822035.1. Classification (GTDB taxonomy): domain Bacteria; phylum Pseudomonadota; class Alphaproteobacteria; order Rhizobiales; family Xanthobacteraceae; genus Pseudolabrys. The sequence goes on along the minus strand of CAWGGC010000005.1, from coordinate 666,875 downwards.
CGCTTGCGTTTTTCTCACCTCGAGCAGCGACGACAAGCTGGCGCGCGGCAAGGCGCTCGGCGCCGACGCGCTGATCAACTACCAGGCGACGCCGGACTGGGACGAGCAAATCCGCAAGCAAAGCGACGGCGGCGTCGACCATGTGGTCGAAGTCGGCGGCGCCAATACGCTGGAAAAATCGATGAACGCCGTGCGCCCCGGCGGCTCGATTTACGTCATCGGCACGCTTGCCGGCGCCGGCGCAATCAATCCGCGCATGATCAACCGCAAGACCATCCGTCTGCAGGGCGTTCATGTCGGCTCGCGCGAGATGTTCGCCGCGATGAACAAGGCGATCGCGCTCGCCGGCCTCAAGCCGGCGATCGACCGCGTCTTTGCCTTTGCGGATGCCAAGGCCGCCTATAGCTATCAGCAGGGCGGCCGGCACTTCGGCAAGATCGTGATCGCACTCTAGCCCGCGCGCCAGCGCCAACACGCCCTCAGGACAAGAGGTGCATGATCCAGAGCGACACGGCCGGCACATAGGTCACGATCATCAGCGCCGCGATCGCGATCGCCACGAACGGCATCAGGCCCATATAGAGCGTCGCCGACGGCGTCTTGAACAGCGCCTGACAGACGAAAATGTTGAGGCCGAACGGCGGGTGGAACGTGCCGATGGTCAGATTCATGACCACGATCACGCCGAAGTGGATCGGGTCGATGCCGAGCGAGGCGGCGACCGGCGCCAACAACGGCGTCAGCATGATCAGCGCCGAGGCCGGATCGAGGAAACAGCCGACAAACAACAGGAACACGTTGATCGCCAGCAAAACCACCCAACGCTCGGAGTGCATGCTGGTGATGACCGACACGGTCGATTCCGCGATGCCGCTGATGGTAAGCAGCCAGGCGTAAAGGCCGGCGACCGAGACGATGATGAAAATCAGGCCCGTCAAATACATCGCCCGCGCGCCGGTCTCGAAGATCTCGCGCAAGGTCGTCTCGCGGTAGACAAAGTAGCTCACGAAAATCGCGTAAACGCTGGCAACACCGGCGGCCTCGGTCGGCGAAAAAACGCCGGAATAGATGCCGCCGAAGATGATGGCGATGGCGCCGATCGCCCATACGCCGTCGCGCGTCGCGATCAGGAATTCCCGCAAAGAGAATTTGCCCGACTCCATGATGCCGGCGCGCCACGAGTGGTAATAAATATAGATACCGAACATGCCGGCCAGCAGCAGGCCCGGTCCGATGCCGGCGGCGAACAACTGGATCACCGAGGTGTCCGAGGCGATGCCATAGATGATCATGGCGATCGACGGCGGTATGAGGTTGTCGAGCGCCCCTTCGGCCGTGATCAGCGCCGAAGCAAAACGCTCGCTGTAGCCGGCTTCACGCATGCGCGGATAAGTGAGCGTGCCGACCGCTGCCGTCCCCGCGGTGGTCACGCCCGAGATTGCGCCGAACAGCGCGGCAAAGCCGAGCGACGTGAGCGGGATGTGGGCACGGAAACCGCCGATCATCGATGCGACCCACCGCAGCAGCCTTTTGGTGATGCCGCCGCGCGACATGAGATCGCCGGCAAAGATGAAGAACGGCACGGCCAGCAGCGCAAATTTGTTCAGGCTGTTGAAGATATCCTGGTGCACCACGGTCAGCGGCACATCGAAGAATGCAATCAGGATCACCAGCGAGGTGACGAGCAGCAGCAGAAAGATCGGGAATCCCAAGAGCAGCAGCACGAAGGGCAGAATGGCCATCACCCAATACATCGCGGTCGCTCCGTCAGTCGAACTTGCCGGTGATGTAAGAGCGAATGCGCACGATCGCGGCGGCGGCCATGAAGCAGAAGCCGAACAGCACGGCCGAGTGCGGGATTACCAGCGGAATGTCGGTGCCGGCGGTGACGCCATGATTGCGATAGTGCAGCATCACGACTTTCCAGGACTGGGTGGCGGCAAACAGCGTGCATGCAACCAGGGTGATCGCGATGGCGATATTGATGATGCGCTTCCACAGCGGGCTCATGGCCGAATAGAGAAGGTCCATATTGAGGTGCGCGCCGCGATAGGTGATGGACCCGGCGACGAGGAACACGCCCCAGATGACGAGGAAAACCAGGATTTCCTCCGCCCAGAAGATCGGGTCCGAAAACACGTAGCGGGCGATGACGTTGATGATGTTGATGGCCGCGGCGACGACAAAGATCGCACCGGCCGCCACGTGTGGGAACTTGATGAAGATCAGTTCTTCGATCTTTTTCGACCTGGAGGGTCCGGACTCTTCGCTCATGCCGCCTCAGGCTCCAATACGGCGCGCCGTCTTGCGCGCGGGGGCCCGGACCGTATCGCCCGAATCGGCGGCCCATTGCTGGTTGGCGGCGCGCCTCGCGAGGACCGCGAGACGCGCCTGCCATTTGCTTGTCGAAGCGACTAGTACTTCGCCTCGATCTTCTTGATGGTGTCGTAGAAGTCCTTGAGCTTGGGATCGCCCTTGGTGACTTCCGCGCCGATTGGCGACAGGCGCTTCTCAAGCTCGGCCTGATCGGCGGGCGGCAGATGGACGATTTCGCCGCCGCGCTGCTCGATCCACACCTTGCGCAGAGCGGCGACCTCTTCGACCGCCTCCTGCCGCGACCACGGCTGCAGGCTGCGCGCGGTGTCGACCACGATCTTGGCGAGGTCGGGCGGCAGCTTGTCGAGCCAAGCCTTGCTCAGGGCGCCGTATGAAACCAGCAGCGTATCGTGCGTCTCGGTCAGCACCTTGCCGACGTTCTGCAGGTTGAAGTTGGTGTAGATCGACATGCCGCTCATGGTGCCGTCGATGACGCCGTTCTGCAGCGACGTGATCATTTCCGGCAGGCCCATCGGCACCGCGGTCGCGCCAAGCGCGGCCATGCGCGCGCGCTCGGCCGGCGTCGCATTGACGCGCAACTTCAGCCCCTTGAAGTCGTCGAGCTTGCGCAATGGCCGCTTGACGCCGAAGTAAAGCGACTCCGCGGCGACCGCGAGATTGACGCCGACGAGGCCCTTCGACTCCGCCATGCTCATCACATATTTGTTGAATTCGGGATCGGCGAGCACCTTGTTCGCCTGCTCGGTGCTCTTGAACAGGAACGGAATACTGAACACGCCGAACCGCGGATCGACACCGACGAAGAAGTCCGCCGGATTCTCGTACCCTTCGATGGTGCCGAGCTGCAGGCCTTCGATCATGGCCGCGGGGCTGCCGAGCTGCCCGCCGGGATACACTTTGACCTCGACACGGCCGTTGGTCACTTTCGGCAACACTTCGGCGAGCTTACGGCCGAATTTTTCCTGCATGTCGCCGCGCGTGACGACGGCCCATTTCAACGTGTAGTCGGCCGCAATCGCCGACGTCGATGCAATCGCGCCGCCGAGCGCAACGGCAAGCGCAACAAGAATCATCGCAAGACGAGCTTGGAGCTTCATGGTGTCCTCCCCGGACAGCGGCTGCTCTTGTTTGTTTTTGCAGGCCGCGCGAATTGATGTTTTGTACCCGCTGAGAGTATCCCAGCACGTGACGCTGTCAATTACAGTGCCACGAAGGCACGTAGCGGATATCCCGCGCAGAGGAACGTCGCTTAGAAAAGGAGCAAAGCATGAAGATCGGGCTGGTGGGACTCGGTCGGATGGGCGCCGCGATTTCTCAACGTTTGCGCCAGCAAGGCTTCGACGTCACGGGCTGGGACCAAAACGCCGCGGCGAACCAGACCTTGGCGGCCGGCGGTTTGCGCATTGTCGAAAGTGCGCGCGCGGTTGCCGACAGCTCCGACATCGTTATCTCAATTATTACCGAAGATCACGGCGTCCGGCATGTTTTCACGGGGTCGAGAGGCTTCCTCGGCGGCAATGTGACCGGCAAATTGTTCATCGAGATGAGCACGCTGCAACCGATGACGGCCCGCGAACTTGCACCGCTCGTCAACGCGAAGGGCGCGCGGCTGATCGAATCGCCGGTTCTGGGCACAATACCGCAAGTGCGAGACGGCAAGCTGGTGGCGCTGGTGGGCGGCGCGGCCGAAGATCTCGAGCGCGCGCGGCCGGTGCTGGAGAAAATGACGCGCCGTATCGTTCACATGGGACCGAATGGCTGCGGCTATGCCATGAAGCTCGCGGTCAATCTCGGCCTCGGTTCCTATATCCAGGCGCTGTCGGAGTCGCTTGCGCTCGGCTTCAAACAGGGCCTGACCATCGAGCAGATGCTCGATGTCCTGCAGGAAGCCCCCTATGCAAGCGGCTGGCTGAAGAGCAAGGTCGACGTGATCAAGGGCGGTACGCCGGAAATGACGCTCGATATCCGCACGCTGCGCAAGGACATCATGTCGGTGGTGGCGACCGGCGCGCTCAGCGGCGTGCCGATGCCGCAGTCGTCGGGAACCCTTGCCGCGTTATCGGCAGCCGTGGCTAACGGCTACGGTTCGGGCGATCTTGGCGAACTGCCGAAATTCCTGCGCGAAGCGATGCTGCAGAATTTCGAGTAAAAAGCCGTGACACCCCAGCTCTATATCGCCAGCAACGGCCTCGGCATGTGGACGAGCGACGATCGCGGCGAAACGCTCGTGCGCATGGGCAGCCGCGCCGGCATGTATAGCGGCTATCAATTGTGGGCGCTGGCGAGCGACCCTTCCGATCCGAACATGCTGTATGCCGGCACCAATGGTGGGCTTTACCGACTCGACCGCAAGCAGAAGACATGGACCCACCTGCCCTCACCGATGGACGAGCGGTTCAAGATCACCGCGCTCGCGTTCTCGCCGCACAATCCCGACGTCATCATTGCCGGCACGCAATTTGCCGCGCTGTACCGCTCCGAAGACCACGGCCGCAGCTGGCAACAGCTCGACACTGACGTTCCGGAAATCTGCCCGGGCAACATGGCGCAATCGCGCTTCACGCAAATTGTGCTCGATCCGATCGATGCCAAACTCGGTTGGGCCGGCGTCGAGCTCGACACCGTCTGGCGCACCACCGACGGCGGCAAGACCTGGCGGCGTGCGAAAACCGGCCTGGTGACCGGGGACATTCACGGCCTCGCGGTCACCAATAACGGCGCGCGGCGCGTCTTCGCCACAACCGACAAGGGGCTGCATGTCAGCGGCGACGACGGCGAGACTTGGAAATTGCATCAAATCGACTCCCCGTCCAATTACACGCGTGCGGTGGTGCCGCGCGCCGACAACAAGGGCGTCATGTTCCTGACCAACGGCGACGGCCCACCGGGCTCCTGGGGCCGGCTCTACCGCAGCGACGATGGCGGCGAGCATTGGGAGCGCGCCAGCCTGCCGGGCGACGTGGAAAGCTCGATGTGGTCGGTGACGAGCCACCCGGCCGACGCCAATCTGCTATTTGCGTCCGCCTCGCTCGGCCAGATTTACCGCAGCACGCGACGGCGGCGCGACCTGGACGGCGCTGAAGCGCCGGCTCGGCGAAATCCGCCACGTGATGTGGCTGCCCGCCTAGGGTCCGTACTCAATAAGGATTCCGGCGCAGGCCGATAAGGCCGGCCTTGAGCTGTCGCGTTGCCGGCAATTCGGTAACCGGCTCGCCGCGGCAGCCGGCAATCGCGGGTTTTCCCGGCCTAAACCAAGCGCAACCGACGAAATTTCCCGCAAGAACTTATCAAACGCCACAAGCAACACTAAGCGAGGCGAAACCCCCGCAGCCATTTTTTGAGTTGACGCCGTGAAACAGACGCTCGGTTGCGCGTCCGCGTGCCTTGCGGCCGGTTCGAAGATCCTCGGCTAAGCCAAGGATTCAACCGATAAGGGCGGCTGCCGCCCATAGGGAGGAAGACATGCGCCGGCGCTGGTTCCCGATTGTTGCAATAGGCTTTCTCATGCTGGGTGGCGCCCTCACCTGGCGGATGGCCTTTGGCGCGGTGAACCCGAATGACAAAACCCCGCAGACCAGCCCGCCGCCAATTCCCGCCACCCTTGGAACCGCCGAGCGCAAGGACGTTCCCGTCTATCTCACGGGGCTCGGCACCGTTCAGGCCTACAATACCGTGACCGTCAACACCCGCGTCGACGGCGAGCTCGAGAAGGTCGAATTCAAGCAAGGCCAGGATGTGAAAGCCGGCGACGTGCTGGCGCAGATCGACCCGCGTCCGTTCCAGGCCGCGCTTGATCTCGCGCAGGCGACCAAGGCCAAGGATCAGGCGCAGCTCGAAAATGCCCAACTCGATCTGAAGCGCTTCGAGACGGCCGGTACGCTCGCCAACACTCAGCAGCAGATCGACACGCAAGCCGCGCTGGTGCGCCAGTTGCAGGCCACGGTGCAGGCCGATCAAGCCAACATCGAAGCAGCGCAGGTTCAACTCGACTACACCACGATCCGTGCGCCGCTGTCGGGACGAACCGGCATCCGCCTGGTGGACCAGGGCAACATCGTCCATGCGGCCAGCACGACCGGCCTCGTGGTGATCACCCAGTTGCAGCCGATCTCGGTGCTGTTCACCTTGCCGCAAGACGAGCTGCAAGAAGTCATCCAGCAGGAACGAGCTTCAAAGACGCCCCTCAAAGTCATCGCGCAAGGCCGCGACGACCAGGAGCAGCTCGGCGTCGGAACGCTCGCCCTCGTCGACAATGAGATCGACCAGACGAGCGGCAGCGTCCGCCTCAAGGCAACCTTCCCCAACAAGCATTATCGGCTGTGGCCGGGGCAATACGTCAACGCCGAGCTGTTGCTGAAAACGCTGCCGCAGGTCGTGACAGTGCCGTCGACCGCGATCCAGCGCGGGCCCGACGGCATGTACGTCTACGTGGTCAAGCCGGATTCGACGATCGCGATGCAGAAGGTCGACGTCGGGCAAATCCGCGACGGCACTACGGTGATCGAGAAGGGCCTTGCGCCGGGTTCCAAAATCGTCGTCGCGGGCCAATACCGGCTGCAGCCGGGAAGCCGGGTCGAAAACGCGCCTGCCGGCGCGGATCTCGCCAGCAACCAATAGCCGGCCATGTCGATCTCCTCCCCATTTATCAAGCGTCCGATCGCGACATCGCTGCTGATGGCCGGCGTTCTGTTCGTCGGCGCGGCGGCCTATCCGCTGCTGCCGGTCGCGCCTTTGCCCCAGGTCGACTTCCCCACCATCCAGGTGACGACGATGCTGCCGGGCGCCGATCCGGTGACGATGGCCTCGTCGGTGACGGCGCCGCTCGAGCGGCAGTTCGCCGAAATCCCCGGCGTCAGCCAAATGACTTCGTCGAGCGCACTCGGCGTCAGTTCGATCGTGGTGCAGTTCGACCTCAACCGCAATATCGACGCCGCGGCCGGCGACATCCAGGCGGCGATCAACGCAGCCGGCGGGCAGTTGCCGAAAAACCTGCCCTCGCCGCCGAGCTACCGCAAAGTCAATCCGGCGGACTCGCCGGTTCTAATTCTCGCCGTGCACTCGGATTCGCTGCCGATCACCACGGTCGACGACTATGCGGAAAATATCCTGGTGCAGAACATCAGCCAACTTCCCGGCGTCGCCCAGGTCCTTATCGGGGGTCAGCAAAAACCGGCGGTGCGCATCCAGGTCGATCCGCAAAAGCTCGCCGCCTTGGGTATAGGCCTCGAGGACCTGCGCAGCGCGATCACGTTGGTGACGACCGACAGTCCGAAGGGCAGCATCGACGGCGCAACCCGCACCTTCACCATCTACGACAACGATCAAGTGCTGAGCGCGCAACCGTGGAACGACGCCATCATCGCCTACAAGAACGGCGCGCCCATACGCATCCGCGATGTCGGCCGCGCCATCGAAGGGCCGGAGAACGACAAGCTCGCCGCCTGGTCGAACAACAAACGGGCCGTCATCCTGGCGGTGCTGAAGCAGCCCGGCGCCAACGTCATCGACACGGTCGACAGCATCAAGGCCTTGCTGCCGCAGTTGCAGGCCTCGATTCCGCCCGCGGTGAAGGTCGACGTCATCAGCGACCGCACCACCACCATCCGCGCCTCGGTCAGCGACGTTCAGTTCACGCTGATGCTCACCATCGCGCTGGTCGTGATGGTGATCTTCCTGTTCCTGCGAAGCGTGTCCGCGACCGTCATCCCGGCCATCACGGTACCGTTGGCGCTCGTCGGCACCTTCGCACTGATGTATATCGCCGGCTTCAGTCTCGACAATTTGTCGCTGATGGGGCTTTCCATCGCCGTCGGCTTCGTCGTCGACGACGCCATCGTCATGCTGGAGAACATCCAGCGCCATGTCGAGGAAGGCTTGAGCCCACTGCAGGCCGCCTTCAAAGGTGCGGGTGAAATCGGCTTCACGATTCTGTCGATCAGCCTGTCGCTGGTCGCGGTGTTCATTCCGCTGCTGCTGATGGGCGGCATTGTCGGCCGCATTTTCCGCGAATTCGCCATCACGGTGACGATGACGATCGCCGTTTCGGCCTTCGTCGCGCTGACGCTGACGCCCGTCATGGCGTCGCGCTTCCTGGCCGACAAGAAGGACGTCCACCACGGCCGGCTCTACCAGGCGACCGAACGTATGTTCGACGTGCTGCTCGCCGGCTATCGGCACACGCTCGACATCGCGCTGCGGCATCGCCTCGTGATGCTCGGCGTCTTCCTGGCGACGGTCGCCCTGTCCGGCTACTTGTTCGTGATCATCCCCAAGGGCTTCTTCCCGACCCAGGACACCGGATTGATCCTCGGCACCTCCGAGGCCGCGCAGGACATTTCCTTCAGCGCCATGGAACAGAAGCAACTCGCGCTCGGTCGCGTGGTGGAGAGCGATCCAGCGGTCCAAAGCGTCGCCATGCTGGTCGGCGCGACCGGCAACCAGACGCAGAACAACGGCCGCATGTTCATCACGCTCAAGCCGATCGGCGTCCGTCACGCCTCTGCGATGCAGATCATCAACCGGTTGCAGCCGAAGCTCGCCAAGATCGAAGGCGCCGCATTGTTCCTGCAGCCTGCGCAGGATATCCGCGTCGGCGGCCGGCCGAGCCGTTCGCTATTCCAATACACCCTGCAGGACGCCAATCTCGGCGAGCTCAACACGTGGGCGCCGAAGGTCTTCGCCAAGCTGAAGACGCTGCCCGAGCTTACCGGGCTTGCCACCGACCAGCAGACCGGCGGCACCACGCTGACGCTGACCATCAATCGCGACCAGGCCGCCCGCTTCGGCATTCAGCCGCAACTGATCGACGACACGCTCGACGACGCCTTCGGCCAGCGTCAGGTCACTCAATATTTCACGCAAGTGAACAGCTACCACGTCATCATGGAGGTGTTGCCCAAGCTGCAGAACTCGCCGCAAGCGCTCGATCACATCTTCATCAAGTCGCCGACGACCGGTCAGGAAGTCGCGCTGAGCACGCTGGTCAAATGGACGACCGTGCCGACCACGTTCCTGTCGATCAACCACCAGGGCCAGTTCCCGGCGGTGACGCTCAGCTTCAATCTCGCTCCCGGTGTGTCGCTCGGCCAGGCCGTCACAGCCATCCAGCAGGCGGAAGCCGCCATCGGCGTGCCCGCGTCGCTGGCCGGCACCTTCCAGGGCAATGCGCAGGCGTTCCAGGATTCGCTGCGCAGCGAACCGGTGCTCATCGCGGCGGCCATTATCGTCATCTACATCATCCTCGGCATGCTGTACGAAAGCTACATCCACCCGCTGACGATTCTTTCCACCTTACCGTCGGCCGGCGTCGGCGCGCTGCTGATCCTGATGCTGGCCGGCTTCGACTTCAGCGTCATCGCGCTGATCGGCGTCATATTGCTGATCGGCATCGTCAAGAAGAACGGCATCATGATGGTCGACTTCGCCATCGCCGGGCAGCGCGAGCGAGGCTTGAGCCCCGATGAGGCGATCCGTGAAGCCTGCCTGTTGCGGTTTCGGCCGATCATGATGACGACTATGGCCGCGCTGCTTGCCGGCATCCCGCTGATGCTCGGCCACGGCACCGGCTCGGAGCTGCGCCAGCCGCTGGGCTACGCCATGGTCGGCGGCCTCATCCTGAGCCAGGCGCTGACGCTGTATACGACGCCGGTGGTCTTCCTCTATCTCGATCGGGTCAACGGCTGGCTGCAACAGTTGCGCCGTAAGCCGGCGCCGGCCACGCAGCCGATTGCCGCCGAGTGAAGTGCGGCGATTAAACCAAAACCAACAGCCGGCTCTGCATGGAAATTGCTTTTCCTATGTGGATTTTGCGCTCGTCACGCCAGACGATGATTAATGGCAGGCGCGATTGGCGCAAATTCGTTCCAAACACGGCAACATCGAAAGAGCTTTCGCCGCAGGACTTTGGAATAGTGGGCCTCGCGTAAGACGAAATCGTCCACCGAACGGCGTGCGCTTATCCCGGCCGCCACGTCGTCGGCAGAAAAGCTGATCGCTCCTCCCTCCCCGGTCAGCTTTGGACGTACTATTGGGCCGGTGGCCCCTCCACCGGCCCAATTTTTTCGTCTGACCGACGCGAGAGACCGCCGATGAAAAAACTTACTTTCATGTTTGCGGTTGTGGCTTTGATGGTCTGCGGCAGCGGCGCCGCCGCACAAGACACATTGCCCGGTCCAAATCTGTTGCCACCGCCTGGACAGCTGTTCCCGACGCCGCCCGACGAGGTGCAGCCGACCGAACGCGATCTGCCGCCGACCATTGCCAGGACCGAAGGCAGGAGAACGCAGGGACAAAAGACCTTCGACAGGCAGCTTCAGATTTGCCGCGACTGCTGAGCTGCGAACCGCCGATCAGTTCAATTCGGCTTTTGCGTCGCGTTCTTGACCACTTTTTGCCACTTCGCGATTTCCGCGTCGATGAAGGCGGAGAATTCCGAAGGCGTCATCGGCATCGGTTCGGCGCCCAGCGCACGAATGCGCTTGACGATCTCAGGATCGTTCAGCGCCGCGACAAAGGCGGCGTTGAGCTTGGCGACGACATCGGCCGGAATACCGCGCGGCGCAACGATCCCGAACCAGCCTGTCGAAGCAAAGCCTGGGACACCCGATTCTGCAAATGTCGGGATGTTCGGCATCGGCGCAAAACGGCCTTTCGAGGTCACCGCAATCGCCTTGATGGCGCCGGCATCGAGCGCCGCCTTGGCCGAAGGCGGGTCGACGATGCCGAGTTGGATGTGGTCGCCCATCAGGTCGTTCATGACCGGGGCCATGCCGCGGTAGGGCACCAGTGACGCTTTGATATTCGCATCCTGGAGCAGCATTTCGGCGGTCAGATGCATCAGCGTGCCGTTGCCGCCGTGGCCGATCGAAACGTTCTGGCCCGCCTTTGCCGCGGCGATAACGTCCTGCAGCGAATTGCCCTTGAAATTCTTCGACGCGCCAAGAATGAAGGGCGACGACGCAAGCCCGGTGATCGCCACGATGTCCTTCTTGGGATCGTAAGGCATCGGTTGCAGGCCGAGATTGGTGCCCAGCGCGCCGGCGCCGCCCAGTCCGAGGGTGTAGCCGTCGGGCGCCGCCTTAGAGACGTACTCGATGGCGATCATGCCTCCGGCGCCCGGCCGGTTCTCGACGATGACGGTTTGACCGAGCTTCTTCTCGACAAACGGCTGGACGATACGCGCCATCAGGTCGCTGCTGCCGCCGGGGGGAAAGCTGACGATCAACCGGATCGGCCGGTCCGGAAAGGCGCTCCACGCCGGCAAAGACGCGGCGATAATGCCGGCCGCGGCAATCAGCACGGCGGTTAATGACTTGATGAGCGGTCTCATGATCGTTTCCTCCTGCGATGATCTTTGCTTTTTCCGAGTGCCGTCGTCGTTCATTATGAAAGGGTGCCTGATATAAGGCAACCTTCTATGAAGAAAGCTTGGCAAGGTCGCCGCAATGCCGTGCGCGTCGCTCGCGCGAACCTGCCCCCACTCACGGCTGCACCTTGAGCCCCATCAGGCCCGCCAGCAGATTGCGCTGCATCTGCGAGGTGCCCGCCGCGATGGTCGAGCCACGGGAATCGCGGAAGTGGCGCTGCATGTGGAACTCCATGCTGTAGCCGTAGGCGCCGAATATCTGCATACCGAGATTGGCGACCTCGGCGTAAGTCTCCGACGCGAACAGCTTGGCCATGGTGATCTCGCGCAGCGCGTCTTCGCCGGCCGAGACCTTCCACGCCGCCTGCCACATCAGGGCACGCGCGGCCTCGACCTTGGTGTCCATGTCGGCGAGCATGTGGGCGATGGCCTGATTGGTGCCGATCGGCCGGCCGAACTGCTTGCGCTCGCGCGCATATTGGATGGCGAGATCGACCGCTGCGCGCGCCGCGCCGCAGTTGCCGGCCGCCGAGGTGATCCGCTCGACCTGCAGGCCGGACAGCACACAATCCCAACCGTTGTTTTCGCCGCCGATCAGGCGATCGTTATCCACCCGAACGTCCTGGAAGCTGAGTTCGTAGGTACCGGTCGAACGGCGGCCGAGCATGTCGAGCTTGCGGCAAGCGAGCCCCGGCGTGTCGTTGTCGACCAGAAACAGCGACATGCCTTGCCGATAATTCGCCTTGGGATCGGTCTTGAGATAGACGTTGATGACGGTGTCGCGGGCGCCAGCGCCGGTCGACCACAGCTTCTGGCCGTTGATGGTCCAGCCGCTGCCGCTCGGGGTCGCGACGGTGCGCATGGCGCCGATGTCGGAGCCGGCGTCAGGCTCGGAAATCGAGATCGCCATCCGCGCCTTGCCGGACAACAGGCGCGGAATCCAATGCTCGATCTGCGCCGGCGAGCCCTTGCGCACGATGTTCAGTCCGCAGAACACGCTGCCGGCAAAGGCCATGAACAAATCGGCGCTTGAGTAGGCAATCTCCTCGGCAACGATTGCAAGGTCGATGATCGAGCCGCCGAGGCCGCCATAGCGCTCCGGAAACGGCAGCCCGAGCAGGCCGGCTTCGATCCAGGCATCATAGAGATCGTAGGGGTAGGCCTGCTCGCGGTCGAGCCGCGCCACGACATCGGGCGGCGCATGGCGGTCCATCAGCTTGCGCACATTAGCACGCAGCAATTTCTGTTCTTCGCTGAAGCCGAAATCCATCACCCGCCCCCGCGGATTTTCCCTAGAATTATTCCGCCACCACCAGCGCATCGAGCGCCAGCACGCCCTGCCCCGCCGGATAAACCATCAATGGATTGATGTCTATTTCGGTCAACGTCGGCACGGCACGGATCAAGGCGCCGATCCGCATCAAGGCGTCGATCAACGCGGGGATGTCGCTGGGCGCACTACCGCGATAGCCATTGCAGCAGCCGCGCGCCCTTGAGACGGTCGAGTTCGGCTCTGATCTGGCCGGCATCGGCATCGGCCGGCAGCAGGCGGACGTCACCGAGCGCCTCCGTCCAGACGCCGCCGAGCCCGACCATCAGCACCTCGCCCCAGGCCGGATCGCGCCGCGCGCCCGCGATCAGTTCGATGCCGCCGCGCGGCGCCATGGCTTCGACCAGCATGCCGTCGAGCGCGAATGTCCGGCCGCGCCGCGGCGACGCTGGCCGGTCATCGTGTCCCAGGCAGCGCGCAAAGCGACTTCGTCGGCGATGCCGACGGCCACGCCGCCGACATCGCTCTTGTGCATGAGTGAAGCGGCCTGCGCCTTGAGCACGACCGGGAAGCCGAGCGCTCGCGCGATGCCGCACGGCGTCCTCGATCGCTGCGCGCAAGCTCGCCGCGCGGAACCGCAATGCCGGCCTCGGCGAACATCGCCTTGCCGCGATATTCGGCCATCGGGTCCCGGCGCCACCGCGCCCGGCACGGCAACCGTAAGGTCGGCGCGCCGCCGCGGCGCGCCCAAACTTCGGCCGTAGCGCATCACATGCGCGAAGGCGCGCATGGCCCGTTCGGGCGAGCGGAAGAATGGAACGCCGCTCGCTTTGATGTCGGCCAGAAACTCGTCGCCCAGCGGCCCGGCGATCGCCGAGATAGGCCAGCGCCACCGGCTTTTCGGCTGGCGCCAGCACGGGCTGCAGCGACTTCCATTTCGCCATCTGCTGCGCCGGCGAGCCGCCCATCGCCGCGACCAGCAGCGCGCCGACGTTCGGATCTTTCAGCATCGCTGCGCGCGGAATCGCCGAACAGGCTCGGGCTTCTGCATGCCTTGCGCGGTGATATCGAGCGGATTGTCGATTGTCGCGAAATCCGGCAGCACCCGCTTGAGCTCGGCGCAGGTTTGCGCGGCAAGCTCGGGCACGGCCAGATCGATCGGCTCGCAGAAATCCAGCGCAAATCCGCGGATCGCGCCGGAATTGCTCATGATGCCGATCCCGCCGCCGCGCTCGGCTTGGGGATAGCGCGTCAGCAGCCGGCTGACGTCGAACAACTCGTCCAGGCTCTCGACCAAGACGACGCCCTCGGCCGCGACGAAGGCGCGCATCACCGCGTGGTCGCCGGCAAGCGCGCCGGTATGCGACTTCGCCGCCTCGCGCGAGCGCGCGCTGCGGCCCGGATGCATCAGCACGATCGGCTTGCCGCGGCGGCGCGCTTCGGCCGCGAGCGCCAGAAAGCGCTTGGGCTGCCGGATCTGCTCGACGAAAACCGAGAACAACCGCACCGCCGGATCGTCGAGCAGGCCGGCGATGACGTCTTCGGCGGCAAGCGACCGCCTCGTTGCCGGTCGAGAGCGTATAGGCGACCGGCACGTTGCCGGCGAGCAGCGCCATGCGGATATTGCCGGCCATCGCTCCGCTCTGCGCGATGGCGCAGATGCCCGGCCCGTACCGGCACGACCGGCTGCACCGGCTCGAAGGTGAGCGGCACACTGGTCGACGAAATTGATGAGCCCGAGGCAGTTGGGGCCGAGCAGAGCGACGCCGCCCTTTTTGGCCATTGCCGCGATCTCATCCTGCGCGCGCGCGTCCCTCCTCGCCTATTTCGCCGAACCCTGAAGCGTAGACCACCGCGCCGCCCACGCCGCGCCGCACGCAGGCGGCGATTGCCTCTTTCACCGCCGGCACCGGGATCATCAGCACCACGGTATCGATGCCCTGCGGCAAGATCGTCGATCGTGGCCACGCAGGCGCGCCCGTTGATCTCGCTGCGCGTGCGGCTAACGAGATGCAGGTCGCCGGCAAAGCCGAAGCGCTCGATATTGGCGAGCACGTTGCCGCCGAGTGAGAACGGTTCGGGCGAAGCCCCGACGATCGCGATCGAGCGCGGCCGCAACAGCCGTTCGAACGCGCTCCGCGTGGCGGCGGCGCTCTGCCGCGCCTTATCCGCGGCTGCGGTCATAGGCGCCAAGCCCCGGCCGGTAGCTCTTGGCATCGAGAAACTGCGTCATGCCCTTCTGATCGCCTTTTTCCGGATCGCGGAACTTGGTCTGGTCCGATTTGGCCATCAGCAATTCGAGCGACGATTCCCACGACATATGGCGGACGTGATGATAGGCGGTCTTGGCCGCGCGCATGACGAAGGGGTTCTTCTCCATCAACTTCTTGGCCAGCGCGCGGGTGCGATCCTTGAGCTCGGCCTTGGGCACGGCGAAGTTGACGAGGCCGATCTCGGCTGCGCGTTTGCCGTCGAAGTTGTCGCCGGTCATGATGTAGTAGAGCGCATTGCGCTGCGCGAGCGCCATCGCCACCGACTTGGTGACGATGCCGGCGGGAATGATGCCCCAGTTGATCTCGGACAGGCCGAACACGGCCTCCTCGTCCGCCACGGCGAGATCGCAGCCGAGCAGCACCTGGAAGGCGCCGCCGAAGCACCAGCCGTTGACCATGGCGATGGTGGGCTTCGGATAAAACATCAGCCGGCGCCATTGCCAATCGGCGTTGGCGCGATAGAGCCGCTCGCGCTCGGCCGGCGGCCCGGCGTCGGGCTCGCGGAAGTATTCCTTGAGGTCCTGACCGGAGGAGAACGAGTTGCCCGCCCCGGTGATCACCACCACCTTGGCGCGGTCGTCGGCTTCGAGCGCATCGAGCGACGGCGACCATCTCGTAGACGATGGCCGGGTTGATCGCGTTGCGCTTGTCGGGCCGGTTCAACGTGACCCAGGCGATGCCGTCCTCGAACTCGACCAGCACGCTCTTCCCGCCTGCGGCGCCGCTCCCTGAATTGTGTGTCTCGACCGTCATTTTTGGATTTACCTCAAAGCTATATCGGGTTAAGACGATTAAATCAGGCTCCCTGATATTGTCAATCTGGAGCACGCCAATGAGAAGCCGCCCGCGCACGATGTACCTGCTCAATCAGGCGAACCAGGCCGTGCGCTCGCAACTGGAGGCGGCGCTGCGCGATCTGCAGTTTACCGGCATTCAATACACAATTCTCACCATCGTCGACCGGCACGAAGGCATTTCATCGGCCGAATTGTCGCGCCGCTTCTTCGTGACGGCGCAGACAATGAACGAGATCATCAACGGCCTCGAGCAGCGCGGCCTGATCACGCGCAGGGTGGACCCGGCCAACAAACGCATCCTGCGCATGAAGTTGACCGCGCAGGGGCGCAAGCTGCTGAAAAAATGCGAGGCGATCGCCGACCGCATCGAGGAAGCGGCTTTCGACTGGATCGCGCCGGACGACTATGAGATCTTGCGCCAAAGCCTGCTGACGCTGTTGCAGGGGCTGCGCAAACGCCGCTTGGCGGCGCTTGACCAAAGCGAGCCCAAGCGGCGCGCGGCTTCATAAAATCCATCGGCCCGATGGCGCTCTTTCGCCGACCTCGGCAGGTCTTGAAGTCTTATGCGAGCGGCGATCGCGTCGGCTCTAGCTGCCGCGATAGGTCGAATAGCTCCACGGCGTGACCAGCAGCGGCACGTGATAGTGGCTCTCGGGCTCGGCAAGCGCGAAGCGCAGCGGCACGATGTCGAGAAACGCGGGCTCGGGCAGCGCCAGGCCCGCGCGCGCAAAATAGCTGCCGACGTCGAAGCGCAGCTCGTAGGTCGCCATCGGTAGCGGGCGGTCGCCGATCAACGGCTTGTCGGTGCGGCCGTCATTGTTGGTCACGGCGGAGGCAATGAGCCGCGCGCTGTCCTTCGAGATTTCACGCAGTTCGAGCGCGACACCCGCGGCCGGACGGCCGTGATAGGCGTCGAGCACGTGCGTGGACAGCCGGCCGTTGACCGGCAGCCTGTCGGGCGCCTCGACGTGCCGGTCGAGCCGCAAGGCGGCGATCCGGATCACTTCGCGCAACGCCGTGGCGCGCTCGGCAGCAGCATCGTTCTTGAGCCGTGTCTCGAACTGGCGGAACACGGAATCCTTGCCGTGGCGGCCGACGCAAATGATGAAGGGAAAGCCAAAGCGTGAGCGATAGGCATCGTTGAGCATGTGGAAGCGGGCGAACTCGTCCTCGCTGAGGCGATCGAGACCGACGCCGGCCTGCTCGGCTTTCGAGTCCGCGGTCAGGCTGCCTGCCCGCGCCGCCTTGCCGGCGAGATCGGGATGCGCGTTCAGCAGCGCAAGCTGACGCGCCTCACCCGCGGCGGTGACCGCAGAGGCCATCGCCTCTTGCAGCGCCGCCAACGTCTTGAACGGCCGCTTGGCGGCGATGGCTTCTGCCACCCAGGGCGAATGCTCATAGATCGCGCCGAGTGCCTCGACAAAGCGCCGGGCGTCTGCCGCGTTCAGGGCTTCGAGCGTGATCGTGTTCATATCACCTCACGGCCTGGGCGTTTGCGGCGAGCTTGCCATGCTCGCGGTGCCAGTGTTCGGCGATGTCGAGCCGCGTCGCGATCCACACCTTGTCGTGCCGCGCCACGTGGTCAAGCAAACGCTCGACCGCGGCAAAGCGGCCGGGCCGTCCCGCGAGCCGGCAGTGCAGGCCGATCGACATCATTTTCGGCGCGTTTGCGCCTTCCGCGTAGAGCACGTCGAAGGCGTCGCGCATATAGGCGAAGAACTCATCGCTGTTCGCAAAACCTTGCGGGTTGATGAAACGCATGTCGTTGACGTCGAGCGTATAGGGAATGATGAGATGCGGCCCCTTTGGCCCCTTGACCCAATAGGGCAGATCGTCGGCGTAAGAATCCGACGAATAACGGAAGCCGCCGTCGTCGAGCACGGCGTTGAGCGTGTTGACCGAGGAGCGCCCGGTGTACCAGCCGAGCGGCCGCGCGCCGGTGCACTCCTTATGAATGCGGATCGCCTCCGCCATATGCACGCGCTCTTCGACCTCGCCGAAATCCTTGTAGTCGATCCATTTCAGGCCGTGGCTGGCAATTTCCCATTTCGCCTCCTGCATGGCGGCGACCACTTCGGGATTGCGCGCAAGCGCGGTCGCCACGCCGAACACGGTCACCGGAATGGCGCGCCCCTTGAACAGCCGCCACAACCGCCAGAAGCCCGCGCGCGCACCATATTCGTACATCGACTCGACGTTCATGTGGCGCTGGCCGGGCCATGGCGCAGCGCCGAGCACGTCGGACAGAAACGCCTCCGAGGTTTCGTCGCCGTGCAGGATGGAGCGCTCGCCGCCTTCCTCGAAGTTGACGACGAATTGCAGCGCGACGCGCGCCCCGCCCGGCCAGCGCGGATTGGGCGCATTGCGGCCATAGCCGATCAGGTCGCGCGGATACGGAGGCTCTGTCATTACGTCTAGTGCTCGCGTGTTCGCCTTAGGTATCGCAAAAACCGCGCCTGAACGCCATCGATCGGGCCTTCCTGACCGCCGAAACTCCTGTATATGCTGGCGCGATGAATGCCGGCAGCAAAGCCGATCCCGTGACCTCCCGGCCGACGATTGCATCCGGCGCTGGCGCGGCGGCGCAATTCGGTGCCCGAATTCTGGAGCTGGCTGACCGGCTCGCGGCCCGCTCGGAAACCCCGGTCGGCCTGACCTGCACTTATTTGTCGCGGGCGCACCGGGCCGTCGCCGGCGATATCGCCGACCTGATGCAGGAGGCCGGCCTCGACGTGACCATCGACGTGGTCGGCAACGTCATCGGCCGTTACCGGCCGCAGAGCGCTGGCGCAAAGACCGTCATCGTCGGCTCGCATTACGACACCGTCCGCGACGCCGGCAAATATGACGGGCGGCTTGGCATTCTCACGGCGATTGTCGTTGCCGGACGGTTGATCCGCGATGGCGCCCGCCTGCCCTACAATCTCGAAGTCATCGCGTTTTCCGAAGAGGAAGGCGTGCGATTTTCGACCTCCTATATCGGCAGCAGCGCCATCGCCGGCCGCTTCGACCCCAAATTCCTCGAGCGCCGCGACGCCAATGGCATCACGCTCGACCGCGCGCTTCGCGAGAACGGCAAGGACCCGGCTTCGATCCAAACGCTGGCGCGGCCGAAAAGCGAACTCGCCGGCTATCTGGAAGTTCACATCGAACAGGGACCGGTGCTGCTGACGGAAGGCCTGGCCGTCGGCGTGGTCAGCGAGATCGCCGGCAATTCCCGTTTCGTCGTCAGCGTTCAAGGCGAAGCCGGCCACTCCGGCACTGTTCCTATGACCCTCCGTCATGACGCCATCGCCGCAGCCGCGGAAATCGTCTTGCTGGTCGAACGGCATTGCCGCGAGGCGGGCGTGCTCGGCACCGTCGGCCTTTTCGACGTGCCGAACGGCGCCATCAACCTCGTGCCGGGACATGTCGAATTTTCCATCGACATCCGCTCGGGCAACGACGTCAAGCGCAAGGCGGCGGTCGCGACTTTGCTCACGGAAATGGCGCATATCGCCAGCCGCCGCGGCGTCAAAATCAAGCCCACCGAGGTGCTCGACGCCGCCGCGGTGCCGTGCTCGCCGCGCCTCCAGGAGGCCTTTGCCGCGGCCATCGCGCGCACCGGCTATCCGGTACGGCGGCTGCCGAGCGGCGCCGGCCACGATGCGGTCATGTTCTCGGGCCTCACCGACATCGGCATGCTGTTCGTGCGCTGCGGCAACGGCGGCGTCAGCCACTCGCCGCGCGAAACGGTCAGCGCCGACGATGCCGATATCGCCGCGCGCATCCTGCTCGACGTCCTCACCGACCTCAAACCCGCATAGGCTTCACGTCAACGGAAACGCCCCATGGACAAGCTTCGCATCAAGGCCGGCCCTTACGTCTTCGACGCCCGCTTCGAAACCGCGGCGGCGCCCAAGACCGTCGCCATTTTCCGCAAGCTCCTGCCCTACGAGAACAAGGTCATTCATGTGCGCTGGAGCGGCGAAGCGGTCTGGATCCCGCTCGGCGAGCACGATTTCGGCCTCACTTACGAGAACCACACCAGCTATCCGGCGCCGGGGCAGATGATCGTCTACCCCGGCGGCATCAGCGAAACCGAAATCCTGCTCGCCTATGGCAGTGTCCGCTTCGCCAGCAAAGTCGGGCAGCTTGCCGGCAACCACTTCCTCACCATCACCTCCGACCTCGACAAGCTTGCCGAACTCGGCCGCTCGACATTGTTGGACGGCGCCAAGCCGATCCGCATCGAAAGCGCGTGATTTTGTGAACGCTTGAACCGACCGGGGCCGATCTGCCATGGTTCCGGTGCCGGACCGCGAAAAAGGTCTCTCGCCTTGGATGTCATCATCACCGAAGCGGTGAGTGCGACCCTGCGCTGGCTGCACGTGATTGCCGGCATCGCCTGGATCGGCTCGTCGTTCTATTTCATCCACCTCGATCTCAGCCTGAAGCCGCGCGACAGCTTGCCGGACGGCGTCAAGGGCGACGCCTGGCAGGTGCACGGCGGCGGCTTCTACCAGATGATCAAATTCCTGGTGGCGCCGGCAAAGATGCCGGACGAGCTGACCTGGTTCAAATGGGAAGCCTATACGACGTGGCTGTCCGGCTTCGCGCTGCTGGTCGTCGTCTATTACATGAACGCCGACCTGTTCCTGATCGACAAATCCGTGCTCGACATGAGCGCGCAGCAGGCGGCGCTCGTCGCCTTTGTCAGTCTTGCGGCGGCATGGGTTGCCTATGAAGCGCTGTGCCGCTCGCCGCTCGGCAAGCACGAGGTCGCGCTCGCGCGTCGTCGGCTATGTGTTTCTGGTCGCGCTGACTTACGGCTTCACCCATGTGTTCAGCGGCCGTGGCGCCTTCACGCAGATCGGCGCGCTGATCGGCACCATCATGGTGGCCAACGTCTTCGTCATCATCATCCCGTATCAGAAGAAGACGGTCGCAGCCCTCCTCAAGGGCGAGCAGCCTGATCCGCGCTGGGGCGAGATCGGCAAGCAGCGTTCGGTGCACAATAATTATCTGACGCTGCCCGTTATCTTCCTGATGCTGAGCAACCATTATCCGCTGTTCTTCGGCACGCGCTTCAATTGGCTGATCGTCGCCATCGTGCTGCTGATCGGGCCGGTGATCCGCCACTTCTTCAATTCGCGTCACGAAGGCAAGGGCAGTCCGTGGTGGACCTGGGCCGTGGCGGCGGCCGGCATGATCGCCATTGTCTGGCTGTCCGGCATGGGACCGTCCGGCGCAGAAGACCGGCGCGCTGCCGGCAACGCCGAAATTCGCCGATGTGCACCGACATCGTGATCTCGCGTTGCTCGATGTGCCACGCCAAGGAGCCGGTATGGACCGGCTTTGCCGCCGCGCCCGGCGGCGTGCTGCTCGACGATCCCGATGAGATCAAGGCGCATGCTCGGCTGATCGGCATCTATGCCGTGCGCTCCCACGCCATGCCGCCCGGCAATGTCACCGAAATCAGCGCCGACGACCGCGCGGTGCTCGCCGCCTGGCTCGCCGCCGGCGCCCCGGCCAACTAAGCGCGACGCTAGTCGCGCGGCAAATCGCCATTTTCTCGCCGGTTCCCGGCTTTTCCACTGAATTTGCCGCGCCCGCCCGCGTTGCCCGCCATTGGCGCGCATTTATGCAGATGATGGCGCAAATTGATGCCTTCAACTGCCGCTGAATTTGGCACACTATTGCCCTGCCGGTTTTCTGGGCCCCGCTGGCTGTACGCGGGAAACAGCCAGGAGGTCACAAGCGTCGTTTAAGGCCGCCTGTGTGATGTTCGATCCGGAGCAAGCCAACCGCCGTTCTGCGGAAAGCCCGCTGCTGCAGGCCATCGGCATTAGCAAGCGCTACGGCGACTTCCTCGCCAACGACGCCGTCGATCTCGACCTCTACCCGAATGAAATCCACGCGCTGCTCGGCGAGAACGGCGCCGGCAAATCGACGCTGGTGAAGATCATCTATGGCGCCCTGCAGCCGACTGCGGGCGAAATCCGCTGGAAGGGCAAGCCGGTCACCATTCGCCAACCCCGCGGCCGCCCGCCGCCTCGGCATCGGCATGGTGTTCCAGCACTTCTCGCTGTTCGACGCGCTGACGCGTGACGGAGAACATCGCGCTCGCCTTGCCCAAGGAGATGCGCCGCGGACTTGCCGACACGATCGAAGAGCGTTTCCAGCCGATTACGGCCTGCCGCTGCGTCCGCACGCGCATCGTCGCCGACCTGTCGGTCGGCGAGCGCCAGCGCATCGAGATCGTCCGCTGCCTGTTGCAGAAGCCGCAGCTGCTCATCATGGACGAGCCGACCTCGGTGCTGACGCCGCAGGAGGCCGACCATCTGTTCGTCACCCTCCAGCGGCTGGCCGCGCGAGGGCTGCGCGGTGCTCTACATCAGCCACCGGCTGGAAGAGGTGCAGCGCATCTGCCACCACGCCACCATCATGCGCCGCGGCAAGGTGGTCGGCGAGACCGATCCCGGCGCGAGGAGACGGCCGGCACGCTGGCGCGCATTGATGGTCGGCACCGATGTGCTCGAGAGTCGCGCGCCCGCCGGGCGGCATCGGGCACGGTGCGGCTCTCGGTCGGCTCGCTGCGATTGCCTGCCGTCCGATCCCTTCGGCGTCTCGCTCAAGGACATCAGCCTGGACGTTCATGGCGGCGAGGTCGTCGCCATCGCCGGCATCGCCGGCAACGGCCAGAGCGAGCTGTTTTCCGCACTCTCCGGCGAAGCAAACCGTCGAGCGGCCCGACGCCGTCGTCATCGACGGCATCGCCTGCCGGCCGCCTCGGCATCACCGCGCGGCGCAATCTCGGCGCCGCCTTCGTGCCGGAGGAGCGGCTCGGCCATGGCGCCGTGCCCGGCCTCAAGCTCAGCGACAACGTCATCCTCACCCGCCACCGCACCGGCGACGAACTGGTGGTGACCGGCGTCGTGCGGCCGCATGAAGGCGCTCAAGATCGTCGATTCGGTGACCAACGACTATGACGTGCGCAAGGGCACGCCGATCCGCGAGGCGCGCTCGCTCTCCGGCGGCAACCTGCAGAAATTCGTCGTCGGCCGCGAGATCGACCGCCAGCCCGGCGTGCTGGTCGTCTCCCAGCCGACCTGGGGCGTCGATGCCGGCGCCGCCGCGCTCATCCGCCAGGCGCTGATCGACCTGGCGCGCGCGGGCTCCGCGGTGCTCGTGATCAGCCAGGACCTCGACGAGATCTTCGAGATCGCCGACCGCATCGCGGTGATCTCGCGCGGCCATCTGTCGCCGGCCGAACCCGCGGCGACCGTCACCCGCGAGTCGATCGGCCTGCTGATGGGCGGCATCGGCGAAGGCGCAGCGAAGGCCGGTCGGGGAAGCGACCGCATGCAGCTTAGGCTTGAGCGGCGCGCCGCAGCAGAGCCGGCTGATGACGGTGCTGTCGCCGGTCCTCGCCATCGCGCTGTCGCTCGTCACCTTCTTCATCATCTTCTGCGATCATGAAGATCGACCCGTTCGCGCGCGCTCTACGTCTATTTCATCGATCCGCTCACCGCGCTGCTGGTCGATCGAGGACCTGATCGTCAAGGCGGCGCCGCTCATCCTGATCGCCGTCGGGCTGTCGTTCTGCTACCAGGCCAACGTCTGGAACATCGGCGCCGAGGGGCAGTTTGCCGCCGGCGCCATCTGCGGCTCGATCATCCCGGTCTACTTTCCCGCACTGGCAGGCGCCGTCGTGATCGTCGCCTGATGCTGCTGATGGGCATCCTCGGCGGCATGGTCTACGCCGCCATTCCGGCCTGGCTCAAGAACCGCTTCAACGCCAATGAAACGCTGACCAGCCTGATGCTGGTCTACGTCGCCAACCTGATGGTCGACTATCTCGCCCGCACGCCCTGGCGCGATCCCGCCGGCCACAACTTCCCCAACAGCCAGCCGTTCACCGACGGCCAGCTCCTGCCGGTCATCTTCGGCGACAGCATCCGCCTCAATATCGTGTTCGTGCTGGTCGCGTCGCCGCGGCCTGGTTCCTGCTCCGAGCGGACGCTGACCGGCTTCCAGATCCGCGTGCTCGGCCAGTCGCCGCGCGCCGGCGCTTTCGGCGGCTTCAACCGCAAGCGCATGGTCATGCCTGACCTTCCTGATCTCCGGCGGGCTTGCCGGGCCTGGCCGGCATCTGCGAGGTCGCCGGGCCCGATCGGCCAGTTCCGCACCACGCGTCTCGCCGGGCTACGGCTTCACCGCGATCATCGTCGCCTTCCTCGGCCGCCTGCATCCGCTCGGCATCCTCGTTTGCCGGCTTGTTGCTGGCGCTGTCCTATCTCGGCGGCGAAGGCGCGCAGATCGCGCTCGGCATCTTCCGACCAGACGACCGCAGGTGTTCCAGGGCATGCTGCTGTTCTTCGTGCTCGCCTGCGACACGCTGATCTTCTATCGCCTGCGGCTGGTGCGCCGGCGTCCGCCGTCGAGCTCGCCGAAGCGGCGGAGCTGACGCCGATGGAGATGGTCAGAAGGCATTCTGCTGACCATCGTCACCGCCGCGACGCCGCTGCTGTTTGCCGCCCTCGGCGAACTGATCGCGGAGCGCTCCGGCGTGCTCAACCTCGGCGTCGAGGGCATGATGGCGGTCGGCGCCGTCATCGGCTTTGCCGGCGGCCATGTCACCGGCATGCCGATCGTCGGCGTGCTGGCCGGCATCGCTCGCCGGCGCGGCCATGGGCGCGCCTGTTCGGCCTCGTGACCCTGGTCTTCGCCGCCAACCAGAACGCTTCGGGTCTGGCGCTCACCCTGTTCGGGCTCGGCCTTTCCGGCCTCATCGGCAACGCCTATGCCGGCGATGCCGGGCCTGGGCGTCGGCGCACGTCCACATTCCGCTGCTGTCCGACATTCCGCTGTCGGCCCGGTGATCTTCGGCGAGGATCCGCTGGTCTATGTCGGCGTGGCGCTGACCATTGCGCGTCTGGCTCGTTCCTCTTCCGCACCCACGCCGGGCTCATCTGCGCGCGGTCGGCGACAACCACGTCTCCGCGCATGCGCTCGGCTATCCGGTGCTGCGGGTGCGCTTTCTGGCGGTGCTGTTCGGCGGCGCCTGCGCCGGGCTCGGCGGCGCCTACCTGTCGCTCGTCTATACGCCGCAGTGGACCCAGGCGATGACCGCCGGGCGCGGCTGGATCGCCATCGCGCTGGTGGTCTTCGGCACCTGGCTGCCGGGGCGCATCGCCGTCGGCGCGTTGCTGTTCGGCGCCGTCAGCATCCTGCAGCTCAACGCCCAGGCGATCGGCCTCGGCATTCCGTCGCAGTTTCTGTCGTTCGCTGCCCTATCTGATCACGATCATCGTCGCTGGTGATCATCTCGCGAAACCAGGCCCTGCTGAAGGTCAACACGCCGGCCTGCCTCGGGCGCGACCTTCGTGCCTGACAGTTGAGGCGCCCGCATGGTTGTTCGCCGGAAATGGCATGAATTCTGTATCAGCAGTCGTGAGCACCATGTCGGGCGCGTCAAACGAGAGGAGAGATGATGCAGTAAGATTTTCGGTGGCCGCCGTAGCGGCAGGCTGCTGATCGCCGCTCTCGAGCGGCGCCCAGGCGGCTAAGCTTGAAGGTCTGCTGGATCTATCCCGGCCCGCACAATGACGGCGGCTTCAGCCAGCAGCACGACATCGGCCGTCAGGACGTGGTAAAGGCGCTCGGCGACAAGGTCGATACCAGACCTATGTCGAGAACGTCCAGGAAGGTCCCGATTCCGAGCGCGTCGATCGAGCGGCTCGCCCGCGCCGGCTGCGACCTCGATCTTCACCACCTCGTTCGGCTTCATGGACCCGACGCTGAAGGTGGCCAGGCAAATTCCCGAAGGTGAAGTTCGAACACATGTCGGGCTACAAGACGGCGCCGCAACATGGCGACCTATAACCTGCGCTGGTACCAGGGCCGCTACGTGCAGGGCCAGATCGCGGCGAAGATGTCGAAGTCCGGCATCGCCGGCTACATCGTCTCGTTCCCGATCCCCGAAGTGGTGATGGGCATCGACGCCTTCATGCTCGGCGCGCAGTCGGTCAATCCCAACTTCAAGGTCAAGATCGTCTGGGTGAACACCTGGTTCGATCCCGGCAAGGAAGCCGACGCCGCCAAGGCGCTGATCGACCAGGGCGCCGACATGCTGGTCCAGCACACCGACTCGCCCGGCGGCGATGCAGATCGCCGAGCAGCGCGAGCATTCTTGCCTTCGGCCAGTCGGCCGACATGATCAAGTTCGGGCCGAACGCCCAGCTCGCCTCGCTGATCGACAACTGGGGCCCCTACTACATCAAGGAAGTCAAGGCGGCTCTCGACGGCACCTGGAAGACGCACCAGACCTGGGCCGGCATGGCCGAAGACGACGTTCGTGGTCGCGCCGCTCAACAACATGCCCGACGACGTCAAGAAGATGGCCGAGAAGCACGATCGCCGACATCAAGTGCGGCAAGCTCGTGGTGTTCTCCGGCCCGGTCTACAAGCAGGACGGCACGGAAGTGGTGAAGAAGGGTGAAGTCATGCCCGACAAGGACATCGACAGCATGAACTTCTACGTCAAGGGCATCACCGAGCAACTGCCCGGCAAGTGAGCGCGTGCGGCGCTCACCCTTGCAGCTTGCGCGCGGCGGCCTGATGCCGGCGCATCAAAGCGGACAGGTCGAGGCCGGGAATGACGCCGGCCTCGACCGTCCAGCGCCCGTCGACCATGACGCGGTCGGCGCGATGGGCGCCGCACAGCACCAGCGCGGCGAGCGGATCGCCGTGGCCGGAAAAGCGCAGCTCGTCGAGCTTGAAGAGCGCGAGATCGGCGCGCTTGCCGACCGCGATGTCGCCAAGCTCGGGCCGGCCGACGCAAGCCGCCGAACCCGCGCGTCGCCCAGCGCAGCGCGTCCTTGTGGCTCACTTTGCCGACACCGTAGCGGGCGCGCTGCAGCAGGAAGGCGGCGCGCACCTCCTGCATCAGATTGGATTCATCGTTCGACGCGGAGCCGTCGACGCCGAGGCCGATGGCAACGCCCGCGGCTTCGAGATCGCACACCGGACAGCAGCCCGAGGCGAGTGTCTGGTTCGAGCAGGCGCAATGGCTGATCGAGACGCCGGCCTTGGCCAGCCGCGGCATCTCGTCGGCGGCAAAATGAACGCCGTGCGCGAGCCAGGTGCGGCCGTTGAGCCAGCCACAATCGTCGAGATAGTCGAGCGGCCGGCATTTGTAGAGCTCGTGGCAAAAGCGGTTCTCGTCCTCGGTCTCGGCGAGATGCGTGTGCAGCCGCACGTCGCGCTTCTCGGCAAGCGCGGCGGTCGCGCGCATCAGCGAGGTGGTGACGGAAAACGGCGAGCATGGCGCCAGCGCCACCTGCACCATCGCGCCCTCGCCGCGCTCGTGATAGCGGCCGATCAGCCGCTCGCTGTCGGCGAGGATGGTGTCCTCGTCCTGCACCACGCTGTCCGGCGGCAGGCCGCCGTCGCGCTCGGAGAGGTTCATCGAGCCGCGCGTCACCAGGACGCGCAGGCCGAGGCGTTTCGCCGCCGCGATTTCGATGTCGATGCCGTCTTCGAGCCCGGCCGGAAAGACGTAATGGTGGTCGGTCGTCGTCGTGCAGCCGGACAGCATCAGCTCGGCCATGGCCACGGTCGCGGCCAGATCGAGCGCTTCGGGCGTCAGCTTGGCCCAGATCGGATAAAGCGCCTTGAGCCAGGGAAACAGCTCGCGGTCGAGTGCGGCGGGCGTCGCGCGCGTCAGCGTCTGGTAGAAATGATGATGCGTGTTGATGAGGCCCGGCAGGACGACGTGCTCGCCGGCCTCGAACGCCGCCGCCTTGGTCTTCGGCTCGCTGCCCTTGCCGACCAGTTCGACGATGCGGCCGCCTTCGACGACGAGCCCACGCTCCGCACCGTCGGCGAGGATCGCCAGCGGGTCCTTGATCCAGATGGCGTCGGTCATTTCCGGTTTCCCTCATCCCCCCGTCAACCTTACAGGGCCCTGCAAGTGCAGGACCAGATTTATCCCCCGCTCGTCCCCGCGGAAGCGGGGACCCAGGAGCAACAAACTCCGAACATGCCGCCCTGGATTCCCGCTTGCGCGGGAACGAACGGAGTATGGGGCTACGCCCTTCAGCACAACCGGCTGCGCGCATGGACCTGAACACGATTCAACACGTGGCACGTCCGCGCAGCCGTGATGAGCTGCCGACGCCGCGCGCCGGCGACGCCTTCCTCGGCGGCGGCACGTGGCTCTTTTCCGAGCCGCAGGACAAGCTCACCCGGCTGATCGATCTCGGCGGGCTCGGCTGGGAGCCGCTCGACGGCCGACGCTAGCGGCCTCGACCATCGCCGCCACCTGCACCATCGCCCAGCTCGACGGCTTCGCCGCTCCCGGTCGACTGGATCGCGGCGCCGCTGATCGGCCAATGCTGCGCGCGCCTTCCTCGCCTCGTTCAAGATCTGGAACGCGGCGACCGTCGGCGGCAACATCTGCATGTCGCTGCCGGCCGGGCCCGATGATCTCGCTCACCGCCGCGCTCGACGGCGTCTGCACGCTGTGGGCGGCGGACGGCGGCGAGCGGCAGATCGCGGTTGCCGATTTCGTCCTCGGGCCGCTGCAAAACGCGCTCAAGCCCGGCGAGCTCCTGCGCTCCATCACTCTTCCGGCCGCGGCACTGAAGCGGCGCACGGCGTTCCGGCAGATTTCGCTCGCGCCCTTCGGCCGCTCCGGCGCGCTGGTGATCGGCACGCGCGCCGCCGACGGCGCCTTTGCCCTCACCGTCACTGCATCGACGCCGCGCCCGGTGACGCTCGCCTTCGCTGCCATGCCGGACGCCGCCGCCTTGCGCACGCACATCGAGCGCGCCGTGACCGGCCTGGTACGACGACATCCACGGCCTGCCCGCCTGGCGCCGGCACATGACGCTGCACTTCGCCGAAGAGATCCGCCGCGAGCTCGGGGCCGCGTCGTGAGCTATCCGCGTCAACGGCGAGCAATTCTCCGAGCAGCCGGCGCCGGGCCAATGCCTGCGCACCTTCCTGCGCCAGCTCGGCTGGTTCGGCGTCAAGAAAGGCTGCGACGCCGGCGATTGCGGCGCCTGCACGGTGCTGGCTCGACGGCGAGCCGGTGCACAGTTGCCTGGTGCCCGCGTTCCGCGCCGAGGGCCGCGAGGTGACGACCATCGAGGGGCTCGCGCAGCGGCAACGAGCTGCACCCGATGCAGCGCGCCTTCCTCGACGCGCAGGGCTTCCAATGCGGCTTCTGCACCGCCGGCATGATCATGACCGCGGCGGCGCTCAACCAGGCGCAGCAGCGCCGATCTCGGCCGGTCGCTCAAGGGCAATCTCTGCCGCTGCACCGGCTATCGCGCCGATCGAGGACGCGATCGCCGGCATGCACGAAATCGAGAAGGCGCCGAGCCGGCGACGCCTGCGGCCGCAGCGTGCCGGCGCCGGCAGGTCCGGACATCGTCACCGGCACAGCGCGCTTCACCCTCGATGTCGCGATCGACGGCCTGCTGCACATGAAGCTCCTGCGCTCGCCGCACGCCGCATGCCCGCATCCGCGGCATCGAGAAGGATGCGGCGCTCGCCGTCCCCGGCGTGCGTGCCGTGCTGACGCATGAGGACGCGCCGAAGATCGCCTTCTCCACCGCGCGCCACGAAAACCGGCTGATCGATGCCGACGACACGCTGGTGCTCGACCGCGTCGTGCGCTTCATCGGCCAGCGCGTCGCCGCAGTCGTCGCCGATAGCGAAGGCGCCGCAGAGGAAGGCTGCCGCAAGCTCGTCGTCGACTACGACATTCTGCCCGCGGTGTTCGACCCGGAACAAGCCATGGCGCCGGGCGCGCCGGTGGTGCACGACAAGGGGCCGGAGGCGCGCATCCCCAACGCCGCAACGCAATATCGTCGCCGAGGTTCACGGCGGCATCGGCGACGTCGACGCAGGGCTTTGCCGCAGCCGACGTCATCCACGAAGGCACCTATTACGTGCCGCGCGTGCAGCACGCGCATCTGGAGACGCATTGCGCCATCGGCTGGATCGACGACAAGGGCCGGCTGAATATCCGCGCCAGCACGCAGGTGCCGTTCCTCACCCGGCTGGAGATCGCTCGCATCTTCGGCCTCGATGCCGACAAGGTGCGCGTGTTCTGCGAACGCGTCGGCGGCGGCTTCGGCGCCAAGCAGGAGATGCTGGTCGAGGACATCGTCGCCCTTGCCGTGCTCAAGACCGGCAAGCCCGGTCAAGCTCGAATTCACCCGCGACGAGCAGTTCATCGGCGCCACCACGCGCCACCCGATGCGCGTGCACGTCAAGGCCGGCGCCAAGCGCGACGGCACGCTGACCGCGCTGCAGATGCGCGTCGTTTCCAACACCGGCGCCTATGGCAATCACGGCGCGCCGGTGCTCGAGCATGCCTGCGCGGAGAGCATTTCCGTCTATCGCTGCCCGAACAAGAAAGTCGACGGCTACGCCGCCTACACCAACACCGTGCCGGCCGGCGCCTTCCGCGGCTATGGCCTGCCGCAGACGAGTTTTGCCGTCGAATCCGCGATCGACGAACTGGCGCGCGCGATCGGCATCGACGGCCTCGAATTCCGCCGCCGCAACGTGGTGCGGCCGGGCGACGCCGATGCTGTCGCACCGGTGAAGTCCATGACGACGTGATCTACGGCAGCTACGGGCTCGACCAGTGCCTCGATCTGGTCGATGCGCGCGCTCGCCCGCGGCGACGGGCGTCGCCCCCCGACCGGCTGGCACGTCGGCGAAGGCACGGCCCTGACCATGATCGACACCGTGCCGCCCGGCGGGCACTTTTCCGATTCTGTCGTCGACGCTGCGCGCCGACGGCGCCTACGACTTGACCGTCGGCACCGCCGAATTCGGCAACGGCACGGCGACCGTGCATGTCCAGGTCGCCGCTACCGCGCTCGGCACCGTGCCGGACAAGATCCGGCTCAGCGCGTCCGACACCGACCACGGCGGCCACGACACCGGCGCCTATGGCTCGACCGGCACGGTGATCGCCGGACGCGCCACGCAGCTCGCGGCCGAAGACCTGCGCGACAAGCTCTTGCTGTTCGCGGCCGAATACACCAGGACCGACCGCAAAGACTGCAAGCTCGCGGCCGACTCGGTGCTGAGCGGCGCGCGGCGCGTGCCGCTCACAGAGCTGCACAAGGAAGCGGCGGGCCTCGGCGTCACGCTCGCCGGCAAAGGCCACACCACCGGCATCCCGCGCTCGGTCGCGTTCAACGTCCAGGGCTTCCGCGTCGCCGTGAACCCGGTCAGCGGCGAAATCCGCATCCTCAAGAGCGTGCAGGCGGCCGATGCCGGCTTCGTCATCAACCCGATGCAGTGCCGCGGCCAGGTCGAAGGCGGCGTGGCGCAGGCCCTCGGCGCGGCGCTGTTCGAGGAGGTCGTCATCGACGCCGAGGGCCGCGTCGGCAACCCGACGTTCCGCCACTACCACCTGCCCGCCTTCGGCGACGTGCCGCGCACCGAGGTGCTGTTTGCCGACACGGCCGACACGCTCGGGCCGTTCGGCGCCAAGTCGATGAGTGAAAGCCCCTACAATCCGGTCGGCGCCGCGCTTGCCAACGCCGTGCGCGACGCAACCGGCGTGCGCTTCTACGCTTTGCCCCTGAAGCCCGACCGGATTTTCGCGATGCTGTCCGGTGCCAAGCCGGTTTGAGGCAAATCAAGAAGTTGTGGCTGCACGCCCCTACTCTGAAAAATTGTAGGGAGTCCATCATGGCAACAAAACCCGACGCCGGCCGACGCAGGCCCAAGCCCGGCACGCGCAGCAGCGGCCATTTCTTTCACATCGAGATCCGCCCGGCACGCGAGTTCGTCACCTTCCGCGTGCAGGACATCGGCGCCCCCGGCGGCGTCGAACGGCTCGCCGGCCAGCGCGCCAACGGCTCGTGGGATACCCAGAAGTGGCTTATTGAGAAGACGCACGCCCATGTCGAGAACGACCGGCTGGTCGCCGACAGCGTCGAAGCCGAGAAGCTGCTCAAGAGCCTCGGCTCGGTCCCGATCCATGTCGGCGGCGACCGCTTCAAGGCCAAGCCGCGGCGCGACATTCCGGAGCGCGAGAAGCCGACGCCGGCGATGCGCCGCGCGCAACTCAAGAACATCAAGAAAGCGCAGGCCGCGGTGCGCGCGCGCCGAAAACGCAAGGCCGCGGCAACTCGCGGCAATGCGAAGAAGCTGGGCGCCCGGTAGCCTTACGCGCTCTTGATCTACCGCAAGGGCCTCGACGGTCCGCTGGGCGATAAATGCAAATGTTCAAAATCGACAGGTGAGGCCATGGCCGAAACAATCAACGCGCAGGCGGATGCAGGCACCGACGTGCTGACGATCTCTCCGGAGCAAGTGTTCTTCATCATCGTCAAGGCACGCGAGTTCGACGCCAAGGACGCGGTCAGTGAGCCCGACCCCGGCTCCAATCCATCCGACGACAACGACGTTGCCGTTCTCGAGGACCATGAGGACGATCCCGTGGTCGCGGAGCTCACCTCGTTCATCAATGCGATGAGCGAGGACGAGCAGATCGATCTCGTCGCGCTCGCCTGGCTTGGGCGCGAGGACTACGCCGCCCAGGACTGGGCGGAGGTCCGCGCCGAAGCCGCGCGCGCCCACAATCAGCGCACCGCGTCCTATCTGCTCGGCATGCCGCAGCTCGGCGACTTCCTCGAGGAGGGCCTATCGCTGCTCGGCTATTCGCTCGAGGACTACGAGCTGAACCGGCTCTAGCTCTCGGTTCTGCCGCGCTGCAGGATCGCGCCTGGGATTGCGGCTTTGACATTGGCCGCTGCTTTGTGCTTTCCGCGAGTGTCGCCTCGCCGAAGGCGTCGCAGTGACAAGCCGGGCTATGGACAATCCCGATTTCATTATCGTCGGCGGCGGCAGCGCCGGCGCGGTGCTCGCCTCGCGACTGTCCGAAGACCCCGCAACGCGCGTGCTGCTGATCGAAGCCGGCAGCGATACGCCGCCGGACGCGGTCCCGGCCGATATTGCGGACACCTTCCCGGCGTCGTCGCTCAACGGCGACTATTTCTGGCCCGGCCTGCAAGCGGTGCGTACCGCCGGCGGCGGTCTCTACCCCTTTCCGCAAGCGCGCGTGATGGGCGGCGGCTCGAGCGTCATGGGGCTGTGGGCGCTGCGCGGCATGCCGGCCGATTTCGATGCCTGGGCCGCGGCCGGCGCCGAGGGCTGGACCTGGGATGACGTGAGGGAAACCTATCGCCGCCTGGAAAACGATTCAGGCCGGCCACGGCCGAACCGCGGGCCGGGGCCGATGCCGATCGCGCGCGTGCCGCGCGGCGAATGGCCGCCGCTTGCGGAGGCCGTGGCTGCGGCGGCGAAGGAGCGCGGACTTGCGCAGATCGACGACATCAACGAGCAGCCGGGCGACGGTTTCTTCGCTATGCCGCTGAGCCAGGACGACGGCGGCCGCGCCAGCAGCGCCCGCTGCTATCTCGGCAACGAGGTGCGCCGCCGCGGCAATCTTGCACTTCTGACGCAGGCGCGCGTCACTGCGCTCAAGATCAGCGGCAATCGCGTCACCGGCGTGACCGTCGACGGTCCAAACGGCGCGCAGACGATTTTGGCCCGCGAGGTGATCGTCAGCGCCGGCGCCATTCATTCGCCGGCGCTGCTGTTGCGCTCCGGCATCGGGCCGGCGGAAGCGTTGCGGAAAGCCGGCATCGCCGTTGCCGTCGACCGCGCCGGCGTCGGGCAGAACTTGCAGAACCACGTCTACCTGCATTTTGCGCTAACCATGCCGCCGAGCTTGCGGCTCGCCGCGCATTTGCGCCGCTTCGCCATCGCCGGCATTCGCCTGTCCTCGCGCGAGGCAGGCGCGCCGGCGAGCGACCTGTTGCTGTTCCTGATCGGACGCGTGAGCCCCCGCCCCTTCGGCACCGGGCTGTGCATGATGGGCGCTGCGCTTTATTCGCCGTTCTCGCGCGGACAGGTCACCATTGATGGCCCGCAGGCGGAGCGGCCGCCGCGCATCGAATTCAACATGCTGTCGGATGTGCGCGACCGCTCGCGCCTCGTGAAAGCGGCGCGCCAGGCCGAGAGCGCTGTTGCAGGACCCCGCGGTGGCGGCGACCTATTCCGATGCCTTCCTGCTGCCGCCGGTGATGGCGCTCAATCAGTTCAACCGGCCGGGCCTTGCCGGCGCGGTGATCGCGGCGCTCGCCAAAGGCGTGCTCGATGCACCGCCGGCGTTGCAGCGTCCGATTATCGGCCGCGCCATCCGCCCCGGACGCTGGCTGTCCAACCGCAACGGCAAGGCCACCGTCAGCGACGACGAAATTCTTTCACGCCGCCGCCCCCATGGCGCATGTGGCGGGCACCTGCGCCATCGGCCGCAAGGACGACCCAAGGGCCGTGGTCGATGCCGGCTGCCGCGTCTATGGCGTCGAGAACTTGCGCGTCGTCGATGCCTCGGTGATGCCGATCCTGCCCAGCGCCAACACCAATCTGCCGACGCTGATGGTCGCCGAGCACGCGGCGGAGCGCATCCGGCGGCGCTAGTGTGACGTCTCAGCGCTTGCGCTGCGCCGTCAAGCCCGAGCAGCTCGAGCGTGGTCTCGCCCGATTGCAGCCGCTTCATGGTGACCGCTTCCTTCTCGGTGCGCTTGCGAGCGTTCTCCAGCGTCCGCGTCACCTGCGCCTGCGGGATCGACAGCACGCCATCGCCATCGGCGACGATGAGATCGCCCGGCGACACCAGAACTCCCGCGATCACGATCGGCTCGCCGACCGACGGCGCGTGGTGCTTCACCGTGCCGCGCATGCCGACACCGCGCGCGAAGGCCGGAAACTTGCGCCGCTCGAGCGCCGCGATGTCGCGCACGCCGCCGTCGATCACCAGCCCGGCGACACCGCGCGCCTGCGCGCCGACACTCAGCACCTCGCCCCAATAGCCGGCGATGTAGCCCGAGGCATCGACAATCATGACATAGCCCGCCTGCATCGCATCGAGCGCGATATGAATGCCGAGATTGTCGCCCGGCGCGCAGCGTACGGGATAAGCGGGACCGGCGACCGCCGCGCCCGGCCACACCGGCCGCAGCGCGTAATCAAGTGCGCAAGGCAAGCCCGACGCCTCGCACAAGGTCGAGGTTCCGTGCTCCAGCAATTCGTCTTTGATATCCTGATAGGGCGCGGTCATGGCTGCCTGTCCGTGGTTTTGGAGAAAAGGCCAGTAGACTACAGACAGCATCGGCGCCCGGCCTGTCCAAGACAATCTGCGCCTGCGCACGATAGCGGAGATATATCGGCTGCGCCCAAGCGAGGCGTGCTGCGCCGCACTAGAGCATGATCCCGAAAAGTGTGGAGCGGTTTTCGGAATAGATCATGCTCAAACAAAGAGCTCAAGCGGGATGACAATTCGAAGAAAAAGTCATCCTGCTTGAGCGCGCGCGCTGCCGCCGGGCGCGTGCGGATCGGCACCGCCACACGATCGGCGCCGATGCTCGCCGCGATAGTGATGATCTCCGGCACCAGGTCCTTGCGGCGCTCTGGATTCCACGCCGCGGCGATGCTGACGACGTTGACCGTCTCGACCAGCGGCCGGAACACGACGTCGCCCCCGCCGAAACGCATCGATCGGCTCGGCACCATGCCGATGCCAAGGCCGCAACCGACATAGGCGATCTGCGACACCACCGAGCTCACCTCGAACTGCACCCGCGGCGAAAAGCCGGCGGCCCGGCAGGCGCTGGTGATCTGGTCGAAATAGCTCGGGCTCGATTCGCGCGGCGGCAGCACGAAAATCTCGTCGGCAAGCGCGCCGATGTGAACACGGTTCATCGCGGTGAGCGGATGATCCGCCGGCAGCACCAGCACCAGATGATCGTTGCACGATCGGGCGAACCTCGAGCGTCGAGACGCGGTCGTCGAGCCGGGCGAAGGCGATGTCGATCTCGCCGGTCTGACCGCGGACAGGGCTTCCGAGCTTTTCATCTCGCTCATCGACAGCGACAGGTCCGGAAAGCGCTGCTTGGCGATGCGCATGAGCTGCGGCATCACGTCGAACAGCGCCGAATTGATCGCGCCGATGGTGACGATGTCGCTGCGGCCCTGGCCGCGCGTCGTTGACCATGAGTTGCAGCCGCTGCGCGTGCTCCATGAAGCGCTGCACCGGCCCGAGGATCGCGGCGCCCTCGCGCGTCAGCCGCACGCCGCGCCGCGAGCGCTCGAACAGCCGCACGCCGAGCGACTGTTCCAGCACCTGGATCTGCTGGCTGAGCGGCGGCTGCGACATGCCGAGCCGCTTGGCCGCCTTGCCGAAATGCTGCTCGTTGGCGACGGCCAGGAAGTACGAAAAATGGCGCAACAGCCTGAAATCGATCATCCGACACTTTTCCCGTATGAGCCGCCGGCCCCGTAAAAACGCTGCAAGTAAGCGGTTCATGTGGGCCAGCGCGGCTTAGATGACGAATTCTATATCAAAACGTGAGGCTAATCGGAATGGACTTCGCGACGCGAAGCGCAATGATCCGGCCGCGGCGAAATGATCGGAAAGATCGCTCGATTTGCGCCCAGAGCCGCACGGAGGAAACGACTATGCGCCCATTCACCCTTTGCCAAAGCCTTTCCGCGCTCGCCATTGCCGGCTTTGCCCTGCTCGGACCTGCCTATGCGCAGAGCAAATTTCCGGACAAGCCGGTCCGCATCATTCTGCCTTACGGCCCGGGCGGCGTTGCGGATGTCACTTCACGCCTCGTCGCGCAGAAGCTCAGCGACAGGCTGGGCCAGAACTTTTTCATCGACAACCGGCCCGGCGCCGGCGGCGTGGTCGCCGCCAAGGCCGCACTCCAATCGCCGGCGGACGGCTACACGCTGTTCCTCACCGGCAACGGCTCGACCATCTCCGAGGCGCTGTTCAAGGCCCCGCCCTACAACGTGCGCAAGGATTTCACCTCGGTCGCAGGATTGGCGCAATTCGAGATGCTGCTCGTGACCAAGGCAGATTCCAAGCTCGATACCGTCGCCAAGATCGTCGCCTATGCCAAGGAGAACCCGGGCAAGCTCAACTTCGGCGCCATCAATGTCGGCAGCACGCAGAACCTGTCGGCCGAGATGTTCCGCCAGACCACCGGCGCGAAGGTCGCGTTGGTGACCTATCGCACCACGCCCGACCTCGTCACCGCGCTGCTGCGCGGTGAAGTCGACGTCGGCTTCGACTATCTCGCGCCGATGCGGCCGATGATCAACAGCAAGCAGCTCAAGGTCATTGCCACCTCGGGCGAGCATCCGAACCCGCAGCTTGCCGGCGTGCCGACTGGTCAAGGATAGCGGCTATCCGGACTATGTCGTGACCAGCTGGAATGCGCTGTCGGGCCCGGCCGGTGTTCCGCAAGACATCGTCAAGAAGCTCAACACCGAGATCAACGCCGTGCTCCAGATGCCCGATGTGAAAGAGCGGATGGCGGGGCTCGGCATGGAGCCGATGGTGGTCACGCCGGCGCAGATGAACGAACCGATTCACGGCCGACATCGCCAAGTGGACCGCCGTCATCGACAAAGCTGGCATCCCCAAGCAGTAGAACGTACCAGCGAGGGTTCGACGTGAACGTGCAAGCAATGAGCGCCGCTGCCCCCAAGGGGGCGCAGCGGCCACGGCTGAAGATTGCCATCGCGCAGCTACGGCCACACGCGCGCGATCAAGAACGGCAGCATCCCGATCGAAGGCGTCGATCCGGACTTTGTCGAGGTCACGCCGATCATCGCCGCTTTCCGGCGCATGGTGCGCGATCTCGAGTTCGACATCTGCGAGATGGCGCCGACCACTTACATGATCGCCCGCGCCCGCGGCGCGCCCTACATCGCCCTGCCGATCTTCCTGATGCGCCGCTTCCATCACGGCGGTTTCGTCGTGCGGCCCGACGCCGGCATCCGCAATCCCAAGGATCTCGAGGGCAAAAAGGTCGGCGTGCGCGCCTATTCGGTGACGACCGGCGTGTGGACGCGCGGCATCTTCATCAACGAATACGGCATGGATTCCTCGAAGGTGACCTGGGTGGTCGACGACGAGGAGCACGTCACCTCGCTGGTACTGCCGCCCAATGTAGTGCACGCGCCGCAAGGCAAGTCGCTGCAGAGCATGATGGCCGCGGGCGAGATCCAGGCCGGCTTCACCGGGCCCGCCGGCGTCGGCCGCTCCGGCCCGCCGATCGCCAACTGGGACATGAACGCGCCGACCGGCAAGGACACCGGCACCTATCCAGAGCTGATCGCCAACGTCGAGCAGGTCGAGGCCGACTGGTACCGCCGCACCGGCATCTACCCGATCCACGGCCTGATCGTGGTCAAGGACGAAGTGCTGGCGCGCTGCCCGTGGCTGCCGGCGGCGATGATGAGCGCCTTCACCAAGGCCAAGCTCGCCTATCTCGAGGACCTGCGGCTCGGCAAAGGCGATGCCCCCGAGGACAAGCGCTACCGCGGCTTCTTCTCGCTGATGAGCGACCCGCTGCCCTACGGCATCGCGGCCAACCGGCCGAGCATCGAAGCGCTCGTGACCTACGCGCTGCAGCAGGAACTGATCCCGTCGCGCCCCGCGCTCGACCGCATCTTCGTCAACATCGATCCTTGAGGCGCTTGGCGCCAAACCGGGAAACAACTCATGTCAACGATCATCGATATCCATCCGCACATCGTCTCGCCGGACACCAAGAAGTATCCGCTGGCTCCGCTCGGCGGCAAGCAGTCGGCCTGGTCGACCGAGCGGCCGACGACCTACCAGATGCTGCTCGACGCTATGGATGAAGCGGGCGTCGCCAAGGCGGCGATCGTGCATTCCTCGACCGCCTACGGCTACGACAACAGCTACGTTGCCGACGCGGTGGCC
The DNA here is from genome assembly GCA_963822035.1 of uncultured Alphaproteobacteria bacterium. Classification (GTDB taxonomy): domain Bacteria; phylum Pseudomonadota; class Alphaproteobacteria; order Rhizobiales; family Xanthobacteraceae; genus Pseudolabrys. The sequence continues at coordinate 628,006 of CAWGGC010000005.1, read as the reverse complement.
GCGGTGCCGCAGCGCTTCACCGGCGTCTATTCGATCGACGTGCTGGCGCCCGACGCGGTCAAGACCTTCGACTACTGGCTCGGCCGCGGCTGCACCGGCATGCGCCTGTTCACCACCGGCTCGACGCTTGCCCGGCCAGGCCACCTGGTTTCGCCGATCCCAAGAGCTATCCGTTCTGGGAGCACGCCCAGGCCAAGAACATCCCGGTCTGCATGCAGATGAAGCAGGAGGGCATTCCGCTGTTCAAGTCAGATCATGGATCGCTTCCCCAAGATCACAATGATCGTCGATCATCTGGCGCGCGCGCCCTACGAAGACGGACCGCCCTACAAGGCCGCCGACCCGTTCTGGGAGCTCGCCAAGTACAAGCAGATCTTCCTCAAGATCACGCCGGTCAATGTCAGCGTGAAAAGCTGGGGCAAGGGCGACGCCGGCATCGTACTTCGGCAAGGTCGTCAGCACCTTCGGCGCCGAGCGCGTCGCCTGGGGCTCCAACTTCCCGAACTCGGTCGGCACCATGAAGGAAATCTTGGCCGCGGCCCAGAAGGCGTTCTCCTTCGCCAAGGCGAGCGACCAGGACTGGGTCTTCGGCAAGACCGCGCTGACGCTCTATCCGTTCGCTGAAGTAGCTGCACGATCATGCCGCACCGAACGCTGCAAGATCGCTGCTCGGCACCTATCCGCTGCACCGCGCCGCTGAAATCCGGCGCGGTGCGCTCGGACCTGTTCGACCTCGAATTCACCGAGATCGTGCCGGTCTGGGACGGCTTCAAGGGCATGATCCGCGACCTCAAATACGATCTCTCGGAAATGGCGGTCGTCACCTATCTGCTCGCGCGCGCACACGGGCAAGCCGCTGGTGCCGTTGCCGGCCACCATGACCGCGCGCTTCCAGCAGCCTTACGCGATCTACAACGTCACCAAGGGCGAGATCGAAGCCGTCCGACCTCAACGGCAAGCGCGTCGGCATCCGCTCCTTCACCACCACGACCGGCGCCTGGCTGCGCGGCATCCTGCCGAACGATTATGGCGTCGATCTCGACAGCATCGAATGGGTTACGTTCGAGGATCCGCACGTCGCCGAATATCGAGACACGACCGTGCGTGCGCCGGCGGGCAAGAAGATTGTGCCGATGCTGATCGACGGCGAGCTCGACGCCGTGCTCGGCGAATCTTCGGACGACCCGCGCCTGCGGCCGCCTGTTCGGCGATCCGCAGGCCGAAGCCGAGCGCTGGTACGAGAAGCACAAGACCGTGCCGATCAACCACCTCGTCGTCATGCGCACCGAGGACGTCGCGCGCCGACCCCGACACCGCGCGCGAATTGTGGCGATTCTGCGCGAGGGCAAGCGGCTGGCCGGGCCGCCGCCAAATCCCGATCCGACGCCGTTCGGCATCGAGGCCAACCGGCCGAGCCTGGAACTCATCGCCAAATACGCCTATCAGCAGAAGCTCATCCCGAGCCCGCTCCCGGTCGACGATATGTTCGCCGAGACGCGCGGCGTCTATCGGCGCTGAGCCGGCATCACCACTGGAGCAAACGACATGATCATCGATTGCCACGGCCACTACACCACCGAGCCGCAGCAGCTGCACGATTTCCGCAAGAAGCAGACCGAGGCCGCCGGCCCGCCACGAGCATCTCTGCCCCGGGCAATCTCGGCATCAGCGACGATCAGATCCGCGAGAGCCTGGAAGGCGCCCAGCTCAAGCTGCAGCGCTCGCGCGGCACCGACCTCACCATCTTCTCGCCGCGCGCCGCCGGCATGGGCCATCACATCGGCGACGAGCAGACCAGCATGGAATGGTCGCGGCTGTGCAACGACCTGATCCACCGCGTCTGCACGCTCTATCCGAAGAACTTCATCGGCGTCTGCCAGTTGCCGCAGTCGCCGGGCGTGTCGCCGGCCAATTGCGCCGCCGAGCTCGAGCGCTGCGTCACGCAACTGCGGCTTCGTCGGCTGCAACCTCAATCCCGATCCCTCCGGCGGCTTCTGGAAGACGCAGTCGCTCACCGACCGCTCCTGGTATCCGCTCTACGAGAAGATGGTCGAGCTCGACGTGCCGGCCATGATCCATGTCAGCATGTCGTGCAACCCGTGCGTCCACACCACCGGCGCCCACTACATCAATGGCGACACCACCGCCTTCATGCAGTTGATCATGGGCGACCTGTTCAAGGATTTCCCGACGCTGAAGTTCATCATCCCGCATGGCGGCGGCGCGGTGCCGTTCCACTGGGGCCGCTACCGCGGGCTGGCGCTGAACAACGGCAAGCCGGAGCTGAAGGAGCACCTGCTGAAGAACGTCTATCTTCGACACCTGCGTCTACCACCTGCCCGGCATCGAGCTTGCTGACCAAGGTGGTCCCGATCGAGAACATCCTGTTCGCCTCGGAAATGGTCGGCGCGGTGCGCGGCATCGACCCGATGACCGGCCACGACTTCGACGACACCAAGAAGTATCTCGACAAGGTCGGCTGGCTCAGCGCCGAGGACCGCGCCAAAATTTTCGCCGGCAATGCGCTGCGGGTCTACCCGCGGCTTGCCGGGCGCCTCAAGGCGGTCGGCCTGAGCGCCAGACGCCGCCTGAGCAAGCCCAGCGACAAAGCAGAAAGGATCGTTGCGGCGATGCCGCGACAAGATCAATCTGTTCACGCTGCTCGGCGACTATGCCGATCACGGCGGCGCTGAAATCGGGCGAGCTACGCTCCGACCTCGTCGATTTCACCTTCGCCGAGAACAAGGTCGCCAATACCGGCTTCAAGCCGATCGTGCGCGAGCACAAGTTCGACGCCGGCGAGCTCGCAATCGTCACCTATCTGCAGGCCAAGACCTACGGCAAGCCTTACGTACTGTTGCCGGCCGTGATCGTGGCGCGCGGCCAGCACCATACCATTGCGTATAATCCCGAGCGCGGGAAGCTGACGCCCGCCGGCCTTGCCGGCAAGCGCGTCGGCGTCCGCGCCTACACGGTGACCACCGGCGTGTGGATGCGCGGCATCCTCAAGGAACAATACGGCGTCGATCTCAATTCGGTGCACTGGGTCACCTTCGAGGATCCGCACCTTGCCGAATTCACCGATCCCGATCCTTCGTCGAGCGAGCGCCGGCCGGCAAGAACATCGCGCAGATGCTGCTCGACGGCGAGATCGACGCGGCGGTCGTCGGCGACAAGCTGCCCGACCCGACGCTCGAGCACCTGATCCCCGACTACGAGGCGGCGGCCAAAGCCTGGGCCGCCAAGCACGGCTACCCGATCAACCACATGCTGGTGATCCGCAGCGAGCTGTGCGCACGCGACCCGATGTGGTGCGCGAACTGTTCCGCCTGATCAAGGAAGCGACGCCGTTGCGGTGCGCGCCGGCAACAAGAACGCCGGCGCGCTCAAGTTCGGCGTCGAGCCCAACCGCCCTGCGCTGGAATCGATCATCGCCATCGCCGCGGACCAGAAGCTCATTCCGCGCCGCTACAGCGTCGACGAATTGTTCGACGAGACGACCCGCGCGCTCGCCTGAAGCCGGCCGGCTCGACAGTCGTCATCTCGGGGAAAGCGCCTCGAAACTGGTCCGCGGGTGACCGTGCCACCGGCGTCGGTTCGCTCATATCCTCGTGGCAGGGCTTTATTGGGCCGCTTTCCCAACCTTTTGCAAAATTCAACTTACGGGCCTAACCTTCGGAAAAATTAAACACCCCGGGAAAGCGCCCATGAACGACACCTTGCGTATCCAGCAGATGCGCCAGTTCGTCATCGCCGCGGAAAGCGGCAGTTTTCGCGCCGCCGCCGCGGCGACCTTCCGCTCGGCGGCCGCGGTCTCGACCGCGATGGCCGAACTCGAGCAGCAAGTCGGCGCGCCGTTGTTCGAGAAGGGCCAGCGCGCCCGCCTGACCCCGCTCGGGCAAACTTTGGCGCCGCTCTTTGCCGAACTGCTTCGCACGCATGACCGCGTCGTGCGTGACGTGCGCCAGATGGCGCGCGCCGAGCGCGGCCTATTGACCGTTGCCGTCGTGCCGTTCCTCGCCGAGGAGTGGTTCTCCGGCGTGCTCGGCCGCTTCATGCGCACGCACGGCAACGTCACCGTGCGCGTCATCGACCAGCGGTCGCGCCAGGCGCGCCAGATGGTCAGCGACGGCCTCGCCGACATCGCCGTCGTGTCGCATCTCGGCGACGACCCCAAACTCGATTTCCATCCGGTCGCCATCGACACCTTCGGCATCGTGTGTCGCAGCGACGACCCGCTGGCGCGCGGCAGGCGCCGCGCCACCTGGAAGGTGCTCGCGAAGCGCTCGCTGATCGGCAACGACGCTCTCGAAACCATCTACAGCCGCGGCCTCGGCCAGTGGGTCGAGAACAATGTCGCGGTGATGGTGTCGAGCCGCCTTTCGATCATGAACTGCATCCGCCAGGGCATCGGCATCACGGTGCTGCCGCGGCTGACGCAGGCCGCCGTCGGCGACCGACATGGCCTTCGTGCAGCTCACCAATCCTGTCGTGTCACGCTCGATCGGCATCGCCACGCGCAAGGGCCAGACGCTGCTGCCGGCGGCGCGCGACATGTTCGCGCTGATCGAGACCGAACTGCGCGAATACGCCAAGACGCATGGCGCGAGCCTCGCCGACCAGCCCTCGCCGGTCGCCGCGGCACCAGCGTCGGCCCGCAAACGGGAGGCGAAGGCCTTGGCGGAGGTCTAGCGCCGCGCCTTGTCCGCTACGGCGCGGCGTCGACCACGGTGTTGCGCAGCACGCCGATCTTCGGCACCTCGATCTCGAGCACGTCGCCCGGCTTCATCCACTTCGGCTCAGGCTTGCCGTGCTGAACGCCGTCCGGCGTGCCGGTGGCGATGATGTCGCCGGGCGACAGCGGGATCGCCGCCGAGACGTATTCGATGATGAACGGGATATCGAAGATCAGATCGTTGACGCCGGAATACTGCTTGCGCTCGCCGTTGAGCCGCGTCTCGATCGTCAAGGTCGCCGGGTCGCCGACCTCGTCGGCGGTGAGCACGCAAGGGCCGACGCTGCCGCTGAAGGTGAAATTCTTGCCCATCGCCAGCGAGCCCTTCATCTGGTAGTCGCGGATGCTGCCGTCGTTGAGAATGGTGTAGCCGGCGACGTGGCTCAAGGCGTCGCCGCGCTTGATCTCGCGGCCGCCCTTGCCGATGACGGCGGCAAGCTCGCCTTCATAGTCGTAGGCTTGCGACACTTTCGGCCGCACGATCGGCGCGCCGCTGGCGGCGAGCGAGCTGTGCAGGCGGAAGAATACGCTCGGCTGCTCCGGCATCTTGCGGCCAACTTCGATGACGTGCTTCTTGTAGTTGACGCCGATGCAGATGATCTTTTCGGCATCCGGCACCGGCGTCTGCAAGGTCACCTCGCTGAGCTTGTAGTCGGGCGCCGTTCCTTGCGCCGCCTTCTTCAGCTCGTCGATCGCGTTGGCCGCGAGCGCGGCCCGCATTGTCGGATATTTCGTGCGCCGTGACAGTTCGACAATGCCGTCGCCGATCAGCGCGCCAAAGCCGGGTTTGCCGCCCGCGGTAAAGCTCACAAGTTTCATGGTCGATCCCCGCGTCTATTTACGTTGGAAGGTCGCTGTCGATTTCAGAGACGTGATTTTCCACTGCGAACCCTCGCGGCGCAAAGTCGCGCGCGTCAGGCCCACGGAATTCGGCACGTTCATCGGCGCCGGCAGCGGCGCATCGGCTTCGCCCTGATGGGAGAACACCGTCATATAGAAGTCGATCTCCGCCTCGGCATCGCCCTTGAGCGTGGTCACCATGTTGCTGACGACGTGGCGGGTGCGTGCGCCCTTCGGCCGTTCGGCCATTGCCGCGCGCACCATGGCCGGGACCTTTGAGCTCCTTGCCCTGCCGATGCCAGACGCCGTCCTCGGCAAAGCCGGTCACCACCGTCTCATAGTTCTGGGCATCGAGCGCCGCCCAGTGCGAGATCAGCGCGCGTAACGCGCCGCGCTCGGCCATCAGTACCCCGATGTCGTCCATGGTGTTCTCCGATCAGATGTGAACGCGCGCGAGCAACGCCGGCGGATAGCGCTCGCCGGCAACCGCGCCGCGCGCGAAAATACGGTCGAGTTCGGCAAGCGTCTCTGCCGACAGCGTAATGTCCGCCGCGGCGGCGTTGGCCTCGAGATAATCAAGGCGCCTGGTGCCCGGTACAGGCACGATGAAGGGCCGCTGCGCCAGCAGCCAGGCAATAGCGATTTGCGCCGCCGTGCAAGCCTGCCTCGCGGCGAGCGCCTGCAACGCATCGACCAGCGCGCTTGTTGCGCCGCATGTTGTCCGGCTGGAAGCGCGGATGGCCGCGGCGCAGATCGTTCGCCGGCATGGCTTCGGTGCCGGCCACGGTGCCGGTGAGAAAACCACGGCCGAGCGGGCTATAGGCGACGAAGCCGATATTGAGCTCGGCGCAGACGTCGAGCAGTTCGTCCTCGGGGTCGCGCGACCACAGCGAATATTCCGTCTGCAGCGCGCTGATCGGATGCGTCGCGTGTGCGCCGCTTGAGCGTCGCCGGGGCCGCCTCGCAGATGCCGAGGTGGCGGATTTTGCCCTGCCGCTTGAGCTCGGCCATGGCGCCGACGGTCTCTTCGATCGGCACGTCCGGATCGATGCGGTGGATGTAATAGAGATCGATGACGTCGGTCTCGAGCGTCTTCAGACTGCGCTCGCAGGCCTCCATCACGTAGGCCGGCTTGCCGTTGACGCCAGCCGGCTTGCCGTCCTTGTCGCGCAGATTGCCGAATTTGGTCGCCAGCACCGCCTTGTCGCGGCGGCCGGCGAGCGCGCGGCCGACGGCCGCTTCGTGCTTGCCGCCCTGATAGGCGTCCGAGGTGTCGATCAGGTCGATGCCGAGGTCGAAGGCGCGCGTCATCAGCGAGGAAATCTCCTCGTCGCTCGTGACGTCATAGATCGGCGCGCCGAGCGCGACCGCCGAGACGGGGAGCGTTCCCAATTTGCGCCGCTTCATGCCATGGGTCAGACCTTCAGGAGCCCGAGCGCGCCGAGAATCTCCTTCATCTCGGCATATTCCTGGCGAAGATAGACGGCGAGCTGGGCGCCGTCGGTATACATGTCGGTCCAGGAGAATTTCTCCGCCTCTTCTTTCCACTGCTGGGTCGCGACCGCCTTCGACAGCACGCCCTGCCAATACCTGATCTGCTCGGGATTGATGCCGACGGCGCCGGCGGCGCCGCGCCAGGCGCCAACGACGCAATCGACGCCCTGCTCCTTCCATGTCGGACGTCGAGGCGAACACGCCACGCAGCCGCTGCGGCGACGACATCGCCGATGGCGCGCACCTCGCCGGACTTCAGTTCCGGCACCGCGCTCGCGGCGGTGATGATGCCGACCTCGGACTGGCCGGCCACGATATCGGCAACCACGTCGCGCGCGGAATTGAACACCCGGATCTGCGGCGCCTTCACCGGCGCGCCGGCGTGCCGGATCACCTTGGCGAGCGCGATGTGGTTCGGATTGCCGAGCGAGGTCGACAGCGACAGCACCATGCCGGCGGCATTGGCGGCGAGGCGCTTGACGAATTCAGCGCCGCTCGTGATCGGCGAATCCGAGCGCGAGATGAACACCAGGTATTCGTTGTAGAGGATCGCGATCGGCGTGTTGCGGATGGTCTCGGCCTCGATGTTACCGGTGAGCACGTCGGTGACGTTGCTCGGCGAGTTGATGCCGATGACGTTCGGATCGCCGGCGCGCCCGGCGATGTGAATCCACGCCTTCTGTCCGCCGGCCCCGGGGATGTTGGCCACCTTCACCGGCACGTCGATGAGCTTGTTGGCCTCGATCGCCTTCAGCAGCGCCCGCGCCGAGCGGTCGGTTCCGCCGCCTGGCGGTGTGCCGGCAATGATTTCGACTTCGGTTTTAGGTTTCCATCCCGCCATGACATTATCCTCGCCTAGGTCGCGTTTCGGGGGCTTGCCCCGCGCGCGCTTCGCATGTTTGCGCTGACATCCGGCGTCGGACGCCCGCGTTGCTTCGTCGCTCGTGGGACGAACACTGGCATGGAGATTCCGGACGAACAATTCGCCGCCGGAAAACCAGTGGAACCGGCCGCTTATCTTGCGGTGCGAGAAAGCGCCGAAAAACGGGCGCAAGAAAAGGCCATTCGGAATCTTGGAAACTGATTTCAGAAGATTTTATGGGCGGCGGCGCATTTCATCTTTGGTTGCGACAACGCGCGGCGAATATAATTCGCCGTGGAGGAAGCCCAATGGATGCAATCGTCATCGAACAATTTGGCGATGCGTCGGTGCTGCAATGGAAGACCAGCGAAGCACCGCAGCCAAGCCCTGATCAGATCGCCATCAAGGTGTCCGTCACCAGCGTGAATTTTGCCGACACGCTGTGGCGCAAGGGACGCCCCGGCGCCAAGGTGCCGTTCACGCCCGGCCTCGACTGCGCCGGCACCGTGGCCGCGGTCGGCGCCAATGTGCGCAACTTCAAGGTCGGCCAGCGCGTCGCCGCCTTCGTTGACGGCGGCTCCTACGCGGAGATCGCGCTGGCGCGCCCGGTGCTGAGCTACGCCATTCCCGAAGGCGTCAGTGACGAGGAGGCCTGTGGCCTGGTCGTGCTGGTCACCGCCTGGAACCTCATCCATCTCGCCGGCGAATCTCAAAGCCGGCGAAAATGTGCTCATTCACGCGATCGCCGGCGGCGTCGGCTCGTTGGCGGCGCAGCTTGCCAAGAAGACTGGCGCCAAGACCGTCATCGGCACCGTCAGCAACATGGCGAAGGCGAACATCGCGCGCGATTGCGGCGCTGACGTCGTGCTTGTGTCGAATGACTTCGTCGCTGGCGTGAAGGATGCGACCGGCGGCAAGGGCGTCGATCTTATTCTGGACTCGGTCGCCGGCGACACCTTCCCTGGCAGCATGGAGGTGCTTGGCGCCTTCGGCCGCTACGTCAATTACGGCAATGCCGGCGGCGGCCCAGGCGTGGTCAAAACCAGTGAGTTGCACGGCAACAACCGCTCCGTGATCGGCTATTCGAGCGGTCACTACCGCGGCAATCGGCCGGAGACCTTGCGGCCCGCGGTCGAAGCCTGCTTCCGCGCCATCGCCAGCAAGGATCTGAAGGTGCCTGTGAGCAAGACTTTCCCGATGAAGGATGCCGCCGAAGCGCATCGCTTCATCGAATTGCGCAAGAGCTTCGGCAAGATCCTGCTGAAGCCGTGACCGAACTTTAGCAAAGCAAGGCAGTCGAAGCCGGCGCCACGACCGGCCGGAAAAGGAGCATCAAGGGAGAAGCGACCATGTTCAAGAAATCGATGCTGTTCGCGTGCCTCGCCGCGGCTCTCGCGTTTGGCGCGTCGCCGGGCAAGGCCGAAGACTATCCGACCCGGCCGATCACCATCATTGTGCCCTATACGGCCGGCGGCGGCGCCGACGTCATCATCCGCGTTGCCGCCGACGAGATCGGCAAGATTCCTGGGCCAGCGCGTCATCGTCGAGAACGTCACCGGCGCCGGTGGCACCATCGGCATCCGCAAGGCGGCGCATGCGGCGCCGGACGGCTACACGCTCGCGACCGTATCGCCCGGCACCCATGCCGCGGCGCCGGCGATGTACAAGGATCTCGGCTACGACCCGATCAAGGACTTCGAGATGGTCGGCTTGACCGGCACCACGCCGATCGTGCTGGTCATCCGCAAGGATATCCCGGCGAATAACCTCAAGGAGTTCGCCGCCTACCTGAAGGCGAACGAGAAGAAGGTGACGCTCGCCCATGTCGGTCCCGGGCTCGATGACGCATCTCGCCTGCTCGCTGCTCGACTCAATCGTCGGCGTCAATCCGACGGCAGTTGCCTATCGCGGCACGCCGCCGCTGATGCAGGACCTGCTCGGCGGCCGCGTCGACTACACCTGCCAGCAGCCGAACGGCGTCATCGGCCTCGTGAAGAAGGGCGATATTAAAGCGATCGCGATCGCTGATACGCGTCGCGAGCCTTCACTGCCGGGGGTGCCGACCGGCGCCGAGCAAGGCATGCCCGGCTTCGTGTCAACTGCTTGGAACGGCCTCGTCATGCCGAAAGGCACGCCAGACGCGATCGTCAACAAGTTCCACGACGCGCTGCAGAAAGCGCTGGCCGAGCCGGAAATCGTCAAGCGCTACGCCGCGATCGGCGTCACGGTGTTTCCGCCGGAAGAGCGCACGCGCGACTATCAGCTCAAGTTCATGAAAGAAGAAGAAGTGAAATACACGACGCTGATGAAGAAGATCGGCATCCAGCCGCAATGATCGCGGCAGCCTGAACCAAATGGGTGCCCGGCGTCCGCGCCGGGCATCCGCTTTTTCACGGGGCGCGCGCGAGGGATGAGTTTCGTTGCTGTCGATATTGGTGGCACGTTCACGGACCTCGCCGCGTTCGATCCCGGCACCGGACAGCTGCGCTTTTCCAAGGCGCTGACCACGCCGCCGGATTTCGAGCGCTGCGTGCTCGACTGCGCGCGGCTTGCCGGCATCGACGCCGCCGCGGTCGAGACCTTCCGGCACGGCACCACCGTCGTGATCAACGCGCTCATCGAGCGCAAGGGCGCGCGCACCGCGCTCGTCACCACGGAAGGATTCCGCGACATCCTCGAGATCGGCCGCGGCAACCGCCCGGAGGCGTTCAACGTGCTCTATGCGCGGCTGCCGCCTTTCGTCCCGCGCATCCATCGTCTGGAAGTGCCGGAGCGCATGGATGCGCGCGGCACCGTCATCAAGCCGCTCGACAAGACCGTACTCGCCGCGCTTGCCGCAAAACTCGCCGCCGAGAAAATCGAAGCGGTCGCCGTCTGCCTGCTGCATGCCTGGCGCAATCCGGCGCACGAGATCGAGATCGGCAATTACCTGCGCGAACATACCGATTGCTTCGTGTCCTGCTCGCACGAGATCAGCCGCGAGTTCCGCGAGTACGAGCGCACCTCGACCACGGTGATGAACGCCTTCGTCGGCCCGATGACGGCGCGCTATATCGGCCGGCTCGATGACACGCTCAAGGCCGACGGCTTCGGCGGCCGGCTTTATCTGATGGGCTCGAATGGCGGCGTGTTGAGTGAAGACGACACCCGGACGCGGCCGCTGTTGCTGGTCGAATCGGGACCGGTCGGCGGCGCGGCCGGCGCCGCGGCCATCGGCGCCGAGCTCGGCCTCGACAGGATTGTCGCCTTTGACATGGGTGGCACCACCGCCAAAGCCGTCCTCATCGACGACGGCGAAGCCGCGGTGACGCCGATCTATTGGGTCGCCGGTTACGAGCGCGGCTATCCGGTGCAGGCCGCAGTGCTCGACATTGTCGAAGTCGGCACCGGCGGCGGCAGCATCGGCAGCATCGGCGAGGTCGGCACCCTGGAGGTCGGGCCACGCAGCGCCGGTGCCGTGCCGGGCCCCGCCTGCTACGGTCGTGGCGGCGCCGAGCCGACCGTCACCGACGCCAATCTCTTTCTTGGCCGCCTCGACCCCGATCACTTTCTCGGCGGCAGCATGACGCTGCGCCAGGACCTCGCCGAGCAAGGCGTTGGACAAGCTTGCCAGGCAAATCGGCCAGCCGGTCATGGCGCTCGCCTCCGGCATTTTACGCATCTCGACGCTCGCCATGGCGACCGCCGTGCGCAAGGTGACCATCGAGCGCGGCTTCGACCCGCGCGAATTCACCATGGTCGCCTTCGGCGGCGCCGGCCCCCTGCACGCCGCCGACGTGGCGCGCGAGATAGGCATCCGCCGCGTGCTCATTCCGCGGCAGCCCGGTCACTTCTCCGCCTACGGCATGCTGTTTGCCGATTTCCGCTTCGATCTCGCCGAGACCGTGGCGAAACCGCTTGAAACCGTCGACCTTGCCGGCATGGAGGCACAGTTCGCCAAGCTCGAAGCCGAAGGCGCGCGCAAGCTCGACGGCATCGGTGCGCCGATCGCCAGCGTCCGCACCACCCGCTACGCCGAGATGCGCTACGAGCGCCAGGAATACACGATCAAGGTGAAGCTGCCCGCGTCCTGCGGCAGCACCGCAGCGATGCGGCATCTGTTCGAGGACGCCTATCACCGCCGCTACGGCCATGTCGCCAAGGACATGCCAGTCGACGTGCTGATGCTGCGCGTCGTGGTCGAGGGCCGCACCGCGCGGCCGCAAGGCGCTACTTTCGCGGCGAAACGCGGCAAGCCACTGCCCTCCCGGCGTCCGATCTGGTTCGAGGACGACGGGTGTCGTCGACTGCAATGTCTGGCAACGAGACACCTTGCCTGCCGGCCACCCCATCGCGGGCCCGGCGCTGATCGAGGAAGAGGCCTCGACCACTGTCATCGGCCCTGGCGATTAAGCCGAGATCGACAGTTTCGGCCACATCGTCATCATGGTCGGACCGCCACTATGACCATCGCCGTCCGCCCCGATATCGACGTCGATCCGGTCACGCTGGAGATCGTGCGCAATCTGCTGATCGGCATCCTCGACGAGGCCGAGATCAATCTGTCGCGCACCGCCTTCAGCCCGATCATCTACGAGGTAAAAGACTACTGCATCGGCCTGCTCGACGCCGAGGGCCGCGCCATCGCGCAGAGCCGCGGCGGCATCCCTACGTTCATGGCCGATCTCGGCGAGCCGGTGCGCGACGGCATCGCCATCTACGGCCTAGACGGCTTCGATCCGGGCGACGCCGTCATCATCAACGAGGCCAGCGTCTGCGGCCAGCACCTCAACAACATGGTGCTCTACGTGCCGATCCACTGGCAGGGCAAGGTGATCGCTTTTGCCGCGACGCGCGCGCACTGGACCGACATCGGCGGCCGCGTCTCCGGCTCGTTCTCGACCGACACCACCGAGATTTATCAGGAAGGGCTGCAGGTCCGCAGCGTCAAGATCTACAAGAAGGGCGTGCTCGACGAGGAGCTGCTGCGCCTCATCCGCCACAACATCCGCTATCCGGAACTGTCGTTCGGCGACATGGCGGCGCAGCTTGCCGCCTGCCAGCTCACCGCGCGCCGCTTCGAAGAGATCGTGCGCAAGCACGGCTGGCCGGTGATCAGCGCCTGCGTCCACAAGATCTGGGACCAGTCGGAGGCGATGGTGCGCAAGCGCATCGCCGCGCTGCCCAAGGGCCGCTTCGAGGCCGAGAGTTTCCTCGACGACGACGGCATCGATCCCGACAAGACACTGCCGGTCAAGGTTGCCGTCACCATCGGCGAAGCCGATATCGAGATCGATTTCACCGGTACCGCGCCGCAGACGCAGGGGCCCCTCAACAGCGGCCGCAGCGGCGGCTTGGCCGCGGCCCGCGTCGCCTTCAAGAGCGCGATTGCGCCGCGGCTGCCGCCGAACGAAGGCGCCTTCCGCGCGCTCAAGGTGGTGCTGCCGGAGGGCACCATGATCAGTGCCGTCGACCACGCCGCCATGTCGTTCTGGAACCTGGCGCTGAAGACGGTCATCGACACCATCTATTTGGCGCTCGCCCAGGCGATGCCGGACGAAATGCCGGCGGCGCATCATGCCCAGCAGGGCATGTACACCTTCTACGGCCGCGACGCGTCCGGGGCGCGCTACTCGACGCTCGACACCACGCTCGGCGGCTGGGGCGCGCAAGCCCACCGCGACGGCTTCTCGCCGCTCAAGACCACCACGCACGGCGACACCCGCAACATCCCGATCGAGGTCGAGGAGACTTTCTATCCGCTCATGGTCGAGCGTTACGAGTTGCGCCCCGACTCCGCGGGCGCCGGCGAATTCCGCGGCGGCCTCGGCCTCATCAAGATCTACCGCACCTTGCGCGACTGCATGTTCGTCACCGCCTTCGAGCGCACCAAATGCCCGCCCTGGGGCCTGTTCGGCGGCAAGCCGGCGAAAGTGGGCGGTGCGCTGGTGACGCAACCCGGCGCAGCGCCGAAACTCTATCACAAAGTGACGGCGCTGCCGCTCAAGGCCGGCACCACCGTCGAGTTGCTCTCCGCCGGCGGCGGCGGCCGCAACCCGCCAGAGCGACGGCCGCATGCGCGCGTTGCCGACGACGTGCGGCAAGGCTACGTCACCATCGAAGGCGCACGCGACGATTATGGCGTCGTCATTGATCCGGCGACGCTCGAACCCGATGCAGAAGCAACCACCCGCCTCCGCAACAAATAACCATTTCTCCCGAACTCGAAAGAGGACTGACATGCGCATCGCCGTGATCGACGACTATCAGAACGCCTTCAACACGCTTGCCGCCGCGGCAAAATTGAAAGGCCATGACGTCAAGGTGTTTCATGACCCCGCCCGCAGCGAGCAGGCGCTGATCGACATGCTCAAGGGCGCCGAAGCCGTCGTGCTGCTGCAGCAGCGCACCGCGATGCCGCGCAAGGTGATCGAGGCGCTGCCGGACCTCAAGATGATCAGCCAGACCGGGCGCAACACCGCGCATATCGACACGGCCGCCTGCAAGGAGCGCGGCATCGTGGTCTCCGCCGGCGGCGGCGGCACGCCGAATGCGACCGCCGAACTGACCTGGGGTCTGATCCTGTCGGTTGCGCGGTCGATCCCAGCCGAGGTGCAGGCGATGAAAGAAGGCAAATGGCAGATCGCGCTCGGCACCGGGCTCGCCGGCAAGACGCTCGGCGTCTACGCCTTCGGCAAGATCGGCAGCATCGTCGCCGCGGTCGGCAAGGCCTTCGGCATGAAGGTGGTCTGCTGGGGCCGCGACGGCTCGCTCGCCCGCGCCAAGGAGGCGGGCTTCGAAGCGGCGGCGAGCCGCGAGGCCTTCTTCGCGCAGGCCGACGTCGTTTCGCTGCATCTGCCGCTCAACAAGGAGACGCAAGGCATCGTCAAAGCGGCCGATCTCGCGCTGATGAAGCCTGAGGCGATGCTCGTCAACACCAGCCGCGCCGGCATCATCGAGCAGGGCGCGCTGGTGGCTGCGCTGCAAAAGGGCCGCCCCGGCTACGCCGGCGTCGACGTCTACGAGACCGAGCCGGTGCTCGACGGCAACCATCCGCTCTTGAAGATGAGCAACGTCGTGTGCACGCCGCACCTCGGCTATGTCGAGCGGTCGACTTACGAGGTGCTCTACGGCACCGCCGCCGATCAGATCCTCGCGTTCGCCGCCGGCAAGCCGATCAACGTAGTCACGCCCGCGTAACAGCCGGTGGGCTGCCGCGCGGGCTCGCCGGTCACATTTTCAGGCTGTGCTTGGCCATCGGCTTGACCGTGCTCGCCTGCGGCCCCTTGTCGCCCACTTCCTCGGCGAAGGTGACGCGGGCGCCAACCTTCAAATCGGCAAAGCCACCGTTGAGCACGCTGTGGCGGTGGAAATAGATTTCGCGGCCGTCCGCCGTCTCGATGAAGCCGAACTCGCCGAGCGGATCGAGCTCGCACACCGTGCCAATCGGCGGGCCGTCATGCTGCTTGACCTCGCCCTGCAGCTTGCGGACCTGATCCTGCAACTGGCGGCGCACGCGCTTGAAGGCGTCGTTCACCGCGAAGTCGATGTCGGCATAGCGCTCGTCGTTCTGCCGCGTGTGATCGATGTTGACCTCGCGGCCCTCGGGCAACGCCAGCCGCACGTTGATCTCGTAGAGCCCGCCGGTGCGGTGGTGGCCGCCCGGCGCCTTGACCACGACGCGGCCGGCGGTGATGCGGCCGAAGCGGTCTTCGAGCTGGGTAAGATGCCGGTTGACGGCAGTGCGGACGTATTCCGTCGCCGCCATGCCCTGGAAATCGACTTGGACGGGGGTTTCCATGATTCCGCTCCAATTAATGAAAGGCCTTTAAAATCAAACTCGCATCCGGCCCGCCGGGTTTCCTTGATCTGGCTCAAGCCGCCTGCAAAACCCGCCGCTTCAAGAGCTTGCGCAGCTCGGCCAGCGGCCGCGTGTTGATCGATATCGGCGGCGGTCAGCCAGCCGCGGCGGGCCTGGTCGATGCCGAAGCGGATGTATTGGAACGAGCTCGTCCGGCGTGCGCGTCGGTCGACACCGCGAGCTTGACGCCCTTGCTTTGCGCCGCGTGGGCATTGCAGGTCGTTGAGATCGAGCCGCTCCGGCTGCGAATTGATCTCGACGCAGCAGCCGAACTCGGCGCGCCGCCGACAGCACCCGGTCCATGTCGATGTCGTAAGGCTCGCGGCTCCCGATCAGCCGACCGGTCGGATGGCCGAGGATCGATGACATGCGGGTTGCTGCATGGCGCGGATCACCCGCTCGGTCTGCTCGTCGCGCGGTCAGATCGAAAAACGAGTGCACCGAGGCAACGACCACGTCCAGTTTCTCGAGCGTCGCGTCCGGCAAATCCAGCCCGCCGTCTTTCAGGATATCGACCTCGATGCCCTTGAGGATGGTGAAGCCCTTACATCCGCGCATTGAGCTTGTCGATCTCGCGGATCTGCCGCGTCACGCGCGCCGGATCGAGGCCATGCGACATGGTCTGCCGGCGCGAATGGTCGGTCAGCGCCATGTAGTCGTAGCCGCAGGCGTGCGCGGCTTGCGCCATCTCTTCGATCGGCGCGGTGCCGTCGGTCCAGTCGGAATGGCACGTGCAGATCGCCGCGGATGTCGGCGACGCTGACCAGCTTCGGAATCTTGTGCGCCTTGGCGAGCGCGATTTCGCCTCGGTCCTCGCGCATCTCCGGCGGGATGTAGGCAAGGCCGAGCTTGTCGTAGACTTCCTCCTCGGTCGCGCCGGCGATGCGGCGCTTGCCGGAGAACAGGCCGTATTCGTTGAGCTTCCACTTGCGGTCATTGGCGATGCCGCGCAGCGCGATGTTGTGCGCCTTGGAGCCGGTGAAATAGAGCAGCGCCGCGCCGTAGCTTTCCTCCGTCACCGCGCGCAAATCGACCTGCAGGCCCGAGCGCAGCACCGACCGTCGCGCGCGTCGGCCCATGCGCCAGCACCTCGGCGACATTGTCGTATGTCGTCGAGCCTGTCGCAGGCGGCTGCCGCGTGCTGCGACGGTCACCAGCATGTCGAGGTCGCCGACCGTCTCGCGCCGCCGCCGATAGCTGCCGGCGACGACGACGCGGCCGCCGTCGCGCAGGTAGGCGACCAGCGCCTCGGCTTCGGCTTCGGCAACCGCGAGACTGATAGCGCTTGGCGGCGCCAGGCTTCTTGAGCGCCGCCGCGAGCTTCTTCTCGATCGCCGGCCCAAAGCCCTTGCGCTTCTGCAAGCGGCCGGCGTCAACCACCTTGCGCAGATCGTCGAGCGTGCGGACGTGCAGCCTCGAATAGAGTAGCTTGATGCGCTTCGGGCCGAGTCCCGGCAGCGCCGCCATCTCGCCGAGCTCGCCCGGCAGCTTCTTCTTCAGCTCATCGAGCAGCGCGAAATGCCCGCTCTTGACGATATCGGCAATCTTGCCGGCGAGGTCCTTGCCGATACCGGGCAGCTCCGACAAATCGGCTTCAGCCGCCAGCATGGCGCGAACGCTCTGCGGCAGGCTTTCGATGGTGCGCGCGGCGTGGCGATAGGCGCGCACGCGAAACTGGTTCTCGCCCTTGATCTCCAGCAGATCGGCGGTTTGATCGAACATCGCCGCGATTTCGGCGTTCTGGACCGGCATCGCTTATCCCCTCGTCGGACCCAAAACTGGATAGGACCGCGGCCCACGACCGGCCTTAGATTCAGATCAGCCCCGCTTTGCCGCCGGGGCTGGCTTATTCGCCACATTGCCCGTATCTCTCCGCTGACAGCGCCGCCGGACCCGCAAATCATTCCGAAATGCAGCAGGAAAAAGAACAAGTTGCCCTGACTTCGATCGCGGCCTCGGCGGCGCTGACCGTCGCCAAGGCGGTGATCGGCATTTTGACCGGTTCGCTCGCCATCCTGTCCGAGGCCGGACATTCGCTGATCGATCTCGGCGCCACGGTCTTGACCTACGGCGCGGTGCGCGTCTCCGGCAAACCGGCCGACGAGCAGCACCAATACGGACACGGCAAGTTCGAAGTCGGTCTCGGCGCTGGCGGAGACCGCGCTGCTATTTGCGCTGTCGATCGTCGTGATCTGGCAGGCGGGCTTGCGCCTTGCCGGCGAGGAAACGCATGTCGATGCCAACGCCTGGGCCTTCGGCGTCATCGCCGCCTCGATAGTGGTCGATTTCTTCCGTTCCCGCGCGCTGTCGAAGACCGCGAAGGAAACTTCAAGCCACGCGCTCGAAGCCGACGCCCTGCATTTCTCCTCGGACCTGTGGGCCTCGGCGGCGGTGCTGGTCGGCCTCGCCGGCGTGCGCTTCGGCCTGCCTTGGGCGGATTCGGTTGCGGCGCTAGTCGTCGCGGTGCTCATCTGCGTCGCCGGCTGGCGGCTCGGCCGCCGCACCATCGACACGCTGACCGACACCGCGCCGCAAGGCGCGACCGACACGATCACGGCGCTCGCCCGCCGCGTGCCCGGCGTGGTCAAGGTCGAGCGCGTGCGTGCGCGCGAGGTCGGCGAGAAGACCTTCACCGACCTGACCGTCGCGGTGAGCCGCACCCTGCCGCTCGACCGCGTCGGCGCCATCAAGGACGCGGTCGCCGCGGCAATCCGCAACGGCATGCCCGGCGCCGAGCCGACCGTCACCACCGACCCCGTCGCGCTCGACAACGAGACCGTGCTCGAGCGCGTCATGGTGGTCGCGCGCAACCGCGCGCTTGCCGTGCATCATGTCACCGCGCACGAGATCGACGGGCAACTCGCCGTCTCGCTCGATCTCGAAGTGGACGGCAAGCTGTCGCTGCGCGCCGCCCATGACATCGCCGACGAACTCGAAACCGCGATTGGGGCCGAGATCGGCGCGGTCGTCGAGGTCGAAACCCATATCGAGCCGCTACAGCAGCATCACCGGGGCGGCCGCGAGGCGCCGCCCGAGCGTGTGCGCGCCGTCACCGAAACGCTGCGCGAGCTTGCCGCCGACGGGCGCACCGTGCGCGACGTGCACGATGTCCGCGTGCGCGAGACCGACGACGGCGAGATCGTCAATTTCCACTGCCGCGTCGATCCGGAGATGAGCGTGCAGGCGGTGCACGAGAAGGTCGACGCCGTCGAGCGCGCCTTGCGCGAGCGCGCGCCCTCGATCAAGCGCGTGATCGGCCACGCCGAGCCGATCAGGGAATGAGCACGGCCGCGCCCTGCAAACGGCCGTCGCGCAAGTCCGACAGCGCTTCGTTGGCGCGTTCGAGCGGATAGCGCGTGATCTCGGTCTTGATGCCGGCTTTCGGCGCGATCGACAGAAACTCGTGCGCGTCCTGCCGTGTCAGGTTGGCGACCGACATGATGTGACGCTCTTCCCACAGCGACGCGTAAGGAAAACTCGGAATATCCGACATGTGAATGCCGCCGCAGACGACGCGGCCGCCTTTGCGCACCGCTTTCAGCGCCGCCGGCACCAGCGCGCCGACCGGCGCGAAGATGATCGCGGCATCGAGCTCCTCCGGCGGCCTCTCATCGGAATTGCCCGCCCACACCGCGCCGAACGAGCGGGCGAAATCCTGCGCCGCTTTGTCGCCGTTGCGGGTGAAGGCGAAGATGCGGCGGCCCTGCCACTCCGCCACCTGCGCCAGGATGTGCGCGGCGGCGCCGAAGCCGTAGAGCCCGAGGTTTGTCCCCTCGCCCGCCATGCGATAGCTGCGCCAGCCGATCAATCCGGCGCACATCCACGGCGTGATTTCTGCGTCGCCGCCGGCTTCGCCGAGCGGAAAGCAGAAGCGCGCATCGGCAACCGCATGCGTCGCATAGCCGCCGTCGCGGGTGTAGCCGGTGAAGATCGGGTTATCGCAGAGGTTCTCCTGACCGGTGCGGCAATAGTGGCAGACGCCGCAGGTCGCGCCGAGCCAGGGCACGCCGACCCGCTCGCCGACGGCAAAGCCGGTGACCCCTGCCCCCAATGCCGCGACGCGGCCGACGATTTCGTGCCCCGGCACCAAAGGCAGCTTGGGATGCTCGAGCTCGCCGTCGACCACGTGCAGGTCGGTGCGGCAGACGCCGCAAGCCTTGACCTCGACCAGAATTTCGCCCGTGCCGGGAACCGGCACCGGCCGCTCGCGCAACACGAGCGGCCTCTTCGCCCGATCGAGCACCATGGCGCGCATCATCGCCATCATTCGTCCTTCCAATTCTCAGCCCGGCATCCTAGATCAAATTACATGCGCACCGAGACCGGAAAACCCATTCGCCTCAAGGATTATCGCCCGCCGGACTGGCTGGTCGACACCGTTTCTCTCGACTTTTCACTGCACCCGACCAAGACCGTGGTGCGCGCCAAGCTGGCGCTGCGGCCTAATCCGCAGAATCCTTCGGCGCCGCTGCAGCTCGACGGCGACGGCATCAATCTGGTGTCGCTGAAGATCGACGGCGCCACGCTGCCCGCGGAAAATTATCTGGCGACGCCCGACACCCTCACCATCCCGCAGCCGCCGAACGGCCCCTTCACGCTGGAGATCGAGACGCTGGTCGACCCGACCGCCAATACCCAGCTTTCCGGGCTCTACCGCACCAGCGGCAATTACTGCACGCAATGCGAGGCCGAGGGCTTCCGCCGCATCACCTACTTCCCCGACCGCCCCGACGTGATGGCGGTCTACACCACGCGCATCGAGGCCGACAAAGCCGAAACGCCGGTGCTGCTGTCGAACGGCAACCTTGTCGATGCGGGCGATCTGCCCGGCGGCCGCCACTTCGCCACCTGGCACGACCCGTTCAAGAAGCCCTCCTATCTGTTTGCGCTGGTCGGCGGCAAGCTCGCCCACATCGAAGACAAATTCCGCACCATGTCCGGGCGCGACGTCACGCTGCGCATCTATGTCGAGCCCGGCAAGGAGGGCCGCTGCGGCTATGCCATGGACTCGCTCAAGCGCGCCATGCGCTGGGACGAGGAGCGCTTCGGCCGCGAATACGATCTCGATATTTTCATGATCGTCGCCGTCTCCGACTTCAACATGGGGGCGATGGAGAACAAGGGCCTCAACGTCTTCAACGACAAATACGTGCTGGCTTCGCCTGAGACCGCGACCGACGCCGATTATGCCGGCATCGAGGCGGTGATCGCGCACGAGTACTTCCACAACTGGACCGGCGACCGCATCACCTGCCGCGACTGGTTCCAGCTCTGCCTCAAGGAAGGCCTCACCGTCTATCGCGACCAGGAATTCTCCGCCGACCTGCGCTCGCGCGCGGTCGAGCGCATCGGCGACGTGCGCGCGCTACGCGCCACGCAATTTATCGAGGATTCTGGGCCGCTCGCGCATCCGGTGCGGCCCGAGCAATACAAGGAGATCAACAACTTCTACACGACCACCATCTACGAAAAGGGCGCCGAACTCGTGCCGCATGGTGGAAACGCTGATCGGCGCGGACAAATTCCGCGCCGGCATGGACCTTTATTTCGAGCGCCACGACGGCGAAGCCGCGACCGTCGAGCAGTTCATCCAGTGCTTCGCCGACGTGAGCCGCCGCGATTTCACGCAATTCATGCGCTGGTACAACCAGGCCGGCACGCCGGAAGTCACCGTGCGCGCGCGGCACGATGCGGCGCGCAAAACCTTCACGCTCGATATCACGCAGCATCTGGCGCCGACGCCCGGCCAGCCGGAAAAACTGCCGATGGTGATCCCGCTCGGCATCGGCCTGCTCGGCAAGGACGGCCGCGACCTGCCGCTGAACGGTCCCGCCGAGCACGGTATCATCGTGCTCAATGAGCCCAAGCACAGCTTCGAATTCACCGGCGTTGCCGAGCGCCCGGTGCTGTCGATCAACCGCAATTTCTCGGCGCCGATCAAACTCGCAACCGACCTCACCGTCCGCGACCTCGAATTTCTCGCCGCCCATGACAGCGACCCCTTCAACCGCTGGCAATCGCTGCAGACGATTTCGACGCGGCTGCTGATCGAGAATGTCGCCGTGGTCAAAGCAGGCCAAGCGCCGCGCCATGACGACGCGCTGACCGCGGCGCTCGCTGCGGTGCTCGCCGACGCCAAGCTCGAGCCCGCGTTCGTGGCGCTTGCGCTGACCCCGCCCGGCGAAGCCGACATCGCCCGCGAAATCGGCCGCGACATTGACCCCGGCGCGATCCACGTTGCGCGCAAGGCGCTGCGCGCCGAGATCGGCGGCAAGCTCGGCGCCGCGCTCGGCCGCGCCTATGAGCGCATGGCGGTGCCAGGCCCCTACTCGCCCGACGCGCAGAGCGCCGGCCGCCGTTCGCTGCGCAACGCCTGCCTCGATCTGATGGCGGCAACCGGCATTCCTGAAGCCTTCGCCCGCGCCACGCGGCAATACCAAGCCGCCGATAACATGACCGACCGCATGGCAGCGCTCTCCACGCTCGCGCTCAATGCCGCGCCGGAGCGCGAGCGGGTGCTCGCCGATTTCTACAAGCGCTACGCGGCCGATGCCCTCGTCATCGACAAGTGGTTCTCGCTGCAGGCCATGATCCCGCAAGCCGACACGCTGGAGCAGGTCAAGGCGCTCACCGCCCACCCGGCGTTCTCCTTCGCCAACCCCAACCGGGTGCGCGCGCTGATCGGCGCCTTCGCCGCCAATGCCACGCAGTTCAACCGCGCCGACGGCCAAGGCTATGCCTTCGTTGCCGACAATGTGCTGGCGCTCGACGCCAAGAACCCGCAGATCGCCGCGCGTCTGGCGACCGCCTTCCGCACCTGGCGCACGCTCGAAGCCGGCCGCCGTGCGCTCGCCGAAGCCGCGCTCAGGCGCATCCGCGCCGCGGCGTCACTGTCGCGCGACCTCGGCGACATCGTCGATCGGGCGCTGGCGCCCGCATAAATCGGCGTTTTGCGCGCGCCTGTGTCGTAAAAATCCCGTGGTTAAGATTTTCTAAATTATTGACTCCGGGACTCTCGACAAATCAGCGGCCATCGATTCCAATCGCCACTGATTCGGAAAGCGATGCGGCACATCCTTCCGAGGGGTGTTGAGGGGATAATCCGAACGGAGGCCGTCTATGGCGCGCGCCGAAGTGGCGAGTGCGTCTACGCGTCAGGATTCTATCAAGGGCCTCGCGCAGTCGATCGCCAAACCGGCGTATCGGCGGCTGCTGACGGCCGAGCCGCTATTGCGCCGCGCCGTGCCGGTGCTGATCATCGCTTTTCTTGCCACCATCTGTGTCGGCGCCGTGGTGCAGGTGCTCGACCACCGCCGGCAGACCCTCAACGACATGACCATGACGCTCGGCGCGGTCGCCGACCTCGCCGCCGAGCGCCTCGCCCAGCCGCCGCAAGACGCGCTCAAGCGCCCGCAGGAAGTGCTGGCGCACGCGCTGCCGGCCTGGGCCGACGCCGCCGGCCGCCGCTATCTGCTCACCGACGCCGAGGGCACCGTGCTTGCCGTTTCGCCGGCGCTCGACGCCACCGTCGGCTACCGGCTGATCGACCTGCTCGGGCCTTCGCAACCGCTCACCACCTTCGGCGCCGGCGCCGGCGTACGCCCGATCGTGCTGCCCGACGGCACCGAGGCGCTCGCTACCGTGCGGACGCTGACGCGGCCGTTCGGCCAGCTCGCGGTGGTGCAGCCGCAAACCGGCGCGCTCGGGCCCTGGCGCTCGCTCACCACGCTCACCATCACGCTGTCCGCCACCACCGGATTCGTCGTGCTGATCCTCGGCTTTGCCTTCCACTGGCAGGCAACGCGCGCCCGCGAAGCCGACCTGATCTACGAAACGGTGCGCAGCCGCGTCGATACGGCGCTCAACCGCGGCCGCTGCGGCCTGTGGGACTGGGACCTCGCGCGCGGCCGCATCTTCTGGTCGCAGTCGATGTTCGCGATCGTCGGCCTCGAGGCCAAGGACGATCTGCTCACCTTCGGCGACGTCGACGCCCTGGTGCACCCCGACGACGTGCGGCTCTACGACGTCGCCGCCCAGCTTGTCGAAGCCAAGGCCACCGCCGTCGACCAGGACTTCCGCATGCGCCACGCCAACGGCCACTGGGTGTGGCTGCGGGCGCGCTGCGAACTGGTGCGCCAGCCCGGCGATCCGTCGCTGCATCTGATCGGCATCGCCGTCGACATCACCGAGCAGAAAAGCCTGGTGGAACGCACGGTCGCCGCCGATCTGCGCCTGCGCGACGCCATCGAGACCATCCCCGAGGCCTTCGTGCTGTGGGACGCCGACAACCGCCTGGTGCTGTGCAATTCCAACTTTCAGGGGCTGCACCATCTGCCCGACGAGGCGATCACTGTCGGCGCCTCCTATGAATCGGTGGTGGCCGCAGGCTCGCAGCCGGTGGTGCGCAACAAGATCGTCAGCACGGGTCCGGCCGTTCCCGGCGCCCGCACCTTCGAGGCCCAACTCGAGGACGGCCGCTGGCTGCACATCAGCGAGCGCCGCACCAAGGACGGCGGCTATGTCTCGGTCGGCACCGACATCACGGCGCTGAAGACGCACGAGGAAAAGCTGGTGCACAGCGAGAAGAAGCTGATCGCCACCATCGCCGACCTGCGCTCGTCGCAGGCGCGCCTCGCCGAACTTGCCGAAAACTTCGCCGCCGAGAAGACCCGCGCCGAGGAAGCCAACCAGGCGAAATCGAAATTCCTCGCCAACATGAGCCACGAGCTGCGCACCCCGCTCAATGCCATCATCGGCTTCTCCGAGATCATGGAATCCGGCATGTTCGGCCCGCTCGGCGCCGATAAGTACCGCGAATATTGCCGCGACATCCACGACAGCGGCCAATATCTGCTCGACGTCATCAACGACATCCTCGACATGTCGAAGATCGAAGCCGGCCGCATCCGCCTCGATTTCGAAGAGCTCGAGCTCGATCAACTGCTCGCCGATTCGATGCGCGTCGTCTCGCAGCGCGCGCAGGAGAAGCACCTGCGGCTCGCAGCGCGGATTTCGCCCAAGCTGCACTTGCGCGCCGACCGCCGCGCCTTCAAGCAGATCGCGCTCAACCTGTTGTCGAACGCGGTGAAATTCACGCCGGAAGGCGGCCGCGTCACCGTGCGCGGCCGCGCCTCGGACGGCTGCATCGTGCTGGCGATCGCCGACACCGGCATCGGCATCGCCCGCGACGCGCTCACCAAGCTCGGCCGCCCGTTCGAGCAGGTCGAAAGCCAGCTCACCAAGAGCCATCAGGGCTCGGGCCTCGGGCTGGCGATCGCCAAGTCGCTGGTCGAATTGCACGGCGGCTCGATGCGCATCCGCTCGGCGCCCGGCAAGGGCACCATCGTCGTGGTGCGCCTGCCGGTCAGCCCGCAGTGCCCGCTGCCCAAGGACGAGGCGGCCTAAGCGCCCCGCCCCCAAAATCCGCTGAAAGCTTGCGCGCACCTTGGCCTGCATCTCGATCACGGTCGCTTCGAGCGTGGCGAAATCGGGCACGTCGGCGGCGCGCGCCAACAGCCGCAACAGCCCCGGCCCCGCGGCCTTCGGGTCGAACGGCCCGGCCAGGCACAGTCGCAGGATCTGCGTCAGATCCTGATAGAGCTGGATCGCCGGCCGCAGCACCTCGCCATCTTCGACCGCCAGCACGCCGAGCGCCCGGGCCTTGTCGAGCACGCGCGCCGTTGCGGTGTCGAGAATGTCGGGCAGCCGGTGCGCGTGAACGAGCTGCAGATATTGCGCGATGAACTCGATGTCGACCAGCCCGCCGGCGGCATATTTGAGGTCCCAGCGGTCCTCCTCGCCTTTTTCCTTGGCGATCGCCGCGCGCATCTCGGCGACGTCGCCGGCGATCTGTGCCGGATCGCGCGGCTGCCGCAGGATGTCGTGGATCACGCTTTCGACGCGCGCCCTGAAGGCGGGCGACGCCGAGACCACGCGCGCGCGCGTCAGCGCCATGTGCTCCCAGGTCCAGGCCTCGCTCGCCTGATAGCGCTCGAAGCTGTCGATTGAAGTGGCGAGCGGCCCGGCGCGGCCGGACGGGCGCAAGCGCATGTCGACCTGGTAGAGCGCGCCGTAATTGGTCTGCGCGGTGAGCGAATTGATCAGCCGCTGCGTCAGCCGCGCGAAATACTGCGCGCCGTAGAGCGGCCGGTTGCCGTCGGATTCCGGCGCGCTCTGATTGAAATCGTAGATGAGAATGAGATCGAGGTCGGAGGTCGCGGTCATCTCCAGGCCGCCGAGCTTGCCCATGGCGACGACCGCGGTCTCCTCGCCGTGCATGCGACCGTGGGTGAGCGCGAAATTCTCGCTGCACGGCGCGGTGCACGGCGCGGATGACGGCATCGGCGATGCGGGCGAAGGCTTCGCCCGCCGCGCGCGCCGTCACCGTGCCGGACAGGATGCGCACGCCGATCAGGAACATGTATTCGAGCCCGAACATGCGGATGCGTTCGAGCAGGTCTTCGTCGTAGCGCGCCTGCGAAAGCGCGGCTTCGAGGCGGCGGCCAAGTTCCTCGCCATCCGGCAGCGCGCCGAAGAACTTCGGATCGACCAGCGCGTCCATGACCTCCGGATAGCGCGCCAGAATGTCGGCCAGCCGCGGCGCCAGTGCCAGCACCAGCGCGATCAGCGCGATCAGCATCGGGATCTGCCGCAGCAGCGGCAAAAGCCGCGCCGCGCCGCGCAGATTGCCGAGGAAATGGTCGAACAGCACTAAAGCTGCGTCCGGATTGTCCGAGCGCGCCAACTGCTCGAGCACCAGCGGCACCAGCTCCTTGAGATGCTCGCGCGCGATCTCCGACCGCAGCGATTTGTGCCCGCCGGCGAGCCAGTTGCGCACCATGGCGGAGGCCTGCAACGGCGCGCGGAAGCCGAGTTCGCCCAAACGGTCGAGCGTCTTGCGGTCGTCGGCGTCGGCCGGAAAAGCAAGCGCCGGGCGATCGGCGCCGGGCGCGGTCTCGAACAGCCGCGAATAATGCCGCTGCACCTTTTCCAGATGCGCCAGCAGCACCGCGGCAAAAGCATCGCGGGAGGCATAACCCAGAAAGCGGGCGAAGCGCTCGAGCGCCTCGCGCTCGTCGGGAAGCGTCTGCGTCTGCTCGTCGTTGACCATCTGCAGACGGTGCTCGACCGTGCGCAGGAAGCAATAGGCTTCGCGCATGTCGTCGCGCGCCTGCGGCGTCGATCCAGCGGTCGTTGGCGAGCTTGTCGAGCGTTGTCGAGCGTGTCGCGGTCGCGCAAATCGGGGTTGCGCCCGCCGGCGATCAATTGCTGCGTCTGCACGAAGAACTCGATCTCGCGGATGCCGCCGCGGCCGAGCTTGATATTGTGGCCCTCGACCGCGATCTCGCCATGGCCGCGATAGGCGTTGATCTGGCGCTTGAGCGCGTGCACCTCGGCGACCGCGGCGAAGTCGAGATATTTGCGCCAGATGAACGGCGACAGCTCGTTGAGGAGCGCTTTGCCCGCGGCGATGTCGCCGGCGCAAGGCCGCGCCTTGATCATCGCCGCGCGCTCCCAGTTCTGCCCGGTGCTTTCGTAATAGGACGAGCGCCGCGGCGTCGAGATCGCGATCGCGGTCGAGGACGGATCGGGGCGCAGGCGCAGGTCGGTGCGGAACACATAACCGTCGGCGGTGCGCTCCTGCAGAAGCTTCACCAGGCGCTGCGTCATGCCGCACGAAGAACGGCGCCGGCTCGACGTCTTTCGTCAGCGCCGGCGCCGCCGGATCGAAGAAGACGATGAGGTCGATGTCGCTCGAATAATTGAGCTCGAAGGCGCCCATCTTGCCCATCGCCAGCACGACGTAGCCGCTGCCATCCTGCGGCTCGGCCTTGTCTTGCGGCGCGAGGCGGCTGGCGCGGGCAAGACCGCCGAGCAGAAACTGTACCGCCGCACTCAACCGCGGTGTCGGCGAGTTCGGTGAGCGCGCGCGTCGCCTCGCATCACCGGCCAGACGCCGCCGATATCGGCCAGCGCAATCAGCAGCGCCGCTTCCGCCTTCATGCGGCGCAACAGCCGCATCGCCTCGGCCTCATCGTCGGTCTCGGTCGACCGCGTCGGCCGACGCCGGCGAGCAGCACGGCGAGATGCTCGTCGGGATCGGCTTGCAGCAGATGCAGCAGCCGCGCCGGCTCGCGGCTCGACCAGCTCCCAGAGATACGGCGAGCTTTCGGCGATGCCCTCGATCAGCGTGGCGAGCTTCGCATTGGCGCGCAAACAGCGCATGCAAGCGCCTTGGCCTCGCCGCTTCGGATCTCGCCGAGCCATTCGGCGACACGCGTGCCCGCGAAGCCGGTGCATCGGTAAGCTGCGGCGCGGCAGCAATGCGCTCGGCCGAGACTGCGCCCGGCGCCGCCCGTGGCGCCGCTCGCGGCCATCTGCCGCGCCGCCTTATGCGCGTCGCCCTTGTCGCGGTCATCCGGCACTCTGTACCGGCCCTCCCCGCGGCAAGGCAATCACGCTTTTCAGCCCCGGCGCGTTGTCCTCGAAAATGAGTTCGCCGCCATGCAGGCGCGCCACCGCCGAGGCGAGGCTCAAGCCCAGCCCGAGGCCCGGCTGCGAGCGGCTCTGCTCCAGCCGCACGAAGCGCTCGACCACGCGGCCGCGGTCGCCCTCCGGAATGCCCGGGCCGTGATCGGCGACGGTCAGCAGGATTCGTCGCCGTCGCTCGATCGCGCGCACGCACGATTTCCGGCTTTTCGCCGTTGACGTGGGCAGCGTCCGGCTCGCCGTATTTGATGGCGTTGTCGACCAGATTGGCGACCGCCTGGCTCACCAGCTCGCGGTTGCCCTTGACCGGCGCCGCGCTGTCGGCCTCGACCTTGAGCACGATGCCCTTTTCCTCGGCCAGCGGCTCGTAGAGCTCGCCGACGTCGCGGGCGATTTCGGCGGCGTCGAATTCGGCCATGCCGTCGCGCGCCTGGCCCGATTCCGCGCGCGCGATCATCAACAGCGCGTTGAAGGTGCGGATCAGGCCGTCGGATTCCTCGATCGTGGCGTCGAGCGCGGCGCGGTATTCCGCCTCGCGTTGTCGCCGCGCGCAACGCCTGTTCGGCGCGGTTGCGCAGGCGCGTGAGCGGCGTCTTCAGATCATGGGCGATGTTGTCGGAGACTTCCTTCAGGCCCGCCATCAGCGCTTCGATGCGGTCGAGCATGGCGTTGAGGTTGTTGGCGAGACGGTCGAGTTCGTCGCCGGTGCCGGCGACCGCCAACCGGTCGCTGAGATCGCCTTCCATGATGTTGCGCGTCGTCTCGGTCATGGCGTCGACGCGGTGCAGCACGCGCCGCGTGACGAAGAAGCCGCCGGCGAGGCCGAGCACGATCACGATCGCCACCGACCAACGCCCCGCCGAGAGCACGATGTGGTAGAGCCGCTCGCGCTCCTCGAGGTCGCGGCCGACCAGCAGGCGGAAGCCGCCGGGCAGTTCGAACACGCGCACCAGCGCGTCGTGCTCGGGACGGTTCGTATTTTCCGCCTCGTCAAGCCGCCGGTAGGCGGTCTCGGCCCAGCCCGGTATGATCGAGCATGCCGGGCGCCAGCGCCGTGACGTTGCCGGCAAGCGCCTCGCCGCTGATAGGTGGTGACGAGATAGAGGCTCGAGCCCGGCCGGCGCGCCCGCGCGTCGATGGTGACGACGAGGCGCCGGATGCCGCCGAGCCGGTATTGCTCGGACAAGCCGGTGATCTCGGCGTTGACCGTGTCGGTGATCTGCTCGGTGATCAGGCGGCGGGTGTTGAGCGCGAAATAGCCGAGCAGAAATGCCGCGAACAAGGCGAAGACGGTCAAATAGACCAGCGTCAGCTTGAACGTGGTGGTGCGAAACAGCTTACCGAGCGCCGTCACGGATCATGTATCCCGCGCCGCGAACCGTATGCAAAAGCGGCTGGGAGAAACCTTTATCGATTTTTGAGCGCAAGCGCGAGATATGCACGTCGATAACGTTGGTTTGCGGGTCAAAATGGTAATCCCACACGTTTTCCAACAGCATGGTCCGAGTCACGACCTGCCCGGCGTGCTGCATCAGGTATTCCAATAGCCGGAATTCGCGCGGCTGCAGCGAGATTTCCTCGTGCCCGCGCCTGACCTGGTGCGACAGCCGGTCGAGCTCGAGATCGGCGACATGCAGCACGGTTTCCTCGCGCGGGCGCCGCGGCGGCGTGACAACACCTCGACCCGCGCCAACAGCTCGGAGAACGAATAGGGCTTGGGCAGATAGTCGTCGCCGCCGGCGCGCAGGCCCTTGACCCGGTCATCGACCTGGCCGAGCGCCGAGAGAATGAGAACCGGGGTGTCGATGCCCTTGTCGCGCAAGGTGCCGATCAGCGAGAGCCCGTCGCGCTTGGGCAGCATGCGGTCGATGATCAGCACGTCGTATTGGCCGTCGAGCGCCAGCGCCAGACCATCCTCGCCGTCGCTTGCGCTATCGGCCACATGGCCGACCTCGCGGAACGCCTTGACCAGATAATCGGCGGCGTCCCGGTCGTCCTCGACAATCAGAATGCGCATGGTGGTGCGGTCCGGTTGCGCATCGGCCAAACGGCCGAAAGCCTGCTGCCCGCGAATATCGGGATAAGTGGGCATCGGTTACACCATATCCAGTCAATCCGTGCGCCGGTCAATTCCCGGCCGAACGTCGCCCATCTCCGCTTACCGTGCCCCCGGTCGCCGTTCCTGCCCCCAAGCGTTGCGCCAAGCGTACGCGAGGGGGTGGCGGACTAATCCGCCACCCCCTCAACGACCCCACCCCAGCGGGGGCGACGGATGCCAGGGTTGGAGTTCGGTTCGGAAACTGGCCGGCCGCTCTCACGACCGGCCTGCCTCCGGAAGACGCCGGGACGGGCACGAGGCCCGTCCCGTTGGGACCATTCCGCCAGCGGGGGCGACGAATGCCAGCGAAACGCCCCAAGCTTGTTCACCCGCGGCCGACCGGCAGCGCGACGAAGCGGGTGTTGTCACCCGACTTCACCCGCAACAGCACGGTGTGCTTGCCTTCACCGCGCACGCTCGCGATGGAATTGCGCACCTCGGCGGGGGTGGAAACCGATTTGCCGGCGACCTCGAGGATCACGTCGCCGGTGGAGAAGCCGTGATCGGCGGCGACACCCGAGGAGTCGACACCGGTGACGACGACGCCCTGATCGCCGGCGCCGGCCACACGCGAGGCCGGAGCAAGCGTCAGGCCGAGCTTGGCGAGATCGGTCGTATCGTTGCCCTGCTGGCTGTTGTTGCCGTTGGCGTTCGCTTCCTGGGTGTTCGGCATCGTGCCGAGCGTGAGGGTGACGGATTTCTCCGTGCCCTTATGCAGCACGGCGAGCTTGACCGAGGTGTTCGGCGCCATGGCCCCGATCTTGCGGGCGAGATCGCGCGGCATCCTTGACCTCCTGGCCGTCGACTGAAGTGATCACGTCACCCGCCTCGATGCCGGCCTTGGCCGCCGGGCTGTCGGACTGCGGTTCGGCAACCAGCGCGCCTTGCGCCTTCTTCAGGCCGAGGCTGTCGGCGATGTCCGCCGTCACCGGCTGAATCTGCACGCCGATCCAGCCGCGCGTGACCGAGCCGTGCTCGCGCAGCTGCGTGATCACGCTCTTGACCGTGTCGGCGGGGATGGCGAAGGCGATGCCGACCGAGCCGCCGGACGGCGAGAAGATCGCGGTGTTGACGCCGATGACGTTGCCTTCGGTGTCGAAGGTCGGCCCGCCGGAGTTGCCCTTGTTCACCGGTGCGTCGATCTGGATGAAATCGTCGTAGGCGGCAGGCGCCGATATCGCGGCCGCGCGCCGAGACGATGCCGGCGGTGACGGTGCCGCCGAGGCCGAACGGATTGCCGACCGCCAGCACCCAGTCGCCGATACGCGGAACATTGTCGGCGAGCTTGACGTAGGGGAACGGCCCGCCATCGACCTTGATCAGCGCCAGGTCAGTGCGCGGATCGGTGCCGATGACCTTGGCGTCGTGGCTCTTGCCGTCGTCGGTCGTGACCTTGACGCTTTCGGCCTTCTCGACGACGTGATTGTTGGTCACCGCATAGCCGTCGGCTGAAATGAAGAAGCCGGAACCCTGGCCGAGGATGACGTTATGGCCGCCGCGCTGCGGCGCTCCTTCGGGCATGCCCGGCATGCCGAAGCGGCGGAAGAATTCGCGCAGCCCCGGCGGAATCTCGTTATTGGCAAGGCCGGTGGTCTGCCCGCCGTCGAGCTTCACGCGCACGGACATCACCGCCGGTTTGACCTTGGCGACGATGTCGGCAAAGCCGACCGGAGCGTTGAGCTTGTGCGCCTGCTCGGTCAGGTTTTGCGCCAGCGCGAGCCGGATAGCCGGTCCAGTTCAGGCCCGGCGCGACGACGAGCGCGGCGGCGCCGAGGCACGGCAATCGTTGTGGCGAGGAGGACGATGCGGCGGGCGGACAACACGCGCCGCTTGGTCGGGGGGGTGTTCGGAGCGGAAGTATGCTCGGGCTCATCGGGGAATCTCCATCGGATCGAGGAAGCGCGGTCGCGCGCTGTTTCAACGATCAAGATGGGGGGATGCGCCTTACAGCGTCCTGTCGAGGGAATTAAACTTTAGTAAGGTGGGGAAGGAAATCGCGCTTGAAAAATCAATGAGCTGATCAATGGTTCACGGCTGTGGACCCGACCGAAGTCGGTAGGGCGTCAGGCCCGCGCCAGGCTGCGCTCGGGCGCCACGGCAACCGCCGCCGCCCTGCCCAGCAGCAGCCGCGTAATCGGCGCCGAACACCTTGGCGCAGAAACGCCGCGCCGCGTCGACCTGCGACTGGCGGAAGCTGCGGTCGGTAAGCGCCGGCGTGGCGCAGGCCGTCGAGCAGCGCGCGGTGCCGCTGTCGAGATATTGCTGCAGGTCGGTATAGGTGCGCAGCGTCATCTCGTTGAGCGCGAGCTCGCCGGCAAATTGCCGGCAGGTCGCCGACGAATTCGACCAGCGCCTCGGTCTCCGCCACTTCGTCGGCATCGAGCGTGCGAGTTGGCGCGGATTTCCGTCGAGTCGGCCGCGCGCGCAGCAGGCGGCGCACGCGGCCGGGCACGGATTCGATTTCGGATTTGAGCAGCTCGGATATCTGCGCGCGTTGCGCGGCGAGCGTACGGCCCCAGGTCGAGTCGACCGGCAATTCGAGCTCGGTGCGCAGGCCGCGCGCGGCATCGTGGATCGACTTTGAGCAGCGCGCCGACCGCGACGCCCTTGCCGCTGCGCAAGTCGGTGCGCAGCTCGCCGATCAGCCGCTCGAGTTCGGCGAGCACGATAGTGACGGTGACGCCGTAGGGCGTTTCGGCGACGCGCGCGGCGACGTCGGTGCCGGCGGCCTTGACGCCGAGCCGGATCAGTTGCCACGGCGCCGCGAGCCGGCCCATCACGATCAGCAGCGCCGGCAGCAAATGTTTCGCGTTCGAAGGCGACGGTCGATTCGATCAGCACCTTGGCCTGGTCGAGCGTGGTCGTTGGCGAGATTGGTGATGTGCAGCGGCAGGTGCGCGGCGAAGGTCGCCAGCGCGTCGCGCAGTTTGAGCGCGCGCGAGCAGGATCGCGGCATCGTCCTCGGCGCGCGGCGTGCCGATCTGCACCGCAGGCGGCGGCGGATCTTTTCATCGTCATTGGCGGCGGCGAAAGCCGCTTCGATCGCGCGCGGCGGCGCGATCCTGGAAAGCGCGCGCGAGCTGCTCGGCCTTCGGCGTGTTGTCGGCCAGCAGCGCGTCGTTGACGGCATCGACGTAGGCCTTGGCCTCCTCCGGCAGGAGATCGCGCCGCATCCAGGTCCACAGATGCTCGAGCGCGCTGCGCGCGAAATGCGGCCCGGATGCTTGTGGTCGGCGCCGTCGTCGACCAGGAACGGCTCCAGTGGCTTGAAGAACAGCCGCGCCGAGCTGCCGATGCGCTGGGCCGCCGTCGCGCTGCTCGCGGATGACGTGGCGCAACTCCTGCAGCACCAGCGACGCGCCGAGCACGGGACTTGCGCGGCCGGATCGTCGCCGCGCAGCACGCTGCGCTCGAGCTCGCCGATCAGGACCGATCGCGCCGCCGGCTTGAGTTCGCGCAGGTATTGCCGCAACTGCTCGACGGATGTTCCGTCGCCCGCCATGGCTTGAGTACCCGCTATTGGACCATAGCGGCTTGATAGCCGGGCGGGCGTTAATAACCGATTAACCATGTGATCGGCGCGGGCGATTTAGCCCAGCGGCGTCCAGGTGCCGTCGGGATTGCGGCAGGCGGTGCCGCGCGCGGTCTGCGGCGTGCCGTCGATATAGATGGTGTGGGTGATAGGAGCGGCAGTTGTGGCCGTCCTGCACGTAGGCCGGCCCCGGCACCACCGTGCCGTAACGCCCGGAGTCCGGATTGCGCCACGACACCGGCGCGCCGGGGGGCCGCTTTCCAACGCGCTCATCTGCGCGGCATAAGCGCGCTGGCTTGTCCTCGTCGTCGAGCGAAGCGCCGATGCGGTTGCCGATCAGGCCGCCGATGCCGCCCGCCGATCGCGGCGCCGGCCACATGGCGCTGCCGGTGCCGCCGCCGCAACTGCGGGCCGATCAGCGCGCCGCCGCGCGGCGCCGAGCAGCGTGCCGGTATTCTCCTTCGGCCCCGGGCCGTTGCCGGTCGCCGCTGCCGGCGCATGCGGCAAGCGAGGCCGCAAGACCAACCGCAGCACGAACCGTTGTGTTGTGAGA
Source organism: uncultured Alphaproteobacteria bacterium (assembly GCA_963822035.1). Classification (GTDB taxonomy): domain Bacteria; phylum Pseudomonadota; class Alphaproteobacteria; order Rhizobiales; family Xanthobacteraceae; genus Pseudolabrys. Next base: position 593,563 of record CAWGGC010000005.1, on the reverse strand, counting down.
ACTGCCATGTCGCCCCCTGGGCTAATGCCGATCCGATGAATCACTTTAGCCAGAACGGAGGATTAGGGCAAAACCGGGGCTGGCCGCGCAAGCGAAATCGTCCCTAGCCCGCCGGCAGCACGAGCTCGGCGCGCAAGCCGCCGAGCGGGGCGCTGCCGAGCTTGAGCTCGCCGCCATAGAGCGAGGCAAGCTCGACCACGATGGAGAGGCCGAGCCCGGAGCCCGGCTTGGTCTCGTCGAGCCGGCGGCCGCGCTTGGCCACCTGCTCGCGCTCGGCCGCCGACAGGCCGCGGCCGTCGTCGTCGACCACGATGCGCACGATTGCCGCCGCGCCGGCGGCAGCAGGCTGCTCGCGCAGCTACCTCGATCGCCACGCGCGACGCCGCCCATTTGCAGGCATTGTCGACCAGATTGCCGACCATCTCCTCGAGATCCTGCCGCTCGCCGCGGAAGCGCGCCTCATCGTCGGCGTGCACTTCGACGGTGATGCCGCGCTCGCGATAGATCTTCTCCATGGTGCGCGCCAGCGCCTCGACGACCGGCGCACATCCGTCACCGAGCCGACCACGGTGTGCCGCGCGGCGAGCCGCGCGCGTTCGAGATGCCGCGCCACCTGGTCGCGCATGATGTCGGCCTGCTCCAGCACCTTGCCGGCGAACGGATCGCCGCGGTGGGCGGACGCCTCGTTCACCATCACCGACAGCGGCGTCTTCAGCGCATGCGCCAGATTGCCGACATGGGTGCGCGCGCGCTCGACGATCTCCTTGTTGGCCTCGATCAGCGCGTTGGTCTCGCGCGCGAGCGGCGCGATCTCCTCGGGAAACTCGCCGGTCAGCCGCTCGGCGGTGCCGGAGCGGATGGCGGCGAGGCTGTCGGTGATGCGCTTGAGCGGGGCGAGGCCGAAGCGCACCTGGAACATGGTGGTGAGCAGCAGCACCGCGGCCAGCAGCGCAAAGGTAATGATCAGCGCCTGGTCGAAGGATCGCGTCTCGTCGGCGATCTCGGCGGCGTTGCCGGCAACCGCCACGAGATAATGGCCGTCGTCGCCGAAGTCGATGGTGCGCTCGACGAGGCGCAGCCGCTGATCCTCCGGCCCGTCGACGTAGCCTTGCGCGCGTGCCGTCGGCGCCGGCCGGAACGTCTTTCCTGCAGCTGCGGCAGGCCGCCATCCCACAGCGAGCGCGACGAGCGCACGTCGCTCTTGCCCGGATCGAGCCGCGTCACCTGCCAGTACCAGCCCGACAGCGGCAATTCGAACACCGGATCGCCGAGCGACTGCGGAAACTTGTCGTCGGCCTCCTCCGGCGAAGCAACGTCGGCGACCAGCGTGCGCAGATAGACGCCGAGCCGGCGGTCGAAGGCGCGCTCGACACCCTGCCGGTAGAGCGACGACAGCACGAACGCCGGTAATGAGCAGGATGACCACCGCCCAGGCGGTGGCCGAGACGAACAGACGCAGCGCGAGCGAGTTTGCGCGCATTGCGCTTCAGCGTCACGTGCCGGGCGCGGCAAGCAGATAGCCGAGCCCGCGCATGGTGCTGGATGATGTCGACGCCGAGCTTCTTGCGGATGCGGCCGACGAACACCTCAATCGTATTGGAGTCGCGGTCGAAGTCCTGATCGTAGAGGTGCTCGACCAATTCGGTGCGCGAAATGACGCGGCCGGCGTGATGCATCAGGTAGGCGAGCAGCCGGTATTCGTGGCTGGTCAGCTTCACCGGATTGCCGTTGACCGACGACGCGGCCGGTGCGCGTGTCGAGGCGCACCGGCCCGCAGGTGAACTCGCTTCTTGGCGTGGCCGGTCGAGCGCCGCAGCAGCGCGCGCACGCGCGCCAGCACCTCCTCGAGATGGAACGGCTTGGCGACGTAATCGTCGGCGCCGGCGTCGAAGCCCTGCACCTTGTCGCTCCAGCGGTCGCGCGCCGTCAGGATCAGCACCGGCATGGTCTTGCCGTTGCGGCGCCAGGATTCCAGCACCGAGATGCCGTCCATTTTCGGCAGCCCGATGTCGAGGATCACCGCGTCATAGGGCTCCGATTCGCCGAGATAATGACCCTCCTCGCCGTCGAAGGCGCGGTCGACGACGTAGCCGGCGTCGGCAAGCGCCGTCGCAAGCTGCCGGTTGAGGTCGGGGTCGTCCTCGACGACGAGGAGGCGCACGGGTTGCTGGTCTCCGCTGCTTTACCGCCCGCTGATAACCTCGCCATTGGCGGCGTCAACGGTGGTGCGCGCCACTTTGCCACTGTGGCCGAGCAGAGTCAGCACATAGACCAGGTTGTCGCCGTCGCGGCACAGCCGCGCGCGCACCAGTTCGCCGTGATGGCCCTGCTGGCGGCGCGCCTTGATGACCTCGGCCAACGACACCGCCTTGTGGGCGGCGACGGCAACGCGCTGCTCCGCCTTGTCGAGGCAGGCGTGCTCGCGGATGTCGGCGGCAAAGGCCGGCGCGCTCAGCGTGGCGAGCAGCGGAAGAGCAAGATAGCTTCGGGAAACCGGCATAAGGCGGGGTTTTAGTCGCGCGCCGGTGAACGCGGGCTGAACGGCCGGGAAGACCGGTTCCGCTTCAGCTTTCAAAGCCTTCGAAGGTGGCGAAGGCGTTGAGCGGCTCGCGCGGGGAGCGCCAGCCGTTGATCGGGGCGGCCTCATCGGCAAAGCCGAGGGCCATCCCGAGTAAATCATCAGGTGATCGGGCAGCTTGAGGAAATCGCGGACGGTGCGGTGAAACGATACCCAGGCCTGCTGCGGACAGGTGTGCAAACCGTGGCCGCGCGCCAGCAGGCAAACCGTTTGCAGGTAGCCGCCGATGTCGGCCCATTGCGCCGGCCCGTGCGCCGTCTCGCGGGCGAAGAACAGCGCCACCGGCGCGCCGAAGAAATCGTAGTTGCGCGAGTACTGCCTGTAGCGCGACGGCTTGTCCTCGCGCGGCACGTGGATCGATTGGTACAGCAGCTCGCCGACATGAAAGCGCCGCGTGCGGTAAGGCTCGGTCAGCGGCTCCGGATAGATGGTGTAGTCGGTGCCCTCGCCTTTCGGCAATTCAGTCGCCATGCGCGGCGCCATAAGCGCCTTGAGCGCCGTGATGCGTTCACCGGCAAGCGCATGGACCGACCACGGCTGCATGTTGCCGGCCGACGGCGCGCGGCCTGCGCGCTCGACGATGTCGCGCACGATTTGCTCGGGCACCGGCGTCGGCAGAAACGCCCGGCATGAGTAGCGGGAAGCGACGGCCTCGAAGATGTCCATGAGGAAAGACTCCGCGGGATTTTCCGCATAATGTGCGGTACGGAGCAATGCGCCAAGGGTTTAATCACGCAGAGCCGGGTCAACACGATCGGCATGACGTCGCGTGTAATGATCAATTACAGTGTGGCCGGGGATCCGGCGATGGTGAAGGCAAATATCCATGGTCAAATGATCGCGCGAGCTGCAAAGGCCGCGCTATTGCCGCTCGGCTGCCGGCGGAAAGGCAAGTCGCGGGTTTGGTATGCTGATCAGCGCTATTGGGCCATCTGGATCGAATTTCAGCCGAGCGGCTGGTCGAAAGGAAACTATTTGAACATCGGGGTCATGTGGCTATGGCGCCCCAAGCCAAGCGTCGCATTCAGCTATCGACCCGCGGATTTTGCGCCGTTCGAGACCGAGGAGCAGTTTGCGCCACTCATCGCGCGAATGGCCGTTCTTGCGGCGCAAGAAGTGCATACGCTGCGCGGAAAGCTTTCTTCGTTTGCAAGCGTTCTGGATTTCATCAAGAGCCGGGCGACTCTGCGACAGCTGGCCGACTTATGATGCCGCAATTGCATGTGGACTCGCCGGAGAATTCGTAGAGTCCCGGCAACTCTTTGATCGCATCGAGGAATGGCAAACCGATGGCTACGAATGGCAGATTAAGCTGAAATCTGAAGCCGACGCTCTTGCCGCCCTACTCGATCAGCCGAAACAGTTTCGTTCGAAGATTCATTCCGCAATAGGAAGAAACCGCGGACTCATGCGGCTCCCCCCAGACCAACACTGTCTCGATGAACTGGATTTCATAGCCGCGCAATGATCTTCCCGATTTGCCGGCGGCGGAGCATATAGTCGATTGCGACGAAACCATTTGTCCATTGGCCACCGCTGGGTTGGCCAATGGGCACTCGGGGTTGGTTGGGATTGAAATTCGCCTTTTCCCTAATATCCGGTGGAATTGCGATTTCGATAATTCTGAAAGATGCGATTCCAGTCCCTTTGAAATCCACCGAAGTTGCGATCCCGGCGGCCAGTGAGGGCGCTACGAAAAGTTAGAGCCATCGATTTAATCTTCGGTTGGATCAATTGTGGGTTAAGAGAGCATTCCACTTCAAACCGGCTTATTTCTTCCCCAGGATCCTCGCCACCTTCTCCAAACTCCGCCCGCCGAAATACGCGGTCAGCACCACGGTCGCCCATTGCGACACGTCGCCGGAGAGCGCCGGCGTCGAGCCGAGGCCCAAGACCTTGTCCCAGACCACCACCTTCCAGCAGTAGATGATGAAGGCGAAGGCAAACAGCGGCCGCGGCAGCGCCGTGTACCAGCGGCCCTGCTCGGCAATGACGACCTGCGTCGCCAACTCGCGCTCGCGCGTCTCGACCGCAAGTTCGCGCGCGGCCAGATCGGCGGCGATCTTCTCGCTGGTGTTGCCGGCCGCGAGCTTGGCCTGATAGGCCTTGACCGCGGCAGCCACGAACGGCCCGCCGATCAGATTGCCGAGAAAGCCGAGGATCGTTGCCAGCACAGGTTCACCCATTCGCCGTGCGCCGGCGCGCCAGCTCGGTGATGAGCCCGATGGCGATCACATAATACGGAATGAACTTCGGCTGCATGCGGCGCGCACTGCGTCGTTGACCGAGGGGTCCGCCGACAGCGCCTCGATGGCGCCGAGCAGCACGCCGCCGAGCGCGACGATGCGCGCCCAGAGGATCGTGACGGAATGCTTGAACCAGCTCTTGATCTTGTCCCACATGTCAGGTGCTCTTCTTGGTGGTGAAAAATGACGCGATCGCCGCGGCGAGGCTCGTCCACAGGTTTGAGCGCGGCGACACATTGAAGTTGGCGCCGCGCCCGCAGGCGCCGCCTCGCGCCCCGCCATCGCCAGCGCGACAGCTTTGACCTCGGCGACGCGGCGGCCCCAGCCCTTGCCGAACGCTGCCCAAGTCTTCAGCGACTGCAGAAAGACAAGCCGCTCGTCGCAAATCGCAACGATGAGCGCGCGGGCATCCGCCCCTCGGGCCGCCGCGATCGCGGCGTCGGTAACGACGCTGGTATCGTCTGGCAGTCTCAACTCTCGCCGCAGCACGCGGCCACTGCGGCCGATGCCGGAATTGACGCCGTAATCGAACACGGCGTAGTCGACGCCGGCCGGCAGTTCATCGCAACGCTGCGCGTCCCAATAGCGGGCGCGGTAGATCGCCTTTGCCTCGTCGAGCCGCATCGCGCGCACGTCGGCCGCGGTCGCATCGGCCTTCACGTATTTGCGGTAGTCGGCGATGGTGATGCCGAAATTGGTCGGCCCGCCGGGATCGGCGGCGTCGTTTGAGTAGCCGCCCTCGTGCGCCAGCAAGCGGCGCAGGGCCTCGTCGTAATCTTGCGCTGACATTGCCGCCTCGCGCGAGTCACAAAATCGAAGCGGCGACGGCCTCGGCGCCCATGATGTTGAAGCCGCTCATGTCGCCGCTCCGATCGCCTGCATCAAGGCATGTTCGGCGTTGTAGAGCGCAAGATGATCCGCGGCGGTCAGCGAGCCGCCGGCAAAGAAGCTCGCGACAATGCCGGCGCTGCCTTCGTATTGCGAGCCACGGCGCAAAACATAGAAATCTGCGTTGAGAAGGCTGGTGCTGGCGGTCGTGTCGTCGCCAACGTCAGCACCGTTGTAGTAGGTCTGCCGCGCCGAGGCACCCGAGCGGTTCACCGCGCAGAAGCCGATGCGCCCGTAGCCCGGCGTCGATCCCGTGATGGCCGTCGCGTCGTTGATCTCGGCGGTGAAGGAACTGGTCGCGAGGTTTATAAGGGCGAGCGAGGTGCCGGGGCTTCCAAGAAATGTCGCGACACCTGAAGACGCCTGTGACCGGCCGCCAAAACTCGCGGCGTTCAGGGCGAAATTTCCGCCCGCGGTGCTCGGATTATAATTGGTGTCGACGTAGCTCGTGCTGCCGTCGCTGTTGAAGCCGCGGTCGACCGTAAACCCAGGCGAGTTCACCGCCGTCGCCGTCGCCCGCGCCACGAGGTCGATCAACGCCGCCGTCTGGTTCTCCGCGGCGAACAGCCACAGCCGGTCGAGCTTCGTCCACAGGCCCGCGCTCTTGAGCGCTTTGATCAGCGTGTCGACCAGGCCTTTGCGCGTGCCGCTCACCGTGCCGCCGGCGGCAATGACAGCGGCCGCCCAGGCCACCGCGTCGGCGTCGTAGCCCGCCGCCATCGCGTGGCGGCCGAGCTGCGCCAGAGAAGGAACGAAGGTCATGTGCTGAGCGCTCCGTCGAGCCGCCAGTCGGCGGCCGAGCCGCCGGCGTTAGCCTTGACCAGCAGCGACACCGAGCCGTATTGCGCGGCGCTCTTGGCATTGCCGCTCGGCGACTGCTTGGTCGCGCCAGAGGCGGCGGCGAAGGTCACTTGGCCGGCGCCTTCCTGCACCACCACGCAATTGAAACCCGCGGGCAGCGCGTTCGGCAGCGTCACGGTCACGGCGGTGGCCTTGTTCATATAGATGACGGTGCCATTGTCGGTGGCTTGCAAGGTGTAATCGGCGGTCTGCACGCCGATCACCGCCGAGAAGCGGCTCAAGGTGTGATCGCCGAAAGCATTATCGGCATTGCGCATGGCGACGTTGCTCGACAGCCTGGCGTCGCCCAGCGTGCCGCTGGCGATATTGGCCGCGTTGGTCGCATCCGTCGTCGCCGACGCCGCGAGCCCCGAGATGTCGCTTGCGGCGAGCGTCACCGCGCCGGTGCGCCCCGCAACGCTCACAACATCCGCCGCCAGATTGCCGCCGCCGCTCGAAAGCCCTGTCCCGACGCCGAGCGTCGCCAGCGCGCCGAGGCCGAGATTGCTGCGCGCCGTCGCCGCATTGGCAAGGTCGGAGAGGTTGTTGGCGGTGAGTGCAACGCCCGACAGCCGCGCATTGGCGAGCGTGCCTGAGGCGATATTGCCGGCGTTGGTGGCATCGGTCGTCGCGGAAGGCGCTAGCCCCGAAATATCGCCAGCGCCCAATGTCACCGCGCCGGTGCGGCCGGCGACCGACGTCACCGCCCCGCCCCCGCCGCCCGCCGCCACGAGTTCGGTCCAGTTGGCGAGTTGCGTCGGATCGGACGCGGCAAGCGCAAAGGTCGCGCCGAGATCGCTGCGCACCGCGATGTCGCCCTGGTGCGCGGCGAGCGCCAGCATCGCCGCCTGCGAGGCGACGCTGAACACCTGCGAGCCCGGCGGTCCGGCCGGGCCCTGGGTGGCGATGCGGATGGTACGGATATCTTGCGTCATGTGCCTTCGCTCCTTCGGAGCTTCGGCACACGGGCGTGCCGCTTACTCCATCCATGATCATTGAAAACAACTCGGCCGCCGAAGCGCCTTGCGCGAAGGCGGCTCATGGGGCGATCACCCGGACTGGAATGATGAGCAAAGTGGATTTGCGGTTGAGCGTGTCGACGATCGGCAGCACCGCGCGCGAGCGCTGGCCATCCGGCACCACGGCATTGTCGGCGCGCGCCACACTAATGGTGATGGTTCCGGCCACCGCGTCGACCGTGAGCCGGCCGTTGGCTGTCGTCAGCGGCAGTTCGCCGCCGCGCCATTTGATCGCCGCGCCGTCGAACGTGCAGCCGGTGAGGTCGATCACGGCGTCGTTCTCGTCGGTGAAGGCGAACGGCCAGATCCAATCGTCGCCGCGAGTGTCCTCGATCGGCTCGGTTTCGATGACGGGCTGCATGAAGCTGTGCCTTATGCTGTGGGAGCGGTCATTTCGATGAAGTAGCAGACGAGCCGCACCTTGCCGGCGCTGAAGCTGCCGCCGTTGGCGCTCACCCGCACTTTGGTGTCGGCGTAGAAGCCGGACGGCCCGATCACGCCGATATTGGTCGAGCCGAGCGCGATGCCGAGCAGGTCGCCGAATTGCGTCGCGTTCGACGCGGTGCCGACCGCGTAGGAGGTCGCGCCCGTGACGGCGAGCGTGGTGCGCGAGGCAACGCCGAGCACGATTGAGCGGTTCGGAATGAAGGCAGCGTCCGCCGTCTCGACGTAAGCGCCGGCAAGCGTCAGCTCTTCTTCCTTGGCACGCAGCGTCACGCGCCCGCCGTTTGCGGTGAGCGCGACACCGTCGCGCCAGACGCCGTCTTCGTAAGTGAGCGTTGCCCGCTCGTCGCGCACCCACGCTTTCAAGCCGGGGATCGGCGCGATGACGAACCAGCCGCCGCTGTTGACGGCGATCTCGCCGTCCCAGCCACTCCAGCCGCCGGTTGCGCCCGCGGCCGGGATGTAACAGGCGCCCTCCGCCGGCGAGCCGGGCGGCGCGGTCAGCGACCGGCTCTCGACGGTGAGCTGGGTCAGCGCGTCGATGAGCACGAGCGCCTCGTTATGGGTGACATGCTTCTGCGCCTGCGCGGCTTCGATCACCGGCAGCGAAAGTCGGGGTGTGTCGGTCATGGCTTACTCTTGGTGGAAAATCCGGCCCGTCCAAAAGCGGACTAGCCAAAAAAACTAACGAACTACGCCACAACCTAGGCTGGCGTTTATTGCGGAAGGCACTTAGAATTTCGCACACTCGGGGAAGCGAAAATTATGAGCACCGATGAAAACGTAACAAACCCTGCGACGCGTCCGTCGTGGGCGAATGAGTACCTAAAAGGGGATGCACATCTAACGCTCGAACACTTCCAACGAGGTTTGACGGTCGACCTAATTGCTACTGAGCGACCAGCGTTTGTAACATGTGAATTCAATGAAAGCGTTGAAGCGGTAACGAACCGCAATCGTCGAAACGTATTTGATTTCTTGCCGGTTACTCAAATATCTCTGACTTCGAGTGGAACTAGCCAAAATAGAATTATTGGGCTGATCGAGCTTGTTCCGTTCAGATCTGGGGCGCCATCCACCGGATTGGTGAGCGACTATATGAAGCCGCTTTCCGAAGAAAATCTAATCGGGGCCGATGCAAGCATCCTAACTTTTGTGCGAGGCGCTGACGATCACCGGTGCTGTTTGATTGTAGCGGGAAGAACAATAAATGGGCTGGTCAGCATCTCAGATCTTCAAAAGCTTCCAGTCCGCGCCGCACTGTTTGCGATGGTAACGCACTTTGAAATCGTTATGGCTGCTTCTATTCGTGAAGAGTTCGAGCAAACGGAACAAGCGATCCTAAGATTATCGCCAGAACGACAAGCAAGGGTAAATGAAAAATGTGCCAGAGCTAAAAAGCAGGAGGCATTTATTGATGCTCTGCTTTATACAGACTTCTCCGACAAGGTGACGATAATCAAGAAGCGAATGAACTTCGCGTGGAGTAAAGTTTGGGTTCCAAACCGAACTAGAACAAATTCAAGAGCTACGAAATCAACTCGCCCATGCGAGTGAATATGCAGCGACGAGAGCTGACGCTATCCGCGTGTTGTGAAACCGTTAGGTTAATTGACAAATGGATAAGACGCTTGACCGACGCAGCCGCGGGAAATTCTGCGAAGAAGCTATAAGAGCGGAACTCATCAAATTCGTCACGGAGACTGCACTAAATGCCACGCGTCTCTTCATGCCCGCAATGTGGACATTTACAAAAGATTTCCTTTAGCGTCGCGGAATACCGGTCAACTTTGGTACGCGCCCCGCACCGCCTGCATAGCAAATTGATAATGTGCGCCGCGGGCAAATCTGGATCGAGCGTCTCGGAACGCAGCATTGCGACTATCCGAGCACCATCGGTTCGGGCGCGTCCCGTAATTTCAACAATGAGATCCGTCACATCGCTCCGATCATATACTCGGAGATCGTGGCCTTCTGCCGTAAATAGCGGGTATTGTTTAGAAACGACAAGAGGCCACGCTTTAGCGACTTCCTCTAAACCGCTGGGGACCGGCCCCATTTTTTTCCAAATCAAAACACGTCCGTCGTCCTCAACCAATACGTAGCCTAACTGCTGCAGCGTATGCTTTACGCTGCGCAGCGTGACCGGAATGAGTGCGACTGGGGCCATGAGCCCTCGTTCTTTATGCCCGTCTTACAAATCGTAGGCCTAACTCATGATAAATCATAAATCGGCCACCTCCACAACTATAGCCTAGAAAGGAAATAAAATCAAGTCAGTGAGCGTAAATCGCTCCACAAATTTCTGGGGCCATTATCGCCGTTACGGAGAAGTTTAGTGGCGCATTCGCATCTTGTAGTTGGCTTTCAAAATCGTCTGCTGTGCCCTGCAGGGCGTATTGCGCAGGCGAATTTAGGCCATAGAGCAAAGTAATGTGCTTACCCAACGCATAGATCGCGTTATCTAGCGCCTCACGTAGCGTTTGGCCACCCACATGAAGTCCGCGAAATTCCTCCGCGAAAAAGACGTGAGTCATCCCCAAGTTACGATAGACGAGCGTAACCTCATGCGGGGGCAAAGAAATTGGTTCGCTTTGCATGACTTCGGCCTTTTTGACGACTTACCTGGGTTAAGTTCAAACAACAGCCTAGCGTTGCAACACAGGCGTGTGAACACACCCCGTATGTTGCGCACAAGAGTTCCTTGACAAATAATACACAAAATCGTGGCTTTCGCGCAACGTTTTCGTCGCAGCGATGGATCGGCTATCCCAAATTGAAAATTCGAGTCAATTATATCGAACATAAAATCGTTTACCATACATAGAGTGCAAAAACCCTTACTGGGCACAAGATATTGGGCTTTCTAGGCGCACAATACGCCTGTCGCCGCTCTCCCCCGCCCCACCGTCGCCGACAGTTGCGTGACGCGCAGCTCAGGCTGTCTGCGGCGCGCCGAAATCGGCGATCTCGTCGGCGGCGGCGTAAAGCGCGGTCGGCGCCGTGGCGTCGAGCGTGCGCACCACGCTCGTGCCGGAGAGAATATCGACGCTGTATTGCTCGCTGTCCTCGCACAGCGGCACCTCGCCGACCCAGGTGTCGCCGTCGAAGCGGGTGCGGCGGATCCAGCAGAAGGTGACGCCGCTGCCGTCGCGCGCGGCCTTCAGATGCACCGGCGCGAGCGGCTTGAGCGCGGTCGCCTGCGGCGTCGCGGTCAAGCGCGAGCGCGGTCGCATCGCCGTAGTCGCGGCCCGCGCGACCACGCGCAGTTGCAGCGCGCGCTCCAGCGCGTCGAGGCCGCTCGCGATCGTCATGACGTTGCGGTCGAGCAGCACGAACGGCGCGCCCGCCAGCAAGCGGCGCGCCCATCGCCCATTCGCTGCCGGCCTGGCCGCGCAGCAGCCGCGACAGGAGATAGGTGTGCTCCGCCACCAGTTCGGCTTCGCGAACTGGATCACCTCCCAGGCGCCGTCGGCGCGCTGCACCGCCGCCGCATTGGCGCCGGCAAACACCGCGCTGTCCGAGACCGAAGCGAGCGCGCCGCCGTAGAGCTGCACGCGGAAGCTCGCATGGTGCCAGCGCGCGGTCGGCCCGGCCGGCAGATCGTCGAGCGTCTCGCCGACCACCGACGGCGCAACCGCCGATGCCGCCGCGCTGTAACTTGCGCCGTCGGTCGAGCCCCAGACCGCCTCCGCGCCCCGGCCACGGATCGGCGAACACCGCAAGCCGCGACAGCACCGGCGGCTGTGTGACGTCGAGCGTCGGCAGGTCGAGCACCAGCGCATGCACCGGCCCGACCGCCGGCGGCGCGTCGGCGCGCGCCGCGTTCGGCGGCGCCAGCGCCAGGTCGAACACCTCCGGATCGATCGACTGCGCCTTCACGGCGCGGCTTTCGGTGTCGGAGACCTCCTGCATCTCGACCAGCCGCCGCCGCCCGTTGACGGTAAGCCCGACCACGTCGCCGGCGGCGAGCGCCAGCCTGCTCGGCGGCAGTGCGAATTCGGCGCTCTCGCGCCCCGCCCACAGATCCTGCAGCCAGATTTCGGCGCGGCGCTCGGCTTCGGTGTCGTTGGTCACCATGGCGATGTCGGCGTGCGAGGTGCGCGCCGAGCCGCCGACCAGCCGCCGCGAATAGCGCCGCGGCGCGCTGATAGTCGGAGCCGATGTCGGTGAAGCCGACCGAGACCTCGCGCGGCAGATCGCTCTCCTGCGCGCGCGTCATGCGCGCCGGCGCCGTGTCCTCCGGCAGCACCAGGTCGTCTTCCTCGATCTCGGCCACCGGCGCGCCGCCGCGCTGGCGGAAACGCAAAGCGCCGTCCTGCTCGGTGGCGTCGAAGGCAAAGGCGAGCGCCAGGGGATCGAGCATCGCCCGCGGCGCCATCGGCCGGTCGACCACGTAGCCGTCCGGCCCCTCGCCCAACTCGCTGGTATCGACGCCGGTCCATGCCGCTGTCGCCGAGCAGCGCACCGACCAGGCCGTCGAGCGGCGTCGAGCCGAGCCGGCCGGTCAGCCAGTGCCCGGTCTCCCAGTTCGGCCCGTCGCTCCAGGCGTCGGTCGCCGCCGGGAAAGTCGGATAAGGCCGCGCGTCCCAGGTCCACAAATGCATGCGCCGAGACGTCGATCATGCGGCCGCCGTACACGCTCGACACCGGATTGAGCGCGGCCGCGCCGAAGGCCGGATCGAAGGCGCCGAGCACGGCCTCGAGATAGCGCCGCTGCATCAGATCGTCGCGCTTGCCGTTCGAGTAATGCGGCAGCGTGTTCTCCGACGACTTCGGATCGGGAAACGAGCTCGGCTGGTTGGCGCCCTTGTCGACCGCCGGACAGCCGACTTCGGTGAACCAGATCGGCTTTGATTGCGGCGTCCACGCCGTCGGCGTGCCAAGCTCGGCGCCGCCGACGCGCTCGTAATGCGCCTGCGACCAGAAATTCCACAGGTCCTTTTGCCGGAACACCCAAGGCTTGCCGAGCCCGTCGGTGATCGACGAACGCGTCTGCGCATCGCGCGCTGCATCGTCGGCGTAATACCAGTCGTAGGCCTCGCCGCGCGTTCAGATAGCCGGTGAGATAGCTCTGCCGGTACGGGCTGTCGGTCAGCGCCAGATCGAGCTGGCTGCCGTAATCGCGCCAGTCGGCCAGCGGCGCGTAATAGTCGATGCCGACCGCGTCGATCGAAGACGACGCCCACAGCGCATCGAGCGGAAAGCGCACTTCGTTCGCGTCGGTATCGACGACATGCGCGCCGTATTCGGTCCAGTCGGCGCCGTAAGTGACGGCGCAGCCGCTGCCGACGATCGCCTTCACCTCGGCGGCCAGCGACGTGAGCGCATCGACCGCCGGATAGACGCCGGACGCCGAGCGCACCCGCGTCAGCGCCTTCAGTTCCGAGCCGATAACGATGGCATCGACGCCGCCGGCGCTCGCCGCCAGGTTGGCGTAGTGCAAAATCATGTTGCGGTAGTTCCAGCTGTCGGCGCCGCCGCTGAAGAATGCATCCACCTGCGTTGCCGCATCGGCTGTGCCGTCCGGCGAGCCGGCAACGCCCGGCGCCGGATCGCAGGTGATGCGGCCGCGCCAGGGATAAACCGGCTGCGAGCCGGCGCCCGTGTAGGGATCGGTGAGCACATTGTCGGTCGCAATATCCATCATCAGAAACGGATAGAGCGTGATCTTGAGGCCGCGGCTTTTCAGCTCGGCGATGAGATCGATGACGCTCTGGTCGGCCGGCGTGCCGCCGAACGCCGGCCTTCCGTCAACTTGCGACACCACTTGCGCGCTCCCGCGCGTCAAGCCGGCCACCGACCAGGTGCCGCCGTACGTCGATTTCGCCGCGTTATCGATCTTCGGCACGATGCGGCATTGCCCGCAACGCAAGTCGCTGCCGAACCACGCCACCACGATCGAGACCCGTTCGATGTTCGGCGCCGCCGCCTGCAGATCGTCGAGCGAGGCAATCACATCCGATGCCGCGTAGCTGACGTGCCGGTTCTCGGGCGCCGATTGTCCGGGCCCGAGCTGCTGCACCACCGTTGCCGGCTCGTAGCCGAATTCGGTGGCGCCGGGGATCAGCGTCACCGCGCGCATCATCTGCTCGAGCTGGCCGACCGGCCGCATCACCTCGAACGAGAGTTGCGGAATGCGGTTGCCGAAATTGGCAAGCGGCAGCCGCTCGAACACGACGTAAGCGAGGCCGCGATAGGCCGGCGATTGGCCCTCCTTGGCGACGATCAGCGGATCGGCGGTTTGCGTCTCGTCGCCGACGTAAGTGCGCACCGTGAGCCCGGATAAGATCGAGCAGCTTGCCGTCCGCCCACACCCGCATCACCGCGCCGATCGGCCCCTCGCACAGGCCGCAGGCGAGATTGGCGAAATAGGAATAGGTCGTGGTCGTGGTGCTGACGGCCGTGCCGCCGCCCCCGCCGCCCATGCCCTTGCCGCCGCCTGCCGCTCGTTTGCGTCGAGGTGTTCACGACTTCCTCGAGGTTGGTCGCCCAGATCACCTGGCCCGCGAGCCGCGCGCGGCCATAGGCGCGCGGGATCGGCGCGCCCTCGGTCGAGGCCATCACCGACAGATCGGCGAGCCGCGGCCCTTCCAGCGCGCGCGTGCGATGCGTGGCAAACAGTGACTGGTCGACGGCGCTGCCGGCGATCGCGCCGGCGAGCCGCCCGGCAATGGCGCCGACCGGCCCGAACACCGAACCGCCGACCGCCGAGCCGGCAACGGATAATGCGAGAGCTGCCATGTGAAATTATCTGAGCTTTAGTTGGTTGTCCCCGCGAAGGCGGCGGACCCGTATCGCCGTTCGCTCTCTGAACTGCGGCGGCGTATGGGTACCCGGCTCCGCGCCTCGCTTCGCTCGACTTGGCCGCGACGACAGACAAGTGCATTGTCAGTCCATCACACCCGGAAACCTGTACGCATACGCCAGCCTTCGCCGCCACCACGGCGCGAGCGAAACTTCCGCGACCGCGGCACCGTCGTGCGCGTGCACCATCGTGTCCGCCGAGGTGACAATCGCCGCGTGCTTGGCCGGCAAGTTGGCGCGCCAACGGAACAGCAGCACGTCGCCATCGCGGAATTGCTCGCGCGGAATCGCCACCAGATGCCTTGCCGCGGCATCCGCCAGCGGCTCACCGCTCGCGGCTTCCGCCCAGTCCGGCGCGTAAGGTGGCGCCTTCTCGGGCTCCTGCCCGATCACGGCGCGCCACACCCCGCGCACCAGGCCGAGGCAGTCGCAGCCGATACCTTTGAGCGAAGCCTGATGGCGATACGGCGTGCCGATCCAGCCGCGCGTTTCGGCGACGATTGCTGAGCGGCTAAGAATATGTTCGGACATGCAGCATTCTCTCTTCACCTCCCCTTGAAAAGGGGAGGTCGGTTCGCGTAGCGAACCGGGTGGGGATCACCTCTGACCCCCACCCCAACCCTCCCCCTTTCAGGGGGAGGGAGCGCGCCGCGTCGCACTCAACTCTGCAAACTGCTCCCGTCATTGCCTGGCTCGCCCTCGACCGGATAGCGCACGACGAAGTCGTTGCCCGGGATGTGCGGGAAGCCGCGGAAGTTGACGACGTTGTTGAACTTGTCGTGGCAGGTGGCAAAGCGCTTGTCGCAGCCCGCCGTCACGGTGAAGGCATCGCCGCCTTGAATTGGCTGCGGCATCGCCTGCCACAGATCGAGCGTCACGACGCTGGCCTTGCCGTGGCTTTTCACTTCGACGCCAAGCCCGGCATTGGCGCCGCTGGTGAACGTGAGCTTGCCGCCGGTGAACCAGCCGTCGGCAAAACCATCGAGTCCGCTCGCCGTGAACGTCGAGGTGGCGCTGAGCGCGGTCACCGCGCCCGTGCCGGTGAAGTCTGCGCCGGCGAGCTCGATCTTGCAGCGGCCATCGCCGAGATCGGCCGAACACGTCGCGGTGTAGAGCCGCCCTGAATCCTGCGCCAGCCGGTCGCTCAGGCCCCGCACCTCGGCGGTAAAGGCAAGGCCCTCGCGCTTGACCTCGCCCAGCGTGCCCTTGGCCAGCAGCACGCGCAGGCTCGGCTCGCTCCAGTCGGTGAGCCATATCTCGACGCCCGCCGCGTCATAGCACCCGGCGGCCAGATCGTCCTCGTTGAGCGTATCGGCCGACAACGCGCCCGACATCTCGGAGCCGGCGACCGCAAGGCCGAGCGTCTCCGTCACCTCCGAGCCGGTGAGGCCGCTGCCGGCAAGACAGGTGACGCTGTCGAGCGTCACGTCCTGATCGTGATCGGTAAAGCCCTGCGTTGCGCCGTCGTTGCGCGTGATCACCCAGCAGCGGCACAAGGTCGTAACGCCGCTGTCGAGCTTGGCCTGCAGGGCTGGAGGAATGGCGCGCATGTGAGCTTTCAAGTCTTGACGGCATTATCGCGATATGCGATAATTTAATGCGATGACGGACATCACCTTCACACCCGCCGCGCTGCGGCAGTGGCTGAAATTGTCCGGCGAGGTTCGCAAACGGATCGATACCAAATTGACGACTTATGCGACCAATGGCTCAGGCGACGTCAAGCGCCTGAAAGGCCGCAATGGAACCCGGCTTCGTGTGGGCGACTGGCGTGTGATTTTTGTCGAGGAAAGAAATTCCATCATTGTCGTAGCCGTGGGAAACCGCCGAGACATCTACGATTGAGAGCGATGCCATGAACGTGCGTTTCAAAAAGACCGAAAAGGGCGAAGTCGCGATCCTTCCGCGCAAGGATTATGAGGCGCTGGTGGCTAAGGCCGCCGAAGCCGACGAAGATATCGGAACGGCACGCCTCGTTGCGCGTGCTCGCAAGGACATCGCAGCCGGCGCGCCGCTGATTCCGAAGCATGTCGTCGACCGCATCGTCAAAGGCGAGAATGCGCTGCGGGTGTTGCGGGAATGGCGCGATATTCCTCAACAATATCTTTCGTTCAAGACCGATATCGGTCAAGGCTATCTCTCCGACCTGGAAAACGGCCGGCGGAAGGGCACCGCCGAAGTGTGGAAGCGGATCGCTGGCGTGCTCAACGTACCGCTCGATCTTCTCGTGTAGATCGAAGAAGCCGTCTCACGGCTTGATCTCGATCAACGGGATCTTCGGAATGGCGCCGGCGGCAAAAGCCGACAAATCGACTTCCAGGTAATCGGTGTCGAAGCGCACCGGCACGTCGAACAGGAAACCCGCGGTCACCGCCGCGCCCACTGCCGGAATGTGCCCGGCGAGAAACGTCACCACGCCGGTCGTGGCGTCGACGGTGAACGCCGTGCCCTCCGCCGCTTCGGTGCCGGCCACCGCAACGCGCACGCTGCCGGTCACCGGCTTGGCGATCGGCCGCTGATACGGCGAATACAAAGAGCCGTAGGTCTTGCTCAGCGCAAACGTCGCGGTCGCGCCATCGCCGGTGCCGATCGCCTGGTCGGTGGCGCTCACCGCGGCGCCCGGCGCGGCCGAGGAATTGTCGAGCCGGTCGCGCCAACGGAAGCCGTAGAGCCGCCCGCGCCGCTCCTCGAAGAACGCGATCACGTCCGAGAGCGCCTCGAAGGTCTTGACGCCATAGCCGGCGTCGTAGCGGCGGCGCGAATTGGCCCAGCGCGCGTTGCGCTCCTCGGCGCCGGAGCCGAGCGCGACCACGTCGGTGCGCCGCTGCGGCCCGCCCGCGCTTTTCAGCGCGATGTCGAGCGGAAACAGCACGTCGTGAAAGCCGGTCATTTGGTTCTTTCCTTATCCCTCCCCGTCTTCGGGGAGGGTGGCTCCGACCCCCGACTTGATCGGGGGGCGGAGTCGGGTGGGGTAAGCGACTGCCCCACCCGGCGGCCTTCGGCCGCCACCCTCCCCCTTCGGGGAGGGATCTACTGGCTCCGCTGCCCGCGCGCGACCGCGCGCGCGATCTGCCCGGTGATGTAGGCCTCCGAGCGGCGGAAGCTGCCCGGATCGGGCGTCGCGATCTGCACCGTGACGTTCGCCGCCTGCCCCGCCCCGCTCATGGCGACACCGAGCCGGCCGTCTGCGCCGCGCGTCAGCGGCACGATCGCTTCGGGTCCGGCTTCGCCGGCAAGCCCGACGCCGCCGCTCGTCAGCGGAAAATATGTCGGCGCGCCGATGATGCCGCCGGATGCGAACGGCTTCACCGCGCCGAGCCGGTTGCTCTGCGTCGCAGCCCCGCCGAGCAAGCCGCCGAACAGCGCGTTGAGCCCGCTCGACAGCACGTTGGTCAGGCCGCTCGCCACCGGCTTGAACGCCTGTGCGACCGTCAGACTGGACACGCGCAGCGCCAGGCCTTGCAACACGTTGTCGAGCTGCTTGCCGCCGGCGGTCGCCTGCGTGAAGGCGCGCGTCATCGCCGAGGCAAAAGCGTTGGCGCTCGACGACAGGCTGTTGGTGCCGCTCTGCAGATCGCCGAGCAGGCCAGAGAGATCGCCGCCGGCCGAAACGCTGTCGGCGGTGTTGAAGGGATCAGCGGCCATCGGGATATCTCGCCATCAGTTCTTTCAAGCTCGCGCGGCTAAGCGGCGCGCCTCGCCCCGTCACCGCTTCGATCGCGTAAGCCAGCTCACGCGGCGTCATGCGCCAGAAGTGCTCGGGCGCCAGCCGCAGCACGCCGAGCCCGAAGCCGATCGCCTCTCGCCAGGGAAACGGCTTCATGCCGCCTCGCCGAACGTCGCCTCGATCAGCGCCGCGGCAATGCGCACGTAGCCTTGCGCGCCGCCGTCGACCGCCATCGCCGCGACCTCGTCGTCGCTCACCGCTTCGCCGGCGCCGCGTAAGCCCGGCGCCGATGATGCGCACGAGATCGCGCGCCTTCAGCCGTCCGGCGCCGAAACGCTCGGCCAGCGCCACCAGGTCCTCGGCGCCGAAGGCGTCCTCCAGCTCGGCCAGCGCGCCGAGCGTCAGCACCAGCTTGCGCCGCGCGCCGCCAAGCTCCGCCTCGATCTCGCCGCGATATTTATTGGGCATCGTTTCTTCCTTATCCCTCCCCTGAAAGGGGAGGGTCGCCGCCGAAGGCGGCGGGGTGGGGTCTGCTTCGCCCCCACCCGGCCGCTCGCTGCGCTCGCGTCCACCCTCCCCGAAGACGGGGAGGGAAACCCCGCCTACATCCCCGTAAACGTCACCTCGCCCGCCGACTCGAAGGCGACGTCGTAGGTCACCTCGCCGTTGTGCTCGCCGGCGAATTCGAGGTTGGTGATCTGGAACGGCCCCTGCACGGTGCCGAAATCCGGCACCACGATCTGGTAGTTCACCACCGTGCCGTCGAAGAAGGTCTGCCGCATGGTGGCGTCGGTCGCGGCATCGGTGAACAGGCCGCGGCCCGACACCGAGGCGCGCTTGACGCCGGCGCCGTCCAAGAGCTCGCGCCAGCGGTTGGCCGACTTCGGCATTGGTGATGTCGACGGTCTCGGCGTTGAAGGCGAGCCGGCGCGTGCGCAAGCCCGCCACCGTCGTGTAAGCTCGCGCCGTCGTAGATCTTGACCAGCAGGTCCTTGCCTCGTTGCGCGGTCATGTTCGTGTTCCTTTGCCTCTTTTCCCGGGCGCAGCGCAGCACGAAGTGATGCGCTGCAGACCCGGGATCGTTACGAATTCAGATTGTGCAACGGTCCCGGATCAGCGGTGCACCGCTTCGCAAAAGCTTCGCGCTGCACCGCGTCCGGGACACGACGCGTTAAGCCGGCTGCGTCACGGCGCGGAAGCGCACGAGCGCGTGATAGGTGCGCCCGTCGGCCTCGCGCCGCACGTCGGCGACGGCAAAACGGAAATTGACGAGATGGTTGTCGGTCACACTGAGCGGCGCCTCGTCGAGCGCGGTGAGCAGCGCGCCGGCGATCAGATGCGCCTCCTTGTGCCCGCCCTGCCGCGACCAGGCATGCAAGGTGAGATGATGTTCCTCGCCCGCCTCGGTGCCGGTCGAATAATCGGCGACGCGCGTCTCGCCCAGCGTCACGTAGGGGAACGCGGCGGACCGCGGCGGCTCATCGTAGATCTTGGCGCCGCCGAGCAGCGACGTCAGCGCAGCATCGGCGGCGAGCGCGTCGTGCACGGCGGCACGCAGCGCGGCGGAAGCAGGTGTGGGCATGAATATCTCCGGTCATTCCGGGGCGCCGCGAAGCGGCGAACCCGGAATCCAGAGCCAAACATGTTGCTTCTGGATTCCGGGTCCGCGCCTGCGGCGCGTCCCGGAATGACGAATGAGAGCTGAAAGTTAATCCTCCCGCTGCTCGGCATCGATCTCGAGGAAGCGGCGGTCGGCGGTGAGCCGGGCGGCGATGACGCGATAGGTCGCATCGCCGTCGGCAAAGATGTGGCGCGTGGTCACGTCATCGCGGGCGCGAACGATGATGCGGTAACGGTTGACGCCGCCGAGCGCCTGCGCCGCGACATCGGCGCGGCCGACGAGCGGCAGCACCTGCGCCCACAGCGTGCAGACATCGGCGTAAGAGCGGGCAACGCCGCCCTCGCCGTCATCCGCCTCGACCGGCGCCTGCAGCGTCAGCCGGCGGTTCAGGTCGCCAGGTTGCGAGAATTGCGCGGTCATAGCGCCAGCACCCGGTACGGCGCGATCAGCGCCGCGACCGTCGACGGCAGCACCGTCACGGTGCCGAGCGCGGCGAGGCCGCGGTTGTCGTACCAGTGCGCAGTCAGCAGCCGGATCGCCTGGCGCAACGCTTCCGGCACGTCGACCACGGCATCGCCGTAGCCGACCGTGACGTCGAGCTCGATGCCGGCTGAAAGCCGTCCCGGCGCCGGCAGCGCCCAGGGCGCAAAGATCAAGACCGAATTGGCGAGATCGGGCACGAACGCTTGCGTGTCCACCTCATGCGCGGCGCTGTCGAAATCGTAGACCCGCGCCGCGTCGAGCGTCTTGAGCGGCGCCGGCCGCACCTGCAGCCGGCCGTCGTCCGGCCAGGCGTCCGCCGAAATCCGCCAGCCTTGCGTGATCAGCGCGCGGCGTGTCTGCGCCTCGACGTGGATGCGCGCGCCGGACACCAGCGCAGCGATCACCTCGTCATCGTCATTGGTCTCGACGCGCAGGAACGCGCGCGCCTCGTCGAGCGTCACCGGCTCGACCGCCGGCGCGGTGAGTAAGATGGATGCCATGTGTTTTCTCTGAGTTCGATCACCCTCATCCTGAGGAGCGGTGCGCGGAGGCCGCGTCTCGAAGGATGAGGTGCCGCGGGCCTCGTCCTTCGAGACGGCTCGCCCGCTTCGCGCTGCACCTCCTCAGGGACGAGGGGAAGCCGTTGACAAATCGCTCGCGCCCAAGGCTCATGCGCACATGCGCCCTGCCCTCGCCGCCCTCGCCCTGATGCTCGCCGCAGCGCCCGCGCTTGCCATCACCGGCAATGCGCCGGCGGCGCTGGTGAACGGCCGCCATGCCGTGCTCATCGTCGGCTCGCACGGCACCTCCTGCACCGGCGCGGCCATCGCCCGCGATCTGGTGCTGACCGCAGGCCACTGCATCGAGGCCGACACCCACTACAAGATCGTCGAATTCGATGCCGCGCACGAACCGCGGCTGCTCGACGTGCGCGAGGTCGCGCGCCATCCGCAGTTCAATCTGCAAACGCTGTTCGCGCACCGCGCCACCGCCGACGTCGCGCTGATGAAGATGGCGCCGCCGCTGCCCGCCGACATCATCCCCGCGACGATCGGCAACGTGCCGACACCCAAGGTCGGCGAAACGCTCACCGTGTTCGGCTACGGCGTCGCCATCCGCGGCGACGGCAAGAGCGGCGGCACGCTGCGCGCGGCGCCGCTCGTCGTCACCGGCAAGCCGGGCAATCTGCAGATCCGCCTGGTCGATCCGAAGACCGGCGGCGCCGCGCCCGGCATGGGCGCCTGCACCGGCGATTCCGGCGCGCCGGTGTTTGCCGGCACCGTGCTGATCGGCGTCGTCTCCTGGTCGACCGGCCCCAACATGGCGGCCGGCTGCGGCGGCATGACCGGCGTCACGCCGCTTGCGCTCTACCGCGCCTGGATCGTCGAGGAAGCGCGGCGGCTTGGGGTCGCCGCTGCCGCCTTAAGGCGACAGCCCGTCGCCGCGTTCGACAAAAAACAAACTCCGAAAAAAAACCCCGGGCGTTGCTCGGGGTTTCGTTGTTGTAAAAACGCGGATGCGTCAGGCGGTCTTAGCCTTGCGCTTCTTGCGCCAGCCGAACAAGCCCAACACGCCGACGCCACTGGCGAACAGCGGCAATGCGGCAGGAATCGGGTGTCGCCGTCGCTGCGAAGTTGACATTCAGGTCATCGACGAATGCACTGTGCGTCGTACTGTCCGCTGCCACCGCCGAGCCCGAATCTGATCTTGAGATAGTCGACAGTCACATCGACCCCAGTCGGCGGTACAGGGCGGCGAGGGTCGCTGTTTGCTGACGATCTCGCCTCCGTTGGTATTGTTATCATGGTGGTAGTCCGTCGTAGCCGGATCAAAGGCGAAGTTGGCCAGGTATTTTGCGCCGCCGTGATGCCAGGTGTCCCAGCTGATCGCGATCACGTCCTTGCCATTGTACGCGCCGCCGAGGCAGGTCGAGCAGCTCAGAGCCGATAATAAGGAAAGTCGACAATTGCCAGCACCGTCCGTCGCGTCGGTGCGGTCAGTCCAGAAATTGGCCGACGTTATATTCTGGAGCGTGAAGCCGCGTTGCCGGCACTTTCACGCCGCGCATAAGCGGTGCTGTCCGGGATCGACAACAGAACCGACTGATGACCCGCCATGCGCCTGATTGGTCGACAACTCCGCTGTCGCGCCAGGATCGGCGTAATAATCGTAGCTGCTGCCTTCAAATCCTTCACTGACCGAAGCCGCATAGGCCGGCGCCGAAAGCCACAGCGTCGCTCCCAACAGAGCAAGCACTCCTCCGAGCTTTTTGTTCATTGAAACCCCCCTACAAGCAATCGCCCCACGCCACGCCACAACTTTGACGGGCGTAAGCATTCAAGTCAATGAATTTTCCCCAGCAACACGACGGCTCTTGCTCCGCTCGCGTATGGAACTCACTGATTAAACAAAACATACCGAGTTGCCACGTCATTAACATTTTGTAATGTTTGCGGCGTCTTCCTTCAGGAAGCAAAAGAGGAGAACAGCGCGCGATGCGATCGTATGCCGCCTTAATCCCCGCGAACTTCATCAGCTTTATGGCCTCGAGTTATGCACGCCGCCGCCGACGCGCTTGGTCGTGTAGAACAAGACGTAAGGCTTGGCCGTATAGGGATCGCGCACCCGAGACGCCGGGCCGAAAAGTAAAACGCCCGGCATTGCCGCCGGGCGCCGCAAATTCGATCGCGAACGACCCTCAACTCACCGCGAACTTCATCAGCTTGATCGCCTCGAAGTCCTGCACGCCGCCGCCGACGCGCTTGGTGGTGTAGAACAGCACGTAGGGCTTCGCCGTATAGGGATCGCGCAGCACCGTGACGCCGGCGCGGTCGACCACCAGGTAGCCGCGGTCGAAATCGCCGAACGCGATCGACAGCGAATTCGCCGCGATGTCCGGCATGTCCTCGGCCTCGATCACGGCGAAGCTCATCAGCGAGGCGCGCCCGCCCGGCGTTGGCCGGCGGCTGCCAGATGTAGTTGCCGGTCGTGTCCTTGAACTTGCGGATCGCGCTCTGCGTCTTGCGGTTCATCACGAACACCGCGTTCTGCCGGTAGGCGCCTTCACCGCATAGATGAAATCGATCAGCACGTCGGACGGATTGGTCGACGGGAAGTCGCCCGCGACGCCGCTCGCGACGTAGCCGATATTGCCCCAGCTCCAGGAGGCATCCGCCACCGTGGTGTACGACAAAAAGCCCTTCGGCTTGTTGTTGCCGTCGCCGGTGACGAACGCCGTGCCCTCCTGCGCCGCGAACACCTGCTCCACCTCCTGCGCCAGCCACTGGTCGAGATTGACCGCGCTGTCCTCGAGCAGCGTCGCGGTCGCCGCCGGCATGGCGTAGAGCTCCATCGCCGGGAACGACAGCTCGTCGAGCGTCGGCGTGCCGGTCTGCGTGCGCGCGTCGGTCTCGCCGACCCAGCCGACCGCGGGGCCGGCGGTCATGAACGGC
The DNA here is from genome assembly GCA_963822035.1 of uncultured Alphaproteobacteria bacterium. Classification (GTDB taxonomy): domain Bacteria; phylum Pseudomonadota; class Alphaproteobacteria; order Rhizobiales; family Xanthobacteraceae; genus Pseudolabrys. The sequence goes on along the minus strand of CAWGGC010000005.1, from coordinate 569,518 downwards.
TTCTTGTAGACGTTGCTGGAAATCGTGCGCTGCCCGGCGATGCCGCGGATCGGCGAAATCGCCGTCAGCCGCTCGCCGATCGTCTGCTCGATCTCCGGCGGCACCAGGTAGCCGCCGTCGGCGTTGGAGCCGATCGACATCGCCTTCAGCTCCAGCGCGCGCAAGCCGGTCGCCTCGCCCGAGCGCACGTAAGCCTCGAACGCCGCCTTGTGCTCGATGCGCTCCTCGTTGCGCGCCGCTCCGCGTTCGCCGCCGATCGCCGGCCGCGCGCCCTTCAGCGCCAGCTCGTCGAGCCGCCGCGTCTGCTGGTCGATGACGCGGTCGATGCGCGCCAGCTTCTCCTCGACCAGCACGTCGCCGCGCTTGTCGGCGAGCCGCGCGTCGTTGGTCTCCTTGAAGGCCTCGAAGGCGCGCATCAGCTCGCCATGCGTGACCGCGGCGTCGAGCGGCATGCCCGCCTTGGTTTCCAGATCAGTCCGGGTATCCATATCCATTGAGTTCTCCTGTCGGTGATGAGCACGGCGCTTCGGTTGTCATGGCCGGGCTCGTCCCGGCCATCCCAATTCATCAGGCACGCCGTGCGCGCCTAAACGAGATCGCCGGCACGAAGGCCGGCGATGACGGCTCAGAATTTATCTGAAAAACTACTTGGCCCTTGCGCTTGGTCCGCGAAATAGAATTTCCGCCAGCCATCCGGATTAGCCGCGGGTGAGCGTGGTTGGATGGGCCGTCGAGCGGCGGCGTTGGTGTTGCTGCCAGTAGCAATTCAATCGGGATGTCCGTGCAGAAGTGATCGGAGCGCGCGGCTTCAAAAACGCTCGGCTTGCCGCCACGCCGTAATGCGCCCCGGCCGCCGCACGCCGTCCGGCGCCCGCCGGCGCGGCCGCGACGCGGGTACATCCGCCGCGTCGCGGCCGGCCAGCCGCGTCCACTCGCGCTCGGCGCGCGTGCGGACGAATGAAAGCGGCCGGGAGGGCGCCTCTTTCACCGCCTGCACGCGCGCTCCCGCGAGCAGCGGGAAGGTGACGATGGAAATTTCCCAGAGATCGACGGCCATGCAGCCGGCGCACCCGCGTCTTCGGATCGATGCGGCCGGTCACGGTCCTGAAGCCGATCGAGAGCCCGTCAACCGCGCCGGCGCGCAAGAGCGACAACAGTTCGCGCGCCCGCGCCACTTCCGGAATGAGCCGGCCGCGCGCGTAAAGCCCGCGATGGTCCTCGCGCAGCTCGAGCCAGATGCCGACCGGCTCGGACGGATCGTGCTGGAACAGCATCGGCACGCGGCGCACGCCGCGCGTCGCGAGCGTCGCGGCGAAGGCGCCGCGCATCACCATGTCGCGCGCCTGGTCGATCTCGCCGAACAGCGAGGCGTAGCCTTCGACCGTGCCGTCGGCCTCGATGCGCGTCTTCGGCGCGAACACCGAGGCGACGGTCGGTTCGTGTGTGGGTGCGAGCATGTCTGCTTCCTTCACCCTCCCCCTTGCGGGGAGGGTGTCGAGCCGTCACCCGCGGGCTTGACCGCGGCGGGTCCGGGTGAGGCGCGATCAGCTGGCGGACGACCCCCACCCCGCGCGCCACGGCTGCGCGCGGCGTCAAGACCCTGCCACAAGGGCGAGGGGAAGGACAGCGCTACCGCTTGCGGCTCTTCGCCTTGTCCCGCGCCTTCGCGCCGCGCGACGGCGGCTTGCGCCGCGAGGCGCGCTCGAGGTGATCGAGAAACTCGCGGAACACGTCGAGATGATCGCGGCGCGCTTTGGTCTCGCCGCGGATCGAGCGCAGCACGGTGTGAAGCGTATCCATCAATGCCTCTCCGAAATGCGTGTCCCGGGTGCTGCGCAACATGAAATGTTGCGCCGCTAACCCGGGACCCCGGTGTCAGGAAAAACTTAAGCGTGGGTCCCGGATCTGCGGCGCGGCGCCAACAGCGCGTTTACGCGCGTCTTCGACGCACTATGGCGCTGCGCCGCGTCCGGGACACGGAAGGTGTCGTTGAAGCGCGCCAGCTCGCGCACGAAATCGTCGAAGCGCCGCGACGCGGCGGCCAGTTCGCGCAGCGCGAAGCCGCGAGCGCCGAGGCCGAGGTCGCCCACAGGAACAGCGCCAGATGCGCGAGATCGCCGCGCGCGGTGAAAGTCTGAATGAGGTCGGGCATGATGGCTTCTCTTTCACCTCTCCCCGCAATGCGGGGAGAGGTCGACCGAGCGAAGCGAGGTCGGGTGAGGGGCAATGCACGGCCCCTCACCCGGCTCGGACCTGCCGGTCCTCGCCACCCTCTCCCCGCGAGAGCGGGGAGAGGGAAATCAAGCCACCACATCCCCGCCCTGAACCGCGCCATAGCCGGTCGCCGCGCGCTTCTCGTTGACGGTGAGGAACGCCGCCTTGCTGACGCGGTCCCACAGCGCGGCGCGGTCGGCGCTCAGCGCCTCGATGCGGTCGGTGTCGACGGCAAGCGTCAGCCCGGCGCCGAAGCCGGGCGCCAGCCACTGCGTCAGCGCCGCGCCGATGCGGCCGCCGAGCGGCAGCACGGTCTGCCGCCAGAACACGCGGTTCGCCTCCTGGTAATTCGAATAGGTGTTGTCGCCGGGGATCGCGAGCAGCATCGGCGGCACGCCGAAGGCGAGCGCGATCTCGCGCGCGGCCGCGTGCTTGGCCTCCATGAAATCCATGTCCTTGGGCGACAGCGACATCGCCTTCCAGTCGAGCCCGCCTTCCAGCAGCAGCGGCCGCCCGGCATTCATCGCGCCCTGGTAATCGTCGGCGAGCTGCTTCTTCAGCCGCTCGAACTGCGCGTCCGACATCACCGCGCCGTCGGCGCCGTCATAGACCAGCGCGCCGGACGGCCGCGCCGCGTTGTCGAGCAGCGCCTTGTTCCACTTCGCCGCGGCGTTGTGGGTGTCGACCGCGACCGCGGCGGCCTCCAGCGGGCTCAGCCCGTAATAATCGTCGAGCGGATTGAACATCGACAGCTGCAGGATCGGCGGCATGCGCCGCGCCCTCTGGTCGAAGCGCACGCTGGCGCCGTTCACCGTGTACTCGAACGCCGCCGGCCAGCCGTCCGGCCCCGGCACCACTTTCATGCGGTCGGGCCGCAGCGCGTAAAGCTCGCGCACATTTGTCTCGCCGGCGATGCCGACCGCCTCGAGATAGGCATTGCCGGCGAGCATGAGATATGCGGCGATGCTTTCGAGAAACGACGCGCCATCCTGGCGCGGGTTCGGCCGCGCGATGAGATCGAGCAGCGGATGCGCGGTCAGCTCCGCCGCGCCTTCGTAGAGCACATACGACACCGCGCCGACGCCCTCGGCGATCAGCCGCACCGCGCGGTGCACGATGGCGTTCTTCGAATAGCCCTCGCGCGACAGCGCCGCGTAATCGCGCGGCGTCCAGCGCGCCCGCCCGCCATTGTCGAGCGCGATCAGCCGCCCGGTGCGCGAGGCCTTGCGCTCGGGCGCGGCCAGCAAGCTCTTCAGTCGTTCAAACATAGGTGTTCCCCGTGTCCCGGGCGTGGCGCAGCGCGCCTTCGCGGTGCGCCGCAGACCCGGGACCGTTACAGGCTCGGAATTCGCGAAGGTCCCGGTTCTGCAGCGCATCACTCCGCTTCGCTGCGTGCTGCGCTGCGCCCGGGACATGAAGCGCCTTGCCGAAATCGTTAATCCGCGCGAACTTCATCCCCTCACTCATGGAGGGACACCATGACGGCGGCGTACAACGTGGTCCGCTTTCGCGTGAAAGAGGGCCGTGAAGGCGACTTCATCGACAAGCACCGCAGCGCGCGGCCGAAGTTCAAGGGCTTCCGCGGCGGCGTGCTGATCAAGACCGGCGACCGGTCCTTCTGCATGATCGGCGAATGGGCGAGCTACAAGGCGCTCGCCGACGCGCGGCCGGACATGATCGCGATCCTCGATTCGTTCCGCGAGGACCTCGAGGATCTGGGCCACGGCCTCGGGCTCACCGATCCGGTGTCGGGCGACGTCTGCGTCAGGCTCGGCGCCGCCAAGCCGGCAAAGCGCAGGGCGTCAAAGAAGAAAGCCAAGCGCAAGAAGCGGCGGTAGTCCGGCGTTTGCATCTGAGCGCGCGCCGCTTGCTCACTTCCCTCTCCCCTTGTGGGAGAGGGTGGCGAGCCGGAGCGATAGCGAAGGCGAGCCGGGTGAGGGGTCTATAAGTCAATTGAGGCACAGACCCCTCACCCGCCCTCGCTTCGCTCGGACACCCTCTCCCACAAGAGCCTGCGCCGGACGGCGCTTCGCGCCGATCCGGTGGGAGAGGCAAAGAAGCTCACAACACCCGCATCCTCGGCTCCCCCCTCGCGCCGTGGCCGAGCGCGGTGACCGCCCAGACCAGCGCGTCGAGCCGGTCGGGTGAGCGTCCCGAGCTCAAGCCATCGAGCCCGAAGTCGCACATCTCATCCTCCAGCGCCGGAAACGTGCCGGCGTGCTTGACCTTGCCCTGCTCGTAGAGATGCGCCACCGGCTCGGCGCGCAGGTATTTGCCGCGCGTCGCGCGCACCTCGCGCACCGGCACGTTGGCATCGGCCTCGGCGATCACCGCGCGCACCATGTCGCCGCCGAAATTGGCCTCCGCGATCAGTGCGTCGGCCTCGAACCGCCGCCACAGCGCGATCGCCCGCGTCGCCCAGCCTTGCGGCGATAGCCCCGCCGCGCTGTCGTCCGCCAGCACATAGATCAGGCCGTCGCGGCCGCGCCCCGCGGCGACGATGCCGCAGGCCGCGCCGTCGCGCGAGCCCGGCGGGTCGACCGCGACCACGATGCGCGCGCACTCAGGCGCCGCCGTCACGCGGCAGGCCTCGAGGCCGCCGCGCGTCCATAAGGCGTCGGCGCGCTCCTCGATGATTTCGCCGTCGATCTCCTGGCGGCCGAGCCGCGTGTCGCGATAGCGCGCCACCACCGTCTCGAGGAAATCCGGCGCCAGGTTGAAGGCGTTGGCGCGCGTCGCCGCATGCGTCACCGCGGTCCGCGCATCCAGCGCCAGCCGCCGGATCAGCGCGATCGGCCGCGGCGTGGTGGTGATCACCTGCCGCGGCCGCGCGCCAAGGCGCAGTCCGAACTGCAGCATGTCAAAAGTTGCGTCGGCATGACGCCACTTGGCGAGCTCGTCGAGCCAGGCCGCGGAGAACTGCGGCCCGCGCAAGGACTCCGGCTCCTCCGCCGAGAAAACTTGCGCCACCGCGCCGTTCGGCCATTCCAGCCGCCGCCGCGTCGAAACCCACTTCGGCCGCTCGTCGACGCGATGCACGGCGAGCAGGCCGGAGACGCCCTCGACCATCACCTCGCGCGCGTCATGCTCGGTCTCGCCGATCAGCGCGATGCGCGCCGCGGCGTCATTGGCCGCAACGGCGCGAACCCATTCGGCGCCGCAGCGCGTCTTGCCGGCGCCGCGGCCGCCGAGGATCAACCACGTCGTCCAGTCGGTGCCGCTGTTGGCGCGCGCCGGCGGGCGCTGATGCTCATGCGCGAAGGTGGCGAACTCGGCGATTAGCGCCTCACGCCACTTCGCCGTCAGGCCCGCCAGCACCCTCGCCCTGCTCTCGTCGCTCAGCCTCGACCAGTCCTTTAATCCGTCGCGCAAGCTCGAAACGGAGATCGTCAAGATCGCGGGGAACGGGGTCGTCGTCGGGATCATCGAGGCGGTTCACATCGTTCGGTTGCGTCAAAGCGGCGATCTCGCGCATGGTGCGGGCGAGGCTCGCGAGCGTGCGCGCGCTGCGCTCGGCTTCGGCCTGGTCGGCCGGCCCGAGCTTGTCGAGCACCCGCTCGACCGCCGCCATCTCGCGCTCGATCACGCTCTGGATGCGCGCGGCGAGGGCGAAGCGCTGCTCGGGCGAGACCGGCGTGGCGCGCACGACATCGGCCGTGCCATCGTCCGCGTCGTCACCCGCCTGGTCCGGCGCGGCGGCGGTCAGCGCCGCGACAGCCGCGCCGCGCACCAGGCGCGACACGTCGACCGCCGTGCGGTTGACCGAACGCTTCACCCATTTCCATTCGTTGATGCGGTTGTCGAGCGTCGAGCGGCACACGCCCATCATCGCGGCGATGTCCTGCATCGGCGTCAGCGTCTGCTCGTAGAGACGCTTGGCCTCGGCGATGACGTCGTCGGGGATCTGTTTTCGCAACGCGGGCATCGGAAAACTCGGCGTAAACGGCGGCGCGCGCCGGCACGCCGCCCCCAGGGCAGCACAAGGATGTGTGCGAAAAGTCGAGAAGCTTATCTCACGGTGCCGATCGAAAGCAGGATCAACAGCAGAATGGCGCCGATCAGGCTCACGACCAGCACGGTGTGCACCTGGCCGGGCGCCGGTTCGGCGTTGTTGGCGTTCTTGTCGTGGAGCTCTGCCATGACCCCTGACCCGGGCGCGCCTCGCGATCCGCGGCCGTTGTACCGGCGCGGCGAAGCGGCCTCTATACGAAGGAGTACAGATAGACGATCACGAACAATGCAATCACCGCGACGACACTGGCGCCGAGCACGTAGCGGACGTGGTGGCCGGTGACGCCGGCGCGCGCTTCGGTCGGGATCTTGACGATGCGGGTATCGGCGTTCTTGGACATGGCTGACGGCTCCTGGCGCACATCGTTGCAGAGCATCCGCTTCGTCAACGCCGTCCGCGCAAGCCCGGTTCCGCCCGCCTGCCGCCCTCGTCTCCGGGCGCAACTGTGGAGCATGCCCAGACCATAGCCGAGCAGCGCGACGCTGTCAAGACTATTTTCCTAGGATTTTTATCAAAAATTTTCGCCGCCGCCGTGGCCCGGCTGGGCCGGTCGGGCTGTTGCGGCCGCGCCCCGCGGATCACACCGCCGGCACGATCACGCGGCCCAGGTACAGAAACAGCGAGAGCCCGAGCAGAATGAGAAGCGTCGCCAGCACCAGATCGAATACCGATCCGGAGCTCGAAACCGGTTCATCTTTGTCGATTTCCCGGGCGATCCGGAACAGCCGGATCGTCGCGACCACGACCATCGCAACGCCGAGCAAAATGAAGGCGAGACCCGCCGCATTGGCAAAGCCCTGGCCGTGGACGGCCGGCAGGCGAGATTGAGCTCCCGAGGCCATCACGGCGAGGAAAATGTCGAACCGCTCGATCAGGAAGCCGAACGCCATCACCGCGATTGCCGTTCGCACCCAGGCCAGGAACGTGCGTTCGTTGGCGGCGTGATCGCTGTAGTGCTTGATCATTGAACGCCCTCGATGTCGAGTTCGTCGGCAAAGGACCGCTGCGCTACTTTATCGCTTCCATCGCAATTGTGTTGAGCAAACCGGCCATCGCTTTCACCGCCGCATCGCTTGCGGCGCCGAGGCCGTGGCGTTTTGCGAGCCAAGCCGGATCGTTATACGTGACCCAGGCTTTGCCGTTGGCGTCTTCCCAGACCAGCGCCTTGAGCGGCAGGTCGATGCCGGACGATTGCCGGTCCTGCATCAGCGCGGTGCCGCCTTTGGGATTGCCGAAAATCACGACTTCGGTCGGACGCAACGGCAGCCCGGCCGAAGCGGCGCCGGCAGCGTGGTCGACGCGAGCGAACACGGTCAGACCTCGGCTGGCAAGCGCGGCCAGCAAGCGGTCGAGCGTCGCGCGTGTCGATAGGCTGCTTTGCAGGGATACGAGGCCATTGTCGGGCATTGATGCCCCCCCTTGAAAAGGCGCCCCCACCCGCCGCACTTATAACAAAACGGCGGCGACAAGGCTCCGTCGCCGCCGTCGTAACTCCGCACCGAGCCGTGAAAATCCGCCGGCTCAGCAGCGCGCGCACCAGCAGTGGCGATGATAGGGACCGCACACCAGGTGGTGGAACGGCCCGCAGTAACGCCCGCGGAACGGCCCGCAGGCCGCCTTTTCGATCGGCGTGAAGTTCTTCGCCGCCGCGGGGATATTGAAGGCGCCACGCGAAGTCTGCGCCTCGACCGTCCCGGCGAACGCGCCGGCCAATAAAATCGCAATTGCAGCGCCAAGCATGATCGTCAGCCGACGCATGTCGAAGCTCCCTTTTTCCATGATTGTGTCGCTCCCCGAGATGTCCCGGCCCTAGACCGGCGCAATCTCCCCGCCATCATATTTCGCCCGCAAGTAACCGTAAATGTGTCCCAGGCGGGCAGCGCCGTTTACCCTGCCGGCCGACACCCTGCCCCCGGGCAGGGACCGCATGTTAAAAACAGGCCTTATGCGGGTCCGTGGAATATGAGACGCATCGCCGTATTGCTGCTGCCATTGCTGCTGGCCGGGTGCTTCCCCGATCAGAGCCGGGACGTCTCGGCCTGCGAGGTCGAGGCCAGCCGCTTCTTCCAGACCTACAAGGCGGTCGATCCGGACGACACCAGCAGCCGCTACATCATCGAATGCATGGCGGTGAAGGGCTACGCGTTCACGGTCACGCCCAACGACTGCGACAGCAAGCGCCCATTGCCGACCCAGGCCGCCTGCTACGCACCGGACAACTGGCTCGCCGCCGCCCTCGATCAGGTGCGCCGCCGCATCAGCACCAACTAGCCGGCCTTGCAATGGCAGGGATTGCCGTTCCGCCAGCCGCCGCGGTTTCAGGACTGTCGCGGGCCAAAACTGACATTTGTCCGTTGTTGGCCAATCGCGTCCTAAATGGTGCGCCGCGCTGAATGACGCGACGCGCCAAAAGCGGACATCCGACAGGCGCTCTGCGCGAATAAGCAATACCGCTTCGTGGCATCGAATTCGGCCTCTGCGACATTGTGGATGTCCAGAGAACGCCATATATCCTGCACTTCAATTCCCCATAGGAGAATGAATGAGCAGCTTCAGAAGCCCCGACCTTCTTGAGCGTCGGAATAATGCCGCCACTGTCAAAAAAGTGATGCTGGAAAAGTTTCGCGCTGCTCGCCAAGACCCCGTTGTCGAACAGCAGAGCCTTAAAATAATCGCCGTACATGAGGCGCGCGTCGCCCGCGCTGCCGAGCGCGAAATCGCGAAGAAGGCGCGTGAGGCTGAACTCGCCGCGCAAGCGGCGAGTGATGCCGAACTCGCAGCGCAGGCGCAACGCGAGGCCGAGAGAGCCGAGGCGCTCGCGAGGGCTGAAGCGGCCGAACGCGACGTGGCGCTCGCCGCGGAGCAAAAAGCCGAGCGCGATGCCCGCTATGCGGCACGCAAAGCCGCAAAAAAGATCAGGCGGCGCGGATACTAACGCTCTCTCTTCGACTCTCTCGATATTATTTGCGTCGCTGTCGCGCTGCGATGACGGATCGAAGGTCTCCGCTCGAAGGAAATTCCGTGATCCCCTGGTCCCTGCTCGATAAGGCGCAAGTGCCTGGCGGCGGCGAGCTTCGCCTGCTGCGGCGCGGCGCCGAATTCTCGATCAAGCTCGACAAAAACGAGTTGATGAACAGCCGGCTGAGCGCAACCGAGCAGGCGCTCGCGACCATGGGCTGCGCCAAAATCAAGACGCGCACCCGGCCGCACGTATTGATCGGCGGATTGGGCATGGGCTTCACCTTGAGGGCGGCGCTTGCCGTGCTCGGGCCCGAGGCCGAGGTCACGGTCGCCGAACTGGTGCCGGCGGTGATCGCCTGGGCGGGCGGCCCAATGGCGAAACTGTCGGGCGAGAGCCTGAGCGACCCGCGCGTGCACATCCACGAAACCGACGTCGGCGAGATGATCCGCGGCGGGCGCGCCGCCTATGACGCGATCCTGCTCGATGTCGATAACGGACCCGCGGGCATGACGCGCAAAGCCAATGACGCGCTCTATGATCCACAAGGCTTGCGCGCGGCTCTTGCGGCGCTGCGCCCCGGCGGCGTCTTGGCGGTATGGTCGTCGAAACCCGACGCCAACTTCACGGCGCGGCTGCGCAAGACCGGCTTTGACGTCGTCGAGAACCCCGTGCGCGCCAAAGGCCCGCAAGGCGGCGCGCAACATTTCATCTGGACCGCGACGCGCCCCGCTTAAGCAGCTTCAGCGAATTGGGGACCGATTACCCCGTACCGAACCGACGAGGCCGCAGCTCACTTTATCCGCTACGCCCCCAATAGCGACCAAACGTCTTGCGTCTTGGCTCGCGTCCGCTGCGGCCTTGCAGGGATCGGCGTCGCCGGCCGGTTCACGTCACCGCGGCTTCGGCTGCCGTTCGGTGGAACAGGTATTCAAGCCGAGCAGCGCATAAGTCGGGCACCAGCCGATGACGCCGGTCAGAAGCACGACGATGCCGAAAGCTCCGAGGCCCAGCACGAAGACGCCTTCGATCACGGCGATGGGGCCCGCCAGCATATAGGCAACGACCGCCAGAATGCCCGCGCCCACCGCGGTCCGCGTGATTCGATCGATCGATCCTTCGTTCGCCAGCATGGCGCGCTCCCTGTCGTGAGCACTATAGATAGGTAACCCACCCGCCGCGCGCCAGTTCCGGACGACGGTGGCGCCCTACTCCGCCGGGATCGGCGTTGCCGGCGCGGTCGGCGCTTCGGCCGACGCCGACGGTCCGGGCCCGCGCAGCGGCTTCTCCTCCATGGCGACGAGGAAGGCCATGCCGAAGGCGAGCACCAGCGCGCAGGCCACGAACACGAAGCGGAAGGCAAAGGACAGCTCGTTGGCGGAGGCCGCGCGCGCCAGCATCTCGATCGACATGCCGGTGACGCCGCCGAGGCCGCCGAGCACGATGGCGCCGAGGATCGCCACCACCAGCGCCGAGAACAGCGCGCGGAAGAAATTGGCGGCACCGGTGGTGACGCCCATCTGCGACTGCGTCACCGCGTTCTGCATGCACACGGTCGAAACCGGAAACACCGTACCGATGCCGGAGCCGACGACGAACAGCAGCACCAGCACCAGCGCGATCGGCATTTCCACCGGCCAGATCGCCAGCACGGCCAGCGAGAGCAGCGCCAGCGCAATTCCGATCAACGACACGCGCTTGTAGTGCGTGATGTGCGTCGTCAGCCGGCCGGTCAGGGTGGAAAAGACGACGGTCGCGCCCATCAACGGGATCAGCGCCAGGCCCGATTGGCTCGCCGAAAGATGGCGCACCACCTCGAAATAGAGCGGCACGAAGATCGTCATGCCGACCAGCGTCCCCATGTTGCAGGCGCCGGCCAATGCCGCGCAGCGCACCACGGCGTTGCCGAGCACGGCGAGCGGCAGGAACGGCTCAACCGCGGCCACCAGCCGCCACGCAAACAAACTCCAGAGGATGGCGGACAGCAGAAGCAGCGCGCCGATCTCGACCGAGATCCAGTCGAACTTGCGCCCGCCCCAGGACAGCGCCAGCAGCAGCGCGACCGAAGCGCCCATCATCAACACGGCGCCAAGCACGTCGAGCTTGTGCTTGCGCGCATGAAACGGCACGCGCTTGAGCACATTCGAGGTCATGCCGAGCGCAGCAAGGCCGAGCGGGATGTTGATCCAGAAGATCAGCGACCAATCGAGATGCTGCGTGAGAAAGCCGCCGAGCACCGGACCGCCGACCGAGGAGGCCGCGAACACCGCGCCGATATAGCCCTGGTAGCGGCCGCGCTCGCGTGGGCTGACGATGTCGGCGATGATGATCTGCGTCAGCGCGATCAACCCGCCGCCGCCGGAGCCCTGCAGCGCGCGGCCAAGCACCAGCGCCTGCATGCTCGGCGCCAGCGCGCAGGCGAGCGAGCCGAGCATGAACAGTGTGATCGCGATCAGCATGACCGCGCGCCGGCCGTGGATGTCGGACAGCTTGCCGTAGAGCGGCGTCACCGCGGTGCCGGTGAGCAGATACGCCGTCACCACCCAGGACAGGTCGCCGAGGTCGCCGAAACGGCGGCCGATGGTCGGCAGAGCGGTCGCGACAATGGTCTGGTCGAGCGCGCCGAGGAACATCGCCAGCAGGATGCCAACCACGATCGCCCGGATTTCCGGATGCGAAAGATGCTCCGGCGCGTGCTTGTGGGCGTGCTCGTGCGCGCTTGCGTGTTTGTGGGTTCTGGCGTCCATGGGCGGTGCTTCATGTGCCGTTTCGCCTTCGCCTTGGCAATGGCCACCGGCGCGGGGGTGCTATGAATGGGCCGGAAGCCGAGCCAGACGAGATTACGGAGACATAAATGCGCGCCACCGCCCGCGGGTTCGCCGCGGCATTGTTCCTCGGCACGGCCTGGCATGCCGCGGCCGGCGCGAATTTGCCGCCGGGCTTCGTCTATCTGCGCGCCGTCGCCCCGGATATCGCGCAGGACATGCGCTACGCCTCCGACGATAATTTTACCGGCCGTCCCCTGCCCGGCTATGGCGCGGCCGAATGCGTGCTGCGGCGCGAGGCTGCCGACGCGCTCGCCCGCGTCGAGGCGGACCTCGGCCAGCAGGGCCTCGGGCTGAAAGTCTACGACTGCTATCGCCCGACCCGCGCGGTTGCCGCCATGGCGCGCTGGGCCGCCGATCCCGGCCGGCAATCGACCAAGCGATTCTACCCCAAGCTCGACAAGCGCAATTTGTTCGCGCTCGGCTTCATCGCCTCGCACTCGGCGCATTCGACCGGCACCGCGGTCGACCTGACGCTGGTGCGGCGCGACGCCAAGCCGGCGCCGCCCTTCGATCCGCACGCCGCTTACGGCGGCTGCACCGCGCCGGCGGAAGCCCGCGCGCCGGACAATACGATCGACATGGGCACCGGCTTCGACTGCTTCGATGAGAAGAGCTTCACCAACAACGGCACCATCACCGCGGAGCAGAAGCGCTGGCGCGCCGTGCTGGTCGCCGCCATGCGCAAGCGCGGCTTCCGCAATTATTTCCGCGAGTGGTGGCACTTCTCCTACGGCCCACGGCCGCGCGAAGCCTACGACCTGCCCATCGGCCCGCGCTGAGCTCGGGTTGTGCCCACCCGATTAATCGCTCGTTAACGAATGATTAACCGCGCGCAAACCGGTGTGCGCCTATTTTTCGTGCATAACGGAACAAAAAATAATGCGGAATGCCTTCGTCCTGTCCGCGCTGAAGCGGAGCTGGTGGCTCGCGTTTCTTATCGGACTGGTTGCCTTCGCCGCGAGCTTTGCCGCGTTGCTCTCCCTCGCCGCAGACGCGGCGGCTGCATTGTTTCCGGACGCCTCGAGCGAGGCGCTCGTCGCCGGCGAGGCCGCGCTCGCCGCGCTCGTCGGCCAGATCGCGGCGACGATCGCCAACGCGCTGTTCACGCGCCGCCTCGCCTGGAGGAGCCGGCAGATGCGCACGGCACTCGACAGCATGACGCAAGGCCTCAGCATGTTCGACGCGACCGAGCGCCTGGTCGTCTGCAACTCGCAATACTACGCAATGTACGGGCTGACGCCGAACGACGTGAGGCCGGGCTCGACGCTCGCTGAAGTACTCGCCAAGCGCGTCGCCAAGGGCTTGGTCTCCTTCGACACAGAGAAATACCGCGCGGATTTTCTGATCGCCTTGCGCGCCGGTCGCACGATGGTCGCCGAAGTCAAATCGGCGAGCGGGAGGCTGTTTCTCGTCACCAACCATCCGATCGCAGGCGGCGGCTGGGTCACCACCCACGAGGACATCACCGAACGCCGCCACGCCGAGCAGCAGCGCATGGCGATGCAGCAGCAGGAAGAGCGCCGCGCCACAACCGAGAGCGCCATCACGACGTTCCGCAATGGCGCCGAGAGCCTGCTCAGGACCGTGACCGAAAGCGCCGGCAAGATGCGCGCAACCGCGGCCGGCCTGCTCAAAGTGTCCGGCCACACCACCTCGCGCGCCAAGAGCGCCCTGCACGCCTCGAACGAAGCCTTGAGCCACGTCGAGACCGCGGCTGCCGCCGCCGAGGAATTGTCGGCTTCGGCCGCCGAGATCGATCAGCGCCTCAATCAGGCGAACGGCGTGGTGCGCCTTGCGCTCGACGAGGCCAAAGTCACCGACGGCGACATCAACCGGCTCGCCCAGGGCGCGCGGAAGATCGGCGACATCGTCAAGCTGATCCGCGGCATCACCGAGCAGACCAATCTCTTGGCGCTCAACGCCACCATCGAGGCGGCGCGCTCGGGCGCGGCCGGCCGCGGCTTCGCCGTGGTCGCCTCCGAGGTCAAGGCGCTCGCGGTACAGACCGCGCAAGCGACCGAAGACATCTCGGCGCAGATCCTCGAGATCCAGAATTCGACCAACAATGCCGTCGAAGCGATCGGCCGCATCGCCCATCGCATCGAGGAGATCAACACTTACACCTCGTCGGTCTCCACTTCGGTCGAGGAGCAGGCCGCCGCCACCGGCTCGATCTCGCAGAACATGGCAAGCTCCGCCGACGGCGCCAAAGTAATCGACCAGGTCTTGAGCGAAATGGTCGAGGCCACCAACGAAACGCAGACTTCGGCGCAGACCGTGCTCGCCGCCTCGGAATCGGTCGAGGACGCCAGCGTCAATCTGCGCCGCCAGGTCGAGGACTTCCTGACCAAGGTCGCGAGCTAACGCATCACCGCCGAAAGCCCACTCCGGTCGTCCCCGCGCAAGCGAGGACCCAAAGGTGGCAATCGAGACTTAACGCTCTTCGGCCGCGACCAGGCCCTCCACCCGTCGCGTCAGCTCCTGCACTAACGCGGCGATGTGGTTCTGACGAGCGACCACATTGCCCGCCGGCGCTTTCGCGCGTGCGCTTGCCCTCTCGGAGTCGTGTTTCTCCATGCCTTTGAGATAGCGCAGCGCTTGCGTCAGCGAGGACAGCTTGCGCGCGATACTTTCGAACTCGTCCATGCGCCGCCTGGCCGCCGCGCGCCGCTCGGCGTCGGCAAGCGTCTCGGCAACAACCACGTCCGACAGGATTTCGACGCGCTCGGCTTGCGCCGAGATCGCCTCCGCCGCCAGCGGATCGAGCGCCTTGAGCCCGCTTGGCCCGCTCTTCTCATCATGCGCGACGAAGCGGCCACCGGCGCCTGTGACGCGCTCGCGCCCTGGCTGCGGCGCAAGATGCCGCCCGCGATTGGCCCGCCGCACCGCGTCCTCGCGGTCGAGACAGACGTGCCGCCGCCGCCAGCCGTAGCGCGCCACATATTTATACAGCGTGCGCTCGCTCACCTGCGCGAGCCGCGCGATCTCGCGCACCGGCAGCACCGAGCTTTCGTACAGCGCCCGCACCCGCTCGGTGAGGCTCGGCGCCTTATCCCTCCCCCTGAAAGGGGGAGGGTGGCGGCCGCAGGCCGCCGGGTGGGGATCGGCCGCCGCACCTTCCTTGTCATTCCGGGGCGTCCGGCCGCGCCCAACGGGCGGGGCCGGGCGAACCCGGAATCCAGAGCCGATCGTCTCGCCATCGATGCCCGCCAACGGGTCCGCCACCCTCCCCGCCTGCACCAATGCCTCAAGCTGCTGCAATTTGCTTGGCGCCGCCGGCAACGCCGCAACGTCTTCGCGCCGCCTTGCTTCGCGCATCAGGCGCTCGCGCGCCGCCTTGCGCGGCGATGTCTGGTTGCGCCGGCGCGGCGCCAGTGTTCGGTAGAGTGTCATGCAGAAAACGAGGTGGCCTCATCCTGAGGAGCGCCCGCTAGGGCGCGTCTCGAAGGATGAGAGGCTCGGTTGGGTTTTTCGGGAGCGTGCGCCGAAGCTACCGGAGCAGCGTCGCGCTGTCAAGGAATATTATCCTGTGCCGCCATCAGTTTGTGGTGGCTCTCCCTCGCCTTCACCTCTTCTTGCCGCCGCCCCGCGCCCCCTTCGGCCACCGGCCCGGCCAGGCCACGATGAAATTCTCCATCTCGTCGTCCGGCACGTCCGCCTCGCTCGCCGCGACGCGGCCGCGCACCGAGACGCCGGCCTCGTGCACCGTCTCCGCCGAGCCCGACACCAGCGGATGCCACCACGCCAGCTCCTTGCCCTCGGCGAGCAGCCGGTAGGCGCAGGTCGGCGGCAGCCAGCGGATGCGGCCGACGTTGCGCCAGGTAAGCTGCACGCAGTCGGACACCTTGGCCTGCCGGTTCTTGTAGTCGGTGCAGCGGCAGGTCTGATCGTCCAGCAGCCGGCAGCCGACATTGGTGAACACCGTCTCGTCGGTGTCGATGTCGGTGAGCTTGTTGAGGCAGCAGCGGCCGCAGCCGTCGCACAGGCTCTCCCACTCCGCGCGGGTCATGTCGGAGAGGCGCTTCTCGCGCCAGAACGGGGCTTTGTCGTCGTCCATCGAGGGGTCCTTCCGATGAGGCGGACCTAGCCCTCTTTCCCTCCGTCTGAAAGGGGGATGGGTCAAGCCCGTGCGATATCGGTCTCGGCGAAGTCGCCGCCCTTGAACAGCAGCCGCGCGCCATGCGCCTTGGCGCAGGCATAAGAGAGGCAGTCGCCGAAGTTGAGCCCCGCCTTGCCGCGCCCTTTGCCGTAACGCTCGAAAGCTTCGACGGCGATGTGCGCGATGTCCTCCGTGATGGGTACGACCACGGTCGAACTCTCGCGCAGCAGTTCGCTGACAAGGAAATCCGCTCTGCTAGGCGTGAAATCAAGGAGCGACGACAGGCGCATGCAGGATTCGAGTATGACGTGCCCGGCAGTGATCTTGTCCCGCTCCTGCCCGAGCGTCTCCGCGAAATCAGCACCGTCGGGTTCGCTGCCGATCATGGCAATGACGGCCGAGCTGTCGATAAAGATCAATCGTTGCCCCAGAGCTCGTCGATTTCCTGCTTCGTTGGATTGTGGCCGCGCGCGCGATTACCGAGACGTTCGGCCTCACGGGCGATGTCGGCGATGCGCTCCCGCAACGGCCGCTCCTCGCGCGCCAGCGCACTTTCCAGAGCCTTGATCACCGCCTCGGTCATAGTGGTGCCGCGGCGCTTGGCGAGGCGCCGGGCGAGCCTGTCGGCACGGACATCGCGAATGTGCAGGGCCATTGTGTATCTTTCTTGTGTAGACGATCTACACAGAGAGATATACGGGCTGGCGCAAAAGTCAATATTCGGGCCGGCGCCGAAGCGCGATGCTGGCGTTCCCTCCCCCTGAAAGGGGGAGCGAGGCGTCTCGTCTCCCCTCCCCTTGTGGGGAGGGGTCGGGGGTGGGGGTCTGAGCCCGCTCACGCCGCCTTGAGCCGACCTATTCGGCCGGGCGGTGCCGACGCTCCTCGCGCCGCTCGAGCAGTCGCGTCAGCAGGATCACCGTGCCAGCCACCAAGGGAATGCGCGATCATCGGCCACACAAGCGCAAATTGTCGAAATGTCATTCGCGCATCCTCCCAAGAACATCCATGCCGATAAGATGTAGTCCGCTCCAGTGCCGACCAAGCAACCAAGTAAACCGCCATGATAAAACCGCGCCCCAGCGGAAAGCTAGAAACCCAGTAAAGTACGGCAACCCCCGGCGCGAACACGCCGGCCGCGACCAGCGCCGTTGCCAGCGTATTAAGCCAGTCGCCGTCAGTTTGTCCGCTCGTTGTGAACCAGAACACGACCCGCCTATCTCAGCAGCAACCTCAGCGGCCTTTCGGATGCTCGCGACGAACACCTTTGAATTTGCCGCCGTCCTCTTTCACGTCCATGAAACGGCCGCTCTCGGTGTCGCGCTTTACCCACTGGTCGGTCTTCGGATTGAAGGTCTGCGAGCGGTGCCGAACTTCGCCCTTCCGGTGGTTATCGCCTTTTGGTGGATTGGTCGCCATGAAGCGCTCCTGACCATTTTAAGAACAAATCATGAACCGTTTTTCCGCCTCTGTCAATGATTTTCGCGGCGCTCGCTGGCGCGACGCTGAGGCCGGACGCGCAGATCCCCCACGCGTCATCCTGAGGTGCGAGCGGCCAAGGGCCGCGAGCCTCAGGATGCGCGCTAAGGGTTGCAAAAACTTGGGCCCCTGAAGGCAATGAAACGGTGTCAATAACAATAATACCTACAGCAATTCTTCCTCGTCGGGATCCGTCAGCGCCGGAGAGCCTGCAACGGCACGCGAAAGATTAAGTTCGAGGAGCTTGGCGAGGGCATCCTCCTCCGAGATATCTGCCGGCCAACCGTAGGCTGCGGCGACAGCACCATCGAGATCGCGATGGGCATCGGCGAGCCATTGCGGACGCGCGTTATAGAGATTGGTCAGCGTGCGCTTCTTCAGCTCCGCCGCCGCCTTCTCGCTCTTGGGCAGGACGCGGTCGGGATAGCCGGGCACGACTTCCGGCACGATGTCGACGAGGTCGGGCGGGTTGAGCCAGGCATTGCGCAAATCGTCGAGTCGCTTGGCTTCTTTCGTAATGGCGATGGCGCGAGGGTCGTTGGCGTAGTCCTTCGCCGGAATGTTCGGCGTCAAGCCTAAGGGGAACGGAAAGGTCTCGAATTGCAATGTCGGAGAGTATTGGGGGTCGTTACCAACGCCATGCCATCCACCGAGCCTCAGTGACCAGGCTTCGTGGAATTTTAGACTGAAGTATTCCCATTGTGATGTCATCGTCGCGTGCGATCGCTACCAATCTCGTATCAGGCAGTAGGGGTTTTGCCGACCAGGCAAATACGCGATGGCGAGCCACACGCGGTGTAACGATAAAACGTGGCAATTTCCTATAGCCGCTTTTAGGTCTGCGCCGGAGCGGCCTAGGCGCCACCAGTTCTCCCTACGCTGTCTATCGCGATTTGTCGCTCGTAGTGGCTTTATGTGTTCGCGGACGTATTCAAAAGGTGCCTCATATAGACTTGCTTCTGCTTCGGTTTTTTCTCCAAAATCGATCGTCCAACGCCCGCGCGAGCGCTTGACAACATCGTTGCCGTTCATTGTCGGCACAAGAATATCGCCGTTGGTACGGCCATTCGGATTTGCCGGTTTGCCAGCCAGTCTCTTGCAACATCTCCCGAAACGTCAAATGGGCCAACTCGTACTGGGCCTTGGAATCCTGTGCCGAGATTCTCCGCTAAGTCGACGAGCCTCAGTCAAATCTGCGGCATCAGCCGAAAGGTCTGAATTGATCTTGGTAACATCTTTTCCATCAAGGCGTATCTGCTTTTCTCTGTCGCCAAAACAAATGATCGAGATCCGGACGTCCGCGCCATCAATCGCCCATTCCTCGTCGGCCCATGCTTCAAAGATTTTCGTCGTTGAAAGAATGCGATCAAGGACAGTCCGGCTACTTCCACGGCGAATGGACTGCGTAGCGACGAGACCAACTCGTTTTGGTTTGTTTTCATCAACCGCGGCGCGTGCTTCTCGAACCAATACGTAACCAAATCAGCGCCGCCGGGCACGACGCCACCCGAATATTTTCTCGTCATCGCTTCGAAATACGTATCTCCCAAACCGCCCCGTATAAATTGACCACCGAGAAATGGTGGATTGCCAACGATGTACTCCGCTTCCGGCCAATGCGCCTCCTCGTAACGCCCCTCTTTTTCTTTGGCGATAATGGCGTCCCTACACTCGATCGCGTCCAAATCCTCCAATACCGGCTCCTTGCGCGCCTCGAAGCCGTTGCGGCGTAGCCATTGAATATTACCGATCCAGATAGAGGTGCGCGCGAGTTCGGCCGCATAGGTGTTGATTTCGATTCCTTTCACGTTGTGCGGCCCGCAATGGACGACGCGCATCGCGAGGCCCATCTCCGTGGCCTCGACAATTGCGCGGCGCTCCAGGTCCTTGAGCCCTTGCATCGCGAGATAAAGGAAGTTGCCGGAGCCGCAGGCGGGATCGAGCACGCGCACGTCATCAAGGCGTTTCATGAACGTGTCGAGACGTAGTTCCGCCCTCGATAAGGCAACCCTGCCGGGCGAACCGTCCCTGTTGCGATTCCGCGAGAGGATATCGGTCAGCTCGGCCTTACAGGCTTCCCACTCGGCGGTGAGTGGCCGCAAGATCACCGGTTCGACGATCATCATGATCTTTTCGGCGTCGGTTAATGCGCGCCGATCTGGGCGCGCTTGTCGGGATCGAGAAAGCGCTCGAATAAAGTGCCGAAGATAGTCGGATCGATCGACGACCAATCCGCTCGGGCAACCGCGCGCAGAATGTCGAGCGAGTCCGGATCGAGCGGCAACGCTTCGTCGTCGTCGAACAAGCCGCCGTTGAAGTGGAGGATATTGTCGAGGCCGAATTCGCCACCGGCCTTCATCTGCGCGAAAGCTGCGACAGCCTGCGCTTCGATGCCTCCGGAACTCGATCGCGCCGCTGCGCAACGTTGTCCAGCAGCTTCTTGAACAGGTCGTCCTGCAGCAGGCTCACGTCTTCAGCGAAGAGGCAGAAGACAATCGATTGAGGAAGTGCGCGACCTTTTCCGGCCCATGCCCTGCCATGCGTAGCCGATCGGAAATGGTGAGAATTCCTTGGCCGCCCCTCGGTGACCTGCTCACGCGTCTTGGCGGGCTTGAACTTATCGGGGGCGCGGAAGACGTTCCGGAGAAGTTCGCGCGTGCCAGAATGCGCCAAGTCTCCAAGCGTGAACTCGTGCTTTTCCTGAACCGTATTGGTCCAGTTGGTGTAAATGCGAAAGCGCTTGGTGTCGGAAACAACAAGTAGCGGTGGGTTTTCCAGCGCCACCGAATAAAGCTGCAGTTGCTGATAGGCGCGGTCGAGATTGGCGCGATCTTTTTTGTATTCCCAACCAAAGCAGCCGCGCTTCCAGACGTCGGCGAATTCCGCTGCTGCCGTCGGTCTTGGAAACGCCCTTCTCGAAGCTGTAGGTGTCGGGATCGTCAGCTTCGTTGGGCGTCGGTTCACCAAGCAGGCGGCAGAGGTCGATGAAATGCTCTTGTGCCGCTTGCCGCTCGTAGAGGTCGTGACCACTCGATTTTATTGATCGTCCGGGATCATTTCGGCACGGATATCAGGGATTTGGGATGACGTGGAACGAAAGCATCGATTTGCCAGGCGGTAGGGCTTCAAAAGCCCGCTATCCTCCGCCCCCTTCCCCTTATTTCCCGTTCACCTTGGCCGTTCATTAACCCCTTGCGGCCATTGGCCGTTAAGGCCGCCTCAGGTAAAAGTTTAAGGCCGGCAGCCGGCCGGCGCCCCAAAAACACGAGCCAGCACGCCTTGCGCAACCCGTTTCCCGAGGATTGGAAGCTCCAGCTCAAGAAGCTGATGCTGGGGTTCGACGCCTGGGTCGACTTCGAGCGTGTTCCGCTCGGGCGCCGGCGCGCGCGAGAGCTATGAGCGCTACTCGACCGTCATGGACCGCTTCCATGTCACCGGCTGGCGGCGCTGGGTTTCGGAGCTCGTCTCGGAAGGCGCGACGCTCGGCACCGTCGGCCTCATCGCCATGCTGGCGCTGGCGATGCCCGCCTTCCAGCTCACCTCGGACGGCGACTGGCTGAAGAAGTCGGAGCTCGCCGTCACCTTCCTCGACCGCTACGGCAACGAGGTCGGCAGCCGCGGCATCCGCCACAACGACTCGGTGCCGCTCGACCAGTTTCCCGACAACCTGATCAAGGCGGTGCTGGCGACCGAGGACCGCCATTTCTACGAGCACTTCGGCATCGACATCGTCGGCACTTTCCGCGCGCTCTTGACCAACGCGCGCGCCGGCGGCGTCGTGCAGGGCGGCTCGTCGCTGACGCAGCAGCTCGCCAAGAACCTGTTTTTGTCGAACGAGCGCACCATCGACCGCAAGATCAAGGAAGCGTTCCTCGCCATCTGGCTGGAATCGCGGCTGACCAAGAACGACATTTTGAAGCTCTACCTCGACCGCGCCTATATGGGCGGCGGCGCCTTCGGCGTCGACGCGGCGGCGCATTACTACTTCAACAAGTCGGCGCGCGACGTCGATCTCGCCGAAGCCGCGATGCTCGCCGGCCTGTTCAAGGCGCCGACCAAGTTCTCGCCCAACGTCAACCTGCCGGCCGCGCGCGCCCGCGCCAACGTCGTGCTCGACAACCTGGTCGACGCCGGCTTCATGACCGAAGGCCAGGTGTTCGGGGCCCGTCGCCACCCGGCGACTCCCGTCGACCGCCGCGACACCGACGCGCCGAATTATTATCTGGATTATGCGTTCGACGAGATGAAGAAGCTCGTCGACACCTTCCCGAAATCGATGACCGAGCGCGTCTTCGTCGTGCGCACCGCGCTCGATCCCAACCTGCAGCACGAGGCGGAAACGGCGGTCGAGAATTCGCTGCGCCAATACGGGCAGGAATATCACGCCAAGCAGGCCGCCGCCGTGCTGATGGACACCGACGGCTCGGTGCGGGCGATGGTCGGCGGCCGTGACTACGGCGCCAGCCAGTTCAACCGTGCCACCGATGCCATGCGCCAGCCCGGCTCCTCGTTCAAGCCCTACGTCTATTCGACCGCGCTCAAGCACGGCATGACGCCGAATTCGATCGTGGTCGACGCACCCATTTGCATCGGCAACTGGTGCCCGCACAATTACGGCGGCGGCTTCGGCGGCTCGATGACCCTGATCACCGCGCTCACCCACTCGATCAACACGGTCGCGGTGCGGCTCTCGGTCATCGTCGGCGACGGCAACCCCAAGCTCGGCCGCGCCCGCATCATCCAGACCGCGCGCGACATGGGCATCACCACGCCGCTGCCGGATACGCCGTCGCTGCCGATCGGCGCCGACGCCGTGACCCTGCTCGAGCATGTCGGCGCCTACGCCACTTTCCCGAACCTCGGCATGGTGGTGAAGCCGCACGCCCTCCTCGAGGTGCGCACCGGCGACGGCAAGCCCGTCTGGCGCTTCGACCGCGACGGACCGAAGCCGCACCGCGCGCTGTCGCCGCAGATCGCGTCGGACATGATCAAGATGATGAACAGCGTCGTTGAGAACGGCACCGGCCGCCGCGCCCGGCTCGACGGCATCGCCGCCGCCGGCAAGACCGGCACCACCAACGATTATCGCGACGCCTGGTTCATGGGCTACACCGGCAACTTCGTCTGCGGCCTGTGGTTCGGCAACGACGATTATTCCTCGACCAACCGCATGACCGGCGGCTCGCTGCCGGCGATGACCTGGCACACCATCATGGAATACGCGCACCAGGGCATCGAGATTAAGCAGTTGCCCGGCGTCACCATTCCGCCGCGCCAGCCCGAGGCGGTCGCGCAAGGCCGCGCCAAGGAAGAGCAACCGCCGCCGCGGCCGATCACGCTCAGCAAGCGCGGCGCCGAAATCCTGGTGCGGGTCGAACACATGATGGACGATGCCTCCCGCGCGCTCGGGCCGTTGCCGACCGCGCTCGAGCCCGGCGCCAAGAAGCAGGCCGAGGCGCCGCACAAGGTCGACGCCATGGCCACCGCGCTCGAAGGCAAGGCGTTCGACCTCGGCGGACGAAACTGATTAGCAGGCGTGCCGGCTCCGGCGTAACCTCGTCCACGTCGAATCAATGACCCTGCAAGCGGACTGACCCGTGCGGCTGCTTTTCGGATCGCTTTTTGCTCTTATCGTCGCCGCGCTGGTCGGGCTCGGCTCGACTTATTTCGCGCTGAGCCGCGGCGCCGCCTTCGGCGCGCTGTCGATCGGCACATGGACGGCGTGGCCGAAGAGCGGGACCTCCGACGCCGACCCCTACGCGCGCGCCAACATCGCCCGCACCGGCCAACTGCCGATCGCACTCGGCGACGGTGTCTCGTTTTCGGCGCAGACCGACGACAAAGGCCGCGTCCTCGACGGGCGCTGCACCGTCGTCGTCAGCGGCGTGACGCCGGCGGCACGGTTCTGGACGCTGACGCTCTACAACGCGGCCGGCCAATTGGTGTCGAACACGGTCGGCCGCTACGGCTTCACCAGCGAGGAGATCGTGCGCAACGCCGACGGCAGCTTCGCCATCACGGTCGCGCCGCGCGCCAATTCCGGCAACTGGCTGCCGACCGGCGGCGTCGAGCGCTACGCGCTGGTGCTGCGTTTCTACGATACCGCGATCGGCGTCGCCACGCGCGCGAGCCGCGAGGTGCCGATGCCGGCGGTCAAGACGCGAGGTTGCCCATGATCCGCTGGCTGCTGCTCCTGCTTGCCGGTGCGCTGCTTGGCGGCATCGTGCATCTGGCGACGGTGATGGCGCTGCCGCGCACGGCGACGCACGACGCCTATTCGCGCCTCGCCGGCAATCCCGTCAACACCGTGGTCGCCCTGCCCCCGCCGACGCCGGAAAACGCAATCATGCCGTTCATGGATCCGGCTTTCGTCAACGCGGTGTGCCGCTACGATCTGACCGGTGGGCCGCTGAAGCTGACGGTTCCGGTCGGCCCCGCCTATACGTCGGTGTCGTTCTACACGCGCTTCGACGTCGCCTATTACGCCATCAACGACCGCGCCGCCGGCCGCCGCGTCATCGAGCTCGATCTGATGACGCCGGAGCAGCACAGCGAAATGCCGGAAGAGGAAGACGTCACGGCGGCCGACCGGCTGATCGTCGAGTTGCCGACGCTGACCGGTCTCATCGCCATCCGCGCGCTCGCGCCGGAGCCGGGTCTGCTGCCCGCCGCGCTCGCCTCGCTTGCTGGCGCCCGCTGCCAACAACAAGATCTTGCCAAGATGACGGGCGATCAGTAGGCGGCGATAAACCGCTGCGGGTTCGGCGGCGGCAGGCTCGACCCGTAGCGGTCGTTAAGCGCCTTGAGGTGGTTGAGCGTCTGCTCGACCTCGGCGGCCTCGCCTGACGGCGTCATCACCACCAGCCGCTCCAGCGCGAAGCGATAAGAGGCGATGCGCTGCGACAGCGAGTTGCGCACCCAGGCGAGGATCAGCGCATTCTCGCGGTTGCGTCTGCAGCGCATTGGCGCGCTCGTAGGGGCTGAGCTGCGACACGAAGGCAAGGCTCTTGCGGCGCTTGGCGTCGACGTCGATGACGCGCGAGGCCGTCTCGAAGAAGGCCGGCATGCGCGTGATGTCGTTGCGGATGTCGTCGGTCAACCGGGCGTAGCGCGAGGCCGGCGATCGGTAGTCCGACGACAACAGGTGCGCGGCGTAGGCGGTGCGGTCGAAGCTGCCCGGCTGATAATTGCCGGCCGCGCCGTATTCATACAGGATGCTGTCCCACTTCTGCCGGTCGTAAGGCGGCTCGATCAGCGGAAAGCCGAGATCGCGCAGCGCGCGCTCGTCGTCGGTCAGTTCGAATTTCGAGGGCGCCACCTCGGCGCGCGCCGCAGCCGCAGGCCCGAGCCAATCGTGCGTGGTGTCGCTCGCCAGCGACGGGCGGATTTCGCCGAAATCGTATTTGGGTCCGCCGCAGGCTGCGAGTAGCGGCAGCGCGGCGAGCAGCACGAGTTCGCGGCGCCAGAAGCGCCAGCCGGATCGCTGCTGCGGCAAAGCCGGCATGAAGCCGCCGGGCCTTGTCAGCGCACGATGCGGCGGCGGCGGCGGCGGCCGGGACCGCTGCCGGTCTGCGGCGTAAGGCCGTCGGAGCCTGCCGGATCGCGGTCGATGCGGATCACCGGCAGGATGATGACAGTCGCGGGCTCGGTATTGGCGTCGACGTATTTGCCGCCGCGCGCATAGCCCACCTCGTCGGGAAAACGGATGACTTCGCCCATTCAACAGCCCCTTTTCCGAGCCCGGCCGCTACACCACCCGGCCAGACCCGTGTCTCATCGTGATTAAAGGGCTCGCAAGGTTAACGCTCCGCTAACGCGCGCCGAATAATGTGAGGCAGTTGTGCAGCGTTTTGTAAGGCGTACCGACGATGCCCCAGTCCCCCGCGGATTCTCCCCTCGACACTCTGGTCGATCTCGCTTGCCGTGACGGCGTCGAAATCCGTCCGACGCTGCTGCGCGTGCTGACCGACCTTTACGTACAGAAGCCATCGCACAGCGCCGAGGAAGAAGCGCAATACGTGGAGCTTGCGCTGCGGCTGGTCGACGCGGTCGATGCCGCAACGCGCAGCGCGGTGAGCGCGCGCCTCAACCGTTATGCCAACGCGCCGGTCGCCGTGCTGCGGCGCTTGATCGAGCTTGCCGGCGGCGAGCCGCAAGCGGCCGTCGCTGCGGCGACGCCAGGCTCGAGCGAGCCCGACCTTGCCGCCGAATTTTTCGCCGCGAGCGCGAGCGAGCGCCGCCTGATCCTTGCCAATCTCGAAGTGCTCGGTGAGCCGGTGCCGCGCCGCGCCGCGCCCGCCGTCAGCGAAGTCATCCGCCGCCTTGAAACGGCGGCGCTGCAGCGCAACGCGGGCGAATTTGCGCGCATGCTCGAGCGCGCGCTCGGCATCGGCCACGCCATCGCCGAGCGCGTCACCCGCGACAATTCCGGCGAGCCGCTCTTGGTCGCCGCCAAGGCGCTCGGCATGCCGGCCGCGGTGTTCCAGCGCGTGCTGATGTTTCTCAATCCGGTGGTCGGGCAATCGGTCGAGCGGGTGTTCGAGCTGGCGCGGCTCTACGACGATATCCACCCGGCCGCGGCCGAAGGCATGGTGGCGATCTGGCGGCAATCGGGCGCGGCGCGGCCGGTGCGCCATGCGCCCGTCTATGCCGACGATCGGCAAACGAATGCGCGCGCCGCGGCAACGCCTGCCGCGCACTCCGGCGCGCCGCGGCGTGACGTGCGCGATACGCGGTTCAAGAATAGCGGCTGAAGCGGTCCGTCACTTGACGAGATTGTCGAGGAAGGGCCGCCCGGCGCGATCCTCGGTTTCGACGATCCAGATATCCGGGTCGTAGCGGATCTCGCGCGCCAGCCGCGCTTCGATATCGGCTTCGGCAACCGGCGTCTCGCCGCCGAGCACGGCGATGAAAAAACGGTCGCTCGGCTGCGCCTCGTCGAACGTGCTTTGCGGCGCCGGGCCGTAGAGGCTCGCGGTGCCGTCGAGCCGGCTGACCTTGATGAAGATCGCGCCCGCCTCCTCGGCGCCGCGCCGGCGCACCGCGGCGAACACGCCTTCGACGTTGCAGCGGCGCACGTAGGCGGCGACCCAGATTCCGGATTTCAGGCGCATCGCCGCTTAAGTAACACGAGGCGCGGGCGCGCCGCCATTTATTCGAGCGTGCGCCCGGTCATGGCCGAGAGCTCGCGCACCAGCCGGTCCGTGACTTGCCCCGTCACCGGCAGATGGTGGCTGCGCTCGAACTTCTCGATCGCGGTGGCGGTGTCGGGTCCGACCACGCCGGTCGGCTTGATCTGGCCGTAGCCGAAATCGGCGAGCGCGCGCTGCACCGCGAGCACCCGCGGCGACGGCGCCAGCAACTGCGCGATCGGATCGTTGCGGACCGGCGCCGGGATCGGCGTCGGAACCACCGCGGCAACCGGTGCGCGCGGCGCAGGCGCCGGATGTGGCGGCGCGATCAGATGGCGCGAGGCAAAAATCGGCGCCGGATGCGGACCGTGCTGAAGGAACAGCGCGTTGATGAAAATGGCCAACGTCATCAGACCGGCGAGCACGATGCCGACGAACTCCCGCGGATGCTGCGTGATCGCGATGGCGATGGCGCCGCCTTCCGGGCGCGTTTGACGTTTGCGTTTAGGCACTTTTCCTCGCCGGAATTTGCGTGGCGGCAGGCTCGCTCGCCCGCTCGACCACGAGCTTGACCACATCGGCTGCCGGGGACGCGCCGCTGCCGTCGACCGGCAACCGCACCGTCACCCGCGTGCCGACCCCAAGCCGGCTCCTGATGTCCATGTCGCCGCCATGCAGCCGCACCAGGCCCTTGACGATCGACAGGCCGAGGCCGGAGCCGTCATGACGGCGGTCGTAAGAGGCGCGCGCCTGGAAGAAGGCCTCGCCGATCCGCGGCAGATCGTCCTCGCCGATGCCGACGCCGGTGTCCTCGACGCTGACGGCGAGGTTCGTGCCCTCGCGTTCGGCTGCGACGGTCACCGCGCCGCCGCGCGGCGTGAACTTGATGGCGTTGGAGATGAGGTTGATGAGGATCTGGCTGACCGCGCGGCGGTCGGCGACGAGCTCCGGCAGATCGGCGTCGATCCGCGTCCTGATCTCGACGCCCGCGTCGCGCGCCTTCAGCGCCAGAAGGTCGCAGCAGCTCGTGATCGCCGGCGCCGGCTCGAACGGCTCCGGGGTGATCTCGAAATTGCCGGTTTCCATTTTCGACATGTCGAGAATGCCGTTGACCACCGAGAGCAGGTGCCGGCCGGATTTGTTGATCAGCCGGGCATATTCGGTGCGCCGCGCGGCGTCGAAGTTGAGCGTCTCGTTGGTCAGCATTTCCGAGAAGCCGATGATGGCGTTGAGCGGCGTGCGCAGCTCGTGGCTCATGGTGGCGAGGAAGCGGCTCTTCGCCGCATTGGCGCGCTCGGATTCGGCGCGGGCGATCTCGACAGCGCGCTCCTGCGCCTTGCGCTCGGAAACGTCGCGCAGCACCGCGACCACCTCGCATTCGCTGGCGCGCTTGCCGGTGTCGCGGTCGAGCGGGCGGCAGCGCATCTCGACCCAGACGAACCGGCCGCTATGCGGCGCCATCGTCGCGGCGGATGCGGAACTCGATCGAGCGCTCCTCGCCGAGCCGGCCTGCGTCGGAAAGGCCGGTGAGATAAGCCGGGCGGTCGGCGACATGGACGCGGTCGAACAGGCCGTGGCCGCCGCAATTCGCCGGCCGGCACGCCGAACAACTGTTCCGCCGCCGGCGACGCGAACAGCACGGCGCCGTTCTTGCCGTGCCGGGTGATGACGTCGGTCATGTTGCGCGCGAGCAGGTGGTAGCGGTCCTCCTCGGCATAGAGCAGCCAGACGCCGGTGCGCGCGAGTTGCTCGGCGCCGAGCGCGAGCCCGATGGCGTAAAGCGAGGCCGAGATGATGCCGAAGGCGGCGAGCGCGCCGTGCTCGCTCGCCGAGGTCACCGCCGGCGGCACGAGGTTGCCGGCGCTGAGCAGAAGCAGCAGACCGGCGGCGCCGAGCGCAAACGTCGAGGCGAGCGCCACCACGCGCCGCGAGGCCGACAACGCCGCCTCGAGCGGCACCACGACCAGCCAGATCGCGGCGAACGAGCCGATGCCGCCGGTGAGCCAGGCAACGATGGTCACCAAGCCGGTGAGCGCGAGCGAGGACAGCACGTGCGCGCTCTCGTAGCGGCCGGTGCGCGACAGGTAATAGGCGATCAGGATCGGGGCGACCAGCCAGGCGAACACGCCGAGCTCGAGTGCGCTCGGCACGCCGCGCAGCGCCACATAGGCGGGAAAGCCGGCAAGCGCGGTGAAGCTGCCGATCAGGCGCGGCGCGATGAAGGCGCGATGCCGCGCGGCGGTCAACGCGTCCTGCTGCGCGGACGGATGCACCAAGCCGTCGACGTAGTTCCACACTGGTGTGAGGAAACTCACGGGTCCCTGTTCCGCGTTTTCAGGACGCGCCCCTTTTTTCGCTGGCAAAATCTAGAGCAGGGCCGCTTAAGCGAACGCTAAAGCAGGCCCCAAAGCGGCCCCAATCGCCTCATCTGCGACGCCCGCGGCGCGCGATCTGCCGGTCATGGTGAAATTTCAGTTGCCGTTGTGGGCTGTCGGCGCAGGCGCCGCCCGTAGTCTTACCGATACGGTAACCATGCGCGGTTTTCGGCAGCGGCCGGTGCGGGCGTGGCGGCGCCGATCGATAAAATTTTAGTCGAATTCGACTATTTCAAATTTGATAAAAAACCGCGTCAAGTTTGCTCCAAAACGTCGCTTCATTGCCAACGACAGCTTCAAGCCTGTCTGGTAAGTTTAGTTCAAAGGCGGCGGATCGACCGCTCGGGGATAACGGGCCATGTTCTTTTTGTTGCGGTTGGCGTTCTGGCTGGGCGTCGTTTGCGTGCTGCTGCCGAGCGGCTCGAAAACGAATGCGCCCGACGCAACGATCGATCCGGCACAGGCCATCACGGTGGCCGGCGCCGCCGTCTCCGACATGCGCGGCTTCTGCGAACGCCAGCCGGACGCTTGCGTTGCCGGCGGCAAGGTTGCCGTCGCCATCGGCCACAAGGCGGAGGCCGGCGCCCGCACCATCTACGATTTCATCAGCGCCAAGCTCGCCGAACGCCGCGCCGCAAAGGCCGTGGCCGACAAGCCCGACGCCAAGATGGTGACGGTGAACGAGCCCGGTTCGGCGCAGGGCACCTTGACGCCCACCGACATGGCGCCGGCCTGGCACGCGCCGGTTCCGCTGCCGCCGCGCCGCGAGGCCCGCGCCGGCAAGCCTTCGGCCTAAAACGTCCGTATTATCCGCCGCGTTTGCGAGGCCGCCATCGGCCCACCGATCTTCTTTGGCCTGCTGGCCGGTTTGCGCCTATATATCTGTCATGCCGACGATCGATGAAATCACTGAGAATTTTGCGCTGCTCGACGACTGGGACGACCGCTATCGCTATGTGATCGAGCTCGGCCGCACCTTGGCACCACTGGCGGAAAGCGCGCACAACGAGACCAACAAGGTGCGCGGCTGCGCCAGTCAAGTGTGGCTGGTGACCCATGTGAAGCCCGGCGACGCATCGGGTCCGATGCTCAGCTTCGACGGCGACAGCGACGCGCATATCGTGCGTGGGCTGATTGCCATCCTGCTTGCGTTTTATTCCGGCAAGAGCGCGCGCGAGATCCTGTCGACCGACGCGCTCGTGTTGTTCGACAGCATGGGCCTGCGCGAGAATTTGACGCCGCAGCGCTCGAACGGCCTGCGCGCCATGGTCGAGCGCATCCGCGCCGACGCGAAATCGGCGCTGGTCGCAGCCTGAGACTTCAGACCTCGACCCTGAACTCGGCGTCCTCGGCAAGCCAGGTACGCAACCCCGCGTGCGCGACGCCCCGCGCCGCCGGCGCGTAGCCATAATGGCGCGCCAGGCGCTCGAGCCCGAGCTGCAGCACCACCTTGGCCGAGCGCGCGGGCCAAGCGCGTTCGCGTTCGACGTCTTCGAGGCCCTTGAGGAAACAGCACACGTCGAGCAGGAGGCCTGCGAATTCCGGCCCGGCGCCGTCGAGCGCCTGGCGCACGCGCTGGCGCGCCGCAATCATCACCTCGGTTGCGGCCACTGCACCATCGCCGCGGCGGCCGCTGGAGATTGGGCTTTCCCAATTTGAGGTGGTGCGCGGCATCAGATGCGCGCGGGTGAACTCGGCGCGCAATCGTTCGCCGGCCTGCAACTGGTGCGGCTCGACCAGCGGCCGGCCGTCGCGGCCGCGCCGGCGCGCAAGCCACGCCAGCGGGCTTTCCGTCTCGTCGACGGTGACGCGGGCGCGGCCGTGCTCGTTCTCGATCCGGCGCTCGCCGAGCAACATGTGCTGGCGGCGGAAGCGGTCGATTGCGGGCTTGAGGCTTTCCGGCAGCTTTGCCGCGGGGCGGGGTTTGGCGTTCATGGCTCTTTGCTCTGTCTAGGATTCTTTCCCTAGAACAGGCCAGAGCCCTGTGCAAGGAATTTATTCCATTTATGCGGCGAAGGCCAGTCAGTGCAAGCCGATGAAACCTACTATGGCAATTCATCGAAGCGCGCGAAGCACTACAAGAAAGGCCACTCGCAAAAGGCTTCCGTTGTCGCGCTGATCGAGAAGCCAGCGGGTCGCGTTCGCGCCGTGCAATTGAACAAGGCGACCGCAGAAACGGTGCGCGATGTTCTCGTGCGTAATGTCAGCCGCAAGTCAGAACTGCACACCGACGAAAGCCGCCTTTACACCAAAGTCGGCAAGGAATTTGCCGCGCACAAGACGGTCGAGCATGGCTGGAATCAAGGTGGCTTCTATGTCGGCAAGGACGGTCAGACGACCAACGCGGTCGAAAACTTTTTTGGCAATTTTAAGCGCAGCATGAAAGGCACATACCGCTTTTGTAGCGAGCAACATTTGCAACGCTATCTGACCGAATTTGAATTTCGCCATAACAACCGTTCCGGGCTCGGAATTTCCGATGGGGAACGTGCGGCGATTGCCCTAAAAGCGTATATAAGATTATATATACACAGGATGGAATATGAAAAGCGGATCGCCGGCTATTTGGCGCCGCGGCGGCGGCGCTGCTGGCCGAGCCCCATTTGCTTGGCGAGCTGCGAGCGCGCGGCGGCATAGTTCGGCGCCACCATCGGATAGTCCGGGCTCAGGCTCCATTTCTCCCGGTACTGCTCCGGCGTCATGCTGTACTGCGTGCGCAGGTGGCGCTTGAGCGACTTGAATTTCTTGCCGTCCTCGAGACAGACGATGTATTCGGGCGTGACCGACTTCTTCACCGACACCGCGGGCTTCAGCGGCTCGCTCGGCACCTCGCTCGCCGCGCCGGAGACGCGCGTCAGCGCCGAATGGATCTGCGCGATCAACCCCGGAATGTCGCCCGCCGCCACCGAATTGTTGCTGACGTAAGCCGAGACGATTTTTGCGGTCAAGTCGATGAAATTGCCGTTGCCTGGCTCGCTCATTTAAATTGTCCTCGCAAATTGTCCCGTGATGACCGGCAAAAACTCAATTGCGCGAATACAAGTACAGACACGGCAGTTCGTAGACGTTACTTATGAACGTCTGCCGCGGCAAGTATAAAGATAGTGGCGATCGCGCCGGACGACTTACGAATTCTTTTCCAGGTGGCTGCGCAGCTCGTTGATCGAGGCAAAGCGCAGCGTGCCTTGCGGCAGCTCGGCCTCGATCGAGCCGTCGACATAGAGCGTGTAGCCCATGCCGTCGACCACGCCCGACTTGAGAATGGCGACCGCTCGTTTTTCCTCCGGCGGCGGCGGCGCCAGCTCGGACTCGACTTCGACCTCCGAAACCGGCGGCATTGGCGGCTCGGACGGCGGCAGCTCCGGCCTGAGCTCGGGCTTCGCCTCCAACTTATAATCAGGATTAGCCTCGGGCCGCTCGAACTTGAAATCGCCTTTCGGCTCGTATTTGGGCTTGGCCTCGTATTTGGCCTCGTATTTCGGCTCGGCGGCGGCCGGCGTCTTTCGCGGCTCGGACGCGGGCCACATGGCCTCGAAGAAGCTCGTCTGCGGCGCGCGGATCGGCGGCAACGGCGGTGGCGCGCGCCAGCCGGCGTTCAGCGGCGGCTCGGCGGCCTGATGCGCGGGACCCGCGCCGTTCGTGCCGGCGCGCGCCGAAGGCATCGCCTCGGCTTCGGCGAACGCGGCCTCGTCCGGATTGCGCATGGTCGGCGCGGCGGCGAGGTCCGCCTCCGGCGGCATCTCATGGGCCGGTTCGTGGATGGCCGGCGCAACCTCCGGCGCAGGCGCCTCGGCCTTCGGCTTGGGCGGGAACGGAATGCGGCTTGCGGGCGCGCCACGCGCGGCTTCGAACGGCTCCATCGGCTTTGCGGCTCTGAGCGGCGGCCGCGAAGCCAGCGCTTCGGCGACGCGCTGAAGCTGCGACACCACCGCGCCCAGCCCGACCAGGATCAAGCCACCCATGAAGGTTGTGACGCCGGAGGCAATCAGCGTATTGCCGAAGCTGAATTCATTGATCGGCATGCCAAATCCGATCATGGCGGCGCCGGCCATGATGGCAATCGCGCCGATAATGAACAATATCACCGACATACTCGCACCGATCCTCTGCTCAACTTGAGCGCTATTACTCAACTAACCCATTCTGGCAATGGGAATTTTCGTCGCCTACCCGCCTACCCCGCTTACCCGCCAGCCCGCAAAACCCGACGGCAAAATAGCAAGAAATGCCCTCCAACTTCATTAACGCTATTGACCCCCATTTTTCCGCGGTTTTCGGCCCACCCTCGCCCGCGCGGCAATCGCCCCCGCATGGCTCTGCTATCGCAAAGTTCGTTGCCGAGGAGGCCCGTTTGCGCCTAATTAACTTAAGCGATGGAACTCGCTGAGGGAGGTGCCGGTTCACCCCAAGACCGGCCTTTTTTCCATCTTTTGCCGACCGAGGAGGACCCAATGACCTTCAAGCTGCCCGATCTGCCTTACGCCTATGACGCGCTCGCACCTTTCATGTCGCGAGAAACGCTCGAATATCACCACGACAAGCACCACAAGGCTTATGTCGACAATGGCAACAAGCTGCTCGAGGGCTCCGGGCTCGAAGGCAAATCGCTCGAAGAGGTGGTCAAGGGCTCCTTCGGCAAGAACGCCGGGCTCTTCAACAATGCGGGCCAGCACTACAACCACATCCATTTCTGGAAATGGATGAAGGCGGGCGGCGGCGGCGACAAGATCCCCGGCAAGCTCAAGGCCGCGATCGACAAGGACCTCGGCGGCGTCGAGAAGATGAAGACCGATTTCGCCGCGGCCGGCGCCACGCAATTCGGCTCCGGCTGGTGCTGGCTCGCCGTCAAGGACGGCAAGCTCACCGTAACGAAGACGCCGAACGGCGAGAACCCGCTGGTGCATGGCGCCACGCCGGTGCTCGGCTGCGACGTCTGGGAGCATTCCTATTACATCGACTACCGCAACCGGCGGCCCGACTACCTCAAGGCCTTCATCGATCACCTGGTGAACTGGGACCACGTCGAGGAAATGTTCACCGCCGCGACGAAGTGACGACGGCGCCGGGGCACCACGTAACCGACAGCGCGCACGGCAAGCCGGCGGCCTTCACGGCCGCCGACTGGCTTGCCGTCGGCATTCTCATTGCCGTGGCGGCGATCGCGGCGCTCACCTTCCGCGACTACGGCCTCGGCTGGGACGACTACACGCACTCGCAATACGGCGACCTGCTGCTCAAGCTCTACGGCTCGGGCTTTGCCGACGCCCGCGCGCTCTCCTTCGTCAATCTCTACAAATACGGCGGCGGCTTCGACATGGCGGCGGCGCTCGCCGCCAAGGTGCTGCCGTTCGATCTGTTCGAGACGCGGCGGCTCGTCGGCGCCGCGGTTGGCCTGCTCGGCCTCATCGTGACCTGGCGGCTCGGCCGCCGCCTCGGCGGTCCGATCGCCGGCGTTGCCGCGCTCGCCCTGCTCGCCGCCTGTCCGCTCTATTACGGGCACATGTTCATGAACGCCAAGGATGCGCCGTTTGCCACCGCCATGGCGGTGCTGCTGTTGGGCATCGTCCGCGCCTTCGACGAATATCCGCAGGCCTCGGCGCGCACCATGGTGCTTGCCGGCGTCGGGCTCGGCCTTGCCTTCGGCTCACGCATCCTTGCCGGCCTCGCCGCGCCCTGCGGCCTTGGCGGGCTTGCCCTGATCCTCGTCGCCGACACGCGCCACATCGGCTGGCAGAAAGCCAGCGCCCGTCTCACGCAATTTATTGCCGCGATGTGGCCGTCGCTTCCGATCGGCTATCTGATCATGGGCCTGCTGTGGCCGTGGTCGGTGCTGTCGCCGCTCAATCCGTTCCGCGCGGCCGAATATTTCGACACCTTCTTCGAGAAGCCGTGGAAGGAGCTGTACGAAGGCCGGCTGATCTCGGTGCCGGACATGCCGCCGACCTACCTGCCGCATTTGTTCGCGCTGACGCTGCCGGAGATCCTGCTCGCGCTCGGCATGATCGGCACCGTGGCGGCCTTTGCCATAGCGTGCTTGAAACGCGTCCCGATCAATCGCCGCGCCAGCCTGCTGACCGTCGCGCTTTCCGCCGTGTTCCCGATCGCGCTCGCCATGATCGCGCGGCCGGCGCTCTATAACGGCCTGCGCCATTTCGTCTTCGTGGTGCCGCCCTTTGCCGCGCTCGGCGGCTTCGCCGTGGGCCTGCTGTGGGACCGCGCGCAGCGGCATGGCAAGCCGGCGCTCGCCGCGCTTTGCGCGGTGATCGCCGCCGGGCTCGCTTTGCCGGTGGTCGGCATGGCGCGGCTGCACCCTTACGAATACGTCTATTTCAACATCGCCTCGGGCGGCGTGCGCGCCGAGCGGGACCGCTACATGCTCGATTACTGGGGCCTTGCCTTCAAGCAGGCAGCGGAAGCGCTGCGTGGCAAGCTCGCGCAGGTGAAGCCGCCGGCCGGCCGGCGCTGGGTGGTGGCGATCTGCGGACCGCAGGCGGCGGCGCAGGCGGAACTTGGGCCGCAATTCGAAACCACCTTCGACGAAAAGAGGGCGGACTTCGTCATGGCGCTCGGCACGTTCTATTGCCAGGAGCTCAAGGCGCCGCTGATGGCCGAGATTGCCCGCGACGGCGTCGTGTTCGCCCGGGTCTACGACCTGCGCGGGCGGCCGACACCGCCATTGCTGACGATGCCGCCGCCGTAAGCGCGGCGTTCCCGCGGCAATTCGGGGCAATAACCCGCAAAGGGCCGCAAGTTAGGCAAAACCGCTGTCCTGCCCCGCCGCCATATGTCTGGCGACGACCGGGCCATTCCACGCATCGCGTTCGACGCCTGGCCCGGTTCGCCGCGGGAGCCAAAACGATGACCAATTTCGACACGACGGAAACATCGGAGGGTGCAGGCCCCGCGCTAGACGCGCTGCACGGCGGCGGCGAGGTCAACGGCACCGCCTATGTGCGGGCCCCGCGCCCTCAGATGCCGCCACTCGGCCGCGACATTACCCTTCCCGGCCCGGCCATCGGCACCGTGACGCCCGTGCCGGGAAAGCGCCGCCGGCCGTCGCTGCGTCTCATGCTGATGGCCGCCGGAATATTCGCCGTCGTCATCGGCTCGGCCGGGTTCTGGCTGCGCGGCGGCCGCTACGCGTCGACCGACGACGCCTATGTCGATGCCGCCAAGGTCCTGGTCTCGACCGACGTGTCGGGCCTGGTGTCGTCCGTGAACGTGCATGAAGGCCAGCACGTCAAACAGGGCGACATCCTGTTTCAGCTCGACCCGCGGCAGTTCCAGATCGCGCTCGACAGCGCCAGGGCCAATCTGCACCAGGTCGCCCTCACCGTCGAGTTGATGAAAGCCGACTATCAGGTCACGCTGCGCAACGTCACCGCGCAGCAGGCCCAGGTTGCGCTCGATCAGGTCACCTTCCGCCGCGCGGCGGCACTCGTCACCAGCGACGACGTCGCGCGTGAGACCTACGACCAGGCCCGTTACACGCTGCAGCTCGACCAAGGCAAGCTCGCCTCGCTGCAGCAGCAGGCGCAGAGCCAGCTCGCCAAGCTCGACGGCGATCCCAACATCAAGGTCACCGATCATCCGCTCTACCAGCAGGGCAAGGCGCAGGTCGACGAGGCGCAGCGCGAGCTCGACCACGCCACCGTCCGCGCGCCGTTCGCCGGCACGGTGACGCAGGTCTACAGCCTGCAGCCCGGCACTTATCTTGTCGCGCAGACCGCGGGCGAGACACAGGCCGGGACCGTGGCGCTGGTCGCCGACCATGCGCCCTGGATCACCGCGCAGATGAAGGAGACCGCGCTCACTTACGTGAAGCCGGGTGACCCGGTCTCGTTCACCGTCGATACCTACCCCGGCCGGGTCTGGTCGGGCACCGTGCAGAGCGTCAGCCCGGCGAGCAGCTCGGAATTTTCGGTGCTGCCGGCGCAGAACACCAGCGGCAACTGGGTCAAGGTGGTGCAGCGCATTCCGGTCTATATCGCGCTCAAGCACACGGTGGGCGAACCGCCTTTGCGCGCCGGCATGAGCGTGAGCGTCGATATCGACACCGGCCACCGGCGCTCGCTCGGCGACCTGTTCTGAAGGGCGCCCGCGATGTCCGCAGCATCAAACGCGCAAGCCTCCAACGAAGCCAACCGGGTGATCATCACGGTCTGCGTGATGCTGGCGACGTTGATGCAGACCCTCGACACCACGATCGTCAACGTGGCGATGCCCTATATGCAGGGCTCGCTGTCGGCATCGCCCGACCAGATCACCTGGGTCTTGACCTCCTACATCGTCTCGGCGGCGATCATGACCACGCCGGTCGGCTGGCTGTCGGCGCGTTTCGGCCGCAAGAACCTGCTTCTGGTGTCGCTCGCCGGCTTCACGGTGTCGTCGATGCTGTGCGGCACCGCCGAGTTGCTGACCCAGATCGTGCTTTACCGAGCGGTTCAGGGCATGTTCGGCGCGTCCCTGGTGCCGCTGTCGCAATCGACCATCCTCGACATTTTTCCGCCGGCGCAGCGCGGCGCCGCCTTGTCGGTCTGGACGATGGGCGTGGTGGTCGGACCGATCCTCGGGCCCACGCTCGGCGGCTATCTCACTGATTTCTACAATTGGCGCTGGGTGTTCTACATCAATCTGCCGATCGGCATCCTCGCCTTCGCGGGGCTGTGGATCTTCCTGCGCGACGGTGTCCGCGACCGCAGCCAGCAGTTCGATTTCTTCGGCTTTGCCACGCTCGGCATCGCGCTCGCGACGCTGCAACTGATGCTCGACCGCGGCGAGTTCAAGGACTGGTTCGGCTCGACCGAGATCATCGTCTACGCCGTGCTGTGCGGCCTCACATTCTATCTGTTCATGGTCCACCTGTTCACGGCCGAGGCGCCGCTGATCCCGCCGCGGATTTTTCGCGACATCAATTTCTCGGTGGGCCTCGTCATGATTTTTGCCGTCGGCATGCTGATTCTGGCGACGGCGGCGCTGCTGGCGCCCTATCTGCAGACGCTGTCCGGGCGCTCGGTGATCGATACCGGCGAACTGCTCGCGCCACGCGGCGCCGGCACCATGGCCTCGGTCATTCTGGCCGGACGGCTGTCGAACCGCGTCGATCCGCGGCTGCTGATGCTCGCCGGGCTGGTGCTGGTCAGCGCCACGCTCTACCAGATGACCGGCTGGACCCCGGACATCGACGCCCGGTCGTTCACGGAGAACTCGATCATTCAGGGCTTCGGCCTCGGCCTCGTGTTCACGCCGCTGCAGGTCGTCGCCTTCTCGACGCTGCCGGTGGAACTGCGCACCGACGGCACGGCGCTATTCAGCCTGCTGCGCAACATCGGTCTTGCCATCGGCGTTTCGGCGACTTCGGCGCTGCTGACGCAAAGCACCCAGATCGTGCACGAGGAGATCACCTCGAGCACGACGCCGTTCAACCACAATCTGCAAGCCGGCGGCGCCAATGCCCTTTGGAACCTGACGATCCCGCAGGGCTATGCGGCGCTTAATGCCGAGGTGACGCGGCAGGCCTCGATCATCGGCTACATCAACGATTTCAAACTCTTGTTTATCGTCAGCCTGCTGCTGCTGCCGCTGCTCTTGCTGATGCGCTGGACGCCGCCCGAGCAAGGCAGCGGCCACGCTCAGCTCGCGGTCGAATGACCGCGAGCTCAAAGCGCGCGCAATAAGCCGCGTTGCGTCAGGCCGCGTTGCGGTCCTGTTCGAGCGTCTCGCCGGTTTGCCCCGCGCCAGGCGAGGCTGCCACCGCTTCGCCCAGCTCAAGGGCGGCGATGAGATTGTCGATCTCGAGCCGGGCGGTCGCGTGCGACAAGGTCGGGCGCGTGCCGAGCGTCGATTCGTCGAGATCGTCGAGGGCGGTCAGGCCCCGCGGGTAGAATTCGCGGAAGATCACCCGTTCGGCCAGCCCGTCGACGACGCGGAAATTGAGCCGCTGCGAAAGCTCGTCGAGCCCCTCCCCGACCAGGCGCTTGTTGCGCGAGTTGAGGTTCGACAGGCGATTGCGCAGCACAATCCAGTTGAAGACGACGTTGTCGAGCAACTGGCGCTGGCTGCGGGCGTCCTCGACCATCTGCGCGTAGTGGCTGGTGCCGGTGACGGCAAAGGTCGCCGGATCGACGCTCGCCAGCACGTCGAAGTCGACGAAGCTGTCGTTGAGCGGGGTGATCAACGTATCGGCCATGGTGTGGGCGAGCCGCGTCAGGTAGCTGTCGTGGCCGGGCGTGTCGATGACGATGTAATCGCAGACTGCCGCTTTTTCGTGCACGGTGTCGGCGAGCGCGGCGCAGGCCGCGGCCTTGTCTTCGGTCGCCGGAAAGTCGCTGCGTGCCTCGACGCTGTAGTGATCGGGAGCCTCGAGATTGCGTCCCGTCTCCTTGGACCAGACCTGCCGGTTTTCGATGTAGGACGTGAAGGTGCGCTGCCGTGAATTGAGATCGACAGTGGCAACGCGCTTGCCTGACTTGATCAGGGCGATCGCGACATGCATCGCGACGGTCGACTTGCCCGAGCCGCCTTTCTCGTTGGCGACGACGATGATGTGCGCAGAGCGTTCCGGCATTTCCATTTCCGCCATAAGGAATCCCTCTAGTTTTTGATTTCACCCCCGATACGCACGTTTGGGCTGCTGCGAATCATTAGCGTTGATTCTTTGAATCCGCGCAAGCACGGCGCCGTCAACTTTGTCACGGTTGTGACGCGATTGTTTTGTGACAGTCACGCGCTTTTCCGAGTTCAAATCCGTGCGATAGCCGCACGCATCCGCTTCGGCTAATATCGGCCACGCTGAAAAAAAATTTTCGGGAGGACTGTGACATGAAAGCGCCAAGCCGCATCGTCGATCTGTCGTCGACGCTCGACAACGACACCGTGTTCGATCATCCGTTCATGCGGCCGAAGATCGAGTATCACAGCAACAAGGAGACCGCGCCGCTGCTGATGGAAGTGTTCCCCGGACTGAAGCGCGAGGATCTCCCTAACGGCGAGGCGTGGTCGATCGAGCGCGTGGAACTGTGGACGCATAACGGCACGCACATGGACGCGCCGTACCATTTCCAGTCGACGTCGATCGACGGTAAGCGGATGATGACAATCGACGAAGTTCCGCTCGATTGGTTTTTCCGCCCCGGCGTCAAGCTCGATTTCCGCCGCAAGCCGGACGGCCATGTCGTCACCGCCGCCGAGGTCGAGGCCGAGCTCACGCGCATCGGCCACGAGCTCAAGCCGTTCGACATCGTGCTGGTGAACACGCGGGCCAGCGAATGCATCGGCACCGAGGAATATCTCACCGCCGGCTGCGGCATGGGGCGGGAGGCAACCTTATACCTCACCTCGCGCGGCGTGCGCGTCGCCGGCATCGACGCCTGGGGCTGGGACATTCCCTTCGTCCACATGCGCAAGCACTGGGAGGCGACGCACGACCCCAAGATCATCTGGGAGGGGCACAAGGCCGGCCGCGAGATCCCCTATTGCCACATGGAGAAGCTGTGCAACCTCGAGCAGCTTCCCGACCACGATTTCACCGTCGCCTGCTTCCCGGCCAAGATCAAAGCGGCCTCCGGCGGCTGGACCCGCGCGGTGGCGCTGTTCGATTAGCCGCCGTCAGGAATGCGCATAGGCCCAGTACAGTTCCCGCGCCTTGCGGTAGAGCGGCCCCGGCTGCAACGAGCGCTCTCCGATACGGGTCACCGGCAGCACCTTGGAGGCGTTGCCGGTGGCGAAAATCTCGTCGGCCGCCTCGAACTCGGCGTAGCGCATCGCCTTCTCGACCACCTCGATGCCGGCCTCGCGCATCAGGCCGATGACGCGTTTGCGGGTGATGCCGGCGAGGAAAGTTCCGTTGGGGATCGGCGTGAACA
Organism: uncultured Alphaproteobacteria bacterium; assembly: GCA_963822035.1. Lineage (GTDB taxonomy): Bacteria > Pseudomonadota > Alphaproteobacteria > Rhizobiales > Xanthobacteraceae > Pseudolabrys. Next base: position 528,560 of record CAWGGC010000005.1, on the reverse strand, counting down.
CGACGCCGTCCTTGCCCATGAAGACGTTGGAATTGGCGAGCTCGGCGGCGTTGCCGACCATGTCGCAGACGATGCAGTTGTCGAAGCCGCGGGACTTCGCCTCGAACAGCGCGCGCGCATTGTTGGGATAGAGACAGCCGGCCTTGGCGTCGACCGGCGCGGTTTCCCAGGTCGGACGGCGGAACGGCGACAGCGTGACGGAGAACCCATCCGGCTTGCGCATCGGGGAATCGTAAAGCGTGAGCGCAAAGCGCGTCGAGTCCGGATCCGGTGGCAGCGACGCTGGCCCGGCGCGCTCGGCCCAGTACATCGGCCGTACGTAGAGCGTCACGTCCTTGTCGAACTTCTTCATGCCGTCGCGGGTGAGCCCCATGATCTCGTCGGCCGACATGGTCGGCTTGAGGAACATGGTCTTGGCCGAGGCATTGACCCGCGCGCAATGCAGATCGAGATCGGGGGCGACGCCCTCGAACACGCGGGCGCCGTCGAACACCGAGGAACCGAGCCAGATGGCGTGGGTGCGCGCGCCCCACAGCGGCACGTTGCCCTCGTGCCAGTCGCCGTCGACATAGGTCCAGGTGGTGGACCAATCCTGGCTCGCCGCCATTTTTCACTCCCCGGCATGTGATCGGGCGCGGGCTTGACCCGCGCAGCCCGGATGGGCTTTGCGTAGATGCTCAATCATACGCAGCGCGGCCAAAAAAGCCCAATGCGATTTGCAAATAGGAGATATCAATGGGCATTTTCGTCTTCGACGCCTATGGCACATTGTTCGACGTGCATGCGGCGATCGGGCGCTTCCGCGCACGAGCCGGTTCCGAAGCCGACCGCATGTCGGAGACCTGGCGCGCCAAGCAGCTCGAATATTCGTGGACGCTGACGCTCGCCGGCCGCTACGCCGATTTCTGGGCGCTGACCGAGCGGGCGCTCGACTATGCGCTGACGCGCTACCCGTCCGTCGACAAGACGCTGCGGCCGCAACTTCTGGAAGCCTATTTCAAGCTCGACGCTTTTCCCGACGCGCGCACCGCTTTGCACGCGCTGAAGCAGGCCGGACACAAGACCGGCATCCTCTCCAACGGCTCGCCCAATATGCTCAAGGGCGCGGTCGACGGCGCCGGCGTCGGCGCCGACCTCGACGCGGTGCTGTCGGTCGACAGCATGAAGATGTTCAAGCCGCGGCCGGAGGTCTACAAGCTCGTCACCGACCATTTCAAATGCAAGCCCGCGGATGTCACCTTCGTGTCGTCCAACCGCTGGGACGTGATGGCGAGCGTGTCGGTCGGTTTCCGCGGCGTCTGGATCAACCGCGCCAAGATGCCGGACGAATATTTCGATTTTCCGCCGAGCCAGGAACTTGACGATTTGACGGCGCTCGCGGCGATGGCTTAAGGGCTGGCAGGCTCCCGCCCCGGGAACTATATCCGCCGAACCCATGCAGCCTGTGATCTCCGTCGCCAATCTGTCGAAGACCTACGCCAGCGGCTTTAAGGCGCTCGACGCCGTCAATCTCGACATCCGCAAGGGCGAGATCTTCGCCCTGCTCGGCCCCAACGGCGCCGGCAAAACCACGCTGATCGGCATCATCTGCGGCATCGTCACGCCGAGCGAAGGCAAGGTCACGGTTGGCGGCCACGACATCTTGGCCGAGTACCGCGCCGCGCGCTCGCTGATCGGCCTGGTGCCGCAGGAAATCATGACGGCGCCGTTCGAGACCGTGTGGGCCTCGATCACCATGTCGCGCGGGCTGTTCAACAAGCCGAAGAACCCGGCCTATCTCGAAAAGGTGCTCAAGGACCTGTCGCTGTGGGACAAGCGCCACTCCAAGATCGTGGCCTTGTCCGGCGGCATGAAGCGGCGCGTACTGATCGCCAAGGCGCTGGCGCACGAGCCGCAAATTCTGTTCCTCGACGAGCCGACCGCGGGCGTCGACGTCGAATTGCGCAAGGACATGTGGGAGATCGTGCGGACGCTGCGCGCCTCCGGCGTCACCATTATCCTCACCACGCATTATATCGAGGAAGCCGAAGACATGGCCGACCGCGTCGGCGTCATCAACAAGGGCGAGATCATCCTGGTCGAAGACAAGGCCGAGCTGATGCGCAAGCTCGGCAAGAAGCGGCTCACCTTGCAGGTCGCCGATCGGCTCAACGCCGTGCCGGCTGCCCTCTCCGGCTTCAACCTCACGCTTGGCGGCGACGGCCATGAGCTCGTCTATGACTACGACACCCGGGCCGACCGCACCGGCGTTGCTGCCCTGCTCGGCGAATTGGGCAAGGCCGGCGTACGCATCCGCGACCTGCACACCGACCAATCCTCGCTCGAGGAGATTTTTGTCGGCCTGCTCAACGAAAAGCGGGCGCAGCCATGAATTTCCGCGCCGTCGCCGCGATCTACGTCAGCGAGATGCTGCGCACTGGCCGCACGCTGGCGCAAAGCATCGTGTCCCCGGTCATCTCGACCGCGCTCTATTTCGTCGTGTTCGGCGCCGCGATCGGCTCGCGCATCTCGCAGATCGACGGCGTCAGCTACGGCTCCTTCATCGTGCCCGGCCTGATCATGCTGACGCTGCTGACGCAAAGCACGATGAACGCCTCGTTCGGCATCTATTTCCCGCGCTTCATCGGCTCGATCTACGAAATCCTGTCGGCGCCGATGTCCTTTTTCGAAATCGTGCTGGGCTTCGTCGGCGCCGCGGCGACCAAGTCGATCGTGCTCGGGCTCATTATCCTGGCGACCTCGGTGCTGTTCGTGCCGCTGCACATCGCGCACCCGTTCTGGATGCTGACCTTCATGGTGCTCACCGCGCTGACCTTCAGCCTGCTCGGCTTCATCATCGGCATCTGGGCCGACGGCTTCGAGAAGCTGCAGATCATTCCGCTCTTGATCATCACGCCGCTCACCTTCCTCGGCGGCACCTTCTATTCGACCAGCGTGCTGCCGCCGCTGTGGCGCACGATCACGTTGTTCAATCCGGTCGTTTACCTGATCAGCGGCTTCCGCTGGAGCTTCTTCGAGATCGCCGACGTCAACGTCGAGGTCAGCGTCGCCATGACCTTCGTGTTCCTCGCCATATGTCTCGCCGTGATCTGGTGGATCTTCAAGACCGGCTATCGACTGAAAAACTAGGAACTCGCCTCAAAACGGTCCATAATTCGCGAATACAAGGGATTTGCCGGCCAGACCCGGTGCAACTACGGTTTACACCGGGAAAGCAGACTGTTCATGGCCAGCGCCGCCGACGCCATTGTCGCGATGATCAGGAGCGTCAGCCGCCATAGCGGCGACGACCCGATCAATATGTCGGACTCTCTCGACAACCTGGGGTTGGATTCCTTCGAAGTCGTCTCGCTCACCTTCGACATCGAAGAGAAATTCAATATTGAACTTCCGTTCAATGCAAACTCCGACATCGACAGCAAGACCGTGGCGGATCTCATTCAGGCCGTTGACCGGCTTGTCGCGGCGAAAGCCGCGGCGGCTTGACCCGCGTCGTCATCACCGGGTTGGGCGCGGTCTCGCCCGTTGGACATACCGCGCAGGACTATTGGAAGTCGCTGGTCGCCGGCCGTTCGGGCCTCGCGCCGGCGACGCTTGGCGCGGCGGCGCAGGCGACAGACAAGCTCGTCGGCGAAGTGAAAGGTTTCGATCCGGCGGCGCATTTTGAACCGCAAAAACTTGGCCTGCTCGACCGGGTGTCGCAATTTTCAGTTGTCGCGGCCCGAGAAGCCCTGGCGCAATCGGGCCTTGAGCTTACGGACGAACTCGCGGAACGAACGGCCGCGATCATCGGCACCGGGTCGGGCGGACACACCACGGTCGATGACAGCTTCCATCGTCTCTATGCGGAAGGCGCCGCGCGTCTGCATCCGCTGACGATACCCAAGGCGATGATGAGCGCGCCGGTCAGTCAAGTCTCGCTGTTCTGCGGCATCAAAGGTCCCGCCTTTGCGGTCACGTCAGCCTGCGCATCCGCCGCCCATGCTATCGGCCAGGCGTTCCACATGGTGCGCAGCGGCGGCGCGATCTGCGCAGTCGCCGGCGGCACCGAGGCGAGCATCACCTTCGGCGCGATGAAGGGCTGGGAAGCCATGCGCATCATGTCGACCGACACCTGCCGGCCATTTTCCAAGGACCGCAAGGGAATGATCATCGGCGAAGGCGCCGCGGTCGTGGTGCTGGAGTCGCTCGATCACGCGCGGGCGCGGGGCGCGGATATTCTGGCGGAAATCGCCGGCTTCGGCATGAGCGCCGACGCCAAGGATCTGACCGCACCCGATCCCGACGGCATGGCGCGGGCGATCGCCGCGGCGCTCGCAGATGCCGGTCTGACGGCCGACGCGATCGACTATGTCAACGCGCACGGAACCGGCACCACCGCGAACGATGCGGCGGAGACCGCAGCGCTGCACAAGATCTTCGGCCCGCACGCGCGCAAGCTCGCGGTGTCGTCGACCAAATCCATGGTCGGTCACGCCCTGGGCGCGTCCGGGGCGCTGGAATTTGTCGCCGCGATCATGGCGATACGCAACGGCATCGTGCCGCCGACCATGAACTATCTCGAACCGGACCCTGACTGCGATCTCGACTACGTGCCGAACGAAGCGCGCCGCATGCCTACGCGCGTGGCCATCAGCAACTCCTTCGCCTTTGGCGGCCTCAATGCGGTGCTCGCCGCCAGGCAATTCGACGCCTGACGACACCGGTCAGTTGCCGGCAAGCTCCTCGCGCAGGATTTCCAGTTCCAGCCATTGCTCTTCCGCGCCGGCGATCTGGCGTTGGGTTTCGCCGAGCTCGGCGGTGACCTTTTCAAAGCCGGCGCGGTCGCGCGCGTAGAATTGCGGGTCGTCGAGTTTGGCCTGCAACGCCGCGGCCTTGCCTTGCAGCGCGGCGATGGTTTTCGGCAAGGTCTCCAGCGCGTGCTTGTCCTTGAATGTCAGCTTGCGCTTGGCCGGCGGCGGCTCGACGGCCGGCGTTGGCGCGCGCGCCCCCGGTATCGCAGCGGCCTTGCGCGGCTCGCGGGTCAAATCCCTGCCGCGCTGCGCCAGCATGTCGGAATAGCCGCCGGCATATTCGGTCCAGCAGCCGTTGCCCTCCGGCACGATCACGCCGTTGACCAGCCGGTCGAGAAAATCGCGGTCGTGGCTGATGAGCAGAACGGTGCCGGGATAGTCGGCGACCGCCTCCTCGAGCACGTCGAGCGTTTCCATGTCGAGGTCGTTGGTCGGCTCGTCGAGCACCAGCAGGTTCGACGGCCTGGCGAGCGCCTGCGCCAGCATCAGCCGGCCGCGCTCGCCGCCCGACAGCTTGCCAAGCGGCGTGCCCGCCTGTTCGGCGGAGAACAGAAAGTCCTTCATGTAGCTGATCACGTGCTTGCTCGACGCCATTGACCGAGACGGTGTCGCCGCCGCCACCGGTCAGCGCTTCCTTGACCGTGACATTCGGATCGAGACTGTCGCGATGCTGGTCGAGCGTCGCGACGGCAAGACCGGCGCCGAGCCGCACCGTGCCGGTGTCCGCCGCCAGCATGCCGGTCAACATGCCGATCAAGGTCGTCTTGCCGCTGCCGTTCGGCCCGACGATGCCGATGCGGTCGCCGCGCTGGATACGGATCGAGAAGTCGGAGACGATTGCGCGTCCGCCGTAGCTCTTGCCGATGTCTTTGGCTTCGATGACCAGCGCGCCCGACGGCACCGCCGAACTCGCGGTGATCGCGGTACTGCCGGCGGCGGCGCGATAGGTGCGGCGCTGCTCGCGTAAGGCCTGCAACTGGCCGACGCGCCGCATGTTGCGCTTGCGCCGACCGCTGACGCCATACCGCATCCAGTGGTCCTCGGCGGCGATCTTGCGGTCGAGCTTGTGCTGCTCGCGCTCTTCTTCCGCGAGCAGCATGTCGCGCCATTCCTCGAAATGGGAAAAGCCGCGTTCGATGCGGCGCGTGCAGCCGCGGTCGAGCCAGACCGTCGAGCGCGACAGGTTAGAAAGGAAGCGGCGGTCGTGGCTGATGATCACCAACGCGGTGCGCCGCGCATCGAGATCGCGCTCCAGCCATTCGATGGTGGCGAGATCGAGGTGATTGGTCGGCTCGTCGAGCAGCAGGATATCGGGCGACGGCGCCAACACGCGGGCGAGCGAGGCGCGGCGGGCTTCACCGCCGGACAGATGCGCGGGGTCTTCGTGTCCGGTGAGGCCGAGTTGCTCGACGAGATAGCGGGCCGCATAGGGATCGTCGGTCGGCCGCAGGCCGGCCTCGGCATAGGCAAGGGTCGTCGCAAATCCGGAAAAGTCCGGCTCCTGCGGCAGGTAGCGCACCAGCGCGCCCGGCTGGACAAACACCGAGCCGCGATCGGGCTCGACCAGCCCGGCGGCAATCCTCAGCAAAGTCGATTTGCCGGAGCCGTTGCGGCCGACCAGCGACACGCGCTCGCCGGTCGAGACCGACAGTTCGGCCCCGGTGAGCAGCGGCGTGCCGCCGAAGGTCAGCGCGATGTCTTTGAGTTGCAGAAGCGGAGGAGCCATGTCGCCTTGTCTTTGTCTTGCCGCCGCGCCCTAACAGGTGCGACCCGGCAAAACAACACACGTCCAACTTTCCGTAAATAGCGCCGTACCGTCGCGCGAAATGTCCGACCAAGCTCCAAGGCGGAACGTGCGCAGCATGCGTCACGGCGGACGCGGAAAGTCCGGCATTCGGCCCTCTGGCCGCTTCACAGCCGGGATCGACAACGCTAGCCTAGACCCTCAATTTGAGTGCACGGGCTTTACCCCATAGCATTGCTTCAAAGACGTTCGAACTTCGGCCCAAGGGCGCCTAGAATGGACGTTGACCCAACCTTACTCCAACTCATCAGCGACATTTACGACGCCGCGCTGGATCCCGAAATCTGGAGCGCCGTTCTGACCAAAATCGGCTTCTTTGTCGGCGGATCGGCGGGTGGACTTTTCGCCCATCATGCCTCGCGACGGAGCGGAAACGTATTCTACGAGTTCGGCACTCCTCCTGAGTTCCGCCAGCTCTATCTCGAGAAGTACATGACGATGGATCCGATGTTCGGCACTTATTTCGTGCTCGACGTCGGTGACGTCTTCAGCACGTCGACGATCATGTCACACGACGAGTTTCTGCAATCGCGCTTCTACAAGGAGTGCATCGGGCCGCAGGGCTGGATCGACAACATCTGCGTCTATCTCGACAAAACGGCCGAAGGCCACGCCGGCTTCGCTTTGTTCCGCCATGAGCGCGAGGGTCTAGCCGACGAGGCGTCGCGTGAGCGGCTCCGGCTTCTGTTTCCGCACCTTCGCCGCGCCGTATTGATCGGAAAAGTTATCGAGTTCAAGACGGCACAAGCCGCCACGTTCGCCGATGCGTTCGACGGGTTGAGCGCGGGCACGTTGTTCGTCAATTCGAGTGGCCGTATTACCCACGCCAACGCCGCGGCCGAGGCCATGATCGCCGACGGCACTGTGCTGCACGCGACGTTTGGCCGGCTCGTGACGGTCGATCCGGACGCTAACAGGCAGTTACGCGACTTTTTTCAGGCCGCCACTAACGGCGACGCGGCAGTCGGGAACAAGGGCGTGGCTGTGCCTCTGGTCGGCCGCGACGGTGAACGCTACGTTGTCCATGTCCTGCCGCTCTCGGCGGGCGCGCGCCACAGCGCCGGTGCGAGCTACACGGCCACGGCCGCCCTGTTCGTGCAGAAGGCCGCGCTCGCCACGCGCTCCCCGCCCGAGGTGATCGCCAAGACATATCGGTTGACGCCGATGGAGGTGCGCGTCCTGCTGGCTATCGTGGAGGTTGGCGGCGCGCCACAGGTCGCCGAGACGCTCGGCATCGGCGAAGGCACCGTCAAAGCCCATCTCAAGCGCCTTTATGAAAAGACCGCTACGCATCGACAGGCCGATCTCGTGAAGCTTTTTGCCGGTTATACAAACCCGCTGCTCGGCTGACCCGGGCCCGCGGGCGCCGGGAAAAACATCCCCGTCACACGAATTTAGCCTCTCCCGATCGGGAGAGGCGGGATGCCCGGATGGGCGATAATGTGTTGGGGCCTTACCGGCGAACTTTAGGAATAAAGGGAACCACCGATGAAACTGGCGTCAAAAAGCGCATGCGCGCTGATATTTGCTGCTGCTGTCTTCGGCGGAAACACCGACCGGGCAACCGCCTCCCCGATGCATTCCTTCGCAACTCCGTCGCAAAGCGACGTAACGCCAGTCGCCTGCAAATACGGCAAGGGCAAATGCGCAAACGTCAAGCCCGTCTTCAATGCCCCATCGACGAAAAAAAACGATTTGCCGGACCCGACTGTCGATCCCGATTGCAAATCGTATGGCAGCTGTGACAACGGCGGCCCGAACGGCGTGGGGCCCGAAATCGGCGCAAAAAAGGGAACGACCAAAACGCCGAAGCCGACAAAAGTCACCGGCGTGAAGGGCGAATCTCAAGACACGTCGCACGTTGAATCGTTCAAGTCCGGCGGACACACCAAGGGACACTAAGCCTCGGCGCGTTGGATACCGACAGCTCCGCTCCCGTGAGCAGCGGCGTGCCGCCGAAGGTGAGCGCGATGTCTTTGAGTTGTAGAAGCGGGGGAGCCATGTCGTCTTGCCGTGTGACTTGCCGCCGCGCCCTAGCAGGCGCAAACGGGCAAGACAACCAAGACAACAAGCCGGCTGGAGCGTGCTCATAAATCAAGATTGGTGAGCAACCGTTAGCCAGCGTCCGCTTTGCCCCCGAAAGCGGACCTCAATGCCGCAGTCGCGGAATGTCCGCTAAGTGCCAATAGCGGACAAACGCACCGCAGCAAATAGCGTCAGTACGCGACCACCCAGTGCAGCGCGGTCAAAATCAAGTCACTCGTGAACCTACGTTTGCGATCCATTCAGTCCAACCGCAGCAGCGTTCTGTCCGCAACCTGAGCTTGGCAGAAGCAGCCTTGCCATAAATACGGGTGTCCAATAAGATTTATAGATTGGTGTCGGCAACGAGGGGACCGACGCTATGAAGAAATTCCGGATAAATTTTCCGGTGGTTCTTTCACTGGCGTTTCTGTCGTTTGCATTTCTTGTTTCGTCTAACTTTTTCAATGAAGCAAACGCGATGGATTGCGCCATTCTCTGCGCAGTCACGACTTAAGCAGCGAGAGGCTCGTTCCTTAGCGTCATGTTTCAGTGCCGCTGGTCGGCAATCGATCTCGATTGCGTAGTTGACGCCACATGCACGCACGTTTGTTGGAAACAAACAAGGAGAACACCATGAAAATGAAAATCGCGATCCTCGCCGCCTGTGCGGGCGCTGTGGTTTTCGCCGCGACGACGTGCGCGGATGCTGAGACAACAAGGTCGATGGCCACAGATACAATTCATAAGCAAACTACGGTTCAAAAACAAACCACAGTTCAAAAGCAACCCACGGTTCAGAAGCAAACCGCGATGCGCTCAAAAATTATAACCAGCGTTGACTTATCTCTTCCCCATCAGCATCGGGACCGTTCAATAGATAGGCAAGGCCTCCTCCAAAAACCTCGTTATGGAAAGCCCGTCGACCCAAGCCAATTTGGTTGCCTGGGTTGTCATAAGCAAAAGCAATAATGGGTACGCCATCGATAATATCCCGGAATTGATAGAGGAACAGTTATGACAACAATATCGCACGTGGTTTCGCTTCTCGCTGTCTCAGTGGCACTGTCGTTGAACGGTAGCCCCGCCTTTGCGAAGAGTGGCGGCAGCCCAGGTCAGGTGAAGACATCCGGCACTTCTGCCTCCGGCTCAGGCGCTAGCAGCGACCCGTCCCAAAAACATGCGTGTCATAATGGCGGTACTGGCCCCAAATGCGTCGTAGCGCCTCGGCCCGGCACCTCTCTGCCTCCCTGCCGTGGAGGGCATATGGGTCCGAACGGTGTCATGATTTAGTGTAAGTAATGTGGGGGCGCAAGTTTTTGTCCGCTTTGGGTCATTAGCGCACATCGCGATAAGTTCAGGCGATGTCCGCTTTGCCCCCAACAGCAGGCATTCGACAGGACGCCGACGGCGACCCTAGCCCCGCGCCAGCGCGTCGAGAATGCGCGCCCAGGAGCGGATGCCCTTGTGGTAGCAGGTGAGGTCGAATTTCTCGTTCGGCGAATGCACGCGGTCGTCGTCGAGCGCGAAGCCGACGAGGAGCGAGTCCATGCCCAGCACGCTCTTGAAGTCGGCGACGATCGGAATCGAGCCGCCCGCGCCGACGGTGACCGCCTTGTGGCCCCACTCCTCGCCGAGCACTTGGCGAGCCTTGTTGAGCGCCGGGTTGTCGAATGAGAGCTGCAGCGGCGGCGCCAACCCGAAATTGCCGAACGCGACCTTGCAGTCGGCCGGCAGGCGCGCCTTGACGAAGGCGCGGAAGTTGTCGCGGATCTTCTGCGGGTCCTGCTGGCCGACCAGGCGGAACGACACCTTGGCGGAGGCCTGCCCCGGAATGACGGTCTTGGCGCCCTCGCCGGTATAGCCGCCGACGATGCCGTTGATCTCGGCGGTCGGCCGCGTCGTCACCATCTCGATCAGCATGCGGTCCTTTTCGCCGGCCGGCAGCTTGAGGCCGATGGGCCCGAGGAATTTCTCCGCCGTCAGATCGAGCGCCTTCAAGTCGGCCTTGATGTCGGCCGGCAGCTCCTTCACGCCGTCGTAGAAGCCGGGGATGGTGACGCGGCCATTGTCGTCCCACATGGCGCCGAGGATCTTGGCCAGCAGCCGGATCGGATTTTGCGCCGCACCACCGAACACGCCGGAATGCAGGTCGCGATCGGCACAGGTGATTTTCACGTCCTCATAGACGAGGCCGCGCAGCGAGGTGGTCACCGCCGGCGTCTGCGCGTCCCACATCGCGGTGTCGCAGACCAGCGCCAGGTCGAGCTTGAACTCGGCGGCATTGTCGCGGACGAACTTGAACAAATGTTGCGAGCCGCACTCCTCCTCGCCCTCGATCATGGTGGTGATATTGAGCGGCAGCTTGCCGGTGACCGCCTTGAAGGCGCGGCAGGCCTCGATGAAGGTCATGGCCTGGCCTTTGTCGTCGCAGGCGCCGCGGGCGACGATGATCTTGCGGCCGCCGGGCAGCGTCTCGATGCGCGGTTCGAACGGCGGCGTCTTCCACAACTCCAGCGGGTCGACCGGTTGTACGTCGTAATGGCCGTAGAACAGGACGCGCGGGCCGGCAGCGCCGTTCGACGTGCTGCCTTCAGATTTGCCGACCACCACCGGATGGCCCTCGGTCGGGCGCACTTTGGCGTCGAACCCGATGGATTTGAGATCGGCGGCGACGTGGTCGGCGGCGGCGCGACACTGCTCCTTGTAGGCCGGGTCGGTCGACACCGAGGCAATGCGCAGCAGCGCGAACAGCCGCTCGACGCTTTGGTCAATATCCTGGTCGATGCGGGCCAAGACCGCGTCGAGTGTGCTCATGTGAGGGCTCTCTTTTTTTGTTTGCGCGTGACCGTATCCGAAAACCGGTACCCCATCCCCGTTCAAGCCGGGCACAGGCTTTTCGGGGTCACGCGCAGGCTGAGAGCCCACGCTAGCAACGCAGATGCGGCCTGAAAACGGTTTTCAGTGCCGGGTTGCCTTGCGCCATTCGGCGAAGTCCGCCGCCAGCGGGATATTCGCCGAAATTGGGGGCGCCGAAGGCCGGCCCGCCGGGCGCGCGACCGGATGGCGCAGCGCCGCGCTCATGCGGCGGTACAGCATCCGCGGCGCAAGATTGCCCGGAATGGCGGCGAAGTAGCCATTTTGCCGGGCAAGCCGCCGCAAATAGGGGGTGACGGGCTCGACCAGCAGCAGCGACGGCACGCCGCCTTCATGACCGGGGGCCAGGATCGTCTGGTGCGGCGCAGTATCGAGGGCAGGATCATCAAAACAGACGAGGCAAAGATCGGGACCGCCGGTCAGGCAGTGCGCCCGCGCCTCCTCGATACGGCTGACGAAGGTCGCCCGCGTAACCTCAAGCCGGCATAGTTGCGCGGCGAGCATCAAACGCTGATCGGTACCGGCAACCACCAGAATATGCGCACGCTGGATCGACTTCATGACGCTATGCTCCGCAACTCGTGAGAACGACGCCACAAAACTCATTCGGCGACCCCGCAAGCTGAAATCGGCAAGTTGCGAAGGTCTTTCCAATTTCGTTCAGGATTACGAAAGCATAGCGGCAGCCACTGTTGGTCAGCCTTGAAAAACTACTGATCGTAATTCTACGCATACTGCCGATGGTACGCCGGTAACCGATCCCCTTGCGCCGGCCATTCGTCAGGTCTGCCCACCGATACAAACGTCCGCGCGCTGCAAAATAATTGCCTGTGCATTTTTGCTTGACACGCGCGGGCAACGGTGCACGCGCACGCATGCAACAGCGCGTGGAATTTTTTGTTACATGCTTGTCATCGACGATTGAGCCGTTCAATATGAATCCAACCCACCTTGAGTGTGGGGCGCGAGGGGAACATGGATGAGCTGGTCGCGCGTCTGGTCGCCAACGTCGGTGTTGACCAGAGCACCGCCGAAAAGGCCATCGGTATCATCTTCGAATTCCTCCTCAAGGAAGGTCCTCCGGACAAGGTCAAGGCGCTGATCGACAAGCTGCCCGGCGCGGCCGAGCTCATGGAAGCGCAGGAAGGCGTCGACGCCAGCGGCGGCGGCGGTTTTGCCCTGGGCGGCATCATGGGCGCCGGCACCAAGATGATGTCGGCGGGGCTGAGCATGGGCCAAGTCCAAGGCGTCACCCGCGAAACCATAGCTTTTGCCCGCGAAAAGGCCGGCGAGGACGCGATCGGCGAGATTGTCGGCGCGATTCCGGGCCTCAGCCAGTTCGTATAGTCGAATTGCGAAGTCGAAGTTGAATAAGTGAGAGTTCAGGAGAGACGCATGTCCTATCCGATCACCGATATCGAGGGCATCGACGCCGAAACGGCCTCGATCCTCAAGTCGGTGGGGATTCGCTCGACCGGCCGGCTGCTCGAGGCGGCGAGCACCGCCAAAGGGCGCAAAACGCTGGCGATCAAGACCGGTTTCGACGAGAAGCAACTCTTGTGCTGGGCCAACATGGCCGACCGCATGCGTATCCGGGGCATCAGCAGGGAGTATTCTGAGCTGTTGCAGGCCGCCGGCGTCGACACCGTGAAAGAGCTCAAGTTCCGCAACCCCGCCAATCTCGCAAGGGCGATGGCGGATGCCAACCGCAAGCGCAAGATGGTGCGGCTGCTGCCTTCGGCCAAAGTGGTCGAGCGATGGATCGACCACGCCAAGGGCCTGCCGCTGAAGATCACTTACTGATATCGCCGTCATTGGCCCGGCTCATCCGCGTCTGACCGGCGGGAATTTGCCCTTTCCAGGCAGCGATGGGCGATGCCAAGGACGATCAATGAAGGTCTGCTTGACAGCCCAAGGCTGACCCCGCAAATCGAGCGGCATGGCCCTCCCTCGTCCCCTCGGAATCAGCGCTGAATCGGTGCGAGACGGCGCGCCGGAAGCGCTTGCCGCGCTTTTGGCGCTCAAGCGGCCACTGGTCATGGGCATCCTCAATGTGACGCCGGATTCCTTCTCCGACGGCGGCCGGTTCTTCGACGCCGACGCCGCCATCGGCCGGGCCGCCACCGTGGCAAGCAACGGCGCCGACATCCTCGACATCGGCGCGGAATCCACGCGCCCCTATGGCGGCGCCAAGCCCATCTCGGCCGAGGAGGAGCGGCGGCGGCTCTCCCCGATCCTGCCGGCGGCGGTCAAGTTCGGCCTGCCGGTGTCGATCGACAGCAACAAGGCTGACGTCGCCGCCTGGGCGATCGATCAGGGCGCGGCGATCGTCAACGACGTCTGGGGGCTGCAACGCGATCCTGAGATGGCCAGGCTGGTTGCAGCGCGCAACGTGCCGGTCATCGTCATGCACAACCGCGACGCCGCTGATGCGGCCATCGACATCATCGCCGACGTTGCCGCCTATTTCGCCCGCTCCCTCGACATCGCGGCGCAGGCCGGCATCGTCCGCGACAAGATCGTGCTCGATCCAGGCATCGGCTTCGGCAAAACGCCGGAGCAGAGCATCGCCTGCATCGCCAAGCTCGGCGAATTCACCCGCTTCGGCCTGCCGCTCCTGGTCGGCGCTTCGCGCAAGCGCTTCATCAATGCGGTGACGCCATCGCAACCCGACGAACGCATCGGCGGCTCGATCGCGAGCCATCTCATGGCGGTCAAGAACGGCGCAGCGATCGTGCGCGTGCACGACGTCGCCGAAACGGTGCAGGCGCTGCGGGTGACCGCGGCCATCGAGGCGGCGCGATGAGCGACACCATCTTCATCTCCGGCCTGTCACTGCACGCCTATCACGGCGTCATGCCCTATGAGGCCAAGGTCGGGCAGACTTTCACCATCGATCTGACGCTCGACATCGAGCTTGCCGCCGCGGCGCGCTCCGACAAAGTCGCCGACACGGTCTCCTATGACAAAGTGGTGGAATGCGCGAGCGCGGCGTTCTGCTCGCAGAAGTTCCGCCTGATCGAGGCGGCCGCCGGCAAGGTCGCCGACGCGGTGCTGACAGCGTTCCCGCGGGTGCGCGCCATCACCGTCACCATCCACAAGCCGCATGCACCAATCGCTGCGACCTTCAGCGACGTCGGTGTCACTTTGGTGCGCGCACGCGGAGCGTCCCGGACATGACGCTGGCGCTGATCGCGCTCGGCGGTAATGTCGGCGACAGCCGCGCTCTCCTCGACCGCGCGGTGAAGCTGTTCTGCGACGGCATCGAGGTGCGGCTGATGGCGCGCTCGTCCGATTACCGCACGCCGCCTTGGGGCTTCAAATACCAGCCGCCCTTCATCAACCTGTGCATCGAGGTGGAGACGATCCTCAGCCCCCGCGAATTGCTCGAGCGCGCCCAGTCGGTCGAATTGCAGCTCGGCCGCGACCGCGCCCACGAGAAGCGCTGGGGTCCGCGCACCGCCGACATCGACATCATCGCCTATGATGACTTGAAGCTCGACGAGCTCGGCCTCACCATTCCCCACCCCCACCTGTTCGAACGAGCCTTCGTGCTGTTACCGCTGTCCGAGATCGTGCCCGACAAGGTGATTGACGGGCGCAAGGTAAGGGACGCCCTCGCCGGCCTTGACGTTTCCGGGATCGAGCGGCTGCCGCCTATCTCCTAACCGTCATTCCGGCCGAGCGAGCAAAGCGAGCGAGAGCCGGAATCCAGATGCAAACTCGGCGCTCGTTTGCTGGATTCCGGGTTCGCTCGCCATAGCGCGTCGAAGACGCGCGTAAACGCGCTTATGGCTCGCACCCCGGGATGACAGCATAATGGTAAGGCATGACGGGCATGTTCCTTGCTTTATCGCAATGGCGAGCGCGCCGCGTTTATGGCAGTTTCCGCCGATGGATGAGCAGCTTACCCTTGCCGCCGAATTCCCGCCCGCGACCGAGGCGGAGTGGCGCAAGCTCGTCGAGGCGGCGCTGAAAGGCGCGTCCTTCGACAAGCGCCTCGTCAGCCAGACCTATGACGGCCTGCGCGTGGCGCCGCTTTATCCGCGCGCCGCGGGCGTCGCGCCGGTTGCCGGCCGCGCACCGGGCACGGCCTGGACCGTCATGCAGCGCGTCGATCATCCCGACCCGGCTGCGGCGAACGCGCAAGCGTTGCAGGATCTGGAGAACGGCGCGACCGGGTTGACGCTGGTCTTTGCCGGCTCGCTCAACGCCAACGGCTACGGGCTCGATGCGACGCCCGAGACCATCGCGCGCGCGCTCGAAGGCGTCGAGCTCGACGCCGGCATCACCATCGATTTCAACCTGAGCCCGCCGACGCGGGTGGCCGTCGATCACGTCGCGGCGCTAGTCAAGGCGCGCAAGCTCGATCCGGCTGCGGTCGATCTGCGCGGCAGCCTCAACCCGATCGGCGGCTTCGCCGCCGCGGGCGCGAGCCCCAAGCCATGGAGCGAACTATCGGGGATGCTCGCCGGCGCCGTGCGCAAATTTGCCGCCCAGGGCTTCCACGGGCCCTTCGTCGTCGCCGACGGGCGCATCATCCACAATGCCGGCGGCTCCGAGGCGCAGGAGCTGGCCTTCGCTATTTCTGCCGCGGTCGATTGCCTGCGCGCGCTCAATGCCGGCGGCGTGCCGCTCGATGCGGCCCGCAGCACGATCTATTTCCGGCTTGCCGCCGACGCCGACGAGTTTCTCACCATCGCCAAGTTCCGCGCCATCCGCAAATTGTGGGCGCGCGTGGAAGAGGCCTGTGGGCTTACGCCGAGACGTACCACCGTCGCCGCCGAAACGGCGTGGCGGATGCTGACCAAGCGCGACCCTTACGTGAACATGCTGCGCAATACGATTGCGATCGCAGCCGCCGGTCTCGGCGGCGCCGACAATATCGTGGCGCTGCCGCACACTGCCGCCATCGGTCTGCCGGATCCATTCGCGCGGCGCGTCGCGCGCAACGCCCAGCTTGTGCTGCTGGAGGAATCGAACCTCGCCAAGGTCGCCGACCCGGCGGCCGGTTCCGGCGCCATCGAGGACCTGACCGCCAAGCTTTGCACCGCCGCCTGGGCGCTGTTCCAGAATTACGACAAGGCAGGCGGCGCCTGGGCCGCGCTCGAACAGGGTCTCGTGCAGCGCGACGTCGCCGCGGTGCGCGAGCAACGGCAGGCCAATGCGGCGCGGCGCAAGGACGCGCATCACCGGCACCAGCGACTATCCGAATTTGCACGAGGACGCCGCGCGCGTGCTCGACGTGCCGCGCGTGTCGCAACCCAAGGAAGCCGGCGCCAAGGCGAGCATCGATCCATTGCCGAGCATCCGCCTCGCCGCGCCGTTCGAGGTTTTGCGCGATGCCTCCGACGCGTTTCTAAAAAAGACCGGCGCGCGGCCGAAGGCGTTCCTCGCCAATCTCGGCACGCCGTCCGATTTCACCGCGCGCGCGACCTTCGCCAAGAATTTCTACGAGGCCGGCGGCATCGAGGCGCTCGGCAATGACGGCTTCAAGGATCGCGCCGAAATGCTCGCCGCCTTCAAGGCCTCTGGCGCCAGGCTTGCGTGCCTGTGTTCCTCCGACAAGGTCTATGAGGCCGAGGCGGCGGAGACCGCCAAGGTGCTCGCCGCGGCGGGCGCCGTCGTTCATCTTGCCGGGCGGCCCGGCGAGAACGAAGCAAAATGGCGCGAGGCGGGCGTCAAAGATTTCATTTACGTCGGCTGCGACGTGCTTTCGACCTTGCGCGCCGCCCATGGTAGTCTGGGGTTGCAATGAGCCAGATCCCGAACTTCGCCAGCGTTGCCTTCAGCGAAGCGCCGACACCTGCCGGCAACGGCAAGGCTGCATCTTGGATGACGCCGGAAGGCATCGCGGTGAAGCCGGTCTATGGCGAAGCCGATCTCAAAGGCCTCGATTTCCTCGACACTTATCCGGGCAAGGCGCCGTTCCTGCGCGGGCCTTATCCAGCGATGTACGCGGCACAGCCCTGGACCATCCGGCAATACGCCGGTTTCTCCACGGCGGAGGATTCCAACGCCTTCTACCGGCGCAACCTCGCGGCGGGGCAGAAGGGCCTTTCCATCGCCTTCGATCTCGCCACCCACCGCGGCTACGACAGCGACCACCCGCGCGTCGCCGGCGATGTCGGCATGGCGGGCGTGGCGATCGAACTCGATCTACGACATGCGCACGCTGTTCTCCGGCATCCCGCTCGACCAGATGAGCGTGTCGATGACCATGAACGGCGCGGTGCTGCCGGTGCTCGCGCTCTATATCGTCGCGGCCGAGGAACAGGGCGTGCCGCACGCGAAGCTCTCCGGCACCATCCAGAACGACATCCTCAAAGAATTCATGGTGCGCAACACCTATATCTATCCGCCCGGCGCCGAGCCTGCGCATCATCTCCGACATCTTCGCCTACACCTCCGCCGAAATGCCGAAGTTCAATTCGATTTCGGTCAGCGGCTATCACATGCAGGAAGCCGGCGCGACGCAGGACCTCGAGCTTGCCTACACGCTCGCCGACGGCGTCGAATATGTGCGCGCCGGCATGAAGGCGGGGCTGACCATCGACCAGTTTGCGCCGCGCGTCTCGTTCTTCTGGGCGATCGGCATGAATTACTTCATGGAGATCGCCAAGATGCGCGCCGCGCGCATGATCTGGGCGAAGCTGATGAAGCCGTTTGCGCCTCAGGACGCGCGCTCGCTCTCCCTGCGCACGCATTGCCAGACCTCGGGCTGGTCGCTGGCGGCGCAGGACGTGTTCAACAACGTCTCCCGCACCATGATCGAAGCGATGGCGGCGACGCAAGGGCAGACGCAATCGCTGCACACCAACGCGCTGGACGAGGCGCTGGCGCTGCCGACCGATTTCTCCGCGCGCATCGCCCGCAACACCCAGATCGTGTTGCAGCAGGAAGCCGGCGCCACCCGCATCGTCGATCCCTGGGGCGGCTCGTATTTCGTCGAGAAGCTCACCTACGATCTCGCGTGCAAGGCCTGGGGCCACATCGAGGAGGTCGAGGCGCTCGGCGGCATGGCCAAGGCGATCGAGGCCGGCATCCCCAAGCTGCGCATCGAGGAAGCCGCCGCCAAGACGCAGGCGCGCATCGACTCAGGCCAGCAGTCCGTGATCGGCGTCAACAAATTCCAGCCGACCGACGAAGCGCCGATCGAGGTGCTTAAGGTCGACAACTCCGCCGTGCGACAGATGCAGCTCGACAAATTGAAGCGCCTCAAAGCCGAGCGCGATCCAGCCGCCTTGCAGGAGGCGCTCGATGCGCTGACCCGGGCCGCCGACCGCGGCAACGGCAATCTCTTGGCGCTGGCAGTCGACGCCGCGCGCGCCAAGGCGACCGTCGGCGAAATCTCCGCGGCGCTGGAGAATATCTATGGCCGGCATCGCGCCGAGATCAAGGCGATCACCGGCGTCTACAAGCGGGAGGTCGGCAAAGGAGGGAACATGACCGGCGCGGTCGAACGGGTGCGTGAGCGCGTCGAGGCCTTCGAGCAGGCGGAAGGCCGCCGCCCGCGCCTCTTGGTCGCCAAGATCGGCCAGGACGGCCATGACCGCGGGCAGAAGGTTATCGCCTCGGCCTTCGCCGATCTCGGCTTCGACGTCGATATCGGGCCTTTGTTTGCGACGCCCGAGGAAGCCGCGCGCCAAGCGGTCGAGAACGACGTGCATGTCCTCGGTGTTTCCTCGCTTGCCGCCGCGCATCTGACGCTGGTGCCGGAGCTGAAGAAGGCGCTCGCCGCCCAAGGCCGCGACGACATCATGATCGTGGTCGGCGGCGTGGTGCCGCCGCAGGATTACGACGCGCTCTACAAGGCCGGCGCCGAGGCGATCTTCCCGCCCGGCACGGTGATCGCGGAAGCCGCCGAGAAGCTGCTCAAGACGCTGAACAAGCGGCTCGGCCACGACAAGGCAGCGGCGGAGTGAGGTCGGCCGTCGTCCGCACCTGCCTCGCGGCGCTCGCCGCGCTGACGCTCGCGGGCTGTATCGATTCCGGCGACCCGATCCTCACCGACACGACGCCGGTGTTCGGCGAGCGCATCAAGGTGCAGCTCTACAGCCTGCGCGACGGCTACGCCCACGATCCCGAGCAGGCGACGTTTGCCTGGACCGGCGGCCTCTACGTCCATTCAAGCGGCGGCATGCGCGACGTCGCCGCCTTCTCGGTGCAGTCCTTCGAGGGCGGCGACGACATCATCCAGGAAACGCCGGCGAACCGGCCGCGCGTCACCGAATATGCGCTGCTGCACAAGCTCGCCGAGGGCGTCTACCAGGTGATCCCGATCGACGAGGCCGACGCCGACGAGCAGACGCGCGCCGCCTATTGCAAGCAGGTCGACAAATCCGGCTGCCGCATCGAGACGCGCGAGCAGCTCATCGCTTTTGCCCGCGCCACGCAAGCGCAACGCAGAGACACCGGCGGCCTCGCCATCCGCCTGCCGGTGGAACCCGACAAGACAAAACGACGGCCGCGCCGGCGCTAAAAGTTCCACGGCACGCGGCGAGCTACAAACGTTCCACCCAATGCGAGCGGTGTGAAATGTTTGCCCCTCGCGTTTCGCAACAAAAAAATCTGATTCCGTTGAATTCGGCCGCGCGCGCCGACAGATTGCGCTGCGATCAATTTTGCACGCGCGGAAGGACGCCAGCTTCAAATGTCATCCAAAGTCTATGACGCAGTTCTGCAAGCCAACACGACATACGCCGCGAATTTCGGCGACAAGGGCAAGCTCACGATGCCGCCGGCGCGGCACTTTGCGATTCTGACCTGCATGGACGCGCGGCTCGACCCCGCCAAATATGCCGGCCTCGCTGAAGGCGACGCGCACGTGATCCGCAACGCCGGCGGCCGCGCGACCGATGACGCCATCCGCTCGCTGGTGATTTCGCACAAGCTGCTCGGCACCCGCGAATGGTTCGTGGTCCATCACACCAATTGCGGCATGCAGACCTTCACCGGCGAGGTCATCAGCTCGCTGCTCGACGACAATCTCGAAACCGCGAATTTCGACGGCAAGAGCTGGTCCAACCCCAAACACGGCGGCGGCTCGGTGCACGGGCATTACGTGCACTGGCACGCCTTCGACGACCTCGCCGCGAGCGTGCTCGAGGACGTGCAGCGCATCCGCACGCATCCTCTGGTGCCGCGCACCATCCCGGTCTACGGCTTCATTTACGACGTGGCGAACGGGCGCCTGACCGAGGTGACGCGGGCGACCGAAGCCGGCCGCGCGGCGGCCTAACCCGCTAGGAAACGGCGGAGGCCTCTCGCCCGGGCCGCGGCTTCGGTGTAAATGGGCGCAATGCCTGCGCCCGTTTCCCGCAACTCACCATCCCGCGATGCAGCGGCAAAGATCGCGCCGCTCGCCGATGGCATCCGCGCCGGCGAGCGGGCAACGCTCGCCCGTGCCATCACGCTGATCGAGAGCAAGCGCGCCGACCACCGCAAATCTGCGCATCGCCTGGTGCAGGAGCTGTTGCCGCTCACCGGCAAGGCGGTGCGGCTCGGCATTACCGGCGCCCCGGGTGCCGGCAAGTCGACCACCATCGACGCGCTTGGCACCTATTTGACCGGCATTGGCCACAAGGTCGCGGTGCTGGCGGTCGATCCGTCCTCGACGCGCACCGGCGGTTCGATCCTCGGCGACAAGACGCGGATGGCCAACCTCGCCGTCGACCCGCACGCCTTCATCCGCCCCTCGCCCTCCTCCGGCACGCTCGGCGGCGTCGCCGCCAAGACCCGCGAGTCCATGTTGGTGTGCGAGGCCGCCGGCTACGACGTGATCCTGGTCGAGACCGTCGGCGTCGGGCAGTCGGAGACGGCCGTTGCCGACATGACCGATTTCTTCCTGGTGCTGATGGTGGCCGGCGCCGGCGACGAATTGCAGGGCCTGAAGAAAGGCATCGTCGAGCTCGCCGACATGATCGCGGTCAACAAGGCTGACGGCGACAATGTCGCGCGCGCGCGCGTCGCCGCCGCCGACTATCGCGCCGCGCTCAACATATTGGCGCCGCGCTCGCCGAACTGGTCGCCCTCGGTCATGACGTACTCGGCGCTGACCGGCGACGGCATCGCGCAGCTCTGGGCGCAGGTGCTGGCGCACAAGGAGAAGATGACGGCCTCGGGCGAACTTGCGGCGCGCCGCCGCGAGCAGCAGGTCAAATGGATGTGGACCATGCTCGAGGAGCGGCTGACCGCGCGGCTGCGCAGCGATCCCGCCGTGCGCGGCAAGTTGCGCCAGGCGGAAGCCGCCGTCGCCGAAGGCAAGCTCGCGCCGACGCTTGCGGTCGAGCAGATCGCGCAGGTGCTCGGGGTGTAGGATTTCGTCATGCCCGCGCTTGTCGCGGGCATCCACGCCTTATCTAATTGCCACAGCAAGGCGTGGATGGCCGGGACAAGCCCGGCCATGACAGAAAAAATGATGCACACCATTTTGGTCACCGGCTTCGGGCCGTTTCCCGGCGCGCCGATCAATCCGACGGACGCGCTAATCGGGACGCTGGCGCGCCAGAAGCTGCCCGGCCGCCGCATCGTCGGTCATGTCTTTGCCACGAGCTACACGGCCGTCGACCGCCAACTGCCGGCGCTCATCAGCCGCCACCGGCCCGAAGCACTGCTGATGTTCGGCCTTGCCGCTGCGACACCGCACCTGCGCGTCGAGACCTGGGCGCGCAATTCGCTCTCATCGCTCGAAGACGTTGCCGGCGCGGTACCCGGCCTGCGCCTGATCGCGCCGGGGCACCCGACACGGCTGGCGCTGCCGACGCTCGACCGTGCGCTTGTCGCCGCGGCGCGGCGCGCCCGCGTGCCGGCGGCGCGTTCCGTGGATGCAGGCGACTATCTGTGCAATTACCTCTGCTGGAAGGCGGCGCTTGCGGTGCGCCGGGGTGCCGGCCCACGGCTTGCCGCCTTCATCCACGTTCCTGAGCACCTGCCGCCTGGCGACTTGGCCCGTGCCGGCCGCGCTTTTCTTGCAGTGATGGCCGCAGGGGCGCGTTAACCAGCGCCGGCGCACAATGCACGGCGCATGGAGCTCAACCGCCGCCATCTGCTTGCCGTTGCCGCAACCGGCGCGACCGCGCTTTCCGGCGCCGTCAAAGCTGTGCCGCTTGCGACCTTCGGCCTCGACGCGGCGACACTCGGCGTCCGCCCCGGCGCAAGCGAAGACCAGAGCCAGCGCCTGCAGCGCGCCATCGACCGCGCCGCGCAAACACGTGTGCCGCTGCTGCTCGCGCCTGGCGTTTATCGCGCCGGTAATCTCAGGCTGCCATCCGGCGCCGCGCTTATCGGCGTGCGCGGCGCGACCCGGCTTGCCGCGACGCAAGCCGCTCCGCTGTTTAACGCCGAGCACGCCGAGACGGTCACGCTGAATGGCCTCGTGCTCGACGGCATGCGCGCGCCATTGACGGAGAACCGCGGCCTCGCGGACTTCAGCGACGCGAAGAGCTTGCGCATCAGCGACTGCGAGATCGTCAATGCCGGCGGCAACGGCATCCGCCTCGACCGCTCGACCGGCGAAGTTTCGCGCTGCACGATCGCGGGCGCCGCCGACAACGCGCTGTTCTGCACCGACAACAACGGCCTTCTCATCACCTTCAACGTCATTCGCGGCTCGGGCAATGGCGGCATCCGCGTCTGGCAGTCGGTCAAACGGCGCGACGCCAGCCTGATCGCCGACAACACCATCGAGGACACCAGCGCAGTCGCCGGCGGCACCGGCGAGAACGGCAACGCCATCAACGTGTTCCGCGCCGCCAACGTCATCGTCCGCGGCAACCACATCCGCAACGCCGCCTTCTCCGCGATCCGCGGCAACGCCGCTTCCGACATCCAGATCCTCGGCAACAATTGCAGCAGCCTCAGCGAAGTCGCGATCTATTCGGAATTCGACTTCGAGGGCGCGGTGATCGCCGACAACGTGATTGACGAAGCTGGCACCGGCATTTCCGTCACCAATTTCAAGGAAGGCGGAAGACTTGCGACCGTGCGCGGCAACCTGGTGCGCAACCTGCGCGCCCGCATCCCGGGCACGCCGCCGGAAGGCGCCGGCGTCGGCATCGGCGTCGAGGCCGACACCGCGGTGACCGGCAATGTCGTCGAGAACGCGCAGACCGCCGGCATCAGCGCCGGCTGGGGCCCTTATCTGCGCAACGTCGCGGTCACCGGCAACGTGGTGCGGCAATCGGGCGTCGGCATTGCCGTCTCGGTTGCCAACGAGGCGGGCGCGGCCCTCATTACGTCGAATACGATCAGCGGCGCGCGGCGCGGCGCCATTGTCGGCATGGAGTGGCACAAGGCCGTGAGCGGCGATCTCGCGCTCGGCGGCGCCGAACGCTATCCGCAACTGCGGATCAGCGGCAATCAGGTGAGCTGACGCACCAAGCGGCATTGCGCCGGGCGCTCCGGCTTGCCACGATTAGGCCGGAAACCCTCCCTACCTCTCGTCTAATGGCTCACCGCCCGTTCCACCGCCGCAACGTTATCATGGTCCTGATTTTCCTCATTTTTCTCGCTCCGATCCTCGCCCGCGCCGCGCTCTACGCGGTCGGCAACGCGCCGCGCAGCTATCGCGACGCCGACTGGTCGAGCACCGGCATCTTGCCCGCCGCGCGCGACTATGGCCCGGCGCGGGTCATCGTTTTCACCGGGCTGACCGGCGCCTGGAAGGGCATCTTCTCGGTGCACTCCTGGGTGGTGTTCAAACGCGAGAACGAGATGCGCTGGACCCGCTACGACGTGGTCGGCTGGGGCACGGCGCTGCGCCAGAACAACTGGCCGCCGGACGGCCGCTGGTACGGCAACCGGCCGGTCGCCATCGCCGATGTGTCCGGCGCCGAGGCCGAGGAGATGATCCCCAAGATCGAGGCGGTGGCGAGGGATTACGAGTACGCGCGCGCCGGCGACTACCGCATCTTCCCGGGGCCGAACAGCAACTCGTTCACCGCCGCGGTGCTGCGCGCGGTGCCGGAGCTTGGCGTGGCGCTGCCGCCGAACGCGGTCGGCCGCGACTTCCGCGACGGCTTCTATGCGGGGCGGACCGACAGCGGCACCGGGCTCGAGCTGAACGCCGCCGGCTATGCCGGCGTCAAGATCGGCTGGGTCGAAGGCGTCGAGGTCAATCTGCTCGGCCTCGTTGCCGGCGTCGACCTGCGCCATCCGGCGCTGAAGCTGCCGGGCTACGGCCGCATCGGCCTGCCGGCGCCGGTGACGACCGCGCTCGCCAACTGAAGCTTACTGCACGCGGATCAAGATCAAGCCGCAGACGATCAGCAACGCGGCGACGATACGCAAGGCGCGCAGCGGCTCTTTCAGCACGACGACGGCGATGCCGGCACCGAACAGCACGCTGGTCTCGCGCAGCGAGGCGACGATGGCGATCGGCGCCAACGTCATCGCCCACAACGCAATGCCGTAAGAGAGAGCCTGCAGCGCGCCGCCGGCAAGGCCGCGCCGCCAGAAGCGCCGTATGCCTTTCGCGATACCGCCGCGGTCGCGCCACAGCGCGTAAGGCGCGAGCGCGACCGCGTTGCCGACGAACAGCCACAGGCCGTAGGACACCGGATTGTGCGAGGCGCGCGCGCCGATCCCGTCGACCACCGTGTAGGTGCAGATGGTGAGCGCGGTCAGAAGTGCAAAGCCGACGGCGCGCTTGTCGATGTGGGTGAGCTCGCGGCCGCCGCGCGCCGACAACAGCAGCACGCCGGCGGCGAGCGTGGCGATGCCGATCCAACTCGCGGCGCTCAGCTGCTCGCCGACGAAGACGAGGCTCGCCGCCGCGGTCATCAGCGGCGCCGCGCCGCGCGCAATTGGATAGACCTGGCCCAGGTCGCCGGTGCGGTAGCTTTCGATCAGCGCCGCGAAATAGAACAGATGAACGATCGCCGAGGCGATGAGCCACGGCCAGGCTGCCGCCGCCGGCACGCCGAAGAACGGCAGGCAGACGATGCCGACCACGGCCGAGCCGAGCGCGATCAGCGTCGTGGTCGAGAGCGGATCGAGCCCGACTTTGATCAGCGCGTTCCAGCCCGCATGGCAGACGGCGGCAAACAGGACGGCGAGGAAAACCAGGTTTTCCACTTACCCCTCTCCCCGTTTACGGGGAGAGGGCCGGGCGCCGCGCAAGCGGCGAGCCGGGTGAGGGGGAATTTCCAACTGCTCCGGCTTGTGGAAATGCCCCCTCACCCGCCGCCTCGCTGACGCTCGGCGTCGACCTCTCCCCGCGCGCGGGGAGAGGTAACTCATGTGCTCGTTGCGGCGGCGGGCGCCCAGAGCTGCGGGCCGGCGCGCAGATATTGCGGCGGCCGCTTCACCTCGGCGCCGAGCGCCTTGGCGGCGCGCCAGCCCCAGTGCGGATCGTCGAGGAACGCGCGCGCCATCGAAACGAGATCGGCCTCGCCCTTGGCGACGACGTCCTCGGCCTGCTGCGGCGTGACGATCATGCCGACGACGCGCGTGGCGATGCCGACCTCTTTCTTGACCCGCACGGCGATCGGCACGTTATAGCCGGGCGAGGTCGGCGTGCGGATCTCGGCGAGCGCGCCGCCCGAGGAGATGCAGACGAAATCGAGACCCTCACCTTTCAGCGCCTTGGCGATGGCGACGGCATCGTCCGGCGTCAGCCCGCCCTCGCGCCAGTCGCTGCCGGTGATGCGAGCGCCGAGCGGCACGTTCCCCGGCACCGCGGCGCGCACGGCGCGGGCGACCGAAAGCGGAAAGCGCATGCGGTTGTCGAAGCTGCCACCGTATTGATCGGTGCGCTTGTTGGAGATGGGCGACATGAAGCCGTGCAGCAGATAGCCGTGCGCCATGTGCAGCTCGATCTCGTCGAAGCCGATGCGCAGCGCGCGCTTGGCGGAGGCAACGAAGGCCTCGCGGACGCGTTCGAGATCGGCTTCGGTCGCCTCGCGCGGCACGTGCCAGCCCTCGCCCCAGGGCAACGCCGACGCCGCGAATGTCGGCCACGGATCCTGACCCGGTTGCAGCGCCTTGCGCGCCTTCCCACGGCCGCTGCGATGAGGCCTTGCGGCCGGCATGCGCGATCTGGATGCCGAACTTGGCGGTGCCGGCGCGGCGGCACTGCGCGATGACGCGCTGCAGGGCAAGCTCGTTGTCGTCGGAGTAGAGCCCCATGCAGCCGTGGGTGATGCGGCCCTGCCGCTCGACATGAGTTGCCTCGACCACCACCAGCGACGCGCCGGAATTGGCGAGCATGCCGAGATGCATCATGTGCCAGTCGTTGGCGCAGCCGTCGTCGGCTGAATACTGGCACATCGGCGCGACGGTGATGCGGTTGGCAAGCTCAAGGCCGGCGAGCTTGAACGGCGAGAACAAGGCACTGGACATGGGGAACAACTCTGGCGCGGGGCTATTTCTGCTGGATGGACTTCAGGTAGGCGATGATGGCACCGACCTGCTCGGCGTCAAAGCTAAACTCCGGCATATCAGGATGGCCGGTGATGATGCCCTCGCCGAGCGCCTCTTCGAGCAATTCAATCGGATAACGCTGACCGAGCGTGCGGAACGCCGGCGCCTCCTTGCGCGGGCTGTCGCCCGTCTTGCCGACGGCGTGGCAGGGGCTGCAATTTTTCGTGAGCAACGCTTCGCCGACTTTGAGGTCGGCGGCGGCCGCCGGCCGCGCCGAGAGAGCGTGCATGAGCACGGCAGCGGCGGCGAACGCGAATGTGAAGGTACGGGTCATGCGGCCGGGCGCAGGTCGTCTTTGCCGGTGGACTTGATGGGTTTGGCGGGCGCGAGTGCGGCCCACTGTCGCGCCGCCTTGATCACGTCGAGCATGCGAGCCGCGAATTCCTGTTCGGTGTAGTAGTGCCGGAAGCGCCCGCTGCGATAGAGCTCGAGGAAATAGTAAAGCCGGCGTTCGGCAAGATCGCTCCATTTGCGGGCGACGGCATCGAGAGGCGGCAGCGCAGGCGGCATGAGTGGCCCAAGGAATCGGGCCGCCGGCCTGGCGACGACTTTCGCGAGGCGGCGACCGGCAATTGCACGAAGACGCCACCAAACCCTGTGGATAACTCGCACCCCCTGTAACTGATTCGCTCGTGTTTTGAATAGCCTATCACGCCGGACCCTAAAGCCCGGACGGCAGCGTTCGGTCTCGCCGGTCCTAGAAGAACACCGGGAAGCGCGGCGCTTTGCCGGCGCTTTCGGCGGTGACGTTGGGCGTGGCGTATTCGATGAAGCTTTCCGGCAGGGAGGCGCCCCAATAGGTGCCGGTGCCGCGCTCTTCCTCGTCCCAGGTCACCGGCTCCCAGTCCGGCGCCGTCACCAGGAAGCTGCCGGTATAGATCTCGACCCGGTTGCCGCCGGGCTCGTAGGTATAGAGATAGAAGCCTTGCGAGTTGTTGTGCTTGGAGGGTCCTGCCTCGATGAACACGCCGTTCTCGGTCAATATATCGGCGGCGCGCAGCACGTCGTCGCGGTTGTCGACCCAGAGCGAGAAGTGGTGCAGCCGGCCGTGCGCGCCTTTGACGTCCACGACATAAGCGAGCTGATGGTGGATCGCGGTCGGGCTCATCCATGAGCCGATCTCGGTTTTGCCCTTGTCATAGCGCACCTGCTCGCGCAACTGGAAGCCGAGCAGGTCCTGCGCGAACTTGCGGTTGGCTTCGACGTCGGTGGCGAGCAGCGCCAGATGGTCGACCCGGCGCACGCAGACGCCGCGGCCGGTGTATTTCTGCGGCAGGTTCTTCAAATTCGAATGCAGCGCGGGCGGCGCGACGAATTTCTGCTCCTCGTAATAGATTTCCATGCGGTGGCCGTCGGGATCGCGGAAGCGATAGGAGCGGCCGCGGCCGAAATCGCCGTTGCTCCAGCCGAGGCCGAGCCCAGCATCTTCCAGCGCCTTGGCGCGGCGCTCCAGCGCCTGCGGGCTGCTGGTGCGCCAGGAGATGCAGCCGACGCCCGGATCGCCGGCGGCGGTGAGCTTCAGCGTCGAGGTCGCGTAATCGCCGTAGCCGCGCAGATAGACCGATTGGCCGGTTTCGTGCACCGGCTCCATGCCGAGCAGGTCGCGGAAGTACCAGAGGCTCTTTTCCGGCTTGGGCGTGAACAGTTCCACGCTGCCCAGATGCGCGATGTCGTGAAGCGGCTCGGCTTGCGGCATTTGGCCCTCTCTCCCTCAGCCCTCGGACGGCATGGATTTTGGGGAGAGCTTGGCGAAGCGGCGCAGGGCCGCCTTGATCTAGCGCAAAGCTGGCAAACGCCTGAGCTAGCGCAGCGCCGCGGCGATATTGCCGCCGTCGACGGTCAGCACCGCGCCGGTCGTCTTGCGCGCCAGCGCCAGCGACAGGAACGCCTCGGCGACGTCCTCGGCGCGCACCTCGCGGTGCAGCAGGTTGTCGGTGAGATAGGCGTCTTCGCTGACGCCGCGTGCCTTGGCGCGCTGCTGGACCAGCTTTTCGGTCAACAGCCCGGAGCGGATGCGGTCAGCATTGACAGCGTTGGCAGGTGATGCCGGCGCCGCCGTAGTCGACGGCGTATTGCCGCATCAGCGCCAGCGCCGCGGCCTTCGGCAGCCCATAGGGCCCGAAATTCGGGCCCGGATTGACCGCCTGCTTGGAGACATTGAACAGCAACGTGCCGCCGGTCGCCTGCCGCAGCATCAGCCGCACCGCGACTTGCGCCATCGCCTGCGCGGCGAAGAAATTGAGCTCGAAGCTTTGGCGCAGCAGCGCGTCGTCGACCTCGCCGATGCGGCCCTGCCAGGCGGCACCGGCGTTGGCAACGGCGATATCAACGCCGCCATAGGCTGCGACCACCTTCGTCGAATGCGGCCTCGAGCGCGGCGCGGCTGGTGACGTCGCAGACCACGCCGAGACCTTTGAGCTTCTGCGCCGCGGCTTCGACCCGCGCGTCGCGGTCGAGCAGCGCCACCTCCGCGCCGGCACGGCGGAACGCCGAAGCGATGGCAAAGCCGAGCGTGCCGGCGCCGCCGGTAATGACCGCCACCTGCCCTTGCAGCGGCTTGTCGGCGCGCTTGCCGAGCTTGGCCTGCTCCAGCGACCAGTATTCGATATCGAACTGGTCGGCCTCGCTGATGCTCTCGAAGCGGCTGCCGGCTTCGACCGCGCTCACGACGGAGATCGCGGTCTCGGCGATGTCGGCGGCGATGCGGGCATCCTCCGCGCGTGACGCCGGCGCCGAACAGGCCGACACCCGGCACCAGGATGACGCGCGGCATGGCATCGAGCGCGGTTTTCTTCGGCGCCGCCTTGGCGTTGTGGCGGGCGAAATAGCGGTCGGTAGTCGGCTCTGATATTTTTCCACCGCGCGGCGCGCCGCCTTGGCGAAGGCGTCGAGCTTGCCCGCCTCCGGCGCCGGCAGGATCAGCGGCCGCGGCTTGGTGCGGATGACGTGATCGGGCGTCACCGGCCCCTGCTGGCTGTAGCGCGCCAGATCGCGGCCGTTGACGTAGGCCAGACTTCGGGGCCGGCGCGATGCTCGAGCACGAAGCGCTTCCAGCGGCCTTCGTTGCGGTCGAGCGGCAGCGCGATCAGCCCGCGCAGCAGCGGCGCGATCTCGGTTGCGCTGGCGATGTGCTTCGGCCTTGCCGCCGGCGCGATACGGCGGCGCTCCTTGGCGAGATGGCGCTCGGCAGCGCGACACCAGCGCGATCATGCGCTCATAGGCTTGCTCGGCGCGTGGCGCCGAAGCTGAAGACGCCGTGCTTGTCGAGGATCAGGCCCTCGCAATCGGGATTGGCGTCGAACACGGCCTTGGCCGCTTTCGCCAGGGCAAAGCCCGGCATGACATAAGGCACGATCGGTACGCGCTTGCCGTAAATTTTGGCGCACAGCGCCATGCCGTCCGGCCGGTCGCACAGGCCGAGTACGGCATTGGCATGGGTGTGATTGACGAATTTGTGCGGCAGGAAGGCATGCAGCAGCGTCTCGACCGACGGATTGGGCGACGACGCGTCGATCAGATTGCCGCGCTGCAAATTGACCATGTCCTCGTCGCTGAGCGAGGTGAGCGCCGCAAGCTTGCGCAGCGGCGCAAGGCGCACCGCCGGCAGGCCGGGCGGCTCGATCGCGGCCATGTCCCAGCCGGAGCCCTTGACGCAGAGCACGTCGACGGCCTCGCCGGTCTTCTCGCGCAGCTTCGTCTTGACCGAGGTATTGCCGCCGCCGTGCTGCACCAGGCGCGGCTCGCCGCCGAGCAGCCGCGTCGTATAGACGCAGAGCGCGACGTCGTCATTGGCGCCCTGGCGCGCGCCATTGTTTCAGCGCGGCGCGGGCATCCTTGTCGGACCACAGGTTGCGCATGGCCTCGCCCTCATGCCGCCGGAAACAGCGCGCGCAAGCCCGCTGCCGAAGCCGCGCAGGTGCCGCGCTCGGTGATCAGCGCGGTGACGAGATGCGCGGGCGTCACGTCGAAGGCGTAATTGGCGACCGGGCTGCCTTCCGGCGCGATGTCGACCTCGACGATGCGGCCGTCGGGTAGCCTGCCCTTGATGCGCGACAATTCGGCGCCGTCGCGCTGCTCGATCGGGATCTCGTTGACGCCGTCCTCGATGCGCCAGTCGATGGTCGGCGACGGCAGCGCGACGTAGAACGGCACATCGTTGTCGCGGGCGGCGAGCGCCTTGAGATAAGTGCCGATCTTGTTGCAGACGTCGCCGCGCGCCGTGGTGCGGTCGCGTGCCGACGATGACGGCGTCGACCATGCCATGCTGCATCAAATGGCCGCCGACATTGTCGGCGATCACGGTGTGGCGCACGCCCATGTGGCCGAGCTCCCAGGCGGTCAGGCTCATGCCCTGGTTGCGCGGCCGCGTCTCGTCGACCCAGACATGGATCGGGAGCCCGGCGTCATGCGCCTTGTAGATCGGCGCCAGCGCCGTGCCCCAATCGACGGTGGCGAGCCAGCCGGCGTTGCAATGGGTGAGCACGTTGAGCGGCGCCATCGCCCTTCTTCCTGG
Organism: uncultured Alphaproteobacteria bacterium; assembly: GCA_963822035.1. Classification (GTDB taxonomy): domain Bacteria; phylum Pseudomonadota; class Alphaproteobacteria; order Rhizobiales; family Xanthobacteraceae; genus Pseudolabrys. Next base: position 497,128 of record CAWGGC010000005.1, on the reverse strand, counting down.
CGATGTCGCTCAGCAGCGCGAGGCCGTGATCGCCGATCGCCGAATTGATGGCGACGTCCTCGTCGCAGATCTCGGCGGCGCGTTCGTAGGCGGCGGCGACGCGCTCGGCGCGCGGCCGGTTGCGCAAATGCGCGCGCATGGCCTCGAGCGCCCAGCGCAAGTTGACCGCGGTCGGACGCGTCGCCAACAGCACCTCGCAGGCGCGGTCGAGCGAATCGTCGGAAGGGTCGGCCAGCATGGCCAGGCACACGCCGTAAGCGGCGGCGGCGCCGATCAGCGGCGCGCCGCGCACCTGCATGCTGCGGATGGCGTGGGCGGCGTCGGCAAGCGTCCTGAGCGCGACCACGGCAAAGCGGTGCGGCAGCAAGGTCTGGTCGATGATCTCGATGGTGCGGCCGTCGGCCGCGACCCAGATCGTGCGGTAAGCCTTGCCGTCGACGCGCATGCAAAGCTTATAAGGTGCGCGCCGTCGCCGTTCAATCGCGCGGCGACACCTCAGCTCTTGAACTTCCTGGCGAGCGTATCGGCCGCGCCGCGCAACAGGCCGACATCGGCGCCGACGGCAACGAACAGATAGCCCCACGAGATGTAGCGGCGCGCCTCCTCCTCGTTGCCGGTCAGGATCCCGGCCGGCTTGCCGAGCGCCTTCAGTCGGCGGCCGCATTGCTCGATCACCTTCTGCACCTCGGGATGCGCCGGGTTACCGAGATGGCCGAGCGAGGCGGCAAGATCGGACGGACCGATGAAGACGCCGTCGACGCCCTCGACCTGGGCGATGGCGTCGAGCTCGCTCAGCGCGGCGCGGGTCTCGACCTGCACCAGCACGCAAATCTCGTCATTGGCCTTGCCGAGATAGCCGGGCGTGCGCCCATAACGGCTGGCGCGGGCGGCAACCGAGACGCCGCGAATGCCATGTGGCGGATAGCGCGTCGAGGCGACCGCGGCGCGGGCCTCGTCGGCGTTCTGCACGTAAGGGATCAGCACCGACTGTGTGCCGATGTCGAGCACGCGCTTGATCAGCACCGCGTCGTTCCAGGCCGGGCGGATGATCGGCGTCGCCGTGCCGGCCTGCACCGCCTGCAACTGCTGCACGAGATCCGGAATTTCGTTGGGCGAATGCTCGGTGTCGAGCAGCAGCCAGTCGAAGCCGGATTCCGAGACGATCTCGGCGGCGATGCTGCTGCACAAGCTCGACCACAGACCGATCTGCAATTTGCCGGCGGCAATCGCATGCTTGAAAGCGTTACGTTGTAGTTCGGCCATCGATTGTTCCCCTCCCTGTTGTCATCGCCCGCGCAGGCGGGCGATCCAGTAAACGCAACCGCTTCGATTCAAGCCGAGACGTCTGAGTTTACTCGGTCCCCGCTTTCGCGGGGACGACGGTTGTTGGTTACACGAACTGAATGGCGAGGCCGCCGAGCGGCCCGAAATCGGCGTGCAGCGTGTCGCCCTTCTGCGCGAACACGACGCGGGTGAACGAGCCGGCGAGCACCAGATGCCCCGGCTCGAGCGCGGTGCCGACCTGGCCGAGCTTGTTGGCGAGCCAGGCCACGCCGAGGGCCGGATGGCCGAGCACGCCGGCGGCAAGCCCGGTCTCCTCGATCTCGGAATTGCGGTACATGATGCCGCCAACCCAGCGCAGGTCGACGTCGAGCGGACCGACCGGGCGGCCGCCAAGCGCAATGCCGGCGGCGGCGCCGTTGTCGGCGACGGTGTCGCAGATCTTGCGCTGGTCCTGGATGCGGGCGTCGACGATCTCGATCGCCGGGATGACGTATTCGGTGGCGCGCAGCACCTCGGGCAGGCCGACGCCGGGGCCGAGCAGCCGCTTGCCCATGACGAAGCACAATTCGACCTCGACGCGCGGCTTGCAGTAGTTGGCGTGCGGCACCTTGGCGCCGTCGCCGATCATCTGGTCGTCGAGGATGAAGCCGAAATCCGGCTCGTCGATCATCGACGAGCGCTGCATCGCCTTGGAGGTGAGCCCCACCTTGTGGCCGATCAGCTTGGCGCCGGCCTTGATCTTGCGGTTCGCCACTTCCGTGGAGATGGCGTAGGAATCCTCGATGGCGATGTTCGGGAAGGTGGTGGTGAGCTGCACCGCCTGTTTGTGCGCCTTGTTCGCCTCCATCAGGATGTCGGCGGCCTTGGCCCGTTCGGCTGCGGATAGCATCGTTTCCCCCTTCGTCGTTGCCCGATCCTGTAACGGGTGGAGGCCAAAAATCAAATAGGGACCGGCCAGCCGCGCGCAAATATCGTGCTATGGTTGCGCAGCCAGCCAAGACGCCCTGCCCCTCTCATCATGCCGCCGATCAACCGCCAGGTCCTGCTCAAATCGCGGCCCGCCGGCATCCCGCAGGCTGAGAATTTCGAACTCGCCGAGGCGCCGGTGCCGGCGCTCGCCGACAAGCAGTTCCTGGTGCGCAACGAATTCCTGTCGGTCGAACCGGCGATGCGCGGCTGGGTCAGCGCGGTCGCCAATTACTCGCAGCCGGTCGGCATCGGCGAGGTGATGCGCGCCTTTGCCGCCGGCACGGTGGTCGCCTCGAAGCACCCCGGCTACACGCGAGGCGACCAGGTGATGGGCATGCTCGGCTGGCAGCACTACGCGGTGTCGGACGGCTCCGACATCACGCGCAAGGTCAAGGAGACCGACCTGCCCTTGTCGCTGTCGCTCGGCGTGCTCGGCTTGAACGGCATCACCGCCTATTTCGGCTTGCTCGACCTTGGCGAGCCGAAGCCCGGCGACACCGTGGTGGTCTCGACCGCGGCCGGCGCGGTCGGCTCCGCGGTCGGGCAGATCGCCAAGCTCTCGGGCTGCCGCACTGTCGGCATCACCGGCGGCCCGGTGAAGAGCAAATTGTGCCGCGACGAATTCGGCTATGACGCGGTGATCGACTACAAGGCCGGCGATGTCGGCAAGGCGCTGAAAGACGCCTGCCCGCGCGGCGTCGACGTCTATTTCGACAACACCGCGGGCGCCATCAGTGATGCGGTCTATGCGCAGCTTGCGCTCGGCGCGCGCGTCGTCATCTGCGGCACGGCCTCCATCTCAAGTTGGGAGCCGTGGCCGCAAGGTCCGCGCATCGAGCGCCATATCTTGGTGAAACGCGCGCGTGTGAGCGGCTTGCTGATTTTCGACTACGCGCATCGCTACGAGGAAGCGGTGGCGCGGCTCGCCGACTGGGTCCGCGCCGGCAAGCTCGCCTATCGCGAAGACATCAGCGACGGGCTCGAACATTGCCCCGGCGCCATCGCCGAGCTTTACCGCGGCGAGAACCTGGGCAAGAAGCTGATCCGGCTTCCGGGCTGACAGATCACTCCTCGTCGGCGGCCGCGGCTTTCTTGGGGCGGCGGCGGCTCTCGAGCTTGCGGTTGATGAAGCCGAGCATGCCGATCATCGGCGGCCGCATCGGCGGCACGTCGACGGCAAGCGTGGCGAGGCCGATCGGCAACATCCAGATGCCTACGACCGGCAAAAACCAAATACAGCCGCCAACGGTCAGCGCAACGCCCGCCGGAACCCGCACCCAGGGATTTGCCCCGCGCGGAATCTCGACCGCCCATTGCGCCCAGCCAGGAAGCTGGTCCTGCAGGCGGTCAAGTTCACGCTCGAGTTCCGGCTTGCGGCTCATGGCCCGTTAAGTGGCGAGCCGGCCATTTGGTTGCAAGACCGCGGTCTAGTGCTTGAGCTTGGCGTCGATCTTGAAGGCGGCCTGCGTCTTCTTGGTGATCTCGTCGAGCGTGACGCCGGGCGCGAGCTCGGCCAGCGTCATGCCGCCGCCCTTGCGGTCGATGGTGAAGACGCCGAGATCGGTGATGACCATGTCGACCACGCCGGCGCCGGTGAGCGGCAGGTTGCAACTGTGCAGGAGCTTCGGCTCCTCCTTGCCGTCCTTCGACTTGGCGACGTGCTCCATGATGACCACGACTTTTTTCACGCCGGCAACGAGGTCCATGGCGCCGCCCATGCCCTTCACCATCTTGCCGGGGATCATCCAGTTGGCGAGATCGCCGTTCTCGGCGACCTGCATGGCGCCGAGTAGCGCGATGTCGATGTGACCGCCGCGGATCATGGCGAACGAGTTGGCCGACGAGAAAAAGCTGGTGGTCGGGATTTCGGTGACCGTCTGCTTGCCGGCGTTGATGAGGTCGGGGTCTTCCTCGCCCTCATAGGGGAACGGGCCGAAGCCGAGCATGCCGTTCTCGCTCTGCAACTGCACGCTCATGCCGTCGGGAATGTAATTCGACACCAAGGTCGGGATGCCGATGCCGAGATTGACGTAGAAGCCGTCGCGCAATTCACGTGCCGCGCGCTCGGCCATTTGATCGCGGGTCCAGGGCATGAGAGGCTCTCCTTTAATTCAAGTCAGAGTCTATTTTTGTCTGCGCATGGTCTTATCCGAAAACCGGTTCCCACTTTTCGGGACCATGCGCGGATTAAACCTCCTCACCGGTGCCGGCGGCGGCAAGACGCTTGCGCACGGTGCGTTGCTCGATGTGCTTCTTGGCGTTCGGCACATGGACGATGCGCTGCACGTAGACGCCGGGGGTGATAATGGCGTCCGGGCTGAGCTGCCCCGGCTCGAACAGATGCTCGACTTCGGCGACCGTGACCTTTCCGGCGGTCGCCATCATCGGGTTAAAGTTGCGCGCGGTCTTGCGGTAGACGAGGTTGCCCTCGGTATCGCCCTGCCAGGCGTGCACGATCGAGAGGTCGGCGACGATGCCGCGCTCCATGATGTAGCGCTCGCCGTCGAACACGCGCTCTTCCTTGCCCTTGGCGATATCGGTGCCGGCGCCGGTGCGGGTGAAGAAGGCCGGGATGCCGGCCCCGCCGGCGCGGATACGTTCGGCGAGCGTGCCTTGCGGGTTGAATTCGATCTCGAGCTCACCGGCGAGAAATTGCTGGGCGAACAATTTGTTCTCGCCCACATAGGACGAGATCATTTTCTTGACCTGCTTGGTCTCCAGCAGCAGGCCGAGGCCGGCGCCGTCGACACCGGCATTGTTGGAAACGATGGTCAGGTTCTTCACGCCGGAATCGCGGATGGCGAAAATCAGCGTTTCCGGGATGCCGCAGAGGCCGAAGCCGCCTGCGCAGATCAACATGCCGTCTTTCAGGACGCCGGCGAGCGCAGCCGCCGCATCGGGATAAACTTTCTTCATGTAACTGTACCACTCCCCTCCCAGCGGCCTAGGATTTACGCCATCTTGCGCTGCAGCGAAAGGGCCGGCGGCGGGCGGCTAGCGGTTCGGGGTGACGTCGGTCACCGGGTTTTTCGGCGGGGTGACATCGGTGACGGGGTTGGCGGGCCGGGCCGGCGCGGCCGCCGGCGGCGGCGCGGTGGTGGTGATCGCCGTCTTCGTCTCCAGGCGCGTCGGCAGCGGCAGGTGGTGCGGGTAATAGCTCCAGAACACGAAAATCGCGGCAAACAGCAGCGCCGACAACAGCGCGCCGAAGCCGCGGTGGTTGAGCGACAACAGGTTGCCGATCGAGGTGGCGATAAAGGCGAAAATCGCCAGCACCGCCACGTAGATCCAGTTCACATTGGCCCAATCGATGGGGATGGAATTCAGCGTATCCATGACCGCAATCTCCCGCCGCGTCGCCGGACGCGATCTTAGCCCAAGCCTGTGACGCCGGTCATCCGGCGCCCGCGATTAACCCCGCTTTCCCTCCACCGCCGTTTGCCACTATACAAGCCCCGTCCATGCCGCAGGTTCTCATCCTCACCGAAGTCCAGGAATCGATGAAGGCCCGTTACCGGGCCATGCTGCTCGAGCGTTTCCCGCAGCTCACCGTCCACAATATCGGCCACCACAACGACGTCGGCCCCTACATCGCCGACACCGAAATCCTGCTGTGCTTTTCGCCGCCGATGGCGGACCACGTGGTGCGCGAGGCGCCGAAGCTGAAATGGATCCAGGCGCTCGGCACCGGGGTCGACAACATCGTCGATCTGCCCTCGCTTGGCAAAGAGGTGGTGGTGACCAATGTGCGCGGCATCCACGGCGCGCCGGTGTCGGAGGCAACGCTTGCCTTCATGCTGTCGCTGGCGCGCGACATGCCGCGTTCGGTGCACGCGCAGGACAAGAACGCATGGGAGCGCTGGCCCTCCGCCCTGCTCGCCGGCAAGACCGTCGGCATCCTCGGCGTCGGGCTGATCGCCGAGTATCTCGCGCCGGTGTGCAAGGCGCTGCAGATGAGCGTGGTCGGCATCTCGTCGGCACCGCGGCCGACACCGGGCTTCGACCGCATGGTGCACCGAGACGAGTTGGTGACGATCGCGGGCGAGCTCGATTTTCTGGTGGCGTTGACGCCGATGTCGGCGGAAACCAAAGGCATCGTCGGCGAGAAGGTGTTCGCGGCGATGAAACCGAGCGCTTTCCTGGTCAACGTGGCGCGCGGCGGCGTGGTCGACGAGCCGGCGCTGATCAAGGCGCTCGAGTCTGGGCAGATCGCCGGCGCCGGCCTCGACGTGTTCTCGCAGGAGCCGCTGCCGGCGGACAATCCGCTGTGGAAGACGAAGAACGTCACGATCTTTCCGCACCTTGCCGGCTATTCGCTCGGCTATGAGGACCGCGCCATGCCCACCATCGCCGGCAACATGGCGAAGTACCTTGCCGGGGATCTCAAATCCATGGTCAACATCGTGCGCAAGCCCGCATCCTGGGGAGGATGATCATGTTGTCGGAACGCCTGAACACGCCGATCTCGACGGCCGAACTCGAGCGTCGCTGGAGCGCGGTGCGCGCGGCGATGGCGCGCGAGAAGATCGACGTGCTGCTGATGCAGAACAACAACGACCACATGGGCGGCTATGTGCGCTGGTTCACCGACATGCCGGCGACCAACGGCTATCCGAACACGGTGGTGTTCCCGCGCGACGACGAGATGACAGTGGTCTGCCAGGGCCCGTTCGGCGGCGGCGAGACCACCGCGCAGGGCGACGTCAACTGGCGCGGCGTCAAGGCGATTTACACGACACCGAGCTACGCTTCGGCGCACTACACCAAGGATTACGACCCCGAGCTCGCCGCCAAGGCGCTCGCGCCTTACGCCGGCGCGATAATCGGCTATGTCGGCACCTATCAGATGTCCTACGCGATGCTCGACTACATCAAGCGCGCGTTTCCGAAAGCGCGCTTTGTCGATGCCTCCGAAATGGTCGACAGAATTAAAGTCATCAAGAGCGCGGAGGAGCAGGAGCTGGTCAAGCGCGCCGCGGCGATGCAGGACGGCGCCATGCGCGCGGCGTTTGCGGCGGTGAAGCCCGGCATGCGCGACACGGAAGTGGCTGCGATCGCGCAACAGTACAGCGTGTCGCACGGCTCCGAGAACGGCATCTATCTGTGCGCCTCGATGCCGCTCGGAAGCCCATCGAAATTCTCCAACAAACACCTGCAGAACCGCGTCATCCAGAAGGGCGACCAGATCGCGTTGCTGGTCGAGGATAACGGCCCGGGCGGCATGTACACCGAGCTCGGCCGCTCCTGCGTCGTCGGCGTCAAGGTGCCGCAGGCGATGAAGGACGAACTCGAATTCTGCAAGGCCTCGCGCAAGTTCACGCTCGATCTGTTGAAACCCGGCACGCCGTGCAAGGATATCTGGGACGCCTTCAACGACTTCATGAAGAAGAACGGCCGGCCGACCGAGGCGCGGCTCTACTGCCACGGCCAGGGTTACGATCTGGTCGAGCGGCCACTGGTGCGCAATGACGAGCCGTGGGCAATCGCCAAGGACATGAACATCGTCGTGCATCCGACCTATATCCACGCCGGCTATCTCAACTGGCTGTGCGACAATTATCTCATCGGCGGCAACGGCCCCGGCGACCGGCTGCATCAGTTTCCGGAAGAGGTCGTCGAGGTTTAATCTTCCGTCATTCCGGGACGGCACGAAGTGCCGGACCCGGAATCCAGAAGCGGATGCTGAATGTGTTTCTGGATTCCGGGTTCGCGCGTTGCACGCGCGCCCCGGAATGACAGCAAAAATTACGGAGGAGCGCGTCATGGCCGAGATCAAGATCATCAACCCCGACACGCTGGGCAAGCCGCTCGGGCAGTATTCGCAGATGACGCGGGTCAAGGCGTCGGAATTCCTGTTCATCGCCGGGCAGGTCGGCGTGTCGAAGGACGGCAAGGTCGCCGACGGCTTCGACGCGCAATGCGCGCAGACCTTTGCCAATATCGAGGCGGCGCTGAAGAGCCAGGGCGCCGGCTGGGGCAACGTCGTCGAGTTCACCACGTACCTCGTGCACTCGCAGGACATCCCGAAGTTCATGGCCTACCGCCTGCGTGAATTCCCCAAGATGTTCGCCAACGGCGCCTATCCGCCCAACACGCTGCTGATGATCGACCGCCTGGTGCAGGAGCCGCTGCTGATCGAAGTGGCGACGGTGGCGGCGCTTTGAGCTTCTACGCTCAGCGCTCCCGCTGCCACACAATCCTGCGAAAATCGACCTGGCCGGGAGACACGATGCTCGGCGCCGGCGCGGACTCGATGAAGAGCTTGTCCCCGTCGATCCTGAATTGGCGCCTCTGCTCCGTGCCATTCCAGCCCTCGTTCCATGAGGCATCGACGGTGGTGATGAACTCGTTACCTTCGATACGGTACTTGCCCGTATAGGCCAGCATGGACTTGTGGAGCGCGGCGCGCTCCGGATCGGCCTCTCCCGGCTTACGCGCTTCGGCCGTGGTGACAGTCATGGCGCGTCCCTCGCGGGTCAGGATCATGTAGCCGTTCGGCTTCGAGCCGAAGATGTCCTTTGCCTCGCCTTCGGTAACAACCTGCCAGGCGACGAGTTTCCAGTTACCGATAAGGCGCTCCGCATCCATCGGCTTTGTCCTCCTGCATAGGCGGCGCTCCGGGCGCGCGTCACCGCCCCTGTTCTTTGCGGCGCGGGGACGCCGTATTCCAACACGCGCTCCCCGTCGAGGGAGCGGAGCGCCGAGAAACGCGGAGGCTTGCGAAACCTCCTGGACGGCTGGCGAAGCCGCCCGACGCGCTTTGCGAGGCGCGTCCGCTCCGCCTTGCGATCGGCGAAACGGCGCCTCTCGGCGCTCCACTGCGGCGTCTTGCCGGCGCCGGGCCGCGCTTCTGGGGAGCCTTTCGGCTCGCCATCAGCGAGCTCCTCGCGGCGGGTCGTAGTGCCCGCGGGCGGAGCCCCGGCGCCGCCCGAGCGCGCGAGGAGCGTACCCTCGCGCCCGCAGGCGCCGCATCCAGCCCCACTTTCATGACGCCTCATGACAGCGCCCTCGGCGGACCGGACGAGTTGAATATATTCCTAGTCCAGATCCATTGTCAAGCGCCTGCGATGCCGCCCGGCGGAGCAGCTTACTCCACGAACACCGCCCGCTTGCGCTCGGCGGCGTATTTGGCGAGCGCGGCGAAGCGGTAGAGCGCGTGCACGAACTTGCCGTAAGGCAGGCTGATGAACAGGCCGAGCACCACGCCCAAGTGCACGGCGAGCAGCATGCCCATGCCGGAGGTGTCGCGGAAGATGAGCAGCAGAAGCCGGTCAGGCTCGTCAGCGTCAGCATGTGCATGAAGGCGCTGTTGAGGCCGCGCGCGCGGGACATCCATCAGCGCCGGATCGCGCCTGCGCTGCAGCACGAACAGTCCGGTCGGGCCGACGATCAGGCCGATGCCGCCGATAATGCCGAGCAGCACCGGCAGGCTCAGCACCGCGTAAGGCGCGTGCCGGCCGAAGGCGTAGTGGTAGAGCGTGCCGACGCAGGTCGCGGCAAAGCAGAGCAGGAAGCCGTAGAAGGTGAGGTGATGGAAGATGCGCCGCGCCGACTGACGGCTCGCTGGTTTCGCTGGTGCAGCCGCCTCCGCCGCCGTGCAGATAAGTCAGATGCGCGCTGTCGGCGACGGCGCGGCTGATCGCGCGCAAGCCCGCACCGGCTCATCGCCGGCGATGTCGCGCCAGAAGGCGACGAGGCTGAGCGTAAAGGCCAGGATGGCGTAAAGCGCGGCGATGCCGAAGATCGCGGCCATCCAGGAATGCGGCATCACCTTGTAGAAGTCGCCGGCATCGGCCGACCACAGCGCCGCAGGATCGGACCAAGCGGCAAAGCCGATGATGAAGGCGGCAACGCCGAGCGCGATCAGCGAGGTGGCGACAAGCCCTGGCGCGGCGAAGGCGCCAGCAAAGACGCCCGGCCAGGCATAGGCGGCGTAGCTGTCGTTGCGCAGCTTGGCCAGCGCCTGCGGAACGTTGACGTTGAATTCGTGCGGCGGCGAATACTGGCAGTCCGGATAGCAGGCGCCGCACTGGTGGCAGAGATTGGCGAGATAATTGAGATCGCCGGCGGCGAAGGTGCGGCGCATCTCCATGGCCGGGAACACGGCGCACAAGCCCTCGCAATAGCGGCAGGCATTGCAGATGGTCATCAGCCGCGCGGCTTCGCGCAGGTTTTCGGAACCTAAGGCGCTCATATTCGATCCCATGCAGCCTATCGGCGCGTCATGCCCGGCTTTATGCCGGGCATCCACGCCTTTCTTGCGTTCGGCCAAGCAAGGCGTGGATGGCCGGGACAAGCCCGGCCATGACTCCAATAAATTTGCGCGCATTTCAGTTGCGGGCATGCGCGGCCCCCTGCCCGGCGATGCGGCCGAACACCGCGCCGATGGTCATGCCGATGCCGGCGAGATAGCCCTTGCCGAGCACGTTGCCGGCCATGATCTCGCCGGCGGCGAACATGTTGCCGGACGGCTTGCCGTCCTTCATCAGCATGCGCAACTCCGCGTTCACCTTGACGCCGAGATAGGTGAAGGTGATGCCGGGGCGCAGCGGATAGCCGTAGTAAGGCGGCGTGTCGAGCTTGCGCGCCCAGTGGCTTTTCGGCGGCGTCAGGCCTTGCGTGGCGCAATCGTCGAGCGTGGTGTGGTCGAAGGTGCCGGGCGCGACCGAAGCGTTGAATTCGTCGACCGTCTTGCTCGACGGCTGCCGGATCGAGGCCGAGCTTGGCCGCCAATTCGCCGACGGCCGGCGCTTCGACCGCCGGGAAGATCGACGGCATGAACAGGTTGATCGATTTGGCGTCGATGATCGAATAGGCGATCTGCCCCGGCTGCTGCGCGATCAGGCGGCCCCAGATGGCGTAGCGCTTGGGCCAGGTGTCCTCGCCCTCGTCGTAGAAGCGTTTGCCCTCGCGGTTGACCATGATGCCGAAGATCACGCAGTCGAGCCGCGTGGCGATACCGCCGTCGAAGCGCGGCGCCCGCGCGTCGATGGCGACCGCGTGGCATTGCGTCGGATCGCCGACATCGCCGACGCCGGCGTCGAGCAGCATGCGCAGCACGTCGCCACGGTTATAGGGCGTGCCGCGGATGAGGAAATTGTCGGCGGCCTCGCCCCAGTATTGCTTGAGCCATTCGATATTGGCCTCGAAGCCGCCGGCGGCGGCGACCAGCGCCTTGCCGCGGATCGCCTGCGGCTTGCCGTCGAGCGTGACCACCGCCGACATGAAGTAGCCGTCGGTGACGTTGAGCGCGGTCACCGGCGCGTCGTAGAGCACGGCGACGCCGAGCGCCTGCGGCGCGCCGGTAGAGCGAATTGAGCATGCCGCGGCCGCCGCCGAGGAAGAAGGCGTTGGTCTTGCCGAGCGACAGCGTGCCGCCAAGCGGCGGCTGCAAGCGCACGCCCTGCTCGTCCAGCCACGGGATCAGTTCGGTCGATTTGCCGATGGTGAGCTCGGCCAGCGCCTTGTCGGTCTCGCCCGCCGGTGACGCGATAGAGATCGTCGAGGAATTCGGCCTGCTCGTAGGGCCCGGTCATGGTCGGCGCGGTGCCGTCGTGGGCGCAGCGCAGGTTGCGGGTGTGGCGGGTATTGCCGCCGCGGTAGAACTCGGGCGCGCCCTCGATCACGATGACGCGGGCGCCGCCGCGCGCCGCGGTGATGGCGGCGCACAGAGCGGCGTTGCCGCCACCCAGCACCACGACGTCAAAAGGATCGGAAAAATCGAGCGCCGGCACGGCTTTTCACGCTTCGAAACGGAGCAGTCCTTATAGGCCGACGCTAACGGTTTAGCCACCGCCGCGCAAAGCCGAGCAGGCCCTGCGGCAGGAAGATGATCATGGCGATGAAGATGATGCCGAGCGGGATGAGATAGGGGAACTGGTCGCCGAACAGCCGCGACAACAGCTCGCGCAAGAGCTGGAAGAAGCCGGCGCCGACGATCGGACCGACCAGCGTGCCGATGCCGCCCATGACGTTGAAGATGACGGTGTCGCCCGAGGTGACGAAGAATACGAAATCGGGCGCGGCGAACTGGTTCTGGATGGCGTAGAGCGCGCCGGCGAGCCCGGCGAACAGCCCGGACAGCATCACCGAGACGATCTTGTAGCGCTCGACCGCGTAGCCGATGGCGCGGGTGCGCGCCTCGTTCTCGCGGATCGATTGCAGCACCATGCCGAAGGGCGATTGCGTGACCCGGCGCAGGATGAGGTAGGAGCCGGTCACCAGCGCAAGCACGAACCAGTGCATCGTCGTCGAGGTGAAGCGGACGTCGTAGATGAAGGGGATGGAGAAGTGCGGGCGCGAGAAGATGAGGCCGTTCTCGCCGCCAGTCACCGAGGTCCAGGTGAAGATGATGACGTAGAAGATCTGCGAGAAGATCAGCGTGGTGATGGCGAAATAGATGTCGCGCAGGCGGGTGGAGAAATAGGCGACGAACAGCGCCGCCCCCGCGGCACCGGCCAGGCCGAAGAAAATGGCAAACCAGAGATTCGGCGCGAAGGCGATCAACGCGCCGGCCGCGCCATAGGCGCCGAGGCCGAAGAAGGCCGAGTGGCCGAACGATACCATGCCGGTGTAGCCGATCAGGAGATCGGACGACATCGCCAATAGGCCCCAGATCAGGATCTCGGTGAGGAAGCGCTTCCAGAATTCCGGCAGCACCAATGGCGCGACGATGAGGATCGCCATGATCACGCCAAAGCCGATCCAGTAGACCGCGGTGTGGCTGAGCCCCGCGCGCTTGGCCGGCATGGTCTTATCGTAGGGCGTCGCGGTCATCTGGGCGTCGGGGCGAAGAGGCCGGTCGGCCGGAACAGCAGCGTGACGATCAGCACGACGAAGGAGACGATCACGGCCTGCGCCGGCGATACCCAGATCGAGGCATAAGCCTCGAGCAGGCTGATGAAGATCGCCGCGGCGACCGAGCCGAGCAGATTGCCCATGCCGCCGACCACCACGACGATGAAGGCGCGCAGCACCCAATCGAGGCCCATGGTGTGATAGACGCCGGAGAGCGGCGCAAACAGCACGCCGCTTGCCGCCGCCATGCCGGCGCCGATGGCGAAGACACCGGTGTAGACCAGCGGCACCGGGATGCCCATGGCCTGCGCCATGACGCGATCCTGCGTGGTGGCGCGGATCCAGATGCCGTATTTGCCGTATTTCAGGAACAGCGCAAAGCCGCCGATGATGGCGCCGGACAGCGCCGCGATCAGCACCCGGTACCACGGATAGGTCAGATAGAAGAAATTGAAATGCGCGGTCAGCGGCTCGGCGATGCGCCGCGCGGTGCCGCCGAACTGCCACAGCGCGTAGTTCTGGATGACGAGCGACATGCCGAAGGTGGCGAGGATGGTGGTCAGCGGATCGCGGCCGATCAACGGGCGCAGCGTCACGATCTGCAGCGCGGCGCCGAGCATGGCGATGGTCAGGCTCGAGACGATGAGCCCCAGCCAGAAATTACCGGTGGTGGCAATGACGACGACGCCGATATAGGCGCCGAGCATGAACAATTCGCCGTGGGCGAAATTGACCACGTCCATGATTCCGAAAATGAGCGTGAGGCCGGAGGCGACCAGCGCCAGGATCATGCCGGCGACGATGCCGTTCACGGTCTGGATCAGGATCTGATCGACCGGGATCGTCTGCAGGATGGCGGTGAGCGTGTGCATGGCGCTTAGGTTCTATGTGATGACGCTTTCCCCGTTCGTCCCCGCGCAAGCGGGGACCCAGGAGAACAAAGTTCGACCGTCGCGATTGTGCCCCTGGATTCCCGCTTTCGCGGGAACGAACGGAGTTTGTTGCGATGGCGGAGCCACATCTCAGACTCCCAGATACTGATGGATGACGGGGTGGTGCACGTCGATCTCCGCGGCAAGGCAATGGTGGCGGATCGTGCCCTTTTCCATGAAATAGATGCGCTGGCAGGAGGCAAGCGTCAGCGGCACGTTCTGCTCGACCAGCAGAATGGCGACGCCCTCCTTGTGCAGCACGGCGATGATCTCGCTGATCTGCGACACCATGCGCGGCATCAGGCCTTCGGTCGGCTCGTCGAGCAGGATGATCTTGGGCTCGAGCATCATGGCGCGCGCGATCGCCAGCATCTGCTGCTCGCCGCCGGACAGCGTGCCGCCGGCCTGGCCGCGCCGCTCGGCAAGGCGCGGAAAGAAGGCGAACACCTTGTCGAGCAGCGCCTGCTTTTTCTGCTCGGTGACGCCGGCGCGGTCGAGCCCGGTGCGCAGGTTCTCCATCACGGTGAGCGCGCGGAAGATGCGGCGGTCCTCCGGCACATAGGCGATGCCGAGGCGCGCGATCTTGTGCGGCGGCAGGCCGGTGATCGAAGCGCCTTCGAGCATGACTTTGCCGGCGGCGGCCGGCACCAGACCCATGATGGTCTTGAGCGTAGTCGATTTGCCGACGCCGTTGCGGCCGAGCAGCCCCACCACCTCCCCCGGCGCGACGGTGAGCGAGACGCCGTCGAGGATGTGGCTCTTGCCGTAGTAAGTGTGCAGGCCCTCGACCTGCACGAGGTCAGGCGCGGCGGCGATGTTTTCGGCGGCGCTCATGTCTTGAGATAGACCTCGAGCACGCGCGGGTTGTTCTGGATCTCCTCGGGCGTGCCCTGTGCGAGGATCTCGCCGTAATGCAAGACGGTGATGTTATCGCACAGCTCCATCACCACCTGCATGTCGTGCTCGACGATCAGGATGGTGAGGTTCTCGCCGATCTGGCGCACGAGCTGCATGGTCTCGTGCGTCTCCGCCGCGCTCATGCCGGCGGTCGGCTCGTCGAGGCAGAGCAGCTGCGGCTGCGTCGCAAGGGCAATGCCGATCTCGAGGTTGCGCTGCTCGCCGTGCGACAAATTGGCGGCAAGTTCGGCGGCCTTCGGCAACAGTCCGACCGAGGCGAGCGCTTTTTCCGCCTGCTCGTTGATGTCGGGAAAGGCCGCGTGGTGCGCGGCCATGTTCCAGCTGTGGCGGCGCGATTGCGCGGCGATACGCACGTTCTCGATCACGGTCGCGTTCGGCATGATGTTGGTGATCTGGTAGGAGCGCGCGATGCCCTTCTGCGAGATGACGTTGGAGGGCTGGCCGGTGACGTCCTCGCCGTTGAAGAGGATGCGGCCGCTGGTCGGCCGCAGCACGCCGGTCAGGCAGTTGAAAAAGGTGCTTTTGCCGGCGCCGTTCGGACCGATGATGGCGCGGGTCTCGCCGCGCTCGACGCGGAAGCTCACGTCCTTGAGCGCGTTGAGGCCGCCGAAGCGAACCGACAGCGCTTCGGTTTGCAAAATCGGTACGTCAGCCGCCCCCCGGCTTTCTGCCGGGGAGCGCATGTCGAGCGTCGTGTCCACGCGGGTTACTTACGCTGTCGTCTTCACGCCGCGGGGAAGTGGCAGGCCGGCGGCACCATTTGCTTGTCTTTCGGCACCGTCTCCTTGAGGTGATAGGTGCCGCCGCGGACCTCGTAGATGAACTCCTGCAGGAAGGCCTGGTGATCCTCCTTGCGCAGGGTCTTGTCGCCCTGCGGGAAGTTCGGGCCGGCCTTGACTTCGAGGCCTTCGAGCGCGCCGACCAGCTTCATGGTGTCCTTGGGGTTGTCGAACTTCGACTTCTCCATGGCGATCTTCATGGCGTTGAGCGCCTCGAAGTTCGACTGCACGTATTTGTCGGGCAGCGGGCCGGTCGGGTCGATCTTGGCGAGACGGGCCTTGGCCTCCTCGAACCACGCCTTGTGATAGGGCGTGTCGAGCGGGCCCTGGAACACCGGGATGTAGCGGTTGATGCCGATGAAGCCGTCGATCTTGTTGCCGATCGCAAGCAAGTTGGTCGACTCGGAGATCGAGCCGTCGCCCGCCCACTTGTACTTCTTGGTGAGGCCGAGATCGTAGGCCTGGGTCGCCACGGTCACGCCGTCCTTGCCGAAGAAGATGCCGAACAGGCCGTCAAAGTTGCCGGAAATCTTGGACAGGAACGGCGTCATGTCGGCGGTGCCGAGCGGGATGCCGGTGGTGCCGGCGATCTCGCCGCCGTTCTTCTTGATCTCGTTGGCGTAGGCGTCGCGGGTCGACTGGCCCCACGAATAGTCGCTGAAGGCGATGTGCCACTTCTTGCCCATCTTGGTCAGCGTCGGCGCCATCGCCACCGCCTGCGCCGGCGCGTAGTCGTGCAGGCGGAACGAGTAGCGGTTGCAGGCGCTGGTGGTCAGCGTGGTGTCGAGGCAGACGCTGATCATGTTGACGATCTTGGCCTCCTGCCACACCGGCATGCAGGCGATGCAGATGTTGGAGAGGAAGCCGCCGACGTGCACGTCGATGCCGTCTTCTTCCACCATCTTCTGCGACTTGCGGCGGGCAACGTCGGGCTTGGACTCGTCGTCGACGATGACGAGTTGCACCGGACGGCCGTTGATGCCGCCGCTCTTGTTGATGTGGTCGGCGGACATCTGCAGTCCGACCACCGCGGTCTTGCCGCCGGCGGCGCCGGGACCGGACAGCGGCTGCTCGGAGCCGACCTTATAGGGCTTGGCCGCGCCGAAGGCCTCGCGCCACGGCGCCGGCACCAGCATCATGCCGCCGATCGCGCCGGCGCCATAGCCGACGAGGGTACGACGCGTAACCTTGCCGTCGTACCAATAGCCCTTCGCCCAGCTTTCCTGTCTCCACTTTTCAGTCATCGCTCACTCCCTCCCTCTGGAAGATTTCAGGTCGCTCCCACAGCAAAACAAAACATCCGCGCTTTTGCGCGGACGTCAAATAAGTTGAACCGACGAATGCCGGACTTGAACGGCGCCCCCATACCGGCGCGCAGAGCCGCAACGCCAATCAGCGCGGCTGAAAACGTCGCGACACGCATGATCGCCACCTCCCGTCGCCGGCCTTTGACAGGCTCTGCGCGCTCGTTGTGGCCCAAGCAAACGCGATCCGGGGGCCGTTTTCAACCGCTATTTAAGGCTCGGTTCCGGTGCTAGACTTTCGCTAATCCAAATGGAGGCGCCGATGGCTATTGTCCCGCTTCGCCGCACCGATGACGTATCTTTAGGCACGGGCCTCGATACGGGCATTGCCGCGCGGCTTGCGGTGCGCGCAGGCAGCCATCGCGGACCGACGGCGGGGCTTGCGCCCGGCTACGTGCAGGGCAACCTCGCCATCTTGCCCGAGCGGCTTGCCGCCGACTTCCAGCGCTTCTGCGATCTCAACCCCAAGCCCTGCCCGCTGATCGGCATGTCGCCGCCGGGCGATCCGCGCGTGCCGGAGCTCGGCGCCGATCTCGACATCCGCACCGACCTGCCGCGCTACCGCGTCTGGCAAAACGGCGAGTTGGTCGCCGAGCCGGACGACATCACCGACTACTGGCGCGACGATCTGGTCAGCTTCGTTATCGGCTGCTCGTTCTCCTTCGAAGAAGCGCTGATGGCGGACGGGCATCGAGCTGCGCCACATTGCCTGCGGCAGCAACGTGCCGATGTACCGTACCAGCGTGGCAACCGTGCCCGCCGGGGCGTTCCACGGGCCGATGGTGGTGTCGATGCGGCCGATGACGCCAGCCGACGCACAGCGCGCGGTCGAGATCACCGGCCGCTATCCGCGCGTGCATGGCGCGCCGGTGCAGGTCGGTCATCCCGAAGCGATCGGCATCGCCGATGTGATGACAGCCCGACTATGGCGACGCGGTGCCGATCAAGGCCGGCGAAATCCCGGTGTTCTGGGCCTGCGGCGTGACGCCGCAATCGGTGATCGCGACGGTGAAGCCGGAGTTCTGCATCACGCATTATCCGGGAAGTATGCTGGTGACCGACCGGCTCAACACCGAGTTTGCGATCGTGTAATTGGATAGGCACTCAAAAAAGGGGGTGACCATGTTCGACCTCGACCAGTTCGTCTCCAGATTGCCGTGCCGCGTTGGCAGCCGACAAGTCGCACAAAAGCGTCCGTGAGGTCGTGGCGCGCGCAGTGTCGGACCCCGCGGCCGTCCTCAAGGGCTTGGGCGATCCGAAGCGGTCCGAAGTGCAGAAGCTCTACCATTCCAGCGACTTGACGATCCTGAACGTGATCTGGGCGCCGCGCATGACGATCATGCCTCACAATCATCAGATGTGGGCGGTGATCGGCATCTATACCGGCCGCGAAGACAACATCTTCTGGCGCCGCGTGCCCGGTGGCGGCGGCAAGCTCGAAGCTGCGGGTGCGCAGGCGCTGTCCGAGACGGACGCCGAGCCGCTCGGCCATAATATCATTCATTCCGTAACCAACCCGATCCCGAAACTGACCGGCGCCATCCACGTCTACGGCGGGGACTTCTTCGCTGCCGAGCGCAGCGAATGGGATCCGGAGACCCTGCAAGAGGGCCGCTACGATGTGGCGAAGAACATGAAACTGTTCGAAGAGGCAAACGCTCTTTATCGAACAGCCTGACCGCGCAAACAACGATTTGCGTCAGGCCGCGTCGCGCGCGTTCCTGTCGAGCAGCCCCGCCTCGATCAGCGCCTCGCGGATGCGCGCAATCTCGGCGCGTTCGAGCTTGACCAGCGGCGGGCGCACCACGGCGCGCGGCAATTTGCCGAGCAGCACCAGCGCTTCCTTCATGCGGTTGTGCATGTCGACGAAGGGATCGGCGTAGAATACGCGCGCGGTCGGCTCGATGCGGTCGGCAAGGCGCTTGGCCTCCGCCATGTCGTTGCCTTGCACCGCGCGGAACAGCCGCGCCTGCAGATCGGCGATGACGCTGCCGGAACCCGACAACAGGCCGTTGCAGCCGGTGACCAGCGAGGCGAACAGCCACGATGAGTGCGTGGTGAGCACGTTCACCGGGCGGGCCAAGTTCTGCAACGTGCGCACGTGCCATTCGTGGTGCGGCACGTTGCCGATCCAGTCCTTGATGGCGCGGATCATGGGCACTTCCTCGACCAGCTCGAGCAGCGTATCTTTCGGATAGCCCTGCCCGGTTGCCAACGGATACTGGAAGACGATCAGCGGCAGGTCGGTGGCATCGGCGATGCGCCTGAAATGCGCCAGCGCCATCGCCGCATTTTGTCCGAGCGTGAACGGCGCCGGCGGAAAAACGAGCAGCGCCGAGGCGCCGCCCTGCTCCGCCATGCGCGCAAGCCGCGCCGCTTCGAGCGAACCGTCGGCCCAGATGCCGTTGATCAGCGGCAATTTGTCGCTGATCTCGTCCTGGGCGATGTCGAGCACGCGTTTCTGCTCGTCGAAGGTGCAGGAGCCGACTTCGGTCGAATGGGCGTTGATAGTGATGGCGGAAAGCCCCTCGACCGACGCGACGTCGCGCAGGTGGCGGCGGAAGTTCGCCTCGTCGATCGAGAGGTCGGTCTCGAACGGCAGCAGCACCGCCGGAATGACGCCGTGGGGGTTATAGTTCTTGTGGCGGGGCATGGACGGTCTCCCAATCTGCGCAAGCGGCAAGCCAGCTATTCGCGATATGAAATCTTTCCGGAATTCGGGTTGCGATTAACCGGCGCGGACTTTAACGATACCGTTGCGCATCGACAATATCGCGCCGCAACAGTGCCGGTTTCATGAAAGCAGCCCCGTTCGAGTATTCCCGCGCCGGCGACATCGACGAGGCCTGCGCGTGGCTCGCCGCCGACGACAACGCGCGCGTCATTGCCGGCGGGCAGACTTTGGTGCCGATGATGGTGATGCGGCTGGCGCGGCCGACGCGGCTGATCGATATCAACCGCATCGCCGCGCTCTCCTATATCCGGGAGGACGGCGACGGCGTCGCCATCGGCGCGACCACGCGGCAAAGCGCGATCGAGCGCGATGCGCTGGTCGCGGCCAAGCTGCCGCTGCTGGCGCGCGCGGTGCCGTTCATCGGCCACGCCGCGACACGGGCGCGCGGCACCATCGGCGGCTCGCTCGCCAATGCCGATCCGGCGGCGGAGCTGGCGCTGGTCGCGGTGACGCTCGACGCCAGCCTGCACTACCGCGAAAACGGCAAGACCAGCGAGGTCGCGGCGCGCGATTTCTTCGTCGGGCCGATGACGACGAGCCTGCCGGCCAGCGCCTGCCTTGCCGCCGTGCGCTTTCCGGTGTGGCGCGGACGCGTCGGCGTCGGCTTCCACGAGGTCAGCGCGCGGCGCAGCGATTTCGCCTTCGTCGCCGCCGCGGCGCAGGTCGAGCTCGGCGAAGACGGCAAGGCCAGGCGCATCGCCATCGGCATCGGCGCGGCCACCGATTTTCCGATCCGCCTCGACAGCGCGGAAAAGGCGCTGACCGGCTCGGCGCTTGACGAGGCGAAGGCGCGCGAGGCGGTGCGCGCGGCGCTTGCCGACATCGAGCCGAATTCCGATCCGCACGCCAGCGCCGAATATCGCCGCCGCGCGGCATTAAGCCTCGCGCTGCGCGCCGTCGCCGACGCGCGCGACCACGCGCAAGGAAAGACGCCTCATGCGCATTGAGCTCACCGTCAACGGCAAGACGCAAACGCTCGAGGTCGAGCCGCGCACCACGCTGCTCGATACCTTGCGCGACGTGCTGGCCTTGAAGGGCGCCCATGCCGGCTGCGAGCACGGCGTCTGCGGCGCCTGCACCGTGCTGATCGACGGGGTCGCTGCGCGCTCCTGTCTGATGTTCGCGCCGCAAGCGGAAGGCTCGGCGATCACCACCATCGAAGGTGTCACGCCGGGGCCAGGCGAGATGTCGGTGATCCAGGACGCCTTCTGCGAAACGCACGGCATGCAGTGCGGCTATTGCACGCCGGCGATGATCCTGACCGCGCACGCGCTGCTCGCCAATAATCCGGAGCCGACGCGCGAGGAGATCGTCGAGGCGATCTCCGGCAATCTGTGCCGCTGCACCGGCTACGCGCAGATCGTCGAGGCGATCGCGCTTGCCGCCGAGCGCATGCGCGGCGCCAATCGGCCGAAGGAGACGCGATGAGCGAGACGCACCACCGCTATGTCGCGACCGACCGCCGCGTGCGCGAGGACCGCCGCTTCGTCGCCGGCAAGGGCAATTTCGTCGCCGATGTCGATCTGCCCAACACCAAGCACGTGGCGCTGGTCACCTGCCCCTACGCGGCGGCGCGCATCAAGAGCATCGACAAGACCGCGGCGCTGAAAATGCCCGGCGTGCATTACGTGCTCGACGGCGCCGAGCTCGCCGCGGCGACCACGCCGTTGATGACGGGCCTCGACACCCCGAACGTGCCGCGGCGGCCGCTCGCCTTCGAGACCGCGCGCTATTCCGGCGAATGGGTGGCGGCGGTCGTCGCCGACACTCGCGCGCTCGCCGAAGACGCCGCCGAAGCGATCGAGATCGACTACGAGCCCCTGCCCTTCGTGCTCGACGCCGAGGAGGCGCTCGAGAAAGGCAGCCCGCTGGTGCACGAGAAGCACGGCTCGAACGTGCTGCTCGACAAGACCTTCGTCTGGGGCGAAGTCGCGAAGGATTTCGCCGCCAGCCCGCGCAAGCTCAAGCTGCGGGTGAAATGGGGCCGCTCCTCGACGGTGCCGATCGAGACCTTCGGCGTGGTGGCGAACTGGGACCCGTGGCGCGAATTGCTCGACGTTTATGCCTCGATCCAGATGCCGCGCTTTGCCGACCAGGTTGGCCTGGCGCTGAAGATCCCGACCACATCGGTGCGCGTGCACCACGACGTCGACGTCGGCGGCAGCTACGGCGTCAAGCGCGGCATCAAGCATGCGGTGCTCGCAGGTTATCTGACGCGCCGGCTCGGCTTTCCGGTGCGGCTGATCGAGGACCGGCTCGAGAACATGCGCGGCGGCGACGCCCACGGGCCGGAGCGGCTGTTCGACGTCGAGGTCGCCTTCGACGATGCCGGCATCGTGCGCTCGATGAAGATGCGGGCGCTGGAAAATCTCGGCGCATATGCCGGACGGTCACCTTTTCAGCTCGGCAAGCCGATCGGCGCCATCGTCGGCCCCTACAAGATCGCAAGCGTCGAGTACCGCGCCATCGCCGTCGTCACCAACAAGACGACGCAGGACGCGGTGCGCGGCTTCGGCCAGGCGCCGACCAATCTCGCGCTGGAGCGCTGCATGGACGAGGTCGCCAACACGCTCGGCCTCGATCCGCTGGAGGTGCGGCGGCGCAATTTGATCCGCGCCGACGAATTCCCCTATCTCATCCCCAGCGGCACCACCTACGACAGCGGCGACTACCACACCGTGGCCGAGAAGGTCGCGGGCAGCGGCGATCTACGACGAGCTGAAGAAGGAGCGCGAGCGGCTGCGCGCGCAAGGCAAGCTCGCCGGCATCGGCATCGCCGCCTGCCTCGAGCCGTCCGGCGGCAACGCCACCTTCGAGGCGCTGCTCAATCCGGCGATCACCACCTCGACCTTCATGGACTCCTGCCGCATCAACATCGACGGCATGGGCGCCATCACTGCGACCATGCACACCACCTCCTCGGGCCAAGGCCACGAAACGCTGGTCGGCACCGTGGTCGGCGAGGTGCTGGAGGTCGATCCCGACCTGGTGCGGGTGACGCGGCCGGATTCCTTGAATTCGCTGCCGAGCGGCACGCCGGTCGGCAGCCGCATGGCGATCATGCTCGGCGGCGCCGCGTTCCACGCCGCGCAGAAGCTGAAGGACAAGCTGACCGCGATCGGCGCTCACGACCTCGGCATTCCGCTCGAGCGCGCGGTGTACGAGCGCGGCACTGTCTCCGACCGCAACGCGCCGCAGACCAAGCGCAACTGGGCCGATCTGGTGCAGATCGCCTACCGCAATTTTCACCGCATGCCGGCGGGCATGGAGCCGGGTCTTGCGGTCGAGCACGTCTATCAGGTGCCGACCGGCGGCACGCTGCCGAGCGCGGACGGCCGCGTGCAGATGTATCCGTGCTTCTCGTTCGAATTCCATCTGCTGCTGGTCGCGATCGATCCCGATCTCGGCCACCCGCAGATCGTGCGCTACCGCCTCGGCCATGACTGCGGCACGCAGATCAACCCGAAGATCGTGCGCGGCATGACCATGGGTGGCATTGCCCACGGCATCGGCGCGGCGCTCTACGAGGAGTTCGCCTATAGCGACGAGGGCCAGCTCGTGGCGCAGACCTTCATGGATTATCTGCTGCCGTCCTCGCACGAGGTGCCGCCGGTCGAGATCGTCGATCACGAGACGCCCTCGCCCTACACCGTGCTCGGGCAGAAGGGCTCGGGCGAGAGCGGCTATCTCGGCGCGCCGGCGGCGATCGCCAATGCCATCAACGACGCCATCCGGCCGCTCGGCATCTCCGTCAATACGCTGCCGATCAAGGTCGCCAAGCTCGGCGACCTGATCGCCGGGCGCGCGCAGGAAGGACAACGAATGATCGTCGACTGCCATGCCCACCTGGTGCCGCCGGATCTTCTTGGCCGCGATCCGCAAGGACGCGGCGCGCTTTCCGAACGTGAGGCAGATCGAGGGCGACGGCGGCCTCGCGTTCTGCCTTTGCCGGCGGCAAGCCGACGCGGCCGGTGGCCAAGGCGCTGACCGACATTCCGGCGCGGGTGGACTGGATGGCCAAGAACGGCATCGACAAGCAAGTGGTCGGCGGCTGGGTCGACATGTTCGGCTACGAATTGCCGGGCGCCGAGGCGAGGCCTGGGCGCGGCTGATCAACGAGATCTGCTCGCCACCGCCAAAGCCGAGCCGCGTTTCGTGCCGCTCGCCACCGTGCCGCTCGGCGACGGCGCGCGCGCCGCGGCGGTGCTCAAGGATGCGATGCAAGGCCGGCTTTCCCGGCGCCATGATCGGCACGCTGCCGCGCGGCGTCGGCAGCGTGCTCGACGCCGCCGACCTCGACCCGTTCTGGCGCGCGGCCGACGAGACCGGCGCCCTCATCCATATCCATCCGAGCTTCGATGCCGGCGACGTGCGCGTCAACGACTTTGGCCTCGCCAATGGCCTCGGCCGCATCACCGACGCCGCGGTCGCCATGGCGCATCTGATCTCGGCGGGGCACGTCACCAAGTACAAGAACGTCAAGTTCTTTGCGCCGATGGGCGCCGCCGCCCTGCCCTTCGTGCTCGGCCGGCTGAAGCGCAACGCCGCCATCACCCCCGGCGTCGGCGATCCGGTCGAGGCGCTGTCGCGCATCTACACCGACACCATTTTGCACGACGTTCGTGTGCTCAGATTCGTCATCGAGATGCTCGGCAGCGAGCGGCTGATGATGGGCTCCGACATGCCGTTCCCGATCGGCGACCTGGAGCCGATGAAGATCGTCGCCGAAGCCGGGCTGACCAAGGAGCAGAGCCGCCGCGATCAATGGCGGTCTCGCGCAAAAGCTGTTCAAGATTCAATGACAAGCGCCGCGGCAAGCGGCCTGACCAATGCCACTGGAAATCAGGAGGATTGAATGAAGGGCCTTTTTAGATTGCTGCGCGCCGCAAGCTTTGCGCTCGCGGCCGTTGCCGCGGCGGCACTCGCCCCGGCGCCCGCCGCCGCGCAGGCGCCGGCCAAGATTCAAATCGTCGTGTTCGGCTTTCCATCGCTCGGCGCCTTCATGCCGCCGGTGATCAAGGCCAAGCACTTCGACACCGAGCACGGCCTCGACATCGACTTCGTCGAGCGGCCGCCGGATGCCTATACGACCCAGTTCAACTCCGGCGAGTTCAAGGTCGGCGGCAGCGCCGCGGTCTTGACCGTCGGCCTTGCCGACGCGCGCGGCGTCAAGGTGAAGTACCTGTTCAACCTGTTCGACTTCTGGGGCACCGTCGTCACCTCGCGGCCCGAGATCAAGACCGTCAAGGATCTCGAGGGCAAGGAGCTCGCCGCCGCCGCCTCGACCACCAACTTCGTGATGTTCGAGTTCTTCGCCAAGCAGCTCGGCGCCGATGTCTCCAAGATCAAGGTGGTCAATACCGCGCCGCCCGGCCTGGTCGGCTACGCGCTTGCCGACCGCGCCGACGCGATTCAGCTCTGGGAGCCGGCCTATACGCTCTTGAAGGCGAAGAAGCCCGCGATCCGCATGCTCGACACCGCGATGGCCAAGACCTGGAAGAGCTTCGCCGGCGGCGAGCGCATCCCCTATCTCGGCCTTGCCGCGCATGACGACTGGATCGCGCAGAACCAGGCGCTGATCCCGAAGCTCTACGCGACCTATAAGGAGGCCGGCGACTATATCGCCGCGCATCCGGAGGAGTCGGCGGCACTGATCGCGCCGAAGTCGACGCCGGCCGACCGCGAGGCGCTGGTGTCGCTGATCAAAGCGAACGACCGGCTCGGCATGAACGTTGAGCCGGCGGGCGAGCTCGAAAAGCAGATCGACGGCGTCTACAAGGCGGGCGTCGACGTCGGCTACTTCAAAGCGATGCCGTCGAACAGCACCGTTTACACGAAGCCGATGAAATGATGCGCGCGCGCGCAACGCGCATCCTGCAGGGCGCCGCCGGCATTCTCGTGCTGGCGGCGGGCTGGCAGGTATTGTCCTATATCTTCCCGCACTATCTGTTCCCGCCGGTGCCGGAGATCGTCAGCCGCACCGTCGAGGTGCTGGTCACCGGCTCGCTGTTCGTCGACGTGCTGCTCACCGCCATGCGCATCTTCGGCGGCCTGACGGGCGCGTTCGTGCTCGGCGCGGTGCTGGCCATGATGATCGGCCAGTCGCGAACGATGGAGAACGTGCTGTCGCCGGTGCTGACTTTCTTTCAAGGCATTCCGGCGCTGTCCTGGGTGGTGTTCGCCATCATCTGGTTCAGGGGCGTCGAGTTCCGCGTGCTGTTCATCATGGTGATCACCACGCTGCCGGCCTTCACCTTCCAGATTCTCGACGCCTTCCGCTCGATGTCGAAGGACCTGTTCGAGATGACCATGTCGTTCCGGCCCTCCCGGTGGACGCTGTTCCGCGTGCTGATCGTGCCGACCATCGTGCCGGGCATCCTGACCGCCTGGAAGGTCAACCTCGGCAACGCCGCGCGCGTCGTGGTGGTCGCCGAGCTGGTCGGCGCGACCGGCGGCGTCGGCTACGAATTGCTGCGCCAGCAGCAGCTGTTCGACATGGCCGGCGCCATGGCCTGGACGCTGCAGCTCGTGATCTTCGTGCTGGTGGTGCAGCAGGCGATCAACATGATCGAGGCCTGGGCGCTGCGCTACCGCGCGGTGTCCGAACGGGCGATGTGAGCCGCATGACCCCCGAAGAGTGGGAACCGGTTTTCGGACAAGGGTCATGCGCATGAACATTGCTGAACCCGTCATCAGTTTCAAAAACGTCAGCAAGACGTTCCGCCGGCCGGACGGTCGCGGCGATTTCCTCGCGGTCGACAAGCTGTCCTTCGAGATCGCCAAGGGCGAGATCGTCGCGGTGCTGGGCAAGACCGGCTGCGGCAAGTCGACCATGTTCAACATCGTCGCCGGGCTGACCGAGGCAAGCTCCGGCGGGGTCAGCGTGCTCGGTCACGACCCGTTCCGCGAGTTCGAGTTCTTCCGCGGCAAGATCGGCATCGTGTTCCAGAACGACCGGCTGATGCCGTGGCGCAGCGCGCTCGACAACGTCATGCTCGGCCTGCAGATCCTCAACACCGACCCAAAAAAAGCCGAGGAGACGGCGCGGCGCTGGCTCGAACGGCTGGGGCTGTCCGGCCACGAGCACGATTATCCCCACGCGTTGTCCGGCGGCATGCGCCAGCGCGTGTCGATCGCGCGCGCCTTCGCGGTCGATCCGGAAATCCTGCTGTGCGACGAGCCGTTCTCCGCGCTCGACGAGATGACGGCGCGCGACCTGCGCGCCGAGTTCGTGCGCCTGGTGCGGCAGAGCCACAAGACCGCGGTGTTCATCACCCACCAGATCAACGAAGCGATGGAGATCGGCGACCGGCTGATGCTGTTCCACCGCCCGGCGCGCATCGCCTACGAGGCGCGGCTCACCGACGTCAGCGGCGAGTCGGAGCGGAAAAAAGTGCAGGACGATATCATGCGCCTTCTGGTCGCCGAGCCGGCGGCGGCGGACTGAATGCACGCTCGACGTCATGGCCGGACTTGTTCCGGCCATCCACGCCTTGGGCGATTGAGGAAGGCGTGGATGCCCGCGACAAGCGCGGGCATGACGAGCTCGGCACGTTTCGAAGAAACGGTCAGAACGTGACGCCCAGCACGGCGCGCCAGCCGCTCTGCCGCTTGTCGTAGCCGACGCTGAAGATGTAGCCGACCTGGAACGAGATCACCGCGTCGTAGGAGCGGTATTTGTCGCCGCCGCCCCAGAGATAGGCGAGCAGCGTCGGCCCGATGCCGGCCGCCCAGGGCGTGCCGGCCTTGTTGTCGAAGCCGGCGACCGCCAGCACCGCCGGGCCGACCGCGGCGCGCGGCCGCCCGCGCAACTCGTACAGCAGCCCGGCATTGGCGTGCACGTCCTCGAGCACGCGGTGGTCGCGCGTGCGCCAGGAGCCGAAGGTGCCGAAGTCCCAATACGGCTTCCAGCCCTCGGCATAAGGGTAAGCGTCGGCACCGAGGCCGAGGCCCCAGATCGGAATGAATTCGGTTTCCGGCTTCGGCTCGTAGAAATGGTCGAGCATGCCGCCGAGATAGAAATTGAGGTCGGGGATCGGCCGGTAGCGCAACCCGACGCCGCTATCGGATTCACGCGTGCCGTTGGCGTCCTTGTCGGTCAAACCGCCGACGAAAGCTTCGAGCCCGGGGACCGCGGGCAGATAGCGGCCGTCGAAACGCACGCGGCTCTCGCCGCCGGCGGCATTGTTGGTGCCGCCGGCCGCGAGCGGGCGGCCGCTGATGGAGCCAACGGCAACGCTGGTCTGCACCGAGTTATCGGCCTGCACGACTTGGTTTTTGATGCGCTCGAGATCGGTCGCGGTGCGGCCCTTGACGCTCGGATCGCCCGCATACCAGCGGTCGATGCCCTGCCGATAATCCTTCGAGGCGAGCGGCGCGTTCGAGAGGATGTAGGCGTTGGCGGCGTCGAGATAGGCGGTGGCGACCGGGCGCTGCGAAAGCCCTCGGCTCAGTGCGTCGGCACCTTCCAATTTGTGGTTATGCTTCATCAGCAGATAGCCGAGCTTGAACCAGCCGTCGGCCTGCTTCGGGTCGGTGCGCAACAGCTCGCGGTAGGAGGCTTCCGCCATCAGCGGTCTGCCGTTTTTCTCGGCGAGCGTCGCGGTCGCCTCGGCGCGGGCATAACGAACGTCGCCCGCCGCCTTGGCGTCGAGATCGCGTGCTTTCAGCGCCGCGTCGAAATCGTCGATCGCGCCTCTGAGCTGATTGGCCTTGCGCCGCTTGAGGCCGCGCTCGACATAGGCCCAGCCCGGCGCGTTGCCGCGGGCGATCAGCGTGTCGGCATCGGCGGGCGGCGCGGGCTTGCCTTGCGCTCCCGGCGCGGACTGCGGCGCGACAAGCGCGCGTTTCTCCTGCTCGAGAGCGGTCTTGGCGGCATCCGCCGCCTGCTTGACCGCGGCTTGCGCCTCGGCGAGCGCGGCCTTGACGTTGGTCTGCTGCCCGGGGGTGAGGCCCTTGGCGCCGAGCGCCGCGGTGAAATCCTCGATGGCGCCTTGCGGATCACCGCGCTCGCGCCGCAAGAAACCGCGCTGGGCGCGCAGCGCGACATTGTCCGGCGCGCGTTGCACGAAATCGTCGGCTTCCGACAGGGCCCGCGCCCGCCGCTCCGCGCCGATCAGGGCCTGCAGGCGCAGCAACATGGCGGCTTGCGACGTCGGATCGCGCTCGAGCACGGTCTGCGCCTCGTCGGCGGCGGCGGCAAAGTCGTTGCTGCCGAGGTCGGCTTGCGCGCGCGTCAGCGCATCTTGCGCCTCAGTGCGGCTTTGCACCGCCTTGGCCTCCGCAAGCCCGGCCTCGACGTTATGGCGCTGGCCGGGGTCGAGACCCTCCCCGGCAAGTGCCGCGGTGAAATCGGCGATAGCGCCGGCAAGATCGTTGAGCTCGCGCCGCAGAAAACCGCGCTGCGCGTAAAGCAGCGCGCTTGCCTTGCCGCCGGCAATGAGGCGGTCGGCCTCGGCGAGCGCCTCAGGCTTGTGGCCGGCCCGCGACAACGCATCGATCAGGTCGAGACCGCCGGGCGCCGGCTTAGCGGGCGGCGCTCGCCCTGCCGGAATGGGTACGACCGCCTCCTGCGCCGTCGCCACCACGCCGGTGAACAGTAGTGCCGCTGCAAGCACCATCCTGATTGAAGGCAGCGGACACTTCATCGCCGATCAATCCGCCACCTTCGTACGCGCACGCTGTTGCTGCTGCATCTGCACCGGATAGGAATGCGAGGTCTTGTCCCACACCAGCGGTGTCCCCCTGACGCGGTGGCCGACGTAAATCTGCGTCGCATGCATGGCGGCGAAGAAGTTGACGAAGTTGGCGACGATCAGCCGCGGCGCCGACATCAGGCCGTGCTTCCAGTCGTAAATGATCGTGGTGAAAAGCATGCGGTGCATGATGCGCCAGATGAGGAAAAGCAGATTGAGGAACAGCAGATCGATCACCCAGTCTCGTGACAGCAGGCTCAGGTTGAACAATTCGCCGTGGCCGACGCTGTCGAGGTAGAGCTTGATCAGCATGAAATTGGCGACGATGAAGTAGCCGACCATCACCGTCGGGCCGGTGAGAATGCCCTTGCGGTCGCGCAGCAGGAAATAGAACGTGCCGGCGCCGCCGCCCCAGCCGTGCGTGGCGGTGCCCTGAAAGACGATGCCGACCAGCCAGCGCGCGCGCTGCCGGTAGGCGCTGCGCAGATTGGAGGGAAAGAATTCGCGCGTCGCGATCGGCATTTCGCGCTCAATGAAGGTCGGCGTCTTTTTGCCCTCGTTGGTGTCGATGGTGTAGTTGACCGGGCACGAGGCGAAGGTTGTGCGCAGGCCGAGCGCGCGCAGGCGGAAGGCGATGTCGTAGTCCTCGGTGAAGCTCGAAATCTGAAACATGGCGCCCATGTTGCTCTGCACCAGCTGCACCACCGCGTCGCGGCTGAAGCAGGCCGACACGCCGGCGCAGGGGATGAGCCCGCTCATGTGCTTGCGCACCAGCAGGTCCTTGGTGTGCACCTCGGCGAATTCGTCCATGTAGATGCCGCCGACCACGTCGCGCAGCGATTGCTTGAAGGAGAACACCGGCAACTGCACGAAATCGAATTGCGTGCCGATCAGCGAGTTGAACACCGCAATCTCGTGCGGATGAATGAAGTCTTCGGCGTCATGCAGCACGATGCCGGCGAAATTCCGCCCCATCTTCACTTCGCAATCGAGGATGCCGTGCAGGATGACGTTGAGGCAGTCGGCCTTGCTGGTCGGCCCGTCGCGCGGCACCACGACGATGTGCACGTTGCTGCAATCGCGCTGCGCGCGGCAGGCTTCATCGAGGGTGGCGCGGTCGTTCTGGTAGACGCCGATGAAATAGTGGTAATTCCTGTAGGTGAGCAGCCGCGAATTGGTCGCCACCATCGCATGGATGACGTCGTGCTCGTGCCAGGCCGGTACCATGATGGCGAACGGCCGCTCCGGCAGGCGAATCGTCTCCTGCACCGAACGAGCCAACACCCGGTCCTTGGCCTTCTGCCCGCCGAGCACGTGCAGGATCCAGTAGTAGATGTCGACGAAAACGTCGTCGCCGCTGGAGATGGCGGTGACCAGGGCAACGACAACCGCCAGCGCTTCAACGAACCGCAGGTAATCGACGACCGCCGGCGTCAGTGCGTCCATATAGCCCCGTCATGCCGTGGCGCCGGCGCTCGCGCCTCCCCGCCCCGTACGGCCGATCGCCAAAAGAGCCGTGATTTGGCTCCGAACTCCCCCGAGTCGGGACCCGCATAAGGGAACTCCGTAACTTCAACAATTCGGGGAACTACTACCGCCGGCGTGCCTTGCTAACGCCTTGGCAACCTTGCGCGGGCGGCGCGGCATTAAGTCAAAGCCGCATGAAAATTTTAGCGGCCTAAGCACTTCTACACACGACAGTCGCGCGGCAATGGTGGACAATAAAAATCCGTGGCAAGCGATTTACGATGAACCGCGGCGGCTCTCCGCCTCAGGCGGCGGCGATCCGATCCGCCGGCCGGCGAACGGACGCGCGGAGAGATGCAGACGAACTCGCGGCAATTTTACGGCAGGCCGTCGATTTTTCTCCTTGCGGTATGCTCGCAGCCGACGAGGCGGGCGCAATCGTGCTGGTCAACCGCGAACTCGAAAACCAGTTCGGCTATCAGCGCGACGAACTGATCGGCCAGTCCGTCGATATGCTGCTGCCGGAGCGGCTGCGCAACCGCCACTCCCGCCAACGCGAAACGTACAATAGCCAGCCGATGCCGCGCCGCATGGAAGTCCGCGGCGACCTGTTCGGGCTGCGCAAGGACGGTCGAGAATTTCCCGTCGAAATTGCCCTCAATCCGGTGCGGACATCGCGGGGTTTTCTGGTGCTCGGCGTCGTCGTCGATGTCAGCGCCCGCAAGGAGGCCGACGCGCGCATGCGCGAAAAGATCGCCGAGTTGAACCGCTCCAACGAGGAGTTGGCGCAGTTCGCCAATATCGCCTCGCACGACCTGCAGGAGCCGCTGCGCATGGTGGCGAGTTACACCGAACTGCTGGCGCGGCGCTACAAGGGCAAGCTCGACCGCGACGCCGATGAATTCATCGGCTTCGCCGTCGACGGCGCAGCCCGCATGCAGCGGCTGATTCAAGACCTGCTCGCCTATGCCAAAATCGGCGCACACGACACCGCCACCGACGAAATTTCGAGCGAAAAGGCATTCGAGCAAGCAATGAAAAACCTGCGCGGCGCGACCGAAGCAAGCGGCGCCAGGATCACGCACGACGCCCTGCCGATGGTACACGGCAACGAAATGCAGCTCGTACAGCTGCTGCAGAACCTGGTCGGCAACGCCATCAAGTATCAGAACAAGGACAGCGTCCCCGAAGTCCATATTTCCGCGGCGCGCCACGGCGACGACTGGACCTTCTCGGTGCGCGACAACGGCATCGGCATCGAGCCGCAATATTTCGACAGGATCTTCGGCATGTTCCAGCGGCTGCACAAGCGCGGGGAATACGCCGGCACCGGCATGGGGCTGGCCATGTGCAAGAAGATCGTCGAGCTGAACGGCGGCAAGATCGCAGTCGAGTCGAAGCCCGGCACGGGCTCGACTTTCATATTCACCTGGCCTGGATGCGGGAGCAAAGCATGAGAGTGAATACGGCCGAAAACAAGGACATGACTATCGAAGTCCTGCTGGTCGAAGACAGCCCCGGCGACGTGCGGTTGATGCAGGAAGTGTTCCGCGTCGCCAACAATCTGGTGCGCCTGCATGTCGCGAGCGACGGCGTCGAAGCGATGGCGTTCCTGCGACAGTGGGGCGAATACGCCAATTGCCCGCGGCCCGACCTCATCCTGCTCGACTTGAACCTGCCGAAGATGGGCGGTCTCGAGGTGCTGGAGCAGGTCAAGTTGGACAATGGCCTGAAGACGATCCCCACGGTCATTCTGACGATTTCCGACGCCGAGGCCGACATCGCCAAGGGCTACCGGCTGCAGGCGAACTGCTACCTGCGCAAGCCGGTGCAGCTCGAAGCCTTCGAGATGCTGGTCAGGAGCATCAACGATTTCTGGCTCACCAAGGCGAAGCTGCCGAAGCAGGCGCTGAGCGCCGCCTGAACCTCATCCGGCCGCCCGCATCGTTTGGGTGGCCGGTTTGCCAAAGCGGCTGTGGATGGCCGCGACGATGCGCCGCGCGGCGTGGCCGTCGCCATAGGGGAAGATCGGGCGCGCCATGCGCTGGTAGGCGTGCTCGCTGCAATAAAGATCCATGAGCGCCTGGAACACGCGGCTGCGCGAGGTGCCGATGACGCGCACGGCGCCGGCATCAACCGCCTCCGGCCGCTCGGTCACGTCGCGCAGCACCAGCACCGGTTTGCCCAGCGCCGGCCCCTCCTCCTGCAAGCCGCCCGAGTCGGTGACGATCAGCCAGGCGCGCTGCATGGCGCCGACCATCTCGCCGTATGAAACCGGCTCGGCAAGCACGACCCGTTCATGGCCATCGAAGACCTCGTAGGCCACCGAGCGCGCCGCCGGGTTTGGGTGGACCGGAAAATAGACCGCGGTGTCGGGCGTCAGATTGACGAAGGTGCGGATCGCGGTCAGCGCCTCGCGCAGCGGCTCGCCGAAGTTCTCGCGCCGGTGCGCGGTGAGCAGAATGGTGCGCAGCGCCTCGGGAAAGTCGGCCGGCGGCGCCGGACGCCCGGCCGCCGTCTCCAACAGCGCGTCGATCACCGTATTGCCGCAGATCAGAATGCGGTCCTCAGGCGTGTTCTCGCTCAGCAAGTGCGCAGCGGCAGTCTCGGTCGGCGCGCAGTGCAAGGCGGTCGCGACCGCGATGGCGCGGCGGTGGAACTCCTCCGGAAACGGCGCGGTGAAATCGCCGGTGCGCAGCCCCGCTTCGACATGCACGAAGGGAATTCGCCGGTAGAACGCCGCCAGCGCCGCAGCAAAGACCGAGCTCGTGTCGCCTTGCGCGATCACCAGCGCCGGACGGATCGTCCCGAAGGCGGCGTCGAGCTTGCCGACGATCGCGGCGAACACCGGCGCCACATTCGCCGCCTTGGCGTCATAGGGGATGGCGTGGTCGGCCCGCAGGCGGAATTCGGCGAGCGCGCGCTCGAGCAGCTGGTCCTGCTGGCCGGTGCTGACGACGATCGGGCTTGCCCAGCCGGCATCGGCAAGCCGGCGGATCACCGGCGCCATTTTTATCACTTCCGGCCGCGTGCCGACGACGCAGGCGCAGCGGACCGGCGGTGCCGCCGGATTCATCTGCGACGCAAACATGATCTGTGTTCCCCGCCCCCGCCGGTCCCAAACACTGGCTACGCGAGCAAGGCGAACGCGGCAATTCGTGGAACTACTGTGGGCGCGCGCCAAAATTCTTCCCCATAACGGGAAGACGGTATTTCAGTTCGGATCGCGCTAAAGGATATGGAAGTCGGTCAGATGCAAGGCGAGCGCCGTCGCCGACACGCCGTTGAGCGTGATGCTGTCATTGGCGTCAACATGGATGACGGCGTTGCCGCTGAGATCGGTGGCAATGGCGCCGACGACCGCAGTGACCGTCGCGAGCAGCGAGTGATCGATGGCGATCACGTCCTGGCCCGGCGTATAGTTGTTGACGGTGTCGTTGCCGAAGTTCGGTGCGAAGACGAAGGTGTCGCTCGCGGCGGTGCCGCTGAGGACATCGTTGGCGCCGATGGTATTGTTGACCACGTGCGCGTCGGCATTGCTGTTGACCGGGCTCGGGCTGGTGATCACCGCGATATCCTGCGGCGCCGACCAGCTAAAGCCGTCATAAGTCTGGACGCGCAGCGTATCGATGCCACTCGATGAGCCGCCCTGGACCCACAGATTGCCAAGCTGGCCCGCGGCCACCGTGACGCTGCCGCCCTGCGCCACGTAGCTGCCGCCGTACCACAGATGCGCGGTGGAGGAGCCGGTGCCGAGGTCGGTGAACTTGTAGCTCACCACCGAATCGCCGTCGGCGTCGGTCACCGAAACCGGCAGGCTGCCGACGCTGAAGTCGAGCCACTGGCTTGGCGTGAATTGCAAGGCGCCGGTCGCGGTCTCGATCGGGGCATGGTTGCCGGATACCACGGTGATGTTGGTCGTGCTCGACCAACCTAGGCCGTCAAAGGCCGAGATCTGGAACGTGTTGCTGTCGTGGCTGGCAGCTGAGGTCACGACCTGCCAGTGCGACAGGTCGGCGGCGTTGATGGTGAAGACGGTGTTCTCCGCCTGCTGCACGCCGTCGAGCAAGAGGTGCGCGCCGCCGGCCGTGGCGTCGCTGACCTGATACTGGGCGATGGCGTCGCCGTCGGCGTCGGTGACGTTGAAGATCGACGACAAGGCCGCGGTCTGGCTGAAGCCGAGGCCGATCGCCGCCGCCGACACCACCGGCACATGCTCGATGCCGTGCGTGATCAGCGTGATGTCCTGCGGCGCCGACCACTGATAGCCATCATAGACCTCGACCTGCAGCACCTCGGTGGCGGGCGCGGTCGCGCCATGAACCCACAGACTGCTCAACTGGCTCGCGGCAAGCGTCACCGAGCCGCCCTGCGCGATACTCGAGCTGAACCACAGATAGGCGCCCAAGGCGTCGGTGCCGAGGTCGGTAAAGCGATAGCTCACCACAGGATCGCCGTCGGCGTCCGTCACCGTGATCGGCAGGGTGGACGCGGTCGCTTCGAGCCAGCTGTTGGTCTGCACCACCAGGTTGCCGGTGACGGTGATCACCGAGGGATGGTCAGGGGAGACCGAAGTCACATTGACCGAAACCGGCGCCGACCAATCGAAACCGTCATAAGCCTGGACGGTAAAGGTATTGGTCTGGTTCGAGGACGCCGTGACGACCTGCAACTGCGCCAACTGCGCTGCGGTCACCGCGATCGGCGCACCGTCCGCCTGCTGCACGCCGTTGAGCGTGAGGTAGGCGCCGCCGGCGGAGGCATCGGTGATCTTGTATTGCGTGATGGCGTCGTTGTCGGCGTCCGTGACGCTGAAGATCGAGGACGCCGCCACCGTCTGGCCAAGGCCGAAGCTCGTCGTCGCCGCCGCAACGACCGGCGCGTGGTTCGGCACATGGGTGTTGATCGTGATGTTCTGCGCCGCCGACCATTGGTAGCCGTCATAGACCTGGACCTGCAGCGCATCGGTGCCGTTGGCCGAGCCGCCCTGGATCCACAGGTTGCCGAGCTGCGCCGGGGTGACCGTCACCGAGCCGCCTTGCGCGACGTAGCCGCTGCCGTACAACAACTGCGCGCTCGTCACATCCGTCCCCAAGTCGGTGAAGCGGTAGCTGACGATCGGGTCGGCGTCGGCGTCGGTGACAGTGATCGGCAGGTTTGCCGCGGTCAGGTTGAGCGATGCGCCGGGGGTAACCAAGACGCTGCCGTTCACCGTCACCACCGACGGGCTGTCGGGCGCCGCGGTGGTGACATTGATGGAGGTGGCCGCGGACCAGTCGTAGCCGTCGAAGGCCTGTACGGTGAAGGTGTTGCCGGTGTGGTTGGCCGAGGAGGTGACGATCTGCAGCTGCGACAGGTTGG
This sequence comes from uncultured Alphaproteobacteria bacterium, assembly GCA_963822035.1. Lineage (GTDB taxonomy): Bacteria > Pseudomonadota > Alphaproteobacteria > Rhizobiales > Xanthobacteraceae > Pseudolabrys. The sequence goes on along the minus strand of CAWGGC010000005.1, from coordinate 460,888 downwards.
CCGCGGAAATCGTGATCGGGGTGTTTTCGGCCTGCTGCACGCTGTTGAGCAGCAGGTGGGCGCCGCCGGTGGTGGCGTCGGTGATCTTGTACTGGATGATGGCGTCGCTGTCGGTGTCGGTGACCTTGAAGATCGTCGAGGCGGCGATCGTCTGATTGACGCCGAAGCTCGTGGTTGCCGCCGTCACTACGGGCGCATGGTTGGCGCCGCGGGTCGCGACGGTGATGGTCTCCGCAGTCGACCACTGATAGCCGTCGGACACCTCGAGCTTCAGCGTATCGATGTTGTTGCCGGTAGCGCCGTGGATCCACAGGCTCGAAAGCTGCGCGACCGGCACGGTCACTACACCGCCCTGCCCGACCGCGCCGTTGAACCACAGATAGGCGCTGTTCGAAGCCGAGGTCAGGTCGGTGAACCGGTAGGCGACCACCGGATCGCCGTCGATATCGGTGACAGAGATTGGCAAGTTGAGCGGCGTGATGTTGAGCCAGCCGCCCGGCAGCACGATGAGGTTGCCGGTGACCGCAACCGAGGCGGCATGGTCCGGCGAGGACGAGGTGACGGCGATGCTGGTCGACGCCGACCAGTCGAAGCCGTCATAGGCCTGCACCGTGAACGTACTGACGCTGCGGTCGGTCGAGGACGAAACGATCTGCAGCTGCGCCAACTGGGCGGCCGTCACCGTAATCGGCGCGTTGTCCGCCTGCTGCACGTTGTTGAGCAGCAGATAAGAGCCGCCGACCGTGGAGTTGGTGATCTTGTACTGGGTGATGGCATCGCCGTCGGAATCGGAAACGCTGAAGATAGTCGAGGCCGCGACGGTCTGGCTGAGCCCCAGGCCCGTCGTCGCCGCGGACACGACCGGGGCGTGATTGACGGCGCGCGTCGTGATCGTAATGTTCTGCGCCGTCGACCAGTCGGAGCCGTCATAGACCTGCACCTGCAGGGTGTCGGTGCCGCCGGCCGCGCCGCCCTGGATCCACAGGTTGCCAAGCTGCGCCGCCGTGAGCGTCACCGTGCCGCCCTGCGCGACATAGCCGCTGCCGTACCAGAGCTGCGCGCTGGTCGAGCCGGCGCCGACTTCAGTCAGTCGGTAGGAGACGACGGGGTCGCCGTCGGCATCCGTCACCGTGATCGGGAGGTTCGAGGAGCCGAAGTTGAGCCATTGGCTCGTCTTAAACATCAGCGAGCCGGTCACCGTCACCACTGACGGCGTATTGCCGCTGACCAGGTTGATCGTAGTCGGCGTCGACCAGTTGATCCCGTCATAGGCCGACACCTCGAACTGACTTGAGTTGTGGTTCGTCGAGGCGCTTGCGATCTGCCAGTGCGACAGATCGGCGGCGTTGATCGTGAAGACCTTGTTTTCCGCCTGCGGCACGCTGTCGAACAGAAGATGCGCGCCGCCGACCGTGGCGTTGGAGACCTGATACTGCGTAACGGTGTCGCCGTCGGGGTCGGTTGCGGTGAAGATCGACGACAGCGCCACGGTGCGATTGAGGCCGACGCTGGTCGCCGCCGCCGCGACGACCGGCGGGTCGTCGCTGATCACCGTAATGTTCTGCGCCGTCGACCAACTGTAGCCGTTATAGACCTGCACTTGCAGCGTGTCGGTGCCCTTGACCGAACCGCCCTGGATCCACAGTCCGGTGAGTTGGTTCGCCGGCACATCGACGCTGCCGCCCTGCGCCACATAGCCGTTGTTGGTGCTCAGACCGCTGAACCAGAGATCGGCGCTGGCCGGCCCCGAGCCGATGTCGGTGAAGCGATAGGTGACGATGGGATCATTTTCGGCGTCGGTAACCTTAACGGGCAGGTTCGAGGTGCTGAAGTCGAACCACCGCCCCGGCGTTAGCACGAGTGGGCCGGTGACGGCGACGACGGGCGGCGCGGCATCGAGCGTAAAGTTGAACGAGGCGGAGCCGGTGTTGCCGGCGGCGTCGGTTTGGCTCGCCACGATGGTGTGCAAGCCGTCCGCCAGGCCGGTCGGCGTGAACGTCCATGCCCCGCTGCCGTCCGCCGTCGCCGTCGCCGCGACCGCGGTGCCATCGACCGTGAAGCTGCACCACCGCGTTCGCGTCACCCGAGCCGGCGATCGTGGCGTTCGAGGTGATGTTGTCGCTGTTGCTAGGCCCGGTATCGTTCTGCAAACTCTCCGTCACGGCGGGCGCCGCGCTGTCGAGCGTGAAGGCGAAGGAAGTGGCGGCGGACGTGTTGCCGGCGACGTCGATCTGCCGGACCAGCACGGTGTTGCTGCCCTGGGTCAGACTGGCAAAGGCCGGCGCCGTCGTGCTCCACGTACCGCCGTTATCGAGCGAGTACTGCACGGACGCGCCGCTCTCCACCCCGCTCAGCGTCAGCGCCGGATCGGCGGTGACCTTGTCGCTGCCGCTCAAGCCAGTGTCGCTCGTCAGCGCCACTCCCGGTGCGGTCGGGCTCGACGTATCGAGCGTGAAGGCGAGCGAAGCCGAACCGGTGTTGCCGGCCGCGTCGGTTTCGCTCGCCACAATGGTGTGCGAGCCGTCCGCCAGGCCGCTCGGCGTGAACGTCCATGCCCCGCCGCCGTCCGCCGTCGCTGTCGCCGCGATCGCGCTGCCATCGACCGTGAAGCGCACCACCGCATTCGCGTCACCCGAGCCCGAGATCGTGGCGTTCGAGGTGATCTTGTCGCTGCTGGTCGGCCCGGTGTCGGTCTGCAAAATCTCCGTCACAGCCGGTGGCGTCGTATCGAAGAACTGCGCCGTGCCGGCCGTTTGATCGCTGAACTGCAGATACTCGATATTGGTCAGCGTGTCGGTGCCGTTCGGCCCAATGACCGCCAGATTGCTGCCTTGAGCGGTGATCGTATAGTTCGCCTCAGCCAGGGAGAACACCGCGGTGTCGGTGCCCGCGCCGCCGTCGATGGTATCGTTGCCCGGGCCGCCGGTGATGGTGTCGTCGCCGGCGCCGCCGGACAAAACGTTGTTGGCACTGTTGCCGATAATGGTGTCGTTACCGGAACCGCCGACGGCGTTCTCGATGGTGACTCCCGCCGAGATCGACACGTTATAGGTCAGGCCGCCGACGCTGCTGAAGCTTTCGGCGTTGAGGTTGATGGTCTGGTCTTGCGAATAGCCGGAGAAGTCGAAGGTGTCGTTGCCGCCGGCGTCCCACACGTTGAAGATGGCGGCTTTCGATGGCGACGTAATGGAGTAGACGCCGCCGGCATTCGAATTGAAGCCGTAGGTGGTGTCGCCGGTCGCCGTATTCATATTGGCGCCGTACAGGCGCTGGATCGCGGCGACGTCGTCCAACATCGGCGTCTCGGCGTATTTGCCGCCGTAGTTGGCGCCGGTGTTGGTCTCGCTGAAATAGCTCATCACCGAGTATTGGCGATCGTCCTGAATGTAGGACGCACTGTTCGCGTAGCTGATGCTGCCGCTGCCGGCGTTGTAATTGCTCGGATGCTCGAGACCGAGCGCGTGGCCGGTCTCGTGGATCAGCGTCTCATAGAGGTAGCCGAGCGGGTTGACGTTCGTCGTTCCCGCGTAAAAAGTGTTGACGAAGACGTCGCCCTGGTTGCTCGTGGCGGACGCGTCGCCCGGCGGCAGCGGCAGGAAGGTGAAGGCCTCGGATGCGTCGGTGCTCGACGAATAATTTCCGAATTCGATCGTCGCGCTGTCGCTGTTGCCGAGGTTGACGAAGGTTATGTTGGCAATGGAGCCCCAGTAGTTGAGCGCAGCGATGGCGGCGGTCTGCTCCGCCGTGGTGAAGGGCGTGAACGTGCCCTGCACGTCTTCGCCGCCGACGGTGTAGCTCGGCGTCACCGTGCGAAAACCGAATGTGATCGTGAGCGGCTGGCCGAATGCCGAGTTCCAATGGTAGCCGTCACGCGTGATCTGTACCCCGGCCTCCGCGGTAGTGAGGCTGAGCGTCGGGCCGCCGCTGCCGGAGCCGCCGCTGCCCCCGGCCAGCGGAAAAAAGTCAGGATCAAGCGGGTTGTCGGGATCGCCGAGCCCGACCGGATCGGGGCCGTGTGTCGCGACGGCGGCGACTGCCGGATATTCGCTTGAGACGACGGGCAGCGTGTCGAAGACGTTTGCGGTAAACGGGTTGCCGTTGAGCGGGCTCGTCGAGTCATCAATACGCGCCAGCGAGAGATGCTCCTGCACGAAATCGGGCTCGCCGTCGTCGTCGGACGAATTGAACGACAAGAAAGTCAGAGACCAGGCGTGCGCCAGCGATGACAGGCGCGCATGGATCGAAAGCAGCCCGTCGTCGCCCGATGCGTCGGCGAACAAATCGAGCGCGCTTGCCGTTTCGCCGTCGCCGGAATCGAACAGGGCGCCGCTATCGACAGCGAAGCCGTCGGGGCGCGCGCCATCATCGCCACTCGGCGACCCGGAAAAAGTTTCCGTATCGACCGTGCCGCTGTCGGCAACGTTCCATGCGCCGTCTACGCCGCGCAAACCTACGGCCGTAGCCGCGTCGAAATCATCTAATGCCATCGCACCAGCGCTCTGAGAAGCGCAAACGTAATTCCGCGGCGTGATAACGATTTAGAGAAATCGCTATAACCGCGGGTATCCGGCACTTTCAGAGCAATCCCCCGACGACAGGATATAGTTGTCAGTCGGACGCGCAACAGGAAGTGTGAAAATTCTTCACTGCAGCGCCGGTTCGCCACAGACACAGAGTCGCATCTGCAAATTTTTTAGTCAACGCCGCGGAGCTTGCGGCTAAGTGCCCGTCAACGCTCGCGAAATGTTCGCGCGATCTGCTCGCGCAGCGGCTTGAGCAGATATTGCAGCGGCGTACGGGCATAGGTTTGAATAAAAACCTCGGCCGGCATGCCGGGAATGAGCTTGATGTCGCCGAGGCGCTTGACCTCATGCGCCGGCAGCGACACGCGCGCGAGATAATACGCGGGAGCCTCCGGCTGCCCGGCGACCGGCGCATCGTGCGTGAGATCGGCCGACACCAGCATCAGCTTGCCTTTGAGATCGGGCATGGTGCGCTGGTCGCCGGCGAGAATGCGCACGATCACGTCGGTGCCGACCGAAACCTGATCGATGTCCTGCGGCGCGATCTTGGACTCGACCACCAGCGCGTCGGCGCGCGGCACGATCTGCATGATGGTCTCGCCCGGAGAGATGACGCCGCCGACGGTGTGCACCGAGAGTTGATTGACGATACCGGCCTGCGGCGCGCGGATGTCGACGCGTTTCAACTGGTCCTGCGCCGCGGTGACGCGCTCGCGCAATTCGGCAATCTTGCCCTCTGCCTCGCGCAAATCCTTGAGCACGTCGGTGCGGAAATCCTGATCGAGTTGCAGGATCTGCAATTCGGTTTCGCTGATCTTGCCGCGGGCGCGCGCGATCTCGGCGACATACTGGCCCTGCTCGCCTTCGATGCGCGCCTTGTCGCGCTGCAAGCCGTTGAGGCGGGACAGCGGCACCAGGTTCTTGGCGTAAAGCTCGTTCACGCCGGCAAGCTCCTGGGAGATGTATTTCACCTCTTGTGTCTTGCTGTCCTGCTGGGCCTGCAGGCCGCGAATTTCCTCGTTGCTCTGGGCAACGCGCTCGCGCAATTGCGCGCGCTGGCCGTGGCGCGCGGTTTGGCGCGCTTCGAACAGTTTCTCCTCGCCGGCCATTGCCGCCGCCACCGAGGGCTCGCGGCTGCGCGCGGTAATCTCATCAGGAAAGACGATCGCGGGGGCGCCATCGCGTTCGGCGAGCAGCCGCGCCTGCCGCGCCAGATATTCGTCGAGTTGCGATTGCACGACGCCGAGCGTCGAGCGCGTCACCGTGTCGTCGAGGCGGACGAGAACCTGCCCCGCCTCGACCTTGTCGCCGTCCTGGACGAAGATCTTGCCGACTACGCCGCCGGTCAGGTGCTGCACCTTCTTGACGTTCGATTCGACCACCACGGTGCCGCGCGAGATTACCGCGCCCGCCATTTCGCTGGTCGCCGCCCAGCCGCCGAAGCCGCCGACCAGAAGGATAATGAGGGCGATGCCGACGCGGTTGAGATTGCGGATGGCGAGGCGCGGATCGTTGTCGTCGAGTTTCTCCGGGCGCCAGTCACGCAGGCGCCCAAGCAAGTTCTTGACCGTCGTTCCGAGTGCCATCAGCCGCTCCTCAGGTCACGATCTTCAGCGGGGCGGCACCGGCGACAGCGGCCGGCGGCGGCGAACGCACCAGAATCTTCTGCAGAACCTCGTCGCGCGGGCCGAAGGCCAGTTGCGCGCCGTTGGCGACGTAGAGAACCTTGTCGCAATTCGCCAAGGCCGATGGCCGGTGCGCGACGATGATGGCGATGGCGCCGCGCGCCTTGAGCTCGCGCACGGTGCGCTGCAGTGCGACTTCGCCGTCATTGTCGAGCGTGCCGTTGGGCTCGTCGAACACCACGATGAACGGGTCGCCGTAGACCGCGCGAGCGATGGCGATACGCTCACGCTGCCCGGCCGAGAGCACCTGACCGCCCTCGCCGATGCGCGTGTCATAGCCGTTGGGCTGGTGCAGGATCATGTCGTGCACGCCAGCGAGCCGCGCGGCGTTCAGCACCTTTTCGCTGTCGGGCGCTGCCTCCATGCGCGCGATGTTCTCGGCGATGGTGCCCTCGAACAATTCGGAGGTCTGCGAGGCAAAGCCGAGATGGCGGCCGATATAGTCGGGCGTAAACTGGTCGAAGGGCGCGCCGTCGATGCGCACCTCGCCGCGCGCCGGTCGCCAGATGCCGACCAGCGTGCAAATCAACGAGGTCTTGCCGGCGCCGTTCGGCCCGACGATGCCGAGCACGTCGCCGGCGGTAAGCTTGAAGTGCACGTCCCTGACGATGACGTGCTGCGAGGCGGGCGGCGCCACTACGACATGGTCGACGTCGAGGCTGTGCACCGGCGGCGGCAGCTGGGTGGAAACGCTGGAAGGCGGCATGCGGCCGAGGATCGTCGACAAGCGGGTGATGCTCAGCCGCGCCGACAGGAAGCTGCGCCAGTTGGCGATCGCGATCTCGACCGGCGCCAGTGCCCGCCCCATCATGATCGAGGCGGCGATCATGGAGCCGGCGGTGAGCTCCTGGCGGATCACCAGGTAGGCGCCGAGGCCGAGGATCGCCGATTGCGCCATCAGCCGCACCACTTTCGAGACGCTGCCGTAATTGCTGACGATGTCGCTGGCGTTGCCTTGGCTGCGGATATAGCGCTCGTTGATCTTGACCCAGCGCTTGGCGAGCGTGGGCCCCATGCCCATGGCCTTGATGCTTTCGCTGTTGCGCCGGTCGGCCTCGACCATGGCCTGGCGCAAGGCGCCGTCGTTGTTGGCGGCGCGGGTCGGCGCGCGGCTTGCCCGCTCGTTGAGCATGGTGATGGCGACCAGCAGCAGGCCGCCGCCCAGCGCGACGAAGCCGAGCCAGGGGTGAATCAAAAAGCAGAGTGCCAGAAACACCGGCATCCACGGCATGTCGACAACCGCGAGCGGCCCGGGCCCGGTGAGGAAGCCGCGGATCTGGTCGAGGTCGCGTACCGGCTGCTGCGCCTCGGCCTTGTTATGGCTGTAAATGGCAAGATGCAGCACCGCGCCATGCACGGTCGTCTCCAGCCGCCGGTCGAGCAGGCGTGCGGCACGCACGACGATGCGCGAACGGATGATGTCGAGCGCAGCCTGGAACCCGTAGGCGAAGAACAGGAACACGGTGAGCGCAATCAGCGTCGGCACGCTGCGCGCAGTCAACACCCGGTCGTAGACCTGCAGCATGTACAGCGGGCCAGCGAGCATCAGCACGTTCACCATCGCGGAGAACAATGCGACGCTCCAGAAGGCGCGGCGGCAATCGTGCAGCGCCTCGAGCACATCCGGATGCGCGGCGGATGCGGTTGATGCCGGTTTGTTCAAGATCCCCTCACCGTCAAGCGTAGCAATCTTAGCGCCATCAATTTACCAGCAAAATGTCAAATTCGCGGTGGCTTTCCCGGCGCGGCGATCCCATGCCCCGCGAAATATGATGGTCCGGCGACTGTTAGGAATTGTTTATGTGGCGACAGCCGCCCGGTCCGGGCCCATTGCCAAGGTTAAGCAGAGCATAAGAGCGGGCCGCTACTGGGCCAAATCGCCGCTCTTCTCAATTACCCCATTACTCCGCCGCCTGCTGCGAGGGCGGCCGCATGCTGTCCAGCCCGTCGGCTGCCGTGGCGGAAATCGTGGTGCGTACCATGAGGCGGGCCTCATGCGCCGGCCACGGACGGCCCCGGTGCATGGTGGCGCGATTGTCCCACATCACGACATCGCCGCTTTGCCAGGCGTGGACGTAGGTCGTGCCCGGCGCGGTCGCCGCCCGCATCAGGTCGTCGATCAGCTTGCCGCCCGCCACCTTGTCCAGGCCCTCGACAGCGTAGGCATGCGAGGCAAGATAAATGGCGCTGCGGCCGTTGACCGGATTCTTCCACACCATGCGCCAGCACACCGGCGGCAGCGCGGCGCGCTCCTCGGGGCTGGCGAGATCGGCCGCAATCTGGCCGCGCGAATGCGCGTAATCGTGCCAGGCAAACGAATTGGAAAGCTGCTTCTGCAGGGCCGGGTCGAGCCGCTCGAAGGCAAGCCGCGTCGAGACGAACTCGGTCTCGCCGCCGTTTGCCGGAATGATGCGCGCCGACAAGATCGAGGTCAGCGCCGGCGTGCGCTTGAACGAAGAGTTGGTGTGCCAGAGCTGGTTCGCCTTGTTGCGCATCGCATAGCGATGATCGGGCGGCACCACTTTGCCGTCCGGCCCGATGGTGGTGAGGATGACGAAATGGCCGCCGGTGCCGAGCGAGCCGACCTTGGTCACTTCCGGCGGACCGAAGCGGCGCGAGAAGGCAAGCTGGCCTTCGTCGGTCACCTCCTGCTTGCGGAAAACCAGTACCGAATGTTCCTCGAAGGCGGCTCGCGTCGCCGCGTAAACGGCATCGTCATTGGCGACGTCGGCAAGCGTGACGCCGCGCAGCTCGGCGGCAAAGCCCGGCCCCAACGGGATGATGTCCATGGCGCCCTCTCCCTGAATTTTTATTGTTGCCGCGATTGTCCTCCAAAACCGGGCAGCCGGCAATGCGGGCTCAACCCGCGCCGTACCGCTCGAACAGTTTGGGCGCGAACTTCAGGCCCCAGCCGGCCGCGGCCGGCACCATGATCTCGCCTTTGACCGGCACCGGCGGGTCTTCGAACAACCGCCAGGTCCACGGCATGTATTCGACGACCATGCCGTTCGGCGCCGCGGCAATCAGGTGGACGTGGACTTCCGGCAACAGGTGGCTGACGACCGGCCGGTTGAAGGCCTCCGCCATGCCGGCGATCTTCATCCATTGCGTGACGCCGCCGGCGCGCAGCACATCGATCATGACGATGTCGACCGAATGATGCGCCAGCGTCTGGCGGTGGCCTTCGATGTCGTAGAGATATTCGCCGGCGCAGACCGGCATATCGAGAGCGCGGGCGATTTCGGCGAGGCCCTGATAGTCGTTGCGCGCGGTCGGGTCCTCGAGCCAGCCGAGGCGGACGTCCTCGATCTGGCGGCCGATGGCGATCGCCTCGTGCACGCCCCAGCGCTGGTTGATGTCGGCCATCAGCTTGATGTCGGGTCCAATGACCTTGCGCACGGCGCGGATGCGCTCGACCTCCTGCGCCGGCGTCAAGCCATCGACCGCCATCTGCGTCTTCATCTGCGTGAAGCCTTTTTCCACCAGCGCGGCGGCGGCTTTTTCGAGCGCGGCGAGCGGCGAGGTGCGCACCAGCGCGCCGCTCGCGTAAGCCGGCACGCGGTCGCGCGTCGCGCCCAACAGCTTGGCGACCGGCACGCCGGCGGCCTTGCCGCGAATATCCCACAGCGCGATGTCGAGCGCGGCCAGCGCCAGCGACACGATGCCTTCCGGGCCGTTGTTGTGGACCGCGGCGCGCAAATAGGTGCCGGGGACGTCGGCCAGCGGGTCCTCGCCCTTGATCAGCTCGCCGAACTCCTCGACCGCTGTCTTCAGCGTCTTGACGATCTTGCCGCCGAAGGTGGTGATGCCGATGCCCTCGACCCCGTCGTCGGTCATGATCTGGACCGTGATGAAGTCGCGCAGCATGCCCGGCATGGGCGGCGCGCCGACCAGCGGCTCCTCCAGCGGCAGCCGCACGACATTGGTTTTGACCTGCTGGATTTTCATAAGTCCCTCGTTCAGTTGACGCGCAGCGTTTCGAGCAATTTGGGATCGGGCTCGACGCCGAGTCCCGGTCCTTGCGGCACCGTGACATAGCCACTTCTCGGCTCGTACCAGTCGCCGAATGGGCCTTCTGCAAGATCGACATAGAGCCGCTCGAGCATCGGCGCCGGCGACAGCGCGGCGATGACATGCGCGGTGGCGATGAGGCCGGCGCCGAAATAGGCCGAATGCGGCGCGACCGCGACGCCGGCCTTGTTGGCCATATTGAAGATGTCGCGGGCGACCGAAATGCCGCCGATCTTGGCGACGCTCGGCTGCACATAGTCGACGAAACGGCCGTCGATGAGGCGGGCAAAATCGGTCGGCGTCAGCACGTTCTCGCCGATGGCGACGCCGACGCCGCTGTCCTTGCACCTTGCGCGCACCGGCGAAATCCTCCGGCGGCCACACCGGCTCCTCGACCCATTTAAGGCCGAGGCCGCGCAGCGGCGCGGTCGCGGCAAGCGCTTCCGGCACGCTCCAATGCGCGTTGACGTCGACCATCAGCGGCCCCGCTTTGTGCTTGGCCAGCAATTCGGCGGCGGCGGTGATCTCGCCCTGGCCGGTCTCGTGGATCTTGACGTGCGAGGCGCCGCGCGACAGCGCCTCATCGACGACGCGCACGACGGTGTCGGCGTCGCCGTAGCGCAGCAGGCTGGCATAGGCCGGAATTTTGTCGATGTCGGCGCCGCCGAGCAGCTTGTAGATTGGCTTGCCCGCCGCCTTGCCGGCGATGTCCCAGAGCGCGGTGTCGATGCCGGACAGCGCGTACATCACCGGGCCGGCGCGGCCGATGCCGTGATAGCGATAGGCGAGCATGGCCATGGTGCCCGCGATGTCGCCAGCGTCGGCGCCGACGCAGGCGGGGCCGATCAATTTGTCGATCAGCACCTGCACCGCCGGCCAGACGCGATGCGGGAAGGCTTCGCCCCAGCCGGTGATGCCGCCGTCGGTCTCGACCTTGACCAGCAACGTCTCGAAACTATCGCGCGGCTCGCCGGCGAATTTGATCTTCGGCCCGGCCTTGATCGGCTGCCGGTAAACGACGCTGGAAACGCGGGTGATTTTCATTGCGACGCCGGAGGCAACTTTACGACTGCATCCCCCAGCGGCGCACCGTCACCGTCTCGATATTGCGGAAGATGACGTTCTCGACCAGGAGGCCGATCAGGATCACGGTCAGCAGGCCGCCGAACACCGAGGGAATGTCGAGCATGTTCTTGTTCTCGTAAATATACCAGCCGAGCCCGCCGTGCCCTGACGACACGCCGAACACGAGCTCGGCGGCGATCAAGGTGCGCCAGGCGAAGGCCCAGCCGATTTTCAGGCCGGTGAGGATCGAGGGGAACGCCGCCGGGATCAGGATCTTCATGATCAGCCGCGGGCCCTTCAGCCCATAATTGCGGCCGACCATGCGCAGCGTGTTCGACACCGAGCGGAAGCCGGAATGCGTGTTGAGCGCCACCGCCCACAAGACCGAATGCACCAGAACGAAAATAATGGCAATGTCGCCGAGCCCGAACCAGAGCAGCGCCAGCGGCAAGCAGCGCCACCGCCGGAAGCGGGTTGAAAGCCGAGGTCAGCGTTTCCAGCAGGTCGTTGCCGACACGCGACACCATGGCGAGCGCGGTCAGCGTCATGGCGAGGCCGAGGCCGATGGCATAGCCCTTGAGCAGCAGGATGATCGAATTCAACACTTTCTGCGGCAGATCGCCGCTGGCGATGCCGGCGAAGAAGGCGCCGACAGTGTCGGTGAAGGTCGGCACCAGCAGCGGATTGTTGAGGCGAAGCGCATAAAGCTGCCAGCCGACCACGATCGCGACCAGGATCAAGGTCTTCCTCAGCCAGCCCTGATTCATCAGCCGCTCGGTGAGCGTCAGCGGCTTCTGCACCACGCCGAGCTCGGCGCCGGCATCGACCTCGTGGGTGTATTCGGCCCGCAGCGGCGGAGTTGCCAGCCAGCGCCCGGCCGTCGCCTGAATGTCAGTCATGGTGCACAACCTCTTCTTCGATGCGGTCGGCAAACAACATGCCGTGGATGCGGTCCGACAGCTTGCGGCCGGTCGCCTTGTCGACCGGATCGGTGCCGTCGCTGTTGAGCTCGCCCTTCACCTGTCCCGGATGCGGCGACAGCAGCAGGATGCGGTTGCCGACCAGCACCGCTTCCGGAATCGAGTGGGTGACGAACAGCACGGTGAAATGCGTGTCGGCCCAGAGCTGGAGCAGCTCTTCCTGCATCTTGCGCCGGGTGAGCGCATCGAGCGCGGCGAACGGCTCGTCCATCAGCAGCACGTCGGGCTCGGTCGCCAAGCGCGCGGGCAATGGCGACGCGCTGCTTCATGCCGCCGGACAGCGTGTGCGGATAGGAATTGGCGAACTTGGTGAGGTTGACCTTGTCGATGTAGCGCATGGCCTGCGCCTCGGCCGCCTCGCCACGCATCTTGCCCGAGGTCTCCAGCGCGAACATCACGTTCTGCTTCACCGTCTTCCACGGCAAGAGCTGGTCGAACTCCTGGAACACGAAGATGCGGTCGGCGCCGGGCTCGCGGATCGGCACGCCCTTGAGCCTCATGGTCGCCCTCGGTCGGCGCCATGTAGCCGCCGATCGCTTTCAAGAGCGTCGATTTGCCGCAGCCGGACGGCCCGAGCAGCACGAAGCGGTCGCCGGCATAGACGTCGAAGCTGACGCGATAAGTCGCGGTGACGAGATGCTTTTCGGTGCGGTACTGCAGGGTCACGCCCTGCACCTGCAAGAGCGGCGCGGAACCCGACGGCGCGTTCATCGCAATTCCATCCTCCCCGGCTCACGCTTTTTTGCAGGCCTTCTTATCGGCCGCGCAGATTGCAGAGCTGTCCTGCGCCAAGCCTTTTTGCTGTATTCAGTCGAGCGTATCATGGACTATAAATGACGCCAAAGCCGCCAAGACCAAGAAAAAACAAGACGGCACAACGGGGAGGTTCAAATCATGACACGCAGAAATCTGTTCAATCGCCGTCAGGCCATCGCAACCGTCGCCGGCGGCGTCGGCATGCTGGCGGCGCCATCGGTCTTGCGCGCACAAGCGCCGCTCGCCGTGAAATTCGCGCAGCAGCGCGGCCTGCTCTATTTGCCGGTCGACGAGATGGTCAGCGGCGGCGTGCTGCAGAAGACCGCCGACAAGATGGGGCTCGGCAAGGTCGACGCCACGGTTGCGAGCCTGAGCGGGCCGGCGCCGGTCGTCGACGCGATCCTGTCGGGCGCCGCCGACTACGGCACCGTGGCGCTGCCGTCGCTCATCAACCTCTGGGCCAAAACCCACGGCACCGCCAACGAAGTGAGGGCCGTCGGCACCGTGTCGAACGGGGCGATGACGCTCTACACCATCAATCCGAACATCAAGACGCTGGCCGATTTCACCGACAAGGACCGCATCGCGGTGCCAAGCGTGCAGGTCTCGTTCAACGCCATGATGCTGCAGATGGCGGCGGAAAAATTATGGAACGATCCGCATCGCCTCGATCACCTGACCGTCGGCATCGGCCATCCTGACGCCGTTGTCGCGATGTCGGCCGGCTACCCCAAGGCCACCATCGATGCGCATATCGCGGTGCAACCGTTCACCGAGCGCGGGCTGAAACTGCCGGGCGCGCACATCATCACCGACAGCCGCCAGGTGTTCGGCGGGCCGCTGACGCAGATCACGCTGATCGCGACCAAGCAGACCAAGGACAAGAACCCGAAACTGTTCCAGTGCGTCGCCGCGGCGTTGGAGGAATCGATCAAGGTTGCCAACGCCGACAAGAAGGCGGCGGCGGTGCTGTGGAAGAACGCCAACAAGGCGCCGGAAAGCGTCGAAGAGCTCACGCACCTGCTCGACGATCCGGGCTTCGAGTTCACCTCGACGCCGCACCGCATCGCCTACTTCGCAGCGTTCCTCAACCGCATCGGCACCCTGAAACCCAAGCTCGCCGACTGGAAAGAGCTGTTCTGGGAGACGGCCTACGATCAGAAGGGCGACTGATGGCGGATCGCCTTCCGCTGCAGCACCCCAACCCGTCGAAGCCGAAGCTCAAGCTGCCGCCGGGCTCGTGCGACGCGCACTGCCACATCCTTGGGCCGACGGCGCGATTTCCGTTTGCGCCGACGGCGACCATCAATCCGGCCGACGCGCCGAAGGAAGCGTTGTTCGCGCTGCACAGGCTGCTCGGCATCGAGCGCTGCGTCATCGTCAATACCGCGCTGCACGGCTTCGACAACCGCGTCGTCGAGGACGCCATGGCGGTCAAAGGCGGCACCTATCTCGGTGTCGCCCTTTTGCCGCCGACGGTCGAGACGGCGGAGCTGCGCCAGCTCGACAGGCTCGGCTTCCGGGGCGTGCGCTACAATTTCATGAAGCACCTGCATCAATCCGCGACCATCGATCAGGTCATAACGCTGACGCCGCGGCTCGCCGAGGTCGGCTGGCACCTGCAGATCCACATGGACGGCTCGCTCTGGCCGGAGATGGCGGCGATGCTCGAGCGATCGGCGGTGCCGGTGGTGATCGATCACATTGGCCGTGTCGACGCCTCGCAGGGCCTCGATCAGCCCGGCTTCCAGACCGTGTTGCGGCTGATGCGCGGCAAGAACTTCTGGATGAAGGTGTCCGGCTGCGACCGCATCAGCAAGGCCGGCCCGCCTTACGCCGACGCCTTGCCGTTCGCGCGCAAGCTGGTCGAGGAGTTCACGGACCGCGTGGTCTGGGGCACCGACTGGCCGCACCCGCATCATCCGCCGCCGGTGCCGGACGATGGCGCGCTGGTCGATCTCATCGCCGCCTTTGCGCCGGCCGAAGCGCAACGGCAGGCGCTGCTGGTCGACAATCCGACGCGGCTTTATCGCTTCGCGCCGGCGCTCGCGGGTGCTTCATGACCGGGCGTCTGCAAGACCGCATCGCCATCATCACCGGCGCCGGCAGCGTCGGCCCCGGCTGGGGCAACGGCCGCGCCACCGCGGTGCGCTTTGCCGAGGAAGGCGCCAAGATCTTTGCCGTCGACCGCAATCCCGACAGCGTCAAGGAGACGGTCGATAAGGTCAAAGCCGTCGGCGGCGAGGTCGTCGTGCATCAATGCGACGTCACCGACAGCGCTTCGGTCGCCGCGATGGCCAAGGCTTGCGTCGACCGCTTCGGCCGCATCGATATTTTGATGAATAATGTCGGCGGGTCAGCGCATGGCGGCCCGGTGGAAATGAGCGAAGAGGTCTGGGACGCGCAGGTCGATTTCAATCTCAAGAGCGTGTTCTTGACCTGCAAGCACGTGCTGCCGGTGATGGAGAAGCAGGGCAAGGGCGCGATCGTCAACATGGCGTCGACCTCCGGCATCCGTTTCACCGGCGCCTTCCAGGTCGGCTATGCGGCGACCAAAGCGGCGGTGATCCAGCTCTCGCGCGTGGTCGCAGTGCAATATGCGAGCAAAGGCATCCGCGTGAACACGGTGATCCCCGGGCAATTGCACACGCCGATGGTGGAGGCGCGGCTGGCGCGCCAGCGCGCCGGCGGCGACATCGAGAAGCTGCTGGCGGAACGCTTGAAGCGCATTCCGATCGGCTTTGCCGGCGACGGCCGCGACACCGCGAACGCAGCGCTGTTTCTCGCTTCCGACGAAGCGCGCTTCATCACCGGCACGGAGCTCATCGTCGACGGCGGCATGTCGGTGCGCTGCGACTAGGGCGCGGCGCTAGCGTCCCGCCGCATAGCCCTGCATGCCGCGCGGATTGGCGGCGGCGCGGCGGCGCTTGCCGACGCGCGAGGCGGCCGTGAGCCGGCCTTCAGACCAGGCAGGCGCGACTTCGATCGTGTGGCCGCGGCGGCGCAATTCCTTGAGCGTTGCCTTCCGGAATGCGCAACTCGACCACCAGCACGCCGGGCGCTTGCGGTGCGCGGCCAGAACGAAATCGGGAAGTGCTCGGAGTGCCAGGCCGGCGCGTCGATCGCTTCCTGCAGGTTCATGTCGGCGTGCACATGGCGCAGGAAGAATTGCGTCGTCCACTGATCCTGCTGGTCGCCGCCGGGCGAGCCCCAGGCGAGATAGGCCTCGCCGTCGCGCAGCGCCATGGTCGGCGACAAGGTCGTGCGCGGGCGCTTGCCCGGCTCGAGCGCCGCAGGATGACTTCTCGTCGAGCCAGAACATCTGCGCGCGCGTGCCGAGACAGAAGCCGAGCTCGGGGATAACCGGCGAGGATTGCAGCCAGCCGCCGGA
This sequence comes from uncultured Alphaproteobacteria bacterium, assembly GCA_963822035.1. Lineage (GTDB taxonomy): Bacteria > Pseudomonadota > Alphaproteobacteria > Rhizobiales > Xanthobacteraceae > Pseudolabrys. The sequence continues at coordinate 444,477 of CAWGGC010000005.1, read as the reverse complement.
CGGCGTCGCCGACACCATGTTGCCGGCCTGGTCGATAATGTCGAAATGCACGGTGTCGCCGGCGACCTCGCCCATGCGCCCGACGGTCGGCTCGCCGGCGCCGAGCGAGCCGACGGCAAGGCGCGGCCCCTCGTCGCGGCGCAGCCGCACCACGCCGCCGAAGCCTTCGATCGCGCCAGGGCGCAGCTCGAGCGAGGCGCGCTCGGCGATCAGCTTGCGCCGCTCATTATTATAAGCGTCCGACAGCAGCATCTCGACCGGCACGCGCACGAAATCCGGATCGCCGTAGAAGGCCTCGCGGTCGGCGTAAGCGAGCTTGGCCGCCTCGACCTGCCAGTGGATGAAATCGGCGCTCGCCGGATCGAGGCCGTCGAGCGCGAAGCCCTTGAGCAGCGCGAGCTGCTGCAGCAGCACCGGGCCTTGGCTCCAGACGCCGGCCTTGCACACGGTGTAGCGGCCGTAGTCGTAGGTGAGCGGCGCCTCGATGTGGGCCTGCCAGCGCGCCATGTCGGCGCCGGTGAGCAAGCCGCGATGCGGCGCGCCGGAGACGTCCATCACGCTTTTGCTGCGGCAGAATTTGTCGATCGCCTCGGCGACGAAGCCCTGCGACCAGGTCTTGCGCGCACGCTCGATCTGCTGCGATGCGGTCAGCGCCCGCGCTTTCGGCCTCGCGCAGCACGCGGGTATAGGTGTCGGCGAGCGTCGTGTTGGTGAACAGCGAGCCGGGTGGCGGCACCTTGGCCCTTGGGGAGGTAGACGGCGGCCGAGGTCGGCCAGTGCTCGCGGAATAGATCTTCGACCGCGGCGATGGTCGCGGTCGCGCGCTCGAGAAACGGATAGCCGTGGCGCGCATAAGTGATCGCCGGGGCCAGCACGTCGGCCAGTCGCATGGTGCCGTAGTCGCGCAGCATCAGCATCCAGGTATCGAACGTGCCGGGCACGCAGGCCGCGAGCAGACCGGTGCCCGGCACCATGTCGAGGCCGAGTTCGCGGAAATGGGCGATCGTCGCGCCGGCGGGCGCCGGGCCCTGCCCGCAGATCACCTCCGGCCTGCCCTTGCGCACGTCGTAGACAATGACCGGCACGTCGCCGCCGGGGCCGTTGAGATGCGGCTCGACCACCTGCAGCGTGAAGGCGGTGGCGACCGCGGCGTCGAAGGCATTGCCGCCCCTCTCCAGCACGCCCATGCCGACCGCGGTGGCGATCCAGTGCGTCGAGGTCACGACGCCGAAGGTGCCCTCGATCTCGGGCCGCGTGGTGAAGGGATTGGGATTGACCTTGGAAACAGCCGGCATCGCTCGCGCGCCATGTCGAAGTCACCGCAAATACGGGTAGCGCAGGTCGCACGACAATTGCCCCGGCTTCACCTCACGCAGCGCCGGGCTCTCCACCTTCCAGCGGTCCACGGCATAAGGGCAGCGGGTGTGGAAATGGCAGCCCGCGGGCGGCTTGATCGGGCTCGGCACGTCGCCCTGCAACACGCGCTTTTGCCGCTTCACTTGGGGTCCGGCACCGGCACGGCGAGCAGCAGCGATTCCGTATAGGGGTGCTGCGGGCTGGTGAATAATGTGTGCTTGTCGGTGTATTCGACGATGCGGCCGAGATACATGACCGCGATGCGGTGGCTGATGTGCTCGACCACCGCGAGATTGTGCGAGATGAACAGATAGGCAAGCCCCATCTCGCGCTGCAGGTCCATCATCAGATTGAGCACCTGCGCCTGGATGGAGACGTCGAGCGCCGACACCGGCTCGTCGCCAACAATCAACTTGGGCTCAAGCGCGAGCGCGCGGGCAATGCCGATGCGCTGGCGCTGGCCGCCGGAGAATTGGTGCGGATAGTTGTCCATCTGCGCCTTGCGCAGGCCGACGCGCTCGAACAACGCGGCGACTTTGGCTTTGACGTCCTTACCGCGCGCGGAGGCGTGCACGCGCATCGGCTCGGCGACGATGTCACCCGCCGACATGCGCGGGTCGAGCGAGGAGAACGGGTCCTGGAAGATGATCTGCATCTGCCGCCGGTAGGGCCGCAACTCGGACTTGTTGAGGGTCGTGATGTCGCGGCCTTCGACCTTGATCGCGCCCTCGGTCGGCTCGATCAGGCGCAGCACGGTGCGGCCGACGGTCGACTTGCCGCAGCCGGATTCGCCGACCAGCCCGAGCGTCTCGCCGGAATGAATCGAAAAGCTGACGCCGTCGACGGCAAACACGGTGCCGGCGGCGCGCTGCAACAGCCCCTTGTGGATCGGGAAATGCTTCTTCAGTCCCGTGACTTCGAGGACAGGCGCATCAGCCATGGCCGCCCCCGAACAATTCGCGCGAGCGCCAGCATGCCGCCCAATGCTGCGGCTCTTTCTCCTCATAGGCGGGATATTCGGCGCGGCAGCGGTCCTGTGCGTAGGTGCAGCGCGGAGCAAAAACGCAGCCCGGCGGCAGGTCGGTGAGCGCCGGCACCATGCCGGGAATTTCCTGCAGGCGGCCGCCCGGCTCCTCGTTCTTGCCGCTGATCAACGTCAGCCGCGGGATCGAGGCCATCAGCCCGCGCGTATAGGGATGCTGCGGATTGTCAAACAGCGCTTCGACCGGCGCCTCCTCAACTTTACGCCCCGCATACATGACGATGACGCGCTGCGCGGTTTCCGCCACCACCCCGAGATCGTGAGTGATGAGGATCACCGCGGTGCCGAGCTTGTTTCTGCAGGTCGAGGATGATGTCGAGGATCTGCGCCTGGATGGTCACATCCAGCGCGGTGGTCGGCTCATCCGCGATCAGCACCTTCGGATTGCAGGCCAAGGCCATGGCGATCATGGCGCGCTGGCGCATGCCGCCGGAAAGCTGATGCGGATATTCCCTGGCGCGCTGCTCGGGCTCCGGGATGCGCGCGAGCCGCAGCATGTCGACCGCCTTGTCCCAGGCATGCGTGCCGGCCGATATCCTCGTGCAGCAGCAGCACCTCGGCGATCTGGCTGCCGATGGTGAGCACCGGATTGAGCGAGGTCATCGGCTCCTGGAAGATCATGGCGATGTCCTTGCCGCGCACCGAGCGCATCGCCTCCGCGCTCAGCGACAACAGATCGACGCCGCCGAGGCTGACCGTGCCGCCGGCGATGCGGCCGGGCGGATCGGGTACAAGGCGCATGAGTGACAGCGCTGTGATGCTCTTGCCGCAGCCGGATTCACCGACGATCGCCAAAGTCTCGCGTGGGCGGAGCGCGAAGGAGACGCCGTCCACGGCTTTGACCACGCCGTGGCGCAGGTCGAACACCGTGCGCAGGCCGTCGACGACCAGCAACGGCTCGTCCGGCGCCTGCGCCTCGCGCGTCGCGGATGGGTTTGGCACGGCAATCTCTATATCGCGCATGATCTTTTCCGAAAACCGGTTCCCACTTTTCGGGATCATGCGCTAATTGCGCAGCCGCGGATCGAGGATGTCGCGCAGCGCGTCGCCGAACAGATTGGTGCCGAACACGGCGAGGCTGATGGCGGCGCCTGGGAAAATGACCAGCCACGGCGCGGTGCGCACATATTCGGCGGCCGATTCCGACAGCATGCGGCCCCAGGACGGATGCGGCTCGGGCACGCCGAGGCCGAGGAAGGAGAGCGAGGCTTCGGTGAGGATCGCGGCGCCGAGCTGAGCGGTGGCGATGACGATGAGCGGCGCCAGCGTATTCGGCAGAATATGGCGCACGGCGATGCGGAATTCGCTCATGCCGACGGCGCGCGCCGCCTCGACGAAAGGCTGCTCGCGCAGGGTGAGCGTGTTTGAGCGCACCACGCGCGCGGTGTAGGGAATGAGCGGAATGGCAATGGCGACGATGGTGTTGTTCAGCGCCGGGCCGAGCGCCGCCGCCATCACCAGCGCCAGCACCAGAAGCGGCACCGCCTGCAGCACGTCGACGATGCGCTGGATGACGAGATCGACCCAGCCGCCGATATAGCCGGAGGTCAGGCCGAGAATGATGCCGAACAGGCAGCCGAGGAAGGTCGAGCCGAGGCCGACGGCGAGCGAGATGCGCGCGCCGTAAACGATGCGGCTGTAGATGTCGCGGCCCATCTGGTCGGTGCCGAGCCAGTGCGCATCGCTCGGCACCGCGAGCGTCGCCAGCGCGTTGGTCCTGATCGGATCATAGGCGGTGATGACGTCGGCAAAGACCGCGGCGAACACGAACACGATCATGATCATGGCGCCGACCAGCCCCAGCGGATGCGCGGCGGCGTAATAGCGCAGATTCGACCACAGGCTTTCGCTGCGCGCGATGTCGGCGGCGGGAACCGGAGCGATGTCGATGCTGGCCATTTGCCCCCGTCAGCTATATTTGATGCGCGGATCGAGCGCGGCGTAGAGCACGTCGACCAGGAAGTTGATCGCCACCGCGACGAAGGCGATGAACATGACGAGGTTCTGCACGATCGGGTAATCGCGCCAGCGGATCGCCTCGACCAGGAAGCGGGCGATGCCGGGAATGTTGAACACCGTTTCAGTGACGATCAGCCCGCCCATCAGGAACGCCGCCTCGATGCCGATCACGGTCACCACCGGCAGCACCGCGTTGCGCAGCGCGTGGTGGTAGTTGACGTTCTGGTCGGAAGCGCCCTTGGCGCGCGCGGTGCGGATGTAATCCTGGCGCAGCACCTCCAGCATCGAGGAGCGCGTCAGCCGCATGATCAGCGCCGAGGAGCGGAAGCCGACCGCGGCGGCCGGAATGGAGAACAGCCACAGCTGATTCCAAAAGCCGTGCGGCGGGTCGGTATAGATCGGGATGGTGCCGAAATATTTCACGAACCCCATCAGGATCAGCAGGCCGAGCCAGAACGCCGGCATCGACAGTCCGCTGAGACTGATGACCCTTAAGATGTAGTCGAGCCCAGAGTTCTGCTTGACCGCGCTGACGACGCCGAGCGGCACGCCAAAAGCGATGGAGAACAAAAGCGCGAGGCCCGCGAGCTTGGCTGTGATCGGGATGCGCGGCAGAATTTCCTGCAGCGCCGGCTTTTCCGAGACGTAGGAATAGCCGAGATCGCCGTGCGCGAGCCCGTTGATCCAGGCGACGTATTGAACGGCGATCGGCTTATCGATGCCGAGATCGTGCTCGAGCTTCGCCTTTTCGGCGACGTCGATCATGCCCGCGGCATCGAACAGGATGTCGGCAATGTTGCCGGGGACGATCCGCAGCATCGTGAAGATCGAGCACGGAAATCCCGAACAGCGTCACGAGCATCAGGAAAAAGCGCCTGATCAGATAGCTCCCCACCCTGGCCTCCCGTCGTGCGCGGGGAAGAAAAAGGCGCGCGGCTCCCCACGGGCCGCACGCCCCTCACGCCTCTTATTTATCCAGCCACAGATCTTCGTAGCGGTAGCCGTTGTAGGCGTTGTTGCTCATGATCGTCAGGTTCTTGACGTAGGGCTTCCAGCAGGTGCCGGTGCGGGCGTGGTAAAGGATCGGCCGCGCCACGTCCTCCTGGATCTTCTTGTCGATCTCCCAAACGAGCTGCTTGCGCTTGGCGAGATCGGTCTCCACCGACTGCTGGTCGAACAGCTTCTCCAGGTCCTTATTGCAGTAGTGCGTGTAGTTGCGCTCCGAGTTGCAGGCGTAGTTCTCGTAGAAGGCCTGATCCGGATCGTCGATGCCGTTGCCGGTGAGGTTGAGGCCGACCTGATAGTCCTTACGCGCCACCTTGGCGAACCACGAGCTCGAACTCGACCGGATCAAGCTCGGCGTCGATGTAGATGGTCTTGAGCTGGTCGATCAGCACCGCCGCCGGATCGCGATAGGTGGCGAGGTTGCGCGTCGCCACCTTGATCTTGAGCGGATTGCCGGCGCTGTAGCCGAGTTTGGTCATGATGGCGCGGGCCTTTTCGCGATCCTTCTGCACGTCGCCATAGCCCGGCAGCGTCTTGAGCTGATCGGGCGGCAGGCCCCAGACGCCTTCCGGCGGCGGCAACAGCGAGCCGCCGGTGTCGCCCTGCCCCTGCAGGATGATGTCGATCATCGACTTGCGGTCGAGTGACAGCGCCATCGCCGTGCGCAGTTCCGGATTGTTGAACGGCGGGTCGTCGCGGTTGATGATCAGGTTGGTGCTGACGTTGATCGGCTTAATTTCGCAGATCGCCGTCGGGTCCTGCTGCTTGACGTCCTTGACCAGCGCCGACGTCATCTCGGTCGGGAACGTCACATCGACCTTGCCGGCGACGAAGGCGAGCACCGCAGTCGCGCGATTCTTGATGATGGTGTACTCGATACCGTCGAGGTAAGGCAGGCCCTTCTTCCAGTAGTCCGGGTTCTTCACGAGCGTGATCGACTCGTTCTGCTTCATCTCGACGAACTTGAACGGCCCGGTGCCGATCGGATGCGTGCGCATCTGCGCGGCGGTGACGTGGCAGGGGTAGATCGGCGTGTAGCCGGAGGCGAGCAACGCAAGGAACGACGGCTGCGGCCGCTTGAGATGGAAGGTCGCTTCGTCGTCGCCGTTGACCGTCACCTCGTTCAAATTGTCGTACCAGCCCTTGCGCGGGTTCTTGCGGAATTTATCCTGCGCCTTGCCCTGCAGCAGGTCGAAGGTGCATTTGACGTCCTTGGCGGTGAAGGCAACGCCGTCGTGCCATTTGACGCCCGAGCGCAGCTTGAAGGTGAGATTGAGATTGTCCTTGCTCCAGGTCCAGCTGGTCGCCAGTTCCGGCTCGATCGTCGCCATGCTGGCTTGCGGCTTGTGCTGATCGTAGATGACGAGGTTGTTGTAGATCGCCATCGCCGGCGCGTTGACCGAGAAGGTCGCTTCCTCGTGGATCGACAAGCTCGGCGGCGTCTCGCGATGGTAGAATTTCAGGATGCCGCCGTGTTTGGGTTCGGCGGACTGGGCGGTGGAAACGGCCGCGCACGCGACTATAGCGGCCGCCACTGCGGCAAATTTAGTTCGCATATTTTCCTCCCCGGAACCGGGCGTTTGTTGTGTTTGCCCGGCGATCATTTGTTGTTTTGCCGCATACGCTACCCGCTATGAGATAGGCGATCAACCGCCATTCCGGTGCGGAACTCGCTTGCCAACGGGCGGGTGCAACTCCACCATAGCGGCAATAGAACAAGCTGCCGTCCAGGTGGCGGTGCACGGGAAGACCAGGGATGGCGACGGAGAGCGACAATATTGTCGCCGCGACGGCGGCGCGGATTTGCGCCGACCTTGCCGATCCGCAAACGATCAATTCCGCACGCGATGCAAAATGGCGGGAGCCGCTATGGCGCGCGTTGAGCGATGCCGGACTGACGCTTGCCTGGGTGCCGGAGATACTCGGCGGCGCCGGCGCGAGCCTCGCCGACGGCTTTGCCATTCTCGGCGTTGCCGGACGCTACGCGCTGCCAGTGCCGCTCGCCGAGACGTTGCTTGCCGGCTGGCTGTTGTCGCGCGCCGACATCGCCGCGCCCGACGGAGCGATCACGGTCGCGCCGGTGCGGCCATCCGATCGCATCAGGCTTGGTGACGACGGACGCCTGCGCGGCCGCGCGGCTGCCGTGCCGTTCGCGGCGCTTGCCGAGCACATCGCGGTGCTGGCGGAGAGCGGCGACGGCCATATCATTGGCATTGTCAACGCGCGCGACTGCAAGATGAGCGAAGGCGCAAGCCTCGGCGGCGATCCGGCGAATATTGTGAGCTTCGATAACGTCAAGCCGCTCGCCAGCGCCCCTGCCCCGCGAGCGCTCGACAAGACCACGCTGATGCTGATGGGCTCGGTTGCGCGCAGCGTGCAGATTGCCGGCGCGCTCGAAGCGGTGCTGGCGATGAGCGTGCGTTATGCCAACGAGCGCGTCGCCTTTGAGCGGCCAATCGGCAAATTCCAGGCGGTGCAGCAAAATCTCGCCCGCCTTGCCGGCGAAACTGCCGCGGCGCTCACCGCCGCCGGCTCCGCCGCCGACACCATCGCGCAATCGGACAACCTCGACGATGTGCTGATGCTGGAAGCGGCGTCGGCAAAAATCCGCACCGGCGAAGCCGCCGCCGAAGGTGCTGCCATTGCGCACCAGGTGCACGGCGCCATCGGCTTCACCCAGGAGCACGTGCTGCACCGCTTCACGCTGCGCATGCTCGGCTGGCGCGACGATTTCGGCAGCGAGAGTTATTGGGCGGCGAAACTCGGCGCCATGGTCGCGAGCCGCGGCGCCGGCCAGTTCTGGCCGCTCATCGCATCACGGTAGCGCCCATGAGCAGCGATCTTTCCTTCGACCAGATCCGCCTGCCTCCCGAATGCGAGGCCCTGCGCCAGGAAGTGCGCGCCTTCATCTCCGAGGAAATCGCCAAGGGCACGTTCGTGCCCGACCGGCCCGGCCACGGCGACAGTCACGACAAGGCCTTCAGCAAACGCGTCGGCGCCAAGGGCTGGATCGGCATGACCTGGCCGAAGCAGTACGGCGGCCATGAGCGCAGTTTCCTCGAGCGCTACGTCGTCACCGAGGAATTTCGCGTCGTCAACGCGCCGGTGCGCTCGCATTTCGTCGCCGACCGGCAGAGCGGCCCGGTCCTCATCAAATACGCGCCCGAGCACATCAAGCGCGACATCCTGCCGCGCATCTGCCGCGGCGAACTGTGCTTCGTCATCGGCATGAGCGAGCCGAATTCGGGCTCCGATCTGTTCGCGGCCAAGGCCAAGGCCGCGAAGGTCGAGGGCGGCTGGAAACTCACCGGCACGAAGATCTGGACCAGCAACGCCCACATCGCCGACTACTTGATCGGCCTGTTCCGCACCTCGCCGGCGACCAAGGAAAACCGCCGCCATGGTCTGACGCAATTCCTCGTCGACATGAAGACGCCGGGCATCGCCGTCAATCCGATCTACCAGATGACCGGGCAGCACGACTTCAACGAGGTGGTGTTCGACGGCGCTTTCGTGCCCGACGATCATGTGCTGGGCGAAATCGATGGCGCCTGGAAGCAAGCCACCAGCGAACTCGCCTACGAGCGCAGCGGGCCGGAACGCTTCCTCGAGACTTTCTATGTGCTCAATGAATTGGTGCGCGCGCTCGGGCCCGAGCCCGATCTGCGCGGCGCCGAAGGCTTGGGCCGGCTGGTCGCGCAACTGCACACCATGCGGCGCATGTCGGTGTCGGTTGCCGGCATGCTGCAGGCCGGCAAGGAGCCGGTGGTCGAAGCCTCGATCGTCAAGGATCTCGGCACGGTGTGGGAGCAGAAGCTGCCGGAACGCGTGCGCGAATTGAGCGCCTTCATCGAGGAAGACGCCGGCAATCGCGTCGCGCTCGACGAGCAGCTTGCCTTCGCGCTCAAAGTCGCGCCCAAGCTCACCATCCAGGGCGGCACCACGGAAATCCTGCGCGGCATCATCGCCCGCGGCCTGGGCCTGAGGTGAGCGATGCCGGACGTTGGAAAACTGCTCAATCCCAAGAACGGTCGCGGTAGTCGGCGCCTCCTCCGATCTGCATGGCCTGCGCGGCCGCATCTTGCACACCATGCTGGCGCACCCGTTCAAGGGCACGATCTATCCGGTGAGCCGCAGCGCCGCCGAAGTGCAGGGGCTGACGGCCTACAAATCGGTCGCCGAGCTGCCCGAAGTACCCGACCTCGCCATTCTTATTATTCCGGCCGAGTTCGTCCCGGACGAGCTTGAGCGTTGCGGCAAGGCCGGCGTCAAAGCCGCGGTAATCCTGAGTTCCGGTTTTGCCGAGGAGCCGGGCGGCGAAGGCGCGCGCATGCAGGCCGCGATCCGCGCCACCGCGCGCCGCTACGACATGGCGGTGACCGGCCCGAACACCGAGGGCTTCGCCAACATCGCGCTCGGCCTCTGCCCCACCTTCTCGCCGGCGATGGATCCGGGCGCCGGCGCCATCGCCCCCGACAAGCCGCTCGGCGCCGGGCAGATCTCGGTGGTGTCGCAGAGCGGCGGCCTGGGCTTTGCCTTCTTCGACCGCGCCCGCGGCCGCAACCTCGTGTTCCGCCACATCGTCACCATGGGCAACGAGGCCGTGCTCGAGACCGCCGACATCGTCGATTACCTCATCGACGAGGGCAAGACCGACGTCTTCCTGCTGCTGCTCGAAGACGTGAAGACGCCGGAGAAATTCCGCCGCATTGCCGACAAGGCGCTGAAGGCGGGCAAGCCGCTAATCGTCGCCAAGATCGGGCAGACCGAGGCCGGCCGCCGCGCGGTTGCCTCGCACACCGCGGCGCTCGCCGGGTCGTATGAGGCCTATCGCGCCATCTTCCGCCATCACGGCGTCATCGAGGGCAACGACTTCGACGAGATGATCGATCTCGCCGCGGCCTTCCTCACCTGCGGCGACAAGCTGCCGGCGGGCAAGCGCATGGGCATCTGCACCTCGTCGGGCGGCGCCGGCGTGTGGATGGCGGATGCCTGCGTGCGCGCCGGGCTTGAGGTGCCGGAGCTCGACCCTGCCACGCGCAAGGAGATCGACGCGCTGATCCCGTCCTACGGCACCTCGCAGAACCCGATCGATTCGACGGCGCAGGGCGTGCACAAGATGGGCTACGCGGCCTTTGCCCGGCTCGCGGCGCTGTCGCCGGTAATCGATGGCGTCATGGTGGTGGTGACAGCGCGGCGCTCCGCCTTCCTCACCGACGACCAGCCGAAGCTGATGGCGCTGGCGAACGAGACAAAGAAACCGGTGTTCCTGTGGACCTATACCCTGCCGTCGGACAAGAGCATCGAGGTCGTCAACGAGGCCGGCTATCCGCTGTTCAAGAACGCCGACAGTTGCGCGCGCGCGATGTGCGTCATGGCCGATTACCGGGCACTGCGCGAGCGGCTCTCGCGCCCGCCGTCGGCCGCAGCGTGGAAAGTGGATCGCGCCGCGGCGGAGAAAATACTCGCCTCGTCGCCGCAAGTGCTGTGCGAATGGCAGGCGCGGCCGCTGCTCGCCGCTAACGGTATTGCCGGCGGCCAAGTGGGCGAACTCGCGCATTCCGCCGCTGACGCAGAAAAGGCCGCGCGCAACATCGCGCGGCCGGTGGCGCTGAAGGTGCAGTCGGCCAATATCACGCACAAGACCGAAGCAGCTTGCGTCGCGCTCAATGTCACCGCCAATGAAGCGGGCGCCGCCTACGAGCGCCTCGTCGCCAACGCCAAACGCCACGTGCCCTCGGCGCGCATCGACGGCGTGCTGGTGCAGCCGATGGCGCCGGCCGGCCGCGAAGTCATCCTTGGCGTCAATCGCGATGCCACCTGGGGCCCGCTGCTGATGGTGGGCTTGGGCGGCGTGCTGGTCGAGGCGCTCGGCGATGTTGCGCTGGCGCCGGTGCCGCTCGGCCATGACGAGGCCCGCGCGCTGCTCGGCCGTCTCAAAGGCGCCAGGCTGCTGCAAGCCTATCGCGGCATGCCGGAGGCCGATATCGATGCGCTCGCCGAGTTGATGGTGCGGCTGTCGCACTTTGCCGCCGACCACGCCGACGACATCGCCGAGATCGACCTCAATCCGGTGATCGTGCACGGCAAGGGCAAAGGCCTCTCCATCGCCGACGCGCTGATCGTCCGGCAGCCGCGCACCGCTCAACGCAGCGCCGCCGAGTAACGCAAAAAGGACACCGCATGGGCCCGTTCAAGGATATCGCCGTCGAGAAGACCGGTCACGTGGCGCTGATCGAGATCCGCCGCCCGCCGCACAACTTCTTCGACATTCCGCTGATCCAGGAGATCGCCGCGGCGCAGGAGGCGCTCGACGACGACATCGATTGCCGCGCCATCGTCTGGGCGGCGCAGGGCAAATCGTTCTGCGCCGGCGCCAATTTCGGCGACGGCTCGAGCCTCGACAAGGACGGCCGCCGCCCCAACGAGCCGGCGCAAGGCGTCGCCCCGCTTTACGTGCAGGGCAACCGGCTGTTCCGCACCAAAAAGCCGATCATCGCCGCCGTGCATGGCGCCGCGGTCGGCGGCGGGCTCGGCCTTGCGATGGTCGCCGACTTTCGTATCGCCTGCCCCGAGACGCGCTTCGTCGCCAACTTCACCCGGCTCGGCTTTCATCCCGGCTTCGGCCTCACCGTCACGCTGCCCGAGGTGATCGGCAAAACGAAAGCGGCACTCATGTTCTACACCAGCCGCCGCGTCACCGGTGAGGAAGCCCACGCCTGGGGGCTCGCCGACATGCTGGTGCCGCAGGATCAGGTGCGCGAAGCGGCGATGACGCTTGCCGCCGAGATCGCCGAGAATGCGCCGCTTGGGCTGGTCGCGACGCGCGCCACCATGCGCGGCGACATCGCCGACCGCGTGCTCAAGGCCACCGAGCACGAGTTGAAAGAGCAGACGCGGCTGCGCAAGACCGACGACTTCAAGGAAGGCGTCAGCGCGGTCGCCGAGCGGCGCCTGCCGAAGTTCGCCGGCCGCTAGACATGACGCTGAAGGTCTTGAGCTCGCACGCCGTCATGGCGGTGACGGAGGCGCTGGCGCCGGCATTCGAGCGCGATAATGGCGTCAGCTTGAGCTTCGGCTACGATCCGACCAACGCCATCAGGCGCCGGATCGACGGCGGCGAGCCCTTCGACGTCGCTATCGTGACGCGGCCGTTGCTCGATGAGTTGCTGCAGCGGAGCATCGTTCTTGCCGACACTGCCGCCGATATCGCCCGCTCCGGGCTCGGCGTTTCCGTGCGCAAGGGCGCGACCAAGCCGAACATCGATACCGTCGAAGATTTCAAGCGCGCCTTGCTCGCCGCCAAATCCATCGTCCGTTCCAAAGACGGCGCGAGCGGCGTCCATTTCGAGACGCTGTTGCCGCGCCTCGGCATCGGCGGGATCGCGGGCAAGATCATCATGGGCCCGAGCGGCCGTGTCGCCGCGCTGGTTGCGCGCGGCGAAGCCGAGCTTGCCATCCAGCAGATCAGCGAATTGCTGCCGGTCGAGGGCGCCGATTACGTCGGGCCGTTGCCCGAAAAATTGCAGCTCTATTCGATGTTTTCGGCCGGCGTCAGTGCGGCCTGCAAGCAGCCTGCCGTGGCGCGGAAGTTCATTGCTATTCTCACGACGCCGCATGCCAAAGCATTGCTGAAGGCGGCGGGGCTCGACCCGGCCTGACCACCGGTTTGATCGTGATCAAGGTTGCGGGCCGCCGCATCGGGCAGTTTTGCTATCATTCGAGAGAAGGCCCCAGATGTCCCTCAAAGACGCGCGGCTACGGCTTTTTGCGCTCGATGCCAGCGCCGAGTTCGGTGCCGGCGTTGCGGCGGCGCTCGGCGTGCCGCTCGCCAGGCATGAGGAACGCGAATTCGAGGACGGCGAGCACAAGGCGCGCCCGCTCGACGACGTCGCCGGCGCCGACATCTACGTCGTGCACAGTCTTTACGGCGCCCCGCAGCACAGCGCCAACGACAAGCTGTGCCGGCTGCTGTTCTTCATCGGCGCGCTCAAGGACGCCGGCGCCGCGCGCGTCACCGCCGTCGCGCCCTATCTCTGCTACGCCCGCAAGGACCGCCGCACCAAGCCGAACGATCCGGTGACCACGCGCTACGTCGCCGCGATGTTCGAAAGCGTCGGTGCCGACTGCGTGGTGACACTGGAGGTGCACAATCCGGCGGCCTTCGAGAACGCCTTTCGCTGCCGCACCGTGGCGCTGACGGCGACGCCGCTGTTTGTCGATTACGTCAAGAAGACGCTCGCGAATGACAAGCTCGCGGTGATCTCGCCCGATGCCGGCGGCATGAAGCGCGCCGAACTGTTGCGCGAGGCGTTGGAGACCGCGCTCGGCCGTCCGGTCGGCAAGGCGCTGGCGGAAAAGTACCGCAGCGCAGGCGTCGTCTCCGGCGACCTCTTTGTCGGCGACGTCGCCGGCGCAACCGCTCTCATTGTCGACGATCTGATCAGCACCGGCGGCACGTTGCTGCGCACCGCCCGCTCGGCACGCAAAGGCGGCGCCAAGCGCGTCATCGCGCTCGTCACTCACGGCCTTTTCATGCCGGGCTCGGCCGAAGTGATCGCCGATGCCGCGATCGATCAGTTCGTCATCACTGACGCGGTGCCGCCGTTCCGCCTCGATCGTCCGGCGCAGAACAAGAAGCTCACCATCCTGCCCGCGGCGGCGCTCGTCGCCGAGGCGGTCAAGCGGCTGCACGAGGACAGAAGCCTCACCGACCTGCTCGTGTTCTGAGCATGCGTTCGAGTGTGCGCGCGCTGTCCTCGGCAATCGCGAGATAGGCGTTGGCGAGCGCCGGCCATTTCTCCGGCGTGCGCGGATGCGGCTCTAGCAGATGTGCGATGGAAAGCCGCGCCCGCAGCGTGGCGCGGTGGCAGCGGTAAAAGGCGAACAATTCGTCCGCCGGTCCGTCGCGCAACGCGCGCTGCATGCGGCGCTGCAGATAATCGCCGGCCCAGGAGGCGCCGAGCCGTTCGCATTCGACGCCGAGGAAGGCGATCTCGTCGAACGGATCGACGACGCGCAGCCGATCGTTGAACTCGAGACAATCGATGATGCGCACTTTGTCGTCGAGCCAGATGTGCTCGGGGCGCAGATCGCCGTGGCCGTCGACGATGCGGCGATGGCGCAGGCGCTCGGCGATGAGCCGGCCGCGCCGTTCGAGGAAGCGCCGTTGCGTCCGGTCGACGCGGCGCACCAGCCCGGCGTTGAGACGCAGGCGCGGATCGAGCAGCACGCGGCGATTATAGATGAGTGCGCCGCGCCAGTCGGCGAGCAGCGTCGCCGCCGGCAGCAGCACCGGCGTTGCCGCTCGGTAGAAACGCGTGAGCGTCCCGATCAGCCGGTCGAGCGCGGCAAAGCCGAGCCGCCCCTCCTCGATCATGCGGTCGAGCATGTAGCGCTCGTCGAGCCGCTTCATCAGCACCAGCCAATCGACCGGCGTGCCCTGCCCGCCGATCGCGAGGCCGCCTGCGCCCAGCGTCAGCGGCACGACGTCGAGATAGATGTCGGGCGCGAGCCGCCGGTTGAGGCGAAGCTCGGCCCGGCAGGCCGCCTCGCGCCGCGTCAATGTCGAAAAGTCGAGATAAGGAAAGCGCACCGGCTTCTTCAGCTTGTAGACGTGGCTGCCGGCAAGAAAGACCCACGACATATGGGTTTCGCGGCGCGTCACGACACCCGGGGCAAGGCCGTAAGCTCCACCGTCGCTCAAAAATGCGACTTTCTCCGCCAGCGCCGGTTCGGCGCGTTGATCGGCAAATCCGTGCACCGGTCGCTCCCGCTCACCGGGCAAAATAGCGATTTGGGGCTCGGTCTGCTTGATTATGGTCAAATTGCTCGCCGCCTGTTGCCGGATAATACGGCCGGTCGAGCAGAATAGCGCAGCTTGAGGGGCGAGATGAGAGATGCCTTTTACCGATCGCGTTGAGGCCGGCCGCCGGCTCGCCAAGGCGCTTGCCCGCTACAAGAACGAGAAACCGGTGGTGATGGCGCTGCCGCGCGGCGGCGTGCCGGTCGGCGCCGAGATTGCGGACGCGCTGGCCGCGCCGCTCGACCTCGATCCTGGTGCGCAAGATCGGCGTGCCCGACCAGCCCGAGCTTGCCATGGGCGCGGTGGTCGACGGCGCCAAGCCGCTGACCGTGCGCAATGACGAGGTCATCGCGCTTGCCGGCGTCAACGAACGAGACTTTCGCCCAGGTCCGCGACGCCGAGCTCGCCGAGATCGAGCGCCGCCGCAAGAAATACCTCGGCGACCGCCCGCATCCCGGAACTTGCCGGCCATACCGTCATTGTCGTCGATGACGGCATCGCCACCGGCGCCACCATGCGCGCGGCGCTGCAGGCGATGCGCGCGCGCAAGCCGCGCAAGCTGGTACTGGCGGTTCCGGTCGCGCCGACCGACACGCTGCCAAAGTTGCGCGACGAAGCCGACGACGTCGTCTGCCTGGAGGACTACGAAGACTTCGGCGCCATTGGCTTGTTCTACTCCGATTTCCGCCAGGTGTCCGACGCCGAAGTGATTGCGCTGCTGGCGCGGCACCCGCAGAGCGAAAGGGCTTGAACGTGAGCGAGACCTTCACGGCCGGCGAGCACGACGTGCTGCTGGTCGTCGACGTGCAGAACGACTTCTGCCCGGGCGGCGGGCTTGCGGTGCCGTACGGCGACGAGGTCGTGCCGCTGATCAACGCGCTGGCGGCAAGTTCGCGCATGTGGTGCTGACGCAGGACTGGCATCCGCGCGGGCACCAGTCTTTCGCCTCGTCGCACCCGGGCAAGAAGCCGTACGAGACAATTCAGGTTGCCTACGGCGCGCAGATCCTGTGGCCCGACCATTGCGTGCAGGCGACGCCCGGCGCCGCCTTCCGCGACGATCTCGACATCCCGCACGCCGAGCTGGTGCTGCGCAAAGGCTATCATCGCGACATCGATTCCTACTCCGCCTTCTACGAGAACGACCGCACGACGCCGACCGGCCTATCCGGCTATCTGCGCGAGCGCGGCCTGAAGCGCGTGTTTCTCGCCGGCCTCGCCTTCGATTTCTGCGTGCGCTATTCGGCCGAAGACGCCCACCGCGAGGGTTTCAAAGCCGTCGTGTTCGAGGACGCCTGCCGCGCCATCGACGTCGACGGCTCGGCGGCGGCGACGCGGGCCGCGCTGCGCGCGCTCGGCGTCCCCTGCGTTGCGGCGAGCGCGCTCAAGGCCGCCTAGCATCCGCTTGTATTCGACGCGGGCGCGGCGCAATCTGCGCACCCATGACAGCAGACGCAAAACCCATCGTTGCCATCGCCACCGGCGATCCGGCCGGCATCGGCCCGGAGATCGCCATGAAGACGGCACTGGCGCCCTCGATCGGCGCCATCTGCAATCCGATTCTCGTCGGCGATCCCGCGATCATCGCGCAGCATGCCCGCGCCTGCGGCATCGCCGCCGCCATCGACCCGGTCGACCGCATCGAGGACGCCACCTTCGCCAAGGGGCACATCGCCGTGCTCGCCTGCCCGTCGCCGGAACGAGACGCCATCGGCTTCGGCGGCAACAGCGCCGCCAGCGGACGCGCCTCGCTTGCCGCGGCCAGCGCCGCGATCAAGGCGGCGCTCGCAGGCCAGGTCGACGCCGTGGTCGCGGCGCCGCAGAACCAGACCTCGATCGCCATGGCCGGCATCGAGTTCGACGGCTACCCGTCGTTCGTCGCGCGCGAAACGGGCCTCGCCCGCAGCGACGTCTACCTGATGCTCTGCTTCGGCGACGTGAAAATCGTGCACACGACGCTGCACGTCGGCGTGCGCGAGGCCGTCGACATGATCACGCCCGAACGCGTCTCTCACGTCATTTCTGTCGCCGACAAGACGCTGAAGCGGCTCGGCATCGCCGATCCGAAAATCCACGTCAGCGGCCTCAATCCGCATGCCGGCGAAGGCGGCCTGTTCGGCAGCGAGGATGGCGACATCATCAAGCCGGCGATCGACGAAGCGGCCAAGCGCGGCATCCGCGTCTCAGGGCCGTTCGGCGCCGACACCATGTTCCACAAGAAGGACGTCGACGCCTTCATCGTCATGCTGCACGACCAGGGCCACATCACCGCGAAGCTCTTGGCGCGCAACGCCACCGCCGGCCTCGCCATCGGCAGCCCGATTTTGTTCTCGTCGGTCGCGCACGGCAGCGGTCACGACATCGTCGGCAAAGGCGTCGCCGATCCGACCGCGATGATCGAGGCGGTCACGCGCCTCGCCAGCGCGAAGCAGGTAGCGACAGCCTAAGGCTCGATGAAAATCTTGCCGTCCTCGACGATCGTCCGGTAGGTCCTGACCGGTTCCATGCACGGCGGCCCGGCCACCTCACCGGTGCGTACGTTGAATTGGCCGCCGTGGAAATTGCACTCGATCACGTCGCCGTAGAGCTCGCCTTCCGACAGCGAGCCGGGCCCGTGCGTGCAGGCATCGTTGGTAACGAAGAATTCGCCGTCGACATTATAGACGGCAAGGGTGAGGTCCCCCTGCTCCACCTTGATGGCGCTGCCTTCGGCAATATCGGCGGTGTTGCAGAGGAAAATTCGCGACGGGCTTGGCATTGATTCCACGGCGAGGCGTTATACTTGCGCGGAGAGAACATAAAGGCCGCGAGGCGGTCAACCATTTCGGGCGGAGGACGCCGATGCTCAAGAAAGAACAAAACGATCTTTTGACGCAGACCGGCCCGGGCACGCCGGGTGGCCGGCTGTTCCGCAGCTACTGGTTGCCGGCGCTGCTCGCCTCCGAACTGCCCGAGAACGACTGCCCGCCGGTGCGGGTGAAGCTGTTGTCCGAGCGCCTGATCGCCTTCCGCGACAGCCAGGGCCGCCTCGGCCTGATGGACGAATTCTGCGCCCACCGCGGCGTCTCGCTGTGGTTCGGCCGCAACGAGGAGAGCGGGTCTGCGCTGCCCCTATCACGGCTGGAAATACGACTACACCGGGCAATGCATCGAGGTGCCGTCGGAGCCGGTCGAGAGCGGCTTCTGCAACAAGATCAAGCTCAAGTCCTATCCGCTGGTCGAGCGCGGCGGCGTGCTGTGGACCTATATGGGCCCGCCGGAGAACCGGCCGCCGCTGCCGGAGTGGGAATTCGCCATGGTGCCGGCGGAGCAGAGCTTCGTCTCCAAGCGCATCCAGGAATCGAACTGGCTGCAGGCTATGGAGGGCGGCATCGATTCGAGCCACGTCTCGTTCCTGCACCGCGGCGACCTGAATTCCGACCCGCTGTTCCGGGGCGCCAAGGCCAACCAGTACAACTTGCGCGACTCGCGCCCCGTTTTCGAGGTGGTGGAAAGCGCCGGTGGCCTGCTGATCGGCGCGCGGCGCGACGCCGAGAACGGCAACTACTACTGGCGCATCACGCAATGGGTGATGCCGTCCTTCACCATGATCGCGCCGCGCGGCGATCACCCGGTGCACGGCCATTTCTGGATCCCGATCGACGACGAGAATTGCTGGACCTGGAGCTTCGACTACCGCCCGACCAGCGCGCTCACGGCGGAGCAGATGACGGCGATGCGCGAGGGCAAGGGCATCCACGTCAAGTACGTGCCGGGCACGTTCCGTCCGCTCGCCAACAAGGACAACGATTACCTGATCGATCGCGCCGCGCAGAAGGCCGGCCGCACCTTCAGCGGCGTCGAAGGCATCGCCATGCAGGACGCCTCGCTGCAGGAGAGCATGGGGCCGGTCGTCGACCGCACCAAGGAGAACCTGGTCTCGACCGACAACGGCATCATCATGGCGCGCCACCGCCTGTTGCGCGCGGTCAAGGCACATGGACAAGGGCATCATGCCGCCGGGCGTCGACACCGCGCATCAGCGCGTGCGCTCGGCCGCGGTCGTGCTGCCGCCGGACAAGCCGTTCATCGAAGCGGCCAAGGAGGCGCTCGATCGTGCGCGACGGCGTCGCCCATGCCTCGGTCTGACCGATGCAAAGTGAATCGGCGCGCGCGGCCAGCGCGAGCGAAGCCCGCTTCCGTATCGACGCGCCCAATTCGCGGCCGCGCCGCATCAAGGTGATCGCGCTCGATCGCGCAAGCGAAGCGGTGGTGAAATCGCTCGCCAAGGCCGAGTGGCAGGGCGCGAGCTTCCTCACCATCCAGCGGGAAGCGCCGAAGCGCGGCGAAAGCTTCTCCATGCAGGGCTGGCTCGCCGATCTTGCCGGCCGCACCAAGAACCTCGTCGACGAGATCGCCGCCGCCGACCAGGTGGTGATGGTCGCAACCGCGGGCGAGAACGCGGAAGCCGCCTCCATCATCGGCGAAGCGTGCGAGCCTGAAACGTTTAATGACCACCGCGCTGGTGATCTGTCCGCAGCACGACCTCCGACGACGCACTGTCGCAGACGCTCGCGCACCTGCGTCCCTGGGCGCTGATGCTGGTGATCGCCGGCGGCGAAGATTACGTCGCCGACATGCTGATTGCGCTGCGCGCCTGAGCCGCAAAAGGTTCTTGTCGTCGGCGGCCGGCGGTGTAGGCTTACCGACGATCAACGATAAACGCGGGCGCATTGGCAGGCGGCCGCCAACTTGGGGAGGAACGATATGCGCGCAATTCTTGGCCTTGCGCTGGCGCTGACGATTCTGGCGCCGCGGGCATACGCTGCCGGCGCCGACAGCTATCCGGACAAGCCGATCAAGGTCGTCGTCTGCGTGCCCGCCGGCGGCGGTGTCGACACCGTGACGCGCATCGTCACCGAACGGATGCAGAAAATTCTCGGCCAGCCGATCGTGGTCGAGAACCGCGCCGGCGCCGGCGGCAATATCGGCGCCGACTACGTGTTCCATTCCGATCCCGACGGCTACACCTTGCTCGCCGCGCAGCCCTCGCCGCTCACCGTCAATCCGTTCCTGTACAAGAACATGACCTTCGATCCGACCAAGTTCGAGCCGGTCGCCATCATGACCTCGGTGCCGAACGTGCTGCTGGTGCGGCCGAACTTCCCGGCCAAGACCGCGAAGGAGTTCATGGAGTACGTCAAGGCCAATCCCGGCAAGGTCAACTACGCCTCGCAGGGCATCGGCACCACCTCGCATCTGACCGCCGAGCTGTTCGCCAAGGTCACCGGCACCAAGCTGGTGCACGTGCCCTACAAGGGCACGGCGCCGGCGCTCAACGACCTGGTCGGCGACCATGTCGACATGATCTTCATGGAGCTTGCCTCGGCGATCAAACTGCACCAGTCGGGCCGCGCCCATATCCTGGCGGTCGCCACCCTGAAGCGCATTCCGAGCCTGCCGGACATTCCGACGCTCAACGAGCTCGGCGTGAAGGGCTTCGAGTCCGGCACCTGGAACGCGATCGCGGCGCCACCTGGCACGCCGGCGGCCATCGTCGCCAAGCTCAACAAGGCGGCGAACGAGGCCATCAATAGTCCCGACGCCAAGGCGCTGTTCGCCAAGGTCAATCTGCATGGCGAGGGCGGCTCGACTGCGCAGGCGGCGACCTTCATCAAGGACCAGACCAAGCTGTGGCATGGCGTCATAGAGGCCGCGCACATCCCAGCCCACTAGGGCGTCCTCGGCATCGCAATTTGCAGCATGAGGCGGGGCTTGCCCCGCCTCATGCTTTTCGGTTGGACCAAGCCAGACCACATGCGGACGGCGCGCCTACGTAAATATCCGTAATTGCGCGGAATCGCCGGAAATGCCGGTATATCCGTATCGTAAACGACTCTTATTGCGGTGCCGTGAACTACGCGTCGAAGCCAAAGCCGCCGAGGCCCTGCCCGATCTGCCAGGTCGCTATGCAAAGCACGACCACGGCAAGCGCTATCGTGCACAAGTGCGAGCGCTGCGGCACCGTCATTACCGTCACCAATAGCGGCCGCGACGAGCAGCAGGCCGCCGAGTAGCAGCCCGACGACAGGGCGGGCGCCGCAGGTTTCTCTGCCCAAAGCGTGGTTTGCGCCGACATTTCATCGGCTGCGGCACCGCGCCTGCAAACAAATAATGTTTGAAACATCTTCTCTAATGCTTGACACGTCATTATGGGCGCCTCAAATATCGTCTTCAAATGATTACCGCCACCCAAATGCGGGCCGCCCGGGCACTTCTCGGCCTTGACCAGCGCGAGCTTGCGCAGCGCGCGGGACTGTCCTTGCCGACCATCCAGCGCATGGAGGCAAGCAGCGGCGTGGTCCGCGGCAACGTCGACTCGCTGATGAAGCTGGTCGACGCGCTCGCCGCGGACGGCATCGAGCTGATTGGCGAAGGCGCAAACTCGGCGAGTGGCGGGCGCGGCGTGCGCCTCAGAGAGAGCACCGCCGCGGCGGCCACCGCGCGGGGCCGCTGATGGCTGCGCTGGTCCTCTATGGCGTCGCTGCGCTGCTCGTTCTGGCGCCGGTCGCCATCTGGCTCTCCACGACGCGCTTCGGCAACACGGCCGTCTACGGCGTGAGCCTGATCGTCTGCGCGCTGTTGACGCTTGCCGGCCTCATGAGCCTCAACGGCGGCACGGCGAGCGCCGTCACGCTGCCGCTCGGCCTGCCTTGGCTCGGCGCGCATTTCCGCATCGATGCGCTTGCCGCTTTCTTCCTCATCGTCGTCAATCTCGGCGGCGCGGCGGCGAGCCTGTTCGCGCTCGGCTATGGCCGCCATGAAGAAGCGCCGCATCGCGTGCTGCCGTTCTATCCGGCCTACCTCGCCGCCATGAATGTGGTGGTGCTCGCCGCCGACGCCTTCAGCTTCCTGGTGGCGTGGGAGTTCATGTCGCTCACTTCATGGGCACTCGTCGTCGCGCACCACGAAGACCGGGAGAACGTGCGCGCAGGTTACGTCTACCTGCTGATGGCGAGCTTCGGCACGCTGGCGCTGCTGCTTGCCTTCGGCCTGCTCGCCGGCGCCAACGGCAACTATCTGTTCGCGGTCATCCGCCAGTCGCACCCTTCGGCCGCGCTCGCGGCGCTGATTCTCATTCTCGCCGTGGTCGGCGCCGGCTCGAAATCAGGCGTCGTGCCGCTGCACGCATGGCTTCCGCTCGCGCATCCGGCCGCGCCTAGCCAGGTCTCCGCGCTGATGAGCGGTGTAATGACCAAGGTCGCGGTCTACGGTTTCATCCGCATCGTATTCGATCTGCTCGGGCCGCCGGACTGGTGGTGGAGCATGGTGTTGCTCGGGCTCGGCGGCATTACCGCGGTGATGGGGGTGCTCTACGCGCTGATGCAGAACGACATCAAGCGCGTGCTCGCCTACTCGACCATCGAGAACATCGGCATCATCTTCGTGGCGCTCGGCCTTGCGCTCGCCTTCAAGTCCGAAGGCTTCGCCTTTGCGGCTGCACTCGCACTGACCGCTGGGCTGTTTCACGTTTTCAACCATTCGCTGTTCAAGAGCCTGTTGTTCTTCGGCGCCGGCAATGTGCTCAACGCCACCGGCGAGCGCGACATGGAAAAGCTGGGCGGGCTCATTCACCGCATGCCGCGGACCGCTTTCGTCTTTCTGGTCGGTTGCGTCGCGATCTCGGCTCTGCCGCCACTCAACGGTTTCGTCTCGGAATGGCTGACCTTTCAGGCGGTGCTGTTGAGCCCGCAGGTCGCGTCCTGGGGGCTCAAGCTTCTGGTGCCGACCGCCGGCGCGCTGCTCGCTTTATCGGCGGCGCTGGCGGCGGCCTGCTTCGTTCGCGCCTTCGGCATCAGCTTCCTCGGCCGCGCCCGAACGCCGGCCGCCGCGGCCGCGCATGAGGCCGACGGCTTTTCGCTCGCCGCCATGTACCTGCTGGCCGCGCTGTGCCTTGCCGCCGGCATCTTCCCAGGCCTGTTCATCGATGCACTGGCGCCGGTCACCCACGAACTCATCGGCGCGACCATGCCGCACCAGGCCCATGTCGAATGGCTATCGATCGTGCCGATCGCCGAAAGCCGCAGCTCCTATAACGGCCTGCTGGTCTTCATCTTCGTGGTGGCGTCTGGCTCGATCGGCGCCTTCGCCATCCATCGCCTGGCCTCGGACCGGTTGCGCCGCGGCCCGGCCTGGGACTGCGGCTACCCGGACCCCAGCACGGCGACGCAATACACCGCCTCGAGCTTTGCCCAGCCCATTCGCCGCGTTCTCGGCACGACTGTGTTCCGCGCCCGCGAGATCGGCGAGATGCCGCCGCCCGGCTCGACCGCGCCGGCTCGGCTAACGGTCGATATTCACGATGTCATTTGGGAGACGCTCTACGCGCCAATCTCCAGCCTGGTCTCCTTCGCCGCCGAACGGCTCAACGTTCTGCAATTTCTCAGCATTCGCAGCTATCTGACGCTCGTTTTTTCCGCGCTCATCCTGCTGCTGCTCGTGCTGGCGATCTGGCCATGATCCGCGATTTCGCCTTGCAGGGAACCGAGATGCTGCTGGTGCTGGTGCTGGCGCCGCTGCTCACCGGCTTCGTGCGCAAGGTCAAAGCGCGGCTGTTGCGCCGGCGTGGGCCGCCGCTGCTGCAGCCCTATCGCGATCTCATTCGCCTCATGCGCAAGGACGTCGTGCTGGCCGAGAACGCGTCATGGCTGTTCCGCACCATCCCCTACATCATATTTGCCGCAACGTGGGTTGCGGCCTCGCTGGTGCCGACCTTCCGCGGCGGCCTGTTGTTCTCTTGGTCGGCCGATCTCATCGCCATCATCGCGCTCTTGGGCAGCGCGCGCTTTTTCCTGGCGCTCGCCGGCCTCGACGTCGGTACCGCCTTCGGCGGCATCGGTTCGAGCCGCGAAGTGATGATCGCGTCGCTCGCCGAGCCGGCGATGCTGATGATCGTCTTTGCCATCGCGCTCATTGCCGGCTCGACCCAACTCTCGACCATGGCGGCCTTCATGGCCTCGCCGGAGGTGGGCCTGCGCGTCTCGCTCGGCCTCGGGCTGATCGCGCTCGTCATGGTCGCGATCGCGGAGAACGCGCGCATCCCGGTCGACAATCCGGCGACGCATCTGGAGCTCACCATGGTGCACGAGGCCATGGTGCTCGAATATTCCGGGCGGCACCTCGCGCTGATCGATCTCTCCGCTTTCGTGAAGCTCTTGCTCTACGTGTCGCTGATCTCGTGCCTGTTCGCGCCGTGGGGCACGGCTGCCTCCGACGCCGCGCCGCGCGAGCTCGTCATCGGCGTCGCGGCTTACGTCGGAAAGCTTGCCGTCGGCGGCTTCCTGCTCGCCGTGTTCGAGACCTCGATCGCCAAAATGCGGGTGTTCCGCGTGCCGGAATTCATGGGCGCCGCCTTGATGCTGGCTCTGCTCGCCACGCTCCTGCGTTTCGTGTCGGGGAGCTTCTGATGCACGGCATCGAGTTCGACATCGCGCACCTTCTCGCCGGCTCGCTGGTGCTGGTGAGCTTCATGCTGCTCTATCAGGACCGCCTCTACGCGCTGCTCAACATCTATGCGCTGCATGCGGTCGTGCTTGCAGCGTCGGTTGCCTGGCAGGCCTTCATCCAGGGCGCGCCGCACCTTTACATCACCGCCGCGATCGCGCTCGGCTTCAAGGCCATCATCATTCCCGTCGCGCTGCACCGGATCATCGTGCGCCTCGGCATCCACCGCGAGATCGAGACCGTGGTCGGCGTCGGCCCGGCGATGCTGCTCGGCATGGGGCTGGTCGCGCTGTCGATGGTGGTGATGCTGCGCGTCACCGCCGGCGCCGATCCGCTCGCCCGCGAAGACCTCGCCTTTGCGCTTGTCGGTCGTGCTGCTCGGCATGCTGATCATGGTGACGCGGCGCAACGCGGTGAGCCAGGTCATCGGCTTCATGTCGCTCGAGAACGGCCTGGTGCTGGCGGCGACCGGCGCCAAGGGCATGCCGCTGGTGGTCGAAATCAGCGTCGCCTTCTCGGTACTGATCGCCTTCATCGTCATCGGCATCTTCCTGTTCCGCATCCGCGAGCGCTTCGACACCGTCGACATGCAGGCGCTCGACCGTTTCCGCGGAGAGCGGCGATGACGCTCGATGCCCTCACCGCTTTGCTGCTGATCCCGGCCGTGTCCGCGGCGGTGCTCGCCGTCCTGCCCGGCTACCGGCTGACCGCCAATCTCAACGTCGTTGCTTCGATGCTGACCTTCATGGTCGCGGCCTCGCTGTTCTGGTTCCCGCAGCAATCCGGCGATTACCTGCTGGTCGACGACCTGAATCGCGTCTTCGTCGTGCTGACGACGTTCGTCGCCTTCACCACCAGCGTGTTCAGCGCAAGCTATATCGGCCACGAGATCGAGACCGGGCGGCTGACGCCCACCTTCGTGCGCTTCTATCACGCCATGTACCAGGTGCTGATGTTCGCCATGAACCTCGCGCTGGTCGCCAACAACATCGGCTTGATGTGGGTCGCGATCGAGATGGCGACGCTGACCACGGTGCTGATGGTCGGCATCTACCGCACCCACGAGGCGCTGGAAGCGGCGTGGAAATATTTCATCCTCGGCAGCGTCGGCATCGCGCTCGCTTTGTTCGGCACCATCCTGGTCTACATGGCGGCGCGGCCGGTGATCGGCGAAGGCCTCTACGCCATGGTGTGGACCGTGCTGATCCAACACGCCGCGAAATTCGATCCGGCGCTGCTCAACGTCGCCTTCGTCTTTTTGCTGCTCGGCTACGGCACCAAAGTCGGCCTCGCGCCGCTGCATGCCTGGCTGCCCGACGCGCACGCCGAGGGCCCGACGCCGATCTCGGCGGTGCTCTCGGGGCTGCTGCTCAACGTTGCGCTCTACGCGCTGCTGCGCTTCAAGATGCTGCTGGCGCTCAATCCGCTGGCGATCGCGCCCGGCCCGCTGATGGTGACCATGGGCCTCATCTCCTGCGTCTTCGCCGCCTTCATGCTGTACCGGCGCCGCGACATCAAACGCATGTTCGCCTATTCCTCGATTGAGCACATGGGCATCATCGTCTTTGCTTTCGGCATGGGCGGGCCCCTCGCCAACTTCGCGGCCCTCTTGCACATGACGATGCATTCGCTGACCAAGTCGGCGATCTTCTTTGCCGTCGGCCATATTTCGCAGGTCAAAGGCACGCAGAAAATCGCCGACATGGGCGGGCTAACGGTGACCAACCCGCTGCTCGGCTGGGGCCTGGTGCTCGGCGTCGTGGCGATTGCCGGCCTGCCGCCGCTCGGCATCTTCATGAGCGAATTCCTGGTGGTGAGCTCGAGCTTTGCCCGCCAGCCTTGGCTTGCCGCGGTGCTGGTGCTCGGCATCCTGATCGCTCTCGGCGGCCTGTTCCTGCGGCTCAATGGCATCGTCTTCGGTGAGCCGCGCGGGCCGACCGCGAAGGCGGAGGCCTCCTACGTGCCGATGTTCGCCCACCTCGCCATCGTGTTCGTGGCCGGCATCTACCTGCCACCGGCGCTGGTCGCGGGCTTCGAGAACGTCGCTCGGCTGCTCGGATAGCGCCATGGCCCTGCTCGATCGCATCCCGCACGCCGCAATCGCCGAACATCACCGGCCTTGGGCGCGCGCCGAGGTCGGCGATGACGGCTGGGCCGCGGCAACCGAGCTGCTCGCCGCCGGCCAGGCGACACTGCTCGGCCTGTGGGGCGATGCGCCTCACGTGCACATGGCGCTCATCGACGAGGCAGCCGGCGACATCGCGATCGTGAGCTACGCTTGCAAGGACGGCACGTTCCCGAGCGTCGGCGCCAGGCACCCGCCGGCGATCCGCCCCGAACGCGCCATCCGCGACTTGTTCGGCCTCGACGCGACCGGTGCGGACGACGCGCGGCCCTGGCTCGATCTCGGCTTCTGGGACACGCAGTACCCGCTGGGTAATCCGGAGCCGGCACAGAAACCGCAGCCCTATGTCTTCCTGCCGGTCGAGGGCGAGGGCTTGCATCAGATTCCGGTCGGCCCGGTTCATGCCGGCATCATCGAGCCCGGCCACTTCCGTTTCACCGCCAATGGCGAGCACGTGGTGCGGCTCGAGCAGCGGCTCGGCTATGTGCACAAGGGCATCGAGTCGCTGATGCGCGGCGCCGCGCTCGAAGACGCCGCCAAGCTCGCCGGCCGCACTTCCGGCGACAGCACGGTTGCTTATTCCTACGCCTTTGCGCTCGCCGTCGAGGCTGCTTTGCAAGTGACGCCGCCGCCGCGCGCGGTGCATCTGCGCGCGCTGATGGCCGAGCTCGAGCGGCTCGCCAATCATTTCGGCGACATTGGCGCGATCTGCAACGACGCTTCCTTCGCGCTGATGCACGCGCAATGCGGCATCCTGCGCGAGCGAACGTTGCGCGCCGCGGATGCCTGTTTCGGCCACCGCCTGATGATGGACGTCATCGTGCCGGGCGGCGTTGCCCGCGACATCGCGGCCGAAGGCGCCGCGGCGTTGCGCGCCTTGCTCGCCGAGGCGCGCAAGAGCTTCCCGCGCCTGGTCCAGCTTTACGACAACACCGCCTCCTTGCAGGACCGCACCGTGACGACCGGTATCGTGCGCGCCGACTATGCGCGCCAATTCGGCGCCGGCGGCTATGTCGGGCGCGCCTCGGGGCGCAACTTCGATGCGCGCCGCAATCTGGCTTACGCGCCTTACAACGATCTCAAGCTCGAGGTGCCGGTGCTCGATGCCGGTGATGTCAACGCGCGGGTGTGGATCCGTATTCGCGAGGTTGAGCAGAGCCTGTCGTTGATCGAGCAGATTCTCGGCCGCCTGCCCGGCGGTGAGGTGCGCGCCGCGTTGCCGTCGACGGGCGGCGTCCGCGAAGGGATGGGCATTGTGGAAGCTTTCCGCGGCGACGTGCTGGTCTGGCTCAGGCTCGACGGTGAGGGCCGCATCGCGCGCTGCCATATGCGCGACGCCTCGTGGTTCCAGTGGCCGCTGCTCGAAACCGCGATCGAGAACAACATCGTTGCCGACTTCCCGCTCTGCAACAAGTCGTTCAATTGCTCGTATTCGGGGCACGATCTCTGATGCGCCGCACCCTGCTCGAAAACCTGACGCACCGGCCGCTCACCGAGCCGGCGCCGATAGCCGACGAGGCGGCGCTTGCCGAGCTCGCGGCGAGCGTCAAGCGCGCCGCGCGCGCCAGGCTCGGCCGATCGCTGTCGATCCGCCAGGTCGATGCCGGCTCCTGCAACGGCTGCGAATTGGAAATCCACGCGCTCAGCAACGCCTTCTACGACCTCGAACGCTTCGGCCTGCACTTCGTCGCCTCGCCCCGCCATGCCGACGTGCTGATGGTGACCGGGCCGGTGACCAGAAACATGCGCCAGGCGCTTCTCCGCACCTACAATGCGACGCCTGATCCGAAATGGGTGATCGCGGTCGGCGGCTGCGCGCTCGACGGCGGCGTCTTTGCCGGCAGCTACGCCGTTGCCGGCGGCGTCAAGGATGTCGTCCCGGTCGACCTGCACATCCCCGGCTGTCCGCCGTCGCCGACCGCGCTGCTCAAAGGCCTGCTGGCGCTGCTCGAACAGAGCACGAAGGCCGTTTGATTCACGCTTCGGCTTGTCCCACGGCCTTTTCGAGGTGATTACAAAACTGCGCCTATATTTTATGCAAGATATTCGAATTGTATGCAATTTGCGCGGCGCGCCGCGCGGTGCGAATCCGGGCCGCGCAATCGATATAGCCGCCGACTCAATCGCTTAACGGAAATCGCGCGCGTTTCGCATCCTTGGCACAGACTCTGCGGAAATCTCAACGACATCGCCGGATTTCGGGAGGTTTGCACATGAAGCGTCGTGAGTTTCTGCAATCGATGACTGCCCTGGCCGCCAGCACGGCGGTCACCGCGCCGGCCGTTTTCTCGCCGGCCAAAGCGCAATCGCGCCAGGAAACGCTGCTCCTGGTCACCGAGAGCGGCCCCAACAATCTCGACATCCATGGCGTCGGCACCAACCGCCCCGGCTATGAGGCGTCGTGGAACTGCTACGACCGGCTGATCCGCAACGGCAAGAAGACATTGGCCGACGGCTCGACGTCCTATGACCGCGACAAATACGAAATGGAGCTGGCCGACGACATGAAGGTCGGCGACATGTCGATCACCTTCAAGCTGAAGAAGAACGCCAAATTCCAGGACGGCACGCCGGTCACCGCCAAGGACGTGAAGTGGTCGTTCGACCGCGCCGTCTCGTGTCGGCGGCTTCCCCACGGTGCAGATGAAGGCGGGCTCGCTGGTCGACAAGAAACAGTTCGTCGCCGTCGACGATGCAACCTTCCGCGTCGACCTGATGAAGAAGGACCGCCTCACCGTTCCCGATCTCGCGGTGATCGTGCCCGGCATCTACAACTCGGCGCTCTTGAAGTCGAAGGCGACCGACAAGGACCCCTGGGCGCTCGACTACACCAAGAGCAACACCGCCGGCTCCGGCGCCTTCAAGGTGACGAGCTGGAAGCCCGGCGTCGAAACCGTCTACGAGCGCAACGACGCCTGGGTCGGCGGCCCGTTGCCGAAACTGAAGAAAGTGATCTGGCGCACCATTCCCTCCGCCGGCAACCGCCGCGCGCTGATGGAGCGCGGCGACGCCGACCTCTCCTTCGACCTGCCCGCCAAGGATTTCTCCGAGATGAAGAAGGAGGGCAAGCTGACGATGATCTCCAACCCGATCGGCAACGGTATGTATAGCCTCGAATTGAACGTCGCGCATCCGCCGTTCAACAACGAGAAAGTGCGCCAGGCCGTCGCCTACGCCCTGCCCTACGACAAGATCATCGAGGCGGCGATGTTCGGCATCGCCAATCCGCTCTATGGCGGCCCGTCGAACCAGGTCTCGACCATCGCCTGGCCGCAGAAGACCGGCTACAAGACCGACATGGCCAAGGCCAAGGAATTGATGGCGGCCTCCGGCTCCGGCGCAATCGACACCACCATCTCCTTCGACCTCGGCGATGCGGTGAACTCCGAGCCGATCGCGACGCTGATCCAGGAAAGCCTCGCCCAGATCGGCATCAAGACCACCATCAACAAGGTGCCGGGCTCCAACTGGCGCAGCGAGATGGCGAAGAAGTCGATGCCGATGATGGTCAACTTCTTCTCCGGCTGGCTCGACTATCCCGAATATTTCTTCTTCTGGTGCTACTCGGGCCAGAACGCGATCTTCAACACGCCGAGCTACGTCAACAAGGACATGGACGCCTTCATTGACGGCGCCCGCGCCGCGGCGGCGATCGCCGACAAGGAGAAATACGCATCCGACGTGAAAGGCTTCATCAGCAAGGCCTATGACGAGGTGCCGCGCATTCCGATGTTCCAGCCGTTCCTCAACGTGGCGACGCAGAAGAACATCTCGGGCTACAGCTACTGGTTCCACCGTCAGGTGGACTACCGCTCGATCGTCAAGGCGTGAGGACGCCAGCGTCCTCGGAGTAACGCAATGCTTGCGACCATCGGCAAGCGGCTGGTGACGGTGATCCCGACGCTGATCGGCGTGGTCATCGTCACCTTTCTGCTGACCCGCGTGTTGCCCGGCGATCCGGCGGTCTATTTCGCCGGCCCCGCGGCAACACCGCAATCGATCGCCGACATCCGCAAGCAGCTCGGGCTCGACAAATCGCTGCCCGAGCAGTTCGTCCGCTACGTCGACGACCTTGCCCACGGCAACCTCGGCAACTCGCTCTCCACCGGCCAGCCGGTGGTGAACGAGATCAAGAGCCGGTTGCCGGCGTCCGCCGAGCTCACCTTCCTCGGCCTGTTCCTGTCGATTGCGATTGCCGTGCCGCTCGGCATTCTCGCCGCGGTCAAGCAAGGCTCGTGGATCGACCACACCTGCCGGGTGGTGACGACCGCCGGCGTGTCGCTGCCGGTGTTCTTCACCGGCCTGCTCTTGGTCTACGTGTTCTACTTCCGGCTCGGCTGGTCGCCGGCGCCGATCGGCCGGCTCGATGCCTTCGGCACCGCGCCGCCCTCGATCACCGGCTTCTATACGATCGACAGCCTGCTCACGGGCCAGTTCGACACCTTCCGGTCGGCGTTCGGCCAGCTGATCCTGCCCGCTTTCACACTCGGCATTTTCTCGCTGGCGCCGATTGCGCGCATGACGCGCGCCTCGATGCTGCAGGTGCTCGGCTCCGACTTCGTGCGCACCGCGCGGGCAAGCGGCCTCGACAGCCGCACCGTGATCCTGACTTACGCCTTCCGCAACGCCATGCTCCCCGTGGTCACCACGCTCGGCATGGTGTTCTCCTTCCTGCTCGGCGCCAACGTGCTGGTGGAGAAAGTGTTCGCCTGGCCCGGCATCGGCTCCTACGCGGTCGAGGCGCTGATCTCGTCGGACTTCGCGCCGGTGCAGGGCTTCGTGCTGGCGATGGCGATCCTCTACGTCATCCTCAATCTCATCATCGACATCCTCTACGGCGTCATCGACCCGCGCGTGAGGCTCGAGGCATGACGGATATTTCGCTCTCGCCGCAGACCGCCGCCGCGCCGAAGGCGCCGAGCAACTCGATATTCCGCCATGCCCATTACGTCATCTCGGAAAATCCGGTCACCGGACTTGCCTTCGCGCTGTTCCTGATCATTGCGCTGTGCGCGCTGATCGGGCCCTACGTCGTGCCCTACGATCCGCTGGCGAGCGACGCCACCGCGACCTTGCAGGCGCCAACGATCCATCACTGGTTCGGCACCGACCAGCTCGGCCGCGACATCTTCAGCCGCGTCGTTGTCGCGACGCGGCTCGATTTCACCATCGCCATCGCTTCGGTGATCCTGGTGTTTGGCATGGGTGGCATCGCTGGCATCGCTGCCGGCTTCTTCCTCGGCTGGACTGATCGCATCGTCGGCCGCATCTCCGACACCATCATGGCATTCCCGCTGTTCGTGCTCGCCATGGGCATCGTCGCGGCGCTGGGCAATACGGTGACCAACATCGTCATCGCCACGGCCATCATCAATTTCCCGCTCTATGTGCGCGTCGCCCGCGCCGAGGCCAACGTGCGGCGCGAGGCAGGCTTCGTGCAGGCGGCAAGGCTCTCCGGCAACGGCGAGTTCCGCATCCTGCTGACGCAAATTCTGCCGAACATCATGCCGATCATGATGGTGCAGATTTC
Organism: uncultured Alphaproteobacteria bacterium; assembly: GCA_963822035.1. GTDB lineage: Bacteria > Pseudomonadota > Alphaproteobacteria > Rhizobiales > Xanthobacteraceae > Pseudolabrys. Next base: position 412,173 of record CAWGGC010000005.1, on the reverse strand, counting down.
GCTGACCATGGGCTACGCCATCTTGAACGCCGCAGGCCTGTCCTTCATCGGCCTCGGCGTGCGGCCGCCGACGCCGGAATGGGGCATCATGGTCGCCGAGGGCGCCGCCAACATCATCTCCGGCGAATGGTGGGTGGCGCTGTTCCCGGGCGCGTCGCTGATGATCGCGGTGTTCTGCTTCAACTTGCTCGGCGACGGCCTGCGTGACCTCGTCGACCCGCAGCGGCGGACCTGACAATGGCGACCACCGAAAAGCCGCTGAGCAATTCCGAGGTGTCGCTGCCGCTGCTCGACGTGCGTGACCTGACGGTCGAATTTGCCACCCGCCGCGGCATCGTCCGCGCCGTGCAGCACGTCAATATCAGCGTCGGCAAGGGCGAGAGCCTCGCCATCGTCGGCGAGATCGGGCTCCGGCAAGTCGGTCACTTCCTACGCGGTGATGCGCATTCTCGATCGCGCCGGCAAGATCGCCGAAGGCAGCGTGATGTTTTCCGGCCTCGATCTGCGGGCCACGCCCGAGAACGAGATGCGTGAGATGCGCGGCCGCGAAATGTCGATGATCTTCCAGAGCCCACGGCTCGCCCTCAACCCGATCCGCAAGATCGGCAAGCAGATCGAGGACGTGCTGTTGCAACACGCCCAGGTCGACAGCGACGCCGCGAGCGAAAAGGCAATCGAGATGCTCGAACAGGTGCGCATCGCGCGGCCGCGCGAGCGTTACCATGCCTATCCATTCGAGCTGTCCGGCGGCATGTGCCAGCGCGTCGTCATTGCGCTGGCACTCGCCTGTAAGCCGCAGCTCCTGATCGCCGACGAGCCGACCACCGGCCTCGACGTCACCACGCAGAAGGCGGTGATGGACCTGGCCGTGGAACTGACGCGTGAGCGCGCCATGTCGATGGTCCTCATCACCCACGACCTTGGTCTTGCCGCCGCCTATTGCGACCGCGTTGTGGTCATGGAAAAGGGCCACGTTGTCGAGACGGCGAAGTCGGAAACCATCTTCAAGGCGCCGTCGCACCGCTATACGCGCAAGCTGATGCGGGCGACGCCGCGGCCCGGCGTCACCTTGCGCGATCTTTCTGCCCGAGGAAGAAGCGCAGGCCGCCAAGCCGGTCTCTCACAGCAACGGCAAGAGCGGCGCGGCCGCGCCGCCGCTGCTGCTGGTCGAGAAGCTGGTCAAGGAATATCCGCGCAACGAAGCAGGCGGAACGCTGAAGAAGATGTTCGGGCCGAAACCGGCGGCGAAGCCGGATAATTTCCGTGCCGTCGACGGCATCAGCTTCTCGGTCGCACGCGGCGAGAGCGTGGGCCTGGTCGGCGAATCCGGCTGCGGCAAGTCGACGACCTCGATGATGGTGATGCGGCTGATCGACAAAACTGAAGGTCTTATCCAGTTCGACGGCGAGGACATCGGCGAGATCCCGGCGCGGAAGTTCGCGACGCTGCCGTTGCGCAAGCGCATCCAGATGGTGTTCCAGGACCCGACCGACAGTCTCAACCCGCGCTACACCGCCGCTCGCGCCATTGCCGATCCGATCCTGCGCCTCGGCAACGGCGAACGCGCCCGTGTGCGCGAGCGCTGCGAGGAGTTGGCGCGGCAGGTCGGCCTGCCGGTCGAGTTGCTCGACCGCTTCCCGCACCAGCTCTCCGGCGGACAGAAGGCGCGTGTCGGCATCGCCCGGGCGATCGCGCTGAAGCCCGACCTCATCATTCTCGACGAGCCGACCGCGGCGCTCGACGTTTCGGTCCAGGCCGTCGTCCTTAACCTATTGCAGGACCTGAAGGATTCTCTGGGGATGAGCTATCTTTTCGTGTCCCACGACCTCAACGTCGTGCGCCTGTTATGCGACCGGGTCATCGTCATGCAGACCGGCAAAATCGTCGAGCAGGGCCCAACCGAAAAAGTTCTGTTTGCGCCGGAAGCGCAATACACTCGCGACCTGCTCACCGCGATCCCGCATCCGCCGCTGTAACGAGTAGCGAGATGGCCACCGATCCCCTTGACGACTACATCGCCGCCGCCGCGCGCGCCCTGGCGCTTCCGCTGAAGCCGGAATGGCAGGCGTGCGGTGAAGGCCAATCTCGACGTCACGCTTAAGCACGCGGCGCTGGTCGCCGCATTCGAACTGCCGGACGATGCCGAGCCAGCGCCCATCTTCACGGCCTGACGCGGCCGCGCTCGACACCGCGTGGGCGACGGCCGGCGAGATTGCCGCCGCCGTCGGCGCCGGCAAGGTCGCCGCCACCGAGGTGATCGAAAATGCGCTGGCGCGCATCGCCGCGCGCAATCCAACGCTCAACGCTTTCACCGCGGTGACCGCCGAGCGCGCGCGCGCCCGCGCCCGCGCGCTCGATGCCGCGACGGCCAAGAAGCAGCCGCTCGGGGCCCTCGCCGGCGTGCCGTTCGCGGTGAAGAACCTGTTCGACATTTCCGGCTTGGCGACCGTCGCCGGCTCCAAGATCAACCGCGGCGATCCGCCGGCCAAGCGCAACTCGCCGCTGATCGAAAAGCTCGAGGCCGCGGGTGCCGTCTGCGTCGGCGCGCTCAACATGGGCGAATACGCCTACGATTTCACCGGCGAAAACGTGCACGACGGACCGTCGCGCAATCCACACGATGTGACGCGGATGACCGGCGGCTCCTCCGGCGGCTCGGGCGGCGCGGTCGCCGGCGGCATGGTGCCGCTGGCGCTCGGCTCCGACACCAACGGCTCGATCCGCGTGCCCTCCTCGCTGTGCGGCATCTTCGGCCTTAAGCCGACTTATGGGCGGCTGTCGCGCGCGCGCACATTCCCGTTCGTCGCCAGCCTCGATCACCTCGGGCCGTTCGCGCGCTCGGCGCGCGATCTCGCGCTGTCCTACGATCTGATGCAGGGCCACGATCCGGACGACGCAGCCTGCGCCGACCGCGCCGCGGAGCCGGCGCTGCCGCAGCTCGAGCGCGGCCTCAATGGCCTGCGCATCGCGGTTGCCGGCGGCTATTTCCAGAAGGGCGCGACGGCCGAAGCTTTGTCCGCGCTCGACCGCGTCGCCAAGGCGGTGGGCGCGCGCAACGAGGTCGAACTGCCGGAGGCGCAGCGCGCCCGCGCCGCGGCCTATGTCATTACCTGCACCGAGGGCGCGGCGCTGCATCTCGGGCGCCTGCGGCATCAAGCCGAAGATTTCGACCCGGCGGTGCGCGACCGCCTCATCGCCGGCGCCATGGTGCCGGCGACGCTGGTCAGCAAGGCGCAAATTTTCCGCCGCTGGTATCGCGCCCGCGTGCTCGAGCTGTTTGAATCTTACGACGCCATCCTCGCGCCGGCGACGCCCTGCACCGCGCCGAAGCTCGGCCAGCAGACCTTCACGCTCGGCGGCGTCGAGATGCCGGTCAGGCCCAACATGGGGCTCTATACCCAGCCGATCTCCTTCATCGGGCTGCCGGTCGTTGCCGTACCGGTGCCGCTGAAACCGATGCCGATCGCCATCCAGGTCATCGCGCCGCCCTGGCGCGAGGATATCGCCTTGCGCATCGCGCATGCGCTGGAGCAAGAAGGCGTCTGCGCCGCGCCCAGACCAGACATCGCGGGGGGAGCCTGATGGAGATCGACCTGCCGGAGGTCGTGGCCGAAGTTCGCGACGCATTCGACCGCTACGAGAAGGCACTGGTCGGCAACGACGTCACAGCGCTCAACGCATTCTTCCGCGACGATCCGCGCACCATCCGCTACGGCGGCGGCGAAAATCTCTACGGCTATGACGAAATCAAGGCGTTCCGCGCCGCGCGTTCGCCGGTCGGGCTTGGGCCGCAGTCTTGCCGGCACCGTTATCACCACCTACGGCCGCGACTTCGCGGTTGCCTCGACGCTGTTCGAGCGCGCCTCGACGCCCGGCAAGATCGGCCGGCAAATGCAAACCTGGGTCAAGTTTCCCGACGGCTGGCGCGTGGTCGCGGCCCATGTCAGCCTGATCGATCAGTCCAATGCCTCGCCAAAAGCTTCACCATGAGCGTGACCACGCCCGTCGCCGAGGCTGCATGGCCGCGCCGGACCTTGGCCGAGGAATTGCGGCTGCAGCTGGCCGACGAGATCGTGCGCGGCACGCTCGCGCCCGGCACGGCGCTCGACGAGACGCTGCTGGCGCGCCGCTTCCAGGTCTCGCGCACGCCGGTGCGCGAGGCGATCCGCCATGCTCGCGGCGAGCGGGCTCGTCGAGGCGCGCGCGCATCGCGCGGCGCTGGTGGCGCGCCCGAGCGCGCGAGCATCTTGCCGGCATGTTCGAGGTGATGGCCGAGCTCGAAGCGCTGTGCGCGGGCTTTGCCGCCGAACGCATGAGCGCCGCCGAGCGCCGCGCGCTCGAAGACAGGCACGAAGACCTGCGCACGCTGATCCAGAGCGGCGACCCGCAGCGCTATCACGAGGTCAACGAAGCCTTCCACGGCTGCATCTACGCCGGCGCGCACAACAGCTATCTCGCCGATATGACGCTGTCGACGCGCACGCGCGTGCAGCCGTTCCGCCGCGCCCAGTTCCGCATCCTCGGGCGGCTGGCCAAGTCGCATGTCGAGCACGACCGCGTGGTGGAGGCGATCCTGCGCGGCGACCGCTCCGGCGCCGCTGCCGCGATGCACGCGCACATCATCACCGTGCGCGAGGAATACGAGCACTACGCCGGGAACGATTTGATCGGTCGCGCTCAGGCCGGCACCTTGCTCTGCGCCAGATAAGCGCGCCAGCCGCCGAAGCTCGAAATGTCGCGCGCGCCTTGGGTCGCCGCGGCCTCGGCCAGAAAGCCCTTCACGCTGCGCCCGTCCTCGAGCTTGAGGGTGCCGATCGACATCGGTGGCGGCACGCCGTCGAGGAAGGCGCCGAAGGCCTCGATCGGCAGCGCCCAGATCTCGATCTCGATTGCCGCGCCCTTGCCGTCGTCGACGCGCAACAGGCCAGGCTTTGCCGGCGGCGCACCCTCAAGCGCGTAGAGCCGGTAGTCGGCCGCCGTCATCGTCGTCTCCAGCAGCCGGCCGCCGAGCTCACGCAATTCGCCGTTGAGCGGCAGGCCGGAGAGATGCGCGCCGACAACCGCAACCGCCATTTCGCCGTGCTGCGGCGATTTCGGCGCGGCGGTGAGCGCAGGTTGCGGCTCCTTCAGCGCGCCGAGCGGCAGCTTCGGTCGTCGGCATGGAAGACGCGGCCGATCTCGGCGAGCATGGCGTCGGCGCCGCCGGGCGCGAGCAGCGTGATGCCGAACGGCAGGCCCTTCGGCGTCATCGACGTCGGCACCGCGAGCCCGCACAGGTCGAGCAAATTGACGAAATTGGTGTAGGTGCCGAGCCGGCTGTTGAGCTGGATCGGGTCGGCGAGCTACCTGCTTGACGCTGTAGATCGGTCGGCGCCGTCGGCAAGACGCCAGCGCATCGATGCCGCGGAAGGTGTGGCTCGCGATCCAGCGCAGCTCCTCGAGCTTGTAGAAGGCCTGGAAGGTGTCGATCGCGGTCGGCCGCAGGCCGTTGAGGATGATCTCGCGCGTCACCGGATAGATGGCGTCGGGATCGGAGGCCAACAGCGGGCGCGCGGTGATGGTGCGCTCGGCAACCCAGGGCCCGTCATAGAGCAGCCGCGCCGTCTCGTAGAACGGCTCGATGTCGATCTCGATGATTTGCGCAGCCGAGCCTTGCAGCCGCGCTCGAGCGCCATCTCGTAGGCCGCTGCGAAATCGTGGTCGCCGAAGAACAGCCGCTGGCCCGGCTGCGGCACGCCGATCCGAAAATGCGCCGGCAGCGCGCCGACGCGGCCGAGCGGCCGGTTGCGCGAATAGGCGTCGTTCTCGTCGCGGCCGGCCATGGCCGCGAGCGCGCGTCCAGGCGTCGTCGACGGTCAGCGCGAACACCGAGACGCAATCGAGCGTGCGGCAGGCCGGCACCACGCCGTAGGTCGAGATCAGGCCGAGGCTCGGTTTCAGGCCGACGATGTTGTTGAAGCCCGCCGGCACGCGGCCGGAGCCGGCGGTGTCGGTGCCGAGCGCGAGCGGCACGAGGCCGGCGCCGACCGCGACGCCCGAGCCCGAGCTCGAGCCGCCGGGGATCAGCTCAGGCATTGAACAGATTGCGCGGCACGCCGTAAGGCGAGCGCACACCGACGAGGCCGGTGGCGAACTGATCGAGATTGGTCTTGCCGATGACGATGGCGCCGGCCTTGCGCAGCCGCGCGACCGCAGTTGCATCGTGCGCCGGGCGATAGGTGAAGGCGGGGCAGGCATTGGTGGTCGGCAAGCCGGCGACGTCGATATTGTCCTTGACCGCGAGCGGCACGCCGTAGAGCGGCTTGTCGGCCGCACCCGCGTTCATCAGCGCGCGCGCCTCGGCGAGCGCCTCCTCTTCGGGCGCAGGCGTGATGAACACGGCGGGGTCGTCTGAGCGCGCGGATACGGGCGTAGCTGCGCGCGACGGTCTCGGCGGGCGTCACCGTTCCCGCCCGATGGGCGGCGACGATCGCGGCGACGGTTTCGGCCACGCAAAGCCCCCGATTGAACCTTGAGCGCTGTTGTGCGGAAATTTTGCCGCCTCCGCAACTGCCCCTCAGGCCTTGACCCTCATAAAAAGCCCTCCGGAGCCATGGGTCTGGCGCCGGAGGGCTGTCGGTGATGAAGACGTGTTACGGGCTTCTGGCTATTCCGCCGGCACCGCTTTTGGTGACGCCATCGTCGCGAGCTCGGGCATCTTGCTCAAGGCCAGCAGGAACACCGCGACGATCAGATAGGCGAGCGCCACCCCCGGCGTTACGCCCAAGCCATGTGGCCGACGCCGACCGCCGGCCCGTGCATGAAGCCGAAGTAGGTCATCACCGCGCCGGCGAAGGCGAAGGCCGAGGCCTTGATGAATTCGCGCTCGATGACGAAGGTCGCGATCGCCGCCGAGCATCAGGCCGGTGAGGATCGAGCCGCCGCCGAGCACGTCGAGGCCGTTGTAGATGACGCCGACGCCGGCGAGCTTGTCGATGCCGACCGCGGCGGCGATGGTGCCGGCCGCGGCCGAGCGCGCCGTCGATCAGCGTCTTCGCCCAAGCGGCCAGATGCGGCGTCAGCGCCAGCACGATCGCCGGCGCGTGGCTCTTCGGCGTGGTCTGGAACGCCTGCGCGCCGATCAGCATGCCGATGTAGAGCAGGATCGGCGAGATCGCCACCACCGGGATGATGTCGAGCAGCAGCGAGATGATGCCGAACCAGGACAGCACGATCACCATGACGCCGGTCGCCGCCGAGTAGCCGATGCGGCCGCCCATCGCCTTCCAGCCGGGATGGCCGATATAGACGGCGTTGATGAACGGGTTGCCCATCAGCGCGCCGATCAGGCTGACGACGCCGTCGGCGGTCAGCACGCGCGTCGTCGGATAGGCGTCGCCCGCGGCTTCCGCGCTTTCCACGTTGTCCATGGCCTCGACCAGGTCATAGATGCCGAACGGAATGGCCGTGACCAGGATCGACGCCGAGATATTGGAAGCCGCGAGAAGATGTGCCAGCCGGCCGGCATGCGGCAGCGAGAAGCCGAAGCTCGTGAGCGAAGCCATGAGCGCCGGCGACGCTCATGCCGCCGTAGTTGAGGCCGAACAGGTTCGAGCCCCAGGCGATGATCGATGCCGACCACGATGGCGACCAGACCGGCCGGAATGCCCAGCGGATAGCGCACGCCGCCGAACCAGCTCGCCATGATGATGGCAAAGCAGGTGATGCCGATCACGCGGCGTCATGAACATTTCGAGCGCCGGCCGCATCGAGATGAAGGTGATCGAGACGCCGGCGAGCGTGCCGAGCAGCGCGGCGCGCGGCGTGATCTTGCGGATGTAAGGCGCGATGAAGCCGCCGATCATCAGGATGAAGCTCTGGATGAACACCCAGGCCAGTGCCGCCTCCCAGCCTTTGATCGGATCCTTGGTCTTGATCAGGATCGGCAGCATGATCACGAAGGTGACGATGAACATGTGCGGCACGCTGACGCCCGAAGGCAGCGCGGCAGACGTCGTTGCGGCCGGTTTTCTTGGCCAGCTGATAGGCGAGCCAAGCGTAATAGAACGTGGACAGGCACATCATCAGCCCGAGGCGCCGGCAGGATGCGGCCGAACACGAGGGCGTCGGGCATCTTCAGCACGAAGCGCAGCAGGCCGGTCAGCACCAGCATGTTGACCAGAATGTTGGTGCCGAAGCCGAAGAACGCGTTCCAGTCGCCGGGCGTCCACATTGCCGGCTTGAACGTCGTCGCTTGCGCCATAGACTCCCCCTGTATCTGCAGCTTCATGCGCTCTGCCGCGCACGCGCCCTTGATGCGCCGGCAAGAGCGCGCAAGCAATTTCTTCGAATCCGAGACCCAGCCGAAGATGCCGCCTTGGGCCTTGATCATCTTCAGGCCCATCTCGTGGAATTCCGGGAAATAGGAAGCGCAGCAGTCGCCGAGCACGATGCAGCGATAGCCGCGGTCGTTGGCCTCGCGCACGGTGGTGTTGACGCAGACTTCGGTGGTGACGCCGCAGACGATGAGATTGTCGATGCCGGTATTGCGCAGCGTCGAGCCCCAGATCGGTTTCGCAGAAGGCGCCCTTGCCCGGCTTGTCGATCACCGGCTCGCCCTCGATCGGGTAGAGCTCGGGGATGATGTCGTGGCCCGGCTCGCCGCGAATGAGGATGCGGCCCATCGGTCCGGGCGTCGCCGATGCGCAATTTCGGCGAGCCGCGCTCGACCTTGGCCGGCGGCGCGTCGGAAAGATCCGGGCGGTGGCCCTCGCGCGTGTGGATCACCAGCATGCCGGCGTGCGCGCGCGGCGTCGAGCACCGCCTTGCAAGGGCCGACCGCCCGCTGCAGCAGCGACACGTCGTTGCCGAGCGTTTCGCCGAACCCGCCGGGCTCGAGGAAGTCGCGCTGCATGTCGATGATGATGCAGCGCGGTGCGGTCAACGTCGACGGTGAGCGGCTGCGGTTCGGCGACAATCTGGGCCTTCACCATGACCTCGCGCGCTTTGCGTTTGCGGCCGCCCTGTGGGACGGGGCGAACGAATTGTATGCAGTCCACAGACTCGCAAACGCCGTGCCAAATTTGCGCGCGCGTTTTTCGCCGCGGCCACGGGGGGTTTCATTCGCCAAAACAATGGATTGAGACAATCGGACAAATGCCGGGGGCGTGCCAAAGCCTCCCGCGACACTGCATAAAAAGCAGCCATTTGCCGTTAGCTGGCGAGGAAAGGGGCAGGCCGGCGCGGACGGACGGGCTTTCGGCTCAATAAGCTCTGTTGGCGTCGCAAGCGACGCGGCGCGCCGAGGCTGGGAGCGGCGGCAACGGCCTAATTAGGCACTACTTCTGCAAGCATGTTGCCATGCATTTGGCATACATCGACGTGTTTTTCTGGCCATTCGTGTATCTTGAGCATCCAATCTCGCAGGCCTTCTGCGATTTGGCCTCCGCTGCGGCGTTAAGCCCGAGAGCGAGATAAACCCCGATAACAATTGCGACGATCTTGCGCATCGTGTCCTCCCTGATTGGAGCAAAATTCCGCTCCGCTTGGCACTCGCAAGGCACGCTTAAGTTTCGCAACGATATATTGATGCCCGCTCGAAAAATTTTGCAAATCGCTACGGGCTTGAGGACAAGCCCTTAAAAGCGGGGCTGGCTGGGGCGCCAGGATTCGAACCTGGGAATGGCGGAATCAAAATCCGCTGCCTTACCACTTGGCTACGCCCCAAAACCTGGAAGCTCGGGAGAACTGGTGCGACGCGAGCCTTAAAGGCGTCGGCGGCGGACCATAGCGGCGACCCCTCACCCGATCAATGTCCGCAGTTCACAAGCGCTTACGGGCCTCGCGCTGGCAAAGGCCCGGCGCTAGGATCGCGTCCCATGACCTACCGCGCGCCGGTCGCCGACATTTCATTCGCTCTCAAACACGCCGCCGGCCTGAAAACCGCGATTGGCCGAAGGGCTTTACGGCGATCTCGACGAGGAAACCATCGATTCCGTGCTGGCGGAAGCCGGCCGCTTTGCCGGCGACGTCATCGCCCCGCTCAATACCGTCGGCGACAAGTTCGGCACGCCGTTCAAGGACGGCGAAGTCACCATGCCGCCGGGCTGGAAGGAGGCCTACACCTCCTGGGCCGCCGCCGGCTGGAACGGCCTTGCCGCCCCCGCCAAATGGGGCGGCCAGGAGCTGCCGCAAGCGGTCAACGCCGCCTGCATCGAGATGTGGAATTCGGCCTCGATGGCCTTCGGCATCGGACCCGTCCTCACGATGGCCGCTGTCGACGCGCTCGAAGCCTACGGCTCCGAGGAGCTCAAGCAGCGCTATCTCGGCAAGCTCGTCTCCGGCGAGTGGATGGGCACGATGCAGCTCACCGAGCCGCAGGCCGGCTCCGACGTCGGCGCGCTGCGCACCAAGGCGGAGCGCGCTGGCGACGGCACCTACCGCCTCAAGGGCATGAAGATCTTCATCACCTACGGCGAGCACACCCTCACCGACAATATTATCCACTTCGTGCTGGCGCGGCTGCCCGACGCGCCCGCCGGCACCAAGGGCATCTCGCTGTTCCTGGTGCCGAAGTTCATGCCGGACGGCTCGCGCAACGACGTGCGCGCCCATTCGGTCGAGCACAAGATCGGCATCCACGCCTCGCCGACCTGCACCATGGTCTATGGCGACAACGGCGGCGCCATCGGTTTCCTCGTCGGCGAGGAAAACAAGGGCATGCTGGCGATGTTCAAGATGATGAACCGCGCCCGGCTCGCCGTCGGCCTGCAGGGCGTCGCCATCGCCGAGCGCGCGACGCAACAAGCCATGGCCTATGCGCGCGAGCGCAAACAAGGTCCGGCCAAGGCCATCATCGATTACCCCGACGTCAAGCGCATGCTGCTGACCATGCGCGCCATGACCGGCGCGGCGCGCGCGATCTGCTACGCCACCGGCGTCGCTATCGACCGCGGCGAGCGCTCCGCCAACGAAGCATTGCGCAGAAACGCGCACGAGCGCGCCTCGCTGCTGACGCCGGTGGCGAAGGCCTTTTCCACCGACGTCGGCATCGAGGTTGCCTCGCTCGGCGTGCAGGTGCACGGCGGCATGGGCTTCATCGAGGAGACCGGCGCCGCGCAGCATTACCGCGACGCCCGCATCGCCGCGATCTACGAGGGCACCAACGGCATCCAGGCGATCGATCTGGTCACGCGCAAGGTGCCGCTGGAAGGCGGCGCGACCGTTGCGCTCTATCTCAATGAACTGCGCCGCACCGTGTCGGCGGTCGCCGCCAGCAACAATCCCGCCTTCGGCGAAACCGCGGCGCGGCTCGGCGAAGCCGTCGACAGCCTCGAGCGCGCGACCAGATGGCTGCTGGCGCAGAAATCGGCCGACGCGGCGCTTGCCGGCGCGACGCCCTATCTGCGCCTGTTCGGCAATGCCGCCGGCGGCTGCATGCTGGCCGAGCAGGCGCTCGCCGCCGCGCGCGAGGCCGGCGACGGCGCCGCGCGCACGGCGCTGACCCGCTTCTTCGCCGAGAACGTTGCCGTGCAGGCAAGCGGCCTCGAGCGCACCGTCACCGAAGGCGCCGACTGCAATCGCCAAGGCGCAAGCCGCGCTCGCGGATTAACCCCATGGACCTCGTTCAAGTCACCGACGACGGCGCCGTCCGCACCGTACGGCTGAACCGCCCCGAGAAGAAGAACGCGCTGACCTTCGCCATGTACGACGCGCTGGCGGCGGCGATCGAGAGCGCGCAGGAAAACCCGGCGATCCGCTGCATCCTGCTCGCCGGCAGCCCGACCGATTTCTGCGCCGGCAACGACATCGGCAATTTCGCCCAGACCGCGAGCACCGACGAAGACAAGCCGCGGCCGTCGATGCGCTTCATGCATGCGCTGGCGCGCAACGACAAGCCGCTGGTCGCGGCGGTGCAGGGCAACGCCGTCGGCATCGGCACCACGATGCTGCTGCATTGCGACCACGTGGTTGCATCGAGCGAGGCGCGCATCGCCACGCCTTTCGTCGCGCCTCGGCATCCTGCCCGAGGCCGGCTCGACGCTGATCGCGCCGCGGCTGATGGGCCACGCCCGCGCCTTCTCGCTGCTGGTGATGGGGCGGCCGATGACGCGGAAGACGCCAGGGCCGCCGGCTTCGTCAACACCGTGGTGCCGCCGTCGCAGGTCGAAGCGGAAGCGATGAAGGCCGCGCAGGAGATCGCGGCGCTGCCGGCCGACGGCGTGCTTACGGCGCGGCGGCTGTTGCGCGGCGGCCGCGATGAGTTCATCGCCCGCATCGACGAGGAGGCGGCGCTGCTGCGCGCGCGGCTGAGTTCGCCGGAGGCGCGCGCCGCCTTCGAGGCCTTTCTCAACCGCAAGAAGGCGTGAGATGTCGCTTGCGGGCAAAACGCTATTCATCACCGGCGCGTCGCGCGGCATCGGGCTCGCCATCGCGCTGAAGGCTGCCGCCGACGGCGCCAATATCGCGATTGCCGCCAAGACGGTCGAGCCGCATCCCAAGCTCGAAGGCACCATCCACACCGCCGCGGCCGCAATCGAGAAGGCCGGCGGCAAGGCGCTGCCGCTTGTCGTCGACGTGCGCGACGAGGCCTCGGTCAAGGCGGCGATCGACGAAACCGCGGCCAGATTCGGCGGCATCGACATCGTCGTCAACAATGCGAGCGCGATCCAGTTGACGCCGGTCGCGCAGACCGACATGCGCCGCTACGACCTGATGATGGGCATCAACACGCGCGGCACCTTCATGGTGTCGAAATACGCCCTGCCCTATCTCGCCAAGGCCGCGAACCCGCACATCCTGATGCTGTCGCCGCCGCTCGACATGGCGGAGAAATGGTTCGCGCCGCACACCGCCTACACCATGGCGAAGTTCGGCATGAGCCTCGTGGTGCTCGGCCTCGCCGGCGAGCAACGCGGGCAAATCGCGGTCAACGCGCTGTGGCCGCGCACCACCATTGCCACCGCGGCGATCAAGAACCTGCTCGGCGGCGACGCGATAATGAAGATGTCGCGCAGCCCCGATATCCTCGCCGACGCCGCTTACCGGGTTTTCCACAAACCGAAGACGTTCACCGGCAATTTCCTCATCGACGACACGTTTCTCAGCCGGGAAGGCGTCACCGATTTCGACCGCTACCGTGTCGATCCGAGCCAGCCGCTGCAGGTCGACTTCTTCGTGCCCGACAGCATGCCGCCGCCCAAGGGCGTGAGTCTATAGCCTCTCTCGTCATCCTGAGGTGGCGGCCGAAGGCCGCCCTCGAAGGAATGACAGCCCGTGCCCGTCATCCTTCGAGGGCCGCGTTCCGCGGCCACCTCAGGATGACGGAGAGAGGTTTGCGCCCGACCGCATCCGCGCGTTAAAAAGCCGCCAATGTCCACGCTGCTCATCACGCATCCCGCCTGCCTCGAGCATCAGACGCCGGCCGGCCATCCGGAACGGCCGGACCGGCTGCGCGCGATCGAGAAAGCGCTGGAGGACGAGCGCTTCCAGACGCTGGCGCGCGAGCAGGCGCCGCGCGCGCCACTCGAAACCGTCGCGCTGGCGCATCCGATGGAATATGTGGAGGCGATCCGCGATGCCACGCCTACTGAAGGCATCGTGCACATCGACGCCGACACCTCGATGTCGCCGGGCAGCTTCGAGGCGGCGCTGCGCTGCGTCGGCGGCGCCATGCTCGCCGTCGACGAAGTGATGAACCAGAAGGCCGCGAACGCCTTCGTCGCCACGCGCCCGCCCGGCCATCACGCCGAGACGGCGCGGCCGATGGGCTTCTGCCTGTTCAACAACGTGGCGATCGCGGCGCGCTATGCGCAAAAGCGCTACGGCGTCGAGCGCGCCGCCATCGTCGATTTCGACGTGCATCACGGCAACGGCTCGCAGGACATCTTCTGGGCCGACAAAAGCGTGATGTATTGCTCGACGCACGAGATGCCGCTTTATCCCGGCACCGGCGCCATCACCGAGCGCGGCGACTTCAACACCGTCGTCAACGCGCCGTTGCGCGCCGGCGACGGCGGCAACGAATTCCGCGAGGCGATGGAGACGGTGATCCTGCCGCGCGTCGCGCGAGTTCAAGCCGGACATTGTCCTGATCTCGGCCGGCTTCGACGCCCACACCCGCGACCCGCTCGCCAATCTCAATCTGGTCGAAGCCGATTTCACCTGGATCACGCAGAAGCTGATGGAGATCGCCGACCAAACGGCGCAAGGCCGCGTCGTCTCGCTGCTCGAGGGCGGCTACGATCTGCAGGGGCTGGCGCGTTCCACCGCCGCGCACGTCACCGCGCTGATGCGGGGTTAGATTTCTTACCTCCCCCTGCAAGGGGGAGGTCGACCGCGAAGCCGTCGGGTGGGGTCGTAAGCCGGCGAAGGCAATTGACCCCCTCCCCAACCCTCCCCCTTTCAGGGGGAAGGGAGTCCCGCCTCACCTTGCCGTCAGCCCGCCGTCGATCGGCAGATCGGCACCGGTGATGAAGGCGGCCTCGTCCGACAATAAATAGGCGCAGAGCGCGGCGACCTCGGCCGGCTGGCCGAGCCGCTGCAGCGGAATGTCCATGGCGATGCGGCTCTTCACCGTCTCCGGCTGCCGCGCCTGCCGCGCAATGTCGTCGACCATCGGCCCTTCGAGGAAGGCCGGACACACGGCGTTGCAGCGCACCGGCGGCTTGAAGCGCGCGCCGTAAAGCGCGACCGACTTCGACAACAGCGACAGCCCGCCCTTCGAGGCGTTGTAAGCGGCGAGATTGTAGCCGCCGACCAGGCCAGACACCGACGACAAATTGACGATCGCGCCGCCCTGCTTGCGCAGCAGCGCAAAAGCGTATTTGCAGCCGAGAAAGGCGCCGTCGAGATTGACCGAGAGCACCCGCCGCCAGTCGGAGAATTCGAGCCGCTCGACATTGCCGAGCACGACGATACCGGCGGCATTCACCAGCCCGTCGAGGCGGCCATGGCGGCGCTCAACCTCGGCAATCACCCGCCGCCAGTCGGCCTCACTGGTGACGTCGAGCGCAAGGTCGATGCCGCCGCCGGCCTTGAGATCGGTGGTCACGGCGGTACCGCCGGCCGCCTGCACGGCCTCGGCAACAGCCGCGCCGACGGCGCCGGCCGCCCCCGTGATCAGCACATGTTTTCCGGTCAAATCGGTCATAAGGCGGCGATATTAGCGGCTGGCGGTTGGCGGCGCGCCCACTATCTTCAGGCAACGGGGAGTGCTTAGGATGCACCCCGATTCCCAAGGTCGGGAGCCATCATGGCCGAAACCAGCAATAGCGACGTCACCAAGCTGCCCTTCGAGCGCGCAATCGACGAACTGGAAACGATCGTCAAGCGGCTGGAGGAAGGCAAGGTGCCGCTCGAGGAATCGGTCACGATCTACGAGCGCGGCGAGGCGCTGAAAAAGCGCTGCGAGGAGTTGCTGCGTCAGGCGGAGGCCCGGGTCGAGAAAATCACGCTCGATTCCTCGGGCAAGCCGACCGGTAGCGAACCGCTCGACGTCGATTAGGGCCCTTAGAGGGGCATAAAAAAGGTGCCCCACTCAAGCCCTCGGCCTTCCACCGAATTGCCCCAAACCGCCGATCTGGTGTAAGCCTCCTAGGAAATGGGCGCGCCGGGCACCAGTCTCGGTCAACGTCCCGGAGTTACCTGTGGCAGACGAATCCAAGACCCCGCTTCTCGACCGCGTCCACAATCCGCACGATCTGAAGAACCTGTCGGCGGAGCAGCTCAAGCAGCTGGCCGACGAACTGCGCACCGAGACGATCGACGCGGTGGCGAAGACCGGCGGCCATCTCGGCGCCGGCCTCGGCGTCGTCGAGCTGACCGTGGCGCTGCACGCGGTGTTCGACACGCCGGTCGACCGGCTGATCTGGGACGTCGGCCATCAGGCCTATCCGCACAAGATCCTGACCGGACGGCGCGACCGCATCCGCACCTTGCGCCAGGGCGGCGGCCTCTCCGGCTTCACCAAGCGCGCCGAGAGCGAATACGACCCGTTCGGCGCCGCGCATTCCTCCACGTCGATCTCCGCCGGCCTCGGCATGGCGGTGGCGCGCGATCTTGCCGGCAGAAAGAACCATGTCATTGCCGTGATCGGCGACGGCGCGCTGTCGGCCGGTATGGCCTATGAGGCGATGAACAATGCCGGCGCCCGCAACGAGCGCCTGATCGTCATCCTCAACGACAACGACATGTCGATTGCGCCGCCGGTCGGCGCCATGTCGGCTTATCTCGCGCGTCTCGCCTCCGGCCGCACCTATCTGAAACTGCGCGACGTCGGCAAGCAGCTCACCAAGCATCTTCCCAAGCCCATCGACCGCGCCATCACCCGCGCCGTCGAGCATGCCCGTGGCTACGTCACCGGCGGCACGCTGTTCGAAGAGCTCGGCTTCTATTACGTCGGGCCCATCGACGGCCACAATCTCGACCATCTGCTGCCGGTGCTGCGCAACGTGCGCGACGCCGAGTTCGGCCCGATCCTGGTCCACGTGGTGACGCAGAAGGGCAAGGGCTACGCGCCGGCGGAAACCTCGGCCGACAAATATCACGGCGTGGTCAAATTCGACGTCGCGACCGGCGCGCAGGCCAAGTCGAAGTCGACGGCGCCGCAGTACACCAAAGTGTTCGCCCAAGCGCTCATCAACGAGGCGCGCAAGGACGACAAGATCGTGGCGGTGACCGCCGCGATGCCGTCGGGCACCGGGCTCGATCTCTTTGAGAAGGAATTCCCCAAACGCTGCTTCGATGTCGGCATCGCCGAGCAGCACGCGGTGACGTTCTGCGCCGGGCTGGCGACCGAAGGCTTCAAGCCGTTCGCCACGATCTACTCGACGTTCCTGCAGCGCGGCTACGATCAGGTGGTGCACGACGTCGCCATCCAGAAGCTGCCGGTGCGCTTTGCGCTCGACCGCGCCGGGCTCGTCGGCGCCGACGGCCCGACCCATGCCGGCGCTTTCGACGTCGCCTATCTCGGCTGCCTGCCCGGCTTCGTGCTGATGGCGTCGGCCGACGAGGCCGAGCTCGTGCACATGGTGGCGACGCAGGTGGCGATTCATGACCGACCGTCAGCTTTGCGCTATCCGCGCGGCGAAGGCACCGGCGTCCCCCTCCCCGCGCAGGGCGTGCCGCTCGAGATCGGCAAGGGCCGCGTGGTGCGCGAGGGCCACAAGGTGGCGCTGTTCTCCTATGGCGGACGGCTCGGCGAAGCCTTGAAGGCCGCCGACGAGCTTGCCGCGCACGGCCTGTCCACCACCGTTGCCGACGCGCGTTTTGCCAAGCCGCTCGACACCGACCTGCTGCTGCGGCTTGCCCGCGAGCACGAGGTGCTGGTGACGATCGAGGAAGGCTCGGTCGGCGGCTTCGGCTCCTTCGTGCTGCAGGCGCTCTCGGACAATGGCGTGCTCGATACCGGCTGCAAGGTGCGCACCATGGTGCTGCCCGACGTGTTCCTCGACCAGGACACGCCGGCGGCGATGTACGCCAAGGCCGGGCTCGACGCCGCCGCCATCGTCGCCAGGGTGTTCGAGGCGCTGGGCAAGGATGCCGCCGCCGAGACCGTGAAGCGCGCGTAAAGAGCCCTTCGTGACGCGTAAAAAGGATCGCATCGACCGGCTGCTGGTCGAGCGCGGGCTGTTCGACAGCCGCGCCAAGGCACAGGCCGCGATCGAGGCCGGCCTCGTCACCGCCGGCGGCGAGCCAGTCGTCAAGTCCTCCGAGGAAGTGACGGTCGACGCGGTGCTCACCGCCGAGCCGGCGCATCCTTACGTGTCGCGCGGCGGGGTGAAACTCGACGCCGCGCTCGACCATTTCGGTTTCGACCCCAAGGGCCGCATCTGCCTCGACGTCGGCGCCTCGACCGGCGGCTTCACCGACGCGCTGCTGACCCGCGGCGCGCGGCGCGTCTACGCCGTCGACGTCGGCCGCGGGCAATTGCACGAGCGTCTGCGCGGCCACCCGCAGGTCGTCTCCTTCGAGGAAACCGATATCCGCAAGATGTCGCCAGCGGCGATGCGCGACACGCCGGACCTAGTCGCCGTCGATGTGAGCTTTATTTCGCTGAAACTCGCGCTGCCGCAGGCGCTGCGCCTGCTCGCGCACCGCGCCCAGCTCGCCGCGCTGATCAAGCCGCAGTTCGAGGCCGGCCCCGTCCACGTCAAGAAGGGCATCGTGCGCGACGCTTCGGTGCGCCAGGCGATCTGCGAGGAGATCGCCGCCTTCGTCGCGAAGCTCAACTGGCGCGTGCTCGGCGTCATCCCCTCTCCGATCACAGGCGGCGACGGCAACGCCGAGTTCCTGCTCGGGGCGGTGCGTGACTGAGCAGCTTCAGATCGCGCGCCTCGGCCACCGCGGCGACGGCATCGCCGACACCGCCGCCGGGCCGGTTTACGTGCCCTATACGTTGCCCGGCGAAGCGGTCACGGCCGAAGCCGTTGCCGGCCATCCGGATCGCGCTCACCTCCTTCACGTCGACCGCCCAAGCCATGAGCGCGTCGCGCCGATCTGCAAGCATTTCGGCGTCTGCGGCGGCTGCGCCATGCAGCACTGGTCGCTCGCCGAGTATCATTTGTGGAAACGCGGCCTTGTGGTCGAGGCGCTCGCTCACGCGGGGCTGATCGCGCCGGTCGATGAGCAGATCGTCGACGCCCATGGCGCCGGACGGCGCCGCGCGACACTGCACGCGCGGCGCGGCACGCGCGATATGCTTGAGGTCGGCTTTGCCGCGCCGCGCGCCCACGCAATCGTCGCCATCGACGCCTGCCCGATCCTGGCGCCGGGCTTGAGCGGCGCCATTGCCGCCGCCTGGTCGATCGCCGAATTGCTCAAGCCCGCCGACAAGCCGCTCGACATCCAGGCCACCACGACGCCGTCCGGCATGGACATCGACGTGCGCGGCTCTGGCCCACTGACGCCGCAGCGCAGCGGCACGCTCGCCACGGTGGCGGCAAAGCTCAGGCTCGCCCGCCTTACCCGCCATGGCGAGCTGGTCGCGCAGGCCGCACAGCCGATGCTGAAAATCGGCCGTGCCCAGGTGCCGCTGCCGCCCGGCGCGTTTTTGCAGGCGACCGAAGCGGGCGAGGTGGCGCTGGCGCGGCTCGTCGTCGAGCACGCGGCCGGTGCCAAGCGCGTCGCCGATCTGTTCTGTGGCGTCGGCACCTTTGCGCTGCGGCTCGCCGAGACGACGCGGGTAACGGCCGCCGATAATGACGCGCCGGCGATCAAGGCGCTGCAAGGAGCGCGCGGTGACGGCCTGAAGCCGGTCGAGGCGCAGGCGCGCGATCTGTTCCGCCGACCGTTTGTCGCCGCCGAGCTCAAGGGCTTCGATGCCGTGGTATTCGATCCGCCGCGCCAGGGCGCCGAAGCGCAGGCGCGCGAACTCGCCAAGAGCGAGGTACCGGTCGTGATCGCGGTGTCCTGCGACGCCACCACCTTTGCCCGCGATGCCGAAGATTCTCGTGCAGGGCGGCTACAAACTTGCCCGCGTCAGCGCCGTCGACCAGTTCCGCTATTCGTTCCACGTCGAGATCGTGGGCAAGTTCGAGCGCTGATGCCTACGGGAAATCGAAACCCCGGCCGCCCCAGCGCTGCTGCCACATCTTCTCGCCGATGGTGCAGTCGATGCGCGGCTTGCCGGCGGCGGCCTTCATGACCCGCGCCTTCGGCACGCGGCCGGCAATCTCCTGCACCAGCTTCTCGCGCGTCGCCTCGATGAATTGCGCGCGCTCGCGGATGGGAATGACGAAGGAGCCGGGCCCGCCGGTGACGCAATCCTCGTAGTAAACGTCGAGGTTCTCGATATCCATGGTGCCCGGTGTCGGCCGTTTCAGCATGATCGGCAGGCCGTTGATGGTGATGCCGGCCGAGAGCACGTCATCGCGCGTCGGCACGATGAGCGGGCCGGAATTGTTGGCGCCGTCGCCGGAGACGTCAATGACGCGGCGCAGGCCGCGATAGCCGGAATGATCGAACAACGGCTTGGCGAAAATCAGCCCGCCGGAGATCGAGGTGCGGGTCGCGCGCCGGTACGGCGCGTTGGCAAGCTCGGCGGCGACGGCATCGGCGGATTCCGGGCCGTCGATCAGCCGCCACGGCATCAGGATCTTCTGGTCGGAGGCGCTCGCCCATTCCAAATAAGTGATGGCGATCTTGCCGCGGGCGCCTTCGTGCAGCGCCTGCAAAAATTCCCTCGAGGTCAGCGCCTGCACGTAGCCCTCGCGCTGCAGCTTCTGCTCGTCGGGGTCCATCGAATAGGAAACGTCGACGGCGATGACAAGCTCGACGTCGACGGGAATCGCATTGGCGCCGGTATCGGCAAAGCGCGGCAGCGGCGCCGCGAACGCGGCAACGGCAAGAAGCGCGCCTGCGACGCCGGCGAATATATGGGAAGTTTACGTCGCCCCATGACAGCAATGCTGGCACGCCGCCGCGGCGAAAAAAAGGCTTCGTTATTTGCGCGTGATCACATCCGAAAACCGGTCCCGAATTTTCGGGGTCATGCGCTAGCCCTCGATCGGCTCAGTCGCCACGATTTCGATGCCGAAGCCGCCGAGGCCCACGTAGGTGCGCTTGCTCGAGGTGAGCAGCCGGATCGAGGAAATGCCGAGGTCTTTGAGGATCTGCGCGCCGAGGCCGATCTCGCGCCATTGCCGCGAGCGCGCGGCATCGGTCTCCGTGTCGCCGCCGTGTGGAATCTCGGCGATGGGGACGCCGGCGGTGCCGTCGCGCAGGAACACGATGACACCACGACCCTCGGTCATGAAGCGCGCCAGCGCGGCGTGGATCGACTTGGCGCCGCCGAAAATGTCGCCGATGACGTCGGCGCGGTGCAGCCGCGCCGGCATGTTCCTGCCGTCGCCGACATCGCCGTAAACGAAGGCCATGTGATGCACGCGGTCGAACGGCGTGACGTAGGCGTAACCCTTGAGCGGCCCGATCTCGGAGGCGACCTGGAATTCGCCGACGCGCTCGACCAGCTTGTCGCGGTTCTGCCGGTAGGCGATCAGCTCGGCGATCGAGACCTGCGCCAGCTTGTGCTTCTGCGCGAATGCGGCGACGTCCGGTCCACGCATCACCGTACCGTCGTCCTTCATCAGCTCGGAAAGCACGCCGACCGCCGGCAGCCCGGCGAGCCGGCAAAGATCGACGCAAGCCTCGGTATGGCCCGAGCGCATCAGCACCCCGCCCTCGCGCGCGACCAGCGGAAAGACGTGGCCGGGCCGCACGAAGTCGGACGCGCCCGAATTGTTGTTGGCGAGCGCGCGCACGGTGTTGGTGCGCTCTTCCGCCGAGATGCCGGTGGTGAGGCCGTGGCGCACGTCGACGGTGACGGTGAAGGCGGTGCCGAGCGGCGCGTCGTTCTCCGCCACCATCGGGTCGAGATGCAGGCGGCGCGCCTGCTCGGCGGCAAGCGGCGCACAGACGATGCCGGAGGTGTTGCGGATGATGAAGGCCATCTTCTCCGGCGTGCACAGCGAGGCGGCGACGAACAGGTCGCCCTCGTTCTCGCGGTCGTCATCGTCGGTGACGACGACCATCTCGCCTTTGGCGAAGGCCTTGATGGCGGCTTCGACTTTGCTGTGGCTATCCGGCACGAAAAACTCCGCTGCTCTTCCCTGGGTGAGAGGGTCGGAGTTGCGAGCGCCTGCAGCAACGAGCCGGGTGAGGGGTCAGAGTTTGCCTCACGGAGACCCCTCACCCGGTTCCTCGCTCCGCTCGGAACCACCCTCTCCCACAAGGGGAGAGGGTTCATTTTTCTTTGAACGGCCACGCCGTCCCCTCGCCGACCTGACCGCGATGCATCAGATAGTGATCGGCGATGACGCATGCCACCATGGCTTCGCCGATGGGGACGGCGCGGATGCCGACGCAAGGATCGTGGCGGCCTTTGGTGACGATCTCGGTGTCGCGGCCGTATTTGTCGACGGTCTGGCGCGGCGTCAGGATCGACGACGTCGGCTTGACCGCAAAGCGCGCGACAATCGCCTGACCGGTCGAAATGCCGCCGAGGATGCCGCCGGCGTGGTTGGACAGAAACACCGGCTTGCCGTCATTACCTATACGCATCTCGTCGGCGTTGTCCTCGCCGCTCATCGCGGCGGTGGCAAAACCGTCGCCGATCTCGACGCCCTTGACCGCGTTGATGCCCATCAGCGCGCCGGCCAGATCGCCGTCGAGCTTGGCATAGACCGGCGCGCCCAGGCCCGGCGGCACGCCTTCGGCGACCACCTCGATCACCGCGCCGCAGGACGAGCCGTTCATGCGCACCTCGTCGAGATAGACCTCGAAGAATTCGGCCTGCTGCGGGTCGGGGCAGAAGAACGGATTGTTGTCGACCTCGTTCCAGTCCCAGCGCGAACGATTGATCTTGTGCGGCCCCATCTGGATCAGCGCGCCGCGCACGGTGAGGCCCGGCACGATCTTGCGCGCCACCGCGCCGGCGGCAACGCGCGCCGCGGTCTCGCGCGCCGAGGCGCTCCCGCCGCCGCGATAATCGTGAATGCCGTATTTGACATCGTAGGTGTAGCCGGCGTGGCCGGGCCGGTACTTGTCCTTGATGTCGGAATAGTCCTTGGAGCGCTGGTCGACGTTCTCGATCATGAGCATGATCGGCGTGCCGGTCGTCACCTGCACGCCGTCGTCGTTGGTGAACACGCCGGACATGATCTTGACCGCGTCCGGCTCGCGGCGCTGCGTGGTGAAACGCGACTGCCCTGGCCGCCGCTTGTCGAGATACTGCTGGATGTCCTCGGCCTTGAGCGGAATGCGCGGCGGGCAACCGTCGACCACGCAGCCGATCGCCGCCCCGTGGCTTTCGCCGAAGCTGGTGAAGCGAAACATATGGCCGAAGGTGTTGAACGACATGGCGCGCGCTCGTTGCGCGCAGTTGGTAGCCCGCGCTCTCGCAGGGGTCAAATCAGCCGCCAACGCCGGTTTTGCCGGGCGACGGAGCCTTAACCGAGGTGTTGGCGCTCTCGCACCGCCGCACCGAAGGCTTGAAACAGCGCGCGGTTGACGGCGTTTCGTTGCGGGTCGTACTCGGCGTGCCATTGCACGCCCAAAGCAAAGCCTGGCGCGTCGGCGACGCGGATCGCCTCGATGGTGCCGTCTTCCGCCACCCCCTCAACGACGATGCGCTTACCCGGCTCGAGAATGCCCTGGCCGTGCAGCGAGTTGACGCGAACCGTCTCCCGACCCAGCAGTTTCGCGAAAACGCCGCCCGGCACCAGGCGCACGTCATGACGCTCGCCGTAGACCACGTCCTGGTCTGGATGGATTTCGCCGGTCGGCAATCGCGGCATGCGGTGATTTAAGCGACCGGGCAATTCCCTGATCTCCGGATGCAGCGAGCCGCCGAAGGCCACGTTCATCTCCTGGAAGCCGCGGCAGACGCCGAACAAGGGCACGCCGCGCTCGACGCAAATCTTGACCAGTGGCAACGCCAGCGCGTCACGGCGCCGGTCGTAAGGCTCGTAGCTTGGATGTTCTTCGGCGCCGAAATGCGTCGGGTGGACGTTGGCGCGGGCGCCGGTCAGCAGCACGCCATCAACCGTTTGCAGCAAGGTCTCGATATCCGTGAGGGCTGGATCGCCGGCAAAGATCAGCGGCAGCGCACCGGCGGCCTCGGCCACCGCACTCAGGTTTCGCTCGCCGACTCGCTGCGCGGGGAATTGATTTTCGGCAAGGTGCGCACTGCCGATGACGCCGACTACGGGCCGTTTCATTGCTTCCTTCTTCCCAGTTCAACCCGCGCGGCCGGCCGCACGCAAGGGTCGTCACGCATAGCGCGTCAGCTTGTCGCCATCAATCCGCCGAGCACCGCCGGGTCCGCCACGGTGCACACCATCAGCTTCTCGTCGCGGCCGCGGATCTCGACCTCGGTGCACGGCAGCGCATCGGGGCCAAGTCCCGCGGTCTTGCCGACTTCTTCCGACACCACCGCCCGGCATTTCAGCACCTTGGTCATATCCTGCAGGCGTGACGCGACGTTGACCGCATCGCCGAGCGCGGTGAACACGGTGTGGCCGCGGAAGCCGATGTCGCCGACCACAACCTCGCCGCCATGAATGCCGATGCCGTAGGCGACCGGCTCGATCCCCTCCACGGCGATCTGCTGGTTGAGTCGCTCGATATTGGCGGCGATCAGGCCGGCGGCGCGCAGCGCCTGACGGCAGGCTTCGGCACGGCCGGTGTCGAGCCCGAACAGCGCCAGCACGCCGTCGCCGATGAACTGGTTGGGCTGACCGCCGGCTTCGGTCACCGCGCGCGACACCGCGTCGATGAAGCGGTTGATCAGCACGACGACATCGAAGGCAAAACGCGTCTCCGACAGCGTGGTCGAGCCGCGCATGTCGACGAACATGCTGACGACGTAGCGCTCCTCGCCGGCGCGCATGCGCGCCCCCGCGCGCACGGTCGAGGCGCCGATGGTCGGCTGCAGGATCGGCACCACGCCGACGTTGGCCTGCGGCCTGAGCTGACAGGCGAGCCGGATCGACGGATCGGCGCCGGCGCCGACGCGGCCGAGCACGAAGGCTTCCCGCGCCGACGGCTTCGGCAGCAGATTGCGGTCGCCGACGATGCGCACGCGGCAGGTCGAGCAGCGGGCGCGGCCGCCGCAGACGCTGGCGTGCGGGATGCCGAAGCGCAGGCTCGCTTCCAGCACGCTCATGCCCTTGGGCACACGCACCTGCCGATTCGGATAGCTGAGCGTGATCATGCCGCCGCCGCGCTCGCGCAAGCTGCGCACGCCGCGGGCAACGAACACCAGCACGATGGCGCCGGCATAGGCGATCGGGAAATAGAACAGCGTGATCTTGTCGATCACAGTGGCCTGATCGAGCGTGACATAACGCAAGTGATCGAGCCGCCAGGCCCGCTCCTGCGCGAGATCGATGACCTCGCGGCCGCCCTCATAGAGCCCAAGCAGCGCCAGCACCGGCATCAGCACCGCGACCGACAGCAGCAGCGGCCCGGCCCAGCGAAAGAACGGCTTCATGCGCAGCCAGAAATAAAGGCCGATGCAGGCGTGCAGCCAGGCGACCAGCAACAAGCCGGTCTGCGCGATCAACTGCGACTGCTCGATCCACCAGGCGTAGATCGGCAGCGCGTAGTCGGGCGGCGCGACGCCATACAGCAGGGCGGCGAGACGCATGGCGCCGAAGTGGCTGGCGAGCCACAGCGGGATGCTCAAGCCCAGAATGAGCTGGCTCACCTCGGCGACCGAAAAATGGAAATGGCGCCGCTGATAGAGCGCCCACAGCCCGAGCGAAAAGTGAATCATCGCCTGCGCCGTAAAGCGCCGCGTTGATGACCGGGTTGCGCCAGAACAACGTGTGCCAGCGCACCCATGCGTTCATGGCGTCGTAGGAGATGTTGCCGAGCGCGTGGTTGAAATAATGCGAGAAGATGTAGGCGAACAGCACGAGCCCGGTCGCAAGCCGCACCTGCCGCAGGCTGACACCGCGCAGCCAAGCGGCGGCGCGTGAGCCCGGCGCATTTGCACGCGCGTCGGCATTTGCGGGTGCGGTGAGCGTCATATGCCGGCAATGTAGTTTGGCGCGGCCCGTTGCACCAGCGCCTCAGGCATGGCGGGTGAGCTGCTCGCCCTCGATCACGTAAACCACGCCCTGCGCGATATCGAGGAGCGGCGCCGCCGCTGGCCTGGCGATGCCGAGCGCGGCGAACAGGCCGCGCGCCGTGCCGCCATGCGCGGCGACGACGATGTCGCGGGTGAGCGAGCGGTACCAGGCGTGCATGCGCTTCGACACCGCCTCGTAGCTCTCGCCGCCGGGCGGCAGAAAATGCCACTTGTCGTGCTCGCGCTGGGCGATGCGCTGCGGATCGCGCTCGCGCAACTGACGAATGGTGAAGCCTTCCCAGTCGCCGAAGGAGATTTCGCTGAGCGCCTCGTCGGTGCGGAAGCCTTGCGCCGCGAGCCCAAGCTCGGCGCGGGCAAGCGCCATGGTCTCGCGCGCCCGCGTCAGCGGGCTCGAGACGTAATCATAGGACGACGGCTGGCGCCCGGCGCGGGCGAACAGCTCGCGCAGGATCTCGCCGCAGCGCACGGCCTGCGTCCGGCCGCGGGCGTTGAGCGCAATGTCGCGGCGACCTTGCAGGCGGCCCGCGACGTTCCAGTCGGTCTCGCCGTGACGCAGGTAATAAATGACAGGCATTTCTCAGTAGCCCGGATTGAGCGAAGCGAAATCCGGGATCAGCCGGACGGTTCGCCAAAGTCCGTCAGCTGGATCGATCCTTGCCGGCCACGCTGATGTCCGGCGCGTCGGGGTGCTTCATGCCGATGATGTGATAGCCGGCGTCGACATGATGGATCTCGCCGGTGACGCCGCGCGACATGTCGGACAGGAAATAAGCGCCGGCCTGCCCGACCTCCTCGAGCGTGACGTTACGCCGCAGCGGCGTGTTGTATTCGTTCCAGCGCAGGATGTAGCGGAAGTCGCCGATGCCGGAGGCGGCGAGCGTCTTCAGCGGTCCCGACGAGATGGCATTGACGCGGATGTTCTTGACGCCGAGATCGGCCGCCATATAGCGCACCGAGCATTCGAGCGCGGCCTTGGCGAGCCCCATGACGTTGTAGTGCGGCATCCACTTCTCGGCGCCGTAATAAGTCAGCGTCAGCATCGAGCCGCCGTTGGTCATCAGCTTCTCGGCGCGCTGCGCGGCGGCGGTGAAGGAGTAGCAGGAGATCAGCATGGTCTTGCTGAAATTGTCGGCGGTGGTGTCGACGTAGCGGCCGTCGAGCTGGTCCTTGTCGGAAAAGGCGATGGCGTGCAGCAGGAAATCGAGCGAGCCCCAGGCCTGCTCGACCTTGGCGAAGGCGGCGTCGATGGTGGCGGGCTCGGTGACGTCGCAATGGCCGACGACGATGCCGCCCACCTCCTGGGCGAGCGGCTCGACCCGCTTCTTCAGCGCGTCGCCCTGGTAGGTGAAGGCAAGCTCGGCGCCGTGGTCGCGGCAGGCGCGCGCGATGCCCCAGGCGATGGAGCGGTTGTTGGCCACGCCCATGATCAGCCCGCGTTTGCCGCGCATCAGCCCAGACGTTTCCGGCATTTTCTTCTTGTTTCCTTGTCCGCCGGCTGGCGCCGGCCGCCCTTCCCCTATGGCACAGGGCTTTTGGGCCAGCAAGAATAGCGCCGTTAGAAGGCCTTTTTGCCCCGGTTCAGTTCGTTTTTCCGGAATATGAGCGCTCCTTGCGGGGTTATTATCGGGTAGCAAGCGGTGCCGGCAGGCCACGAGGCCGGCACGACGAAAGGGCGACATGCCGACGTTCGCGCAGATGATCGAGGCGGCGATTCCGGCGCTGCGGCGCTATGCGCGGGCGCTGACGCGCGACGCCGATATCGCCGACGACCTGGTGCAGGACACCCTGGTGCGGGCGCTGCGGTCGGAGCATCTGTTTCAGGGAGACGAGGTCAGAAGTTGGCTCTACACCATCCTCACCAACCTCAACCGCAACCGGCTGCGCTCGCTGGCACGGCGGCCGGCGATGTCGCCGATCGAGGACAACGACGCGCCGGACCTCGCCGGGCCGGAAGCCGGCGGCCGCGACATCGAGCGGGCGCTGGCGACTTTGGTCGAGGACCAGCGCAGCGCGCTGCTGCTCGTGGTGCTCGAAGGACTGACCTACCGCGAGGTCGCCGAGGTGCAGGGCGTGCCGATCGGCACGGTGATGTCGCGGCTCGCGCGGGCGCGCGCACAGATCAAGACTTTTCTCGACGGCGAGCGCCCGGCGCTGCGCCGCGTGAAATAAAGGAATGAGGCCATGATCGATCGCGATTCTCCCGTGACCGAGGACGAACTGCACGCTTATGTGGACGGCGAATTGCCGCCGGACCGCACCGCGGCAGTGTCGACCTGGCTCACGACGCATCCCGAGCAGGCCGCGTTGGTCGCCGGCTGGCGCGCGCAAGCCGACAGCATCCGCGCCCACTACGGCGCAATCGCCGCCGAGCCGGTGCCGTCAACACTCAAGCTCGATACCGTGAAGCGTCTTGTGCGCGCCTCGGGCCGCGGCTGGATCGGCATGGCGGCGGCGGCATCGCTCGCCGCCTTCCTGATCGGCGGCGGCACCGGCTGGGTTGCGCGCGGCGTCGACGCAGGCGCCGCCGACCGCGTTCGAACAGCTCACCGCCGATGCGCTGCAGGCCTACAAGCTCTACGTCGTCGAGGTGCGGCATCCGGTCGAAGTGCCGGGCGACGATCGCGCGCACATGACGCAGTGGCTGTCGAAGCGGCTCGGCTATTCGCTGAACATTCCCAATCTGGAATCGATCGGCCTGAAGCTCGTCGGCGGCCGCCTGCTGCCGGGGCCGACCGGCGAAGCCGCCGCCTTCTACATGTATGAGGGCAAATCCGGCGAGCGCTTCACGCTCTACTGCGCCAAGGCCGCTCGTCGCCGGAAACGGCGCTGCGCTACAAGGGCGACGACCACGTCGCCGCCTTCTACTGGGTGGACGACAAGGTCGCCTATGTGATGAGCGGCCCCGCCGACCGCGACCGGCTCGAGCAGGTCACCAAGGCGGTCTACGACCAGACCGACCGGAGCGGCGCGCGCAAATCCTAAAGCGCGCGCTTACTCCATGCCCTTGCGCGGATCGTAGGGCTGGGCGCTCCTCCATTTGCGCATCAGCTCCTGCAGCTCGGCGTCCGAGCCTTCGGGCAGCACGATGCGCACGGTGGCGAGCAGGTCGCCGGTCGCGGCTTTCGACTTCAGCCCCTTGCCCTTGAGGCGGAAGGTGCGGCCGGAGCTGGTGCCGGCCGGAATGGCAAGCTCGACCGCGCCGTCGAGCGTCGGCACCCGCACCTTGCCGCCGAGCACCGCTTCGTAAAGCGTGATCGGCAGGTCGAGCCGCAGGTCGGCGCCGTCCGGCGTGAACAGCGGATGCGGCGCGACGTTGACGGTGATCAGCGCGTCGCCGGCATGGCCGTCGGGCGATGGCCAGCCCTGCCCTTTCAGCCGGATCTGCTGGCCGTTGGTGAGGCCGGCCGGGATCTTGACCTCGACGTCCTTGCCGGTCGGCAGGTGGACGCGCGTCTTGGCGCCCTTGGCCGCCTCGGGCAGCGTGATGGTGAGCGTGGCGTGCAGGTCGCGCGCCGGCTGCGCTTGAGCGAAATCCTCCGGCTCGAAATGCTGCCGCGCCGCCGCGCGCCGCGACCGCCGAACATGCCGCGCAACAATTCGTCGATGCCGCCGCTGCAAGCCGGCGCCGCCGCCGCGGCGCTGGAAGCCGTCGGGGCCGAAGCTGAAACTCTCGAATGTTCGCTCCCGGGCCCGCCCGCCGCCGCCGCCGGGCTGGCCCTGGAAGCCCTCGAAGCCCTGGAAGCGCGGCTTGCCCTCGGCGTCGATCTCGCCGTTGTCGAAGGCCTTGCGCTTCTTGTCGTCGCCCGAAATCTCGTAGGCGGCGTTGAGCTCGGCAAAGTGCGAGGCCGCCTTCGGATCGTGCTTGTTGGCGTCCGGGTGCAGCTTCTTGGCGAGCTTGCGGAAGGCGGATTTGATCTCCGCCTCGCTCGCACTCTTCGACACCCCTAGGACCTGATAGGGGTCACGCATTGCCATAAACTCTCCTTGAAACGCCCCTCCGCCGGTCGAATGCCGGCGACTCGACACTAAATGTGGGGTTCCGCGGGGCTGGATGCAACGCGGCTTCGCCGCGATGGCATCAGGACCGTTTCCAGGGCTTGAGCGAGCGCACTTCCCAGGCGCCGCGCTGCTGGCGGCAGGCTTCGCCCTGCATCCAGGCCTGCGAATTGGAGCTGACATAGCTCGCCAGGAAATCGCGGCAGGTCTGGCCGTCCTGGGTGTAGGCGGAGGCGATCGGGGTCACGGTGCCGCGGGCGCCGGTCTGCGGGTTTTCCCAGGGCTGGCTCGCGTCCTTGACGTCCGCGGGCAAGCACCTCGCTGGCGGCGGCGCGGGCATAGGCGAGATCGTGCTCGGGCGGCAGCTCGGCCACCTCCTTGGCGCCCGGAGGCGGCGTGATCGAAGCCGTGTGTCGCTGTCGGAGCTGCCGAACAGCGAATCGAAGCGCAGGCGCCGATATGCTGCAGCCGCCAGGGCCAACCGCCAGCGCGGCGGCTACCGCCAGACGCCGCCATAGGCGCGCTGGCGCGCATCCACTATATAATCGGCCTATCGGGAGAGCGGGTTTCCGGCCGCCACGCGAGTACCCCTGACGATGTCCGACACAGGCTCGATTGAACACCCAAGTTGGTTAACGAGTGGTGATTTCACCGCCGCCGACGAGCCGTTGGCGACTTTTCGCCGCCTGGCTCAAGGATGCCACGGAGACGGAGCCGCGCGACCCGACCGCGATGACGCTCGCCACGGTCGATGCCGACGGGGTGCCGAATGCCCGCATGGTGCTGCTCAAAGGCGTCGATCAGCGCGGATTTGTTTTCTATACGAACATGGACAGCCAAAAAGGGCGAGAATTGGACGCGCAGTCCGAAGGCGGCGCTGGTGTTTCATTGGAAATCGCTGAACCGGCAGGTGCGCGTGCGCGGGCCGGTCGAGCACGTCACCGACGCCGAAGCCGACGCCTATTTCGCCACGCGGCCGAAGCAGGCCCAGATCGGCGCCTGGGCGAGCAAGCAGTCGCCGCCGCTGGAAAGCCGGCTTGCCTTCGAGAAGGCGGTCGCGCGTCTACGCGACCAAATACGCGATCGGCACGTGCCGCGGCCGCCGAACTGGTCGGGCTACCGCATCGTGCCGCTGCGCGATCGAATTCTGGCACGACCGGCCGTTCCGCCTGCACGACCGCATCGAGTTCCGCCGCGAGACTTCGACGCGCCGTGGAGCAAGGCGCGGCTTTATCCATGAGTTACATGCTCCGTCTGCGGCAACCGACAAGCAAAGGACTAAATGCCGAACACGCAAAGCAACCAGCCGCGCCGCACGCTGCTGCTGACCGGAGCGAGCCGCGGCATCGGGCACGCGACGGTGAAGCGCTTCTCCGCCGCCGGCTGGCGCGTCATCACCTGCTCGCGGCATCCGTTCCCGGAAAATTGCCCGTGGGACGCGGGACCCGAAGACCACATCCAGGTCGATCTTGCCGACGAGGCCAACACCAACGCGGCGATCGAGGAGATCAAGCGGCGGCTCGAAGCCGAAGAACTGCACGCGCTGGTCAACAACGCGGCGATTTCGCCCAAGGCCGAGGGCGGCAAGCGGCTCGGCTCGCTCGATACCACGCAACGACGTCTGGCACCAGGTGTTCCAGGTGAACTTCTTCGCGCCGATCATGCTGGCGCGCGGACTGGTGGACGAACTGAAGGCGGTGAAGGGCTCGGTGGTGAATGTCACCTCGATCGCCGGTTCGCGCGTGCATCCGTTCGCCGGCGCTGCTTACGCCACCTCGAAGGCGGCGCTCGCCTCGCTGACGCGCGAGATGGCATCCGACTTCGGCCGCCTCGGCATCCGCGTCAACGCCATCGCGCCGGGCGAGATCGACACCGCGATTTTGTCGCCGGGCACCGACAAGATCGTCGAGCAGATCCCGCTGCAGCGGCTGGGCACGCCCGACGAAGTCGCCAAGATCATCTACGTGCTGTGCACGGAAACATCGTCTTACGTGAACGGCGCCGAGATCCACATCAACGGCGGCCAGCACGTGTAGCTGGCCGCCACCCTCCCCTGGAGGGGAGGGTGAAGAGCGTAAGCGGCAGCGCGCGCTTTCCCTGCTCACAATTCGTCAGCGATCTCTCTTCACCTCTCGCCAAGCCTTGGCGTGCTTGATGGCGTGCCGGATTGAAGAGGCTGTCGTCCGGCATGAGCGACTGCCCGGCATGCCCAGGAGGGGCATCCGGCTATACGCCAAGGCGCGGCGCGCCTGCCTGTTTCGAGAATTGGCGTCGGGGGCGACCGCACTCGGAATTTCGAATGCAACCGTGGTCGGAACGGGGGCTGCAACCACAAGAAACCGTGCGGCGCAGCGTCGATCCTTGTAAGACGTAAGACGGTAAGCTATATCGTGGATGTGAACCGCGCTGTTTCCAAATCCACAGCATTCTCGAAGGTTTCGGTCAAAAGCCAGACGGTGCTGCCGCGCGCGGTGCGCGCCAGGCTCGGCGTCAAGCCGGGCGATACGCTGGATACCGCCTGACCGAACAAGGCGTGCTGATCGACAAGGCAGCGCCGGAATCGGACGATCCATTTGCTTCGTTCTCGGAATGGGCGGGCGAAGCGGACGAAAAGGCCTTTGCCAAGCTCTGAGGGCAGGCGTTTCACGGCCTTCGACGTCGTCGTCGTTCCCTTTCCCTATGCCGACCGGCTGGCCGAGAAACGGCGGCCCGCGTTGGTGATATCGGGACCGCGCCTGACACCTTATGGGCTGATCTGGGTCGCAATGATTACCAGCGCCGAGAACGAGCGCTGGTCGAGCGATGTCACCGTCTCGGACATCAAACGCGCCGGG
Organism: uncultured Alphaproteobacteria bacterium; assembly: GCA_963822035.1. Lineage (GTDB taxonomy): Bacteria > Pseudomonadota > Alphaproteobacteria > Rhizobiales > Xanthobacteraceae > Pseudolabrys. The sequence goes on along the minus strand of CAWGGC010000005.1, from coordinate 379,770 downwards.
CTGCCCGCGCCTTGCTTCGTACGACCTGCGAAGATCGCCTGCATCGAGCCAGCACGCATCGAACGTCGTGCCGGACGACTCGACAAAGCGGATGCCCGGCTTGTGCTGCAACGGCTGCGCGGATTCCTAGGTTCAGCGTAGCGGACCGCTCACAGCCACTTCTTCCACTTGAAATAGAAGATCGGCGCCACGGCGGCGATGACGATCAGCAGCAGCGCGAACGGATAGCCGTAGCTCCAATCGAGCTCGATCATGCCGTGGTGGAAATTCATGCCGTAGATCGAGGCGACCAGCGTCGGCGGCATGAAGATCACCGCGGCGATGGAGAAGATCTTGATGATGGCGTTCTGCTCGATGTTGACCACGCCGAGCATGGCGTCGAGCAGGAAGGTGACCTTGTTGGCGAGGAACGTGGCGTGATCGGACAGCGAGCCGACGTCGCGCCGCATCGATTGCAGATGCGCGCGGCTGTCCTTGCCCCAGCGCATGGTCTCGGCCTCGTTGGAAAGAAACAGCAGCAGGCGGCCGATCGAGACCAGGCTCTCGCGCACCTTGGAGGTGAGATCGCCCTTGCGGCCGAGCGCCTTGAGCACATCCTTGTAGGACGGCGGATTAGCCTCGGTTTCCGGCTCGAAGATCGAGCTTGAAATCTGTTCGACCTCGATGGCGGCGCGCTCGAGAATATCGGCGGCGCGGTCGATCACGGCGTCGAGCAGATCGACCAGCACGGTCTCGCCGGTGAGCTTGGCATGGCTGCCGCGCGACAACTTGTGCTCGACCAGCGCGAAGGGCCGCGGATCGTCGTAGCGGACGGTGACCAGGCGGTGCGCGGACAAGATGAAGGTGACCGGCGTGGTGATCGGCGTCGGCGTGTCCGACTGGCACATCAAGGTCGCCGTCATATAGCGGGCGCCGTTCTCGACATATTGCCGGCTGGAGACCTCGATCTCCTGCATTTCCTCGCGCGTCGGTACGGCGATGCCGAGCAGGCCCTCGACCAGCTTGTCCTCGCCGACGCTCGGCTTGACCATGTCGATCCAGACCGCGGCATCCGGCGGCGCAGCGCCCGGCTCAGAGCGATGCGCTCCAGCGACGTACCGCGGGCGATAAAGACCGAAAGCATGGCGCCACCGTGCCTTGAGTTTCCGCGCAAGGCAATAAACACCGGGACGCGCAAGCCGTCCGCTCGACGGCTTGCCGCGATCGGGCGGCAGACGTTTTCGTGATGGCGTCTAGACTTCGAAAGCCGCGGGGCCGCATTGCGCCCCTGCGGTTCGAGCGTCAGTCGCTCTCGTGCTGAACGTAGCGGCGGCGCGGCTCGGCCTTGCGCTGCTCGCCCTTCGGCTCGACGGCGGCGGCCACGGCGGAAATTCCGATCTTGCCGTAACGACGGTCAAGGCGCTGATTCTTATGTTCGGAGTCTTGGCTCTGCTCCATTTGCTTCTGAGCGTTCATTTGCAGTTCTCTCTTCCCTTCCTTGGGTTCCTCGAAGGCCGCGGTTTATGGAGATCGACTGAGGCAGAATTACGCGGCGGTTGATATTTTACGACGGCAATCTGCCCCGCTCCGAGGGCCTCGCATTGATCTCCATCATATACCGTTGATTAGGGTAAACCATCCCTTAACGTCTTGGCGGCAAACTCGAATTCGAGAGATCGGGCGGCGGCGGCAGACGAATCGGACGCCATCCGAGCTTGAGTGCGGCATTCGTGCAACAGGCCGCGCAGAAGCTGATGTGGACAGAGCGGATTTCATAGCAATTGCGCGGGCAATTCGGTTTATTGCCCTGCAATGAATCGGGAATGCCGCCCAAACGGCGGTTTGGAATAGCTAAACGGACAAATAGAGGAAGAAATGCGGGCGAAGGGCCTATTCTTGGTGCTGTTGGGTGGTTTGATGCTCGGCGGCTGCATGCAGGCGACCCTGGAGCCCGCCTCCGAGGCCAACTTGACGCCGCGCGACAAGAAGTTGCTCGCCGCGGCGCCATATGAAAACGCGGCGATCCCCGAGCCGTACAAGCGGCACATCGTCGATTATCACCGCAAGGAAGAGCCCGGCACGATCGTCGTCGATTCCGACGCGCGCTACCTCTACTACGTGCTGCCCGGCGGCAAGGCGATCCGCTACGGCGTCACCGTCGGCGAGGAAGCGATGGCCTGGTCCGGCGTCGCCAAGGTCGGCCGCATGACCGAATGGCCGTCATGGACGCCGACCGACGGCGAGAAGAAGCGCCTCGACGTTCCCGACTTTGTCGCGCCCGGCCCGCAGAACCCGATGGGCGCGCGCGCGATGTATCTGTTCGAGGGCAGCAAGGACACGCTGTACCGCATTCACGGCACCAACCAGCCAGAATATATCGGCCAGGCGATTTCGTCGGGCTGCATCCGCATGACCAACGAGGACGTCATCGACCTCTACAAGCGGGTCAAGGAAGGCACGGTGGTGGTGGTGCTGGCGCCGACGCAGGGCGATTCGCCGTTCAATCCGCGGGTCGCGTCGAGCGCGCCGATCAGTCCAATGCTGCACTAAGAGGGCGTGGGCAAGAGGGCATGGGGCTCGAAAACGGCGTCCGGTGAAAACCGCGGCGCCGTTTTTGTTTTTGGCCGTCACCCTGAGGTGCGAGCCGCGCAAGCGGCAGCCTCGAAGGGCGACGGCCAAGTGTTTCAAGGGAATGCCCCGGCTTCATCCTTCGAGGGCCGCCTGACGGCGGCCACCTCAGGATACACGGCTTGATCTACGCCGAGCCGCACGCGCAGGATCTCGGGCGGCACGCCGAGGCGCAGCGGCACCTTGCTGGTGCCGAGCCCGCCGGACACGATCATGTGGCGGTCGTCCTCGACGATGTGGCCATAGGCAAAGCGCGGCCCGTAAGCGGACGGCACCCACATCGGCTGCATCATCGGAAATTTGATCTGCCCGCCATGGGTGTGGCCGGCCAGCGTCAGCGCGACGCGCTTCGGCACCTTCGGGAAAATGTCCGGCTCATGCACCATGAGGATCACCGGATCGTCGGTGTGGACCTGGCGCAGCGTGCCCGGCAGGTCGTCGACGCCGCGAAAGTCGTTGTCCCCGAGAATATAGGCGATCTGGTCGCCGAGGCCGGCAAGCCAGAACTTCTGCCCCGGCCGGCCGATCAGCACCGCGTTGTTCTCGAGCACCGGGATGCCCACGGATTTCAGCGCCGCGCGCGTGCCGTCGATGTCGTACCACCAGTCGTGATTGCCGAAGATGGCGTAGACGCCGAGCGGCGCCTCAAGGCGGCCAAGCTCGCGGCCCCAGGCCGGCGGCGGCACGCGCTCGGTGACGAATTTATGGGTGGCGAAATAGTCGCCGAGCACGACGACGAGATCCGAGCGCAGCGCGTTGGCGGCATCCACCACCTCGGCGACGCGCGCGAGCCCCATGTTCGGCCCGCCGGCATGCAAATCGGCGATCACGGTGATGGTGAGCTTGTGCGTATCCGGCCAGGCCGGCGGAACCGGCCAGTAATCCGTGACGACGAGACCGGTCGCGGCCTCGACGCCGGCAAACGCGGCGGTCGAGCCCGGCAGGATGAGGCCGGCGGCGCCGGTGAACGCAAGCCCGGCCTTGATCAGGCCGCGGCGGCTGATGCCGGCGCGCTCGGGCGGCGCGAACTTGCTGGGAACCTCGATGCTCATGGCGGCGTACTTACGGCCGAACGGTGAAAGGAGTGTGCATGCGATCCGCTAAAGTTGCCCGCCGGCGGCGGCGACGATCGCGGGGCGCGGGCGCGGCAGCGGAATTTGCGCGAGCTGCGGCGTCGGCTCGCGCACGTCCCACTCGCAAATCCGGTAACCATGGTTGCGCGCCTCGAGGTCGAGGTGGATGTGGGCCTCGTGGTAGCCGTCGGAACCGGGGCCGAGCACGGTGGTGAAGCGGGCGCAGGCGCTCTCGCGCAGCGCAAGGCGCACGTCCTTGGCGACGGTGACGTCGGTCGGCGCGACCAGCCGGCCGTCATCGAGCGCGAAGCCGCGCACGTCGAGGGCGTCGCCCTTGCCGTGCTCGGACAGCTTGGCGCCGGCGACGCGGTTGCGGCCGCGGCATTCGTAATCGTCAAAGGTCTCGATCTCGCGCAGCTTGGCGCCGAGCGCGGCCAGGCGGGTCGGCCGCGTCCTCGCGCACCCAGCTTGCAAGCTCCTCCGCCATTTCGCAGCGCAGGAGCGGCGCCGGCTTGAGCGCGATGCGCGTGTTGTCCGGGTTGAGCACGGCCTCGACCTCGACCATGTCGGCGCCGCCACAGGCGCCGGGGCCGATCAGCCGCGGCATCGGCTCCGTGACGGCGATTGCCGCAAGCCGCTTGTCGCAGGGTGTCGGCTCGGCGGTGACGGCTGAGGCGTCAAAATCGAGACCGGCGACCGCTTCGGCAAAGCTGCGCGGCTCGCTCCAGGCCGGCACCTGCGGGCGCGGCCGCGGCAGCGGCACATTCTCGGCCGCGGCGGCATCGCAGCCGAGCACCAGCAAAGCCACAAGCGCGAGGCGGAAGCCCATGGCGGCGATGTTCGCCGCAGGATTGCGGCTTTAGTGGGCCGCCAAGCCCTTTGCGCCCGGCACAGCGCCCGGTAACCTTAGCGCCGGCCGGCGAGGGGCGCCGGTCCAAGAGACGCGAAGAACGGCGAGGGAGAAAACGCCATGCTTGGCCTGATGCAGGATTGGCCGCTGCTGCTGCACCGGATCATCGATCACGCGGCGATCTATCACGGCGACCGCAAGGTCATCAGCCGCTCGGTCGAGGGACCGATCGTCGAGACCAATTACGCCGAGATACGGCGCCGCGCGCTCAAGGTGGCGAAGCGTCTGGAAAAAGACGGCATCAAGGCCGGCGATCGCGTCGCCACCATGGCGTGGAACACCGCGCGGCATCTGGAGACCTGGTACGGCATCCTCGGCATCGGCGCGATCTACCACACCGTCAATCCGCGGCTGTTCCCCGACCAGATCTGCTGGATCGTGCATCACGCCGAAGACCGCTTCATGTTCGTCGATCTGACCTTCGTGCCGATCCTCGAGAAGCACGCCGCGGGGCTCGAGATCATCGAACGCTTCGTCGTGCTGACCGACGGCGCGCATATGCCGAAGACAACGCTCAAGAACGCGGTCGCCTACGAGGACTGGATCGCCGAGGTCGACGACGATTTCGAATGGAAATCGTTCGACGAGAACACCGCCGCCGGCATGTGCTACACCTCCGGCACCACCGGCAACCCGAAGGGCGTGCTCTACTCGCACCGCTCCAACGTGCTGCACGCCTTCATGGCGGCGCTGCCGGATTCCAAGGGCATCTCGGCGCGCGACGTGGTGCTGCCGGTGGTGCCGTTCTTCCACGCCAACGGCTGGTCGCTCGCGTTCTCGACGCCGATGGTCGGCGCGACGCTGGTGCTGCCGGGACCGAAGCTCGACGGCGCCTCGATCTACGAATTGCTCAATACCTACAAGGTCAGCTTCACCGCCGCGGTGCCGACGGTCTGGCTGATGCTGCTGCAGGATCTGGAAAAGACCGGCGGCAAGCTGCCGCACCTCAAGCGCGTGGTGATCGGCGGCTCGGCCTGCCCGCGCGCCATGACGCAGACCTTCCAGGACAAGTACGGCGTCGAGGTGATCCACGCCTGGGGCATGACCGAGATGAGCCCGCTCGGCTCGCTGTGCACGCTGAAGCCGGAATACGAGGCGCTCACCGGCGACGCCAGGCTCGACGTCCAGATGAAGCAGGGCCATCCGCCGTTCGGCGTCGAGATGAAGATCACCGACGACGCCGGCAAGCGGCTGCCGTGGGACGGCAAGACCTTCGGGCGGCTGAAGGTGAAAGGTCCGGCGGTGGCGAAGGCCTATTTCAAGGACCCGACCGACATTCTCGACGACGAAGGCTTCTTCGACACCGGCGACGTCGCGACCATCGACAAGTACGGCTACATGCAGATCACCGACCGCTCCAAAGACGTGATCAAGTCGGGCGGCGAGTGGATTTCCTCGATCGATCTGGAAAACCTTGCGGTCGGCCATCCCAAGGTGGCGGAGGCCGCCGTGATCGGCGTTGCCCATCCGAAATGGGACGAGCGGCCGCTGCTGGTCATCGTGCTGAAGAAGGGCGAGACCGCGACCAAGGAGGACATCCTCGGCTTCATGCAGGGCAAGATCGCCAAATGGTGGATGCCGGACGACGTCGCCTTCGTCGACGAGATCCCGCACACCGCGACCGGCAAGATCCAGAAGATCACCCTGCGCGAGCGCTTCAAGGATTACCGGCTGCCGACAGTCGAGGCGGCGGAGTGAGGTCGTGACAACCACCATCGGCTTTGTCGGCCTCGGCCTGATGGGCCAGGGCTTCACGCAGCGGCTTGCCGAGAAAGGCTACAAGGTCGTCGGCTTCGATATCGACGAGAGCAAGGTGAAAGCCGCGGCGGCCTGGGGCGTGCAGCCGGCGAAAAGCGCGGCGGAGGTTGCCGAGCTGCCGACATCATCCTCGTCTGCGTCATCAATACCGCGGCGGTCGAGGACGTGGCGACCGGCCCCCGCGGCCTCACCGCCGCCAAGGCGCCGCGCGGCAAGGTGATGGTCGATCACTCAACCACCGAGCTCGAGGCCACCAAGCGCATCGCTGCGGCGCTCGACGGCAAAGGCATGATGTTCGTCGATGCGCCGGTGTCGGGCGGCCCCGGCGCGGCCAAAGCCGGCACGCTCGCCATCATGGCCGGCGGTGCGGATGCGGCAGTCGCGAAAGTCGCAGCCGTGCTGCGCGACCTCGGCAGCCTCACGCACATGGGGCCGGCCGGCACCGGCCAGGCGACCAAGCTCGTCAACCAGACCATCGTGCTCACCAATTATTGCGTGCTGGCGGAAGCCTTGCGCCTCGCACAAGCCTATGGCGTCGATGCCGCCAAGATTCCGCAGGCGCTCAAGGCCGGCTTTGCCGGCTCCAACATGCTGGGGCCGATCTTTCCGCAGATGCTGGCGGAGGATTTTGCGCCGCGCGGCTTTGCCCGCCAGGTGTTGAAAGACCTCGAAATGCTGCAGGGCGCGGCGCGCGACAAGCACCTCGCCATGCCGATGGCCTCGCAAGCCTTGACGCTCTACCGGCTGCTCGTCGCCGCCGGCAAATCCGAGCTCGACGCCGCGGCGGTCGTCACGCTCTACCCGCGGGAAGACGCGCACTGAGCCGGCCGGGCGACCTCGAAAATTGACTTAATTCCCGGCGGTTTTGCGGGTGACATTGCCTGCCCTGCCCGCAGGCTTTATCCCTCAAGCCGAGCCATGTTGCGCCGCCCGTTCACCGAAGAGCCGATGTCGCGCCTTGCCGCCTGGTCCGGGCGGTTCGGCTGGTTTGCGCTTGCCGTCGCCGTGCTGTCGGTGGTGGTGGTGCGCTCCGGCGCGCTCGAGGTTGAGCCGGCGCTGGCGACGTTCGCAGCGGCGCTCGCCTTCGCGGCGCTGGCGATGCTGCTCGCCTTTGCCGCATTCGTTTCGATCTGGCGCAGCGGACGCAGAGGGCTCGGCCGCGCGGTGCTTGGCCTGTTCCTCGGCCTCGCGCTGACCGGCTATCCTGCCTATCTCGGCTATCGCGCCTCCAAGGTGCCGGCGATCTACGACGTCAGCACCGACGCCGCCAATCCGCCGCGCTTCGATACGCTGGCAAGCTCGCGTCCTGCAGACATGACCGCATATCCCGCCGCCTTCGCGCCGCTGCAGCGCACGGCGTATCCGAATATCGGCCCGCTGCAATACGACGCGCCGGCCGGCTTCGTCTTCAACATCGTGCACGACATCGTCACCAAGCGAAAATGGCGCATCGCCGACGCGCGGCCGCCCGGCGGCACGCGCCGCGACGGCGTCATCGAGGCGGTGGCGCATTCGCTGATCATGGGCTTCCCCGACGACGTCGTCATCCGCATCACCGCGGTCGGACAAGGCACGCGCGTCGACGTGCGCTCGGCGGCGCGCCATCCGTGGCCGGATTTCGGCGCCAATGCCTCGCGCGTGCAGGCGCTGCTCGACGACATTGACGATGCGGTGAGTAATGCGCCCGAGCCGCGGCGCGAGCCGGAGCCGAAGGCGCCGCCGCCGAAGAAACCGGCGCCGAAGCGCTGATCGCGGTCATGCGCGGGCTTGACCCGCGCATCTATGATGAGCGCCGGTGCATGGAAGAATTACAAGTATATTTTACTTGGAAATTCATCATGGATTGCCGGGTCTCGCCGCTCCGCGGCGGCCCGGCAATGACAAGGGATTGATCAACCCGCCAGCCGATAAGTGCCGTCGATTGAAGGCACGCCGTCGGTTTCGACCAGGCCGCGGACGACCAGATCCTCGAGATGCGCGAGTGTCGACATGCCGGCGGCGCCGGTCAGCCGCGGATCGATGCCGATGTAAATCGCGCGCACGATGGTGGGGATATCGGTCTCGCCCTTGCCGAGCCGGTGCAGGATCGCATCTTCGCGCGCCTTGCGGTGCAGGATGTAATAATTGACGAAACGCGGCGCGTCCTTGATCGCCGGCCCGTGGCCGGGGAAGTAAACCGTCTCGCCGCGGCGGGCGAGCTTCTGCAACGACGCCATGTAGTCGCTCATGGCGCCGTCCGGCGGGGCGACGATCGAGGTCGCCCAGCCCATGACGTGATCGCCGGCAAACAGCGCGTTCGCCTCTTTCAGCGCGTAGGCCATGTGGTTGGCGGTGTGGCCGGGCGTCGTGACCGCTTCAATGGTCCAGCCGTCGCCGGCGACGATCTCGCCGTCCTTGAGCCGCACGTCCGGCATGAAGTCTCTGTCGCCGCTGGAATCGAGCGGGTTCAACTCGCCGATGTGCAGCGGCCGCGCGGCGCGGTGCGGGCCTTCGGCATAGACGGTGGCGCCGGTGGCGTGCTTGACCGCCGGTACCGCCGGCGAATGGTCGCGGTGCGTGTGGGTGACGAAGATATGCGTCACCGTCTCGTTGCGCACGGCATCGAGCAGCGCGGCGACATGCACCGGATCGTCCGGTCCCGGATCGACGATCGCAACCTTGCCGCGACCGACGATGTAGGACAGCGTGCCCTTGAAGGTGAACGGCCCCGGATTGTTGGCCATGACCCGGCGCAGGCCGGGCATCACCTCGTCGACGGTGTCGGGCGCGAGATCGAGCGTTTTGTCGTAGGGAATGTCTTCGGCCATGGCGCCGACATGCCCATTGCGAGCGGCAACGTCAATGCCCCGTTTTGGAACAGCGGCAGCGCGCCGCCACGACTTTGCCCGAAGCTGCCCACGAAAAAGTCGCCGGCCGCTGGTCGAGTCCGGTGTTCGGGGAGGAACCAGCGACATGCGCGCGCTGATCGCCGGTCTCGTCGTCTTGCTGCTTGCAGTCGCGGCCGACGCCGCGCCGGCCAAAGTCGCCGACCTTGCGACGACCGAGCAGGTGCTCGGCTGGATCAGCGCCTATCGCCAGCATCCGGCGCCCGCCGAAGTGCCAACCGTCATGACGAAGCTCAGCGGGCTCGGCGCCTTTGCGACGCCGGAGCGTGCCAACGTCTATGTCGGTTTTCTCGCCGGCGTCATCGCCGACAATCCGGACCGCGCCGAGGAAATCCTCGCCCGCACCATGGCCATCGCGCCGGCCGACCGCTGGATCGTTTTGCGCGCGATTGCCTATTCCGGGCTGCCCGATTGGCCGGTGCTGATGCGGCGCTTCACGGCCCGCATCCCGCGCTACGATGCGCTCGGCGAGAAATACATCTCCGGCAAGCTGGCGACGCTGGCGCAATTCAAGGTGCCGCCGACCCTGAGCGGCTTTGCCCGCCTGCGCAAGAACTCTGCATCTCGACGCCGTGTTCGGCGCAAAGCCGCATGCGCCGACGCTCGGCCCAAGCCCCGACGTGCTCGACGTGCTGTGGGGCTATTACTTCGCCACCGGCAGCTACGGGCCCGTGCTCGACATCGTCGACATGCTGCCGCTGGCGGACGACCACAACGACGCCGAGCGGCTGACCATCGGCAGCATGGCGAAGTATTCGCTCGCCACCAACGCGCTGCGCGACACCGAGCTGCTGGCGATGCTGAAGATGACGCGCAAGGCGCGACGAGAGCCGAAGGAAACCGTCGCCGTGCTCGACGACGTCATCGACGCCGCCGAGACGGTCGACACCGCGCGCATCCGCAAAGACGCGCTGGCGGCGATCGAGGAGGTCAAGGCCAAGGGGCCGGCCTACAAGCGCGCGGCCTCGTGGTGGTCCTTCATCGGGCAGAGCGCGATCGCCGGCGGCTGCATCGCCGCGGCGGCGCTCGGCCAGGTCGAATTCGGCTTGCCGTGCGTGGTCGGCGGCGCGACCGCCTCGGCCGGCATGAACCTGATCGCCAACAGCCCGGACTAGCGCCTAGCGGACGACGAGGTAGCCGATGGTTTCCGGGTGGAAATCGTCGAAGAAGCGATAGCGGCCCGGCTCGAGCGGGCGAATCTTCATGGTGATGGTGCCGCCGGCGACCACGACTTTTTCCACGCGCAGCATATTGCTCTCGAACTCGGCCGGCGCCGGGTCGAGGTTCTTGACGACGATGGTGATCGCCTTGCCGGCCGGCGCGTGCAGCTCGGCCGGCTGGAATTTGTGATCCTTCATCGAAATGTTGACGGTGACGCTGTCCTCGGCCTGCGCGGCGGGAACGGCCGGCGCCGCAAGCAGCGCAATCGCGATCATGAGCGTGAGGGCCAAACGCATGGTTCTCTTCCCCGGCTAGAATTCGAACTCGAGCTTGAGATTGGCGCGATAGCGCTCGAAGTTGGTCAAGTCGAGCGCGCGGGAATCGTCGACGGCGTGGCCGGCGACCTGCGCGGAAAACGCCGCCGCCAGCAGGATCTTCGGCGTGAAATTGATCTGCAGCGTCGGGCCAGCGAACAGCGCGTGGCCGTCGAAGGTCTGGAACGCGAGACCGTCATAGGCGCGATCGTATTCCGCGCCGACACCGAAAGCGACGGTCGGCGTGACGCGATAGGCAAGCCCGAGCGCGACGCCGGCGCCGGAACTGCGTTCCCAGATGCCGGTGTCGGCCGGTTTCGCGGTCGACGGCTCGTAAATCAGATTGAGCGCCGCGTAGAGCCTGTTGGGGATGAGTTCGGTGTCGGCGACGACCTTGAATGTCGAGCTGTAGGCTTGCGTGCGCGTGCCGTCGACATCGTCGACGCGCGCCCACTCCGGCTCGGCCGAAACCGTCAGGCCAATGGGCGAACCGGGCCCGCGGCCGAGGATGAGGTAGCGCAGCTTGGCGGACGCGCCGCTGAACTGGGTGCCGTGAAAGTCGTCGAGGCCCTCGACGCCGCCGATCGAATGCGACAGTGCGTGCAGGCTCAGCTCATAGGCGAAATTCTGCGTCGGCACGTGCTCGAATTCGAATTCGTGCTCGATCGCCGAGTAGTGGCCGCCGCGTTTCTGAAATGAGCCGGTGCCTCGTACTCGAACGCCTTCTCGCCTTCGTTGCCGATGTCGGCGCCGTCGATGAAGCCGAACATGTATTTCGATTCGGCTTCGTAGAAGACGTCGGCCACGGCAGCAGCTTCACTCTTCGGCGTCTGCGCGAACGCACAACTCGCGAACAAGACCGGCGCCGCGACAAGAACGCCCCAAACGATACGCATCGACAACTCTCCCCCGGTCGCCGAGTTCAAGGCCCGGCCCTGCATACATTCGCTATACGCGAAAAATTTTCGGGAGAGTCAATTGGCGGCGGCGAAGATTGGAGCGGTTCTAGTTGAGAGCTTTTCTAATTTAAAACTGCGCACCGGCGGTCAATGAATCTCCGGCTCCGGGATTTGCGCCGTGCCCCGCAGGAAATCGAAATCGCAGCCTTCGTCGGCCTGGCCGATGTGCTCGGCGTGCAGCGCGCCATAGCCGCGCGGATATTTCGGCGCCGGCTTCTTCCAGGCTGCCTTGCGGCGCGCGAGTTCCTCGTCGCTGACGTGCAGATGGATACGGCGCTTGTCGACGTCGATCTCGATCTCGTCGCCGGTCTGCACCAAGGCGAGCGGCCCGCCGACGAAGCTCTCCGGCGCGACGTGCAAGATGCAGGCGCCGTAGCTGGTGCCGCTCATGCGGCCGTCGGAAATGCGGATCATGTCGCGCACGCCCTGCCCCAGCAGCCGTTTCGGGATCGGCAGCATGCCCCATTCCGGCATGCCAGGACCGCCCTTGGGGCCGGCGTTCTTGAGCACCAGAATGTGGTCGGGCGTGACGTCGAGATCGTCGCGCTCGATCTCGCGCATCATGTGATTGTAGTCCTCAAACGCAATGGCCTTGCCGCGGTGCTTGAGGAAGCGCGGATTGGCGGCGGCCGGCTTGATGACGCAGCCGTTGGGCGCGAGGTTGCCCTTGAGCACCGCGGTGGCGCCTTCGGCATAGACCGGATCGTTGAGCGAGTGGATGACGTCGGCGTTGTAGACTTTGCCGCCTTCGATGTTGTCGGCGACGGTCTTGCCGGTGACGGTGAGGCAGGACAGATCGAGCTTCTCGCGCAGGTTCTGCATCAGCGCGCGCAGGCCGCCGGCGTAGAAGAAATCCTCCATCAGGTACTTGCCGGACGGCCGCACATTGGCGAGCACCGGGACCTGGCGCGACAGCTCATCGAACTTCGCCATGTCCATCGGCACGCCGGCGCGGCGCGCCATGGCGACGACATGGATGATGGCGTTGGTCGAGCCGCCCATCGCCATGTGCACCTTGATGGCATTGTCGAAGGCGGCAGGCGTGAGGATCCTCTCGGGCGTCAGGTCTTCCCACACCATGTCGACGATGCGGCGGCCGGCGACGCCGCACATGCGCGGATGGTTGGAGTCGGCGGCCGGGATCGAGGAGGCGCCGGGCAGCGACAGGCCCAAGGCTTCGGCAATCGCCATCATGGTCGCGGCGGTGCCCATCACCATGCAGGTGCCGAAGGAGCGCGCGATGCCGCCTTCGATCTCGTTCCACTCCTCGTCGGAGATGTTGCCGGCGCGTTTCTCGGTCCAGTACTTCCACACGTCGGAACCGGAGCCCAGATATTGGCCTTTCCAGTTGCCGCGCAGCATGGGGCCGGCCGGCACGTAGATCGCCGGGATGCCCATGCTGATCGCACCCATGATGAGGCCGGGCGTTGTCTTGTCGCAGCCGCCCATCAGCACGGCGCCATCGATGGGGTGGCTGCGCAACAGCTCCTCGGTCTCCATCGCCAGCATGTTGCGATAGAGCATGGTGGTCGGCTTGACGAAGGTTTCGGCAAGCGACATCGCCGGCAGTTCGATGGGAAAGCCACCCGCCTGCAATACGCCGCGCTTCACGTTCTCGGCGCGCGAACGCAAATGCGCGTGGCAGGGATTGATCTCGCTCCAGGTGTTGATGATGCCGATGACCGGCTTGCCGCTCCAATCCTCGGCGTCATAGCCGATGCCGCGCAGCCGCGAGCGGTGGCCGAACGAGCGCATGTCGTCGGGCCCGAGCCAGCGGTGGCTGCGCAACTGCTCCGGACGCTTGCGTTCACTCATGATTCAAATGTCCGGAGCGGAGCGCGATCAGTTGATCGACAGATTGGCGGCGTGAACCACCTTTTCCCACTTGGCGGTTTCGTCGGCCAGCACCTTGCCGAAGTCCTCCGGCGAACCGGGCATGGCAATGCCGCCGAGCTCACTGACCTTCTTCTGCATGCCGGGGTCTTTCAACGCCGCGTTGACCTGCTTGTTGATGATGTCGATCGCGTCCTTCGGCGTACCTTTCGGCGCGACCAAGCCGAAGAAAGCGCTGGCCTCGTAGCCGGGCACGGTTTCGGCAACCGTCGGCACGTCGGGCAGCTCCGGCGAGCGCGTCGCCGTCGTCACCGCCAGCGCCCGCAGCTTGCCGGCCTTGATGTGGCCGATCGAGGACGGCAGGTTGTCGAAGGTGACCTGCACCTGCCCGCCGAGCAGGTCGGTCAGCATCGGCGCCGAGCCCTTGTAGGGCACGTGCGTCATCTTCACGCCGGTCATCATCTTGAACAGCTCGCCGGAGAGATGGATCGAGGTGCCGTTGCCGGACGAGGCAACGTTGATCTTGTCCGGATTTGCCTTCACGTAGGCGATGAATTCGGCGACGGTCTTGGCCGGCACCGAGGGGTTGACCTCCATCACGTTGGGAACGCGCATGAAGCCGGCGACCGGGACGAAGTCGCGCAGGAACACGAAATTCAGATGCTTGTAGAGGCTGGCGTTGATGGTGTTGGCCGGATTGGCGAGGAACAGCGTGTAGCCGTCCGGCGCCGCCTTCGCCGCGAACTCGGTGGCGATATTGTTGCCGGCGCCGGCCTTGTTCTCGACGATGAACTGCTGGTGCAGCTTGTCCGACAGCCACGCCCCGAACAGGCGGGCGGAGATGTCGGTCGAACCGCCGGGCGGATAGCCGACGATGATGTGGACCGGACGGTCCGGATAGCCGGCGGCCTGGGCGGCCCCCGCAGCCGAAACCAGCGCGACGGCGGCCAGCGTCAAGGCCGCGCGCAAAGCCAAGGCGAAAAACCGATGCATGAGTGTCCTCCCCCGTGCCGGCTGTGGCGCCGGCTTATTGGTGCGCCAACGTTACGGGGCCGGTTTCGCGCGCACAAGGGCATCTCCCCCGCGCCGTCCATGGACCCGAGCCGCGCGCCGCGCATGGCGCTTGCGCTCAATCGACGCCCCGACTAGCTAGTTCCGTCAGGGCTTGAGCCGCAGCGGGCGTCAGGCCCGCAAGCACAATCCGGTGCCCATGCCAGCTCGCGCGGGGGCGCGATCAGGGACGATGCGATGGAAGCTCTGATCCTGGTTTTGGCCGTCACCGGCATCGTCTGGTTCCTCTGGTGGACGCGGGCAAAGCGGCGCGCATTGCGCGAAGCCGAATTGCACCAGGCCTGGAGCACCGTGCTCGCCGATCCGGACTACGCGCGCCGCCGGGTCCACGAAGAGCGCAAGCGCGACGGTCAAGCGCACGTGCACAAGGGCGAGCCGCGCCCGCGCAAGAACGACGACGTTTAGCGGCGCAAGCGCGACCGCGTCGACCCGGCCCGGCTTCGATTGGTCGTCTCTATCGGGATAGGGTAAGATTGGTCGGAGTGGCAGGATTTGAACCTGCGACCCCCACGTCCCGAACGTGGTGCGCTACCAGACTGCGCTACACTCCGACTGCGGGGCGGCATATAACCCGGCCCACTTGGCACCGCAAGCATAAGGGGTTTTTGGTGACTGCCGAGCCCGCAACGCGCGTAATGAAGGCCGATGCCGCCGCAATTGCGGCGGCGGCGCGCTGCCTGGCGCAAGGCGGGCTGGTGGCGTTTCCGACCGAGACCGTCTATGGCCTCGGCGCCGACGCCCGCAACGGCGAGGCGGTGGCGCGGCTTTACGCCGCCAAGGGCCGGCCACGGTTCAACCCGCTGATCGTGCATCTGGCGGATGCCGAGGCCGCGCGGCACATCGGCCGCTTCGACGCCGCGGCGGACAAGCTCGCCGCCGCGTTCTGGCCGGGGCCGCTCACTCTGGTGCTGCCGAAGCAGCCGGGCTGCGCCATTGCCGATCTCGCGCTCGCCGGGCTCGATACGGTCGCCGTGCGCGTGCCGGCGCACGGAATTGCGCACGAACTCATCGCCACCTTCGGCGGCCCGGTGGTGGCGCCATCGGCCAACCGCTCCGGCCACGTGTCGCCGACCAGCGCCCAGCACGTTTTGACCGACCTGCGCGGCCGCATCGACATTGTGATCGACGGCGGCCCCTGCCCGGTCGGTGTCGAGTTCGACCATCGTCGCCTGCCTGGGCGTGGCGACGCTGCTGCGGCCGGGAGGCATCGCGCGCGCCGAGCTCGAGCGCGTGCTCGGCGGCAAGCTCGCCGCCGCGCCGGCTGAAACCGAAACGCCGCTCGGGCCCGGCATGCTCGCCTCGCATTATGCGCCGAAGGCTAAGTTGCGTCTCAACGCCGAAACGCCGCGCGAGGGCGAAGCGCTGCTCGGCTTCGGCCACGCGCCGGGTGCCGCGCTCAATTTGTCGCCGCGCGGCGATCTGGTCGAGGCGGCGGCCAATTTGTTCTCGCATCTGCGCGCGCTCGACGCCGCAGGCGCCAAGGCGGTCGCGGTCAGCCCCGTGCCGCATGACGGCCTCGGCGAAGCCATCAACGATCGTCTGGCGCGCGCCGCCGCGCCCAAAACGGAAACAGCGTCATGAACCTGCAGACCAAGCCGCAAGCCGAACGCAAGCTCGCGCCCGAGCTCCTCGCGCGCTTCACCAAAATTGTCGGCGACAAATACGCGATCACCGATCCGGCGGTGCAGGAGGCCTACCTGGTCGAGATGCGCGACCTCTACCATGGCCATACGCCCGTGGTGTTGCGGCCGGGCTCGGTTGCCGAGGTCGCCGCGATCGTCAAGCTCGCCAACGAGACCAAGACCGCGATCGTGCCGCAGGGCGGCAATACCGGGCTCGTCGGCGGGCAGATGCCGCACCACGGCGAAGTCGTGATGTCGCTGACGCGACTCGACAAGATCCGCGAGATCGACCCCGTCTCCAACACCATGACGGTCGAGGCCGGCGTCACCTTGCAGCGCGCGCGGGAAGCCGCGGCCGCGGCCGACCGGCTTTATCCGCAGCTCCTGCCGTCGGAGGGCACCTGCACCATCGGCGGCAATCTTTCGACCAATGCCGGCGGCATCGCCGCGGTCGCCCACGGCATCGCCCGCTCGCATGCGCTCGGCCTCGAAGTCGTGCTCGCCGACGGCCGCGTGCTCAACGACCTCAACAAGCTGAAGAAGAACAATACCGGCTACGACCTGCGCGACCTGTTCATCGGCGCCGAAGGCACGCTCGGCGTCATCACCGCGGCGGTGTTGCGGCTGGTGCCGGCGCCGCGCTCGGTCGAGACGGCCTACGCCGCGGTGCCCTCGCCGCAGGCCGGCGTCGACCTCCTCAACCTCGCCATCGAGCGCACCGGCGGCGGCGTCACGTCGTGCGAATTGATGCTGCGCTCGGGCATCGAAGCGGTGATCAAGTTCGACGCCGCCTCGCGCGACCCGCTGAGCAAGCCCTACCCCTGGTACGTGCTGCTCGAATTGTCGTCGCAGGCCAAGAGCGGCCTGCGCGCCACCATGGAGGAGATTCTCACCGAGGGCGCAGAGCGCGGACTGGTGCTCGACGCCACGATCGCCGACAGCATCGAGCAGCGCAAAGCCTTTTGGCGCATCCGCGAGATGTTCGGCGAGGTGCAGCGGCATATCGGCGCCTCCATCAAGCACGACATCTCGGTGCCGATTGCCGCGGTGCCGGCCTTCATCGAGGAAGCCAATGCCGCAGCAACGAAACTCATTCCCGGCTCGCGACCGCTCGCGTTTGGCCACATCGGCGACGGCAACATCCACTACAACGTGACGCAGCCCGAAGGCGCCGACGCCAAGGAATTCCTCAAACGCTGGGATGAGGTCAACGCCGTGGTGTTCGCGGTGGTGAAGAAATATGGCGGCTCGATCTCGGCAGAGCACGGCGTCGGCGTGATGAAGCGCGATATTCTGCCGCAGTACAAGGACCCGGTGGCGATCGATCTCATGCGCACGCTCAAGCGCACGCTCGACCCCAACAACATCCTCAATCCGGGGAAAGTGTTGTGACGGATGAGGAGCAGCCCCGGCAAATTCCCGTCGCCATTGTCGGCGGCGGGCCGGTCGGGCTTGCGCTCGCATTGCTGCTCGATCTGCATGGCGTGCGCAGCGTGATCTTCAACACCGAGGAGACGACACGCTGGCACCCGAAGGGCAGTTCGCAAGGCGCGCGCACCATGGAGCATTACCGGCGGCTCGGCATCGCCGGCAACATCCGCGCGCTCGGCCTGCCGCCGGACCATCCGACCGACGTCATCTATTTCACTCGCTTCGGCGGCTGGGAGCTGGCGCGGCTGCCGATGCCCTCGGCCGCGGACAAACGGAACGAGATCGCCGCGGCAGCCACAATCGATCAGGTGCCGGAGCCGCTGCACCGCGCCAATCAGATGTACGTCGAGAAATTCCTGCTCGAACATCTGCGGACTCGCCCCAACATCACCGACCGCTTCGGCTGGCGCGTCGAGCGATTTGCAGAAGACGATGACGGCGTCACGATTGAGGCGGTGTGCGAACGCGATGGCCGGCGTGAAAGCTGGCGAAGCGCCTATCTCATCGGCTGCGACGGCGGCCAGGGCATGGTTCGACGTTCCCTCGGCATCCGTTATTCCGGCGAGCAGCTGCAGCAGGCCTACATGGGCGGGCGCATGTTCTCGACGCACGTGCGCGTGCCGACGCTGGTGCGCAACTTCCTGCGCAACGACCGTGGCTTCCAGTACTGGATCATCAACCCGGAACTGCGCACCACCATCACCTCGGTCAATGGCGACGACGAATTCATGTTCTGGACGAGGTCCAAGGGCGACAGTGAGACTGCCGATGACAGCGCCGTCGTCAATGCAATGCGGCAGAGCACGCGGTCCGACATCGCCGTTGAGGTGCTCGCCCATCATCCCTGGACCGCAGGCATGGCGCTGGTCGCGGAGAGTTATGGCGGCGACCGCGTCTTTCTCGCCGGCGATGCCGTGCACCTGTTCACGCCGACCGGCGGCTTCGGCATGAACACCGGCGTCGACGATGCCGCCAATCTCGCCTGGAAGCTCGCCGCCATGGTGCAGGGCTGGGGCGGCGGCGGCCTGCTTGCCAGCTACGAGGCCGAGCGCCGGCCGGTCGCCATGCGCAACACCGGCGCGGCGCGGCAACTGAGCAAGAACATCGGCGACATCGCCGTTCCACCATCGCTCGAAGAGGATTCGGCGGCCGGGGAAACGGCGCGCCGCGAGCTCGGCGCGGTGCTCTCGACCTGCGGCGAGCAGTACGGCTCGATCGGCGTGCAACTCGGCGCGCGCTACGACGGCTCGCCAATCGTTGCGGAAAACGACGCGCCGCCCGCCGACGACTTCATCAACTACACGCCGAGCAGCGTGCCGGGCGGCCGCGCGCCGCATGCCTGGATGGATGACGGTCGCGGTTTCGGCAGCTCGCTGTTCGATCGATTGGGCAGCGGCTTCACGCTGCTGCGGCTCGGCCCAAAAGCACCCGCCGGCGCGGCGCTGGCAAATGCCGCGGCGCGAGCAAAGGTGCCGCTTGCGGTGCTCGACATCGCCGATGCCGAGGCGCGCGAGCTCTACGGCTGCGATCTGGCGCTCATCCGGCCCGATCAACACGTCGCCTGGCGCGGCAACGCGGAACCCGCCGATGCCGAGCGCGTCTGGGCGCGCCTCGTCGGCGCAGAAACCTGAAGTATCGATGATGCGCCCAGCATGGCGCCGGCTGGTTCCGTTTCTCATCCTCGCGGCCGGTTTCATCGTCGTGCCGATGCTGGTGCACCGGCTGTTTCCGCCCAGCCTGCCGGCGACGCTGCCAGCGCTCGATCGGCAGCCGCAGTCGTTGCCCGACATCGAATTCAGCGATGACGCCGGGCAGAAGGTCACGCTGGCGCGCTTCCGCGGCAAACTGGTGCTGCTGAACTTCTGGGCGACTTGGTGCGTGCCCTGCAAGGACGAGATGCCCTCGCTCAACGCGCTTGCCGCGCGGCTGCCGCCGGGCGTCATGATCGTGCCGGTGTCGATCGATGTCTCGGGCGCGGTCACGGTGCGCGGCTATTACCGCCAGCTCGGCTTGGACAGACTGCCGGTGTTCCTCGATCGGGACTCCGACGCCATGCATCGATTGGCCATCGTCGGCATTCCGACGACGCTGATCATCGATCGCGACGGCCAGGAAATCGCACGGCAGGTCGGCCCGCTGCAATGGGATGCGCCGGCGGTGGTCGATGGCCTCGCCAAGCTCGCAGGCGGGCGCCGCTAACAGATACTACGTTTAGATCGACGCGCGGTCGCATAACAAGCTCCCTCACCTCCCCTTGAAAAGGGGAGGTCGGCACGCGAAGCGTGCCGGGTGGGGATCAAATTCCGCGCGCCGACGTGATCCCCACCCCAACCCTCCCCTTTTCAAGGGGAGGGGGCGCGCCGTGCCTGCCGCAAATGCAGCGGCCTCATAATCTCACGCGCTAGAACAGCACACCCTGCCCGCCATCACCGGCGGCGCGCTTGGGCCGCGCGCGCTTCGGCGGCGCGGACCGTTGCGGCTCGGGCGCCGCATCGGCGGCGACCGGCTCGATGAGCTGTGGGTTGTCGTTGGCGATGCGGTTGACCGCGGTCGAGATCTCGTGGGCCTCGAGCACGTCGTCCGGCGCCGGCTTGATCAGCCTCCGCCGCGGTCTGCGCATCGACATGGGCGCAATCGAGCCAGAGGTCGAAGGCCTCCGGCGGCACCACCACCGGCATGCGTTCGTGGATCGGGCCGAGCGTGCCGTTGGCGTCGGTGGTGACGATCGCCGCCGTCTCCAATTCCTCGCCGTTCGGCCCGAGCCAGGCCTCCCACAGCCCGGCGAATGCGAGTGGGCCGCCCTTGCCGCGCACGTAGAAGGGCCGCTTGCGCTGACCGCCCGCCTGCCACTCGTAGAAGCCGTCGGCAGGAATGAGACAGCGCCGGTACTTCATCGCCGCGCGGAAGGCGGGCTTGTCGTTGACCGATTCGCCGCGGGCGTTGATGATGAGCGAGAAGGTCTTGGGGTCCTTGACCCAGGACGGCAGCAGCCCCCAGCGCACCAATGCAAACTGTCTTTTGCCTTCGACCACACGAACGATCGGAATAGGCTGCGTGGGCGCGATGTTGTAGCGCGGCGGGAAGTTCGGCTGCTCGGCGTAGCGAAACAACGCCCTGATCGCTTCCGGCGCCGAGGTGAGCGTGTAGCGGCCGCACATGTCCTTAATCGCACCTTAACGGGGTTCGAATATCACTGGCCGCGCGAGCAAACGAGCGGCCGATGAAATATCAGGATTGCGTCGAGGCCTTGCAAGCGGTCGAGGACTGGACGGACGGCGAGGCGGACGGCGCCATGCGCCTGGCCGCCGCCAATATCAATCCGGCGACGGGGCTTGCCACCGACTATCTCAATCATTTCAACGAAGCGATCATGCTGCTCGAACTGCTGTCGAGCTGCCCGGACTGCGTCGCCGATTTCCTCGGCTGGCAGCCGAAGAGCTATCGCGAGCACTTTTCCGGCTCGCACTTCAAGGACCGGGAGATGGCGGTCGCCGCCTACGATGCCGCCGATCCGGCGGTGCGCGCTTCGATCGACGCGCTGTCCGGCACCATGACTGCGATGCTGCAGGCGGCGCGCGGCGCCATGCAGTCCGGCCTGCCGGAGCAGGCGGCGCAGCACCTTGCAGAGCAAACGGTCGCGTCGCTCAAGCCGCTGATCGCGCGCGCCGGCGCCTTGATCAACGGCGACGCCGGCGCGCTGATCGGCGAGGCGACGCCGCAGGCCGCCGTCGACCGGCTGTTCGGGCGGTAGTCCGTTGTCAGATCTGCGCGCCTATCCGCAGCGGCCCATCCTCGCGGTGAGCGCCGCCATCTTCCGCGACGGCAAAGTGCTGGTGGTGCGCCGCGCGCGCAAGCCGGCGCTCGGGGTCTACACCTTCCCCGGCGGCGCTGTGGAGCCAGGCGAGACGCTGATCGAGGCGGCCGTGCGCGAAGTGCGCGAGGAAACCGCGCTGACCATCGAGCCGGTAGCGCTCGCCGGTCACCGCGAGGCGATCATGCGCGACCGAGAAGGCCGCGTCGAACGGCATTTCGTCATTCTGTGTTTCGCATCGCGCTGGCTGGCCGGCGAGCCGACGCTCAACGAGGAGCTCGACGACGCGCGCTGGATTGCGCCTGAGGAGATTGCCGCCTTGCGCACCACCGACGGGCTTGCCGAGATCGCCGCCGCCGCCGCGCGGCTCGCCGCGGGTTAACGACTTGCCTTGCGAAGGTCACGAAGCCGGCGCATATCACTGCCGCCAAACCGTGGACGCTCGCGTGAAGAAGCTCCTGCTCATCGTCTCGCTGCTGGCCGCGCTTGCGAGCCCCGCGCTCGCGGTCGAGGCGACGGCGCCTTACGACGGCGACCTTGCCCGCCTCGCCGAAATCCTCGGCTCGCTGCACTATCTGCGCAATGTCTGCGGCGCCAATGAGGGGCAGAAATGGCGCGACCAGATGCAGGCTCTG
The DNA here is from genome assembly GCA_963822035.1 of uncultured Alphaproteobacteria bacterium. Classification (GTDB taxonomy): domain Bacteria; phylum Pseudomonadota; class Alphaproteobacteria; order Rhizobiales; family Xanthobacteraceae; genus Pseudolabrys. The sequence goes on along the minus strand of CAWGGC010000005.1, from coordinate 357,700 downwards.
ATCGACGCCGAACAGCTCGAGGGCGAACGCAAGCGCAAGGTCGTGGCGAGCTTCAATCGCGGTTTCCGCGTCTTCCAGCAGACCTACCGCACCTGCACGCCGGCCGCCAATATCGCCATTCGCCGCTATCTCGACGAGGGCGCCAAGATTTCCCGCGATATCACCGCCCGATACGCCAATTAGGCCGGCTTTTGGCGATTAACCTTTCTCACAGGTGCGGCTAGGCCGACCGCTGGCCCGTGATAACGTCTGCGTAATTTCTGGGGCGGGCGCCGCTTTTTTAGCCAAGCGGGCGTTTTCGAGGACGAACGGTGAAAATGAGCACGTTAGGGCGATCGATGGAGTCGCGCGAGCCGATCGCCGACCACGAGCAGAAGCGCGTGGCTCTTGGCTATCTGCACGAGGCCTGGGCCGAGGCGCGCCTTGACGGCATCGACGGCGATTGCCTGGCGCAGGCCTGCCTGTTTGCCGCTTTCGCTGAATTCGTCACCACCTACGGCGAGGAAGCCGCGGCGAGCTTCGCCGAGGGCCTGAGCGCCCGCATCCGCAACGGCGAATTCTCCCTCGACCGGCAGCGCCAATAAGACGCGTCAGGACGCGCTCAGTCCGTAATAGCGCGCCAACACCGAGTCGATATCCGCGGGAAAGAACGGCTTCTTCAGGAAGGCCAGCGCGCCGGCCGAGCGCGCGCGGTCGGCGATGGCGTTGTCCATCTGCGACGTCATCATCACCACCGCGACATTCGGCGTCTCGCGCTTGATCTCCAACAGCGTTTCGATGCCGTTGAGCCCCGGCATGTTGTAGTCAAGAAACACCATGCCGAAACTGCCGCTGCGCAACTGATTGAGCGCGGCGATGCCTTCTTCCGCCTCGTGCACGTGGAGCGTGAAGCGGCTGGCCGAGAGAATCTTGCGCACGATGCTGCGGATGGTGCCGGAGTTGTCGACGACAAGCACGCGCGTCGGCATTCTCGTGCGGATGCACAGTTCGACGAGCTTGCGCGCCTCCTCCGGCGAGGCGGCCTTGTCGAACCGCGCATCGGCGCCGTTGAGCGAAGCACCCCCGCTCGCGACGGCGGCGACGAAAGGCGCCGGAGCGCTAACCCTGGCGGCGTTGAGCACCGCTTCGCAGTCGTTGGTGGCCAGCCGTGCATCGACGACGCAAATGTCGACGCCGCCGGCGGCGAGCGCCTTGCCGGCGGCGACCGCGTCGGCGGCGATGTATTCGATCGGCACCGAGGCAAGCGCCGCCGCCTGCCGCCACAGGTTTTGCTCCGACGGCACAGCAGAAACCAGCAATAGGCGGAGCGATATAAGATCGCCGCTCATCTTACCCCCACCCCTCGAGAATGACCGGTCGGATCAGCCGGGTTTACGCGCGGGGTGCCCGGGGCCGTACATACCGACCCTCGCAGCAATTTCAATCCACAGTAGCAGTTTGGACAAATTCCTGGGGATAACTCGGCATGGGCTGATGCCCGCGTTTATGCGCCGGCCAGGGTCTCCAAAAAGCGGACGCGCTCGCCTTGGGCGGGCGCCGTCAAAGTTCCATGCCACATGACTTTGTAGCCGCGCACGAAAGTGCCGACCGGCCAGCCGGTCACGCTCATGCCGTTGTAGGGCGTCCAGCCGGCGCGCGAGGCGATCCATTGGTCGGTGATGGTTTCCCGACGCTTTAGATCGACCACGGTCACGTCGGCGTCGTAACCGGCGGCGATGCGGCCCTTGCCGGCAATGCCGAAAATCCGCGCCGGGCCGGCGCTGGTCAAATCGACGAAGCGGGCAAGCGTGAGCCGGCCGGCATTGACGTGGTCGAGCATCAGCGGAACGAGCGTCTGCACGCCCGGCATGCCGGAATGCGTCTTCGGATAGGGATGCGATTTCTCCTCGCGGGTGTGCGGAGAATGATCCGAGCCGATCGAGTCGATGACGCCCTGGGCAATGCCGTGCCACAGCCCGGCCTGGTGCTCGGCATCGCGGATCGGCGGGTTGAGCTGCGCGAAGGTGCCGAGCTTCTCGTAACAGCCCGGCGCGGCGAGCGTGAGATGCGCCGGCGTCGCTTCGGCGGTGGCGACGTCCTTGTGGCCGGCAAGGAAGGCCGCCTCTTCTCTTGTGGTGACGTGCAGCACGTGCACGCGCTTGCCGGTTTCGTGCGCCAAACGGACGAGGCGCTGCGTGCACATCAGCGCCGCTTGTGCATCGCGCCACACCGGATGCGAGCGCGGATCGCCTTCGACGCGCAGGTTCATGCGCTCGCGCAGGCGGTACTCATCTTCGGAATGGAAGGCGGCACGGCGGCGGATGACTTTCAGCACATCGCGCACGCCCTCGTCGTCCTCGATCAGCAGCGAGCCGGTGGAGGAACCCATGAACACCTTGACGCCCGCGGCGCCGGGCAGCCGCTCGAGCTCGGCAAGATGCGGGGTATTCTCGCGCGTCGCCCCGACATAGAAGGCGAAGTCGCAATGCATGCGATGGTGGGCGCGCTTGACCTTGTTGGCGAGCGCTTCGGCCGTGGTGGTGGTCGGGTCGGTGTTGGGCATCTCGAACACCGCGGTGACGCCGCCGAGCACGGCGCCGCGCGAGCCGGTTTCCAGATCCTCCTTCTGGGTGAGGCCCGGTTCGCGGAAATGCACGTGGCTGTCGATGACGCCGGGCAGCACGTGCAGACCGCGGCAGTCGATCGTCTCGCCGGCCGAGGCGCGCGTGAGGTCGCCGATCGCGGCAAAACGGCCGCCGCGGATGCCGACGTCGCGCACGCCCTCGCCGTCCTGATTGACGACGGTGCCGCCCTTGAGGATGAGGTCGTAGGTTTCGGCCATATTTGGAGCGGTTCTAACCGGCTTGTGAGGCGCGCAACAGCGCTTACGTTTCGCCGCAAGTTCTGGCAAGAGACTTCCATCATGCAGGCAGCGCTTCTTCCCGACCGCGGCGTGGTTAAGGTGTCCGGCGACGACGCCCGGCACTTCCTCAATGGGCTGATCACCAACGACATGGACAAGGTGACGCCCGGCCATTCCTGCTTTGCCGCGCTGCTGACGCCGCAGGGCAAGATCGTCTGCGATTTCATCATGACAGAAGCAACCGAGGAGGACGGCGGCGGCTTCTTCCTCGACTGCCCGCGCGCGCTCAGCGCCATGCTTGTGGAAAAGCTCACCTTCTACAAGCTGCGCGCCAAGGTCAAAGTCGAGGACCTGTCGGAGCCGCTCGGCGTCATGGCGTTCTGGGACGGCGATGGCCAAAGCGACGACGGTCTGAGCTATGCCGACCCGCGGCTGCCCGCGCTGGGCACTCGCACCATCATCCCGCCCGACCTTGCGACCGAAGCCGCGGCTAATCTCGGCGCCGCCCTTGCCGGTCCCGAGGCCTACGAGACGCACCGCATCGCGCTCGGCGTGCCACGCGGCGGCGAGGACTTCGCCTATCTCGACACCTTCCCGCACGAGGCCGACATGGACCAGCTTGGCGGCGTCGATTTCGACAAAGGCTGCTATGTCGGGCAGGAGGTGGTGTCCCGCGTCGAGCATCGCGCCACGGCGCGCAGCCGCGTGGTGGCGATTTCCTACGGCGAGTTCTCGCCATTGCCCGGGCTTGCCATCACGGCGGGCGACAAAGAGATCGGCACGCTCGGCACCACGGCCAAGGGCCACGGGCTTGCCATGCTGCGGCTCGATCGCCTCGGCGATGCGCTGGCGAGCGGCACGCCGCTTGTTGCCGGTGGCATCGAGATCAAGGCGGTGAAGCCGGCGTGGGCGAAGTTTGCCTGGCCGGGCGACAAGGCAGCGTCGTGAGCGGCGAGGCGTCCGACAAACTTGTGCGCTGCTCGTGGCCGGGCGACGACCCGCTCTACATCGCCTATCACGACGAGGAATGGGGCGTGCCGGAATTTGACGACCGCGCGCTGTTCGAGAAGTTGATCCTCGACGGCTTCCAGGCCGGCCTCGCGTGGATCACCATCCTGCGCAAGCGCGAGAATTTCCGCAAAGCCTTCGACAATTTCGAGCCGGAAAAAATCGCGCGCTACACGCCGAAGAAGATCGAGCGGCTGATGCAGGACGCCGGCATCGTGCGCAATCGCGCCAAGATCGAGGGCACGGTCGGCTCGGCGCGGGCGTGGCTGACGATGATGGAGCAAGGCCCCGGCTTCTCCGCATTTCCTGTGGGACCGCATCGACGGCAAGCCGCTGCAGAACAATTTCAAGCGCCGCGGCCAAATTCCGGCGGAGACGCCGCTGTCGAAGAGCGATCTCCAAGGATCTCGCCGCCCTCGGCTTCAAATTCGTCGGGCCCACCATTGTCTATGCCTTCATGCAGGCGGTCGGCATGGTCAACGATCATGTCGTGACGTGCCACCGCCACGCGGCGGTGGCAAAGCTCGCCGCGCGCCATTCGCACAAATGAGCAAGCTGCCGCAGCAGGCCGCGCGTGCCTGGCAGCGCATGCTGTCGGGGCGCCGGCTCGACCTGCTCGACCCCTCGCCGCTCGACGTCGAGATCGAGGACATCGCGCATGGGCTGGCGCGCGTTGCCCGCTGGAACGGGCAGACCAGAGGCGCGCACATCTTCTCGGTCGCGCAGCACGTGCTCCTGGTCGAAGCGCTCGCCCGCGCCAAGGTGCCGCGCCTCGACGCCAAGGCCCGCCTCGCCGTGCTGCTGCACGATGCGCCCGAATACGTGGTCGGCGACATGATCTCGCCGTTCAAGGCGGTGATCGGCGACAGCTACAAGGCGGTCGAGCACCGTTTACTCGCCGCCATCCACCGCCGCTTCGGCCTGCCCTCGCCGCTGCCGGCAAGCTGGCAGAAGCTCATCAAGGAAGCCGACCGCAACGCCGCCTTCCTCGAGGCAACGCGCCTTGCCGGCTTCGATCTCGCCGAGGCCAAGCGCTTCTTCGGCCGGCCGCCGAAGTTCTCCGCGGCGCTGGAGCGCGATTATCTGACGCCGTGGACTGCGGGGACCGCGGAAGCGCGGTTCAAAGAGCGCGTCGAAAAATTGGCCAAGAGCCAATAGCGCTTGCTTTGCAAAAGAAGCGAAGCGTCATAGATATGACGCAAGACAGGTTCCTTATCTCCGCATGATTCACGTCTGTTCGCTCGCGCGGCTTTATTCGACGGTCGATGAGACCGGCGCGCGCCACATCGTCACGCTGCTGCGGCTGACCGACCGGGTCGAGCGGCCGAGCCACATTGCGCCGGAGAACCATCTGGTGCTGGCGCTCGACGACATTACCCAGCCGGCGGACGGCTGTATCGCGCCGGGCGAGGAGCACGTCGCGCGTCTCATCGACTTTGCCGGCAAGTGGGACCGCGCGGCACCGATGGTGGTGCATTGCTATGCCGGCATCAGCCGCTCGACCGCCGGCGCCTTCGTCGCCGCCTGCGCGGTCAACCCGCAGCGCGACGAGATGCAGATCGCCTGGGACATTCGCCGCGCCTCGCGCACGGCGACGCCGAACGCGCGCATCGTCTCGATCGCCGACCGGCTGCTCCAGCGCGACGGCCGCATGGTGCGCGCCATCGAAACCATCGGCCCCGGGCATATGGCTGAGGAAGGCGTGCCATTCCGGCTCGATATCGGCTGAACGCAGAGCGCGCTCAAGCCATTGAGTTTGCTGCTCATCCAGTCGCGCATAAATTCGGTATCACTTCACGAGCGCCCGCGGGACGCATATGGACGTTGGCCCGGTCCCTTTGTAGAGTTACACGCACTGGTTTCGGACTGACGGGGGGCGTTATGTTGAAAATCGCAGTGACTGCGGTGGCCATCTTAGCCGCCGGCGTTAGCTCAATCGTTCTTGCTCAAGAGACCAAACCACCGGCGCAACAGGCCGCGGCTGTCAGCCCGCCGGCCGCCTGGTCGCCGGCGGACAACTCGGCGTTTTATGAAGCGCGCATCGCCGCGCTGAAAGCCGGGCTCGCGCTCAAGGCTGACCAACAGCCGGCCTGGAACGATTTCGAGCATGGGCTGCGAAATTTCTACAAGCAGCAGCAGGAGCGCATCCAGGAGGCCCGCAAGGCGCCGCCGGTTGCCGATCCGATCGGCTATATGCGCCGCCGCGCGGACGCAATGGTGGCGGCGGCCGGGGCGCTCAAGGAGCTCGCCGATATTGCCGAGCCGCTGTATCGCAAGCTCGATGACAATCAGAAGCGCCGCATGAGCGTGTTGGTGGCGTCGAACCGCTAGACGCCGCAATGACGTCGCCGCGCGCTGCGCGGCGACCGAACCCCAGAGCGAACTGGACTGCGCTGATGACCCGCCTCGCGTGGTGTCCGCTTCTAGCCGTGATTGGCCTCGCAGCCGTTTTGTGCGGCTGCGGCGGCGGCCCGCCGCCGCCCATGGTGCTGAGCACCGACTTCTACGTTCGTGACCGACCTCGAGCCCGATGTGGTTCCCGTCGTCGGCGATCTCGGCGGCCCGGTCCTGGAGTTCGCCGAAACCGGCCGTGACGATCCGGACTTCGAGCCTAATATCGATATCGCCACCGATCCTTATTACGGCACGTCCCTCTACAAGAGCCGCAGCGACATGGGCCAGCCGGAGCCGATTGAACAAGCGCAGCCCGCGCTGCCGGTTGAAAATCCCAGCCCACCCGTGCGCCCCGCAAATCGGCCGTTCCCGAAATCGACAGGCCTGGTGATCGAACCGGAAGCACTGATCGCGCTTTATCTCGCCAATAACCTGGACGACGTCGCTTTCGCACAAGATTTGACGCGGCTGAGTTTCGGCGTCGTCAACGCAATGCTGGCGACGATGCCTCGGCCGCCGACGATGCCGCCGCCGCCGCCGCTGGTGCCATGGTTCGACCAGCTCGCCGACCTGGATGCATCCGAATACAGCAGCTTGATGAACTATCTGATGGCGACCAACAATTCTTTGGCACCTTGGTACACGGCGGTGACTTTATCGGCTGCGGTGGACTACGCGCTATCGTCTGTTTACCTTGACACCGCTCTCAAGATCATGAGCGCCACCATTCCAATTGCGCCGCAACCCGTCCCTGCGGCCGCCGCGAATACCGTTGCATCAAACACCGCGACCGAAAGCTTTACCCACAATCTGTCCGGGGGCGGTCGTGAAGTCGTTTATCCCAGCGAGTTCGCGCTTAACATGGACAATCACGTCATCCATGCGGCCTCCGGCTACGTCATTTCGAGCTACCTGCTGCCACAATACACACCAGGCCTTACGCGGTTTTTCCCGCACGTGGACGCGACAACGGCGCAAAGCTTCACGTCCAACGATGTCCAGCCGACTCCGACACGGGCCACGCCGGCCTATACGATCAGCTCCACGGGCGCATTGGTCCGCGATCTGCCGAACGGCGAGATTGAAATCACATATCCCGCCGAATTTGCGCCGGGCATGAACAACGTCATCATCCGCGGTCCAGTGAATTCATATGGCGACCGGCCGCTCCTCAACAGCTATCTGGTGCCGCGAAACTCGACGGCAATCGTGCCGCTATCGCCTTACCTCGGCCTCAATACGGATTTGCCGCAGCCGATCACTCTCGACACCGAACAGCCGGCTTCGTCCGTGGTCGGCGGCCTGCTCGGCGGCGGGCTGCGAACGGACACCTCCATTCAGCAAGCGATCCTCGATGGCATAAACCACGACGCGGCCAACATGGCTGTCGTCAATGCGTGGAATACTTTTTTGTCACCTGTGCCGCAAACGCAACCTTATCCCAGTTCTTCGGGCGGCAGGTTAGACCTGCTGTGGGGCAGCCGACTGACCGAGAACAACTATCAAGACCTGCCGCAGCAGCCGGTGCCAGAAACGCACCAAGAGGTGAAACAGCTGAACATTCGAATGATAAGTTACGTGAAGCCATCAGGAGAGATTGGCTATGGCGTCGTCTCGCCCTGGTGCGACGACGACGACTGCGACGACTGCATTGAAGAGGAATACTATTTTGCCCAGTATTACTTACGCGGCGACACGCCAAACGACCTGAGCGAGAGCGAACGGTACGATTGGGAAGAATACGTAGGATACCAGCATTTTATGGCCGGAGGTGGCTGGACTTCTTGGACGCCATATGTGCGAACGGCGACCAACTATGGTTTCTTGAGTTTGGTCGCCGAGCAGCCCCGGACCGACACAGGCACCGCCTACGCGTCGTTGAATGCCGAAGCGCACTGGCACTGGAATCCATCGATCGTCGAGCAATTCAACATTGCTACCTATTTCGATCCTGGAACCCTCTACCTGCCCTATAATTCGGCCTTCAGCGCCTGGAATCCGGAGACAGGTGCGTTCTGGGGCGGCAATCTTCCGCCGCCGGTCACCTATACGCTCAGTGAAACGGGAGCCTCGATACGCGACCTGCCGAACGGCAGCATCGAGATCACTTATCCTGCCGAATTCGCGCCCGGCATGAACAACGTCATCATCCGCGGGCCCGAGAACGCCTTTGGCGTCCGTCCCCTGATCGGCAGCTACCTGGTGCCGGAGAAGTCGCCCGACACATTCAACGACATCAATCGGCAGGCCGACATCCCGACGACAACGACACCGTCAAATGCAACGCGCACGTTACTGAACGATACGCATACGACACCGGTAAAGCCGGCCCCGTCGAACGCCGTCGGCAAGCAGGAGTTGCTCAACGACAGCGTCAAACAAGCGACCACCGGGCCAGCGGCAAACACCCCGTCAACCGCGGTGCGCAAAGAAGAGTTGCTCAACGACAGCGTCAAGCAAGCGACCACCGGGCCGGCGACAAACACCCCGTCAACCGCGCTGCGCAAAGAAGAGTTGCTCAACGACAGCGTCAAGCAAGCGACCACCGGGCCGGCGACAAACACCCCGTCAAACGCGCTGCGCAAGCAGGAACTGCTCAACGACAGCGTCAAGCAGGCGACCACCGGACCTGCGGCAAGCACGCCGTCAAATACGTTGCGCAAGCAGGAGCTGCTCAACGACAGCATCAAGCAGGCAACCACCGGACCTGCGGCAAGCACGCCGTCAAATGCGCTGCGCAAGGAGGAACTGCTCAACGACACAACCAGGCAGGTCAACGCCCCGGCGCTGCCGAAGGGAGAAACCGGCGGCACGAGAGCGATCTCGAATGTGCCGCGCGAAACTTCGCCGCGACAGTTCTCAAACGTCACATCGGGCACCAAGAAGACCTTCACGGTGCCGCGGGAGAGCGGAAACTCCTTCGGCAATTCGTTCAGCAGCACCAGCGGGCCGTCGGGCTACCACAGTTTCAACTCGAACCAAGGCGGCTATCCAGCAGCCAACGGCCATCCCGGCTTCATGTCCGGCCCAAGTCCGAGTGGCGGCGGCATGCAGTCAACGGGCCCAACCAAGCGCCAGTTGGGCGGCGCCGGTATGGGAAAATTCTGAGGACCACTCAACTTCATCAGGCGTTCTCGCGCGGAGGCTGACGTGACACCGTTGGAAAGAATCTCGAACCGGCTGCCCTTGCTCCTTGCTGCACTTGCCGTTGGCATCGCGTTTCACGGCGCCTGCGTCAGCGCTCATGCCGACGACGCACCCCTGCCGTCGGCGATCGGCGCCACGGCGAAGGAATTCAAGGAAGCTGACGCCAAATACGTCAAGGCGCTCTGCGACGGCTCGAAGGCGCAGCGCAGCGAGACGCGCCGCACCCGCGATAACCTGCAAGGCGAGCTCGGCAAGGAAATCGCCGATTCCATGGCGTCCGATCCGGCTGTGCAGAAGGTGCTCGACACCGCGGCCGCCGCTGGCGACACCGCCGACAAGACCGCGGCCAATCCCGCGGCGAGCGAAAAGGAAAAGGCGGATGCCAAGGCCGCCTTCGAAAAGGCCAAGAGCGATCTGCGCGACGTCGTCGCCAAGGAACGTGGCCGCATCGCGAGCCAGATCGAGACGCAATTTGCTGTGAAAATCGCGGCGCTTGAATCCTGTCCGAACGAACCCAAAGCCGCCAAGGCCAAGAGCAGGAAAGTCGCGCATGCCAAGCGCAGCGCCCGACACAGCGAAGAAGGCGGCGGTGGCGGCGGGGTATCAGTCGGTGGCGGCGGCGCTGGTGCCTCGTTCAGCTTCGGCGGCGGCGGCGGTGGCGGCCTCGGCGTCAGCATCGGCCAGTAACGCGACAACGCCACGTCAATTCCCCCTGATTTTGGCCGGCGACCACCGCGTGCGAGCACGTCCGGCGCCGACGCAGTTTGTTCAGCTCGCGCCGTTGCGCTAGATGAAGCTCGGCACTCAGGCTTGGCGAGAAACGGTGGCGGCGGTGAGCGGAAAAACCTACGGTGTTATCCCAGCGGATGCGCTCACCTCCTACGACGGCCTTAGTTTCCTGCAGGCGATCATCGCCGGCACGTTGCCGCAGCCGCCGATCAGCGAGATGATGGACTTTCATCTGGTCGAGGCAAGCCAGGGCCACGCCATATTCGAGGGCACGCCCGCCTTCGGCCACTATAATCCGATCGGCACCGTGCACGGCGGCTTTGCCGCGACGCTGCTCGATTCCGCGCTCGGCTGCGCGATCTTCAGCACGCTCAAGAAAGGCGAGGCCTGGACCACACTCGAGCTCAAAGTCAATTTCGTGCGGCCGATGACCAAGGAGACCGGCGTGGTGCGCGCGGAAGGCCGCCTCATCCATCGCGGCCGCACCGTGGCGACGTCCGAAGGCGACCTCAAGGACGGCGCCGGCAGGCTTTACGCCCACGCCACCACGACCTGCATGATCTTCCCGGCCAAGGGGTGAGCTAGCTCTTGTAGGCGGCGCGGAATGCGCCCCAGTGCTTGCCGAAGACGCGGATCGGCACGTCGATCTCGCGCATCAGCACGATGACGCCATTGCCCATGTCGCGCGGATAGTTCTGGATCAAATAGGGCCGCACGTTGCGCGCGGCGGACAGCCCGGCGCGGTCGTCGAAGATGCGCCGGTTGCGCGAATGGGCGGTGTTCCAGATCACGTCGTCTTCGCGTTGCGGCTGCGAGTATTTGACGTTGTGCATGCCGAGATAGCCGTTGCGGTCGACCGCGGCGCAGAAAATCATGCGCTCGTCGGCGGCGAGCAGCGGCTCCTGGATCGGCGGCAGGATCTGTTCCAGCAGGTCGAGGAATTTCGTGCGGTATTGTTGCGGATTGGTGCCCTCGACCGGCACATACTCGTTGTCGAACAGCGCCTCGTGCGTGATCTTGCCGCCCGACACCGCGTTCTCGAACTCGTGCGCGATACGCTGCGCGATGTCCGTGCCGCGGTCGATGAACTCCCTGTTCTCCTCCCAGATGGCGGCGAGCTTGGCTTGCAGCGCCTGCCGCACCGGCGCGGCCATGTCGACGAATTGCAGATGCAGTCCGAGATAGGAGCGGTTGACGACGCGCAGCCGGCATTCGCCGATGTCGGCAATCGTGGCGCGCAGGGAAACGCCGTCGGCGATGCTGTCGTCCTCGCCGTCGCGCGGCCGCACCAGCACGCCCCCTTCCGAGAGATCGACGGTGTTGGCGCGCAGCACGCGCGAGGCGAGCGGGACGGTCACGGCAAGCTCGCACGGCACCCGGTCGTGACGGCGGCGGTCGCCGAACTCGGTTTGCCGTAGCAGCATGACGAAGCGGGTCTTGAGCTTCTCGACCGTCAGCGCCGCGTCCTGGCCGGAGCGGTCGGCCGCCGCACCTGAGGCCGCGGCGGTCGCCACCGTCTCGACGATCTGCGCCGCGCCGTCGGCGACGCTGGCGACGAAGCGCGACGTTTCGGCGGCGCTGCGCGCCAGATCGTCAGTCGTCGCGTTCTGCTCGTTGATCGACTGCGCGACCGCGCCGAACACCGGATGCAGCGCGTCGATCGCCGTGGTGATGTGCTCCATGGCGCCGATCGATTTCGCGGTCTCGGCCTGCAGCAGCTCCACCATGCGCGCGATGTCCTTGGTGGCGCTCTCGGTCTTGGCCGACAGCGCCTTGACCTCGTCGGCGACGATGGCGAAGGCGCGGCCGGATTTGCCGGCGCGCGCGGCCTCGATCTTGGCGTTGAGCGCGAGCAGATTGGTCTGCTTGGCAATCGCCGCAATCAGATGCGTGACGCTGCCGATGCTGGCCGAGGACGACTTGAGACCGGCGACGATAGCCGATGCGCCGCGGACGGCTTGTGCCGCGCCTTCGGTGAGATCGCCGGCCTCGCGCACCTGGCGCAGGATCTCGCGCGAGGAAGCGGCGAATTCCTCGGTCGCGGCGGCGAGTTGCACCGAGTCTTCCTTGGCGGTGCGGCTGTTGCCGGCGAGCGCGTCGCAGCGCTCGCGGATCACGGCGAGCGCCTGCGCCGAAGCTTCAACGCCGTGACGCACCGCACCCGCGGTGTGCTGCACGTCGCGGATCATGGCGGCGAGGTCGGCTTCGAGCAGATCGATGGTTTCGCGGATCGCCTCGATGTGCGGCGTTTTCTCCGCACCGGGCGCTACGTCCGGAACAAAGGCCACAGGAGGCGCAATAGCAGGCCCCTCGGCGCGCTCGGGCGGCGGCGCCGCGGCGGCAAGGCGTTTGCGCAGGCTAAAACCCATACAGTGGCTTGGGCTTCCCGAAGTTGCCTATTTCCCGGTCAATAGTGCGATTCGGGGCCCCGGCGATATAGCCGAGCGCGGACCGGAGACACGCCCCGGCCCGGGCAAGCGCGCCGCAACAAAGCCTAGTTGTTGTCGGCAGCCAGCGACGGCCGCAGCTTGAGCGGGTGCTCGCTGCTGGCGCGATGCACCAGGCGGGTGCGGCCCTCGTTGCGGACGAAGTCGCAATAGGCAAATCCGAGGCCGGAGACCGAGCCGCGGAAACTATTGGCGGCGGTGCGCTCGAGGTTGAAGCAGGGTTCGAGCGGCAGGCCGCGCACGGTGGCGCAGACCGAGCCGCCGGAGACGTGCAGCGTGCCTTTCGGCAGCGCCGCAAACCGCGTCGGGCCCTCGCCCTGGAACTGGATGGAGCCGACTACGGAGCCGTCGGGGAAGACGCGGCCTCTGCCGCGGGTGCCTTCGAAGCAGGTGTACGTGAACATTTTGCCGATGACGAAATGCCGCGCCTCTTCCGCCGACATTTCACCGGCCACGGCCGGCAGCGCGGCCGCCAAACCGACCAGCAACGCAAGACTACGAACCATCACCCCACTCCGACTGACGCAACCGTTACAGACAGGCGGCCGGCAACTTGCCGGCCGATCCGGCTCGTATCGTCGAGCCTAGGGTATTATGCCGGGCTTTCGTCGACAAATCCTGAACATGTTTACCCGATTTTGACCACGATCCGGCCCCTCACTTGCCCGGCCACGATGCGCGGGGCGGCCTCGAACACCCCGGAAAGCGGAATCTCGCTGGTCATTTGGGCGAGTTTCTGGCGGTCGAGGTCGGTTTCGAGCCTTTTCCACGCCTGCTGGCGCTTCGGCAGCGGGCACATCACGGAATCGATGCCGTAAAGGGTCACCGCCCGCAGGATGAAGGGGGCAACCGAGGCCGGCAGGTCCATGCCGCCGGCAAGGCCGCAGGCGGCGACCGCCCCGCTGTAGCGGATCATGGACAGCACATTGGCCAAGGTCGCCGAGCCGACGGCGTCCACGCCCCCCGCCCAGCGCTCCTTGTTCAGCGGCCGCGGCGGCCCGCTGAGCTCCTTGCGCTCGATAATCTCGGCGGCGCCGAGGCCCTTGAGGTAATCGGCCTCCTGCGGCCGCCCGGTGACCGCATGGACGGTGAAGCCGCGCTTGGCGAGGATGGCGACCGCCACCGAGCCGACGCCGCCGGCGGCGCCGGTGACGACGATGGGCCCGCTTTGCGGGTTGAGGCCATGGCCCTCCAGCGCCATCACCGCCAGCATGGCGGTATAGCCGGCGGTGCCGATGCTCATCGCCTCGCGCGCGCTCATCGAGGCCGGCAACCGCACCAGCCAGTCGCCCTTGACGCGGGCCTTCTCGCCATAGGCGCCGAGATGGGTCTCGCCGCAGCCCCAGCCGTTGAGGATGACCTTGTCGCCGGGCTTCCAGGCGGGATGCGACGAGGCCTCCACGGTGCCGGCGAAGTCGATGCCGGCGATCATGGGAAAGCGGCGCACCACCGGCGCCTTGCCGCCGACGGCGAGCCCGTCCTTGTAGTTGAGCGTCGAGTACTCGACGCGGACGGTGACGTCACCCTCCATGAGGTTGGCTTCATCGAAATCGGCGAGCGCCGCCTTGGTGCCACTCTCCGCCTTCTCGATCACGATCGCCTTGAATGTCGCCACGCGCTGTTCCCGCTGTTCAAAACTCCCAGTTAGTCATGGCGCGCTGTGGCCGAACACGCAAGTATCACGCTTCAACCGCGTGCCGTTCGGAATTCCGGTCTATAGCCCGTCCTTGTTCGTCGGGGCCGCCCGCCATGGCCGATGCAAATATACGCCCTTTCTACGACCGGGTCGCCGACACGGTCGGCGGCGGTGTGCTCAGCCGCATCATGATATCGCTGGCTTTGGGGTTGGCGTTTTTCTTGGCCCACTACGCAAGCGTCGGCATCGGCATCGTCAAGGACTGGAGCTGGTTCCTTGCGCCGCTGATCAGCGCGGTGATGCTTTGCGTCTACTACGCGACCGAACGCTTGCGCGACGTAATCATGGTGCTCGCGGCGCAATCGTCCGAGAGCGATGGCAAAATCGCGTTTATCAGCGCGCACCGTATTCTCTCCGATCGCAATTTCGTCCTGGCTGGCCTGTTTTTCGGCGGCTTGAATTGCCTGATGGCGCTGAGTTTCGGCTTGCCCTACACCGCCCGGCCCGCCGCGATCACGATCATGTTCGGATATTTCCTTGCCGGCTTCCTCTGCGGCATGGCGGTGCTCGGAATCTACGCCGTCTGCTTCCTGGTCAACACCTACGCCCCGAAACTGCGGCCTTCGCTCGATCTCACCGCGCCGGACAATTGCGGCGGCACCTTGTTCGTCGGGGAGGCGCTGGTCGCCTTCAGTTCGGTGACGCTGTTTATCGGGGTCTTAATCTCGATTTACATCGTGAACACCGCGTGGAGCGGCGGCAACACCGAGGAGGTGTTCGTCCTCAAGTGCTTCTGGATCGCGTTTCCCTATATCCTGTCGCTGATCGTTCTGCTCGTGCCGGCGATCCCGTTGCACAACGAGCTCGCCGCCTACAAGCGCGGGCAGGAGGCAAATTTCAAGAACCGCCTCGCGCAGATCCGGAAATCACTAGACGATGACGCTGGCGACCCGTCGGCGCGGAAGGAGCTGCGCGACGCCCACGAGTTCAATCAGAGCGTCCGGCGCCATCTTCATGGCATGCGAACCTGGCCATTCGACGTCGGAACCGGCGGCCGATATTTGGTCGTGCTGACCGGCAACTTTGTCATGACGGTGAACAGCGCGCTGTCTTGGCTTAAATCCGTCGGAGCTTGGTGGCATTAGTCCGCCGCCGGCCAATTATCGCGCGCCAACGCGATGAAACGTCACATCGGTCAGCGTCAAGCCCAAGCTGGAAATATGCATATTGAAGGTCGAGGGGTCGCTGCGCGTCAAAACGATCGAGGCATTCGGCGTCAATCCGGGAAAGCGCACGACAAGGTCGGCTTCCTCATCGCTCCGCGTCCCGGACACTAAACCATCGAGAACATCGGGCCCGCGGCCCGGCTCCCGCACCGTCTTCTGCTTCGCCTTGCCGCTCACCTGGCCGCCATCGACGACGACAGCAAGATGCAGCGACTTGGCCAGCCCTTGCTGCCCGCTACACCTGGTGTCGCTGACGAGGTCGCGCTCGTCGGCCTGTATTTTCATCCGGCAATCGGTCGATTGCGCCGTCTCCAGCGGCGAGCTTCGGTCGGTGCCGGTGCCGTGCCATTCGCCGGCAAATTCGGCCAACCTGGTTTTCGCAACGGCGAGTGACGTTGTGCCGCCGACGAGGACCAAAGCGAGCGCCAGCAGGCGAACGCTCGCGCTTCTGTGGTGTCGTTCCGCAGACATGGATGCCATCACCGCTGCAGCACGCCGATGACGCGGCTGGCGAAACTCAGACGCTCGGTCATGACGGCGATGACGTAGCTGAGCAGCGCCTGGCCGAGCGCCGGCTGCTCGCGCTTGATGGCGTTGAAATGCTCGGCGGTGAGCTCGTAGAGCACGCTCGCCGCTTCGGCCTGGATGGTGGCGCTGCGCGGGCGTCCTGAGATCAGCCCCATCTCGCCGATGGTGGTGTGGCGTCCCAGGCTGCGCACGCGCACGGTGCGGCCGTCGCCCGTGTCGACCAGGATGCCGACGCGGCCCTCGAGGATGAAGTGCATGGAATTGGCGGGTTCGCCCTGCCGCGCGATGATATCGCCGGGCCGCGCCTCGAAGCGGCGGCAGAGCGCGACGAGCGCGTCGGCATGCTCGGCGCTGCCGAGCGCGCGTGTCAGCCAGCCGTGCAGCGAATCCCGCTCGCTATCCTTGACCTGATGCGCGGCGATGATGGCGTCTTCGCAAGTCTCGAGCGCGCGGTCGAGATCGGGCGCAAGGCCGATGTCGTCCGACAACAGCCGGCTGACTTGAAAGGCGCGCTCGAGCTCCGGCCGCAAGCCGACCAGCACGATGCGCGCATGGGCCTCGTCGGCGGCGTGCTTGATCTGCGAGAAGCTGTAGGTCGCCGAGGAATCGATGCCGGTGACGAGGCGGAAGTCGAACACCAGAAAGCGGCAGCCCGGGTGCTGGCGCAGCAGCGTCTTGACGTGCTGGTAGAGGCGGTTGGCCGAGCCGAAGAACAGGTAACTCTGCAGCGACATGCCCTGCAGCTCGCGGCCGTGCTGGCCGAGGATGGCAAGCTCGTCGGCGCTGCGGTCGAGATGGCTGCGGTACTCCGAGCCGTCGAAGGCGAACTTGATGGCGTTGACGCGACTCGCGCTCATGGCAAACGTGGCGCAGCCGATGATGATGCCGCTCAGCACGCCGGCGATGAAGCCCCATTCGACGATGATGAGAACGACGGCGATGAGCGAGACGTATTCGAGGCGGCTCAACTGCGTCGCCGATTGCCAGACCCAGCGGTAGGCCAGCCGGCCGCCGGCGAAGAACGACAGACCGCCGAGTGCGTATTTCGGCGCGTAGCCCAGAAACGACGGATCGGCGAACAACACCAGCGCCGACACGACGGCGACGGTGAGCCCCGAGAGCCGCGAGCGCCCGCCGAGCGAATAGTTGAGACTGGTGCGGCTCAGCGACAGGCAACTGACGTAGCCGCCGAGCACGGAGCTGGCGAGGGTTGCAAGGCCGAGCGTGTTGAGCTCGCGATCCATGTCGGCCTCGCGGCGCGTCGCGATCTCGACGCCGGTGATGTTGAGCAGGAGGCTGACGACGGTGACGAAAATGACCGCCAGCAGGTCGCCCGACAGCGGCAGCAGCGAGCCCCATGGAAACGCCGCGAGCGCCGCCGGCCGCCACGGCAGGCTGAGCGGCGCCGACGGCAGCGGCTCGAACAGCCAGCCGCTGCCTTGCGCGTCGGCGAGCGACGTGCCCGACAGCGCGATGCCGGCATGCACGGTGACGGTCGCAACCACGAGCACCGCCGGCAGAATGGCCGGGCTGCTCGAGCGCGACAGTAGCAGTTGCAGCACCAGCGCCACGGTGAGGCCGGCGGCGATCTTGGCCAGCGTGGCGGCGCCGGCAAATACCGCGAGACTGCCGAGGGTCAGCGGCGCGCCGGTGATCACCTGCACGGCGCCGAGCACCATCAGCACGCCGGTCGCGCCCATGAAGCCGCCGATCACCGGATAGGGGATGAAGCGAATGGCGCGGCCGGCACGCAGCAGGCCGAACGCGCAGAGCACGATGCCGGTGGCGGCGGTCGACACGGCGAGAATGATGAGGATCGGCATCAACAGCCGCGTGTCGCCGGTCGCGGCGAGCTGCGAGGCCATGGTGGCGGCAAGCGTAGCGGTCACCGCCGAGGTCGAGGAGTCGGGCCCGGCGATGGCGAAGGGCAGCGAGCTGCGCCAGGCCATGACGGCGGCGGCCACCGCCGCCGACAGGAAGGTCACGGCGAGGCCGTAGGACAAATAGCGCGCCAGCGGCCCGGAAAAGATCAGTGCCGCGTAGGACAGGCAATAGGCAATCGACAGGACGGAGCAGATCGCGCCGGCGAATACGTCGCGCAAGCCGGCCGGGATCCGCAGGCCGCGCCCGGCCCCTTCCACAACTCTTGAGATGCCCGCCTCCCGTCACGCAAAGACTACGCGACGGCAGTTTGCGCGCGAGCCGACGCGCGAGGCAAGCTCGGACTCCAGCGCCGCACTTGACTTTGTCGCGCCCGCGGATCAGTTTTTGCCATCGGGCCGATCGCAGTCGCCCGGTTCTTCAAGGCATTCGCCCAAGCACTGCACCTCGCCCGTTTTGCCGGGCGGAGGGATTTTGGGCGCAAATGTCGTCAGCCTCGAACATACAGCTTGTCTACGTCGGGCGCGGCGTGCGCGGCTTTGCCGACGGCTTCGCCACAATCATCTTGCCGGCGTATCTGACCGCGCTCGGCCTCGACGCCGTTGCGATCGGGATCGTCGTTGCCGCGTCGTTGCTCGGCACCGCGGTGCTGACCCTCGCCACCGGCGCCATCGCCCCGCGCCACGATTTGCGGACGCTGATGATCGCCGGAGCGGCGCTGATGGCGGCGACAGACGCGGCGTTCCCGAACGTGCAGCCTGCCGCCTTCATCGCCTTGGTCGCCTTCCTCGGCACGATTAATCCATCGACGGGGGACCTTGGCGTCCTGGTGCCGCTCGAGCACGCGCTGCTGGCGCGCGAGGTGTCCGACGAGCAGCGCACGCGGGCCTTCGCGCGCTACAGCCTGATCGGCGCGTTGTCGACGGCCGCCGGCACGCTGGCGGCCGCCGCGCCGGATTTCCTGACCGATGCCGGTGTCGGCCGCATCACCGCGTTCAAACTGATGTTCTACGCCTATGGCTTGCTCGGACTCGCGTGCGTTGGGCTCTACCACGGGCTGCCGCACGCCCGCACCGCCGCAGCCGCGCCGCAGGTCCCGCTCGGGGCTTCGCGCGGCGTCGTCTATAGGCTCGCCGCGCTGTTCAGCCTCGACGCCTTCGCCGGCGGCTTTGTCGTGCAGTCGCTGCTGGCGCTCTGGCTGTTCGACCGCTTCGACCTGTCGATTTCAGCAGCAAGCGCCTTTTTTTCTGGTCGAGCACGCTCAGCGCCTTTTCCTATCCGGTGGCGGCGCGGCTGGCGCGGCGCATCGGTCTCGTCAACACGATGGTGTTCACGCATATCCCGTCCAGCGTCTTTCTTATTCTGGCGGCATTGTCCTCCAACCTTTACCTGACGCTCGGTCTGCTGCTGGCTCGATCGACGCTGTCGCAAATGGATGTGCCGACACGCACGTCTTACGTCATGGCGGTGGTAACGCCGCCCGAGCGGCCGGCGGCGGCAAGCGTCACCGCGGTGCCGCGCAGCCTCGCTTCGGCGTTGAGCCCGCCGATCGCCGGCGCGCTCCTGGCCGGCGCGTTTTCCGGCCTGCCGCTCGTCGTCTGCGGCGTGCTCAAGATCGTCTACGACCTCGGCCTGCTCCACTCGTTCCGGCACATCAAGCCGCCGGAGGAATCGCCCCGGCAACAACTCAGCAAATCAACCGAAGGAGACTCAGCATGAAATGGATCACGCGTGAACGCGTCAAAGTCGATCGCGTCGCCTGCCCGTGGCTGATCAAGAAGTTTGTCGACAAGGACGCGGAATTCCTGTTCGTGCCCGCCGACAAGGTCATGGACGAAACAAAGCGCACCGGCGCCATTCCCTTCGACGTCAAGGACGTCGAACTCGGCCATCACGGCAAGGAGTGCTCGTTCGAGGCGATCCTGAAGAAATACCAGCTTGCCGGCAATCCGGCGCTGCGCCTGCTGGGAAAGATCGTCAACGGCGCCGATACCGACAACACGCTCTATCAACAGCCGGAGGGGCCGGGGCTTGAAGCGATCGCCGAAGGCTTTCGTCATCTTGGCTACAAGGACGACCACGCGCTCAACGCCGCAGAATGGATCGTCTACGACGCACTCTACGCCTACTGCCAGGACATGGTGCGGCAGGGCAAGCCGGACGGAATGTTCGCGTGAGCCCGATCAGACCGCGGCGGGCGCGGGCTCGCCGACCGGACGCTCGACGATCGGCAGGTTGATGATCGCCGAGGCGACGCCGAAAAACACCGACAGCCACCAGACCGCGTTGTAGGAGCCGTAGGTGTCATACACATAGCCGCCGAGCCAGACGCCGAGGAAGCCGCCGACCTGATGGCTGAAGAAGGCAAAGCCGAACAACATGGCGAGCCAGCGCGTGCCGAACATCACCGCGACCAGTCCCGAGGTCGGCGGCACCGTGGAGAGCCAAAGGAGGCCGGTAACGGCGCCGTAGATAATGGTCGTCACCGGACTTGGCGGCAGCGTAACAAAGACGGCGATCGATACCGCGCGCGTGAAATAGATGATTGAAAGAATGTAGCGTTTTGGCATCCGGCTGCCGAGATAGCCCGACGCGATCGAGCCGATGATGTTGAACAGGCCGATGGTGGCGAGCGTCCAACCGCCGATCTCGGCCGACAGGCCGCGGTCGATGAGATAGGACGGCAAATGCACGGTCGTAAAAGCGAGCTGGAAGCCGCAGGTGAAGAAGCCGATGACCAGCAGCACGTAAGAGCGGTGGCCGAACGCTTCCGCCATCGCCTGGCGGAATGATTGCTGCGGCACGGCGCGAACCGGCTCCGCACCGGCGCTGCGCGGGGCGGCGAGCGCAATCGACAGCGGCAGGATCAGCATCGTGACCCCCGCGAAAGTCACGAGCGCGCTTTGCCAGCCGAAGTTATCCATCAGCGCGACGGCAAGCGGCGAATAAAGGAACTGGCCGAAGGAGCCAGCGGCGGTGCCGGCGCCGAAAGCGAGCGAACGCCACTCGGGGGGCAGCAACTTGCCGAAGGCGCCGATCACCAGGCCGAACGAGCAGCCGGACAGGCCGAGACCAACCAGCAGCCCAGCTGACAAGTCGAGCAGACCGGGCGTCGTCGCGTGCGACATCAGCGCCAGCCCCAGCGCATAGAGTAGCGCGCCGGTGACGAGTACGCGCGTCGCGCCGAAACGGTCGGCGATGCCGCCCGCGAGCGGCTGGCCGATGCCCCACAGCAGATTCTGAATGGCGAAAGCCATCGAGAATACGCCGCGATCCCAGTGATTGACCTGCGACAGAGGCGCCAGGAAAAAGCCGAGCGAGGAGCGCGGCCCGTTGCTGATCATGGCGATCAGACAGCCGCAGATTACGACGACGACCGGCGTGCGCCAGCCGACCGCGCTGATAACTTTCGTCGTCGCCCCTTGCATGGACATTGCTAATCGCTCCGCTACGCCCGCGCCGACGGCGCGAGCGGAGCGCGAGCATATAGACACGACGATCGATCAACAAAACGAATAATGCTGATGCGGTCCATCGACGCGGCTCATGACTTGGCCGCGCGGCGCTATTTACCGCGATTTTCGCGCGCCCAGGCTCGTCCGTCCGGCGAGTTCAACCATTCGTCGCTGTAGCTGACCGGCCATTTCTTCTGGTCCTCGACGACTTCCTTCTCCGTCAGCTTGGCGTCGCCCCAGGTCGGCTCATCGGAGCCGTCGCCCCAGGCGCGCGGCCGGTAGAACTTGTGGGCGCCGAGCGCGAAGACCTTGTGCATCTCGTTGACCCAGTCCGGATGCACCCAGTAGGCGTGATAGTGCGTGGCCTTGGCCACCTCCGGCATCCACAATTTGCCGTCGAGCATGTCGCGCGCGATGTGCTTGGCGCGCGCCCAGGCATCGGGCTCGGTGACGACGTCGGGAATGCCGTCGCAGGCGAAGGTAAACTGGCAGGCGTTGCGGCGGTCGGAGTTTTGATAGACCACGCCGCAGACGTCGTTCGGATAGAACGGCGAGAACACGCGGTTCATCACGACTTGCGCGACCGCGATCTGTCCGGGCACCGCTTCGCCGCGCGCTTCGAAATAGACGGCGTCGGCGAGACACTTCTCCGCCTTGGCGCGGGCGGCGCCGGTGAGCCCCAATCGCTCCGCCGGCGAGATCGGGCGCTGGCCCTCGCCGGTCACCTGCCCTTTGTTGGCGACCGAGGAGCCGGCGCTGTCCGGCGCGTCGGGCGTCAGCGCCGACAGCTTGAGATCGCGGTCGCCGCTGACGACAGGCGCCTCACCCGGCGCCCAAGGCCTGATCTGCTCGTGGGCCGAAGCCATCGGCTCGACGCCGAAATAGAACGAGTCGCCAGGCGCGGCGCCAGGCTCAAGCCTGGCGAGGCTCTTCGGCGGCTTGACCTTGGCCGGCGCAATATCGGCCGCCTGCGGCTCGTCGGCGGGCGCGCCGAACTCGTAGTCGGCGTAAGGATCGATGCGCGGCGGCTCGGCATCCGGCTTCAATGCAGCTTCGGCCTGATCATCCGGCACCGGCGCGATGGCGAGAAGCGGCGGCAACGGCGGCAGCGGCACGCGCTTGCGCGTCAGCAACGAGTCGCCCTTGTCCTTGCGGTTGACCGCGGGGAATTGCAGCGGCGCCGTCGGATCGCCGAGCAATTGCGAGCCGATCGAACCGGTGACGTCGGATGGATCGAAATTGGCGAGCGCATAGATCGGGGGATGCGGGATGGCGGTGCCGATCGGGCGCGGCAGGCTGAACATCGCGGCGTGGATGGTGCCGAAGGGCGAGGCGATCAGGTGCTCGCGCGCGCGCGCAATGACGCCGGGCTGGTTGGCGAGCAGTGCGCCGAGATCGGCAAAGCCGCTGTGGCTCGGCAGCAGCGTGATCGCCAGCGCGCAAAGGAGGATCTTCACCTGCCGCTTACGCGAAACCATGGACACGTCCACACGAGGCCGCAATGCAACAGCACGCCCGCGGCGCCTCGCCGGAACAGCGACAATGCGACAGGTTTTCTTATTGGCGCATTAACCTTGCGAAGCCGTTAATCGCCGGCGTCGCGCTTGCGAGGCGTCGGGCGGCGGTAAACGATCTCTGAATCGCGCTTGGCGCGGCGGCTCTTTCGCAAGATTAATTAACTATATTGCAATCGCTCTCGCCCAATATTTAGCCGCCTTTCTCCACGCGGACTCGCATGCCGGATTCAACGCTGCTTTCGACAGTTGCGGGTCAAGCGACCATGCTCGTGGCATTGCTCTGCTTCGCCGCGCCGGTTGCCGCGCTCATCGCCTATCGGCGCATGCGCGGCGAGAACCGCCGCCTGCTCGACGCCGTCGACAACATGTCGCAAGGGCTGTGCGTGTTCGACGCGCAGGCCCGCATCACTCTGCTGAACCGGCGCTACACCGACATGTACAAGCTGTCGACGCGCATCGTGAAGCCCGGCTGCACGCTGCACGACCTGATCCAGCACCGCAAGGACACCGGGCTGTTCTCCGGCGACGTCGACGCCTATTGCCGCAACATCCGCCAGAGCGTGGCCGACGGGCAGCGGTTGCAAGTCTACGTGCCGGCCAGCGACGGCCGCATCGTGCTCGCCAAGAACGAGCCGCTGCCCGACGGCGGCTGGGTCGCAACGCACGAGGACGTCACCGAGCAGCGCAAGGCCGAGGAGGAGCGCGCCGCGATCAACGAGCAGGAGCACCGGCGCGCCAATATCGACTCTTCGATTGTTTCATTCCGTCCGCAGGTTGAGCGGCTGCTGGCGAGCGTCGCCGACAGCGCTTCCTCGATGCGCTCGACCGCGGCGGCGCTGTTCGGTTCCTCCGAGCAGACCTCGCAACGGGCGGAAAGCGCGGTGCAGGCCTTCCACGAGGCTTCGACCAACGTGGAGACCGCGGCGGTCGCCGCCGACGAATTGTCGCGCTCGATCGCCGAGATCAGCCGCCAACTCACCCAAACCAGCGACATCGTCGGCCTGGCGACCGAGGAAGCGCGGGCGACCGATGGCGAGATCGCCGGCCTTGCATCCGGCGCGCAGAAGATCGGCGACGTGGTCAAGCTCATCCGCACCATCGCCGGGCAGACCAATCTGCTCGCGCTCAACGCCACCATCGAGGCGGCGCGCGCCGGCGAAGCCGGCCGCGGCTTCGCGGTGGTCGCCTCGGAAGTGAAATCGCTCGCCGTGCAGACTGCCAAGGCAACCGAGGACATCGCCAGCCATATCATGGCGGTGCAGAATTCGACGGCCGGCGCGGTCGAGGCGATCCGCCAGATCGCCGAGCGCATGCTGGAGATCAATCAATACACCTCGGCGGTGGCGGCCGCCGTCGAGCAGCAGAATTCGGCGACCGGCGAGATCTCACACAATGTGGCGAGCGCAGCCCAAGGCACCAGCCAGGTGGTGGCGGTGCTCGGCGAGGTGGCGGGTGCCGCGACCGAAACGCGCTCCTCGGCCGAGGTCGTGCGCGATGCCTCGGAGACGGTCGAGAGCGCTGTCTCCAACCTGCGCTCCGAAGTGGAAGACTTCCTCGCCAAGGTGGCGGTGTAGCTTCCTGTCATTCCGCCGCTCCGCGGCGCCCCGGAATGACAGCCTAGAGACCTTACGCCGTGCTGGCCGGGGCCTTGCCGAGGGCGGCTTGCGCTGCGGCCAGACGCGCAATCGGCACGCGGAACGGCGAGCAGGACACGTAATCGAGCTTGGCGGCATGGAAGAAGGCGACCGAAGCCGGATCGCCGCCGTGCTCGCCGCAGATGCCGACCTTGAGTTTCGGCCGCGCCTTGCGGCCGCGCTCGACGCCGATGCGCACCAGTTCGCCGACGCCGATCTGGTCGATGGAGACGAACGGGTCCGCCGGCAGGATGCCGCGCGCCGTGTAGGTGCCGAGGAAGGTCGCCGCATCGTCGCGCGAGATGCCAAAGGTGGTCTGCGTCAAATCGTTAGTGCCGAAGGAGAAGAACTCCGCCGACTCCGCGATCTCGCCGGCGAGCAGCGCCGCACGCGGCAGCTCGATCATGGTGCCGACCTGGTAGTCGAGCTTGGCGCCGGTTTCCTTCGACACCGCGGCCGCCATGGCATCGATGCGCGCCTTGACCAGATCGAGTTCTTTCCTGGTGGCGATCAGCGGCACCATGACTTCGGGCACCACCGGCTTGCCGGTGCGTTTGCCCGCTTCGACCGCGGCCTCGAAGATGGCGCGCGCCTGCATCTCGGCGATCTCCGGATAGGCAATGGCGATGCGGCAGCCGCGGAAGCCGAGCATCGGGTTGAACTCGGCGAGCTCCTGGGCGCGCGCGGCAAGCTTCTTCGGGTCGGCGCCCATGGCGGCGGCGACTTCCGCGATCTCCTCATCGCCGTGCGGCAGGAATTCGTGCAGCGGCGGATCGAGCAGGCGGATGGTGACCGGCCGGCCGGCCATGATCTCGAACAGCTCGACGAAATCGTTGCGCTGCATCGGCAGCAATTTGGCGAGCGCCTTGCGCCGCGAGGCCTCGTCGTCGGCGAGGATCATCTCGCGCACGGCCCGAATGCGCCCCTCATCGAAGAACATGTGTTCGGTGCGGCAGAGGCCGATGCCTTCGGCTCCGAAGCGCATCGCGGCCTTGGCGTCGGCCGGCGTGTCGGCATTGGCGCGCACACCGAGACGGCGCACCTTGTCGGCCCAGCCGATCAGTGTGGCGAAATCGTCGGAGAGCTGCGGCTCGATCATATCGACGCGGCCGGCGAGCACCTGCCCGGTCGAACCGTCGACGGTGATCAGATCGCCTTCCTTGAAGGTCTGTCCGCCGGCGGTCATGGTGCGTTGGGCATAGTCGATGCGCAGCGTGCCGGCACCGGAAACGCAGGGTTTGCCCATGCCGCGGGCAACGACCGCCGCGTGCGAGGTCATGCCACCGCGCGTCGTCAGAATGCCTTCGGCGGCGTGCATGCCGTGGATGTCCTCGGGCGAAGTCTCGACGCGCACCAGGATCACCTTCTTGCCGTCGGCCTTGAGCTTGGCGGCTTCGTCCGGCGTGAACACGATCTCGCCGGAGGCGGCGCCCGGCGAGGCCGGCAGGCCGGTCGCGATCACCTTGCGGTGCGCGCGGGGATCGATGGTCGGGTGCAACAACTGGTCGAGTGCCAGCGGATCGACGCGCAAGACCGCCTCGTTCCTGGTGATGAGACCCTCGTTGGCGAGCTCGACCGCGATGCGCAGCGCCGCCTTGGCGGTGCGCTTGCCGGAGCGGGTCTGCAGCATCCACAGCTTGCCCTGCTCGACGGTGAACTCGAGGTCCTGCATGTCGCGGTAGTGCCGCTCGAGCGTGTTGTAGATGCGCTTGAGTTCGGCATAGGCCTTTGGGATCGCCTGCTCCATCGACGGCTTGTTGGAGCCAGCTTCCTGCCGCGCGGCCTCGCTGATCTCCTGCGGCGTGCGGATGCCGGCAACGACGTCCTCGCCCTGGGCGTTGATGAGGAATTCGCCGTAGAGCTTCTTCTCGCCGGTCGAGGGGTTGCGGGTGAAGGCGACGCCGGTCGCGGAGGTGTCGCCCATGTTGCCAAACACCATGGCCTGCACGTTGACGGCGGTGCCCCAGTCTTCCGGGATGTTGTTGAGACGGCGGTAGGTGATGGCGCGCTGGTTCATCCACGAGCCGAACACGGCGCCGATCGCGCCCCAGAGCTGCTGGTGCGGATCCTGCGGGAACGGCTCGCCGCGTTCCTGCTGCAGCCGCTTCTTGTATTGCTCGACCAGATCGGCCCAGTCATCGGCGGTTAGATCGGTGTCGAGGCTGTAGCCTTGGCGTTCCTTGTGGATGTCGAGCAGCTCCTCGAAATGCTCGTGGCCGACGCCGAGCACCACGTCGGAATACATGGTGATGAAGCGCCGGTAGCTGTCATAGGCAAAGCGCCGGTCGCCGGACTTCTTCGCCAGCGCCTCGACGGTCGCGTCGTTGAGGCCGAGATTGAGCACGGTATCCATCATGCCCGGCATCGAGGCGCGGGCGCCGGAGCGCACCGAAACCAGCAGCGGGTTGTCGCGGTCGCCGAACACCTTGCCGGTGATCTTGCCGACTGGCGGCGAGCGCCTTCTCGGCCTGCGCCTTCAGATCCCTGGGGTACTGCCGGTCGTGGGCATAGAAATAGGTGCAGACCTCGGTGGTGATGGTGAAGCCGGGCGGCACCGGCAGGCCGAGATTGGCCATTTCGGCGAGACCCGCGCCCTTGCCGCCGAGCAGGTTTCGCATGCCGGCCTTGCCCTCGGCCTTGCCGCCGCCGAAGGCATAGACCCATTTGCCCTTAGCCGAGGATTTGGCCGAAGACGCAGTCGAGGCCGCGACCTTGCGGGCCTTGGCCTTCTTCGGCAAAGCCCGTTTCAGCAACGATTTCTTGCTTTTGGCGCTGACGCGCGAGGGTCTTCGTTTGGCCATGGCTGACAAATCGGTTGGTTGAATAGGCGCCCTTAGACCATTCCCGGGCTGAACGGCGCAAGCCCGATCAGTGGATTATGCCGAGGCCGAGTAAGCCGACCAGAATGAGGTAGATCGCGACGATGTAGTTGAGCAGCCGCGGCATGACGAGAATGAGGATGCCGGCGACGAGCGCGACGATGGCAGGCAGGTGGGCGACGCCGATGACCATGATCCCTCCCAGGACGTATGTGGAAACGACGAATGAGCAGGTGGGTTCCCTCTCCCCGTTTACGGGGAGAGGGTGGCGAGCGCCCTCGAGGCGCGAGCCGGGTGAGGGGCGGTGCGGGCCCCTCACCCGGATCGCGTTCCGCGATCCGACCTCTCCCCGCAATGCGGGGAGAGGTAAGCGAGCTAGCCCTCGACCTTGGAGAAGTCGGCGACCGTGCGGGTGGCGGCGCGGATTTCGCTGAGCAGTTTGAGGCGGTTTTCGCGCAGGGACTTGTCGTCGACATTGACGGTGACCTTGTCGAAGAAGGCGTCGACGAAAGGACGCAATTTGGCCATCGCGGTCATGGCTGCGGCGAAATCCTCCTTGGCGACCGCCGTGGCGGCCTCCTCGCGCGCGGTATCGATCGCCTTGGCGAGCGCCTTCTCCTCGGCGGCGGCCAGGAGCTTGGCGTCCGGAGCGCCGCCGTAGCTCCGGTTGTCCTTCTTCTCCTCGATGCGGAGGATATTGGAGGCGCGCTTGACCCCGGCGAGCAGGTTCTTGCCGTCGTCGGTGTCGAGGAATTTGCCGAGCGCCTCGACGCGGCGAACGACCATGCAGCAGATCGTCCTGGTTCTCGAGCGCGAACACGGCATCGACCAGATCGTGCCGCGCGCCCTGCTCGCGCAACTGCACCTTGAGCCGGTCGGCGAAGAAGGCGATGAGGTCGTGGGTCTGCTGCAGGAAGGAATGCGCCTGCACCAGCGTGGGCCCGGTGAGCTGGCGGTTCTTTTCCGACACCAGCACCTCGAGCTTGACCGCGAGGCCGACATCGGCGGCGCTCAAGGCAACGATGTCCTTCTCCAGCGGATGCAGCAGCGCGATCGCCTCGGCCAGCTTCTTCATCGCGGGCAACCGCGCCGAAGTGGCGCCACAACTGCATGCGCAGCGGCAGCCGCAACTCATTCTCGATGACGATGCGGATCACGCCCAGCGCCGCGCGGCGCAGCGCGTAAGGATCCTTGGAGCCGGTCGGCTTTTCGCCGATGGCCCAGAAGCCGACCAGCGTGTCGATCTTATCGGCGAGCGCGACAGCAATCGCCACCGGATCGGCGGGCACGAGATCGTCCGGCCCCTTCGGCCGGTAGTGATCCTCGATGGCGTGGGCGACCGCTTCGTCCTCGTTCTGCGCCTCGGCGTAATAGCGGCCCATCAGGCCCTGCAGTTCTGGGAATTCGCCGACCACTTCGGTCAACAGGTCGGCCTTGCACAGAAGCGCCGCGCGTTCGGCCTTGGCGCGGTCGGCGCCGACCGTGTCGGCGAGCTCGCCGGCCAGCGCGACGACGCGGGCGATGCGCTCGGCCTGTGAGCCGAGCTTCTCGTGGAAGACGATATGCTCGAATTTGGGCAGGCGGTCTTCGAGCCGCGTCTTAAGGTCGGTGTCGTAGAAGAACTTGGCGTCGGAGAGCCGGGCGCGGATGACGCGCTCGTTGCCGGCGACGATCGCCGCGCCGCCGTCGCTTGCCTCTTCATTCGCAACGAGAATGAACTTGTTGACGAGCTTGGCCGTCTGCGGGTCGCGCAGCACGAAGCATTTCTGGTTGTTGCGGATGGTGGCGCGCACCACCTCGTCAGGGATCGACAGGAACGCCGCGTCGAACGAGCCCATCAGCGTCACCGGCCATTCGACGAGGCCGGAGACTTCGGCGAGCAGGCCGTCGTCCTCGACCAGCTCGAAGCCTTGCGCGAAGGCGAGGTTCTTGGCGTCGGTTGCGATCATCTCGGCGCGGCGCGCCGGATCGAGCACCACCTTGGCGGCCTCGAGCTTGGCGACGTAGTCGTCGAAACGGCGCACCTTGATCGGCGCCGGCGCCATGAAGCGATGGCCGCGGGTTTCGTCGCCGGATTTGATGCCGTCGATATCGAACGGAACGACTTGCGGCTCCTCGGTCTCCGGCCCGAAGGTGGCGACGATCGAATGCAGCGGCCGCACCCACGACAGCCGCCCCGCACCCCAGCGCATCGACTTCGGCCACGGAAACGAGCGCACCACCTCGGGAATCATGCCGCGATGACGTCAAGTGCGTCCCTGCCCTGCTTCTCGATCACCGCGACGTAGAAGTCGCCCTTCTTGTCGGGCTGCACTTTCGCTTCATCGATCGACTTCAAGCCCGCCGCCTTGAGGAAGCCGGCGATGGCGTTGTCCGGCGCGCCGACCCGCGGCCCCTTCTTCTCTTCCTTGATGTCCGGCTGTTTTGCGGGAACCCCGTGCACCGACAGCGCCAGCCGGCGCGGCGTCACGAAAGCCTTGGCGCCCTCGTAGACCAGCCCGGCCTCGACCAACCGGTCGGTAACCATTTTCTTCAAATCGTCGGCGGCGCGCGCCTGCATGCGCGCGGGGATTTCCTCGGAGAAGAATTCGAGCAGCAAATCGGGCATTTTTCACTCGGAAAGACGGTATGGCATGCGCAAGTAACAGGCCCGGCAAGCCTTGTCACCGGCTATCGTCGTGCGCTTACCAGCCGCCGCCACCGCCGCCGCCGCCACCGCCGCCCGAACCGCCACCGCCGCCGAAGCCGGACGACCCGGACGATGCCGGCACGGCGCTCGCCAGCGCCGCCGAGACGCCGACGACGCTCGAGGAAATCGCGCTGCTGAAATTGCCGCCTGACCAGTTGCCGCCGCCGGCGCTGCCCCAGCTCGGCTGGTAATGCCGCATCGGATCGGCATCTTCGGGATGGGCGCGGCGCAAGGCGGCCTCAAAGGCATTCGCCCAGGGCTTTTCCACGTCGAGCGCGACCGCATAAGGCAACAGCGCCTCGAAGCGTTCGGCGGTGATCTCCGGGGCCTGCAGATTGAGACGGTCGGCCTCCGCGGTTTCGAGATAGAGGCGGAAGCCGGCGAGCTGGTCCATGATCGGGCGGCCGAGCGCGGTCGGCGCCCGCATCAGGTAGAAGAACAGGCCGTTGAGCGCGGCGAAGGCCGTGACCAGCACAAAGGGCAGCGGATAACTCTCGAGGAAGCCTTCGAGCGCCGGCACGGCGCTCATGAGGCCGGTGCTGAGGAGCGCGTGGGCGAAATTGAAAAAGATCGACGTGAAGATTGCAAAGATCGCGAGCGAGATGGCGATCCGGGCGAGCGAGTCGAAACGCAGTGCCCCGCTCGACATCGACAGCGCCAACGGCAGGATGAACATACCGACAATGAAGCCGCCGAAGCCGAGCATCACGAGGATCGAGATGTCCTGATCCTGCAATCCGCCGAAAACGGCGATGCCGACGATCACCGCGACCGTCATGGCAAGCCCGGCGATGACGTAGCCGAGATTGCGGCGGAAGAAGCGGTTCTTGTTTTCCGCCTCGATGCTCTTGGTGAACTTGTCGCCGGCATTGGCGATGGCCTGGCCGTATTTCTTGTCGAGCGGCACCTCGCCGGCATATTCGGAAACGAACGTGAACACCGCGCCCTCGCCGGCTGGCAGGCCGGCGAAGCCGCCCTCCGGCTGCTTGCCGGTCGTCTTCAAGGTCAGCGTGCCGTCCTTCTGGTCGAAACGAATGAGGCCGCGCACCGCAAGCGACAAGGCCGCCGCGGTAAAGGCGCGCCACTTCTCGCGGCCGAAGCCCCAGTCGCGAATGTAATTGGCGAGCGCCGGCGAGATGCCCGCCGGCGGATGGAACAGCGGTATGATCGGCCCGCCTTTGGGATCGCGGCCGACCGCGTGCCAGGCGGCGAGATAATAGACGAGGATGACGACAAGCCCGAGGCCGCCGAAGATCCAGGCGCGGTCGTCGAACAGCTCGTACCACAGCAGCGTATTGGCGCTCGGCTGCTCGACCGAACCCTGCGGCAGCTCGGCGACGACGGTGAGCCCTTCACCGGGCGCGAGCCGGCGCGTCGTCGACACCGTAAGCGTGCCGAGCACGCTTTCGTTGCCGCGCCAATCGGTGCCGCGCGCGCCGAGCCGGCCGGTGAAGGCGGTCCAGCGCACGGACGCGGCACCGCCCGGAATCTGCAGCCGATAGGTCGCGCTCTCGATCGGGAAATTCCAGAAATTGCCGGTGACGTTCCAGTTGAGCTCCGGCTTATCGTTGAACCAGCGGATCTGGCGGCCGGTGCCATATTGGAAGACGTAAGTGTGCTCGCCGGGCGGCAGCAGCACGTCCTTGTCGCCGGCATAGATGCGCAGGAAGCCGTGCGTGCGCTCGGTGTGATAGGGCTCCGCATGGCCGTCGCGCGAGACGGCGACGAGGTGGAACGTCACTTCGCGCAAGCGCCCGGTTGCATCGCGGAAGGTAAGCGGAAAGTCGCGGTAGATGCCGTGGCGCATGGCGTAGCCTTCGGCGTGCACGCGCAGCGTTTCGGTGACGCTGAGCTCGCCATCCTTGGCCACCTGCACATCGGAATTGAAGGACTGGATGACCTCGGTCGCGAAGGCGCGGCCGCCCGCCAAAATGGCGATGAGTGCCGCGATGCGCAGCAGGGCCTTCATCGCGGCGGCGCCAGGTCGACCTGCGGCACGGCGCGCTCGCCGGCGTCCGCGACCTCGAAATAGGCCGCTTGCGTAAAACCGGCGAGACCGGCGACGATGTTGCTTGGGAACGACTGCACCAGAACGTTGAGATTGCGCACCGCGCCGTTGTAGTAGCGCCGCGCCATCTGGATTTCGTTTTCCAGATCGCTCAACTGATTTTGTAATTCGAGGAAATTCGCGCTGGCCTTGAGGTCGGGATAGTTCTCGGCGACCGCGATGAGCCGGCCGAGCGCGGCCGACAGCGCGCCTTCGGCTTGGGCGCGGCCGGCGACATCGCCGCCGGGCAGCGCCCGCGCCGCGCCGCGCAGTTGCGTGACCTCGTCCAGCACGCCGCGCTCATGCGCGGCATAGCCTTTGACGGCCTCGACCAGATTGGGCACGAGATCGGAGCGTCGCTTGAGCTGCACGTCGATGCCGCTCCAGCCTTCGTTTGCCATCTGCCGGGCGCGCACCAGCGAATTGAACACAGCGATCGCATAAATGGCGACCGCTGCGGCAACGGCGATGATGATCCAGAGCAGCATGGGAATTGGTCGAATTGCCCCGTCAGGAGGTTCGACTATAGCGCCTTAGGGCAGGCAACGCCTCAGGGCAGGCAACGCCTCAGGCCGGCGGCAGGCGCTTGTGGCTGCCGTCGCAGGTGGGTTTGCGGCTCGAGCGCTTGCAGGTGCAGAAGAACACCTTCTCGGCCTTCTCCGCCTTGAACTCGATCGGCGTGAAGCTCGTCACCTTGTGCGAGCCGTCGCAGAACGGCTGCGTCTTCGACAGGCCGCAGGCGCACCACCAGTAGCTCTTGCCGGCCTCGACCTCGACGGGGATCGGCGCCCTGCCGCCGATGTTGGGTTCGTTCATGACTTTATGACCTCTCGGCGCTGTTCCCCTCCCCACCGCTTCGCGGGGGGAGGGGTGAAGCTATCTCGATCTTCACCCCACCCCGCTCGCTTCGCGAGCGACCCTCCCCTCCAGGGGAGGGTAAAGCAAAGCGCGCCTGCCGGCGACTGCACTCGCCTAGCCCGCCCCTCCGCCTTCGGTGGCGAGCCAGGCTTCGCCGCAGGCTTTGGCAAGCTCGCGCACGCGCAGGATATAACTTTGCCGCTCGGTGACCGAGATCACGCCGCGCGCATCGAGCAGGTTGAACACGTGGCTTGCCTTGATGCACTGGTCGTAGGCGGGCAGCGCCATCAGATGGCGGCTCTTGTTGGCGCCGTCTTTTTCTTGGGCCCAGCCGGCTTCGAGATATTTCTTGCAGGCGGCTTCCGCCATCTTGAACTGCTCGAACAGCATGGCGGTATCGGCGACTTCAAAATTGTGCTTCGAGTATTCGCGCTCGGCCTGCAGGAAGACGTCGCCATAGGTGACCTTCTTGTCATCGTCGCGGCCGTTGAAGTTGAGGTCGTAAACGCGCTCGACGCCCTGCACATACATGGCGAGGCGCTCGAGCCCGTAGGTGAGCTCGCCGGCAACCGGATTGCATTCGAAGCCGGCGACCTGCTGGAAGTAGGTGAACTGCGACACTTCCATGCCGTCGCACCAGCATTCCCAGCCGAGTCCCCAGGCGCCGAGCGTCGGGCTTTCCCAGTCGTCCTCGACGAAGCGGATATCGTGCAGCTTCGGATCGACACCGATGGCCTTGAGCGAATTGAGATAGAGATCCTGGATGTCCAGCGGCGACGGCTTCAGGATCACCTGGAACTGGTAGTAGTGCTGCAAGCGGTTTGGATTTTCGCCGTAGCGGCCATCCTTGGGCCGGCGCGAGGGCTGCACGTAGGCGGCGTTCCAGGACTTCGGGCCCAGCGCGCGCAATGTCGTCGCCGGGTGGAAGGTGCCGGCGCCGACCTCCATGTCGTAGGGCTGCAAGATGACGCAGCCCCATTCGGCCCAATAGCGCTGCAGGGCGAGGATCAGCCCCTGGAACGAGCGCTTCGGATCGAGCTCGCCGTCGCGCGTGCGGGAAGTGGCGAGAGTGGTGGACTCGGCCATCGGTTGGCTACTGATTTTTAAGCATGAAAGTTGCGCGACCGTATTGGCGCCCCCAGCAGGGGTCAAGTTGCCATCTTTTTACCACATACCTTTACGCGATTTTGAACCGCGCCTGCTACTCACGCGACCAATTGGAAGCAAAAGCAATTGGCTAGTGGAGGCGTCAATGTTCGCGTTTCAGGTGCTCGGCTTCGGTCTGCTCGCGCTGTTCCTCGGCTCGCTCGCCACCAAGCGGCAAGCGCTCAGCCGCTGAGCGGCCTTCCCGAATTACAGGTGATATTCGCCGGTGCGCGGGTCGCGGCGTAGCGTCTTGCGCTCGCCGTCGGAGATCTTCGCCTTGACGCGGCGCGCCTGCTCAAGCTCCTCGTTGATGCGGCGGGCTTCCCTCACCGCCCAATGCAGCACCATGGCGCCGCCGGCGCCGATCAGCGCCCATTTCACCAGCGGCGACAACAAAAATGGCGGCATGAGAGACCTCAAAAGCTAGTGGCGAACGTCTATAAAATCGGTTGCGAACAAGGCATTTTAGCGGCGGGCAAGACCCGTCACAAGCCGTAGCGGCCCCACAAAGCGCGCGCTTCCAGCGCCGAAATCACGTCATCGGCGAGGCCTGGCTGACGGGTCAGCGCTTCGAGCGCGCCGACCCCGGGCAACCTGCGGCCGAACAGGCTGCGCTCGGCGCCAATCAGCGGCATGCGCACCTTGTTGCCGTAGCGCTCGCGCAAATAAGAGCGAATCTCGCCAAGGCCGTCGGCAAGGCCGAGATCGACCGCCTTTGGCCCGGTCCAGAATTCGCCGGAGAACAACGTCTTGTCGGTGCCCTTCAACCGCGCGCCACGCCGCGCCTTCACCAGCGCGATGAAGCGCTCGTGGATGTCCTTCTGGATTGCCTTGATGCGTTTGACCTCGTCCGGCTTTTCCGGCTGGAACGGATCGAGCATCGCCTTGTGCTCGCCGGCGGTATAGACGCGGCGCTCGATGCCGAGCTTGTCCATCAGCTTGGGGAAGCCGAAGGAGCCGCCGACCACGCCGATCGAGCCGACGATGGCGAATTGATCGCAGATGATCTCGTCGGCGGCACAGGCCAGCATGTAGCCGCCGGAGGCGCCGACATCCTCGACGAAGGCGATGACCGGGATCTTCTTCTCGTCCGCCCACTGGCGGATGCGCTGGAAGATGAGATGCGACTGGGCCGGCGAGCCGCCCGGCGAGTTGATCAGCAGCGCCACCGCCCGCGCCTGCGGCACCGAAAACGCCTTTTCCAGCACGCGGGCGGTGCCGGCAAGCGTCAGCCCCGGCCGCAACGGTGTTACCGCACCGATGACGCCGGAAAGCCGCAACACCGGCACGACCGGGATATCCGGGCGAAAACGCCGCGGGATGAACCAAGTGAGCGTGTCGAGAAGGCGTTTGCCAATAGTGGACAGCATTGAAGGGCAGTTAGTCAGTCCCATGGCCTCAAGTCAAAGCGGATGGGGAACCCTTTCGTTAGCGAAAAATTGATAACCGCAGTGCAACATTTTATGGCGCAAAGACACAAGAATGCCCGTTGTTGCACGTTTATTAACGGTGGAATGGTTTTTGCAATGCGGCGAAGGCCGCAGCGACGGGGCGGCTCTGAAGAGGCGAAGATGGACCCCAAGTTGACGATGCTATTTCTGCTAATCGGCGCCGTTATCACGCTTTCCAATCTCAGCGACGAGAATCTGGGCCGCATGCGCCGCCAGATCTCGGCGCGGCGCTGGCGCGAATTCGTGCCGGGACGGCGCAAAGATTAGTCACGGCGCCCGGGCCGCGTTGGTTTCGTAAAATTCAAGCGTAGCACCGCCGCGCAGCACCGCTTCGGCGGCTGCCGACGGTCGACCTTGCGAATCGTTGAGGGTGAGGCCGGGCGCCAGCACCAGCGGCGCGGCGGCGCCTTTGGCCGCGCGCACCAGGATGCGGATCGCCGCAGCGTCCGGGCGCGGATAGACCGGCAGCACGGCGATGGCGCCGAAACCGGCATTGAGCGCTTCGAGCACGGAGGCGAGGCCGTCGGCGCGCCAGATCATCGTGAGCACGCCGCCGGACTTGAGCAAATGCGCGGCGGCTTCGATCCAGCGCGGCAGCGTCTGCGGCGCCGCGGCATGAGCGAGGCGCCGACGCGCGTCGGGCGACAGGTTCTGCCGCGCAGGATCATTGAACGGCGGATTCATCAGCACGCGGTCGGCACAGGCCCGCGCAAGACCGACGTCGGCAAAGCTGTCGATCTTAGTCACGTCGAGCGTGAGCGCGCGCACCCGTTCGGCAAGACGGTTGCGCCGTGCATTCTCGGCGGCAAGCGCGACCAGCGCCGGGGCAATCTCGGCGAGCGCAACATCAAGCCCTTCGACGCGGGCGGCAAGCGCTAAGCCCGCGGCGCCGACGCCCGCGCCGAGCTCGACCGCTCGCTCGCCGGCTCTAGCCTCGGTCGCCGCGGCCAGCAGAATGGCGTCGTGGCCGACACGGTGGCCCTTGAGCGGCTGACGCAACGTGAGGCGGCCGCCGAGCACGGCGTCGTCGCTCGTCTCAAGCGTTGCCTGTTCAGCGGCCATCGGATCGGAGCTCGTGACCGAGGCCGGCATCCTCCAGGAGATGACGGGCCCTGAGCTCATAGCCGTCCGGCACCAGAATGCGCGCTTGCAGGATGCCGAGCGAGCCCTCGAGCACGCTCATGTTCTGGTCGAGCACCAGGGATTTGATGCCGGCGGCATCGAGCAGCGCCACCACCGCCGAGACCAGCACACGATCGTTGCTACGCACGATCTCACGCATAAGCTCTTACCTCTTGCGCATCATCGTGCGCTCACGATCTCCGCCGCTCTTCGCCGGGCGCGCGATGGGCAAGATAGGCGAGCAGCTTCATCTCGCGGCGGCCGCGCGTCACCGTGTCGAGCACAAGCCCGATCGCAACCGACAGGCAGGCGAGAATCATCAAGCCGGTCGACAGCACCGCGGTCGGCAGCCGCGGCACCAGCCCGGTTTCCATGTAGGTCACCACGATCGGGATGGCAAAGCCGATGGCGGCAATCGCCAGCGCCACGCCAATGGCGCCGAACAACGGCAACGGCCGCTCGGCGCGGTAGAGCCGCACGATGGTGCGCAGGATGCGCAGGCCATCGCGCCAGGTGTTGAGCTTGGAGGCCGAGCCCTCAGCCCGCGCGTAATAGGGGGTGTCGACCTCAATGGCGGCGAGACCAAGCACAAGCGCGTGAATGGTGAGCTCGGTCTCGATCTCGAAGCCGCCGGACAGCACCGGGAACGACTTGACGAAACGGCGCGACATGACGCGGTAGCCGGACAGCATGTCGTTGAAGGTCGGCCCGAACACCGCGGCGACGAAACCGGTGAGCAGCCGGTTGCCGGCGCGGTGACCGGCGCGGTAGGCGGCGTGGTCATGATCGACGCGGTTGGCGACCACCATGTCGAGCCGGTCGGCGAGCAGCCGCTCGATCATGGCGCGGACGCTCGCCGCATCGTAGGTGGCATCGCCGTCGACCAGCACGTAAATGTCGGCCTCGACGTCGGTGAACATGCGCCGCACCACGTTGCCCTTGCCCTGCTGCTTCTCGCGGAAAACCTCGGCGCCGGCCTCGCGCGCGGCGGCGGCGGTATCGTCGGTCGAATTGTTGTCGAAGACGAAGACCGTCGCCGCGGGAAGCGCCGCCTTGAAGTCGCGCACGACCCGGCCGACGGAGGCCTGCTCGTTGTAGCAGGGGACGAGCACGGCTATCTTGTATTCGTCGAGCCGGCTGTCTATGCGTTCGATCGCCGCGGAAACGTTGCGTGCCAATGTGATCCCCGCTGCATCGCGTCAATATCAACCTGTCGTGAGGTTGAAACACCAACGCTTGTCGCGACCCTTTTTGTGTATGATCTTATCGGAAAACCGGTACCCACTTTTCCGGATCATGCGTTTTTTGCGCATGATCTTATCGGAAAACCGGTACCCACTTTTCCGGATCATGCGCTAAGATAGCGTTTCTATTCTCGTCCGTCCTTAAAGTCCGTGGAGTTCTCCCCCTTGGCCGTTGTCGTTCCCTTTGAAAGCCCGCACGGCGGCTCGATCGAGCGTCTGGCCGGGCTGGTCGCACCCGACATGGAGCGCGTCAATACGACGATTCTGGCGCGCACGGGGTCCGAGGTCGTCATGATCCCGGAAGTCGCCACCCACCTGATTTCGTCGGGCGGCAAGCGGCTGCGGCCGATGCTGACCCTGGCGATGGCGAGGCTCTCCGGCTACGCCGGCGACGGCCACATCAAGCTCGCCGCCGCGGTCGAATTCATGCATACGGCGACGCTGCTGCACGATGACGTGGTCGACGAAAGCGACATGCGCCGCGGCAAACTCGCGGCGCGCATGCTGTGGGGCAACGAGGCGAGCGTGCTGGTCGGCGATTTTCTGCTCGGCCAGGCCTTCAAGATGATGGTCGAGGTCGGCAACCTGCACGCGCTCGAGATCCTGTCCTCGGCGGCGGCGGTGATCGCCGAGGGCGAGGTGATGCAGCTCGGCGCCGCCAAGAACACCGCGACCAACGAGGACGAATATCTCGCCGTGATCCGCGCCAAGACCGCCGAGCTGTTCGCCGCGGCCTGCGAAGTCGGCCCCGCGCTCGCCGGACGCGACAAGGCGGAGCTGGCCGCGTGCCGCTCGTTCGGCATGAATCTCGGCATCGCCTTCCAGCTCGTCGACGACGCGCTCGACTACGGCGGCAAGTCGGCCAAGCTCGGCAAGAACGTCGGCGACGATTTCCGCGAGGGCAAGATCACGCTGCCGGTGGTGCTGTCGTTCCGCCGCGGCTCGGCCAGTGAACGCGAGTTCTGGAACCGCACGCTCGGCCAAGGCGAGGTCCGCGACGACGACCTCGACACTGCGATCTCGCTGATGGTGAAGCATCACGCCATCGAGGACACCATCGGCCGCGCCCGCCACTACGGCGCCATCGCGCTCGACGCGCTGGCGCTGGTGCCGCCGTCGGCGATGAAGCAGGCGCTGGAAGAGACGGTCGCCTTCTGCATCGCCCGCGCGCATTAAAGCCCCAAGAAGCCGCGCCACGCGGCGTGACCGGGAGCGCGCGATCCGGGCCCTATCTGTTCAGATAGGATCGTCGACAATGCACGCATGGTAAAGTGTGCGTGTGGCTATGACCATGGTGCACTGATGAAATTCTTTGGAAACCTCACGCTGGGCCCGGCCTTGGCGGTGTGTATGATTGCGGCGGTGCCGGCGCATGCAAGTTCCGTTCTGTACGACAATGGCCCGACCACCGGGAACAACAACGCGCAGGAGTTCACTCAATTCGGCAATGACTACGAGATCTCCGACTCTTTCACGCTTTCCAACGATGCGGTCGTAGGCGGCATCAATTTTACCAGCTGGCTGTTGCCGAGCCTTCCAGGCGGTCACATCGTCGCAATCAATTGGGGCATCACCGCCACGGCGAATTCGTTCAGCTCGTTCATCGCCGGCGGTACGGCGACGGTCACTTCGACCCTGCTGTTCACAAACACGTCCGGCTTCAACGTCTATGCGAATAATTTTTCGACCGGCAATGTGAGCCTGACGGCGGGCACCTACTATCTCGTCCTGGCGCATGCGGTTGCCGAACCGTCGCAATTCCCCAACGCGAACGGCGATCCGTCCTTCTGGGACGAGAACGACGGCCCTTCGACGGCGACGCAGCAAGTCACCAATTTCGCCGGGACCACCACTCACGGGATCGGGTCGGAGACGTTCCAGGTTCTGAGCGCGACGACGCCCCTGCCGTCGACGTGGACGATGATGATGCTTGGCCTCGCGGGCCTCGGCTTCTTTTTCAGCTATCGTCGTCAGGACAGCGTGGCGTTTCCCGGTTAATGGCCGCCGCGCCGGACTGGTGCCGCCGTCGGCGATGAAGCAGGCGCTGGAAGAGACGGTCGCCTTCTGCATCGCCCGCGCGCACTGAGCGACGGCGCCGGTTCAGTTGCTGTACTGACCCGCGCTAAAGCCCGTCGCGGGATCGCGCAAGAGCTGGAAGCGGATGTTGGGGTCAGGATCCTGGCCGACGTATTGGCCGTTGACATAGACCGGCGGGCTGCAGCCGTTCGGCTGCGGCGACGGGTGGCCGGGCCAGAGGAAATCCGGCGACAGCGTCGGCGCCGGCCGGTCGACGCAGCGCGGTTTGGCGCGATGCTTGGCGCGCGCATCCGCGGGCGCGGCGGCGCTCAGCGCCAGCAACAGGACAGCGAACACACTCAGGATCTTGGTCATCGGCGCTGCCTATCGGCAAATATTGGGCTTGGCAACATGGCCGCGCAGCATGGCTATTTTGCGGACTGGAAATTTATGCGCCGACGATGCCGGCGTGGACCCACCAGGCCTTGTTTGCGGCCTTGAGTGCGCGCGCCGCGCCTTGCGCCCCGGCAGGCGAATTGAAGAGGGCAAAGCAGGTTGGTCCGGAGCCCGACATCCGCGCAAGCCGCACGCCCGGCAGGGCGGCAAGTGCGGCGAGTACCTCGCCGACGACCGGAGCGCATGCCACCGCGGCTTGCGTCAGGTCGTTGCCATGCGCGGCAAGGCAGGCGAGCAGATCGCCGCGCTCGCGCGGCACGGCTTCGAGGGGCTTGCCGCCCGGCACAAGCCTGAGCGCGGCGAAGACATCGCGCGTCGGCAGCGGCACGCCCGGATTGACCAGCAGCGCCGGCAGCGGCGGCAGCGCAAGCGGCGCCGACAGTTGCTCGCCGATGCCGCGCATGACGCGAGCCTTGGCTTCGAGGCAAACCGGCACGTCGGCGCCGAGTTGCAAGCGCGGCAGCCGCTAGCCGCGGATCGGAGAGCGCAATGCCGTTTGCCCGTGCCAGCAGCCTGAGCGCCGCCGCGGCATCGGCCGAGCCGCCGCCGATACCGCCGGCGACGGGCAGGTTCTTTTGCAGCAAAAAATGGCCGCCCTTGAGGCCGTCGACGCGGGCGCGCAGCGCCGCTGCCGCCTTGAGCACCAGATTGCCGGCAGGCTCGCCGATCGCCGCGGCAAACGGACCGGTTACCTCGAGCGTGGTGTCGGCGCCGAGCTGCAAGCTGACGACGTCGCCAATGTCGGCAAAGGCCACCAGGCTTTCCAGCTCGTGATAGCCGTCGGCGCGGCGGCCGACGACGCGCAAGGTCAGGTTTATCTTGGCGGGAGCGTTTTCGTTGAGCGCGGCCAAACTGCGTGCCTATCAGTCGTCATGGCCGGGCTTGTCCCGGCCATCCACGCTTTACTCAATTTTCGTCGAGGCGTGGATGCCCGGGACAAGCCCGGGCATGACATGGAGTCTTTCAGCCGCCGTCGCCGCCCTTCTTCGCGGCCTTGGCCTGCGAGGAGGTTTCGTCCGGCAGGCCGTTCTGCAGCTTGGCGAGAATCTTCGGCAGGTCTTCCGGATCGGGCTTCAGGTCGCGCGCATGCGCCCACTGGAAGCGCGCTTCGAGCTGGCGGCCGACGCGCCAATAGGCGTCGCCGAGATGATC
Source organism: uncultured Alphaproteobacteria bacterium (assembly GCA_963822035.1). Classification (GTDB taxonomy): domain Bacteria; phylum Pseudomonadota; class Alphaproteobacteria; order Rhizobiales; family Xanthobacteraceae; genus Pseudolabrys. Next base: position 316,256 of record CAWGGC010000005.1, on the reverse strand, counting down.
GTTGATGGTCGGGTCCTCGGCCTTGAGGTCGACCGCGTGCTCGAGGTTCTTCACCGCCTCTTCGTAGTTGCCGAGCCGGTAATAGGCCCAACCGAGCGAGTTGACGATGTAGCCGTCGTCCGGGCGCTGCGCCACGGCCTTCTTGATCATCTCCATGCCCTGGTCGAGGTTCACGCCCTGATCGATCCAGGAATAGCCGAGATAATTGAGCACCTGCGGCTGATCGGGATAGAGCTCCAGCGCCTTCTTGAGGTCGGCTTCTGCCTTCGGCCACTGGTGCGAACGCTCGTAGCAGATGCCGCGGAAGTAGAAGAGCACCCAGTTCGACTTCTCCGGCTGTTTGATGGTGTCGAGGGCCTTGCCGTAGGTGTCGGCGCACTCGGCGAACTTCTTGTGGCCGCGCTGAACGTTGCCGAGCGCCATGATGGCTTCGAGATCGTCGGGGCGATCTTTGAGCAGCGCTTGCAAATGCTGCTCGGCCTCGTCGGCCTTGTCGAGCGCGTCGAGGTCGGTCGCCATCTGGATCGCGGCGTTGCGGTGCAGCGGCGAGTTCGCCGGCACGCGCTCATAGACCTTGATGGCGAGCGCCGGCTTCTTCAGCGACTCGTAGAGATCGGCGAGCGACAGCAGCGCCAATGGATGTGTCGGCGCGAGATAAAGTGAGAGCTGCAGATAGACGAGGCCGAGATCCTCGCCGCCGCGGCGGCCGAGCGAGGCGCCGAGGCCATAGAGCGCTTCCGCGGCGCCGGCTTGCACATTGGCGACGAGCGGCGGCAATTTCTGTCCCGCCTTCAGCTTGTCCATCGCCTCGGTGATCAGCGGATGATGCGGCAGCTGCTTGTCGAAGGCCTCGAAAATGGCGAGCGCGTCCTTCGGCGAACGGTTGCGCGACACCCACGCGCCGTAAGCCTCGACGACGCGCAAAGCCGTCGAGTTCGAGCTTGTAGGCGTTCTCGTAATGCTTGCCGGCGTCCTTCTGCTTGCCGGTCACCTCGTCGATCATGCCGGCATGCAGGTCCTTGAAGATCGCGTACCAATCGGGCCCGGCGAGCCGGTCGATCGCGGCAAGGGCGCCATGGGCATCGCCCGCCCCCGCCATGGCCCAGGCGGCGAGCAAGGTGGCGGTGAGATCGGTGATCGGCCCGCGCACCGACTGCGCGAGGTCGCGCCGCGCGGCGCCGTATTGGCTCTTCTTGAGGGCGTGCACGCCGAGCACCAGGCGGGCAACGCGGTCGTTCTTGTCGATCTTGGCGATGCGCTCGGCGTATTTGGCCGACTCGTCGATGTCGCCGTCGACCAGCAACGACAGGAAGGTGCGGTCGAGCAGTTCGCCGTTACTGGGGTCGCGGCGCAGCGCGTCGCGGTAGAAGGCGGCGGCAGCGGCGGCATCGCGCTCCTGCCCAGCATGGCGCGCCGCGAGATAGGCGCCGGTTGCCGTCATGCCGGCGAGCTCGCGCTCGGTCGGCACCTGCCCCGAGGAGGCTGCCGGCGACACGGCGAGAAACGCGGCAAGCGCGGTGCCAACCATGCACCGGGTAAAGCATGATGAAATCACAGGCGGCGCTCCAATGCAGGCGGCTGGCCACGAGGTCCGCGGCGCGGGCACGCCAAGGGTTGAACCGAGAATGGCCTTTTTGTGCGGCGCCCGCAAGAACGCCGACCGCCGCACGGCCGACCGAGGTTGAAAACCTTGTTGTGGCGGTATCGTGACGGGTGCGGCCCCGGCGGCATCACATATTCGGGTAATTCGGCCCGCCGCCGCCTTCGGGCGGAACCCATGTGATGTTCTGATTCGGGTCCTTGATGTCGCAGGTTTTGCAGTGGACGCAATTCTGCGCGTTGATGACGAATTTGGGCGAACCCGCCTCCTCCACCCATTCGTAGACGCCGGCCGGGCAATAGCGCTGTGAGGGCCCGCCGAAAACGTCATGTTCGGAAGTCTTCTCGAGCTGCATGTCGGCGACGCGCAGGTGCACCGGCTGGTCCTCCTCGTGGTTGGTATTGGAGAGGAAGACCGAGGACAGCCGATCGAAGGTGAGCTTGCCGTCGGGCCTCGGATAGGCGATCGGCGTGCACGCGGCGGCAGGCTTGAGCGTGGCGTAGTCGGGCTTGCCGTGGGACAGCGTGCCGAACAGCGAGAAGCCGAGCGTGTTGGTCCACATGTCGAGGCCGCCGAGCGCAATGCCCATGAGCGTGCCGTATCGCGACCACAGCGGCTTGGCGTTGCGCACCCTCCTGAGGTCCTTGCCGATTGGCGAGGCGCGCCAGGCGGCGTCATAGTCGGCAAGCTCATCGTACTGACGGCCGGCGGCAAGCGCGCCGGCCGCGGCCTCGGCAGCCATCATGCCGGACAATATGGCGTTGTGGCTGCCCTTGATGCGCGGCACGTTCATGAAGCCGGCGTCGCAGCCGATCAGCGCGCCGCCGGGGAAGGCAAGCTTCGGCACCGACTGGAAGCCGCCTTCGGTCAGCGCGCGCGCGCCGTAGGCAAGGCGCTTTGCGCCGGCGAAGGTGTCGCGCACCAAAGGATGCGTCTTGAAGCGCTGGAATTCCTCGAACGGCGACAGATAGGGGTTGGCGTAGTTGAGATGCACGACGAAACCGACCGACACCAGATTGTCGTCGAGGTGATAGAGGAATGAGCCGCCGCCGGTCGAATTGTCGAGCGGCCAGCCGAAGGAATGCTGCACCAAGCCCTTGTGGTGTTTGTCCGGCGCGACCTGCCACAGTTCCTTGAGGCCGAGGCCGAACTTTTGCGGATCGCGGTCCTGCGCCAGCGCAAACTTGGCGATGAGCTGCTTGCCGAGATTGCCGCGCGCGCCTTCGGCAAACAGCGTGTACTTGGCGCGCAGCTCCATGCCGCGGGTGAAACTATCCTTGGGTTCCCCGTTTTTGCCCACGCCCATATCGCCGGTGGCGACGCCGGCGACCGCGCCGTTGCCGTCGTACAGCACTTCGGCGGCGGCAAAGCCGGGATAGATCTCGACGCCGAGCGCTTCGGCCTTGGTCGCCAGCCAGCGGCAGACATTGCCGAGGGAGACGATGTAGTTGCCGTGATTGCTCATCAGCGGCGGCATCAGGAGGTTCGGCAGCCGCACGCTGCCTGCTTCGGTCAAATAGTAGAAGCGGTCGTCGGTGACCGCGGTCTTGATCGGGCTGTCCTCGTTGCGCCAGTCCGGCAGCAGCCGGTCGAGGCCGACCGGATCGATCACCGCACCGGATAGGATATGGGCGCCGACCTCGGAGCCCTTTTCCACGACGACCACGGAAATATCGGCGTTGACCTGCTTCAGGCGGATGGCGGCGGCGAGGCCGGCCGGGCCGGCGCCCACGACCACAACGTCGAATTCCATTGCCTCGCGGGCGGGAAGCTCTGCCATATCCATCTCTCCACGCGCCAAGTATTCAAGTATTATCGGACCGTCCATGAACCGCCTAGCCGCTTTCGCGACGCTTGCACTGCTCACCGGCTTTGCCGAGCAAGCAACGGGCCAACACGCCCCGCTCGCCATCAACGCCGAGACGGTCGCCGTGGTGCGTGGCGCGCAGGCCGGCACGCTGCTGCTGCCGGCAGGGACCGGCCCTTTCCCGGCCGTGATCCTGATGCACGGCTGCGGCGGCCTGACGCCGAGCATGCAGGCCTGGGCGCAGCGGCTCAAATCCTGGGGCTATGCGGCGCTGATCCTCGACAGCTTCGAGCAGCGCGGCATCAAGAACGTCTGCGATAATGGCCGCGCCTTTCCCCCGCGCGAGCGCGCGCGCGACGCTTTCGCCGCGGCGGCCTACTTGCGCACGCGCGCCGACATCGATGCGGCGCGGATCGGCCTGATCGGCTTTTCCCATGGCGGCTCGACGGCGCTTGCCTCCGCCGTTGCCCGCCGCGTCGCGGCGCTGAAGGCTGCGCCGTTTCAGGCGATCGTCGCCTATTACCCGTCCTGCCCGGCGATCGCGCTCGAGTTTATGACCGACGTTCAGATTTTCATCGGCGCCGACGACGACTGGACCCCGGCCGCGCGCTGCAGCGATTGGATTCCGCTTTACGCGAAAGCCGCCGTGCACAAGCCGCTGCTGAAAATCTATCCGGGCGCGCTGCACGCCTTCGACGCGCGAGCGCCGCTGCGGGTTTTTTTCGGGCACAAGCTCGGCTACGACGCGACCGCGGCGCAAGACTCCTTTGCGGTCACCCGGCGCTTCCTCGACAGCCATTTGCGACCTGAGCCTGCGCATAATTAGCCCGCCAGCGCAGGCGAGGGAGTAATTCACCGCCCGCGCTTGCCGGCGGCCGAGCGCAGGTGTTTGCTGCGGCGATGACGCCCACCCCCGGCAAGCCTGCGAGCGAATTGCTCGACTTCTATCTGGACGCCGGCGTCGATGCGTTGATCGGCGAGCAGCCGGTTAATCGCTTTGCCGCCGCGGATCAACCGCCGCCGCGCGTTGTGCCGCCCACGGCAATGCCCGCGACCGCAGAATCAACGGCAAGCCCGGCGCTGTTTGCGGCGCCGCCCGCGCCCGACGCCGCCGCCATGGCGGCGCGCGAGGCCGCCAAAAGCGCACAATCGCTGGAGGAACTGCGCGGCATCCTCGAGGGCTTTGACGGCTGCGCGCTCAAGGCAACCGCAACCCAACTCGTGTTCGCCGACGGCAACCCGCAAGCGCGGGTGATGTTCGTCGGCGAGGCGCCCGGCCGCGACGAAGACATCGAGGGCCTGCCGTTTGTCGGCCGCTCCGGCAAGCTGCTCGACCGCATGCTGGCGGCGATCGGGCTCGATCGCTCCTCCGTCTACATCGCCAACATCGTGCCGTGGCGGCCACCGGGCAACCGCACGCCGACGCCGCAGGAGTCGGCCATCTGCCTGCCCTTCATTTTGCGCCAGATCGAGCTCGCCGATCCGGACATCCTGGTCTGCCTCGGCGGCCCATCGGCGCAGACGCTGCTCGGCATCAAGGACGGCATCACCAAGACTCGCGGCCGCTGGTTTCCCTTCAACACCGGAAAGCGCGAAATCCGCGCCATGCCGACCTTCCACCCGGCGTTTCTGTTGCGCAGCCCGTTGCAGAAGCGCTTTGCCTGGCGGGATTTTCTCGCCATCAAGAAGGCGCTGGCGGGTTAAGCGCGAGCAATGTCCGCCGGCAGACTTGATCTACTGGACGGCGACGATGGTGGCGGCGATCATCGTCGTGCTCTCGATCGTCGAATTTCTTGCCGGCACCAGCCGCGGCACGCTCGCGATCCCGCTGCATCCGCTGCTGGTCGCCGCCGTGATCTGGCTCATCGGCCGCGCCTGCCGTTACGTGCTCGCCAGGCTCTGATCAGCGCCAGGCCACCAACAGCGCGCCGGCGGTGATGAGCGCGACGCCGACCCAGTTCGGCAGTGTCAGCCTCTCGCCGAGGAAGACGACACCGAACAGCGCCACCAGCACCACCGACAATTTGTCGATCGGCGCGACCTTGGCGGCCTCGCCGAGCTTGAGCGCGCGGAAATAGCACAGCCACGAGGCGCCGGTGCCGAGCCCCGACAGCAGCAGGAACAAATAGGTGCGCGACGAGATTGTGTTGGGCGGCCGGAATTCGCCGGTCGCCGCGAGCAAAAGCCGAGTGTGACAATGACGACAATGGTGCGGATGAAGGTGGCGAGATCGGAATTGATGTTTTCGACGCCGACTTTGGCGAAAATCGCCGTCAGCGCGGCAAACACCGCCGAAAACACCGCCCAGACTTGCCAAGACGACCACAGGCTCATGCGCGTCCTCCTCGGTGCAGCCGGCATGCCGCTATTATCGCGATAACGAACAAATGATCCGCCACGGCTGATTGGAATTCGACGTCGAATTGCTATAACGCCAATGCATCGCTTGCATTGTATTGAATGTGTCCGTCCCCTGGACGCACGACCAGCTGGGGCCGCGAGTTTTATTCTCGCGGTCGCGGCCGGAATGGAGCTTCGGTCATGCACGCTTCGATCCTGTCTTGCTCGGCCGCCTGCAATTCGCCTTCACCATCATATTTCACATCATTTTCCCGAGCTTCACCATCGGGCTGTCGGCCTATATCGCCACGCTCGGCGTGATGTGGCGCTGGACCGGACGCGAGCACTTCCACGTGCTGATGCGGTTCTGGACCAAGATCTTCGCGGTTTCCTTCGCCATGGGCGTCGTGTCGGGCATCGTGCATGTCCTACGAGTTCGGGCTGAACTGGAGCCGCTTCTCGCTCACCGTCGGCAACGTCATCGGGCCGTTGATCGGCTACGAGGTTGTCGCCGCGTTCTTCCTCGAGGCGACTTTCCTCGGCGTCCTGCTGTTCGGCTTCAACAAGGTGCCGCCGTGGCTCTACGTGCTGTCGGCGGCGATCGTCGCCTTCGGCACGTCGATGTCGGCGTTCTGGATCCTGTCCGCCAACAGCTGGATGCAGACGCCGGCCGGCTACGAGATGCAGAACGGCATCGCCTATCCGGTCGACTGGCTCGCCGTCATCTTCAACCCGAGCTTCCCCTACCGCTTCGCACATATGCTCAACGCCGCCTATCTGACCACCGCCTTCGTGGTGCTGGCGGTCGGCGCGCGCTATCTCGCTCGCCGGCAAATATCCACGACGAGGCGCGCACCATGCTGCGCATGGCGATCGGGCTCACCGCGATTCTGGCGCCGCTGCAGCTCATCATCGGCGACCAGCACGGGCTCAACACGCTCGAGTATCAGCCGATCAAGGTCGCCGCCATGGAGGCGCATTGGGATGGCGGCGAGCCCGGCGACTTCGAGATTTTCGCCTGGCCGGACGAAAAGGCGGAGACCAACCGCTTTGCGATTTCGATCCCGCACGGCTCGTCACTGATCCTGACGCACAGTTGGGACGGCGCTGTTTCCCGGGCTGAAAAGCGTGCCGCCGGCCGACCGCCCGCCGGTGGTGCCGGTCTTCTTTGCCTTCCGCATCATGGTCGGCCTCGGCCTGTTCATGATCGCGGCCGCGCTCTACGGCGCCTTCCTGTGGTGGCGCGGCACGCTGTTCGAGACGCGCTGGTATCTGCGCATCATGGCGCAATGCTGGTGGATCGGCTTCGTCGCGGTGATCTCCGGCTGGATCATCACCGAGAGCGGACGCCAGCCCTGGATCGTGCGAAGGCATTCTGCGCACCGCCGATGCCACCTCGCCGGTGCCGGGCGGCAGCATCGCTGACGACGCTGGTGCTGTTCGTGCTCGTGCTACGGCGTCGTGTTCTCGATGGGCATCTACTACATCAACCGCCTGATCAACGCGGGCCGGAAGCCGCGCTCGCGACCGAGGCCGAGGGTTTCGCGCACCGGCCGCTGATGACCGCCGCAACGCGAAGCACCGAGGAGGTGACGCCATGGAATGGTATCTCCCTGTGATCTGGGCCGGCCTGATCGGCACCGCCGTCGCCATGTATGTCATCCTCGACGGCTTCGATCTCGGCATCGGCATCCTGTTTCCCTTCGCCGAGCAACGAAGCGCGAGCGCGACCAGATGATGCGCACCGATGGCGCCGTTCTGGGACGGCAACGAGACCTGGCTGGTGCTCGGCGGCGGCGGCCTGTGGGTGGCGTTCCCGCGCGCCTATGCGGTGATCATGCCGGCGCTTTATCTGCCGGTGATCGTGATGCTGCTGGCGCTGGTGTTCCGCGGCATCGCCTTCGAATTCCGCACCGTCTCGCACAGCAAGACCGGCTGGAGCGTCGCCTTCACCGTCGGCTCGACGCTCGCCGCCTTCGCGCAGGGCGTGATCCTCGGCGGGCTGATCCAGGGCATCCCGGTCAAGGACGGCGCCTATGCCGGCGGCGCCTTCGACTGGGCAACGCCGTTCGCGCTGCTCTGCGGGCTGGCGATGATCGCCGGCTACGCGCTGCTCGGCGCCACCTTGCTCAACATGAAGACCGAAGGCCCGGTCGCGCGCGCGCGCGCGCCCGCAGGCCAAGCCGCTGCTCTTCGCCGTGCTCGCCTTCATGGCCGCGGTGAGCCTGTGGACGCCGTTCGCCGAGCCGCGCATCGCCGCGCGCTGGTTCTCGACGCCGAACATCTATTACCTGTGGCCGGTGCCGGTGGTCACCGCGCTGACCGCCTACTGGCTGTGGAGCTGGCTCGACGACGGCCGCGAAGTGCCGCCGTTCCTCGCCGCGGTCGCGCTGTTCCTGCTCGGCTATCTCGGGCTGGTGATCTCCAACTTCCCCTATCTGGTGCCGCCCTCGCTCACGGTCTGGGACACGGCGGCGGCGCCGGCGAGCCAGATCTTCATGCTGCTCGGCACGCTGGTGCTGCTGCCGATCATCCTCGGCTACATCGTCTTCGTCTACTGGCTGTTCCGCGGCAAGGTGCGCGAAGGCGAAAGCTATCCACTGACCGCGGCGCGCGGCGCGTTCTGGCGGCCTTATCACCGCCCAGCCGAGGCGGATCAGCGGCAGCATGCCCTGCACCGAGCGCGCGAACGAGCGCGGCACTTCCGGCACCATGGCGGGAAATTGCGTCTTCAGCGTCGCCGGCGGCGTGCCGGTGTTGTCGGCCGCCGGCCAAACCAGAATGCCGCCGTGCGCTGCAGATCGGCGGCGGTTGCCCAGGGGCTGCGCTCCGGCGCCCAGTCGAAATAGACGTGCGGGCGGCTCGGCGCGCCGAGCGCAATGAGCGGCGCGATGCCGCTCATCGCCGGTGACGTATTCGAGCGGCTGCCCGGTGCGGCGTTGGAAGTTGTCGGCGAAAAAGCGCGCCCTCGGCATTGGCCGGCTGGCCACCTTCGAGATCGACGCCGAATGTCCACGGCAACAGCGCGATGCCGAGCAACCACCAGCACCGGCGGCGCGACCAGCAGCCCGACCCAGGTCGAGGACACCAGCCGCTCGCGATAGAGCAGCACGCGGTCGCCGGCAAAGACGATGAGCGCCAGGCCGGACAGCACGACAAGCGGCGCCATGCGCTGCAACGGCCCGAGCCGGCCGCTGGCGATCGCGACCGCGACCGCAACGCAGCGCCGGCATCAGCGCGAAGAAATAGACGAAGACCGCGGGCGAAGACCTCGACCGGGTCGCGGTCGATCTCCGGGCGCACGCTCGCGCCGCCGCCGCGGCCAGCCGCTGGCGAGACCGGCGAGCAGGAACAGGCCGAGATGCGTCAGCACCATTGCGGCGGCACAGCCACAAGCCAGGCGCCGAGCGCGGTCGCGAAAGCGCGGCCCTCGGTCAAATAGCCGAGGACGAGATCGTAGCGGTACCAGAGCCAGACGGCGTGCGGGACGATCACCAGCGCAAACAGCACGAAACGCGATCCACGGCTCGGGATGAGCGAGCGCTGCGCGGCCGCGCGGCGCCGCCAGCACGAAGAGAAGCATCAACACGATCAGGATCAGCGCCGACATAATTGGCGAGCAACAACAGGCCGAGATCGACCGCGAGCAGGAACCAGGCGCCGCGGTCGCCTTCGCCGACGGCGCGCCAGTAGTGCAACAGCGCCAGCGCCCAGAGCGGCGCCGCGAGAATCGCCGGACCGAAATCCGGGCTCGGCACGGTGAAGGCGGCGATGCCGACCATCAGCAGCACCGCGAGCACGGCGTGGCGCGTGCCGACGATGAGCGCGGCCGAGCTCGAACACCGCCCAGTAGGTGACGACGATGCAGACTTGCGCCAGCAGATAGACGCCGAAGCCGCCGGCGATGCGGAAGGCGATCTCGCCGAGCCAGAACGCGAGCGGCGGCCCGAGATAGCTGCCGAGCTGGAATTCGTGGCCGATGGCAAGCAGGATCGGCACGTCGCCGGGCGGCGCGCTGTAGAACAGCGACGGCACCGAGGTCCATAGCGCCGCCTGCGTCAGCGCCACCCCCCAGAACACCAGCCGCGGCCGCCCGCGCAGGAATTCGATGATCAGGGAGACGTAATGCATTGGCCCGGCGTGGCCTTCTTAATCCCTCCCCTGAAAGGGGAGGGTCGGCGCGCGTGAGCGCGCCGGGGTGGGGTCAGGCCGAGTTGAAGGGAAATCCCCACCCGGCTCGCGGAGTTCATCATCGGGCGGCGCTTCGCGCCGACCCGTTGGCTCGCCACCCTCCCCCTACGAGGGAGGGATAAAAGCAGCGGGAGGAATAGAGAAGCGGCGCTAAAGAGGCAACAGATCGTCGATAGCCGCGTCGGCCGCTCCGGTAAGGCAGGCGAGCTTTTCCGCCACCGGCGCGAAGGATTTGCGGTGGTGGATGGTCGGCCCGAGCCGGGCCAGCGCCGCGAAATGCTCAGGCACGCTGTAGCCCATGTGGCGCTCGAAGCCGTAGCCCGGGTGGACAAGGCCAATCCGGCCCATCAGCCGGTCGCGCGTCACCTTGGCGACGATGGAAGCCGCGGCAATCGAGATGACCAGCGCGTCGCCCGACACCACCGCCTCGCAGTCGCAGCCGACGTCGATGCGGTTGTTGCCGTCGACGTAAACGAGCCTGGGCGCAACCGGCAGCGCCTTCACCGCGCGCGCCAGCGCCCACAGCGAGGCGCGCAGGATGTTGTCGCGGTCGATGCGGGCGGTCGAGCCGAAGGCGACCGCGACCTGGGCGGTGGCGCAGATTTTCTCGTAGAGCTTCTCGCGCTCTTCGGCGTCGAGCTTCTTGGAATTGTTCAAGCCGCGCGGGATGCGCTCGGGATCGAGCACCACGGCGGCGGCGACCACGGGACCGGCGAGCGGCCCCCTGCCCGCTTCGTCGCAACCGGCGACCGGCCATATGCCCTTGGCGAGCGCGCGGCGCTCGCGGCGGAAGCTCGGCCGCAGGATGGGCTCCTTGAGCGGCAGGCGCGGAGGCTTGGCTTTGGCGGCGCGAGGCATGGCGGCGATGTGCGCGCAGCCGGGCACTCAAGTCAATGAGCGAAAAGGTGCGTGTGGACGACAGGGAAACTGTTTGCCGTCATTCGTCAGTTAAAACCCGCGGACGAATGAATCACCGCGTTGATTTAGGTCAACGCGCGGTTCCTGCGGTTTTGCCATTTTTCATTACGGATGTGCGTGAGTATTTCTGACTAGGGCTCGTGTCCACAACACGACAGGGGAGACTGCTGTGATTTCTTTATTGATCGGGATTTTGATCATCTGCGTTGTCGGTGCGATTTGTTTTTGGATTATCGAAAAGTTCGTCAATGACGGTCGTTTGGCGAGCCTTCTTAAGCTGCTCGTCATACTGGTCTGTCTGGCGGCGATCCTTCAACGGGTGCTGCCGCTGCTGGGAATCAATTGGCTGTAGCGGACAAGCCGAGGTTAGACCGATCCCGAAATGCGCTTCGGCAGCCTGAAGGGGGCACCATGACCATCAATCGCAACGTTCTTTATGCCGTCATCGGCGGGCTCGCCGTTGTCGCTGTGGTGTTCGGCTATCAACTTTACCAGGAACGGCAGAAGACCACCGGCATCGAGATCAACGTCGGCAAAAGCGGCATTTCCATCGAGAAGAAGTAGTGCGTTATTTTGCCGACGGCGCCCTTGCCGGGGCGGCACTTGAGGAACGCTAATCGAGGGCTTCGCGGTTTGGATTACCAAGAAGTCATGTTGTAGGCCTACCAATGGAGATTACATCATGTCGCTCGGAACTCATTCTCGTCATCCTCCTCGTCATTTTTCTGGCCGGCGGCTTCAGCGGCCGCTTCGGCGGCTACGGCTACGGCTACGGTCACGGCGGTGTCGGCCTCATCGGCACCATCCTGATCATTGTGGTTGTCCTCATGCTGCTCGGACGGCTCTAATCTGACCGGCGGAATGTCGGATGAGCCGTCTTCGCCTGCATCCGGAGAACCACCTCGTCACCCGCATCGGGTGGCTGCGAGCAGCGGTGCTCGGCGCCAACGACGGCATCGTGTCGACCGCAAGCTTGATCGTCGGCGTTGCCGCGGCGGCTGCGGACCAGAATGCTGTCTTGATCGCCGGTGTCGCGGGACTGGTCGCCGGCGCCATGTCGATGGCCGCCGGCGAGTATGTGTCGGTCAGCTCGCAATCCGATACCGAACAAGCGGATCTTGCGCGCGAGCGCAAGGAGTTGAGCGAGAACCCCGCGTTCGAGCTTGATGAGCTTGCCGACATCTATGTCAAGCGTGGCGTCGATCCGATGCTGGCCCGGCAGGTTGCCCAGCAGCTGATGGCGAAAGATGCCTTGAAAGCCCATGCGCACGACGAGCTGGGGATTTCCGAAATCACCACCGCCCGTCCTGTGCAGGCTGCGCTGACCTCGGCGGCATCGTTCTCCGTCGGCGCGGCGATGCCATTGCTCATGGTCATCGTATCCCCTGCGAGTGCGCTGGTGCTCATCGTGTCCGCTGCGTCCTTGGCTTTTCTCGCGCTTCTGGGCGCGATCGGGGCACGGGCAGGCGGCGCAAACGTTCTGCGTGCCACGGTGCGCGTGACGTTCTGGGGCGCGTTGGCGATGGCGCTCACCGCCGGCATTGGGAACATATTTCGGCACGATTATCTGAAGACGCGCCGGCGCTACGCGCCAACGGTGCGCCCACCTTTAACTCATTTATTCTCGACTGGCGGAGCTTCGGGCGTCGATATGATATTGAGGCAAACCCGCGTCAGACCGGAAATGCCGAGGGCGCGCGCGGCAACCTGCGACACATCGATTACCCTTCCGCTGATGGTAGGGCCGCGATCGGTAATGCGCACGATCGCCGAGCGCCCATTTTCCTGATTCTCGACCTGGACCAGCGTGCCGAATGCCAATGTACGATGGGCGGCGGTAAAATCCACTGCGCGCGTATCCTCTCCGCTCGCCGTCGTTTCGCTCGTGGTCGAATAGAAGGAAGCCAGACCGCACTCGTCGGGCTTTCGATCAGCCGCGTTTGTGGACGTCAAGAGCGCGACCTGCAGCGCCGCAATCACGAACAAGGTTGATTTCGAAACCATTGATTGCTTCACGACCGGTGAACCGGTGGAGCGTTATTCGTCCCGATGTGACTAAATATCGATCAGAGAATTGGCGCGGAAACATTGAGATACGTCAATGATGCCCCACAATTCGGCAAATGTCCCCGCTTGCCGGCTTCCTTCTCCATTTACCCGGTGAACTGGCGGTTGATCAAAGCCGGCATCAAGGAGCGGAAGTGAACGCTGTCGTCACCGCGCTTGTCTCCGGTGACCCCGCTTTGGGACGCAATGCCAACCTAAGCGGGATGGCCGGGACAAGCCCGACCATGACAAATCAGAACAAGCTCAACTGCGCGCTAGTCCAGCTTCGGCTTGCGGAAATGCGCGGTGCTGAGCGAGATGCGCTTCTCGTTCATGCCGAGCTTCTCGCAGGCGAGTCTCGAAGCGGCGGCCGATCATCCAGGCATAAGGCCCAGTGCCCTTCTGCCGCTCGAACCATTTCGAATCGTAGTCCTTGCCGCCGCGCATGTCGCGCACCAGCTTGAAGACGTGGCTCTCGCGGTCGGGATAGTTCGCTTTCAGCCATTCGCGGAACAGGTCGCGCACCTCGAGCGGCAGCCGCAGCAGCACATAGCCGGCCTCACGCACGCCGGCGGCGTGCGCGGCTTCGAGGATGCGCTCGATCTCGCTGTCGTTGAGCGCAGGGATGACCGGCGCCACCATCACCGTAGTCGGCACGCCGGCTTGCGTCAGGCGCCGCAACGCCTCGAGCCGGCGCATCGGCGTCGCCGCGCGCGGCTCCATCTTGCGCGCAAGTTCGGGATCGAGCGTGGTCACCGAGAGCGCGACCTTGGCGAGCTTGCGCTCCGCCATGCGGGCGAGAATGTCGAGGTCGCGCAAGACCAAAGCCGACTTGGTGACGATGCCGACCGGATGGCCGGCCCTGTCGAGCACTTCGAGGATGCGCCGCATCACCTGGTATTTGCGCTCGATCGGCTGATAGGGATCGGTGTTGGTGCCGATGGCGATGACGCGCGGCTCGTAGTTCGGCGCGGCGAGCTCCTTCTCCAGCAGGTCGGCGGCTTCCGGCTTGACCAACAGTTTGGATTCGAAATCGAGCCCCGGCGACATGCCGAGATAGGCATGCGTCGGCCGGGCGAAGCAGTAGATGCAGCCATGCTCGCAGCCGCGATAGGGATTGATCGAGCGGTCGAAGCCGATGTCGGGGGACTCGTTGCGGGTGATGATCTTGCGGGTTGAATCGACCGTCACCTGGGTCTTGAAGGGCGGCAGTTCGTCGAGGCTTCTCCAGCCGTCGTCGAAGGCGATGCGGGCAAGCGGCTCGTAGCGGCCGGTGGCATTGGTCTGCGCGCCGCGGCCACGCCGGCGCTCGAACTCGACGGCGACGCCGAGCAGCCCCGTGGTCTCCGGGCCAAACTTGTCCACCGGGCCGGAGGGCAGCTCCGAGCCCGATGGACGTTTGACGGCTGTGTTGAACCTAGCCATTAAGCTAACCTAGTCATCAAATGTGAACATAACAAGAACATTCGAGGCGGCTTGAATTCAGGGCCCGATCTCGTGGCCGGCCCTCTGCCGCCTACCTGATATGGTGCAATCGGCTTTTGATATTCAGCGGTTCCCATGCTCAACGTGATCGTCTCGGCCCACGAATTGGAGCGTACCCTGGTGCCGACGCTCGTCGCACTGGTACCGGGCGTCAGCGCGGGCTTGCTTGGCGAGGTGGTGGTGGCCGACGCCGGCTCGCGCGATGCCACCGCTGAAGTCGCCGATATCGCCGGGTGCCGCTTCGTCAGTTCAGGCGAGCCGCTCGGCACGCGGCTGAAAGCGGCAGCGGTGTCGACCAGGGCGCCGTGGTTGATGTTCCTCATCGCCGGCACAGTACCGGAACCGGGCTGGGTCGGCGCCGTCAGCAGCTTCATCGAGACGGCGGATATGACGGACGGGGCGGCGCCGCGCCGCAGTGTTCCGCCCGCAGACCGCGGCCGCGCTGCGCCCGGGCCTGGCCGAGGTGCTGGCAGCATTGCGCGCCTCCTTCGCCGCGCCGAAGCCTGAGCATGGGCTGCTGGTGGCGCGCGCGCTTTACGACGAGCTCGGCGGCCATCCGCCGCATGAGAGCGCCGACGCCGCGCTGCTGCGCGCGATCGGTGGGCGGCGTCTTGCCCGGCTGCCGGCGCGCGCCGGGCTGGCGCGGTAGATACTTGACTTAGTCAACTAATTGTCCGACGCTTGCAGCATGAGCGCCGGGACCCAGACAACGGATCGCCGCGGTGCGCCGCTTCAACCGCTTCTACACGCGGCAGATCGGCGTGCTGCGCAAGGAGTACCTCGACAGCCCCTACCCGCTCGGCGAAGCGCGCGTGCTCTACGAGATCAGCCAGAGCGACCGGCTGACAGCCAGCGACATCGCCCGGACGCTCGATCTCGACGCCGGCTACCTGAGCCGGCTGCTCAAGACTTTCGAGAAGCGCGGACTGATCGCGCGAAAGGCGTCGGCGAAGGACGCGCGGCAAAACCATTTGACGCTGACCGCGCGCGGGCATCGCGCCTTCGCGCCGCTCGAGAAGCGCTCGCAGCAGCAGGCAAGCGGCATGCTCGCCGAGCTCGACGCAGGTGGACAGGCGCGCCTGGTCGCGGCGATGGATTCGATCCAGTCGCTGCTCGACGGCGAGGCGGCGCCCGCAGCCAAGCCGATCCTGCGCGCGCCGAAGCCTGGCGACTTCGGCTGGATCGTGTCCCGTCATGGCGCGCTTTACGCGCAGGAATACGGCTGGGTCGAGCCGTTCGAGGGCCTGTGCGCGCAGATCGTCGCCGACTTCGCCAACAAGTTCGACGCCAAAAAGGAACGCGCCTGGATCGCCGAGCTCAACGGCGAGAACGTCGGTTGCGTCATGCTGGCCAAGGACTCGGACGACGTCGCCCGCGTCCGCCTGCTGCTGGTCGATCCCAAGGGCCGCGGGCTGGGGCTCGGCCGGCGCCTGACCGAGGAATGCGTCGCGTTCGCGCGGTCGGCGGACTACAAGAAAGTCACGTTGTGGACGCACCGCAACCTCACCGCGGCGCGCCACATCTACAAGACCGCCGGCTTCAAGCTCATGCGCACCGAGCCGCACGAGAGTTGGGGCAAGCCGGTCATCGGCGAGCACTGGGATCTCGCGCTTTAGCGCAGCGCGCCTTCAACTTTCGTTGAGATGGGCTTGGGAACGGCATGGCGTGTCGCCATTTAGCGCGGGCCGGGTCCATTTTTGCGAGACGAGTTGCCATGAATATTGATCTGACCAACAAACGGGCCGTGGTCAGCGGCTCGACGCTCGGCATCGGCTACAGCATCGCCAAGGGCCTTGCCCATTCGGGCGCCCGCGTCGTCATCAACGGACGTACCGAAGAGGCGGTGAAAAAGGCGAGGGACAGACTGCTCGCAGAGGTTCCCGGCGCTCAGATCGACGGAGTTGCCGCCGATCTGTCCACCGGTACGGGTTGCGCCGCGCTGGTGCATGCCGTCCCCGAAACCGATATTCTGGTCAATAACATCGGCATTTTCGAACTTAAGCCGTTCGAAGACATCGCCGATGCCGACTGGTTGCGCTTCTTCGAGACCAACGTCATGAGCGGCGTGCGCCTGTCGCGTGCCTACATTCGCGGCATGCGGAAGAAGAACTGGGGCCGCATCGTGTTCATCTCGTCGGAGTCGGCGATCAACATTCCGGTCGACATGATTCAGTACGGCATGACGAAGACGGCACAGCTCGCAGTATCGCGGGGCTTGGCCAAGTCGCTCGCCGGCACCGGAATCACCGTCAACGCGGTGCTGCCCGGCCCCACCAGTTCCGAAGGCGTCGGCCGCATGATCGATACCATGGCGAAACAGCGCGGGGTGTCGGCAGAACAGGTGGAAAAGACATTCGTCCAGGACATCCGCCCGTCCTCGATCATCCGGCGTATCGCTAACGTCGAGGAAGTCGCCAATATGGTGGTCTATGTCTGCTCGCCGCAAGCCTCCGCCACCACCGGCGCATCGCTGCGCGTTGACGGCGGCGTGGTGAGCTCGATCATCTAGGCCTGCTTCGCCTCGGGCGCCGAGAGATCGACGACGTTGAAGACCTCGAGCGGGCGGCGGATGCCCTTGAGCTCGAACTCGCCGGCCGGCTCGACGGTGACATGGTTCTCGACCGCCAGGTGCACGCGCGGGCTGATGAGGATCTGCCCCGAGCTTGCCTCGTCGCACAGCCGCGAGGCGACATTCGACACCGTGCCGATCGCGGCGTAGTCGAAGCGGCCCTCGAAGCCGATGGTGCCGAGCGTGGCGTAGCCGTGCGAGATGCCGATGCCGAAGCCGATCTCGTGGCCGAGGCGGCGCCAGCGGTTGCACAGCGCGCTGAGCCCCGTGCGCATCTCCAGCGCCATCTGCACCGCGGCGAGCGCCGGGTTGGGCACCTGCACCGGATCGTTGAAGATGACCATGACGCCGTCGCCGGCGTAGCGTTCCAGCGTGCCGCCGTGCTTGTGGATGATGGTGCCGATCGCCTCGTGGTAGTCGCGCAACAGCGTCATCACGTCTTCCGGATCGGCGCTTTCGGAAAAGCCGGTGAAGCCGCGCAGGTCGCAGAACAGCGCGGTGATCTCGCGGCGGTGGCTTTCCAGCTCCTTCTCGGAGCCCGAAGCGACGATCAAGTCGGCGACCTGCGGCGGCAGGAAGCGGCGCAGCCGGCTCATGCGCTCGATCTCGCCGAGCTGCTCGGCGACGCGCTGCTCGAGGCCCTTGTTGAGACCGGCGAGTTCGCTGGCCTGCGCGCTGACCTGATCGTGCAGCGCCTTCATGCGCAGCACCGATTTGACCCGCGCCACCAGCGCCGTCTGGTCGATCGGCTTGGTGAGGTACTCGTCGGCGCCGGCCTCGAGCCCAGCGACCACGTCCTTGGAGTCGGCCTTGGCGGTGCAGAGGATGATCGGGATGAACGGCAGCGAGCTATCCGCCCGCACCCGCTTGCACACTTCGATGCCGTCGAGCTTCGGCATCATGACGTCGAGCAGGACGAGATCGGGCAGATGTTCCTTGATGGCGGCGAGCGCCTCCTCGCCGTCGGCCGCCTGCTTGAGATCGTAGCCGTGCCGCTCCAGCCGCGACTGCAAGATGTCGCGGTTGGTCTCGTTGTCGTCGACGATGAGGATGCGCGGCGGATTATGCATGGCGGAGACTTAAGGCAGATATTCCCTGATCTTGGCGAGCAGCGCCCGCGGGCTATACGGTTTGGTGACATAGCCGTCGCAGCCGGAATTGCGCGCCTTGGCTTCGTCGCCGGAGAGCGCGTAGGACGTGACCACGATGATCGGGATGTCTTTGGTGTTCGGATCGGCCTTGAGCCGGCGGGTGGCTTCGTAGCCGTCCATGATGGGCAGCTGGATGTCCATGAGGATCAAGTCGGGGCGCTTGGCGGCGACCGCGGTCAATGCGTCGGCGCCGTTCTCGGCTTCCAGCATGTCGTAGCCGGCGTTGCCGAGGAGATCGCGCAGAATCTGGCGATTATCCTCCTGATCCTCCACCACCAGAACCGTCCTGCTCATGATGCCCTCTTTGTCTGTTCGGCGCGCACCGGCACCATGAAGGTGAAAACGGAGCCCTCGCCCAACTTGGATTCAAGCCAGACGCGGCCGCCGTGCATCTCGATGATACGCTTGGAGATCGCGAGGCCAAGGCCGGTGCCGCCCTTCTTCTTGGTGGTCGACGAGTCGGCCTGCTGGAATTCCTGGAACAGCTTGGCCTGGTCGGCCTCGGAAATGCCGGGGCCGGTGTCGACCACGGCGACCGAGAACATGCCGTCCTTGAGCCCCGCCTTTATGGTGACGCCGCCCTCGTCGGTGAACTTGATGGCGTTGCCGACCAGATTGAGCAGCACCTGCGTCAGCCGGCGCTCGTCGCCGTGGCCCGGCCGGAAGATCGGGCGCGATGTCGGCCTTGAACTTGAGCTTCTTCTCCGAGGCCAGCGGCTCGACCGCGCCGAAAACGTTGTAGACGACGTCCTTCATCGAATAGTCGGTAAGCGACAGCGTGAGCTGGCCCGCCTCGATCTTGGAGAGATCGAGCACGTCGTTGATGAGGCCGAGCAGGTGCTTGCCGTTGGTGATGATGCGCTGCGACCGTCGTCTGCACCTTCTCCGGCGTCTCGCCGTAGACGCCGTCGGCGATCAGCTCGGTGTAGCCGAGGATGGCGTTGAGCGGCGTGCGCAGCTCGTGGCTCATGTTGGCGAGGAACTGCGACTTGTGCTTGCTCGCCTCCTCGAGCTGACGGCTCTTCTCCTGGATTTCGTCGAACAGGCGCACGTTCTCGATGGCGATGGCCGCCTGGTCGGCGAAGGTCGTGACCAGCTCGATCTGCTTGTCGGTGAACGGCCGCACCTCCGTTGCGCGTCAGCGTCATGACGCCGATCGGCTCGCCCTCGCGCAGCATCGGCACGCCGAGCATCGTGCGGTAGCCGCCGATTCTCTGCGCATCGGCCAATGTGTATTCGGGGTCGGCCTCGACATCGGATGATGTGAACCGTTGCCCTGTCGAGCAGCGCGCGGCCGAGCCCGGGCCGCGGCTCGAGTTTGATCGGATGCGCTTTGACGATAATTCATGTATTCCGGCGAGATAGCCGTAGCTTCGACGCGGGATAGGCATCGTCGTCGGGCGGTGAATGCTGACCGCGTCGGCCTCGCAGAGCCTGGCCGCCGACCGCAACGAGCGTCGAGCACGGTCTGCAGGTCGAAAGTCGAGCGGCTGATGATCTTGAGCACGTCGGCGGTGGCGGTCTGCTGCTGCAGCAACTCTGCAGGTCATCGGTGCGCTCCTGCACCTCCTTGAACAGCCGCACATTGCCGATGGCGATCACGGCCTGATCGGCGAAGGTCTTGAGCAGCTGGATCTGGCTGTCGGTGAATGGCCTGGCGGCTTTGCGCGCCGACGAAGATCGTCCCGATCACCTGCGCCCTCGCGGATCATCGGCACGCCAAGGCAGGCTCGGTAACCGGCCGCTGCGGGCGGCGACCTTGGTATCATATGCTGGATCGGCGAGCACGTCGGCCACATGGACGACGGCGCCCGGACGCGCCGTGCGGGCAGTGATGCGTCTCACGTCCGCGGCAAAGGATACACGGCTGCGCACCGCCGCGACCCCCTCGTCTGCTCACGCCATGAATGGAAGCGAGCTGGATCAGTTCGCCGTCGACCCTGGACACGACGCTGACGTCGGCGTCGCACAGTTTCTCCGCCCGCTCGCCGATGATATCGAACACCGGCTGGGTGTCGGTCGGCGAGCGGCTGATGACGGTCAGTATTTCACTGGTCGCTGTCTGGTATTCGAGCAATTCGGTGAGATCGTCGGTGCGCGTCTGTACTTCTTCGAACAGGCGCACGTTCTCGATGGCAATGACCGCCTGGTCGGCGAATGTGGTGACCAATTCGATCTCTCGATCCGTAAAAGGCTCGACGCGGTCGCGCGCCAGCGCGATGACACCGATCGGCTCACCTTCGCGCATCAGCGGCACGCCGATCATCGAGCAAATCTGCGCGATTGAGGCGGCTTTCTTCATCTCGTATTTCGGGTCGGCAAGCGCGTCATCAATGCGGGCAACCTTCCGTTCAAGCGCGGCACGGCCGATAACGGAGCCGGGGCCGGGCAGAATCGGCGTGGCCCTTTCGATCTCGATATATTCGGGGTTTAGACTGAAGCCGGCCGCAAAGCGGTAGGCGTTGCCGTCGAGACGGAAGATCGTCGCCTGATCGGCGCGGCATAGCCGGGCAGCGGTGTCCACGACGCTTTGCAAAATCGGCTGCAGGTCGAACTTGGAGCGGCTGATGACCTTGAGCACGTCGGCGGTGGCGGTCTGCTGCTCCAACGACACCGAAAGATCGTCGGTGCGCTGGCGCAATTCGTTGAACAGCCTGACGTTTTCGATCGCGATTGCCGCCTGGTCGGCAAAGGTCTTGAGCAGAGCGATATGCTTGTCCTCGAACGGCCGCGCTTCAGTGCGACGCACCAGAATGGTGCCGAGCGGGCGGCCTTCACGGATCAGCGGCACGGCGAGAATGCTTCGGTGGCCATACTTGACCGCAAGGTCCCTGCCGAGCTGAAAGTCGGTTCCGGCGTTTTGGAGATCGGCCACGTGAACCGGCTGCATGTCGCAGATCGAACGGCCCATCACAGTTTCGCGATTGAGCGCCACCAGTTCCTGGCTGCTGGGCCGCGGCAGATCGCCGACGGTGGCGGCGATGCGCAGCCGGCCGTCCTGCACAAGAACGAGATCGACCACGCGTGCCTCGCAGATGCGAGCGGCGTGTTCGGCGACCGACGCGAGCACAGGCTGCACGTCGCTCGGCGAGCTTGAGATGACGCGCAGAATTTCGCTGATCGCCGTCTGCTGCTCCAACAACTCCGAAAGATCGTCAGTGCGTTGGCGCAATTCGTTGAGCAGCCGCGCGTTCTCGATGGCGATAACCGCCTGCGCGGCGAAGTTCTGCACCAGCTCGATCTGCTTGTCGGTGAACGGGCCGACCTCCTGCCGGTAGATGACGATCGCGCCGATCAATTGCCGTCCTTGAGCATCGGCACGCGCAAGCAGCGCGCGGAAGCCGCCCAGCTCGACGGCGGTGACGAACATCGGGTCGCGCTCGATATAGCCCTGCTCGGCGGCGACGTCCGGAAGGTGCTCCACCCTCTTCGAACTGGCAAGCTGGCCAAGGGCGCCGCCCGGATGTCGGGCGAACCAAGGGCTCGCGCCGGCGCGCCTCGGCAAAGGCCGGCGGCACGTTGTACATCGCGGTGGTGCGGAAGGCGTCGCCTTCGGCAAGATAGAGATTGCCGAATTTCGCCGCGCACAGCCGCGTCGCGTTCTCCAACAGCGTCTCGAACACCGGCCGCAATTCGCCGCCGGAACTGGAAATGACTCTCAACACCTCCGAGGTCGCCGTCTGCTGCTCCAGCGACTCGGTCAAGTCGTCGGTGCGCTGGCGCAATTCGTTGAGCAGGCGGGCGTTCTCGATGGCGATGACCGCCTGGCTGGCGAAATTTGCCACCAGTTCGACGTGC
This sequence comes from uncultured Alphaproteobacteria bacterium, assembly GCA_963822035.1. Classification (GTDB taxonomy): domain Bacteria; phylum Pseudomonadota; class Alphaproteobacteria; order Rhizobiales; family Xanthobacteraceae; genus Pseudolabrys. The sequence continues at coordinate 294,351 of CAWGGC010000005.1, read as the reverse complement.
TTGTCCGAGAACGGGCCAACTTCACGCCGATAAATGGTGATGACGCCGACAAGCTCGTCGTCCTTCAGCATCGGCACCGACAGCAACGCGCGGACGCCTGCGATATCGACAGTGGCGAGCGCCAGCGGGTCGCGCTCGAGATAGGCGCGGGCTTCCCGTGTGTCCGACACCTGCACAGGCCGCCGGGTTTGCTTGACGCGCATCATCGCCGTATTCGAGCCGCCGCGGATGTTGCGTGCCATCTCGATATATTCCGCCGGCAGCGGCCCGTGCAGCGCCGCACTGCGGAAGCCTTCGCCATCGCGCAGCCACAAGTTCCCGTAACTTGCCCCGCACAGCCGCGCCGCGTTCGCCAGCATCGCGTCGAACACCGGCTGCAGTTCGCCGGATGAGCTGGCGATGACCTTCAGCACCTCCGACGTCGCCGTCTGCTGTTCGAGCAATTCGCGCAATTCATTGAGCAGCCGCGCATTTTCGATGGCGATGACGGCCTGCGCGGCGAAGTTCTGCAGCAGCTCAATCTGCTTGTCGGTAAACGGCTGCACGTCCTGGCGGTAGATGCCGATGACGCCGACCAGCTCGTTGTCCTTGAGCATCGGCACGGTGACGAACGAGCGCGCCCCGCCAAGATTTCGCGCATCGGGTCGTCCGGGTATTCTCGCGGCAACGTCGGCGAGATGAACACCGCTTTGTCCGCGGCCATGCGGTCGACCATGGCGCCTGCCCCGGTTCGATGACGGGGCGGCGCTGCCAAATCTCCGCCATCGCCGGCGGGGGGTTGTGGATCGCGACGCGCCGGAAATTGCGGCCTTCCCGCATGAGCAGGTTGCCGAAACTGGCATCGCAGATACGCGTCGCGTTTTCCAATATCGCATCGAATACCGGCCCAATTCGCCCGGCGAACTCGAAATGACCTTGAGCACGTCGGCGGTCGCGGTCTGCTGCTCCAGCAACTCGGTGAGGTCGTCGGTGCGCTCGCGCAGTTCGTTGAGCAGCCGCGCGTTTTCGATGGCGATCACCGCCTGCGCAGCGAAATTTTTGACCAGTTCGATTTGCTTGTCCGCGAAAGGCAAGACCTCCTGCCGGTAGATGACGATGGCTCCGACCAGTTCGCCGTCCTTGAGCATGGGCACGGCGAGTTGGGTCCGCGCCCCGGCAAGCTTGGCCGGCGGCGCGGGGCTAGGCGAAGTCAGCATATCCAGCGTGTGAACGACCTCTTTCGACCTGTACAAAATGTCCATATCGGCGCCGGGGATTGCCTTGGCCAGACCGCGCCGATGCAGGAATTCTTCGAGCGCTGGAGGTATGTTCAGCGTCGCCACGGCTTCGAATTCGTCACCGGCAAAACGATGCATGACGCCGAATTGCGCATGACAAATGCGAACCGCGTTCTCCAGCATCGCGCTGAACACGGGTTCCAGCGAGCCGGGAGACGAGCTGATGACTTTGAGAACGTCCGACGTCGCCGTCTGCTGCTCGAGCGACTCGCGCAGTTCCTTGAGCAGCCGCGTGTTCTCGATGGCGATGACCGCCTGCGCGGCGAAGCTGGTCACCAGCTCGATCTGCTTGTCGGTGAACGGACGCACTTCCTGACGGTAGATGCCGATGGCGCCGACCAGCTTTCCTTCCTTGAACATCGGCACGTTGAGTAGCGTTCGCGCCCCGCCAAGCTCGGCGGTGGCGATGCGGAAGGGGTCGCGCTCGGCGTAAGCCTGCTCGGCGAGCGTATCGACGATGTGGACGGTCTGCTGCCCGCTGGCGACGCGGCCCAAACCGGTTTCCGGGCCAGGCCGGAACGGCCCGCGATTGAGATATTCGGCGTAGGCCGGTGAGATGCCGAGCATCGAGATGGCCCTGTACGCGCCGTCGTCGTAGGACCACAGGATGCCGATCGCCGCCTCGCAAATGCGCGTAGCGTTCTGCAGCATCGCATGGAACACCGGCTCAAGATCGCCAGGCGACGAACTGATGGCCTCGAGCACGTTCGAGGTCGCCGTCTGCTGCTCAAGCGATTCGCGCAGCTCCTTGAGCAGCCGCGTGTTCTCGATGGCGATCACCGCCTGCGCGGCGAAATTCTGCACCAGCTCGATCTGCTTGTCGCTGAAGGGCCGAACTTCCTGGCGGTAGATGACGATGGCGCCGACCAGTTTATCATCCTTGAGCATCGGCACCACGAGATGGGTCCGCGCCCCGGCAAATTCGACCAGCGCCTTCATCCGCGGATTGCCGGCGCGATAGCCTTCGTGGTCGCGCAGGTCGTGGAAATGGAGCACAGCCTTGTCGCGCACCAGCTTCTCGAGCGGCGTGCCGATCTGCACGCTGTCGCGCAGGTCGACGACAGGATCGCGCCGGTACCAGTCCGCGTACTCGGATTGGCCGCTGACGGCGACCGCCCGGTAAGCGTCCCCTTCGAACAGGAACAAGACGCCCAATTTTGCCTCGCAGATGCGCGTGGCGTTCTCCGAGCATCGCGTCGAACACCGGCTCCAACTCGCCCGGAGAACTGGAAATGACTTCGAGTACTTCGGAAGTCGCGGTCTGCTGCGCCAGCGATTCGGTCAGCTCGGCGGTGCGCGCCTGCACCTCGTCGAACAGCCGCACGTTCTCGATGGCGATGACCGCCTGGTCGGCGAAGGTCTTGACCAGCTCGATCTGCTTGTCGGTGAACGGCTTTATCTCGCGCCGGCGGATGGTGATGGCACCAATCGCGTCATCTTCTCTGAGCAGGGGCACCGCCAGAATGGTGCGGTGGCCCATGCGAAGGGCCATGGCGCGCCCTTCCGGAAACTCTTCCGCGGTGGAGAGGTCATCGACATGGACGGGCTTCCGTTCGACGAACGCCCGCCCGGTTACCCAGTCACGCGAGATGGGCCACTCGGCAAAGTCCCACTCGATCGACCCGTAATGGGCTTTCGTCTGCAGCTTGTCGCCGTGCCGCAGGAACAACCCTGAATCGTAGGCCTCACACAGCCGCGCCGCGGATTCGGCGAGCGTCTGCAAGACCGTCTGCAGGTCGAAGGCCGAATGGCTGATGACCTTGAGCACGTCGGCGGTCGCGGTCTGCTGCGACAGCGATTCGGCAAGCTCGGCGCTGCGCTGCTGCTCGGCCTCGAACAGGCGCACGTTCTCGATGGCGATCACCGCCTGGTCGGCGAAGGTCTCGGCCAGCTCGATCTGCTTTTGCGTGAAGGGGCGCGGCGTCGAGCGGAATAAATTGACGACGCCGAAAACGCGCCCGTCGCGCAGCAGCGGCACACCGAGCGCGGCGCGCAAGTTCATCAGCTTCTGCGCTTCCGGACGCGAGTAGTCCGGGTCTTCAAGGACATCCGGGATGTGGACCGTGCTGCCCTTGAGGATCGTCTGCCCGAACACCGAAGACCGATCCGGCTTGGTCGAATACCCGGCAAAATGCTTGTGCCACTCAGGCTGGCAGCCGTAGGTCGCCGCCAGACCGTAGCCCGGACCGTCTTCGTAACGGATGGTGCCGATGTCTGCCTCACACAGGCGGCAGGCCGACGCGATCAGCGTATCCAGCACCGCCGGCAGATCGAAGGTTTCGCGGCTGATGGCCTTGAGCACGTCGGCGGTGGCGGTCTGCTGCGACAACGATTCTCGCAGCTCGCTGAGCAACCGCACGTTCTCGATGGCGATCACCGCCTGCGCGGCGAAGTGCTGTAGCAGCTCGATCTGCTTGTCGCTAAAGGGCCGAACTTCCTGGCGGTAGATGACGACGACGCCGAGAATTTCTCCTTCTTTGACCATCGGCACAGCGACAGTCGATCGTGCGCCACCATATTTCGCCGACAGGCCTAGTCTTGGCTCGGCGGCGTAATCGGCGCTGTGCGCCAATGCCTTGTGCCGCCACACGCGGTAGAGCAGCGTTCCTTCTTCGGGAAAAAAACGGCCTTGGCGCTTCTGATGCTCGACGAGCGCCTCGGGCGTGTCCTTTGCAGCATCCTGGTAAAAAGCTCTTCCGTCAAAACGATAGAGCGTTCCGAATTTCGCGTCGCAAATGCGCGTCGCGTTCTCCAGGATCGCCTGAAACACCGGCTGCAAGTCGCCGGGCGAGGCGCTGATGACCCTGAGCACTTCGGCGGTCGCGGCTTCGCGCTCGCGAGCTTCCTCGATCTCGCGTTCGCGCTCAGTGAGCGCCGCTTTGAGCGCGGCAGCCGAGACGTCGGCCGGCAGCGGTTTTTCCTGCAGCGACATGCCTCCCCCGAGGCCGCTTTAATTATCCGCAACCCTACCTGTCCGGGACGCTACGCGGTAGCTCCTTTCGCTTTCGGCCGGCGCAAATGCTCGTCAAGTCGAGGCAAAATTTCCACGAAATTGCACGGCCGGTAGCGATAATCGAGCTGGTGCACCAGGATTTCGTCCCAGGCATCCTTGCAGGCGCCCGGCGAGCCCGGCAGGCAAAATATGTAAGTGGCGTTGGCAACGCCGGCGGTCGCCCGGGTCTGGATCGCCGAGGTGCCGATCTTCTTCTCGCTCACCATCAGGAACAGCATGCCGAAGCCGTCCATGCGTTTCTCGAACAGCGGCTCTACCGCCTCGGGCGTGACGTCGCGGCCGGTGAAGCCGGTGCCGCCCGTCGTAATAATCACGTCGATGAACTTGTCCTCGATCCAGGCATTCACGCGCTGGCGGATCGCTTTCACCTCATCCTTGACGATGGCGCGCTCGGCGAGTGTATGGCCGGCGTCACGAATACGCTCGACAAGTGTCGTGCCCGACTTGTCGTCGGCCTTGTCGCGCGTGTCGGAGACGGTGAGCACCGCGATTTTCAGCGGCACGAATTGTCGGCTGGTGTCGATACCGGGCATGGCGCGATCCTAGGTCATTCCATGACGCTGAAATAGGCCGCGCAGGCGGCGCGAAACAGGCGAATTTCGCGTCTTGCCGGCAGCGGGTAACCTACGGGCCGATAGGCAGAATTTGCCGAGTGGCGCCGCGTTTTCGTCAACCGATTCTTCACCTTGGCGACCCATAGTGCAGGCCTGTCGGTTGTAGGTCCCGCGTCGCCGACCGCGTCGTCCTTGAGTCAGAGTTCTGAGTCATGGTTGTGTCGCGTCGCGGGGCGCCCGGAAGGGCGCCCCGTGGAGTTTCCAGCGCCCCGTCGTCGCGCATCCTGGTCGGCGATTGCGTCGCCGAAATGTCGAAGCTGCCGGCGGGTTCCGTCGACCTCGTCTTCGCCGATCCGCCGTACAATTTGCAGCTCGAAGGCGATCTCAAGCGTCCCGACAATTCGCACGTCGATGCCGTCACCGAGGACTGGGACAAGTTCGCCAGTTTCGCCGCCTATGATTCGTTCACCCGCGACTGGCTGAAAGCATGCCGCCGCGCGATGAAACCGGCCGCCACCATCTGGGTAATCGGCTCCTACCACAACATTTTCCGCGTCGGCACGATCATGCAGGATCTCGGCTTCTGGATCCTCAACGACGTGATCTGGCGCAAGTCGAACCCGATGCCGAATTTCCGCGGCCGCCGCTTCACCAACGCGCACGAGACCATGATCTGGGCTTCGCGCGACGCGAGCGCCAAGGGCTACACTTTCAACTACGAGACGCTGAAGGCCGGCAACGAGGACATCCAGGTCCGCTCCGACTGGACGCTCGCTTTGTGCACCGGCGAGGAGCGGCTTAAAGGCGCCAACGGCAAGAAGCTGCATCCGACGCAGAAGCCGGAGGCGCTGCTCGCGCGCGTGCTGCTGTCGTCGTCGCGGCTCGACGACCTGGTGCTCGATCCGTTCTGCGGCACCGGCACCACCGGCGCTGTGGCGAAACGCCTCGGCCGCCGCTTTGTCGGCTGCGAGCGCGACAGGAATTACGCCAAGGCAGCGGAAAAGCGCATCGCCGCGACCAAGCTTTTGGAGGCGCCGACGCTGGCGCCGTTCATGACCGCGCGCGAAGCGCCGCGCGTGCCGTTCAACGCGCTGATCGAGCGCGGCCTGGTGACGCCGGGCGCCAAGCTGGTCGACGCCAAGAAGCGCCACATTGCTCTTGTTCGCGCCGATGGCGCGGTGGCGCTCGGCGATCGTGTCGGCTCGATCCACCGCATCGGCGCGTTGGCGCAGGGGCTCGAGGCCTGCAACGGCTGGACCTACTGGCACGTCGAAACGCCGAAGGGCCTCAAGTCGATCGACGATTTCCGCGCTATGGTGCGCGCGGAGATGTCGGAAGCGGCCGAGTAGTGCTGCTACTTCGGAATTACCTCAATCAATAATTCCAGCGCGCGCTTGGCGAACGCGTTCATGTTGGCGACGCGGTCGACGCTGCCCGTTTCCAGCGTGATCGCGCGCTCGGCTGCGCCCGCGACCGCCATGCAGGTGTGGCCGGGCGCATCGCCATAGCGGGTGCCGGTCGGGCCGGCCGCGCCGGTTTCGGCAAGAGCCCAGGTGGCGTTGTGGCGCTCGCGCATGCGTCTCGCGATCAGCAGCGAATAGGCTTCGGTCGACGGCCGCAAGCCCTTCATTTCGGCTTCGCCGACGCCGAGCAAGGCGAGACGCGAGGTCTTGGTGTAGACCACCGCGCCGCCAAGAAAATAGGCCGAGGCGCCGGGCACCGCGAGCAGCGCCGCGGCGATCAGGCCGCCGCTCGACGACTCGGCAATGGCGATGGTTTCTTTGCGCGCGATGAGCCGCTTCGCGATCGTCTCGGCCAAAGGCAGCAGCGTCTTCACAAGTCACCTCGTCCGATCCCACACAGCACGCGGAACACGCCGACGTCGGCCGCGGCGAATTGCTGGGCGAGTTCGGCGCCGATTGCTTCGGCATCCTGCTGGTAGCAGCGTGTCGATCATCAGGCAGGCTTTGATCTTCTTGTCGCCGCCGCGCAGCTTCTCCTCCATCGACACCGGCTGGCCGGCCGGATCGAGCGCGATCCAGATTTCGCCGCCGGCGACCTTGGTGTCCGCGGCGAACTTTTCGAGCTGCGCCGCAAGCGCGTCCTGGTCGACCGCGTCGTTGAAACGCGCGGTCACCGCATAGGCGCCGCGGAAGGCGCCGCGCCGCACCGTGCGCGGCAGATGGTGCGGTTCATGTTGATGAACATATCCGACATGATGGTCTTCGTCATCGGCGTCGGGTGGTCGAGCCGCTCGAGATAGGGCTTCGAGGTCAGCACCGCCGGGCTACTCGACCAGATAGAAATTGAAATAGCCGGCGCAGCCGGAGATCGCCTTGTGCCGCCGGCCGAACAGGAAGCCGGGCACCGCCAGCCGCTCGATCAGATGCTCGCCCTGGAACCAGGCCTCGAATTCGGCCTCGCGGCCCGGCGCGGCAGTCGTTGAAGATCGCGAGGATGCCGGGCTCGGTCCATGGCCGCTCAGGCCCCTGCGCCGCTCGACATTGGCGCTGCGCGCCGGCACGCCGAATTCCTTGCGGCAGATCTCGGCCAGCACGGCGATGCCCTCGCGGATTTCCTCGTGCGAGGGGCTGGCAAAGCACAGCCGCATGCGGCTCTTGCTCCACGCCTTGTCGGCCGACCAGTTCGGCCCCGGATTGATGGCGACGCCGGCGGCGAGCGCGGCATTGTAAAGCTTCATCGTGTCGACATTGTCCGGCAGCTTCACCCAGAGAAAGATGCCGCCCGGCGGATCGTCGAATTCGGCCGCGGTGCCGAACTGCTCGTTGAGCGCCTCCATCAGGGTCTCGAGCTTGGCGCGCAAGCGCCCGGCGCAGCGCCGGCACGTGCGTCGTCGAAATGCGCGGCGCAATATTCGGCGAGCACCATCTGCTCGAGCGCGCCGGAGCCGGCATCGGTCTTCAGCGCCAGCATGCGCGACATGATCGCCCAGGGCGCGACGATGAAGCCGACGCGCAGCGCCGGCGCCACCGACTTCGAGAACGAGCCGATATGGATGACGTTCTGCGACTTGCTCATCGCATAAAGCGCCGGCGGCCGCTTGCCGTTCCAGATCAGGTCCGCATAACAGTCGTCCTCGAAGATCGGCACGCCATAGTCCTCGGCGAGCTCGAGCAGTATCGCTGGCGCCGCCCGTCGTCGAGGATCGTGCCGGTCGGGTTCTGCACGGTCGGGATCGTGTAGATGAATTTCGGCCGCACGCCCCGGCGCTTGAGATCGGCGAGCGCCTTTTCCAGCGCGTCCATGCGCATGCCGCCCGCATCGAGCGGGATGCCGACGACGTTGACGCCGAGCCGCGTAATAGCGGTTGAGCGTGCCCTCATAGCAGTCGCGCTCGCAGATCACGGTGTCGCCGCGCGCCAGCAGCGCGCCGTTGACCAGATCGAGCGCCTGCAGCGAGCCCGAGACGATCAGGATATCGTCGAAGCGTGCAGTCGATGCCGGCGTCGCGCTTGAGCTTGGCGGCGAGAAATTCGCGCAGCGGCTTGTAGCCCTGCGGCCCGCTTGTGCAGGCCGTATTGCGACAGGTGCGGCCCTCGCGTGTGAGCGCCGCCTGCGCCGCCGCCATCAGGTCCTCGACCGGCACCTCGTCGGGATCGTTGTTGCCGCCGGTGAAATTGAACTTGGCCGGCGCCGGTCCACTTGACGCGCCGGCGGCGGCGAGCCCGGCCGGGACGAGCGGCGTGAAATCGAATGCCATGATCCCTGACTGCTCATATTTCCGCGATCCCGCTTTCGCGAGCATGACGGCAAGCGCTCACTTCGCCGCCACCACCATGATCTCGACCTTGTAGTCGGGCGCGGCGAGCTTGGCCTCGACGCGTCGCGCGCGCCGGCGTATGGCCGGGCGCCACCCAGGCGTCCCACACCGCGTTCATCTCGGCGAAATTGGCCATGTCGGTGATGTAGATGGTTGGCCGACAGAGCTTGCGTCTTGTCGGTGCCGGCCTGCGCCAGATACTTGTCGATGGTGCGCGAGGATTTCGCGGGTCTGCTCGGTGACGCTCTTGCCCTTGTTCGGCACGCGGCGACGATGCCGGCGAGATAGACCGTGTCGCCGTGCACGACGATCTGGCTCATGCGGGCACCGACTTCCTTGCGTTCCACTTTCATCGCGTTTCTCCCTTGCGCGTGCAGCGCTAGCCGCCGGCCACGCCTTGCGTGTTGACGTAAAGCGAATAGAGCGAATGCGCCGCCGCCATGAACAGGCGGTTGCGATGCCGGCCGCCGAAGCAAACATTGGCGCAGCGCTCGGGCAGCGCGATATGGCCGATCGGCTCGCCCTGCGGCGTGAACACGCGCACGCCGTCGAGCTCCGGCGCTCATGCCCCAGCCGCACCACAGATTGCCGTCGATGTCGACGCGAAAGCCGTCCGGCGTGCCCTGCGGCCCGGAGTCGATCAGCAGCTTGCCGTTGGAGATCTTGTCGCCCGACGACGACGTCGTAGACTCAGAATGCGGCGCGGCTCGCTGCGTGATTCGACGATGTAGAGTTTCTTCTCGTCGGGCGAAAAGGCAAGCCCGTTCGGCGCATTGATGCCGTCGGCGACCACGGTGACCGCGCCGCTCTTGCCGTCGACGCGATAGACGTTCATCGGCAATTCGGTCTCGGCGATCTCGCCTTCGTAATTGCCGAGGATGCCGAAGCGCGGATCGGTGAACCAGATCGAGCCGTCCGATTTCACCACCACGTCGTTCGGCGAATTGAGCCGTTTGCCCTCGAAGCGGTCGCAGATCACGGTGATGGTGCCGTCATATTCGGTGCGGGTGACGCGGCGGGTGAGATGCTCGCAGGTGACGAGCCGGCCCTGGCGGTCGCGGGTATTGCCGTTGCCGTTGTTCGAGGGCTTGCGGAAAACGCTGACCGCGCCGGTCTCCTCGTCCCAGCGCAGGATGCGGTTGTTCGGCACATCGCTCCACAGCAGATAGCGGCCGTCGCCGAACCAGACCGGGCCCTCGCCCCAGCGCGCGCCGGTCCACAGCCGTTCGACGCTCGCCAGCGGCAGCCGGTATTTGTCGAAGCGCGGATCGAGCGCAGTGATGGAGGGATCGGGATAGCGCAGGTTCGGCGTCCATTGCTCAGCGGTCATGGCGTGCTCCTCCAGCGCATGAGCAATGACCTTGCGCATCAGCATTGGGCAAGGCCTCCGCATGCAGGGCGCGCATGGCGGCCCAGCGCGCTGCCAGCCGGCGCTTTGGCGCCGCGCGGCGCGGCACCGCGCGACAAATACCGTCAGTTCCAGCGGAAAATGCGTGAACACGTGGCGCACCATGCCCGGCAGCCTGCGCCATTTCAGCCTTGCGCCGGAGCCGCGGCGCGGCACTCGAGCGCGCTGCGACGCATCGAAATCATGCGCCCATTCGCTGCCCGGCACTTCGCTCATGCCGCCGAGCAGGCCTTTTTCCGGCCGCTTGCGCAACAACATGCGGCCGTCGGCGCGCAGCACGACGAAGGCGGCGCCGCGGCGCAGTTTGCCTTCGCGCTTTGGCGCTTTGCGCGGAAACGTCTCCTGATCGCCGCGCGCATGCGCGGCGCAGTCGCTCGCTCCACGGGCAGAGCGCGCAGGCCGGGCGCTTGGGCGAGCAGAGCGTGGCGCCGAGATCCATCAGCGCCTGCGCGAAATCGCCGGAACGGTGCGCCGGCAACAGCGAGGCCGCCAGCTCCTTGATGCGTCGGTTTGGCCGCCGGCAGCGCCTCCTCGACCGCGAACAGCCGCGCCACCACGCGCTCGACATTGCCGTCGACCGGCACCGCCGGCGCATCGAAGGCAATCGCCGCGATCGCCGCCGCCGTGTAGTCGCCGATGCCGGGCAGCGCGCGCAGCGCCTCGACCGTCTGCGGGAAAATGCCGCCATGTTCCGCCGCAACCACTTTGCGCGCAGGCATGCAGATTGCGGGCGCGGGCGTAATAGCCGAGCCCCGCCCAGGCGCGCAGCACGTCGTCGAGGCTTGCCGCGGCAAGCGCCTCGACCGTCGGCCAGCGCGCCAGAAACGCGCGTAATAGGGCGCACCGCCTTTACGGTGGTCTGCTGCAGCATGATTTCGGACAGCCACACCCGGTAGGGATCGGCTGCGCTCGCCGCGCCTGCGCCCGCCACGGCAGCACGCGGGCGTGGCGGTCGTACCAGGCGAGCAAAGTCGTGCGGGATCGGGCGCGGTTTCTTCCGCCGGGGCTTGCGGGCTGCTACGGTCATAGGCAGGCCGAACCGATTCGGCATGAGATGGCAGCGCCATGCAAATGAGCAAGCCCTCGCGCAGTTTTCCCCGGCCGCTTTCCGATCTGACCGGCGCCGCTTTGAGCGACACGCTCAAATCGCAAGGCTTTGCCTCGGCCGAAATCATCGCCCGCTGGGCGGAGATCGCGGGCCCGAAATCGCCGCGCACAGCGAGCCGATCAAGATCACCTGGCCGCGCCGCAAGACGAGGAGACGGCGGAACCCGCCACCCTGGTGCTGCGGGTCGAAGGGCCCGGCGGCACTGGAAATCCAGCACCTCGTCGGCGGTCATCCTGGAGCGGGTCAACCGCTTCTTCGGCTGGCAGGCGGTCGGCCGCATCGCGCTGCGCCAGGCACCCTTGCGCCGCCGCGACAAGCCGGCCGCCCCGCCGCCGCCCGACCCGGCCGTGGCCGCGCGCATCGCCGAAGGGCTGCCGATTGAGGACGAGGACTTGCGCCAGGCGCTCGGCCGGCTCGGCGCCGCGATCAAGCGAAAGTGAGCCTGGCCAGCGCCTTGGCAGAGCGGCCCGGCATTGCCACAATTACTGTTTCTAGCTAGCCAAGGCCGGCTTGAGGCCGGCCCAAGCCCAGGAGCCTGAATTGCAGATCACCAGACGTGAATTTTACCGGGGCAGCGCCCTTTTGGCGCTTTCGCGCCCTGCTCGGCTCGGCGCTGCCGCTTCCCCGGCGCGGCCGACGACAAGATCGACGCCGGCCGAACTGATGAAGCCGGAAGCGCTGCCGGACATGGTCATGGGCAAAGCCGACGCGCCGGTGACCATCATCGAATACGCCTCGATGACCTGCCCGCACTGCGCGCATTTCGACGAGACCACTTTCCCGGAGCTGAAGACGCGCTACATCGACACCGGCAAGGTGCGTTACATCTTCCGCGAGTTCCCGCTCGACAACCTGGCCGCCGCCGCCTTCATGCTGGCGCGCTGCGCCGGCAAGGACGATTCGAGCAACTACTTCGCCATGATCGACACCATGTTCAAACAGCAGCGGACATGGGCGGTGGAGAAGCCGATCCCGCCGATGATGGCGATCGCCAAGCAGGCCGGCTTCACCGAGCAGAGCTTCGATGCGTGCCTGTCGAATCAGCAGATCCTCGACGGCATCGAAAACGTGCGCCAGCGCGCCATCAAGCAGTTCAAGGTGCAATCGACCCCGACCTTCTTCGTCAACGGCACCAAGGTGACCGGCGCCCTGTCGATCGAGGACATGGCCAAGGTGATCGACCCCTATCTCAAGAAGGCATAAGGGTTTTTCCCGAATCCGGCGTCCGGACCGGGCGGAATCCCCGTCGCAAACGCCCTCAACGTCGGAAAGCCGGGAAAACCGGCCGAGCGCACGCCGCGCTGTTGCCCCGGCGCCGCGCCCTGTTCATTCTCCGCCCGGCAATGACACCACGCGGCCGGCCGAACAGGCCCGAATCTGCTAATGAATTCCTCAGTCAGCCGATTCGCTTCGAATCCGCGTGCATGGCCCGGCCAAATTCCAAACACGCGCGAACACGAAGTCCTGAACCATGAAGCTTACGCGACTGCGCCTGCTCGGCTTTAAATCTTTCGTCGAGCCGACCGATTTCCTGATCGAGCCGGGATTGACCGGCGTGGTCGGGCCGAACGGCTGCGGCAAGTCGAATCTTGTCGAAGCGCTGCGCTGGGTGATGGGCGAGTCCTCGTACAAATCCATGCGCGCCTCCTCGATGGACGAGGTGATTTTCTCCGGCTCCAACACGCGGCCGGCGCGCAACAACGCCGAAGTCGCGATCTCCATCGACAATTCGACGCGCTCGGCGCCGCTCGCAGTTCAACGACCAGGACAAGCTGGAAATCGCCCGCCGCATCGAGCGCGAGGCCGGTTCCAACTACCGCATCAACGGCCGCGAGGTGCGCGCCCGCGACGTGCAGATCGTCTTCGCCGATGCCTCGACCGGCGCCCGCTCGCCCGCTTTGGTGCATCAGGGCCGCATCGGCGAGATCATCCAGGCCAAGCCCGAGCAGCGCCGCCGCGTGCTGGAAGAAGCCGCCGGCGTTTCCGGCCTGCACGCCCGCCGCCATGAGGCGGAGCTGCGGCTTAAGTCGGCGGAAACCAACCTGCTGCGCGTCGAAGACGTCATCGGCCAGCTCGCCGCCCAGATCGACGGGCTCAAAGAAGCAGGCCAAGCAGGCGATCCGCTACCGCACCGTCTCGGCGCAGGTGCGCAAGACCGAGGCGATGCTGTTCCACCTGCGCTGGAGCGCGGCGAGCATCGAGGTCGGCGGAAGCCGAACACGCCAAGGATTTGGGCGTGCGCGAGGTCGCCGCACGCACCGAGGCGGAAGCCGAGGCCTCCAAGCGCCAGGCGCTGGCCGCCGCCTCGCTGCCCGAGCTGCGCGAGGCCGAAGCGCGCGCCGGCGCCGCGCTGCACCGGCTCAACGTGGCGCAACAGGAACTCGACCGCGAGGAGCAGCGCGCCAAGGACCGCATCACCGAGCTTGACGTGCGGCTCGTGCAGTTCGCCGCCGATATCGACCGCGAGAAGCGCCTTGCCGCCGACGCCGAAGCGGCCGCTCGCCCGCCTCGCCGCGGAAGAAGAAGCGATCCGCGCCGAGGCGCGCGAGAATGCCGGCAAGCGTTCGCGGCGTCGACGCGCGCGTCGCCGAGGCAAGCGAAGCCCTCTCCGCCGCCGAAAAGGTGTTTTCAGAGCTCACCACTGCGCTTGCGGCGCTCACCGCACAGCGCCGTCAGCACGAGAACGCCGCACGCGAGCATGCCGAGCGCATCGCCAGCCTCAGCGGCGAGGTCGAGGCGATCGAGCGCGAGCTCACGACGCTGCACAGCGCCGACCACGCGCCGCTTGCCGCCGCGGTCGAGGGTGCGCAAGCCGCGCTGACCGAAGCAGAGGCCGCCGCCGTCGCCGCGGAAGCCGCCCGCAATGTCGCCCGCAACGAGCGCGAAGCGGCGCAGGCCGCCTTGAGCGAAGCGGAAAAGCGCGTGCAGCGGCTCGAAACCGAGGCCAAGACGCTCGCAAAGATGATTGCGCCGGAAACCCGCAATCTGTGGCCGCCGGTGATCGACAACATCTCGGTCGAGATAGGCTACGAGAAAGCGCTCGGCGCCGCCCTCGGCGACGACCTCGATGCCTCGATCGACGAATCCTCGCCGATGCACTGGAGCTCCGTTTCAGGCGGCGGCGATCCGGCATTGCCCGAGGGCGTCGAGCCTTTGTCGCTCTACGTGAAAGCGCCGGCGCAGCTGGCGCGGCGGCTGGCGCAGATCGGCGTCACCGACCGCGCCACCGCGGCAACGCTTGCGGGCGCGCTCAAGACCGGTCAGCGGCTGGTGTCGCCGGAAGGCGACCTGTGGCGCTGGGACGGCTTTGTCGCCGCGGCGCACGCGCCCACGGGCGCCGCGCGGCGGCTTGCCCAGCGCGGCCGCATGGCCGAAATCGACGGCGAGCTTGCCATCGTGCGCGCCGAACTCGATGCGCGGCGCGCCGCGCTCGAAGCCGCGCAGTCCGCGTTCGATGCCGCGAGCACCTCCGAAACGGAAACTCGCGCGCGCGAGCGCGACTTGAACCGACAGGCGGCGCGGCTCTCGGCGCTCGCCGAGGCGCGTACGCGGCTCGTCGCCAGCCGCGACGAAGCAGCTTCTGCCAAGTCCGAGGCCGAAAGCGCGCTCGCCGATCTCGCGCCCGCCGCCGATCTCGAGGCCAGGCTCGCGAGCGTGCGCGACGACATCGCGGCAAAACGCGCAACGCTCGCCGAAGTGCAGGCCGAGCAGCAGGCGATCGTGCGCGAGGCCGAGCTCGCCGACCGGCGGCTTGCTTCGCTCAACGCCGACAAGGCCGGCTGGGCCGAACGGCAGGAGGGCGCGCGCAACCAGCTCGCGACGCTCGAGCAGCGCATCACCGAGGCCAAGCGCGACCGCACCGAGCTCGAAAACGCGCCGCAAGTCTTTGCCGCGAAGCGCAATGCCCTGATCGGCGAAATCGGCAAGGCGGAGGCCGAGCGCCGCGCCTGCGCCGACCGTCTGGCCGAAGCCGAAAACGCGCTCGCCGCCGCCGACCGCGACGCCCGCGCCGCGCTCGAAGCGGCCAGCGCCGCGCGCGAAGCGCTCGGCCGCGCCGAGGAACGTCACGAAGGCGCCAAGCGCCGGCTCTCCGACATTGCCCGCGAAATCCACGACATGCTCGAGATCGAGCCGTCGGGTTTGGCCGAACTGGCGGGGCTCAAGCCGGACACGCAAGCCCCCGCGGTCGCCGACATCGAGGCAACGCTCGAGCGGCTGCGCCGCGAGCGCGAGCGGCTCGGCGCGGTCAACCTGCGCGCCGAAGAAGAACTGCGTGAGATCGAGGCGCAGCACACGTCATTGACCACCGAGCGCGACGATCTGGTGGCGGCGATCGGCAAGCTGCGGCTCGGCATCCAGAGCCTCAACCGCGAGGCGCGCGAACGGCTGCTGTCGTCGTTCGAGCAGGTCAACAGGCACTTCCAGCATTTGTTCACGGAACTGTTCGGCGGCGGCACCGCGGAACTGCAGCTCATCGAGAGCGAGGACCCGCTGGAAGCCGGCCTCGAGATCCTGGCCAAGCCCCCGGGCAAGAAGCCGGCGACGCTGTCGCTGCTGTCGGGCGGCGAGCAGGCATTGACCGCGCTGGCGCTGATCTTTGCCGTGTTCCTCACCAACCCGGCGCCGATCTGCGTGCTGGACGAGGTCGACGCGCCGCTTGACGATCACAACGTCGAGCGCTTCTGCGACCTGCTCGACGAGATGACCAAGTCGACCGACACACGCTTTGTCATTATCACGCACAACCCGATCACCATGGCACGGATGAATCGCCTGTTCGGCGTCACCATGGCCGAGCGCGGGGTGTCGCAGCTCGTGTCGGTCGACCTCGAAGTGGCGGTCAGGTTCCGCGAAGCGAGCTGACCATATAACTGTCACCCTGAGGCGCTCGCGCGCAGCGCGAGCCTCGAAGGGTGACCCACTCGGGCCGTTCATCCTTCGAGGGCCGCTTCGCGGCCTCCTCAGCATGACGGATGAAGCCTTGGGGCCGCTGCGCCGCCGCTGGAACGAAATTCAAGCCGCCTCGACCTTGTGGCCGCGCACCAGACGCAGCGGTTGCGGTTCGCCGGCAAGCCAGGCCGAGGCGACCGACCAGACATGCTCCTCGCCGCAGGCCGGACAAAGCGTCCTGCTGGAAACTTTGGGCAATTTACGGAAAACCGCCGGTACCGTCTCGATGCCCGTCGACACTGGGCGGCCGGTATTGGGGCATCTGATCGTGATCGTGGTCATGGAACCCTCCGAACATGCAACCCCGTACGCGCTATGGAACTTCGGGATCATGACCTTGGTGAGACGGCCGCGAACCCTGTGGAAAAAAAGTTTACGTGATGGGGGAGCCCCCAGGAACCAAAGCCCGGGGACGGCGTTAAGGCCCAGTGTATTTCAGTCGGGCGGCTCCCCCCTTACCCCCCGAATAGCCGTCTGGCGAAAGACCCCGAGCTTCGGCTCGGGGTCTTTTTTTGTCGGATCAAGAGGATAGAGCGGACTACCCCATTGCCGGTACGGTTCCCATTTAGGATAGGGTCTACTGCGTAGTCCGCCTCGCCAGGAGCTTTCCTCATGTCCACCACCGCATGGATCATTCTCGGTGTCCTCGTAGTCGTCATCCTCTGGGTGATCAGCGTTTACAACGGCTTGGTCGCCATGCGGCAGCGCACCAACCAGGCCTTTGCCGACATCGACGTGCAGCTCAAGCAGCGCCACGACCTCATCCCCAACCTGGTGGAGACGGTCAAAGGCTACGCCGCGCACGAGAGCGGAACTCTGGAAGCCGTGGTCAAGGCGCGCAACGCAGCGGTCGCGGCGCCGAGCGTCGAACAGAAGGTCGCGGCGGAGAACGTGCTCAGCGGCGCCCTGCGCCAGTTGTTCGCCTTGTCGGAGAACTATCCGAACCTCAAAGCCAACGCGAACTTCCAGCAGTTGCAGTCGGACCTGTCCGACATCGAGAACAAGCTCGCGGCCTCCAGGCGCTTCTTCAACAACGCGGTGCAGGAATACAATACCGGCATCCAGCAGTTCCCGGCGGCGCTGTTTGCCGCCTCGTTCGGCTTCGCCCCGCGCGAGTTCTTCGACGTCGGCGGCGACCGCGCCCAGTTGGAACAGGCGCCGAGCGTGAAGTTTTAATGCTCTGTCCCGGACGCGGTGCAGCGCAATAGCGGTGCACCGCAGATCCGGGACCGCCAAACACTCTTGCGATCCCGGGTCTGCAGCGCACCACTAACGTGTTGCGCTGCGCCCGGGAAAAGCGGAAAAGACGATGGCCGCCTACGGTCTCTACACCTACATCCGCGCCAACAAGCGGCGTTCGATCGCGCTGCTGATCGGCTTGTTCGTGCTGGTCTATGTGATGGTGTTCGCCGGCGCGCTGCTGGCCGAGGCGCTGTCGATCAACGCGCCGCTCGATTATCTCCTCCGTGCCGCCGAATACGATTTCATCATCGCCTTGCCCTGGGCAACCGGCGGTGCCGTCCTCTGGATTATCATCGCCTACTTCTTCCACCAGTCGATGATCGACGCGGTGACCGGCGCCAGCGAAATCACGCGCCAACAGGAGCCGCGGCTCTACAATCTCCTGGAGAACCTCTGCATCTCGCGCGGCATTACCATGCCGACGCTGCGCGTCGCGGAAGACCCCGCGCTCAACGCCTTCTCGACCGGCCTCACCGAGAAGCAATATTCGATCACGGTGATGCGCGGGCTGATGAACGCGCTCGACGACGCCGAGATGGAAGCCGTGCTCGGCCACGAGCTCACCCACATCCGCAACGGCGACGTGCAGATGATGGTGATCGCCGTGGTGATCGCCGGCGTCATTTCGTTCTTCGGCGAGATGGTGTTCCGCCTGTTCTTCCAGGCAAGCTTCTATGGCGGCTTCGGCGGCTTCCGCCGCCGCGGCAGCGACGACCGTCAGGGCGGCGCGGCCGGCCTCGCCATCCTCATCGGGCTGGCGCTGATCATCGTGTCCTGGATTCTGTCGGTGGTCATCCAGTTCGCGCTGTCGCGTGAGCGCGAATACCTTGCCGACGCGGGCTCGGTCGATCTCACCAAGAATCCCGACGCCATGATCTCGGCGCTGCGCAAGATCGAGGGCCGCGGCGAGCTGACGCACGCCACCTCCGCCGTGATGGAACTGTGCGTCGACAATCCGCGCGAGGGCTTTTCCAATATTTTCGATACGCATCCGTCGGTCGAGGACCGCGTCGCGGCGCTGATCAAATATGCCGGCGGCCACGACCCCGGGCCGCTGCAGCTCGAAGCGCCGCAAGACACAGCGCCCGCCGATGCCGCGCCGGCCGATTCCGGGCCGTGGGGCAATGAGCGGCAGCAGCAGCCTGGCGACCAGCAAGGCCCTTGGGGCCCGGAGCCGACATCCGGTCCGTCAGACGACGGCCCCTGGGGGCCGCATCGCGGCTAATGCCCGGCAAATGAAATCAGCGTCCGCACCGGCACGTCGAGCTTGCGCAGCCGCGCGGCGCCGCCGAGGTCGGGCAGATCGATGACGAAGCAGGCGGCGAGCACTTCCGCCCCCAATTGCCGCAACAGCTTGACCGCCGCCGCCGCGGTGCCGCCGGTGGCGATGAGGTCGTCGACCAGCACCACGCGCTCGCCGGCCACCAGCGCGTCGGCGTGCATCTCGACCGTGTCCTCGCCGTATTCCAGCGCGTAGGAGACGCTGACGCGCTTGGCCGGCAGCTTGCCCTTCTTGCGGATCGGCACGAAGCCCGCGGAGACCTGGTGCGCCACCGCGCCGCCGAGGATGAAACCGCGCGCCTCGATGCCCGCCACCTTGTCGATCTTCATGCCGGCCCAGGGCTGCACCAGCTCGTCGACCGCGCGGCGAAAAGCGCGCGCGTTGCCAAGCAGCGTGGTGATGTCGCGGAAGACGATCCCGGGCTTGGGATAGTCCGGGATCGAGCGGACCGCGTCGCGCAGATCAGTGTCAAGGTCGGCCATAAGGCGTGTCATGGCCGGGGCTGTCCGGCCATCCCGATGAGAGTTCCACAATGCCTACCGAAGCGGGATGCCCGCGACAAGCGCGGGCACGATGACCGCAAGATCTTGCTACCTTGCCCCGATTTCCCACGCGACTGTGATGAACGGCGCGGAACGAAAGCCATCCGCTCGGAGTCTTGTCCCCGACGCTACCGACGGGGGGTTTACAAGGACTCGAGTGATCCCATGACGACGCATAAACACCGCAACACGCTGCTTTTCGCAATCGCAGCCCTCTTCGCGCTGAGCCCGGTCCCGGCCCTGGCCGTGGGCTCGCCGCTCAACGTGCGCGGCACCATCACCAGCGTCGATGGCAATACCGTCAACATCAAAGAAGCCGACGGAACCTCGGCCACGGTCCGCCTTGCCGACAACACGGGGGTCGTGTCGGTCGCCAAGGCGAGCCTGTCCGATATCAGGCCCGGCAGCTATATCGGCACGGCGGCGACGCCGCGAACCGACGGCACATTGCAGGCGATCGAAATCCACATCTTCCCCAAATCGCTGCAGGGCGCCGGTGAAGGCAACCGCGCCTGGGACCTGGCGCCGAAAAGCAGCATGACCAACGGAACGGTGGCGCAGCGGCCCGGCAGAGTCGCGGACAACAAGGTCAACACGATCAACGGCAACAGCCTCACCGTCGATTACAACGGCGGCTCGAAGACCGTCCGCATCACGCCGAGCACCAAGGTGGTGTCGCTGGTGCCCGGCAACCGCAGCGAGCTCAAGCCGGACGCACCCGTGGTCATCGTGGGCGCGACCAAGAACGGCGACGGCTCGCTCGAGGCGGGCCGGATCACCGTCGGCACCAAGGACCTGCCGCCGCCGATGTAACCGTCAGGTTGCTTCCAAGCACCCGGCCGGCCACGGCATCGAGCTTTTTGATCAGCTCAGGATCGCGCGCTTCCGGCGCCGTAATCAGCGCGGTGTCGAGCGCGCGGTCGGAGCCGACCGGGCACGGCTCGTGCTCGCGGGGAAAATCGCGCGCCAGTCGCCCGACCAGGCGCTTGGCGCTCTCGGCGTTGCCGTGCAGCACCTTGACGATCTGCTGCACCGTCACCGCGTCATGCTCGGGGTGCCAGCAGTCGAAATCGGTGACCATGGCGATAGTGGCGTAACAAATCTCGGCTTCGCGCGCGAGCTTCGCCTCCGGCATGTTGGTCATGCCGATCACCGAATAGCCGAGCGACTTGTAGGTGATGCTCTCGGCGTAAGTCGAGAACTGCGGCCCCTCGATGCAGACATAAGTGCCGCCGAGCTTGGGCTCGATGCCTTCCTTCAGCGCCGCTTCGGCAATGCGCGCGCGCAGACGCGGCGCAACCGGATGCGCCATCGACACGTGCGCCACGCAGGCCCTTGCCGAAGAACGAGCTCTCGCGCCTGTGGGTGCGGTCGACGAACTGGTCGACCAGCACGAAGGTGCCGGGCGGCAAGTCCTCCTTGAACGAGCCGCAGGCCGACAGCGAGACCAGATCGGTGACGCCGGCGCGCTTCAGGACGTCGATATTGGCGCGGTAATTGATATCGGACGGCGACAGCCGGTGACCCTTGTCATGGC
Source organism: uncultured Alphaproteobacteria bacterium (assembly GCA_963822035.1). Taxonomy (GTDB): domain Bacteria; phylum Pseudomonadota; class Alphaproteobacteria; order Rhizobiales; family Xanthobacteraceae; genus Pseudolabrys. The sequence goes on along the minus strand of CAWGGC010000005.1, from coordinate 273,657 downwards.
GCGGCAGGAACACGACCGGCAGGCCGCCAATATCGCCGATGCGCAAGAGCCCGGACGGCTCGCCCCATGGGCTTTTGACGCGCTGCTCGCGCGCGTTTTGCAGACCCGGCAGATCGTAGATGCCGGAGCCGCCAACGATGCCGAGAACCGCCTTGGTCATTGGCTGCTCGCTGTCTCGCAACATCAACCGGCCTTGCGCCGGCCATGCATATAGCGCCGCAACACTTCATTGATGCGGGTTTGATAGCCGCGGCCCTGCCTGCGGAAAAACGCCAGCACGTCCTGATCGAGCTTGATCGAAATCGCCTGCTTGCGCTGCGGCTCATCGATTGCACGCCAGAACTCGTCGTCAAGCGCCGGATGATCCGGGTCGGATGCCGCCATGCGTTCGATCTCAGCATCCGACCATTGCGCGATCCGCTTGCGGTTTGATTTGCTGCGGACCGGCGCAAAACTGCCGTCACTCCGGCGGCGCAACAAGGTCCCGTCGGAAAGACGCGTGAACGTGATAGGCTTACCGCTTGCCATAGCGAATACGCTCCTTTCTGTTCGACGGCCAGGCCGTGATCAGCCAGATGACCTGACCGCGCTTGGTATAGATCACCGTGAATACCCGTCCCAGCGCCGAACCGATGGTGACCCGGCGCTCCTCGCCGTAGTCAAACCGCAGATCGGGAAAATCGATTCGTCGCGGATCCTCGAACACTTCAGCCATGTCGAGAAGATCAAACTCGCGCGCTTGCAGCAGCAAAGCGCGCTTTGCCGGATCACACTCGAAAATAAGATCCATTTAGTCTAGTATATACTGTAATATATACTGAGACAAGCGGGGCGCCATCAAGCCAAAAAACAAAGGGCCCCGGAAGGGGGCCCTTTGCAAACTCGCGCGCGCCGGGTCAGTGCTTTATGTCCGACCACACCTTCTTCTTGGTGAAGTAGAGCAGGCCCGACAGCACGATCAGGAAGATGATGACCTGGAAGCCGATGCGCTTGCGCTGCACGAGATGCGGCTCGGCGGCCCACATCAGGAAGGCCGCAACGTCCTTTGCTTCATCCTGCAACTTGTTCGGCGCGCCGTCGTCAAAGGTAACCTGCCCGTCCTGCAGCGGCGGCGGCATGGCGATGTTGTGGCCGGGGAAATACTCGTTGTAGTGACCGCCCTCCGGCAGGTTGAAGCCCTTTGGCGGCGGATCCTTGTAGCCTTGGAGGATCGCGGCGATGTAGTCGGGCCCCTGCTCCTGGTACTGCATGACGATGTCGAACAGGAACAAGGGGAAGCCGCGGGTGTAGCCGCGCGCCTTGGCGAGCGTCGACATGTCGGGCGGCGCAACGCCGTTGGCCGCGGCCGCGGCGAGCGCGTTGGGGAACGGCGCCGGGAAATGATCGGCCGGACGGCCGGGGCGCTGGATCGGCTGGCCCTTGTCGTCGAGGTCGTCGATCTTGTACTCGGAAGCGATCTGCGCGACCTGCGCCTCGGTGAAGCCGGGGCCGCCCGGATCGGCCAAGCTGCCGATCGCCAGCAGGTTCATCGAATGGCAGCTCGAGCAGACCTCGCGATAGATCTTGAAGCCGCGCTGCAGCTGCGCCTCGTCGTATTTGCCGAACGGCCCGGCAAAGGACCATGTCTGCCGAGGCGGCGACACCTGCTCGACCTGCGCCATGGCCGGCGCAGCAGCCGCCGTGGCAATGCCGGCAACGGCAAGGGCGAAGAGCGTGTGACGTGCGTTCATGACCGTCCTCACGCCTTGGCGCCCAGAACCGATTCCGAAATCGAATTCGGCAACGGCTTGGTCTTCTCGAAGATGCCGAGCAGCGGCAGGATGACGATGAAGAACGCGAAGTAGTAGAAGGCAAACACCCGCGACAGGATCACGTAGATGCCCTCCGGCGGCTTGGAGCCGAGATAGCCGAGCCCGATGCAGGCGATCACCCACAGCCAGAAGAACTGCTTGAACAGCGGCCGATAGCGCGCCGAGCGCACCCGCGAGGTGTCGAGCCACGGCAGGAAGGCGAGGATCAGGATCGAGGAGAACAGCGCGATGACGCCGAGCAGCTTGTCCGGGATCGAGCGCAGGATGGCGTAGAACGGCAGATAATACCATTCCGGCACGATCTCCGCGGGCGTCACCGCCGGGTTCGCCGGAATGTAGTTGTCCGGATGGCCGAGATAGTTCGGGATGTAGAACACGAACCAGGCAAAAAGGATGCAGAACACGCCGATGAAGAAGGCGTCCTTCGTCGTCGCATAGGGCGTGAACGGCACCGTGTCCTTGTCCGACTTCGGCTCGATGCCGGTCGGATTGTTCTGGCCAACGACGTGCAGCGCCCAGACGTGCAGCACCACCACGCCCACGATGACGAAGGGCAGCAGGTAGTGCAGCGAGTAGAAGCGGTTGAGTGTCGGATTGCCGACGGCGTAGCCGCCCCACAGCCAGGTGACGATGGCGTCGCCGACGCCGGGAATGGCGGAGAACAAATTGGTGATCACGGTCGCCGCCCAGAAGCTCATCTGCCCCCAGACCAGCACGTAGCCCATGAAGCCGGTCGCCATCATCACCAGGTAGATGATGACGCCGAGGATCCACAGCACTTCGCGCGGCTCCTTGTAGGAGCCGTAATAGATGCCGCGGAACATGTGGATGTAGACGGCGAAGAAGAACATCGAGGCGCCGTTGGCGTGCAGGTAGCGCAGCAGCCAGCCGTAATTGACGTCACGCATGATGCCTTCGACCGAATTGAAGGCGAGATTGACGTTCGGCGTGTAGTGCATCGCCAGCACGATGCCGGTCACGATCTGCACGCCGAGCATGAAAGAGAGAATGCCGCCGAAGGTCCACCAATAGTTCAGGTTGCGCGGCGTCGGATAGGAGACGAAGGAAGAATAGACGAGGCCGCCGATCGGCAGCCGTTTCTCGATCCATTGCAGAACCTTGTTCTGCGGGTTGTAGGTCGAGTTTCCGCTCATGATCGAACCTTCGGGAATCTTAAGGCGTCAGGCCGGTTGCGTGGATTCTTCGCCGATCCTGATCTTGGAGGCGGAGACGAACGAATAAGGCGGGAGATAGAGATTCTTCGGCGCCGGACCCTGACGGATGCGACCGGACGAATCGTATTGCGAGCCGTGGCACGGGCAGAACCAGCCGTCATAGTTGCCCTGGTGCGCGAGCGGGATACAGCCGAGATGGGTGCAGATGCCGATGACCACGAGCCACTGGTCGTGACCCTTCTTGACGCGCGCCGAATCCGGCTGCGGGTCCGGCAGGGCCGCGACATCCACGTTCTGCGCCAGTTCGATGTCGTGCTTGGTACGATGGAAGATGAAGATCGGCTTGGAGCGCCAGAACACCTTGACGATCTGGCCCTCGGCGATGGGGCCAAGATCGACGTCGACCGGCGCGCCGGCGGCTATGGTCGAAGCATCGGGATTTATTTGCCCGATCAGCGGCACCAAGGTCGCCGCTGCGCCCACGGCGGCGACGGCCCCGGTGGCGATGTAGAGAAAATCGCGGCGACTGTGCTCCGCGGAAGACACGGTGGTCACGTCCTAGTCCCTCTCCCCCGGCTGGTCATCCGCCCGCGGCTGGGACCGAGGTTAAAGACCTCGGCGGCGGGGCAGGCCGGCTCCGGCAACCCTTCCCAAGGGCAGGATTGCGCTGCGGCAAGGCTCTATTGGCACCCTTGCGATGCGAGTGCAAGCCCGGTATCGCGGCCCCGGCAGTGACCCACACTAAATCATTCGTCTTAGGCGCGTGGGGTGGCGTCAATGCCACAATTTGACAGGCGAGCCGATGCGCATTGCCCTCTACGAACCGGACATCCCGCAAAACACCGGCACGATCCTGCGCCTCTGTGCCTGTCTGGGAATCGAGGCCCACATCGTCGAGCCGGCCGGCTTCCCGGTGACCGACCGCGCCTTCCGCCGCGCCGGAATGGATTACCTGGATAAGGTTGCGATTGTCCGCCACGGCTCGTGGGCCGAATTCGACGCCTGGCGGCGCCACGAGCGGCTCGGCCTCGTGCTGCTGACCACCACCGCGGACCGCTCCTATCTCGACCACGCCTATACCGGCGACGATATCCTCTTGCTCGGCCGCGAAAGCTCGGGCGTGCCCGAGGCCGTTCATCGGGCGGCCGACGTGCGTCTGCGCATCCCGATGCGCGCGGGACTCCGCTCGCTCAATGTGGCGATGGCGGCGGCGCTGGTTGCCGGCGAGGCGCTGCGGCAGACGGGCGGCGGGGCCGGGTGATAGTCTTGAGCCTGCGATGACGACATCTCGGCTCCGATCTGCGGCACCGGCCGGCGTGGCGCTTTTGGCCACGCTGGCCTTCGGCGCGTGCGCCGATGCCGCCTGGGTCAATCGCAATCTGCTGCGCGAGCTGCTGGCGCGGCCGCCCGCTGTGCCGGGCAGCCAGCCGGCGCTTGACGCCGCGCGGCTCGAGGCTTGTCTGCGCAGCGCGCGCGATCTCGACCGGCTGGCGGTCTCGCTCGACCAGCAGATGATCGTGATCCAGGACACTACCTCACGGGTCGCCTATTCGCGCAATCTCGAAGACCGTCCGCAGCTCCCGCGCCCGGACCGCACCGAGGATCAGATGCGCGCCCAGTTCGAGCACAGCATCACTGAGCGCGCTGAGATGCAGAAAACACTGGACCGCGACACCAAGGCCTATCGCACCCAGCTCGCCCGCTTCAACGACGGCCTGACGGCTTATGAACGCGACTGTGCCGGCAGCTTCCGCAAGGATGACCTCGACGCGGCCAAAGCGCGGCTCAAGATGGAATGACTGACGTGAGCCAACAGCTCGAAGCGCGCAAGACGCGCGCCCGCGCCTGGTTCGAGGCGCTGCGCGACGACATCTGCGCGGCTTTAGAGGCGGTCGAAGATGCCCTGCCCGCCACGGCGCCGCTTTCCGACCGCGCTGCCGGCCGCTTCGCGCGCACGCCGTGGAACCGCACCGACCATACCGGCTCGCCGGGCGGCGGCGGCGTCATGGCGATGATGCGCGGCCGCGTGTTCGAGAAGGTCGGCGTGCACTGCTCGACGGTGTTCGGCGAATTCGCGCCCGAGTTCCGCAAGGACATCCCCGGCGCCGACACCGACCCACGCTTCTGGGCCTCCGGCATTTCGCTGATCGCGCACCCGCACAATCCGCACGTACCGGCGGTGCACATGAACACGCGTTTCGTCGTTACCTCGAAGGCCTGGTTCGGCGGCGGCTCGGATCTCACGCCGGTGCTCGATCGCCGCCGCACCCAAGCCGATCCCGATTCGATCGCCTTTCATGCGGCGATGAAAAAGGCCTGCGATGCGCACCCGGACGTAGGGCCCTACGACAAATACAAGAAATGGTGCGACGACTATTTCTTCCTCAAGCACCGCAACGAGCCGCGCGGCGTCGGCGGCATCTTCTACGACTACCTGGAGAGCGATTGGGACAAGACCTTCGCCTTCACCCAGGACGTCGGCCGCGCCTTCCGCGCCGTTTATCCGGAGCTGGTGCGGAGGAACGTCGAAAAGCCGTGGAGCGAGGCCGAACGCGACGAGCAGCTGATCCGCCGCGGCCGCTATGTCGAGTTCAATTTGCTCTACGACCGCGGCACCATTTTCGGTCTGCGCACGGGTGGCAACGTGGAATTGATCCTGTCGTCGATGCCGCCGCTGGTGAAGTGGCCTTAAGCGCTGTCTTTCAGTCCGCGCTGCGCAGCCGCCGCATGGTGAACTCGATGACGTCGCCGGGCAGTTCGCGCCACTGTTCGATCTCGGTCATGTAGGCCGGCTTCGGGTAGCGCCGGAACATTTCCCGCGCTTTCTCGCGCGCCTCATTGCGCGGCAGCGTGAAGGTGTCGCGACGGAACGGTTCCGAACGCGCGAGCTTGCGCCGCGTTTTTGTTTGCGCGAGACGGCGGGCGAGATCGGCGGGGCGTCCGGTTGCGTTCATAATACAATTCTACCGCTGCTTAGCGGGCAAAAGCGAGCGCGAGTTCAGCCCTTCGTTGAGTTCCTGGGCGGCGCAAGCATCGGCGATTTCGCCCAGCGCCACGGCGTCGGACGGAAACCCCGCCGCGATCCAGGCCGTTTCCGCACCGCGCATCGCCTCGCCGAGCGCCGGCCCCTTGGCGACGCCGCGCTTGATGAAGTCGGCGGCCTTGAGCGGAAACGCCGGCGCGGTCCAGCGCGCCGGCAGCGTCGCAAGCTCGCGCCAGGCGGCGTCGTGCGAGGTCGCTTGCGAGCGCACCCAACCGAGCAGCGCCGCGTCGGTGAAATGCTGCGGCCCGAGGCGATAGAGCAGCGCGCGCGCCTCCTGCTCGCCGCGCGCGGGCGACGCCTGCCGCCAGGCTTCCGCCATCGATGCGAGCCGCGCGTGCTCGTCATTGGTGAGGCGCAGCTTCTGCCACAGCCGCTCGGCATCCTCCATGACCCAGACGCCGAGCGCACCGAGCCGGCGCGTTGCGTCCGCCGCCGCGCCGATCTCGGCCTCGACCTTGGTCATGTTCTCAAAGCCCGCGACGTAGGGCACGCCGCCGAGCACGCGCAGCAGCAGCCCGCTGTCGGCCATGGCGGTCAAGGTCGGCGCCGCGCGCGGCGCCAGCAGCAATTTCATCAGCTCCATGCGCACGCGCTCGCGCGAGAGCTGATCGAGGCCGTCGCGGCCGGCAATGCAGGCGGCAAGCCCCGCGGCATCCGGATGGCCATTCGCGTAAGCCGCGTGAAAGCGGAAGAAGCGCAGGATGCGCAGGTAGTCTTCCTCGATGCGCCTGGCCGGATCGCCGATGAAGCGCACGCGCCGCGCCGCAAGATCGGCAAGGCCCGCCGACGTAGTCGTAGACGGTGCCGTCGCGCGCGGCGGAGAGCGCATTGATGGTGAAGTCGCGCCGCTCGGCGTCGGTCTGCCAGTCGCGGCCGAAGGCGACCTTGGCGTGGCGGCCGTAGGTCTCGACGTCGCGGCGCAGCGTCGTCACCTCGAAGGGATGCTTGTCGATGACGACGGTGATGGTGCCGTGGGCGATGCCGGTCGGCACCGGCTTGAAGCCGGCGGCCTCGACGCGGCGCATGACTTCGTCCGGCACCGCGGTGGTGGCGACGTCGATCTCGGTGAACGGCTCGCCGAGGAGCGCGTTGCGCACCGCGCCGCCGACCACGCGCGCTTCCTCGCCGTCGCGGTCGAGCAGCGGCGAGCAGCCGCGCCAGCGCGCCCGCGCTGAGCCAGCTGGCACCTTTCAGGTCGTGCGCGACGGCGCCCGACGTGTCACTTGATCGTTCCCCGGCACGAACTTGCCGTTGTCGATATGCGCAGGCACGTAAGTCGGCGCCCGGCGGCGCGCCGGAGAAATGCGCAAAATAGATGAAGCTGCCGACGACCAGCAGCAGCGCGACGATGGCGAGGCTCATGACGTGACGCAGCCGGCCAGGATTCCGGGGCGACGACGCCGGAGCGCGTGACCAACAGAAAAATCGCGTAGCCGGCAAACGGCGCCAGAAACAGCAGCATCTCGATCAGCGCCGGGCGGATCATCGGTTCTCTCCATCCCTCCCCTGCAAGGGGAGGGTGGCCGCGAGCATCGCGAGCGGCCGGGTGGGGTCAAGTCTTTGTGGCGTCCCCCACCTGGCTCGCTTTGCTCGCCACCCTCCCCCTTCGGGGGAGTGATAAGAATAAGAAAAGGAGGAACGCACCCGGATCATCGATAAATCCTGTCGTAGAGATTGCGCAGGATGCCGGCGGTGACGCCCCAGATGTAACGCTCGCCGAAGGTGATGGCGTAGTAGTGTCGCGTGGTACCCTGCCAGTCGCGCGAGTGGCGCTGCACATTGGCCTGGTCCATGAGAAAGGCGAGCGGCACCTCGAAGGTGTCGTCGACTTCGTCGGTCGAGAGCTTGAGCGAAAAGCCGGGCTTGATGCGCGCGATTGTCGGCACGATGCGATAGCCGAGAGTAGTCATGTAGACGTCGAGATAGCCGAGCGGCTCGATGAAGCTTCTTGTCGAGTCCGATTTCCTCGTCGGTCTCGCGCAGCGCGGCGGCGAGCGGCGATCGCATCGACCTTGTCGATCTTGCCGCCGGGAAAAGACACCTGCCCGGCATGATTTGGCAAATGCTGGGCGCGCTGCGTCAGCAGTACGGCCGGCTCGCGATGATCGACGATCGGCACCAGCACCGCGGCCGGGCGGATCGGCCGCACCGCGGCGATCTTCTCCATCACCGGATCGACATCGTGGTCGCCGCGCTTTGGGATCACATTGGGATCGTCGAGGCCGTCCGGCGTCTCGAAGTTGAGGCGCGCGCGCACGCGCTCGAAAAACTCCGTAGCGCCGAGCGCCGTTTCCGGCCGTGTCTCCATCAGGCGAACTCCTTGAGCGCGCTCGCCTCCGCCATGACGAAGAAGGCGCCGTCCGAGGCAACGCCGAACATGCGCCTTGCCGTCGATCTCGCGTTCCTCGCCGCGCTCGACCAGGTCGTAGAACAGCGCGCGCGTCACCTTCGCCCACAGGTCCGCGCCGCACATGCAGATAGGGCTTGAGGCCGCCGGTCGCCGCATCCGGCGTCGAAGCGCAGCGCGTGATCCGCCCCGGCGGCGACCCAGTCGTCGACATTGGTGCGGAAATTGAGGACCGCCCCCGACGGCTGTCCTCGACCGCCATCTCGACGGCCAGGAATGGAGCGTCTTCGACGGCGATGCCGACCTTCTCCACAGGGGTGACCAGGAAATATTTGTCGCCCTCCCGCTTGAGCACCGAGGCGAACAGCTTGACCAGGCCGGCCGGCCGATCGGGGTCTTTTGATAGAACCAGGTACCGTCGGCGGCGATCCGCATGTCGATATCGCCGCAAAACGGCGGATTCCACCGCTCGACCGGCGGCGGACCCTTGCGCTCGCCGCGGGGCAGCGCTGTCACAATCGCTTCCAAGCCACCCTGCCCTGTCTTCGCCATTGTTTTCCTAACGATATTCGACTGGCCGACGGACCTGTTCGCAATCACCGTGATAGGGCGAACCCGGCCGGCAGAAGATAGCTAGATTGAGGCAGATTCGCCTGCTGGTGCGTTTGTTGCATGGCTTTGAGGCAGCCGGTCTGGCTGTCCCGGCACAAGGGCTGAAGACGTCCCGACGAAAGGATCAAGAATCATGGCGGTAGCGAGCGGCGAGAACCTGGAAAAGCTCGAAGACATGATCGTGCGCGCGGCGGAATCGACTGCCGCCCATGTGCGCGCGGCCAAAGCTGCGATCGGCGAGGTGATCTTCGGCCAGGACGTCGTGGTCGAACGCGCGCTGATCACCGTGCTGTCCGGCGGCCATGCGCTGCTCGTCGGCGTGCCCGGCCTCGCCAAGACCAAGCTGGTCGAGACCATGGGCACCGCGCTCGGGCTCGATGCCCGCCGCATCCAGTTCACGCCGGACCTGATGCCGTCCGACATCCTCGGCACCGAGGTGCTGGAGGAAAGCGCCGGCGGCAAGCGCAGCTTCCGCTTCATCGCCGGGCCGGTGTTCGCGCAGCTCCTGATGGCCGACGAGATCAACCGCGCGAGCCCGCGCACGCAGTCGGCGCTGTTGCAGGCGATGCAGGAGCAGCACGTCACCATCGCCGGCGCCCGCCACGATCTGCCGAAGCCCTTCCACGTGCTGGCAACGCAGAACCCGCTGGAGCAGGAAGGCACCTATCCGCTGCCGGAAGCGCAGCTCGACCGCTTCCTGATGGAGATCGACGTCGATTATCCGGACCTCGAAGCCGAACGCAAAATCCTGTTCGACACCACCGGCGCCGATCAAACGCAGCGCCAAGGCGGCGATGACCGCCGACGACCTGATCGCCGCGCAGCGGCTGGTGCGCCGGCTGCCCGTCGGCGAGAGCGTGGTCGAGGCGATTCTCGCGCTGGTGCGCTCGGCGCGCCCGGGTCCCGAGGCCGGCGACCTCGGCAATCTCATCTCCTGGGGACCGGGACCGCGCGCGAGCCAGGCGCTGATGCTCGCGGTGCGCGCCCGCGCGCTTGCTCGACGGCCGCTTTGCGCCGTCGATCGACGACGTCATCGAGCTCGCCGAGCCCGTGCTCAAGCATCGCATGGCGCTCACCTTCTCCGCGCGCGCCGAGGGCGAGACGATCGGCAACGTCATCGGCCGGCTCAAGGCGCGCATCGGATAACCAGACGAATGGCCGAGCCCCGCAGGGAAGCCGAAAACGAGGCTGTCCAGCGCCGCCGTCGGCAAGAGCCGCAAGCTCGCGGCGCGCGTGCCGCGGCTGATCCTGGAAGCGCGCCGCGTCGCCGCGACCGTCATCCACGGCCTGCACGGACGGCGGCGCGCCGGCCAAGGCGAGAATTTCTGGCAGTACCGCCGCTTCATGTCCGGCGAGCCGGCGCATCAGATCGACTGGCGCCGCTCGGCGCGCGACGATCATCTCTATGTGCGCGAGCGCGAATGGGAAGCTTCGCACACCGTCTGGCTGTGGGCCGACCGCTCGCCGTCGATGGATTTCACCTCGCACCTGACCGAATGGAGCAAGCTCGACCGCGCGCTGGTCGTCGGCTTCGCGCTCGCCGACGTGCTGGTCGAGGGCGGCGAGCGCGTCGGCATCCCCGGCCTGATGCGGCCGTCCGCCAACCGCAATATCATCGAGAAGATGGCGCAGGCGATCGTGCACGACGCAGAACGAGCGGCCGAGCCTGCCGCCGAATTTCGCGCCGGCGCCGTTCTCCGAGGTGTTGCTGTTTTCCGACTTGTGGAGTCCGATCGCCGAATTCCGCCAGATCATCGGCCAACTGGCGGCGAACGGCGCGCGCGGCCACGTCGTCCAGGTGGTCGATCCGGCGGAGGAAACCTTCCCCTATTCCGGCCGCGTCGAATTCGTCGAATCCGGAGGGCCTCGGCAGCGTCACCGCCGGCCGCGCCGAGACCTGGCGCAACGACTATCAGAAGCTGCTCGCCAACCACCGCGCCGCGTTGCGCGAGGAATGCGAGCAGTTCGGCTGGAGCTTCACCGTGCACCGCACCGACCGCGGACCGACCGAGCTCCTGTTCGCGATCCACGCCCGCATGGGCGCCGGCGCCCACGCCGTCATGAAGAGCCGGCAGCCGGCGCGCACCGGCTCCGAAGTAATCGCATGATCGCCGGCCTTCCCCTTGCCTTCGCGGAGCCGCTGGTGCTGCTCGGCCTGCTCGCGCTGCCGGTGCTGTGGTGCCTGCTGCGGCTGATCCCGCCGCGGCCGCGCATCATCGATTTCCCGCCGACGCGGCTGCTGTTCGAGATCGCGCCGAAGGAAGAGACGCCGTCGCGCACGCCGTGGTGGCTGATGCTGCTGCGGCTGACGCTCGCCGCGCTCGTCATCATCGCCGCCGCCGGGCCGTTGTGGAATCCGCCGGTCGCCTCATCGAGCCGCGCCGCACCGTTGCTGGTCATGATCGACGACGGCTGGCCGGCCGCCGCGTCTTGGGAAGAGCGCCTGCGCACCGCCGACGAGATCGTTGCCCGCGCCGACGCCGACAACCGCGGCGTCGCGCTCCTGCCGCTGTCGGAGAGCGACCGCGACATCTCCATGATGACGGCGAGCGCCGCGCGCGTGCAACTGAAACAGTTGAAGCCGAAGCCGTTCAGCGTCGACCGCACCGCGTCGCTGCCGCTGATCGAGCGTTTCCTCAAGTCGGCGCCGAACGTCGAGGTGGTGTGGCTCTCCGACGGCGTCGATCTCGGCAAGGGCGCCGATTTCGTCGCCGGCTTCAAGCAGGTCATCGGCAGCCATCCGCTCACCGTTGTCGAGGGCGGCCTGGCGCCCGCCCATGCGCTCGCCGCCGCCGACAACGCCGCCGGCGCGCTCACCGTCAAGGTGCTGCGCGCGCAAGCCGGCGGCGCCGACAACGGCGTGGTCGACGCGATCGACCTCAAGGGCCTGCCGCTCGGCGACGCGCCCTTCACCTTCAAGTCGGGCGCGCGCGAGGCCGACGCGGCGATCAACCTGCCGGTCGAGATCCGCAACGACGTCGCGCGGCTCGAAATCGCCGGCGAGCGCTCGGCCGGCGCGGTGCAACTGCTCGACAAGCGCTGGCGCCGCCGCACCGTCGGCATTATCTCCGGCTCCGACGCCGACCGCTCGCAGCCGCTGCTCGGCGCCAGCTATTATCTGCAGCGCGCGCTCGGCCCCTTCGCCGATGTGCGGCTCGCCGAAGGCGTGGCGCCGGCGCGAAGCCGTGACGCGCTTCCTCGACCAGCACGTGCCGATGCTGATCCTCGCCGATGTCGGCAACGTCGCCGAGGCGCACGATCGCCTGACGCAATGGATCGACAACGGCGGCGTGCTGGTGCGCTTCGCCGGCCCGCATCTTGCCGGTGCGACCAACGACGATCTGGTGCCGGTGCGGTTGCGCCGCGGCGGCCGCATCCTCGGCGGCAGCCTGAGCTGGGACAAGCCGCAGCCGCTCGCCGCTTTCTCGCGCGAGGGACCGTTCGCCGGCATGCCGGTGCCGAACGACGTCACCGTCAACCGCCAGGTGCTGGCCGAGCCCGACGCCGACCTCTCCGACCGCACCTGGGCGACGCTCGCCGACGGCACGCCGCTCGTCACCGCGCAGCGCCGCGGCAAGGGCCTGCTCGTCCTGTTCCATGTCACCGCCGACACGCGCTGGTCCGACCTGCCGCTGTCCGGCACCTTCGTCGAGATGCTCAAGCGCATCGTCGCTCTGGCGGATTCGACCGGCGCTGCCGACAGCCAAGCCGGCGCCGCGGCGCCTGCCGGCAGCCGCCGAGCGCGCAGTCGGCGGTGCCGCCGACGCGCGTGCTCGACGGCTTCGGCGCCTTCACCGTGCCGCCGCCGACGGCGCGCCCGGTGCCGGCCAATTTCAACAGCCGCGCCGATGCCGATCATCCGCCCGGCTTCTACGGGCCGCCGGAAGGGCTGGTCGCTGTCAACACGCTGCTGCCGGCCGACCGGCCGGCGCGCGCTCGACGTTGCCCCGCTCAACGCCCGCATCGACGTCTACCGCCACGGCGAGCCGCTCGATCTGCGCGGGCCGGTGTTCCTCGCCGCGCTCGGGCTTTTGGTGCTCGACGCGCTGGTGGTGATCTGCGCTGTCCGGCGGCCTCGCCGCGATGCTGGCCGCGCCGGCGCGCCGCGGCCGCGATCCTGCTCGGCGTCGGCCTCGCCGCCGCGGCATTCGCACCGCCGCCCGCGCAGGCGCAGACGCCGGCGCCTGCGCCGCCTTCGAACCTGTCGGCCGCCGACCAGTTCGCCATGAAGGCGACGCTGCAGACCCACCTCGCCTACATCATCACCGGCGACGCCGATGTCGACGCCATCAGCAAGGCCGGCCTGCAAGGCCTGACGCTGTTTCTGGCGCAGCGCACCGCGCTCGAAGCCGGCGAGCCGATGGGGCTCGATCCGGCGCGCGACGAGCTTGCCTTCTTCCCGCTGATCTATTGGCCGATGGTGCCGGGCGCGCCGAAGCCGTCGCAAACCGCGCTCGACCGCATCGACGCCTACATGAAGCGCGGCGGCACCGTGCTGTTCGACACGCGCGACGCCATCGATGCGCCGCCCGGCCGCGGCGCCATCGGCAACGCCGGGCATGGTGGCGCTGCGCTCGATCCTGTCCTCGCTCGACATTCCCGAGCTCGAGCCGGTGCCGCACGACCACGTGCTGACCAAGACCTTCTTCCTGCTGCGCGACTTCCCCGGCCGCTTCACCACCGGGCAGCTCTGGGTCGAGGCGCTGCCGCCGGAGAACGAGGACGCGCCGAGCCGCCCGGCGCGCGCCGGCGACGGCGTGTCCTCGATCCTGATCACCTCGAACGATCTCGCCGGCGCCTGGGCGATGCGGCCGGACGGCCAGCCGATGCTGCCGCTGGTGCCGGGCGAGCCGCGCCAGCGCGAATTCGCCTTCCGCGCCGGCGTCAACATCGTGATGTACGCGCTGACCGGCAACTACAAGGCCGACCAGGTGCACATCCCGGCGCTGCTCGAGCGGCTGGGACAGTAGGAGCGTGACCTCTTGAACCTCGGCGTCTCCTTCGCTCCGCTCGTGCCCGCCTATGTGGTGTGGGCGGCCTTTGCCGCGGCGGTGGTGATCTCGGCGCTGCTGCTGCTCGCGCGCAGCCGCGGCGCGGTGGTGCGCGCGATCGCGCTGGCGCTGATGGTGCTGGCGCTCGCCAACCCGTCGTTCACCCGCGAGGACCGCGACCCGATCCCCTCGGTCGCCGCCGTCATCGTCGACAAGAGCCCGAGCCAGGACTTCGGCGACCGCAACGCGCAGACCGAAGCGCGCGCGCGACAGCTCGTCGACCGGCTCAAGCGCATTCCCGGCCTCGAGGTGCGCGTCGCCGAAGCCGGCCAGCCGACGGCGAAAACGACGGCACGCAAGCTGTTCTCGGCGCTGTCGTCGACGCTCGCCGACGTGCCGCCCGACCGCATCGCCGGCGCGATCATGATCACCGACGGCCGCGTGCACGACGTGCCGGCCGACGCCGCCGCGCTCGGCTTTGCCGCGCCGGTGCATGCGCTGATCACCGGCCACAAGGACGAGATCGACCGCCGCGTCGTGCTCACGGCGACGCCGCGCTTCGGCATCGTCGGCCAGTCGCAGACCATCGGCTTCCGCGTCGAGGACCACGGCGCCAAGGCCGGCACCGCCGAGGTCACCATCCGCCGCGACGGCGACGTGCTCGAGAAGCGCATCGTCACCGTCGGCACCGACGTCAATCGTCCAGGTGCCAGATCCCGCATGAGGGCCAGAACATCGTCGAGATCGAGGCCGCGCCGCTCGCCGGCGAGCTGACGCAGGTCAACAACCGCGCGGTGATTTCGATCGACGGCGTGCGCGACAAGCTGCGCGTGCTGCTGGTGTCCGGCGAGCCGCATGCCGGCGAGCGCACCTGGCGCAACCTGCTCAAGTCCGACGCCTCGGTCGATCTCGTGCATTTCACCATCCTGCGCCCGCCGGAGAAGCAGGACGGCACGCCGATCAACGAATTGTCGCTGATCGCCTTCCCGACGCGCGAGCTGTTCCAGCAGAAGATCTCGGAATTCCAGCTCATCATCTTCGACCGCTACGCCCGCCAGGGCGTGCTGCCGATCGATCTATTTCGACAACATCGCCAAATATGTGCGCGACGGCGGCGCCGTGCTGATCGCCGCCGGACCCGATTACGCGAGCCCGACCAGCATCTGGCGCACGCCGCTCGATGTCGATCCTGCCGGCCGAGCCGACCGGCGACGTCACCGAGCAGCCGTTCCACGCGCGGCTGACCGACGCTCGGCAAGCGCCATCCGGTCACGCGCGGCCTCGAAGGCGCCGACACCAATCCGCCGCACTGGAGCCGCTGGTTCCGCCTGGTCGACACCAAGCGCGACCACCGGCACCACGGTGATGCAGGGGCCCGACGGCAAGCCGCTGCTGGTGCTGGCGCGCGAGGGCAAGGGCCGCGTCGCGCTGCTGCTGTCCGATCACATCTGGCTGTGGGCGCGCGGCTATGAAGGCGGCGGCCCGCATCTCGATCTGCTGCGGCGGCTGTCGCACTGGCTGATGAAGCAGCCCGACCTCGAAGAGGAAGCGCTGCGGCTGATCGTGCACGGCCGCGACATCACCGTGCAGCGGCAGACCATGGCCGATACGGTCGACGAGGTGACGCTGACCTCGCCGACCGGCGCGACGCGCACGCTCAACTCTGCAGCCGGCCGAGCCGGGCCTGTGGCGCACGCAACTGACCGCCAACGAGCTCGGCCTGTGGCGCGCGACCGACGGCAAGCTCACCGCGCTCGCCAATGTCGGCCCGGCCAATCCGCGCGAATTCACCGAGGTGACCTCGACCACCGACGTGCTGGCGCCGATCGCCAACGCGACCGGCGGCGACTCGCGCCGGCTCGACGACGGCAGCGGCCTCGACGTGCCGCGCGTCGTGCCGGTGCGCTCGGCGACCTCGTTCAAGGGCGACGACTGGATCGGCCTGAAGATGCGCGACGTCTGCGTCGTGCGCGGCATCGGCGTGCTGCCGATCTTCGCCGGCCTGATCGGCCTCTTGCTGCTGGTCGGCGCGCTGGCCGCGACTTGGGCGCGCGAAGGCCGCTAACTTTCCCCGGAGCACTCTTTTCTTCTACCGCCCCTTGCAAAGGGGAGGTCGGCGACCCCGGCTTCAAGCCGGGGGAACCGGGTAGGGATCAATTCGCTGATGCCCAAAGTGATCCCCTCCCCAACCCTCCCCTTTTCAAGGGGAGGGAGCGCGCCTCGCACTTCGGTAACGGCTCTGCCGAAATCGCACGCCCTCACGCGTCCCAATCCGGCCGGATCATGCCGGCGACGCCGTCGAAGGCGCCGGGCGCAAGTTCCGCCACCAGCAGCCGCGCCGGATCGACCGGGCCGGGCATTTTCACCTGGCCCTTGGGGATGCGCTTGAAGCCGCTTTGCCGTAGATCGGCTCGTCGCCGACCAGCACCACAGTTTGTGACCCTTGGCCTTGGCGTCGCGAGCGCGCGCGCGATCAGCGCCGAGCCGATGCCGTGCGCGCGGAACGGCGGCTCGACCGTGAGCGGCCCGAGCAGCAGCGCCGGCGCCTCGCCGATGCAGATCGGCGTCAGCCGCACCGAGCCGACCAGCAGCGTGCCGATGCGCGCGGTAAACGACAGCTCGAGCACATGGCCCCTGCCCTCGCGGATGCGATAGGCGCTGCGCGCATAGCGGCCGGGGCCGAAGGTGCGCTCGTGCAGCCGCTCGATCGCCACGGCGTCGTCGGCGGTTCCCGGCAGGATTGTCGAGCGAAAGTTCGCTCATGTGCGGTCGAGCGATTAGCATCTCGCGCCGATTCCGGTCCATTGGCGGTGGCTGCCCTGGCCGCAAGCCCTTAAATGAGACAGGAACCGGCAAGACGGAGAATAGCATGGGACTTCTGGTCGACGGCGTCTGGCAGGAGGACGTTTCGCGCACCAAGGACGGCCATTTCATCCGGCCGACCACCGCGCTTCCGCAACTGGGTCACCCCGGACGGCAGCCCCGGCCCCTCCGGCGAAGGCGGCTTTGCCGCCGAGCCCGGCCGCTATCACCTCTATGTCTCGCTCGCCTGCCCCTGGGCGCACCGCACGATCATCTTCCGCAAGCTGAAGGGCCTGGAGAACGTCATCTCGCTGTCGGTCGTCTCGCCCGACATGCTCAAGGACGGCTGGACCTTCAACAAAGACGAAGGCTCGACCGGCGACACGGTCAACGGCAAGAGCAAGTTGTCGGAGATCTATCTGCTCGCCGATCCGCAATACTCCGGCCGCGTCAGCGTGCCGGTGCTGTGGGACAAGAAGCGCAAGACGATCGTCAACAACGAGTCGTCGGAAATCATCCGCATGCTCAATTCGGCGTTCGACGCCTTCACCAATGTGCGCACCGACTACTACCCGCCGCAGCTTGCGCGCCGAGATCGACGCCTCAACGACACGATCTATCCCGAACGTCAACAACGGCGTCTACCGCGCCGGCTTTGCCACGTCACAGGCGCCTACGAGCAGGCGTTCCGCGGCCTGTTCGACACGCTCGACGAGATGGAGCAGTTGCTGTCGAAGCAGCGCTATCTCGCCGGCAACCCGATCACCGAGGCCGACTGGCGCTTCTTCACCACGCTGATCCGCTTCGACGCCGTCTATTATTCGCACTTCAAGTGCAACTGGCGGCACATCTACGAATATCCGAACCTGTCGAACTACTCGCGCGACCTCTACCAGCAGCCGGGCGTCGCCGAGACGGTGAGCCTCGCGCAGATCAAGCGGCACTATTATTTCAGCCAGCGGCAAGTGAATCCGACCGGCATCGTCCCGGTCGGGCCGCAGCTCGATTTCGCCGCGCCGCATGACCGCGGAAAGTTCGGCTGAACTCTTAATCCCTCCCCGCTTGCGGGGAGGGTGGCGAGCATCGAGCAGGGCGAGATGCGAGCCGGGTGGGGTATGGGCTTTGCGCAAGCCCGACCCCACCCGGCCGCTCGCTGCGCTCGCGTCCACCCTCCCCCTTCGGGGGAGGGATAGACGCGCATCATCGCCCCTGTTCTTCGTGCGGCCCGGGGAGGCCGGTGTCCCTTTTTTCCTTCCCCAAAAAGGGGAATGGAGCGCCGGGGGGCGCCTGGGAGCCGGCGCTAACGGCTCCTTTGGAGCCGGCCCTTGCGATCGGGCGGCCCGCGCGCCTTGCGAGGGCGCGCGCCCGCTTGCGAAGCGGGCTGCGCCCCCCGGCGCTCCATCCATCAAGCCGGCGCAATCTGCGCAAGCTTGACCCACGCGGCGCGCATTGTCGGCGCGCCGGCCGGCTAAGAAGACCGGCAGCGCGTCATGACGGCGCCGCCGACTTCATGCCAGCCGCTGCACCATAATCACGATAGGAATAAAGTCAAGATCGCCGCGACACAGGAGGCCCGACTTAACAGGGCCGACAAACGTCGGCTTCGGAGGGTTGAGCGGACGTCGCCAGCGAGCGCTGAAGTGTCTGCTTGTGACCCAGAGCCGGACATGGCGCGTGCGGTGCAAAATCGTGCAAGCCTTTGCGACGCCTAGCGGATATTCCGTGGGCCTGATTACCGTCCCGTCGGTGTGCAGCGGATTGTTGGGGGACTGTCGATGAAATTCTGGCCCTGTCCTTGTCGCGGCAAGCCTTTGCGCGTGGTTGAGCGCTCCGGCGTCGGCCGCCACCATCGCGACCTTCTCGGTCGACGTGACGTTTCCCGTTGTAGCCGGTCTTGAGCTGACGGGTACTTTTGATTGGAACCTGACATCCAACACGGTGAACCCCGATTTCACGCTCACCGATTTTTCTGTGTCGCCGCTGGAACCGAACGATAGAACTTTCCCATTCGTGATTACCCGCACTGTCATAACGGCGTTTTCTCCTACCCCGAGCCCCGGGGTGGAAGAATTTTTGTTCGTACACGACTATGGCGCCCCATATAGCAACGACTTCAGGAATTCAGTGAGCTTCGTGATCCCGTTCGATCCCGCCGCGGCCTTGGTCCCAGGCCAAACGTTCCCGCTTTTGTCGGCGCTTCAGACTAACCTGCCATTCGACAGCGCCTTTGGCACATGTGAGCCGACGGGTAATTGCTCGGAAGATGGCCTTGCACCTGCCGGCAGCACGATCGAACTCACCGCGTTGACAACCACGCCGTTGCCAGCGGCATTGCCGCTGTTCGCGTCCGGTCTCGCTGGTCTTGGCTGGTTCGCAAACCGCAGGCGCAAGCGAGCCGCGGCCTGATCGCCGGGCATCACCGGTCAAACGAGAAAGCCCCGGCCATGCGCCGGGGTTTTTCATGTGATGCTTGTTAAGCCGCCATGTCGCCTTATGGCACTTAACGGACATCATCATAGCGCCGACGAATGTCCGCTTTCGAAATGAGGCGGACATTCGCCTTGTGAGTTCCGCATCCTACCCCGTGATATCTTTTTTCTTCTGCAGATATTCGTCGCGGCCGATTTCGCCGCGTGCGTAACGCTCCTCGAGCACGTCGAGGCCGGCCGAGCGCCGCATGTGAGGCCCGTGCGGACCGCCGCCCGAAACCGAGCGCACGGCCCAGATCACCAGGAACACCACCGCGACGACAACGGCGACCGACATGGCGGTGTGCAGCAGCCCGAAACCCCAGCCGCCATAACCGCCACCCCAGCCGTTCATCATCCCCCAAGGTCCATATCCGTATCCGTATCCCATGATCATTGCTCCGGCTGCACGAATCCATTGTGACGATTGAAGTCGAGACGCTGCACCAGCGAACTGCCCTGTTTGGTCACGACCTCGGCGACGATGGTGTCGGCGTCCTTCTCTTTGACGTCGCCGATGGTCAAATTCGGATTGCGGATCATCTGCTGCAGATAGGTCTTCACCTGATCGACGGTCAGATTGAGTTCGCCCTGGTTGGCGGCGCCGTAGCCGTACATCATGCCGGGGCCGTAACCGCCGCCGCCGTAGCCGCCGCGCATCATCCAGCCGGGGCCGCCTGGACCACCACCGCCCCAGCCGGGGCCGTAACCGCCCATCATGCCGGGACCGTAGCCGGGACCCATCATTCCGTAGCCTGCACCATAGCCGTAGGGCTGGGCCCGGGCCTGCGAATAAACGGCGCCTGCTGCGAAGGCGAGGGCTGCCGCCGCAATCACGAGATGTTTGCGCATGGCGAGAACTCCTTTTTGCTTACTCCCGTCTAGCCGATCGCGGCGGTGGCCTCGTTGATCGAGGTCAACCGCTAAAAACTCCCGGCAGCGAGGGTTTATCGCGCCCGAGCCGAAGCCATATGATCGAGATCATACGAGGCGGCCGCCTTTCGCGTCATTGTTCCACCGTGGGCAATGGGGCCAGCAAAGGAACACGCGTATGAAAATGCGAGCCAAATTGGCCGGAGTTGCGGCGCTCACCGTTGCGCTCGGCGCCGGCTTCTACGCCGTCACCGCACACTCGCAGGAAGGCCGCCACGGACCGTTCGGCCAGCACGGCATGATGCTCGGCATGGAATGGGAATGGGACCGGGCATGATGGGAATGACCCACGACTCCGCCACCATGGCCCAGCTCCAGGTCATCCATACCCTGCTCGTCAACCACGACCGGATCACGCGCACGGTGACCAATTTGCCGAACGGTATCCGCACGCTCACCGAATCCGACGATCCGCAACTCGCCGCGCAGATCAAATCGCACGTTGCCGAGATGAGCAGCCGCGTCGGCGCCGGCGACGATCCGGGCCTGCCGATCGAAAGCGACTCGCTGCACGCGATCTTCCGCGACAAGGACAATATCAAGACCAGCTACGAAACGACGGACAAGGGCGTCTCGGTGACGCAGACCTCGGATGACGCCAAGACCGTCGCCGAACTGCAAACGCATGCGGCCGAGGTCAGCGAGCTGGTCCGCGGCGGCATGGCCGCGCTGCATACCGCCATGATGAAGAACCACGGTGGCATGACGGGCATGCCCATGATGATGATGCACCGCGACCCGATCTGAGACGGCGGCTGCGGCCGGATCGGCCGGCCGCAGCCTCTTCAGGCCGCGCGACTCAGCGAATCCGGTAAGCCGCGTGGCAGCCGGTGCAGGCCGCGGTCACCTCGGATAGCGAGCGGCTGACCTCGCGCATCGAATTGACGCTCGGCGTCACCGCGGCGTTCTGCAGCACGATGCTCAACCGGCTCGCCGCACGGTGCATGCTGGTGCCGAGGTCCTGCATGGTCTGCGGCATGAAGGGCGCGAGATGCGCGGCGTCGTGGAAGCTGAGCGAGCTCATGCCCAGCCGCTGTTCGGCCAACTTGGCGGCATCGTCCAATTTGCCGTCGCCGACATCGGCGATGATGCCGTTCAGGGTTTCAAGATGATCGCGCATGTTGGCGAGCGTGTGCTCCTGCATCATCGGCGGCATGCGCACGAATTCGCGATTGTCCGGCGCCAGCGAGGGCGGGGACATGCCACCGGCGGGCGGCGCCGTGAACTGGTGCATCGGCATGCCGTTCTGCGCCGCGGCGGGCGACAGGACGGCGACGGTTCCAATCAGCAATAGCGATAGAGCTGCGTGTTTCATCATGCCGACGCTTATAGCCGGCTGTGCCGCAGCGCGATATGATCTCGATCATACGCGGCGGCGGCGCCGCCAGCACGATCTGTCCGCGCTCGCGCTTGATGTCGCCCGCGCGCACGAGCGCCGCCAGCGTGCGGTAGAGCGCCTCATGCGTCAGCCCGAGCTCGGCGGCAAGGTCTTTGAGCGTGCCGCGCAATTCGACGGTGCGGCCGTCGGCGCCGGCGTTGAGCGCGAGATAATGCCACAGGCGTTCGCGCGCCGAGCGGATGTTGCGCTGCTCGATGCGGGTGCGCAGGTTCATCACCTGCCGCGCCAGCATCGCGGTGAAAGCCTGCGCCGCGCCTGCGTCTTTGCCGAAAGCCGCAAGTACCGCCCGTTTCGGATAAAGCAGCACTTGCGCGTCGGTGCTGGCGATGGCGTCGCAATGATAGGCCGGCGAATACAGCGATGCTTCGGCCACGGTTTCACCCGCGCCCGCGCTGTAAAGAATGACTTCGCGCCCCGAACGGTCGACCCTCGACAGGCGAACCCGGCCGGAAACGACTTCGTAGAATCCTTCGCTCTTGCTGCCGAGCCGGAACAGCGTCTCGCCGGATTTCAATTTGCGTTTCACCGCCGCGGCACGAACCACGGTCGGGAGCCAATGTTCAGCCGGCATATCCTTCTCCAGGCTCTGGCGACTTTTCCCCCTCACCACAACTCGCTGACCGGCACACCTTGAAAGACTTCGCCGAGGCGGGCGCGGGTGCCGCGGCTGACATCGTCCGGCAGGGCATCGAGCGCAAAGAAGCCGTGCTCGATAATCTCGCGGTTCGGTTGCGGCGGCGCGACCTGCACGAAATCGCGCACGATGAACAGCGCCACGTGATCGCGCCGCGAGATGCGCTTGTTGTAGAACATGCCGTGCAGCTTCGGCTCGCCGCCGAGCTTGATGTTGGCTTCCTCGGCGAGTTCGCGCGCCAGCGCCGTCTGCATGGTCTCGCCGGTCTCGACGCCGCCGCCCGGCAGGTGCCAGCCATCGACGTAGGAGTGCTTGACCAGGAATACGCGGCCCGTGCCGTCGATCACCACGGCGCGCACGCCGAGCGTCATGCCGCGCGACCAGCGCCAATAGAAATGCACGAAGGGGCGGATCGCCGGCTCCAGCGCGCGGCGCAGGCGATGCAAGGGCATGATCCTGTTCGGCATTTGCCAGTTGGGCGATCACATTACTGGCATTTTTTGCGCAAGGCGTTATAGCAACCTGTCCGATTTAGAAAAGTTCTAAGTTCCTGTCCCGCCGGCGATCCCCCGTGAGGCTGCCTTGAAGCAATTTTCCGACCTGACCGAGCAGGAAGTCCTGGCGCTCGCCATCACCAACGAGGAAGAAGACAGCCGCATCTACCGCGGCTTTGCCGAGGGCTTGCGCGAGCAGTTCCCCTCCTCCGCCAAGGTGTTCGATGAGATGGCCGAGGAAGAGGTGCACCATCGCACCATGCTGTTCGACCTCTACAAGCAGAAATTCGGCGAATACCTGCCGCTGATCCGCCGCCAGGACGTCAAGGGCTTCATCCAGCAGAAATCGACGCCGTGGCTACTGCGGCCACTCGGGCTCGACGCCGCGCGCAAATTCGCCGAGGACATGGAATACCAAGCCGAGCGCTTCTACCGCAAAGCCGCGGAGAACACGCGCGACGTCAGTGTGCACAAGCTCCTGATCGAGCTCGCCGAGGCGGAAGCGGGCCACGAAACGCTGGCGCACAAGCTGGCCGAGAGCATCCTCACGCCCGGCGCCCGCGCCGCGGAGGAAGAGACCGAGCGCCGCATGTTCATGCTGCAATACGTGCAGCCGGGTCTCGCCGGGCTGATGGACGGCTCGGTGTCGACGCTGGCGCCTTTGTTCGCGGCGGCCTTCGCCACCCACAACACCTGGGCGACGTTCCTGGTCGGCATGGCCGCGTCGGTCGGCGCCGGCATCTCGATGGCGTTTGCCGAGGCGCTGTCCGACGACGGCTCGCTCACCGGCCGCGGCTCGCCGGTCATTCGCGGTATTGTCACCGGCGGCATGACCGCGCTCGGCGGCCTTGGGCATACGCTGCCCTATCTCATCCCGCACTTTCTCACCGCCACCATCGTTTCCTTCTGTGTCGTCGCGGTCGAACTGGCGGCCATTTCCCTGATCCGTACCAAATACATGGACACGCCGTTCCTGCAGGCGGCGTTCCAGGTGGTGGTCGGCGGCGTGCTGGTGTTCGTTGCCGGCATATTGATCGGCAGTTCGTGAGCGGTCGTCATGGCCGGGCAACCGGGACCGGCCGAAGGCCGGCCCGGTCGTGACACTTGTCCCGGCCATCCACGCCTTTGATGATGCGACTCAGCTAAGGCGTGGATGCCCGGCACAGGGCCGGGCATGACAAGAAACCCATGTTCACCCTCGCCCATCTCTCCGACGCGCATCTGGCGCCGCTGCCGGTGCCGAATTTGGCGCGGCTGCGCTTCAAGCAGTTCGCCGGCTATGTGAACTGGCTGCGCAGCCGGCAATTCATCCACCGCCGCGAGGTGCTGGAGAAAATCACCGGCGATCTCGCGTTGCAGAAGGCGGACCACATCGTGGTCAGCGGCGACATCGCCAATATTTCGCTGCCATTCGAATTCGCCCGCGGCCGCGACTGGCTGGCAACGCTCGGCGCGCGCCAATGATGTGAGCGTCGTCCCCGGCAACCACGACATCTACGTCGCCGGCGCCGAGGCGTTGGCGCAGCAGAACTGGAGCGCGTATATGCGCGGCGATAGCGGCGAAAGCTTCCCCTATGTGCGGCGGCGCGGACCCGTGGCGCTGATCGGCCTGTCGAGCGGCGTGCCGACCGAATTGTTCTTCGCCAGCGGCACGCTCGGCGCCGATCAGCTCGGCAAGCTCGGCACGATTCTCGAGCAGACGCGCGACGCCTTCCGCGTCGTCATCGTCCACCATCCGCCGCTCAGCCAATCGTCATGGCGCAAGCGTCTCACCGATGCTGTTGAGCTTATGGACGTCATCGCCGCTCACGGCGCGGAGCTACTCATTCACGGCCACGATCATCTGCCCATGCTCAACTGGCTCGACGGGCCGAACGGGCCGCGCGTGCCGGCGGTCGGCGTGCCGTCGGCCTCCTCGGCGCCGGGCAAGGGCAAAGCGGACGCCGCCTACAATCTCTATCGCATCGACGGAGCGCCAGCCGCCTGGCGTTGCGAGATGATCGCGCGCGGCATCGGCGCGAACGGCGACATCGTCGAACTGAAGCGGATGAAGCTGCGCTAGCGTTGCGCGTAATAAATCGCCAGCGCGAACAGCCCGGCGACGCCGACGATCAGCCCGAAGATGAAATTGCGCAAGCCGCGGAAGAAGCGGCGGCGCTTCTCGGCTTGCGCGATCTGCTCGGGCGCAAAGCCGTGCGGCATCGCTGTGCTGGCCAAGGCGCGCTCGCGCTCGACCATGCGCCGCGCCACGTAGCGCGTTACCGCCTGCACGATCTCCGGCACCTCGTAGGACTCGGCGAGTACGGCGCGGCCATAGCGGGTGTCCTGCACGAAGCGGTATTGCCGCCGGTCGCGTCCCATCTCGACATGGGCGATGACGTCGACCCACAGCCGCGGCGTGTCGCCGCGGCTGATGCCGCGGTCGAACAGGTCGACGTCGGCCGGCACTTCGGTGAACACCGGGTCGAGCGCCTCGTTGAGCAGTTCGAGGCGGGCGACATCGGCGTCGCGCAGATCGACAACAACGCCCGAGCGCTCGGCGGCCTCGATGCGCGCGTCGCGCACAGCCTCCTTCAGCGGCTTGGGTTCTTCAGGCGGCTTTTCCGCCTCGGCTTTCTTGCGTCCGAACATGCGGGGAAATTTATCACGGCCGCGGCCCGGACAAAGCGAAAAATCGCGGTTTTTCAAGGCATTCGCTGGTTAATCAAGCCTAAATCGGCGGCAAATCGGCCTTTAGACGCAGCGGCCGCCGTCGACCTCCACGATGTTCCCGGTGAGGAACTTGGCCTCGTCGGAGGCGAGAAACAGCGCGGCGTCGGCGATGTCCTGCGGCACCGCGAGGCGGCCGAGCGGCACCGTGGCGATGAACTTCTCGCGCATGCCCGGCGCCGGGCCGAGGAAGGTCGGCAACAGCGGCGTGTCGGTCGCGACCGGCGCGATGGCGCAGACCCGGATCTTGTCGGGCGCAAGCTCGACCGCGAGCGTCTTGGTCAGGTTATGCACCGCGCCCTTGGTGGCGTTGTAGGCCGACAGCCCCGGCCGCGGCCGCAGGCCCGCGGTCGAACCGATATTGATGATGACGCCGCCCATACCCTTCATCAGCGGCACCACGGCTTGCGTGAACATGAACAGGCCTTTGACATTGACGGCGAAGACGCGGTCGAACTCCTTCTCGTCGATCTCGAGCAGCGGCTTGTTGACGTGGGCGACGCCGGCATTGTTGACCAGCACATTGAGGCCGCCGAAGGCGGTCGCGGTCTCGGCGACCGCAGCGTCGATGTCGTCGCGCTTGGTGACGTCGCACTTGATGGCGATGGCCGCGTTGCCGATCTTGCGTGCAACTTTCTTTGCCGCCTCGCCGTCGACGTCGACGACGGCGACATGCGCGCCTTCGCGCGCATAGGTCTCGGCGATCGCCTCGCCCATGCCGGAGCCGCCGCCGGTGACGATCGCCACTCTCCCGTGCAGACGCATGTTGTCCTCCCAATTTTCTTAGAGCGGCGGTGGCACCACGCCGTAGGGCTGCGCCCAGCCGAGGCCGTTCTCGGTCGTGCCGCGCGGCCGATACTCGGCGCCGATCCAGCCGGTGTAGCCGAGACGGTCCACCTCCTCGAACACGGCGCGGATAATTGACTTCGCCCTCGTCCGGCTCGTGGCGCGACGGCACCGCGGCGCATTGCAGGTGACCGATCAGCGGCAGATATTGCTTGAGCCGGTGGAAGATGTCGCCGCCGACGATCTGCACATGATAGAAATCGAACTGGATGCGCACGTTGGGCTTGCCGATCTTGCCGACGATGTCGGCGGCGTGCTCGACGTGGTTGAGGAAGTAGCCGGGCCGGTCGCGCGGATTGATCGGCTCCATCAGGATTTTGATGTTCCTGGCCGCGGCGAGGTCGGCAGCGCGGGCGATATTCGCGATATAGACGCGCTCGGCCGCCGGACGCTGCTCGGGCGGCACGTGCCCGGCCAGGCAATGCACCGCGCTGCCGCCGATCGCGCCGATGTAATCGAGCGCCTTGGCAAACGCCGCCTCCCAGTCCTTCTCGCGGCCGGGCAGCGCCGCAAGGCCGAACTCGCCCTCGCGGCTTCCGCGCGGCGTATTGACGCCGAGGATGGTGAGGCGGTTGCGGACGATCTCCGCCTTCATCGCCGACGCCGGCACCTCGTAGGGAAACTGCAGCTCGATGCCCTTGAAGCCGGCGACGGCGGCGGCGGCGACACGCTCCAGCATCGGGCGTTCGGTGAATAGGTAACCGAGATTGGCGGCAAAACGCGGCATTGGCGGGCGTCTCTTGCACTCACGGGCGTGGACGTATTCATTAGCGCGGCCAACGCCCTCAACGCCAGCCGGTAATCCTTATGTCCGCCAATACCGCCTTCCACATCGCCGTGCTGCCGGGCGACGGCATCGGCCACGAGGTGATGGCCCCCGCGCTCGAGGTGCTGCGGCACATCGAGAAGACGACGCCGAGCCTGAAATTCCGCTTCAGCGAGGCGCCGGCCGGCGCCGACTATTACCGCGAGCACGGCGTGTCGATGCCGGAGTCGACCGTCAAATTGTGCGACGAGGCCGACGCCATCCTGCTCGGCGCCTGCGGCCTGCCGAGTGTGCGCTATCCCGACAACACCGAGATCATGCCGCAGGTCGAGCTGCGCTTCATCTTCGACCTCTATGCCGGCGTCAGGCCCGCCCGCCTCATTCCCGGCGTGCCGAGCCCGATCGTCGGCGCGGCCGAGCACGGCATCGACTTCGTGCTGGTCCGCGAGTCGACCGAAGGCCTGTTCGCCTCGCGCGGCAAGGGCGTCACCACGCACGACGAGGCGCGCGAGACGCTTGTCGTGACGCGCAAGACCACCGAGCGGCTGTTCGATTTTTCGCTGCGGCTCGCCGAGCGGCGCAAGAAGCGCGGCCGTCCCGGCAAACTCACGCTGGTCGACAAGGCCAACGTGTTCAAGGCCTTCAACTGGCAGCGCGATATCTTCGCCGAGCGCAAAGCGAAATTCCCCGATGTCACGACCGACATGCTCTACGTCGACGCCTGCGCCGCGCTGATGGTGAAGAAGCCGTGGGACTTCGACGTCATGGTGATGGAGAACATGTTCGGCGACATCCTCTCCGATCTCGCCGCCGGCCTGATCGGCGGGCTCGGGATCGCGCCGTCAGCCGACATCGGCGACAAGCACGCGGTGTTCCAGCCCTGCCACGGCACCGCGCCCGACATCATGGGGCAAGGCAAGGCCAATCCGACGGCGATGATCCTGTCGGCGGCGATGATGCTCGACTGGCTCTCCGACCGGCACGATCATCCGCCGGCGGCAGAGGCCGCGCAGCGCATCGAGCGCGCGGTCGATAAGGCCTATGCCTCCGGCATCAAGCCGATGGAATATCGGCGGCAAGGACGGCACGGCGGCTATCGCCAAAGCCGTGCTCGCCGCGCTTGTAGAAAATCAAGGGAGAAACGCCATGCCGCTCTATATCGTGCACTGCCTCGACCGCAAAGACGCGCTCGCCAAGCGCAAGCAGCATTACGAGGAGCACCGCGCCTATATCGGCACGGCGTCGGCGAAACGCATCACGGTGATCATGTCGGGGCCGCTGGTGCACGAGAACAACGACTCGGCCGGCAGCTGCTATCTGATGGAAGCGCCCGACATCGCCACCGTGAAGGCCTTCAATGCGGGCGATCCGTTCAGCGTCAACGGCGTGTTCGAGACGGTGCACATTCACCAGTATCTGCGCCGCGCGCCGTGAGCGACGGTCTTGTCCCGGACGATGCAGCGCCATAGCGCGTCGAAGACGCGCGTAAACGCGCTTATGGCGGTGCGTCGCAGATCCGGGATCCTTACAACACTCCATGCGCTGGAACGGTCCCGGTTCTGCAGTGCACCGTTCGCTTCGCTCACGCTGCATTGCGCCCGGGACACGCAATCACAGTCCGACGAAATCCTTGATCGCGGCGAGAAACTGCTGCGGCTGCTCCAGCGGCGGGCAATGGCCGCAGCCGGGCAACTCGACGTAGCGCGCGCCGGCGATCTTCTCGGCCACTGCTTGCTCAGCGCCGGCGGCGTCGCCTGGTCGAACTCGCCGCAGATGACGAGCGTCGGCACCTGCACCTTGTGCAGCTCCGGCGTCAGATCCGTCTCCTGCAAAATCTTGCAGGCGGCCTGGAATGCCTTGGGCTCGATGCCCATCAGCACCGCCTTGCGCTCCTCGATCGCTTCGGGTGCGCGGCAAGATAGGCCGGCGAATACACCCGCTTGGCGGCGATCTCGGCGACGGCGCCGAGCCCGCCGGCGGCAACTTTCTCCGCCATCAGCCGCGAAGGCCTGCCGGCCTTCCGGCGGAAAGCCCGCGGCGGCATCGCTGACCACCAGCTTTTCGATGCGCTCCGGGTGGGCGAAGGCAAACGCAAGTGCCACCGTGCCGCCGAAGCCGTTGCCGATGAGAATCGCGTCGCTGCCGATCTTCAATTCCTCGAAGCCGTCCTCGATCGCCGCCACATAGGCGTCCATCAGCGCGAGCAAGCGTCGGCTGCCGAGCCGTGGAAGCCCGGCAGGTTGAACAATGTCACGCGGTGCCGGGCGGCCAACGCCGGCACCACCGGATCGAAGGCGTGGCGGTCGGCGAGCAGCGAATGCAGCATCACCAGATCGCTGCCCTGCCCGGTGCGGACGGCGGTCAGCACGCCATGCCCGGCGCTGACTTCTTCCAATGGTCATGTCTTCCTCCGAGCCTTGCATCGCTGTTCCGCCCGGCCCTTGTGGCGCAGCCCACCTTTCGTAAAGGCCAATTTAAACGCGCAAGTCCTCGCTTTGATTTCCATCCTGTGCGAAAGTGCCGCTGGGAATAAATCAGAAACGGCGGCGTCCCGAAGAGCCGCCTAGCGCATCATGTCAAATCGGGAGGATAGCTGATGTACACACCTTAAATCGCGCAAGCGACCTTTCGGCGCCCTGCGCTTCGCCGCCGCCGCGGCCGGTGGCGCTCGGCCTTTCGCTCGGCACCGCCTCGGCGCAGAAACCTACGGCTTCGCCACGCTGCCGGCCGGCTCGCTCAATTACGTCACCGCCTCGGCGATCGCCAAGGTGCTGAAGGAAAAGGCCGGCATGAACGTGCTGGTCCAGCCCACCGCCGGCGATTCGGTCATCATGCCGATGGTCAACCGCAACGAGGCGGAAATCGGCATCACCAATATCCTGGAAATCGAGGATG
Organism: uncultured Alphaproteobacteria bacterium; assembly: GCA_963822035.1. Taxonomy (GTDB): domain Bacteria; phylum Pseudomonadota; class Alphaproteobacteria; order Rhizobiales; family Xanthobacteraceae; genus Pseudolabrys. The sequence continues at coordinate 243,732 of CAWGGC010000005.1, read as the reverse complement.
TGGTCGCCGGCGAATCCAAGATGGGCAAGCATGCCGCGCCTGCGGCTGATCGGCGTGCCGCACACCTTCCGCGGCACCTTCTGGGTGCGCAAGGATTTGCCGATGAAGACCATCGCCGATCTCAAGGGCAAGAAGGTGCCGCTCGGCTATTCGGCGATGCTGACCATCGACAAGCTGTCGCGCGCGCTGCTGGCGACCGGCGGCCTGACCGAAAAGGACGTCACGCCGGTACTGGTGCCCAACGTCGTGCGCGGCGCCGACGACTTTGCCACCGGATCGCAGCCGACATCTTCACCTTCGCCTTTGGCGCGCCGAAGCTGCGCGAAGTCGACGCCACCGTCGGCGGCATCCGCGCGCTGGAAATTCCGGCCAGCGGCCTGGCGGCGGCGAAGCAAAATCTTCCCCGACGGCTATCTGGTGAAGGCGGCGCCAAATCCGTTCTTCATCGGCGTCGATCATCCGATGGACGTCTATGCCTGGGACAATCTGCTGATCACCAACGACAAGGTGCCAGATGACGTGATCGACAAGATCATCGACACGCTGGTGAACAACGCCGGCCGACCTGGTGGCGGTGCAGCCGGCGCTGCGCGGCTTCTCGGCGCAGGAAACTCTATGTCGACTACGATCTGCCGTACCATCCGGGCGCGCTGAAATATTTCAAGGAGCATAATATCAAGGCCAAGGCCATTCAGTGACGCAAGAACATCCGGCCAGCCGGCGACGGCGCCGCCGCGCCTCCTCGCGCTCGTGCGCGACGCCCTGCAGGCGCTGCTGCTGATTTGCGTCATCGGCTGGGTGCTCGACTGCCGCACCGGCTGCTCCACCTCGGCCTCTATACCGAGCAGATGCTGGCGGTTGCGCTCGGGCTTGGGCTCGCGCTGATCTACCTCTCCGGCCGCGGACCGGCCGCGCTGGCTCGACTGGCTGTTCGCCGCTCTTTCGCTCGCGATCTGCTCCTATATCGCCTGTGACTACGACAGCGATCACCTACAGATCGCGTATTGCCGACCGACCTCGTCGTCGGCGCCACCATCCTTTGCCTCTGGTGCTGGAGGCGACGCGGCGCGGCGCCGGCGGCGTGCTGGTCGGCATTATCCTCGTCATCTCGATCTATGTGTTCATCGGCCCGCACATGCCGGGCGATTTCGCCACCAAGCCGGTGTCGCTGCCGCGGCTGATCGTCTATCTCGGCCTCGACACCAACGGCATGATCGGCGTGATCCTGTCGGTGGCGCTGCTGATCGTCGTGCCGTTCACGCTGATGGGCCAAGTGCTCGGCCGCACCGGCGGCGCCGCCTATTTCGCCGATCTTGCCATGTCGGCGATGGGCCATTTCCGCGGCGGCGCCGCCAAGATCGCGGTGTTCGGCTCCGCGCTGTTCGGCATGATCTCCGGCGCCGCGGTGAGCAACGTGGTCGCCGTCGGCATCGTCACCATTCCGCTGATGTCGCGCTCGGGATTTTCACCGACCCGCGCGGCGGCGATCGAATCGGTCGGCTCGACCGGCGGGCAATTGATGCCGCCGGTGATGGGCGCCGCCGCCTTCATCATGGCGGAGTTCCTGCAGGTGCCCTATGGCACGGTTGCCATCGCGGCGATCATTCCGTCGATACTCTATTACGCCGCGCTGTTCATCCATGTCGACCTCGAAGCGGCCAAGCAGCGCATCGGCGCCGCGCAGGTCGAGAACGTGCCGAAGTTCAGCTGTACGTGCTCAAATCGGGCTGGCATTTTCCCATCCCGCTCATTTTCCTGATCGTCACCATCGCTTATCCCGACGTGTTCCAGATTCCGATCGAGCGCGCCGCCGTCTATGCCACCGGCATCCTCATCGTGCTCAGCATGACCTTCGGCTATCGCGGCCACCGGGTGACGCCGAGGCGAAATGCTGCGCGCCATGCTCGACACCGGCCGCGCCGCGCTCGATATCGTGCTGATCGGCGCCGCCGCCGGCATGGTGGTCGGCGCGCTCAGCGTCTCCGGCATTTCCTTCGGCCTGACGCTGCAGTTGATCGAGATCAGCGGCAACAACCTGTTCCTGCTGCTGCTGCTGACCGCCGTCATCAGCATCATTCTCGGCATGGGCATGCCGACGGTGTCGCGTCTACGTGCTCACCGCGACGCTGCTTGCGCCCTCGATCATCAAGCTCGGCGTCACGCCGATGGCGGCGCACATGTACGTGATGTATTTCGGCATGCTGTCGATGATCACGCCGCCGGTCGCGATCGCCGCCTATGCCGCCGCCAACATCGCCCGCGTCTCAGGCTGGACCACGGGCTGGACCGCGGTAATGGTCGGCTGGAGCACGTTCTTCATTCCGTTCCTGTTCGTAACCGAACCGAGCATGCTGATGCAGGGCAGCGCCGGACAGATCGCCTGGGACCTGTTCCACAATCTTCTGGGAATTTTCGTCGGCACCGCCGCCGTCGTCGGCTTCTGTTTCACGAAGCTGTCGACGCCGTTGCGCATCGCGTTTGGCGCGGCGGCACTGGCGATCCTGATCCCGGCGCACGCCTTCGAAGGCGCGGACATCCTCGACTGGTTCGGCCTCGGCGGCGCCGTGGTGGTGCTGGTGATCAACTACGTGCAGAGCCGCGCCAAGCAAACGGCCGCGCCACAGGTGGCGCGGCCGTAAAACACGCTCGATCGGTTTCAGCGCTGCTCGCGCCAGATGCCGAGCGCTTCCTGCGCCGGGCGGTCGGAGATCGAGAACAGCACCGCTTCGCTCGATGCGTTGTGCGAGTATGGCTTCCAGGTCGGCACGACGAAGACGTCGCGCGGGCCCCACTCCAGCACCTGATCGCCGATCTTGGTCGTGCCCTTGCCCTCGAGGCAGGCGAAGATGGTGGCGTCGGTCGAGCGGTAGCTTTCGCCCTTGAAGCCCTTGGGCAGCAGCGAGAGCTGCGCGCCCATGGTCGGCCCCGACCAGCCGCCGTTGAACGGATTGGCGTAACGCAGGCGGAAGCCATGATGCTTGTCGGCGTCGCCGGTCGCCTTCATGCGATCGAGGATTGGGCGCACGCGGTCATAGGCGTAATTGATGACCGGCGAGCGGATCATCGAGGTGTCGGTGCCGTCCGGCAGCACGCTCGAGCCGAAGCGCCACAACGAATCGTTGTCGACGCGCGCGGTGTTCTGCACCGCCGAGTTCGAGGTGCTCGGAGAACGCCGTCTCGAAGAAGTTGACCGTCGGCACGTCGAGCACGTCGAGCCAGATCATCGGCACTTTCGATTCGTTGCCGTGGTCGTGCGCGGTCCAGTTCGGCGTCAGCACGAAGTCGCCGTACTTCATGACGGTCTTCTCGCCGTCGACCTGGGTATAGGCGCCGTCGCCGTCAAGGATGAGGCGAATGGCGGAGGCCGTGTGGCGGTGCGCGCCGGCGACTTCGCCGGGCAGGATGAGTTGCAGGCCGGCATAGAGCGTATTGGTGATTCGCGACTGGCCGCGCAGCGCCGGGTTCTCCAGCACCAGCACGCGGCGCTCAGCTTCCTCGGTGGTGAGCAGGCGGCCGGCTTCCTCGACCAGCGGCTTGACCTCGTCGAAGTGCCAGACCGCCGGCACGCATTGCGTCACCGGTTCCTTGGTGACGATGTAGCGCAGCACCTCCCACAGCGGCGTCATGTCGTGCTGTGAGATGCGGTCGTAATATTCGGCGCGCACCGGATTGGCGCTGCCTTCGTATTTCTGCGCCTTCTTGCTCTGATTCTTGGCGGCCGGGGCCGTGGCGGCGTCCATCGTTTCCTCCAAACTCTGCTCTATTGCCTGTTAGAATAGGCGCTTGTCGTACCCGGAAAAAGGGGCGGAACCAAAGTTCAGTTATTCCTCTATAGCATCGGCGCTAAGTGATAAACGCCATTGTCTTGGCGCGAGGGAAATGGGACAGCCGGAGGCGGCTTGTTACTTGCCGACCAATGGGGGATGTCTTGAAGCGAGTTCTGACGCTGTTTATCGCGCTGCTGATTGCCGGCGCCGGCGCCGGTCCGGCCGGCGCGCAGACCTATCCCAATAAACCCATCCGCATCATCATCCCGTTCGGCCCCGGCGGCCTCGCCGACATCACCATGCGGCTGCTCGGCCAGAAGCTCACCGAGCGGACCGGGCAGCAGGTCGTGATCGAGAACCGGCCCGGCGCCGGCGGTATCGTCGCAGCCACAGCCGTCACCAAGGCACCGCCGGACGGCTATACGCTGTTCGTGTTGTCGAGCGGCATCGCGCTCAGCAAATGGCTGATCAAGGATATGCCGTTCGACGTGGCCACCGCTTTCACGCCGATATCGACGGTCGCCTATTTCGATCTTTTGATCTTCGCCAAGGCGGATTTGCCGCTGCACAACGTCAAGGACGTGTTGGCCGAGGCACGCAAGGACCCGGCGAAGTTCAACATCGGCACCATCAGCGCCGGTAGCACGCAGAACGTCACCGCCGAGCTGATCAAATCGGCAGCCGGCATTCCGATGACGATCGTGACCTATCGCAACACGCCGGAGGTGCTGACGTCGCTGTTGCGCGGCGACACCGCGGTCGCGGTGGAGTCCTATACCGCGCTGAAAGCGGCGATCGCCGCCGGGCAGATCAAGGCCATCGCGGCGACCGGCGAGAGACGCTCGCCGATGCAGCCGGACGTGCCGACGCTGAAGGAAAGCCGCGTCAACGCCGAGGTCGTGGGCTGGAACGCGCTCGTTGCGCCGGCGAAAACGCCGAAGGCGATCGTCGATTATCTCAACGGCAACATTCGAGCGATCGTCGGCAGCGCCGACTTCAAGAAACGCATCCTCGATCTGGGCAGCGAAGCCAAGGCAAGCACCCCGGAGGAGCTCGGCAAGAGGCTCAATGCCGACATCGCGATGTGGGGCGACGTCATCAAGAAGGCCGGAATTCAGGCACACTAGCCGCGACGACAGACCATGCCGAATGACCTGAAGATCGACGCCCACGTCCATGTCTTCACCACGGACATGCCGCTGATCGACAATCCGCGGCATGCTCCGACCTACAGTTTTACCCATGAGCAATTGATGGCGACGCTCGACGCGCACGGCGTCGAGCGCGCGGTCATCGCCGCGGCAAGCCCGTGGGGCGATTACAACGATTACACCTTCGCGGCGCTGCGCGCGCAGCCGAAACGGCTGCGCGGCACCGTCATCGTCAAGCCGACGGTCGACCGCTTGGCGCTCGAAGCCATGAGCAAGATCGGCGTCGTCGGCGTGCGGCTGCCATTCATCGGCCTGCCGTCGCTGCCCGACATCACCAGCTTCGAATATCGCGCGTTCTTCCGCCGGCTCGCCGACCTCGGTTGGCACGTCCACCCCCACGTCGAAGGCGAGGACCTGCCGAAGATCCTGCCGACGCTGGAAGCCTCCGGCGTCAACATCGTCGTCGACCACCTCGGCCGCCCCGACCCGGGCAGCGGGATCAACAGCAACGGCTTCAAGACCTTACTCGGCTCGATTGAAAAGGGCCGCACCTGGGTCAAGGTTTCGGCCGGCTACCGGCTCGGGCCGCAAGCCGCCGACTATGCCCGTGAGCTGGTGCGTGTCGCGGGCCCCGAGCGTCTGGTTTGGGCCAGCGACTGCCCGTTTGTCGGGCACGAAGGCAAGTTTCCCTATCAAGCCACCATCGACTGGCTGAACGATGCCGTCCCGGACTTGGCCGCGCGCGCGCAGATTTTCGGCAAGACGGCGCTGAAGCTTTATTTCGGCGCGTAGCGCTCAGTTATTGACCGAGCCGCCGTCGACCACGATCGACTGGCCGGTGACGAAATCGCTGTCGCTGGAAGCCAGAAACACCAAGGTGCCGAGCAAATCCTCCGGATAGGCGTCGCGCTTGAAGGCGCGGGAATTACGCACCGGCACGCGCTCGTCCTCGACATGCGCGGTGTTCTCGAGGCCCGTGTCGGACAGGATATAGCCGGGCGACAGCGAATTGACCGCGATGCCGTAGGCGCCGAGCTCGCGCGACAGGGCGCGGGTAAAGGCGATCATGGCGCCCTTGGAAGTGACATATGGCAGCATGCGCGGCACGCCCTTGTAGGCGGCGCCGGAGGCGATGTTGATGATCTTGCCCGAGCGGCGCTCCATCATGTGCGGCGCCACGTGCCGCGCCATCAGGTAAGGCCCGCGCACGTTGATCGCCATGACCTTGTCCCAGAGGTCGACGTCCCATTCGCTGAACTCGCGCGGGTTGAGTGTTGCATAAAGCGCGGCGTTGTTGACCAGCACGTCGATCTGACCGAAGCGCTCGAGCGTCTGCGCCACCGCGCCCTTCACCGCCTTTTCGTCGCTGACGTCGAACTTGACGCTCGCCACCGAATTGGCGCCGTGCCGGCCGGCGATTTCCTCGGCGAGCGGCTTGCCGTCGGCGATGTCGGCGATCATCACCCGCGCGCCCTCGGCGGCGAGCGCCTGCGAATAATGCCGGCCGATGCCCTTGGCGCCGCCGGTGACGATGGCGACCTTGCCCGCGAGCCTAGCCATTGCGCGTTCTCCCCCAGACGATGACGGGCCATGGCATATCAGTTATGAAGACAAAAACCGAGGGAGGAATGAAATGGCGCGCGACACTGCCGACCGTCTGGCGATCCGCGATCTGGTCGAGAACTGGGCCGTATGGCGCGACGCGCGGCTGTGGGACCGGTTCCGCACCGTCTGGCACAAAGACGGCCGCATGCAGGCAACCTGGTTCCAGGGCTCCTACGAAGAGTTCATCCGCGTCAGCGAGGAAGGCTACGCGCGCGGCGTGCGCATCCTGCATTTCCTCGGCGGTTCGTCGATCGAGATCAAGCGCAACCGCGCCATCGCGCAGACCAAGATGACGATCACGCAGCGCGGCCCGGTCGAGGGCGTGCTAAGCGACGTCGTCTGCACCGGGCGCTTCTACGATTTCCTGGAGAAGCGCCGCGGCAAATGGGGCCTGGTGCTGCGCCAGCCGATCTACGAGATGGACCGGCTCGATCCGGTCAGTCCGGGCGCCAGGATTTCGCTCGACGAAAAGTTGCTCACGTCGTTCCCGGAAGGCTATCGCCACCTCGCCTATCTGCAGGCGCGCATCGGCTACAAGGTAAAGCCCGACATGCCGGGCCTCGACGGGCCGGAGGTCGAGGCGCTCTACGCCCGTGGCGCCGGCTGGCTCAAGGGCAAGAGGCTGTCATGACCGACAGCGCAAAAACCGAAACCCGCGACGGCATGCGCATCGACTGGGATGCGCCGATCCGCATGGACGACGGCGTCGTGCTGCGGGCCGACGTCTATCGGCCGCTCGGCGACGGAAAATATCCGGTGGTCCTGAGCTACGGCCCCTACGCCAAGGGGCTGTCGTTCCAGGAAGGCTACAAGGGCAACTGGGCGCGTCTGACCAAGGCCGCGCCCGAAGTGCTGCAAGGTTCGAGCAACAAGTACCAGAACTGGGAGTTGGTCGATCCGGAGAAATGGGTGCCGGATGGCTACATCTGCCTGCGCATCGATTCGCGCGGCGCCGGGCGCTCGCCCGGCTATCTCGACGTGTGGTCGCCGCGCGAAACGCAGGATCTCTACCAGTGTGTCGAATGGGCCGGCACGCAAGCTTGGAGCAACGGCAAGGTCGGCATCCACGGTATCTCCTATTACGCGATGAACCAGTGGACCGTCGGCGCGCTCGATCCGCCGCACCTTGCGGCGCTGTGCATCTGGGAAGGCTCGTCCGACTATTACCGCGAGCTTTGCCGGCACGGCGGCATTCTGAGCGACTTCCTCAACAGCTGGCATCCGCGGCAAGTGGCGAGCGTGCAGCACGGCGTCGGCACGCGCGGCGCGAAAAGCGCGGTGACCGGCGAGCCGGTCGCCGGCCCGGAAACGCTGGCGGCCGACGAACTAGCCAAGAGCCGCGCCGATTCTCCGGGCGAAGCCAAGCACCGCCGCCTCTACGACGACTACTATGCCGGCCGCACGGCGGAATTCGAAAAGATCAAGGCGCCGCTTTTCTCAGCCGGCAACTGGGGCGGCATGGGCCTGCACACGCGCGGCAACTTCGAAGGTTTCGTGCGCGCCGGCTCCAAGCAAAAATGGCTCGAGGTGCACGGCGACACCCACTTCACCCATTTCTACAGCAAGTATGGCGAAGCGCTGCAGAAGCGCTTCTTCGGCCACTTCCTCAAAGGCGAAGACACCGGCTGGGACAAGCAGCCGCGGGTTTCGCTCAACATCCGCCATCCCGGTGAGAAGTTCGTGTCGCGCGGCGAGAACGAATGGCCGCTCAAGCGCACGCAGTGGACCAAGTATTTTCTGCAACCCGACGGCGGACTTGCGCCGGCGGAACCTGTTGCCACGACGACTCTGAGCTACGACACGACCGGCGACGGCCTCACCTTCAGCGTCAACCCGCAACAAAAGGCCGTCGAGATCACCGGCCCGGTCGCCGCCAAGCTCTGGGTCTCTTCGGAAACAAAGGACGCCGACCTGTTCCTGGCCCTGCGGCTTTACGACCCGGCGGACAAGGAAGTGACTTTCATCGGGTCAAATGATCCGCGCACGCCGGTCGGGCTCGGCTGGCTGCGCGCTTCGCACCGCAAACTCGATCCGCAAAAATCGCTGCCCTACCGGCCCTGGCACACGCATGACGAAGAACGGCCGCTCACCCCCGGCGTGCCGGTCGAGCTCGATATCGAAATCTGGCCGACATCGATCGTGGTGCCGCCCGGCTATCGCCTGGCCTTGACTGTGCGTGGCAAGGACTACGAGGTCGACGGCCGCGACGCCGCGCTCGCCAACGCACCCTACCCGATGAAGGGCGTCGGCCCGTTCCTGCACATCGACCGGGACGACCGGCCGCCTTCAATTTTTGCCTGCCGCAATACGCTGCATTTTGCGCCCGGGCGGCAGCCCTACCTCTTGTTGCCGGTTATTCCCGAGGCGTAAGCTTCCTCCCAATAATCAAGAAGGCTAACTGGGAGGAGGCGAACATGAGGCGCATTGCCGCCGCTGCACTGGCTATTTTTGCTCTTGTTGCCGCCGTCACGACAGCGTCGGCGCAAGATTATCCGAGCCGAACCATCACCATCATCGTGCCCTATCCGGCCGGCGGGCCGACCGACACCACGGCGCGCGAGGTCGCCAATCTTTTGTCGGCCAAGCTCAAGCAGACCGTCATCGTCGAGAACGTCACCGGCGGTGCCACCGTCATCGCGACCAACAAGGTCGCTCACGCGGCGCCCGACGGCTACACGCTGCTGCTGCACAATCTGCAGATCACAGCCAACGTTACGCTGATCAAGGATCCGCCGTTCGACACGATGAAAGACATCGTGCCGGTCATGCTCATCAACAAAAACCCGCTGGTGCTGGTCGGGCGGGGCGACCTCCCCGCCAACAACCTCAATGAACTCCTCGCTTTGATGAAGAAAGAGCGTCTGAAGGAAGCGCTGCCGGGCTTTGGAACGACGGGACATCTGGCCTCGGCACTGTTCGAGCAAGAAGCCAAGGTGAAGCTCGATTTCATTCCGTATCGGGGCGCGGCTCCGGCGATGACCGATCTGCTCGGCGGGCATGTCGACCTCTTCGTCGGCACGCCGCAGTCGGTCGTCCAGTATGTGGCCGCGGGCAAACTGAAGGCCTATGCCATCACCGCCAAGGGGAAAGATCCCCAACTGCCTACCGCGGAGAGCCTGGTGACGGCGCTCGGGCCGAAGTTCGACATCGTCTATTGGCAGGGCCTGTTTGCGCCGGCGGGCACGCCCGCGCCAGTGATCAAGACGCTCAACACCGCGCTGCAGCAGGTCGTTGCCGATCCGGGCCTGCTTGAGCGATGGAAGAAAGAGGGTTTCGAGCCCTTCCCGAAGGATCAGCTTTCGACGCAGGCAGCGAGCACCTTCATGCATTCGGAGGTCGGGCGCTGGGGCGAGGTCATCCGCGCCAACAACATCACGATCAAGCCGTGAGCGACGCTGGCAGCCGGGTCAATGGCCCGGCTGCAATACCTCTTCGAGCCAATCCCACATGTAGGCCGAGCAAATCGACTGATTGTCGATCTGGCAGTGGTGATAGCCGCCCTCCGCGCGGGTGAAGAGCTTGAAGGTCTTCTGCTTGGCGCCGATCGCGTCGAAGCATTTACGTGCCTCCGGCAGCGGAATCTGCTCGTCGCCCTCGCCGTGCAGCATCAGAAACGGGCAGGTGATCTTCTGCACCACGCCGTCGAGCTTGAACGGCTCGAGCCTCTTGAGCACGTCGTCCTGCGAACTGGCGTTGAGCACCCAGGCGATGTGCTGATGCGCCACTGACAAGGACGGTGTCTGCGCGCGGGCCAGCCGTTCGAAGCGGTCACGCCAGATTTTCTGGTAATCCCACTGCGCGCCCCAGGCGATGCAGCAGGCAAAACGCTGCTCGAAGGCGGCGGCGCGCGGCGCGTAATAGCCGCCGAGGCTGATCGCCATCACGCCGATCCGCTTCGGGTCGACCTCGGGCCGGCGGCTGAGATAATCGAACACCGGCGTCGCGTAGTGCTCGGTGTCCGGCCGCAGGTAAAGCTCGCGGAAGCGGATGCTCTCGCCGTTGCCGGGACCATCGACGATCAGGCAGGCGATGCCGCGCGCGGCGAGATTGGCAACGCCCTTGAAGTATTGAATCTCCTTGGTGACGTCGAGGCCGTCGAAGAACACCATCGCCGGCACGCGCCCGCTGCTGTTGGCGGGCTCCGCATGCACAAAGATTGCCGGCAATCCTGTCGTGCCGTAGGGGATTTCGACGTGCTCGAGCCGCGGCCGCTTGATGTATTTGGCGGCGTCGCGCAAAGCCTGCACGCCGCGCATATAGGCTTCGTTGCCCTCCTTGCTCTTGGGCTGCAGGAAACGTTCGCCGACGTGGTAGTAGGCGCTGGCGCGCTGCAGATATTGCGCCCCGCTCTGCTTATGGCCGGCGGCGATACGTTCGCGGCCGCGGCTTTCAACCTCGCGTGCCTCGCGCGACCACTCGCGAAACCAGGCATCGTCGTCACCGACGCGGTTCTTCAGCCGCAGGCCAATGCGATTGACTTCGCCGATCTCGGCGCCGCCCCAAGGCGCCATGTTGAGGCCGATCAGCAGCCCGTGCGACCACCGGTAGTTGTCGGGAAAATAGGTGAAAGACAATTCTTCCTGCTGATCGGCCATGCCGCCGCTCCCTCCCAAATTCGCGCGCAACGATAGGGCTTGGCGCGCCCGCAAAGAAGTGCGAATTTGCGCCCCAATAAAAATCCGGGGGGATCGCAATGTCGCTGGCGGACAAATTCAACCTGCTGAATGAATTCAACATCCTGCGCATCATCTGCGGCTTGTTCTTCATCCCGCACATTGTCGGCAAGATCACCGTGCCGGCGACCCTCGAATTCTTCGTCAAGGCCGGCTTCAAGCCGCCGGCGACCTGGATGTACATCGCCGGCGCCATCGAGACCGTGCTCACCATCGGCCTTGTGTTCGGCATCTACACGCAGTACGTCGCCTTCATCGCTTTCATGCATCTCTTCGTCGCCGGGGCTGCCACCTACAAGGTCACCAAGAGCTGGATCTGGGTGATCGGCGGCATCGAATACTGCGTCTTCTGGGCGCTCTGTTGTCTCGTCGTGGCGATGCACGGTTGAACGCAATTCCCGACATCACCGAAAGGTAAATCGAGCTATGGCCAGCGTTCTGTTTTCTCCCATCACCCTGCGCGGGTTGACGCTCGCGAACCGCATCGTCGTGTCGCCGATGTGCCAGTACAATTCCGACAACGGCTCCGCCAACGACTGGCACCTGATGCATCTCGGCAGCATGCCGCTCGGCGCCGCGGGGCTGGTGATGACGGAAATGACCGACGTGAACCCGCAGGGGCGCATCTCGCCGCGCTGCGCCGGCATGTACTCCGACGACAACGCGAGTCTTTACTCGCGGCACGTCCGGCGATATCGGCAGACTGTTCGGGTAACAGGCGCAAATTCGAGGAACAGGGAAGGATGCACATGATTGCGGTAGTCGGCGCGACCGGCAACACCGGACGAGCGGTCGTCAACGAGTTGAAGCAACTGGGGCAAAATCCGGTGTGTGTCGTGCGCGATCCTGAGAAGGCGCGCGCGGTCTTGGGGCCCGACGCGAAGACGGCGGTCGCGGAATTGGCTAACCGAGTGGCCCTGGAAAAGGCGCTCCAGGGCGTACAAAGCGTGTTCGTCGTGACCGGCCACAACCCCGGAATGGTCGAACAGCAGAATAATGTGCTCGACGCTGCGATGAAGGCGGGCGCGAAGTATCTCGTCCGCGTGAGTGGGGGCCGCGCGGTGGTCGTCCCCGACTCGGAATCGGTCATCGGTCGCTCGCATTATGCGATCGAGGAACGGCTGCGCGACAGCGGCATCGGGTGGGTCATTTTGCGGCCCGGCCTGTTTATGCAGAACGTCTTGACCCAAGCGGCGGCGATCAAGAATGACAACAAGATGGTGCTGCCGTTTGCCAAGGATCTGCCGGTGGCGTTGACCGACGTGCGCGACACCGGCGCCGTCGGCGCGCGCATCCTCATCGATCCGACGCCGCATGCCGGCAAGACCTACGAATTCACCGGCAAACTCACCAACTACGGCGAATTTGCCGACGTGCTTTCGCAGGTGCTCGGCAGGGCGATCACCTATGTCGGGGTCACGCCGGAGCAGGCGGAACAGGCGATGAAATCGCGCGGGATGCCGGACTGGCTGGTCCAACATCTTGTCACAATAGCCAAGCTCGGCGTCAAAGGTGCATTCTCGAACGAGAGTACCGGGCCCGTTCGCGAGATCGCCAAGCGCGAGCCGATTACGACGCGGCAGTTCGTCGAGGACCACAAGACTCTGTTTGCCTGATCCGCTTCGCGGCGCCCCGAATGACCGGTTACACTTTCACCCGCGCGATGAATTTCGCGAACGCCGCGAGCTGCTGCTTGATGATGTCCTTCACGCCGTCATCCACGAGCTCGCCCTTCTCGTTGACCTTCTTGGCGGCGAAATTGACGAACACCTCGGGCTTGCCGAACATCTGCGCATCGATCGCGGTCAGCGCCATGCGCAGGTGATATTGCATGCGGGCGCCGCCGACCTGGCCGCCGGAGGCCGATTGCAGCGCTACCGGCTTGTCCTTGAAGCAGACGTCCTTCTCGCGCGAGGCCCAGTCGATGGCGTTCTTGAGGCCGGCGGGAATCGACCAGTTGTATTCCGGCGACACGATGATGACGGCGTCGGCCTTGCGGATGGCGTCGCACCAGGCGGCGACATCGGCGGGAATGCCGGTCGCCGTCTGATCGTCGGCGTTGTAGATCGGAAATTTGCCGAACGATGCCGCCGGCGTGAGCTTCATCTCCGGCGGCGCCAGCGCCGGCAGCGCGCGGGCAACTGCGGCGTTGTACGAGCCCTTGCGCAGCGAGCCGCAGATCACCAGTACGTTGAGCTTGATCGGCCATTTCGTCCTCGTTTCCCTCGCGTTACAACACGTCCGCCTATTGCGGCTGAATTCCCGCCTTGTCGCGCACCGATTTCCATTTGGCAATCTCGTCGCCGACGAACTTGGTGAATTCGGCCGAAGACGACACGTGGACGACGGCGCCGACCTTGAGCAACTGGTCGCGGATGTCCGGCCGCGCCAGCACCTGGCGCAGCGCCGCGTTGGTCTTGTCCACGATCGCCTGCGGCGTGCCGGCCGGATACATCCAGCCGTACCAGCCGGTCACGGCGTAGCCGGGCACACCCGACTCCGCAACGGTCGGCACGCTGGGAATTGTCGGCCAGCGTGACGGCGCACCGACCGCAAGCAGCTTGAGCTGTCCGGCCTGCACCTGGCCCTGCACCGCGTGCGCGAGTTCGACGCCGTAGTCCACCTCGCCCGCAAGCAAGGCCGCGACGACGCCCGGCGTGTTGCGATAGGGAATATGCTTCACGTCGATTTCCGTCATCTGCCGCAGCAGCTCGCCGGCGAAATTCTGCGTCGAGCCGACGCCGACGTCGGCGAAATTCAGCTTGCCCGGAGAAGCCTTGGCCAGCGCCACGAGCCCCTTGATGTCGTTGGCCGGAAAATCCTTGCGCGCGACAAAGACGAAGGCGCTGTCGGCGACCAAAGAGACGTCGGCGAAATCCTTGAGTGGATCGTAGCGCAGCGTTTTCATCATCACCGCCGAGACGGTGTGCGCCGGGCTGGTCATCAGCGCGGTGTAGCCGTCCTTGTCGGCATGGGCGACCGTTTCCGCGGCAATCGTGCCGCCGGCGCCGACCTTGTTCTCGACGACGACCGACTGCTTCAGCGCCTCGGACAGCGGCGGCGCGATGATGCGAGACACGATGTCGGTGCCGCCGCCAGCGCCGAAGCCGACCAGCACCCGGATCGGACGTTCCGCCGGCCATTCCGCCGCAGCCGGCACGGCCAAAGCCAGCAAGGTCCCGGCGGCAAAAAGCGCCGCAACAGCGGTGCGTTTCATGAGAGTCTCCCCCTACGTTTGGCACGTCTCCGCGGAGCGGGCACGCCTGTTGTTATCCGCTCAAGGGAACCCGGCCAGGGCGGGTCTTGTCAACGGGCGTCAGGACTTCTCGTCCTCGATCGTGTTGCGCAGGGTGCCGATGCCCTGGATTTCGACCTCGGCGGTGTCGCCGGCCTTCATCCACACTGGCTCCGGCTTGCGCGCATGGCCGACGCCCGACGGCGTTCCGGTGAACAGAAGGTCGCCCGGCTCGAGCGTGATGCCTTCGGTCAGATAGACGAGCGATTCCGGCACCGGAAACATGAAATGGTCGGTATTGGACGACTGCATGGTTTTGCCGTTGAGCCGGGTCTCGATCTTGAGGCCCTTGCCGCCGCGCGGCAATTCGTCGGCGGTCACCATCCAGGGGCCGACGCTGCCGGTCTGGTCGAAATTCTTGCCCATGCCCCATTGCGTGGTGTGGCGCTGATACTCGCGGATCGAGCCCTCGTTGCCGCACGAATAGCCGGCGATGCAGTCGGCCGCGTTGTCGAGCGTGAGATGCTTGGCACGCTTGCCGATGATGACGATCATCTCGCCTTCGTAGTCGAACTGGATCGACTTTTTCGGCCGCAGCAGCGGGTGCATATGCGGCGTCAGCGACGTCAGCATGCGGAAGAAGATCGATTGGTATTTCGGGATATTGTCGCGCTGCGGCCCTTCTTTCACATGGTCGAGGTAATTGAGGCCGAGGCAGACGATCTTGCCGGGCCGCGCCACCGGCAGCGCATAGTTCAAGCCCGCGAGAGGCCGCCGCGCCGAGGCCGGCGCCTTCTTGGCGAGTTCGGCGAGCGGCTTGAGGTCGCCGCCGTTCCGGCGCAGCACTTCGCCGAGGTCGCCCGGCAGGCTTGGGTCGACCGCCTGCAAGTCGATAACGGTGTCGCCCTCGACGACGCCGAGGTGCGGACCGTTTGCTTCAAAACCGACAATTTTCATGGGTGTTTCCGTTGCCGCCTGTTCTTGAGGCGGCAAGGCTTAGCGTAAGCGCGGCGCTTTCGCAAAGACCGCTCGGGCCACGTCCAGTCAGGCCAAGTCCCGTCAGGCCAGGTCCCGTCAGGCTTTGCCCGGCTTGCCGGTCAAGCTGAAGGCCTGGATCGAAAAATACTCATGGCTGTCGGTCCAGTAGCCGGCGGGCAGCCAACCGACGCCGCGGGCCAGCGCGGCGAGCGATTTCGCCGTGTACTTGTAGCTGTTCTCGGTGTGGATGGTCTCGCCGGCGCGGAATTCAATCGTCTCGCCGGCGACCTTGACGCGCTGGCGTTTGAGGCTCGCCAGATGCATCTCCACGCGGTGGCGCTCGCGGTTGTAGAAGGCGTGGTGCTCGAAGGTGTCGAGCTTGAAGGTGCCGCCGAGCTCCCGGTTGATACGGATCAGCAGATTGAGATTGAACGCGGCGGTAACCCCTTGCGCGTCGTTATAGGCGGCGTTGAGCACATTGGCGTCCTTGACGAGGTCGGCGCCGACGATCAGCGTCGCGCCGTCGCCCAGAATCTGCGCGGCGTTGCGCAGGAAGCCGGCCGCCTCGTGCGGCTCGAAATTGCCGATGGTCGAGCCCGGGAAGAAACCGGCGCGGCGCGGCGCGGTCCGCGCCGCCTCCGGCAGCTCGAAGGGAAAGCAGATGTCGGCGGTGACCGGCAGCACCTCGAGACCCGACACATCGCGCCTGAGCTCCACCGCCTCCTGCTCCACCATCTCGCCGCAAATGTCGACCGGCACATAGGCGGCAAGGCGCGGCAGCGCGCGCAGCAAGACGCGCGCCTTCTTGCTCGAGCCGCTGCCGAACTCGACGAGCGCGCTGCCTTCGGCAACGAGCTTAGCGATATCGCGGCCGTGCTCGCGCAGGATCTGCATCTCGCTGCGGGTCGGGTAATATTCCGGCAGCTCGGTGATGCGCTCGAACAGCCGCGACCCGGTTTCGTCGTAGAAGTACTTCGCCGGGATGCTTTTCGGCGTCCTGCTCAGGCCCGCGAGCACGTCGGCGGCAAAGTTCGAGTCCGCTTCGTGTTGCGGCTCGCGGCGGGGAGAACGTGCAAGAGCGACCATGATTACCTTCTAAGCGTTAGTTGAAATCGGCAAGGCGCACGCCGCTGAACTGCCAGCGCGCCGGCGGATAGAAGAAGTTGCGGTAACTGAGGCGCTCATGGCCCGCGGGCGTCGCGACCGAGGAGCCGCGCAGCACCATCTGGCTGACCATGAACTTGCCGTTGTATTCGCCCAGCGCACCTTCGGCGGCGCGATAGCCCGGATAAGGCAAGTAGGCGCTGCGCGTCCATTGCCAGACCTGGCCGAAGGCATCGCCGATGACGCCTTCGCGCGCCGCCACCTCCCATTCCGCCTCGCTTGGCAGATGCTTGCCGGCAAAGCGGGCGAAGGCTTCGGCTTCGTAATAACTGACATGGGTGACCGGCGCCGCCGGATCGACCGCCTGGCGGCCGGCGAGCGTCATCGTGCTCCAGCCACCGTCCTCGCGCCGCCAGTAGCCGGGCGCCTGCCAGCCTTCCGCCTGCACCGCCGTCCAGCCGTCCGATAACCACAGCGACGGCGTCTCGTAGCCGCCGGCGGCGATGAATTCGAGCCAGTCGGCATTGCTCACAAGAGTGCGCGCGATGCGCAGTTTGGCGATGAGTTCGTCGTGCCGGGGCAGTTCGTTGTCGAATGAGAAGCCTGCGCCGTCATGGCCGACCGGCCGGATGCCTCCCGGCACATCGACATAGCCGCGCTCGGCCCCCGCCTGCGGCCATTGCCAATCCTTGTCGTAGACCGGATCGGTCGGGTTCTGCGCGAAGGCATGCAGGATGTCGGTGAGCAGCAATTCCTGGTGCTGCTGCTCGTGATGCAGACCGATCTCCAGGATGGCAAAGACGTGCGCGGCGTTCGCCGCCGGCACCGTCTCGATCAGCCGCGCCACCGCGGCATCGACATGGGCGCGATAAGCGGCGACGTCGGCGGCAGTCGGCCGCGTGATCAGGCCGCGCTGCGGCCGTGCATGGCGCGGGCCGGCAGCGACGTAATAGGAATTGAACAGGAAGGGGAAGCGCTCGTCGAAAATCATGTAGCCCGGAGCATTTGGCCTGAGCAGAAACTGCTCGAAGAACCAGGTGACGTGAGCGCGATGCCATTTCGCCGGGCTTGCATCCGCCATCGACTGGATCTGCTGATCTTCCGGCGACAGCGGCGCGGCACGCGCCTCGGTCTCGGCCCGCACGCGGCGGAAAGCCGCAAGCCAGGCCGCCCTCACCTCCTCCGCCGATTGCTGTTTCGAAGCCGGTCCCAGCGCGACACCGAATGATTGGGACGAAACGGCAGTTCGCGCCATGCAAGGCCTCCCGACCCGGATTCGAAGGATGTTGCTGATGCTGGTTACGAACGACAGAGCTAATTGTTCCATCGCCCTTGTCAAAGGGCAACTTTGGATTCCGCTTGCGTACGATGCTGACGAGTTCGTGATCTCGTTTAATGAGCGCGATTCGGCATCGAAAATGCCCTGACTTGACCGGTTCCGACCACGCTCCTAAGAATCACAGTGCGGAATTGGATATTCGCATCCGATTTTGCCTGCGCGGCCCATCGGGCCGCTTTCGGGGGTAGCGACTATGGGTGTCCTCCTCGTAGTCCTGGCGATCGGCTTCATCGCCGGGATCATCGCCCGGCTGCTTTCGCCAGGTCCCAACAAGCCGAAAGGTTTTGCCGTCACCACCGCGCTCGGCGTTTCCGGCGCGCTGCTTGCGACCTTCATCGGCGACGCCGTCGGCCTATACCGGCCGCATCAGGGAGCCGGGGTGATCGGCGCGACTATCGGCGCGCTGGTGATCCTGTTCGTCTGGAACCGGCTGGTGATCACGGGCGTCATCCCCGATCACGGCCTCTAAAGGCCGTCCGGACCAGCGCCTTCAGGGCTGCACGCCCGCGGCGACGAGCTTTGCCCGGTATTGCTCGACGGTGCCTTCGAGCCGCGCGATATTCTGCAGCAGGCGGTCCGAGGTCAGACGCAGGAAGTAATAGCCGAAGTCCGGCTGCTCGAAATAGACCTCGAGCAGGCGGTCGTAGCTGATGGTCATCACCGCGCCGTCCTCGGCGCATTCGACCGACTGGGTGCGCTTGTTGTTGGCCGTGACGAAGCCAAGCTCGCCGACGATGCGCCCCGGCGCGAGCTCGACACCGATCTCGCTCACCAGGAATTTGCCGGTGACGATGAGCAGCATCTCGTCGGCGACCTGCCCCTTGCGGAACAGCACCTCGCCTTTCTTGTAGGTGCGGGTATCCATGAACGGCTTGAGCCAGTCCATCGACAGGTCGCCTTGCGCCGCCACGCGCGCTTTCTTGACCAGCTTGAGGATCTGGTAGAGCCGCAGGCTGTTGATCGGCAGCAGCAGCAGATACATCAGAAACGTCGAGATGGCGCCGCCGAGCACGCCATAGGCGACGAAAAACAGCGCGCTGAAGATGCCGAAAATGCGCAGCGGCACCATGGTCGGCGTCAGGAACGTCGCGGCATAGAAGCCCGCCCCGACCAGGGCGCAGGTGTTGGCGATCGTGATATTGGCGAGGATGACGTCGACCAGCCGGTGCAGGATGACGTCGTAGGTCAGGTTGTTGGGGTCGAGGTTGAGCTGGGCGAGCAACTTGCCCACCGTGAGGTTCTGCGAGGCGCGGTCGACGATGCTGTTCAGGATCGAAGGCAGATCCAGATGGTCGCTGTAGATCATTTGCGTTCGTCTCCTTCGCGGCTCTCTCGTATCGTTTGCATCTTAAGCCCGGGCCACACTCATTCAATCGCGCTTCATTTCGCCTTGAGCAGGCGGTGCAGGACAAAGAAAGCGACACCGCAGACGATCAGCGCGGCGGCGATGATGAGCGCGCGTTGCTCGTCGAAGGCGCTGCGCAGCTTCACCGCCATCGCCAGCACCACGCCGGGGAAGACGTGCGCCGGCGCCCAGACCACCGCCGACAGGACATTGGCGGCGTAGAAGCGGCGCGGCGGCATCTCCAGGATGCCGGCGAGCAGCGGCACGAAGGCGCGTATCACGGCGGTGAAGCGCGCCAGAAAGACGGCGGCGGCGCCGTATTTGGCGATCAGCTTTTCGCTCTGCGTCACGAATTGGGGATATTTTTTCAGCGGCCAGGCGGTGAGGATTTCGTGGCTGAATTTGCGGCCAAGCCAGAACGAGCCGCCGTCGCCGGCAATGGCGCCGGCGACCGCCGCGACCAGCAACAGCCACGGATCGATGCCGGCGCTCGCCGCCAGTGCGCTGATGGCGACCACCAGGGTCGAGCCGGGAACGAAGGTGCCGACCACGGGCACCGCTTCGGAAAACGCCAGCAGGAAAATGACGCCGTAAGCGTAGTGCGAATGCGCCGCCACGAAGTCGATCAGCGCCGAGTAGTAAGAAGACATGCTCCTGTTCCAAGGCCGCGGCTCGCAGCCAAAGGCGCGTCGATCGACTTAAGTCGAAGGCAGACTGGGCGAAGTCAAATTTGCAGTCAATGCTACACTGCCTCGCAATCAGTGCTTTGCCGCCTTTTCATGAATTCGCCGCCTCGAACCAGCGCAGAAACCTTCCCCCCGCGATGCCGCGAGCCAGCGCCAAATTATATTCCTGGAACGCCGCGCTGGTCCGCCAGCCGCCACCGGCCGGCCAATTCTTGAGCGCGCGCGCAAGACGCGGCAGATCGAGCGCCCGGCGCGCCAGAGGCGACTGCGCAAGCTCGCCGAGCTCGCGCGCGAACTCATCGCGCCGTCCCTCGAGCTTCTCGTGCCAGTCGGCCGCCTGCAGGCCGGCGCGGCGGTTGGTCAGCACCTTCTCCGGCAACAACCCCCACATGGCGCGGCGGATCAGCGAGCGGTCGATGCCCTCGGCGAGATACTGCTGGTCGGGTACGCCGAAGCAGTAGGCGACGACGTCGATATCGGCGGTTGGGTCGCGCACCTCGACGCCGGTCAATGCTTTCTCGGCCGCGCGCCAGTCGCCGGCGTAGTCGGCCTGCAGCAGCGCCGCCGCGCGTTCGTCCGGCCGCGGCCGATAGGCAAAGTCGTGGCCCACCTTGCGCGCCCGGCGCTCGACTTGCATCGCCGCGGCAAAGTCCGGACGGATCGCCGAGTGCTGCTGCCAGCCGGCGGACGGCGGCCGCTGCGCCAGCAGCGGCTCGATGAACAGTCTGTTGAGCGCCTGCCGCCGCGAATAAGGCGTCGCGCGATAAAACTGCCGGTACTGCCGATACGCTGTGATGAGCCGCCCGCGCTGCAAATGCGCGAGCGCCTGCGGCCAGCCATGCCAACTCACCGTCGCGTTGCCGGCAAGACCGCCGAGCAGCACGTGGTGGCCTTGCGCGCGCGCCTCGCGCAGTGCTGCCAGCACCCAGCCGAGATTGGTCGGATTGCGCACCGGCCCTTCGAGCGTCACGAACAGCCGTTCGAGCTCGGCGAAATCGTCGCACGTATCGTTGTGCACATAAGTGACGTCGATATTGCCGGCCGCCGCCGCGACAGCCTCAACGTAAGGGGCCTCGTCAGCATAAGTGCCGGCCGGCACCGCGCCGTCGAAGCCGCGGCGCGGCACCCCGGTGAAGGCGGCAAGGCGGAGGTTGCTTGTGCCGAGCGCGCGCGCGGCGAGCGCCGCGACAGATGACGAGTTCGAGCCCGCCGCTCAGCAGGCAGCCGATCGGATGCGCGCTGCGCATCTGCCGGCGCACGGCGGTATCGAGACAGTCGCGCAAACCCTCGGCATAGGCCTCGTCGGAGGCGAGCCTGACTGGCGCGACATCCGCCGGCGACCAGTAGCGCCGCTCGCTGATACTGCCGTCGGCGGCGACGCGCAGCACATGCGCCGGGCGGACGCGAAACACGTCGCGGTACATGGTGGTCGCGTGCTCGGCGTGATTGAGCACCAGGAAATCGGCGAGCTTCTCCTCGCTCAATTGGCGCGGCACGCCGAGCGCGAACAGTCCGTTGGGCATGGTGGCGAAGGCGAAGAAATCCGCAGCCTTGTGCCACGTCACGACATTGAGCCCGAGGTGGTCGCGCGCCAGCGTCAGCGCCCGGTCGTGCGGGTCCCAGATCGCGGCGGCGAAGGGGCCGCGCAGCTGCGGCCAGACCGCATCGCCGAGCTTCTCCCAGGCCGCGAGCAACACGCGCGCATCCGACCATGCCGCCGTCTCCCCGTGCGGCAACCTGAGGCGCGCGATGAGCTCGTCGCGATTGTCGAGGCGCAGATCGGCCACGATTACCGCGCCGCTTGGGCCACGCAACGGCTGGCGGTCGAAGGCATCCTCCGGCGTCATGCGCATCAGCACGTGCGCAAAGCCGGCGCTGCCGGCGGTGAGCGCGTCGGCGCGGTCGGGGCCAAAGCGCCGCAGGCTGCCTGCCGCGCGCTCGATCTCATGCCGGCTCACGGCGCGGCCATCGAAACGCAAAATGCCGGCGATGCCGCTCATGGCACGCTGCCGAATTCGGCGAGACGGAGTGAAGCGCTCCGCCTCGCTGCTCACCGGCAAGCCTGCCGCTGCCGATCTCGACCCAGGCATGCGCCGCGATCGCGCCGTTGTCGCGGGCAACGCCGAGACAAATTTTGCTGGCAATGCCGCGCCGGCGCAGCATGGCGTGCGCGGCAAGCGCGCGCGGCAGGCACTGCGCGGCAAGTCCGTGCCGCGCGGCAACGTCGCCGACCGCCCATGCGATCCAGTCCGCTTCCTCGGCGGCAAAACGGTTGATGCGTCGCGGCGGCCGCGCCGCCCAGGCAAACAGCCGCGCCGGAGCGACAAAACGCACCGCAAGCCGCGCCAGCAGCAAGGCGAGCGCTGCCTCGCGCAAATAGACGCGCCGCCGCGCCGCCGGCGTCATGGCGCCTCACCCTCCGCGACCACGCGCAACAGCCGCTCGTCGACCAGCGTCTGCAGGAACGGCGTCACCTCGCGCGCCAGCGTCTCGGCATCGACCTCGCGGCTTTCCATCAGCGCCGCGAAAATCTCGGCGACCGGGCGCGGTTGGGCGCACAGGTCCCAGATCTCGCTCGCCACCGCGTTGAAGCTGAAATAGGAGCCGGCGCGCAGGCTCATCAGCACGGTGCCGCCGTCGAGCGCGGCGGCCTTGGGCTCCAGCTCCTGTACCAGCACGCTGTCGATTGAGACGGTCACGGGCAACCGGCCTCCACAAGGGCGAACGCTAACCGGCGCGGCCGGCGACCGCGCGCCAGATTCGCAGCGGCGACGTCGTTACTCCCAGCGGGAGGACATCGGAAACGCCATCTCGAAGGAAAATCCGAGCTTGGAGGCGGGCGCCGCCGGCGATTGTGGCTCTGCGGCCCGCGCGCCGTCGTCTTGCGCCGCCTTCGTCTCGGCGCCGATCGCCAATTTCGTAAACGCCGGAGCCTCCCAGGCACGGCGCGCCTTGGCGCTGGTGTCGGCAGGCCTGATCGGTCGCATCGTCTGCCTCTCGAACTATGAGCTCCTCGATTTTCTATGAGATCGTTTCCGGCATGGCAAGGCGGCGTCCCCAGCGCTGTGCGTTCGCGCTTTCGCGCCGACGATTGCGTCCAATCCCGCCGTTGCCAAGCGGTCGCGCTTTGGTTAGGCTTTGCGCGCCCACGATGGGATTTAGTTGATAAATAAGCACAAATCGACCGTGTGGGGGTGGGCCCCGGGGAACGAGAAAGGAATCCGCTATGGCGAAATCGGCTTCATCCATGGGCTCTGAGACTGCGGCGGAAACCGAGGTGCCACCGGAAGAGCGCGAAGAGATCGCGTCGAGCCTGGTTGACCGTTTCGCGCTGTGGTCGGGCGTTGCCGGCTTGATCCCGGTGCCTTTCGTCGACGTGCTCACCGTCGGCGGGCTGCAGGTGCAGATGGTGCGCCGCATTTCGCAGATTTACGACGTGTCGTTCTCGGAGAACCGCGGCAAGGCGCTGATCGCGAGCCTCGCCGGCTCGATGATCCCGGCGACGAGCGGCATCGGCGCCGCCAGCATGCTCAAATTCGTGCCGATCATCGGCACGCTGACCGCCGGCTTCGTCATGCCGGTGCTCTCGGCAGGCGCGACCTACGCCATCGGCATGGCCTTCATCCAGCACTTCAAGAGCGGCGGTACGCTGCTCGACTTCAATCCTCCGGACTATCGTGAGTTCATCCGCGCGCAGAAGGAGATGTGGGACTCGCGCGCGCAAGAAGAAGCCGCCGGCTCCGAAGGAGCGGCGGCGGCAAGCTGACGCGAGCGGCGTCTGCCCTGCCCGCGGAGCTTAACCCGAGCGATCTGTTTCAGCCGTCGACCAGTCCGGGCCCATGCTCGAAGCCACCATTTACATCGTCTTTTGCCTGCTGACCGGGCTTTGCGGCATCGACCGCCGGATGGGATTTTTCGGTACATTTCTGCTCGCGCTCGTCGTCACGCCCTTGGTGGTCCTGCCCTTGCTGCTGCTCACCGGCCCGTCGCGCAAGGCCGAATGGCACCGGGGACCGTAGGTTCATTGTCTGAGGGGGGTCGGCCAGCGCATTTCCCACTGAAGTCCGCGGCAGCGTTGGTGGAAGTGTAGACGGAAGACGTAACGCGTATGTCGTTCCTCGAGCTCGTTCGCCGCGAAATGCACGGCTCGCTGCCGAAGCTGCTGTTCATGTCGGCGCTTGGCGGCATCAGCACCGCGGCCATCCTCGCCGCCATCAACGCCGGCCTGCAGGCGGCAGCGGACCAGCCTCTGGGCGGCGTCGCTGTTCCTGGTCGTCGCTCTTCCTGTTCATCAAGACGCAATACTACGTCACGATCACGACCACGGCCGAGATCGAGGCCATCATCCACAAAATCCGCCTGCGCCTGATGGACCAGATCAGGCGCTCGGAGCTTTTGTCGATCGAAGCGCATCGGCCGCGCCCGGATCGTCGCCGCCATCACCAGCGACACCGCGATCCTGACGCAGGCGAGCAACATGCTCGGCCTTCACCGTGCAGGGCGCGGTGCTGATCTTCTTCGTGGCGATCTACGTCGCGTTCCTGTCGATCGCGGCGATCATCACCACCTTCCTCATCGTCTCCATCGCCGCGGCGATCTTCCACTACAAGAACAAGACGGCTGATCGACGCGAGAAGCAGCGCTCGGCGGCATGGGAGCGCCGCCTGTTCGACCGCCTGACCGACTTTCTCGACGGCTTCAAGGAGGTGCGGCTCAACGACGCGCGCAGCGACGACCTGTTCGACGACGCCGTCAACGTTTCGCGCACGGCCGCCAACATCAAGATCAAGACGCCAGGCCGAAACCTTCAAGATGATCGTGACGCTCGCAGATCTCGATGTACGTGCTGCTCGGCGCCGTCGTGTTCATCGCGCCGCAGTTCAGCACGACGCTCGGCGGCGTCGCGCTGACCAAGACCACGACCGCGCTGATGTTCATCGTCGGCGCCTGCTTCGGCCTGGTGCAGTCGATCCCGGTGCTGCTCAACGCCAACGCCGCGGCCGACCGCATCGAGCAACTGGAAGCAGCGCTGCGGGCGACCGTCACCGACGTCGACGCCGAGCGCGATTGTCACGCTGCCGAAGCGTTTCGAGAAAATCGAGGTGCACAATCTCGCGTTTCCGCTACGTCGACCAGTTCTCCGATACCTCGTTCCAGATCGGCCCGATCGACTTCACCCTGCATTCGCGGCGAGCTCGTCTTCATCACCGGCGGCAACGGCTCGGGCAAATCGACCTTCCTGCGCGTGCTGTCGGGCCTCTATCCGCCCGACAGCGGCGAAATCCTGCTCGACGGCAACCGCTCGACGACCAGCACGCGCGACCGCTACCGCAATCTGATGTCGGCGATCTTCTTCGACTATCACCTGTTCCGCAGGCTCTACGGCATCCCCGAGCCGGCGCCGGGCGAGCTCGAACCGGCTGCTGGCCAGTTCAGGCTGGGCGACAAGACCGGGCTCGTCGACGGCGAGTTTCGTACGCTCGATCTTTCCGGCGGCCAGCGCCGGCGCCTGGCGCTGATCGTGAGCCTGCTGGAGAAACGTCCGATCCTGCTGCTCGACGAGTGGACGGCCGAACAGGACCCGGAATTCCGCCGCAAATTCTACGACGAGTTGTTGCCGGACCTGATGCAAGGCCGGCGCCACCGTCGTGGTGATCACGCACGATGACCGCTATCTCGACGAGCTCGACGTTGCCGGCGCGCAGGATGCGCATGGACGAAGGCCGCATTGTCGAGCAGCGTTCGATTGGGCGACCAGGGACGCAATAGCGGCGTCCGCATGGAGAACGGTTGATGGCAATGTATTCCGATGTTCTTGACGGGACGCCGCCGCCGAAGCGCGCGGTGGTGGCGCTTTCGTCAGGCGCCACCTGCCGGGCCTCTCCGTGATGCTGATGGTGGCGCTGCTCGCCGCCATCGTCCTGTTCCCTTACGTCGTCATCACCGTGCCGAGCGGCCACGTCGGCGTGCTGTGGAAGCGCTTCAACGGCTACGACCTCTACTGCTGGTGCTTCGTCGGCCGCGGCACCATCCTCGATCCGCGCGAGCTGCGCGACGAAGGCCTGCACATGTCTGGCCGTGGGACAAGCTCTACCTCTATAACCTGCGCCTGCAGTCTTCGACGCAAGACCTACAACGCCATCACCAAGGACGGCGTCAACGTCACGGCGCAGATCAACATCCGCTTCCAGTTGCTGCACAACAACGTCGCGGTGCTGCACAAGTTCATCGGCCCGGAATATCTCGAAACCGTGGTCGATCCGGAAATCGGCAGCCGCGCGCGCGAGGTGATCTCCCAGTACACCGCGCAGGAGGTCTACACCTCGCGCGAGCAGATCCAGGAGAAGATCAGAAGCGACGCGCAGAAGAGCCTCGGCGCCCATCTCAACATGCTGGTGCAGCCCGAGGCGATGGAGCAGCCCGACCCCAAGCACTACAACGACTTCCTGCAGAACTCGATCCAGATCCTCGACACGCTGGTGCTGAGCATCGAATTGCCGCCGGCGATCGTCGGCGCCATCAACCGGCAGACCGAGCAGTTCTACCAGATCCAGGAGTTCAAATACCGCGTCGAGCGCGAGGCGCAGGAATCGCGCCGCAAGCAGATCGAGGCGAACGGCATCGCCGCCTTCCAGAGGACGGTGAGCCAGGGCATTTCCGATTCCTATCTGCGTTGGCGCGGCATCGAGGCGACGCTGGCGCTCGCGCAATCGCCGAACACCAAGATCGTGATCATCGGCAGCGGCAAGGACGGCCTGCCGATCATCCTCGGCAATGTCGACAATCCGCTGCCGGCGTCGACGCCGGCGCCGACGGCGAAGCCGGCGGAAGGCAGCGCGCCGGCCGACAAGACCTCGGCGACGCCGTCGGGCACCTCGCCGTCCGCGATCCTCAATACGCCGAACTCGCGGCCCGAAGCCGAGCAAACCACCTCGCCCGCCCCCGGCGCACCGCCCGCGCCGGCAACGACACAGACCCCGCCGGCCGCGCCAACGCCGCAGGCGAGACCTCTTCGGGCGCCGCGCCCGCCGAAGAGAAGCCGAGCTCCGCTCTCGATCTCGCGCGGTTCAAGGCGCTTCTGCCCTGGCTCGCCGAGCAATTGCGCGTCGACCGGCGGCTCGGCGCCGAGTCCGGGCGGCGAGCGGCGCCAAGCCGCAGTGAGGGACAGGCCGTGACCGACACAACCGGCACACCATCACCATCGGCAGCGCAGCTCCTGTACCGGGCCGCGCGGCCGGCTCGTGGCGCTCATCACTCATCCTGGTCGCCGCGATCGGCGGCTACGTGCTCGGGCCTGAACATCGCCTATCGCGACCTCGCGGCGTCGCAGCAACTGGTGTCGCAGTTGCAGACCGAAAGCCAGAAGCTGAAAAAGCAGGTCGGCGATCAGGCCTCCCAGCTGACGACGCCCTGCAGCAGCAAATTGCCGCCGTGCCAATCGGCCATGCACGCGATGAAGCCGGCCAAAGATACCTATGAGATCAAGCCGAACCAGTCGCTGGTCATCGCCGACGGCCATCTGACCCTCGGCCTCATCGGCTCGCCCGCCAACGACAGCGTCGACCTCAACATCAACGGCAAAGTGCATAACGTGGCGCCCCGGCGACGTCATCAACGTCGCCCCGACGCCTCCACGAATTGCCACGTCGACGTCCAGTCCTTCGACATGTTCAAGGTGACGCTCGTGCCGCCTGCAGCGCGGCGAAGCCCTGATGGGCCGCCGGCCCGCGCCGGCCCCGCGAAAACTCGAGCATCCACGCGCATTTGCCGCCGAGCCCGCGAATCCGGGCAGGAAATCCGTTAGCATCGCCGCCAGTGATTCGTGCGTCCCTAACGGACAACACGGCAGAAAGGCAGGTGGCGATGCGGCAGATCATCACAGTCGCGACCATGAAAGGCGGCAGCGGCAAGAGCACGCTGGCGAGTTGTCTTGCGGTGCATTGGCAGATGCGCGGCCGGCCGACCACCATCGTCGACGCCGACCCGCAGCGCTCGATCTCCCGGCTTGCCGCGCGCGAAAAGGCCCTCGGCGGCGTCAAGGTGGTGCAGGACGCTCCGAGAATGCCTGGAAGACCGCGCGCAACCTTGCCGCGACCGGCCCGATCATCATCGACACCCCCGGTTTCCGCTCGCTGTCGACGCTCGCCTGCATCGCCGCGGCCGACTTCCTGCTGGTCCCGGTCAAGGCCTCCCCGCTCGACGTCGACCGCATGCTCGACACGCTCCATTCCCTGCTCGAGGGCGACGAAGGCGAGCGGCGGCTTCTTCCGCTGCGTGCTCACGCAGACCACGCAAGACTCGGTCATCGCCAAGCAGATCCGCGCCGAACTCATCGAGGCTGGTTTCCCGGTGCTCAAAAGTGAAATGACCAACCGCGTCGTCTATGCGGAGGCGGCGCTGTGGGGCGCGACGCCGAGCCTGATCGAGAAGTCCGGCGCCGGCCGCGCGCGAGATCGCGGCGCTTCGCCGACGGAGGTGGACGGCATCATCGGGATCAGGCAAGCTGCCTGACCATGGCAAGAAGAAGCTTCCGCGCGCGATCCAGGCCGAACCGCCACGCCCGCTGCGGCCAAGCCACCGGGCCGACCTCGGTGCCGCATGTCGTCGACGAGCCCGGAGGCGCTGCGCCCGGCCAACCGGCCGCGGCAAAGGCAAAGAAGGCCGCCGCCGGAACCGGCCGCGCCCACGACGGCGGAAGAGCGCCGCGCCGAAGCGACGAAACTCGTCAAACGCTACTCGCTGCTGCTCGGGCGTCGGCGGCCTGCTTCCGGCGCCGTTCGTCGATCTCGCGGCGGTCACCGGCGTGCAGATGCAGATGTTGCGCAAGCTTTCGCAGATCTACGACGTGCCGTTCTCGAAAAACCGCGGCAAGGCGATTATCGCCGGCCTCGCCGGCTACATTATCCCGGCAAGCAGCGGGCATGGCGCCGCGAGCCTGCTCAAGGGCATGCCGTTCCTCGGCAGCTCGATCGGCGCGCTGACCTGATGCCGACGCTGGCGGTCGGCGCCACCTACGCGCATCGGCATGGCCTTCATCCAGCACTTCGTCTTCCGGCGGCACGCTGCTCGACTTCGACCCGCCCGACTATCACGAGTTCATCAAGGCGCAGAAAAAGGCCCACGCCGGAGGCCGGAGCGCCGCCAGCGACTCCGCGCCTACTGCCGGCTTCCGTCAGCCTTGGCGGCCTTCGCCGCTTCGCCGCTCCCACCACCACAGCGACGGAAACGCCGCGAGGCCGTATTTCGGCAGCTTCTCCGGACGGCTGAAGCGGTTCCAACGCGCGGTGCGCAATTTGCTGTAGGCTCCACTGCGGCACCACGTAATGATTCCACAGCAGGATGCGGTCGAGCGCGTGGGTCGCGGCTTGTAGCTCGTCCGGCGTCTTGGCGAACGACGATCTTGTCGATCATGGCGTCGACCGCCGGGTCCTTGATGCCGATGATGTTCTCCGTACCCGGGCTGTCGGCGGCCTGCGGTGCCCCAGTAGTCGCGCTGCTCGTTGCCGGGCAACAGCGATTCACGCCAGGCATAGGTGATGATGTCGAAATCCCAGCTGCGCAGCCGGTTCTCGAACTGCGCCTCATCGACCGTGCGCACCGACACGGCCATGCCGGCCGCTCGAGCCAGGGCTTGTAGAACAGGAAGACGCGCTCGAAAAGCGGGGCATTGGCGAGCATCTCGACCGAAAATTGCTCGCCGGTCTTGGCGTTGACCATTGCTGGTCGCGCACCTCGTAACCGGCATCGCGGAACAGTCGCATTGCGTGGCGCAAATTGCTGCGCACGTCGCTCGGCCTGGCGTTGACCGGATTGGTGTAGGGCTTCTGGTAAGACCTCGGGCGGCACCTTCTTGCGCACGGTCTCCAGAAGCTCGAGTCTCGCGGCCGTCGGCAAGCCCAGTGCTGGCGAGGTCGGTGCCCTGGAAGTAGCTGGAGATGCGGCTTGTACTGGCCGAAGAAGATCTTCTTGTTCATCTCCTCGAAATTGAACGCGTAGTTGAAGGCGAGCCGCACCCGCGGGTCCTTGAACTTGTCGCGGCGGATGTTGAAGGCGAAGCGCCTGCATGATCCCGATATTGTTGATCGGGAACTGCTCGAGGATGACGCGCTTTTCCGTGACCGCGGGAAAATCGTAGGCCGTCGCCCAGCTCTTGGCGCTGTTCTCG
The DNA here is from genome assembly GCA_963822035.1 of uncultured Alphaproteobacteria bacterium. Lineage (GTDB taxonomy): Bacteria > Pseudomonadota > Alphaproteobacteria > Rhizobiales > Xanthobacteraceae > Pseudolabrys. The sequence continues at coordinate 213,684 of CAWGGC010000005.1, read as the reverse complement.
GTGCGCCAATCGACCGAGCCGTTCTTGAAGCCCTCGATGGCGACGGTGGCATCGCGGAAATACTCGAAGCGCAGCGTGCCGAAATTGTCGCGGCCGATGTTGACGTTGACGCCGTTGCCCCAATAGTCCTTGACGCGCTCGTAGACGACGTTGTGGCCGGGCGAGAATTCCTTGATGCGGTAGGGCCCGCAGCCGAGTGGCGGATCGAGCGTGGTCTCGCCAATGTTGCGCTTCTTGCCGTCCTTGTCGGTGCCCTCCCACCAGTGCTTGGGCAACACGGTCAGCTGGCCGACGACCTGTGGCAGCTCGCGATTACCGGCCTTGGCGAAAGTGAAAGTCACCTCGCGGTCACCGCTCTTCTCGACCTTGGCGACCTGGTGGTAGCTCGCCGCCGCCTGCGGGCTGAGCTTCTTGTAGGCTTCGAAGGAGAAGATGACGTCGTCCGGCGTCACCGGCTTGCCGTCGTTCCATTTCGCCTCGGCGCGCAGGCGATAGGTGGCGGAGGAGAAATCGTCCGGGATAGCTCACCGCCTCGGCGAGCAGGCCGTAGACGCTCGCGACCTCGTCGAGCGACTGCACGAATAGCGTGTCGTAGAGCAGATCCATGCTCGGCGCCAGGTTGCCTTTGACGCCGGCGACCACCGGATTGAAGTTGTCGAAGGTGCCGAGCGCGATTTGCGAGGCGGAGCCGCCTTTCGGCGCCTTGGCGTTGACGTAGTCGAACTGGGCAAAGCCCGCCGAATACTTCAGCGCGCCGAATTTCGAAACGCCGTGCCGCCATGCGGGCGCGGCCCCTTCCGCCGCGGCGCTGCCGCTCCAGCCTGGAAGCCGCTGCGCGGCGATTATGACAGCGGCGGACTTGAGCAGCGAGCGGCGATCCATGTGACTCCCCAGCGTAACTTTTTCGCAAACACCCTGACGTCAGCGTCACGGCATTATATGCCTTTCGTATGCGACAACAGCATGCAGTCGCGCGAATTGACGCGCGGCGTACAACCGATTGTTCCGATCGTGGGATGGGGAACCGCGGGCTACTTTGGGCAGCGCCGGCGCGGAACGAGAGCAAAAAGAAGCAACGAGGCGCCGGAATCCGGCGCCTCGTTGGAGGGGTGTAATTCAGGAAACCAGAAGTCTGTTCGACCGATCAGGCCGGGCAGACCGACAGGCCGCTGCAAGCACCAAGCGTGAAGGCATTTTCTTTGCCCGCCGCCGCCGTCTCGAGCGCCTCGTCGGAAACTTCGAAGCTGAGGATTTCTTCTTCCTGTTCGAGAACCAAGGTAACTTCACTCATAGCGTTGATCCTTTCGTTCGCCAGCGGCGCCAGTCGATAGCAGGCGAGAAGAATCGAGGATAACGCCCCCCTCCCAGCGCCATAAAATAATCATCCGCTGTGCCCAAGATAAAGTCAATCCACATAAGGCCTTTCTCCCGGCCCGGGCGCCACAGTTAGGCGGCGAGCGTGTTATTTTTGCAAAAGATTTGCACAGATGGGATCGGCCCGCCTTCGGTCGTAGGCTAATTACGGCGCTTGCCCTCGTCTTCCTCGACGACTTACCGCTTTGGCACATGAAGCCGGGCTGATTCTGGGGCTTCGCCGCTCTTTCGGAATGTGACATAGCCGGACCGGCACGAGGATGATCGCGGCGGTGGACAGGCCCGGGGTGGAGCGCAATCGCATGGACGCTGATTACGAGCGCCTGATCGTTCGCGCCGCAACAATCGACGAGGTACTGTCCGACCGGTTCGAGGCCCTGCCCGAAGCCGAGGGCGATGCCGACCTCGCATCGCAGCGGCTTACCGCCTGGCGCCGCCATGCGGCGAGCGGCGACGAGGCGCTGTTCCAACACCGGCTTGCCCGGGACGGGCTGACGCTCGGCGCGGTGCGCGCGCGTTTTGCCGGCGTTCGCCGCAGGACGTCCGCGCCCCCACCCGCCTGGGTCGCGGATGCGGTCTGGATCGATGCGGCCTTGCAAGACGTCGCCACCCGGCCGGCGGGTGGCGAGCCTTGCGCCTTCGAGGACCTGCTGTGGGGCGTGGTCGAGGCGGCGGATAGCCGCTTGTGGGATGATATTGCGCCGCGCGCCCGCGGCCATCTGGCCGAGGCCGCCCGCGCCGCCTTGCGCCATGCCTTGCTCGAGGAGCTGAGCGCGCTCACCGCGCCGTCGCTGTACGAGCGCTTCTCGGCGGCGCGCAAAGCGCAAGGCGCGCCCGGCGAAGGGACCGCGCTGTACGAGAAATTCGTCAGCGATATGCGCGGCGGCGGCTTCCGCGACCTGTTCGAGGCGAAGCCGGTGCTGCCGCGGCTCATCGCCACGTTGGCGCGGCAATGGATCGATGTGACACGCGAATTCGTGCTGCGGCTCGACGCCGATCTCGCCGCCATCCGCGCCGAGCTCTTGCCCGGTGCCGCCCAGGTCACCGGCATCGAGGGCGGCTTCTCCGATCCGCACAACGGTGGCCGCGCTGTGCGCATCGTCAGCTTCGCCGGCGGCGAACGCCTGCTCTACAAGCCGAAGGATCTGCGGCTCGATCTTGCCTGGCATCAACTCATCGACAAACTCAACCGCGCCAAGGCCCCGGTGACGCTGAAAGCCGTGCGCGCGCTCGCCCGCGACGGCTACGGCTGGACCGAGTTCATCGACCACGGCGGCACGGATGCCGAAGGCTGCACGCTGTTCTTCCGCCGCGCCGGCGCGCTGCTCGCATTGTTCCACTGCTTCGCCGCCGCCGACATGCACCAGGAGAACTTGATCGCGTGCGGCGATCAGCCGGTGCCGATCGATCTCGAAACCATCCTGCACGCCGCCGCGCACCACACCGTGCCCGATCCCGAGGAGCAGGCGAGCGACGCCGCGACCGAGCTGCTCGCCAATTCGGTGATGGCGGTCGGCATGCTGCCGGCCTACGGGCGCTCGCCCTTCAACAAGGTCTTCGCCATCGGCGGGCTCACCGCGGGCTGGACGGCGAAGACGACGATCGCCTGGAGCGCCGTCAACACCGACGCCATGCGCCCGGTGAAAGCCAAAGAAGAGAGCGACGCCAATCCGAACCTGCCGCACGTCGGCGGCGCTTACGCCAAGTTCACCGACCACATCGACGGCTTCATCGCCGGCTTTGCCGACTACGCCGGCTTCCTCGCCCGCGACAAGGCGGAGCTCAAGCTGTTCGATGGCTTTGCCGGCGTGCCGGTGCGCAAGGTGATCCGGCCGACGCGCTTTTATTACATGTTGCTGCAGCGCTTGAGGAACGCTTCGACCCTCGACGACGGGGTCACCTGGTCGGCGCAGGCCGATTTCATCGCTCGCCTCGCCGAATGGGACAAGGAGAGCGATCCCTACTGGCCGCTGCTGCAAGCCGAGCGCGCGGCGCTGCTCACGCTCAACGTGCCGCATTTCACCGCGCCGAGCGACGGCCACGAGATCCGCGACGCCGAGGGCATTTCGATCCGCAGCGATGCGACGCCCGGCCTCGAGCGCGCCAAGGCGCGGCTCGCCGACCTCGACGACAAGGAAATCGCCTGGCAGATCGAGGTGATCCGCGAGAACACCAATGCCGCGGTGCCGCCGCCGCGCGCGAAGCTCGTAGAGCCCGAAGCCGCGCCGTCGCGGGAGACTTTCATCGCCGAAGCCGGCAACATCGCCGGCGAAATCTCGCGCGATGCGATCCGCAAGGGTCCGGGCGCTGCCTGGATCGGCCTCGATTCGCTTGGCGATGCCGATGTGTTCCAGCTCATCAGCTTAGGCCCCGATCTCTACAACGGCACAAGTGGCATCGCGCTCTTTCTTGCCGCGCATGCCGCGGTCACCGGCGCCGCCCCATCGGCGGACTTGGCGCGCGCTGCGCTTGTCCGGCTGCGCAAGCAGATCAAGGACCGCAACGCCGCGCGCTTTGCCCGCTCGCTCGGGCTCGGCGCCGGCGTCGGCCTCGGCGGCATCGTCTATGCGCTGGCGGCGATGGCCAAGCTGCTGCGCGACGACAGTCTGATCGCCGACGCGCAGGCGGCGGCTGGCCTTATCACAGCGCCGCTGATCGCCGCCGACAAGCAGTTCGACGTGCTCGGCGGCGCGGCCGGTGGCATCCTCGGCCTGCTGCGGCTCTATCGCGACATGGGCTCGGCCGACGCGCTCGCCCGCGCCACACAGTGCGGCGAGCATCTGCTGGCGCAAAGCCGGCTCGGGGCCGAAGGCCGCCGCTCCTGGGTCGGCGAAGGCGTGGGCACGCGCGCGCTCAACGGCATGTCGCACGGCGCCGCCGGCTTTGCCTATGCGCTGTCGTCGCTCGCCGCAGCGACAGACCGCGACGACTTCGCGCAAGCCGCCGGCGAATGCATCGCCTATGAAGATGCAAGCTACGACGCCGCGCGCCACAACTGGCCGGACCTGCGTGCCTCCGGCGCGCCGTCCTGGCCCTACCAGTGGTGCCACGGCGCGCCGGGCATCGGCCTTGCCCGCATCGCCACGGCGAAGCGCGGGACGCTCGATGCCAAGCTGATCGCCGCCGACATCGGCCGCGCTGTCGACGGCGTGCGGCAGCATTGGCCGGGCGGCGTCGATACGCTGTGCTGCGGCACGCTCGGCCAGGTCGAATTCCTTTGCGAGGCGGCCGATACGCTCGGCCAAAGCGACCTGCGCGCGCTCGCCGCGCGGCGGCTCGCCGCCGTGATGCGAGGCGCCGCAAGCGGCGACTATCGCTGGAACAGCGGCCGGCGCCGTTTCAATCTCGGCCTGTTCCGCGGCCTCGCCGGCGTCGGCTACACCGCGCTGCGCCAGGCCGAGCCGTCGCTGCCGAACGTGCTGATCTGGGAATAGCGCGCCTTGGCGCGCTTCAAGGTCCGATGGTCGCTTTGGAAATTTGGTAGCGGGGGAGGGACTCGAACCCCCGACCTCCGGATTATGATTCCGCTGCTCTAACCAGCTGAGCTACCCCGCCATTCCGAGACTTTCGCGCCGGAATGAGCGCGATATAGGGAGCCGCGGCGAAGGGTGTCAAGCAAGGCTGCCTGCGGCCGCTATTTCGGCTGCACGCCCGGATTACCGCCCGGGGTGCCCGGCGGCGGGATCACCTTTATCGAGCCGCCCGGCGGGGTGGGCTCATGGATCTCCGGATCGACCCCTGGCGGCGGGCAGATAACTCCGTTCGACTGCGCCAGCTTGTCGCTGAGGTTTTCGCCCGGTCGCCGGCGTGCATCGACGCCGCCACCCTGTCCCACCGTGGCGTGGCCTTGAGCGCAGGCCTCGGGATCGGTCTGCAATGTCTTCGGCGTTACCGGCGCGGTCGGTGGCGGCTGTTGCGCGAAAGCGAGCGCCGGCCAGACCATGGCGACGGCAAAGACGACAAAGCCCGGCAGTTTGACATCACGGTTCATGCCAACGCCCTCCGCATGAAACAGTGTTGGACAAACGCTCAGTGCGAAAAAAGTTCCGTCAGGCCGCCTGCCGGCTGTCCTCGTCGAGGCGCTGAAAGCGGATCAGCGAGAAATGCCCGAGCGGCGGCATGGGCTTGCGCTCGACGACGCGCACGCCGCCGTGCCGTGCCGCCCAATCCGCCGAGCCGGCCGAAGCGGAATTCCGGCCGCCAGCCGAGCCGGCGCGCGATCGGCGCAAAGCATTGCTCGAACAGCCGCCGCGGCCCCTCCTCGGCGCCGATATGGTTGACCAGCACGATCTCGCCGCCGGGCTTGATGACGCGGGCGAATTCGTCGAGCGTCGCCTCCGGGTTCGGCACCGCGGTGATGACGTATTGCGCCACCACGACGTCGAAGACGCTGTCCGGCAGCGCCAGCTTTGCAGCGTCCATCACCGCCAGCGCTTCGACATTGGCGAGATTTTCCTTCTCGACGCGCTCCTTGGCCTTGCGCAGCATCGGCACCGAAATATCGACGCCGGTGAGCCGGTTGTTGCGCGCGTAGTCGGGCAGCGAAATGCCGGTGCCGACGCCGACTTCGAGGATGCGCCCGCCGGCAGGGCCGCACCGCCTTCTCGGCCGCCTCGATCGAGGCGCTTGCGCCCGGCGTCGAACACCGCGCCGAACACGAGATCGTAGACCGGCGCCCAGAGCGCATAGGCGCGCTCGACGCTTTGCTTGTCGATATCGTTCATTTTGATTCGCGCATGACTTGACCGAAAACCGGTTCCCATCCCCGATCGGGGTCGAGGACATGCTTTTTGGGATCATGCGCCCACATCAGCCGCGGGCGGCGGCTGCCTGCGCTCACGCGCGGTGCGACTCGTCGCCGCCACCGCGCTCTTGATGAAGCCGCCACCCAGCACCCGCGCCTGTCCCTCGCCCGCGTCGTAGAACACGCAAGCCTGCCCCGGCGAAACGCCGTCCTCGCCGTCGACCAATTCAACCTCGTAAGCGCCGTTCGCCTCGCGCAGCCAAGCCGCCTGCGGCGGCCGCGTCGAGCGCACCTTGACGAACACCTCGCGGCCGACCGCGTCGTCGATGTCGCCCTCGCCGATCCAGTTGACGTCGCGCAACACGATGCGGCTCATGCGCAGTGCCTCGCGCGGGCCGACCACGACGCGGCGCTGTTCGGCGTCGAGCCTGACCACATAGAGCGGCGCGCCGGTCGAAAGCCCCAAGCCCTTGCGCTGGCCGACGGTGAAATTGATGATGCCTGAGTGGCTGCCGAGCACCTTGCCGTCGCGGTCGACGATATCGCCGGCTTCCGCCGCGCCCGGCTTGAGCCGCTCGATGATGTCGGTGTAGCGCCCGGACGGCACGAAGCAGATGTCCTGGCTGTCGTGCTTTTCGGCAACGGCGAGGCCGAACTGACGCGCCAGCTCGCGCGTCTCGCTCTTCGTCCGCTCGCCGAGGGGAAACCGCAAGCACGTCGAGCTGCTCGCGCGTGGTGCCGAACAGGAAATAGCTCTGGTCGCGCTCTTCCTCGCGCGCCCGGTAGAGCGCGCGACCGCCGGAGGCAAGCCGCCGCGAGGCGACGTAATGGCCGGTCGCCAGCACTTCGGCGCCCAATTCGCGCGCGGTGATGAGGAGATCGTGAAACTTGATCGACATGTTGCAGTCGACGCAGGGCACCGGCGTCTCGCCATGCATGTAGCTTTCGGCAAAGCGGTCGATCACCGCCTCCTTGAAGCGGCTCTCGTAGTCGAGCACGTAATGCGGGATGCCGAGCGTCGCGGCCACCGCGCGGGCGTCGTAGATGTCCTGGCCGGCACAGCAGGCGCCCTTGCGGTGGGTCGCAGCGCCGTGGTCGTAGAGCTGCAGCGTGACGCCGACGACGTCGTAGCCCTCGGCCTTGAGCAGCGCAGCCGTCACCGAAGAATCGACGCCGCCGGACATGGCGACGACGACACGGGTGTCTTGCGGCCGGCGGTCGAGGTCGAGACTGTTGTGCATGATTTCCTCTTACTACAGATGGCGATGTTTGGCGCGCAATGCGAGCGCCATTGCAGACCGGCAAATCTTGCCGCGTCACAGCAGAGCGTGCCGGGGCGCGGACCCCTCATCCGGTCTCGCACCCCTCACCAACTCATTGATCGAAAAAGGTTTTCAGACGCGCACCGCGCTGGCCCGGCGATTGCAATCGAAGGTTCGGATATCCGGAGGGTTTTCAGCAGTGCCGCCAGTTGCGTCCGATCCAAGTTCCATCGCCGCCGCGTTTTTCCCGCCGAGCCCGCCGCCCGCGCCGCTGGCGGCAGCCGAAGCGCAAGCGCAGCCGTTCGAAAGCATGCTCGACGACGCAAGCCCCGCCCCGTCCGATCCGCCGCCGCAACCGGCGGCGGCACCGCCGCCGAGCGCATCCGCCAGCCAGGAAGCCCCCGCGCCTGCGCCGACAAAGAGCGTCGACGCCAAGCCAGCCGCGGACAAGACCGACAGCAAAGCCACACCCGCCAACGCGGCGAAGCCCGACGACACCGCCAAACCCGGTAGCGCCGCGAACGCAACGACGCAGGCCGCCCAAGTCGGCGCTGCGGCGACCGGCGTCGACGGCACCGCCACAAAGACCAAAGCCGCCAGCACCGATAAGGACAAGCCGGCCGATACCAAGGACGCCCTCGCCAAATCGGCCGACAAGACGCCGGCCGATGCCGGCGCCCTGATCGCTACGCCAGCCGTCACCGCCACCACCGTGAACGCCGCCGCAGCGCCGGTTGCCGCCGCAGTGACCGCCCCCACGGTGGTGACGGCCGACGCCGCGGCGCCCGCCGCGCCGGCGACGCAGCAGGCTGCGGCGCTCGCCGTGACAGCGGCTGCGGTCAAGTTGCCGGAGATCGCAACGCCCAATACGGCGACCAAGACCGCCACCAAGACTGCGGCCAAGACCGCGGCCGAGACTGCGGATGACGCCAAGCCCGAGGGCGACGCCAAAGCCGCCGATGGCCCCAAGCCGCAAACGCTCGATCCGACCGCCGCCGCACCGGCTGACGCCAAGCCGCAAGGCAACGACGCCGCCAAGGCGGCCGTCGTGCCCGCGCACGATGCGCCGGCGCCGGTCGTGCGCCACGATGCCGACACGGCCGCTCCGGCCACGGCGAGCGCCGACGCGACCGTCGGCAAGGCAGCCGACGCGTTGCAGCCGCTGACCGCAGTCGCCGCTCAGGCGGCGCCGCAAGCGGCCACCACGCCGCAAACATCGCAACAGGCGCCGCAGGCCGCCGCCGTGCCGATTTCCGGCCTCGCCGTCGAGATCGCCTCCAAGGCGCTTGCCGGCAAGAACCGCTTCGAGATCCGCCTCGATCCGCCGGAGCTCGGCCGCATCGATGTGCGCCTGGACGTCGACAAGAGCGGCCAGGTCACCACGCACATGACCGTCGATCGCGCCGATACGCTCGATTTGTTGCGCCGCGATTCCTCGGGCCTCGAGCGCGCGCTGCAGGACGCTGGGCTGAAAACCTCCGACAACGGCCTGCAATTCTCGCTGCGCGATCAGGGCATGGCGCAGCAGCAACAGCAACAGGCCGATCTTGCCACCCAGGCCGCGGCGCCACTCGCGGTCGAGGACGACACGCTGGCCCCGCTCGCGGCCACCAGCTACGCCCGCTACGCCGGAATGGGCGGCGGCGTCGACATCCGCGTCTAAGGAACCCCCATGACCGTTTCCTCCGTCGGCACCACGCCCACGAATACAACGGGGACCAACTCGCGTCTCCGACAGCGTCGGCGCGGCCGAAATCGCCAGCAATTTCACGCAATTCCTGCAACTGCTCACCACGCAACTGCAGAACCAGGATCCCTTGAGCCCGATGGACACCAACCAGTTCACCCAGCAACTGGTCGAGTTCGCGCAGGTCGAGCAGCAACTGAAGACCAACGATTCGTTGAGCACTTTGGTGACGCTGCAGCAGAGCGCCCAGGCGACGCAGGCGCTTCAGCTCGTCGGCGCGACCGTGGTGGTCAGCGGCCAGACGGCCCAACTCGCCAACGGCGCGGCAAACTGGACGCTCAATGCCAGCAAGCCGGCAACGGCGACCGTCACCGTCACCGACTCGACCGGCGCTACCGCGTACACCGGCAAGGTCACGGTCAACTCGGGCGCTCAGACCTTCACCTGGGACGGCCACGGCAATGATGGCCGGCTCTGGCCGGAGGGCACCTACACGCTCGCCGCCACCGCGACCGACGCCAGCGGCCAGACCACCGCGATCTCGACGCAGGTGCAGGCCAAGGTCGATTCCGTCGATCTCACGCAGAACCCGCCGACGCTGTCGATCAACGGACAGAACTACACGATCAGCCAGTTGCAGCGCATCGTCGCGACCAACTAACGCAGCTCAGACCGCTCCTTTGGGCGCTTCGGGCTGCGCGGCCGCCGGCTTGGGCTTGGTCAGCCATTCCTCGAAGCGCTGCACGACGACGAAGAACGACGGCACCAAGAGCACCGCGAGGCAGGTCGAGGCGACCATGCCGGAAAACACGGTGATGCCGATCGAGGCCCGCGCGTTGGCGCCGGCGCCGGTCGCCAGCACCAGCGGCAGCACGCCGAGGATGAAGGCAAACGACGTCATCAGGATCGGGCGCAGCCGGGCGCGCGCAGCCTCCGCCGCCGCTTCCGTGATCGACTTGCCTTCGGCGCGAAGCTCGCGCGCGAACTCGACGATCAGGATCGCGTTCTTGGCGGACAGCGCGATCAACAGCACGATGCCGATCTGGGTATAGAGGTTGTTCTCGATCCGGAGCGCGTTCAGCACCGCGACCGGACCGAGCAGCGAGATCGGCACTGCGAGAATGACCGCCAGCGGCCGGTACCAGCTCTCGTATTGACCGGCCAGCACCAGATAAACGAGCAACAGCGCCATCGCGAACACCATATACATCTGCCCGCCGACCAGCCGCTCCTGATAGGACATCGCCGTCCACTCGGCGCCGACATGCGGTGGGAAGCTGGTTTTCGCGATCTGGTCCATCAGCCCCATGATTTGCCCGGTCGAATAGCCGCGCGCCGGCATGGCGATGACGGAGGCCGACGGATAGAGATTGTAGAGGCTGATCAGCGCCGGGCCGGTCGCCGGCGTGATGCTGACCAGCGTGCCGAGCGGGATCATGTTGCCGGCCGAGTTGCGCACCGACAGATTGCGGACGTCGTCGAGCCGCAGCCGGAATTGCGCGTCGGCCTGCACGAACACCTGGAAGGTGCGGCCGAACTTGGTGAACTGGTTGACGTAAGCCGAGCCGAGATAGCCGCCGAGCGCGTTGAAGATCTGATCGACGGTGACCTGCAGCGATTCCGCCTTCACACGGTCGACCTTGATCTCGTATTGCGGCGTGTCGGCGCGGAACGAGCTCAGCGCCAGCTGCACGCTCGACTGCGAGGCGGTGTCGGCGACCGTGGTGTCGACCACGCTGCCGAGCTTGGTGAAATCCATGCTGTTGTCCTGCATCTCGATCTGCAGGGTAACGCCGGCGGCGTTGCCGATGCCCTGGATCGGCGGCGGCGGCAAGACGCGCACCGTCGCATCCTCGATCGAGGCCATGGCGCGGTTGAGGCCAAGCAGCATCGGCAGCAGGCCTTCCTTCTTGCCGCGCACGCTCCAGTCCTTGAGGATGATGTAGGCAACGCCGGCATTGGACAGCGACGCGTTGTTGTCGAGAGCCGCCGTGCCGGCAATGGTGATGACCTTGTCGACACCCGGCGTCTTGCTCGCGGCTTCATCGACCTTGTCGAGCACCGCCTGCGTGCGCGCGAGCGACGCGCCGTCGGGCAGTTGCACCGTCGCCAGCATGTAGCCCTGATCCTCGATCGGGATGAAGCCGGTCGGGATGCGCGAGAAGCCGTAGATCGTCACGCCGGTGGCGACGAGCGCGAGGACGACCAGAATGCCGGCATGGCCGACCAGCGCGTGCATGAACCGGCCGTAGAGGTGCTCGAAGCGGGCATAGACGGCGTTGAAGCCGCGGAAAAATATATTGCGCCGCTCGTTCGGCACGGAAGGGCGCAACCACAGCGCACACTGCGTCGGCTTCAGCGTCACCGCGTTGACGGCGCTGATCAGGGCGGTTGCGGCAATGACGAGGGCAAATTGCGCGTACATGCGGCCGGTGAGGCCCGGCAGGAACGCCGCCGGCAGGAACACCGACAGCAGCACCAGCGTGATGCCGATGATCGGCCCGAGCAAGACGCGCATCGCCTCGATCGAGGCATCGTGGCCGTTCATTCCGTGGTCGATGTTGTGGGCGGCGCCCTCGACCACGATGATGGCGTCGTCGACCACGATGCCGATCGACAGCACGATGGCGAACAGCGTCGCGAAATTGACGGTGAAGCCGAGCGCCGCCATGGCGGCAAAGGCGCCGATGATGGTGACCGGCACCGTGGTCGCCGGCACCAGCATGGCGCGCCAGTCCTGCAGGAACACCAGGATGACGATGAGCACCAGCACCCCCGCCTCGACCAGCGTCTTGTAGACCTCGTCGATCGAGGCCTTGACGAACACGGTGGTGTCGAAGGGCACGTCGTAGACCAGCCCCTGCGGGAAGGTCTTGGACAGCTCCGCCATGCGCTCTTTCACTTCGCTCGCGACGTTGAGCGCGTTGGCGCCGGGCGCGAGAAAGATGGCAAGGCCCGCCGCCGGCTTGCCGTCGAGCGAGAAGACCTGCCCGTAGGTCTGCGCGCCGAGATCGACGCCGCCGATGTCGCGCACACGGGTGATTTCGCCGTTGGTGCCGGTCTTGACGATGACGTTGGCGAACTGGCTGACGTCGTCGAGGCGCCCCTCGACGTTGAGCGTGTACTGGAAGCCGACGCTGTTCGGCGCCGGCGGCGCGCCGATCTGGCCGGCGGTCACCTGCGAATTCTGCTGCTGCAAGGCGTTGATCACGTCCTGCACGTTGAGCGAGCGCGCCTTCATCTTGTCGGGGTCGAGCCAGACGCGCATGGCGTATTGGCCGGCGCCGAACACGGAGACGTTGCCGACGCCCGGCAGGCGCGACAGATCGTCCTTGAGATTGATGGTGGCGTAGTTGGCGAGATACAGGCTGTCGTATTGCCCGCTGGGCGAGGTCAGCGTCACGATCTGCAGGATCGAGGTCGACTTCTTCTGCACCACCACGCCCTGCGCCTGCACCGCCTGCGGCAGCGACGACAGCGCGCTCGACACGCGGTTCTGCACCAGCACCTGCGCGAAATTCAGATCGGTGCCGATGTTGAAGGTGACCGTCAGATTGTAGGAGCCGTCGTCGGCGGCGTAGGACTGCATGTAGAGCATGTTCTCGACGCCGTTGACCTGCTGCTCGATCGGCAGCGCCACGGTGTCGATGACGGTGCGGGCGCTGGCGCCCGGATAGCGCGTCGTCACCTGCACCGTCGGCGGCACGACATCGGGATATTGCGCGACCGGCAGGTCGAGCAGCGCGACCGCGCCGATTACGATCATCAGGATGGCGATGACGTTGGCGAGGACGGGCCGCTCGATGAAGAATTTCGAGATCATGACGCGGCCCGTCAGCTCTTGCCGGCCGGCGGCGTCCCGGTCTGCGGTTCGACCTTCTGGCCCGGGATCGCGCGCAGCATGCCGTTGACGATGACGGTGTCGCCGGCTTCAAGGCCCTTGGCGACGACCCGCAGCGTGCCGTCGAGCTGGCCGATCTCGACCTTGCGCTGCTCGACCACGTTGTCCTTGCCGACGACGAGCAGATAGCGGCCGCCCTGGTCGGTGCCGAGCGCAACGTCCGGGACCAGCAGCGCGTTCTTCTGCTCGCCGAGCGGCACCCGCACCCGCACGAACAGCCCCGGCAGCAGGGCGCGATTGCCGTTCTGCAGGATCGCCCGCGCCGCCAGCGTGCCGGTCGAGGCATCGACCGTGGGCGAGGCGTAATCGAGCGTGCCGGCGTGCGGATAGCCGGTCTCGGTCTGCAACGCGACCTCGACCGGGACTTTCTTGAGGTCCGCGGGCGTCAGGCCGCGCCGCCTGATCTCGGCGCGGATGCGTGAGCACGTCGCGCTCGCTGACGTTGAAGTTCACGTAGATCGGGTCGAGCTGCACGATCGAGGCGAGCACCGTCGGCGAACCGTTGCCGCCGACAAAATCGCCGACCGAAACCTTGCGCGCGGTGACGGTGCCGTCGAACGGCGCGGTGACGTGGGTATAGCCGTAATTGATCTCGGCAAGCCGCGTGTTGATCTGCGCTTGCTTGTAGTTGGCATCTGCGGTGTCGCGGGTCGCCGTAGCGCTATCGAGCGACGATTGTGGGGTATTGCCGCTCTTGGCGAGCGTGGCCTGGCGCTGATAGTCGAGCTGCGTCTGGGTCAGCGTCGCCTTGGCGCTCTCTTCCGCGGCCTGCGACTGCTTGACCTTGAGCTCATAGGACTCCGGCTCGATGGTGAACAGCACCGCGCCCTTTTTCACGGTGTCGCCGTCCTGATAGCCGATGCCTTCGACAAAGCCCGAGACGCGGGCGACAAGGTCGGCGTTGTTGACGGCGGCGGTGTTGCCGGTCGCTTCAAGATACTGCGTGACCGTGCGCTCGACCGGTTTTGCCACCGTCACTTTTGGCGGCGGCGGCGCGACATAGGTGTTCTTGTCGCCGCAGGCGGCGAGCGCCAGCGCCAGCAGCAGCGGCGCCGCGCGGCCGCTCCAGTTCAGCCCGTTCATGTGAAAACCGCCCATGATCTGCGCCGTCGCCTGGCCGCATGCAGGATGATCGGTACGTTGAGGCCCTGCGCTGACAGCGTTCCGCCATTTTGCCGGATTTGCAAGCGGCAAAAGGTCCGATTGCCGAGCCTTTGTCCGCCCGCGCGCCCGCGACGCTTACGCTGGGCGGGCGCGCCCGTTGCCTCTGCCGTTGCCGTGGCCATTGCCGGCGATCGCCGTTTCGATCGCCCGCTCCAGCGCTGTCAGCTCAAACGGCTTGCGCAGGATATCGAAGCGCCCGTCGGCGGCACGCGCGGCATCGGAAAAGCCGCTGGTCAGCAGCACCGGGACGTCGGGGAAGCGCTCCTGGCAGGTTTCGGCGAGCGCGATGCCGTCCATCTGCCCGGGCATGACGATGTCGGAGAACAACAGGTCGACCTCGATACCCTGTTGCAGATGGCGCAACGCCTCGGCGGCGTTCTCCGCGCGCACCACGCGATAGCCGAGCTGCTCGAGCAGCGTCGAGGTGACGTCGGCAACCTCGCGGCTGTCCTCGACCACCATCACGGTGCCCTGCCCGGCGTCTGGCCGCGCCTTGTCGGCGTCCTCCGCCCCGGCCAAGGCCTTGGTGCTGCGCGGCAGATAGATCGTCACCACCGTGCCTTTACCGAGTTCGCTCAGCACCGTCACCGCGCCGCCCGACTGGTTGGCGAAGCCATGCACCTGCGAGAGGCCCAAGCCCGTCCCCTTGCCGACCGGCTTCGTCGTGAAGAACGGCTCGAACACGCGCGGCAGGTCGTCCGGCTCGATGCCGCTGCCGGTATCGATCACCGCCAGCGCGACGAAGTCGCCTTCGAGCGGGCCCGCCGCCGAACCCGGCTTGAGCGCCACGTTGCGCGCCTGCAAGGTGATGCGGCCGCCATCGGGCATGGCGTCGCGGGCGTTGACGCCGATGTTGACGAGCGCGAGTTCGAGCTCGCCCTGGTCGACCTCGACCGGCCAGATCTTGTCCTCGACGTCGACCACCAGCTCGATATTGCCGCGCAGCGACGTCGCCAGCATGTCGCGCACCGCGTCGATGCGCCCCTTGAGGTCGACCACGACCGGCATCAGCTGCTGGCGGCGCGAGAAGGCGAGCAATTGCCGCGTCAGCTTCTCGCCGCGCCCGGCGGCGGCGCGGATCGCCTGCACCGCCTGCAAGTCCTTGCGGTCGCTCAGCCGGCTTTGCAGGATCTGCGCGTAGCCGGACACGATCATCAGCAGATTGTTGAAATCGTGGGCGATGCCGCCGGTCAACTGGCCGAGCGCCTCCATCTTCTGCGCCTGCGCCATCTGATCGCGCGCGGTCTCCAGCGCCAGCTCCGCCTCGTGCTGCTTGGTGACGTCGCGCACCAGCTTGGCGAAGCCGACCAGCTCGCCGTCGTCGTTGCGGATGGCGTCAAGCACGATGCTGCCGTAGAAGCGGCTGCCGTCCTTGCGCAGCAGCCAGCTTTCGCCCTCGAACTGGCCCTCGCGCGCCGCGGTGACCAGGATTTCGTCGGCCATGCCGACGACGCGCGCTTCCGGCGGCAGGAACACGCCGACATGACGGCCGACGATCTCGCCCGGCGCGTAGCCCTTGATGCGTTCGGCGCTTTCGCTCCAGCTGCGCACGTGGCCGCCGGTATCGAGCATGTAGATCGCGTAGTCGCGCACGCCCTTGAGCAGGAAGCGGTAGTTCTGCTCCGATTCGCGCAGCGCGCTCTCCGCCTTCTTGCGCTCGGTGACATCGAGGCAGACGCCGAGCATGCGCAGCGCGGTGCCGTTGTCGTCGCGGATCACCTCGCCGACGCTCTGCAGGTGGCGCACCTGGCCGTTGGGGCGAACGATGCGCTCTTCGTGGCTGAAGGTGGCGCCGGATTTGAGCGCGCTGCTGACGCTGTCGCCGACGCGGGCGCGGTCGTCGGGATGGATGCGGCTGAGAAAATCGTCGATGGTGCCGCCGAATTCGCCGCGGGCGAGGCCGTAGATCTCGGACAACTGACTCGACCAAGCGACGCGGTTGGCGACGATGTCCCACGACCAACTGCCAAGATTGGCGAGACGCTGCGCCTCGCTCAGATGGATATTGGCGTCGGCAAGTTCGGCGGTGCGCTCGCGCACGCGCCGGTCGAGGTCGAACTGCGTGCGCAGCAGCCGCTCTTCGCTGGCGCGGCGCATGGCGACGTCGGCGCTCAGCGCAAGGCTCGGCACCGAGACGCTGACCATGAAGGTGAGCAGCAGCACGAAAGTTTCGTTGAGGCCGATCTCGCCGAACGGCCCGACGTGCTCGATCGTGGCCCAGATGGCGAAGCCGGTGAGCATGAGCCCGACGGTGGCAGTGTCGCGCGGGCCTCGCCGCAGCGCCGCCCAGACCAGCGGCAGGATCGTCAGAAAGCCAAGCGGGCTTGTGTATTCCGACCGCGGCAACAGCGGGCCGAAGGCAATCAAACCGACCGCCGCGGCCGAGCCGAGCACCGCGATCGTATCCGGTAGTTCCCGATAGTCGAAGTGGCGGCGGGCGCTGTCTGCCCACAGCACGATCACCGGCGTCACGACCAGCGCACCGGCGGCATCGCCGAGCCACCAGGTGGTCCAGATCGGCGCAAAATTGTTCCATTGCGCGAGGCCGGCGACGCACAACGTCAACACGCCGACTGAGGCGCTAATCACCGTCGCCGGTCCCGCGCTGATAACGAAGAACTTGGCGACCCGCGCCGGCGTCGCAAAGGTGTCACGCCCGCCCGACCACAGATTGATCAGCACGCCGCCGACGAGACCCTCCAGCGTATTGCCGAGCGCGATGACGACCGAGGTTTCCAGTGTTCCGGCGGTGGTCAAGTTGGCGGCGAAGGCGCCGGCGAAGATCGCCGGCCAGATGCGGTAGCCGCCCAGCAATACGGCGGCGAGGGCAAAGCCGGTCGGCGGCCAGATCGGGCTCGCGCTGGGATTGATCGATGCAAGGCTCAGCCCGAGCTTGGCGAGAGCAAAATAAATCGCCGCGACGACGACGAGCGTCGCCGCATAGACCACCCCCGACAGCAAAGCGGAGGTCGATTGCCCGGCGCGGAACTTCGTCACCGCCATCCTCAAATCCCCCCGAAACACCATTCTACCCGAAGGATTTGCCCAGCACACCCCGGCGAAAGGTAGGCGGGAACTCTCCATCTGTAACCAAAAGGTTAGCGCTGCCGCGGCAAAGTTTTCCCTATCTACGCCCGCTGCTTAGGCAAATTTTAAGTCGGCGCCTGTAGGTTGCGCTCAACTACGGGTCTGTCAGTCGAGTTTTGTGAGAGTACCAATGACCGAACCCCACCGCCCGAGGGTCAAATACGTCATCGGGCCTGATGGTAGTCCGCTCACGATTGCGGACCTGCCGCCGCCGACGACCAAGCGCTGGGTGATCCGCCGCAAGGCCGAGGTCGTCGCCGCGGTGCGTGGCGGCCTGTTGTCGCTCGAGGAAGCCTGCGGCCGCTACACGCTGACCGTGGAAGAGTTCCTCTCCTGGCAGTACTCCATCGACCAGCACGGTCTCGCGGGCCTGCGCACGACGCGCATCCAGCAGTACCGCTCCTGATTCCGCTTTCACAGGTTTGACGAATCGCCGGCCCTCGCGGCCGGCGATTTTGTTTTGGCCCGCGCCGCGACGGCCGAATTTCTCCTGAATTAACCGGACGCTAACCATAAACCGGGCAAATCTTGCCTGGTACAGGCGCGTTGCCTCGCGCGCCTTCGGCGGGAAGGAAACCGGTGCAAGGTTTTTTCGACTTCGTGAAATCGCTGGGCGCGGCGCGCATGGCGGCGATGGCCGCCGTCACGCTGGCGCTGATCGGCTTCTTCTCATTCCTGATGGTGCGCATGACGACGCCGCAAATGGTGCCGCTGTTCACCGACCTTGCGATCGACGACAGCGCCTCCATCGCCAAGGAACTCGAGCGCGAAGGCGTCGTTTATGAGCTTCAGAGCAACGGCGCCATCATCATGGTGGCGCGCGACAAGGTCGCCTCGCTGCGCATGAAGCTCGCCGAGAACGGCCTGCCCAAGGGCGGCGGCGTCGGCTACGAAATCTTCGACAAGTCGGAAGCGCTCGGCACCACAAGCTTCATTCAGAATATCAACAAGCTGCGCGCGCTCGAAGGCGAGCTCGCCCGCACCATCCGCAGCCTCGATCGCGTCGAGGCTGCGCGCGTGCACCTCGTGCTGCCGGACCGGCCGCTGTTCTCCCGCGACAAGGCCGAGCCGTCCGCCTCGATCGTGCTCAGGGTTCGCGGCGCGCTCGAGCCGGCACAGGTCCGCGCCATCCGCCACCTGGTGGCAACCGCGGTCAACGGCCTCAAGCCCGACCGCGTCTCGGTGGTCGACGAGACCGGCAAGCTGCTCGCCGACGGCGCCGCGCAGGACAATCCCGACGGCGCCGCCGACGACCGCAAGGCGGCCTACGAGAAGCGCATCCGCAGCCAGGTCGAGGCCATCGTCTCCTCGGTCGTCGGCCCAGGCCACGCCCGCGTCGAGATCAACGCCGATTTCGACATGAATCGCATCACCCAGACCTCGGACAAATACGATCCGGACGGCCGCGTCGTGCGCTCGAGCCAGACCCGCGATGAGCAGTCGGGATCGGGCGGCAGCGCCGGCGGGCCGGTGTCGGTCGGCAACGAATTGCCCGGCTCCGGCGCGCAGAGTAGCGGCGGCGGCGGCGACCAGAACCACAAGACCGAGGAAATCGTCAATTACGAGATCTCCCGCACCACCAAGACCGAGGTGATCGAAGCCGGCCGCCTCAACCGCGTTTCGGCCGCGGTGCTGGTCGACGGCATCTACGAGAAGAACGACAAGGGCGAGATCGTCTACAAGCCGCGGCCGAAGGAGGAGATCGACCGCATCGCCGCGCTGGTGCGCTCGGCGATCGGCTTCGACGCCAAGCGCGGCGACCAGGTCGAGGTGGTCAACCTGCGCTTTGCCGACGCAATGCCGGCGCCGATCAGCGAGCCGACCGGCTGGATGAGCTACCTGCAATTCACCAAGGACGACATCATGCGCGGCGCCGAGCTCGGCGTCATGGCGCTGCTCGGCCTGATCGTGCTGTTCACCGTGGTGCGGCCGCTGGTGCGCCGCGCCATCACGCCGGAGGGCGCGGTAATCGCCGGCGCGCTGGGCGCGGCGGGCGTTGCCGGCGCCATGGGCGTTGCCGGCGGCCCCGGCGGCGTAGCCGGGCAGGCCGGCGTGACCGTCTCCGGCGGCGGCGGCGGCAGCATCACCACCGCCGGCGGCGCCAACATCTCCATCGTCGGCAGCGACGAAGCCGTCGCCATCTCCAACCGCACCTCGGCCATGATCGACGTCGCCAAGGTGCAGGGCCAGGTGCACGCGCAATCGGTGCAGAAGGTGGGGGAGCTCGCGGAAAAAAACCCGCATGAGGCGGTGTCGATCATCCGCAGCTGGCTGCACGAGGACGCCGCCTGATGCCGTCCGCCTATAACACCGAAGCGCGCAGCAAGCAGGCGAACGTCCGCGACGACATCGGCGGCCTGATGGCCGAGCTCGCCAGCCGCCCGCAAGTCGTACAGGGCAAGCGCCGGCTCACCGGGCCGGAGCGCGCCGCGGTGCTGATGCTGGCGCTGGGCGAGCAATACGGCGGCAAGATCTTCAGCCTGCTCGACGATGACGAACTGCGGGAGATTTCTGTGGTGATGTCGTCGCTCGGATCGGTCGACGCCGATCAGGTCGAGGAGCTGCTGCTCGAATTCGTCGGCCGCATGTCGGCCTCCGGCGCCCTGCTCGGCAATTACGACGCCACCGAGCGCCTGCTCAAACAGTACCTGCCGCAGGACCGCGTCGGCGGCATCATGGACGAGATCCGCGGTCCCGCCGGCCGCAACATGTGGGAGAAGCTCGCCAACGTGCAGGAAGAGGTGCTGGCGAACTACCTCAAGAACGAATACCCGCAGACCGTCGCCGTGGTGCTGTCCAAGCTGCGCGCCGAGCACGCCGCGCGGGTGCTGGCGATCCTGCCCGAGGATCTCGCGCTCGACGTCGTCAACCGCATGCTGAAGATGGAGGCGGTGCAGAAGGAAGTGATCGAGCGCGTCGAGCAGACCTTGCGCACCGAATTCATGTCCAATCTGTCGCAGACGCGGCGCCGCGACGCCCACGAGGTGATGGCGGAAATCTTCAACAATTTCGACCGCCAGACCGAGACCCGCTTCCTGACCGCGCTGGAGCAGGAAAACCGCGACGCCGCCGAGCGCATCAAGGCGCTGATGTTCACCTTCGACGACCTGATCAAGCTCGACGCCGGCTCGGCGCAGACGCTGATGCGCAACATCGACAAGGACAAGCTCGCCATCGCGCTCAAGGGCGCCAACGAGACGGTGCGGCAGTTCTTCTTCTCCAACATGTCGACGCGCGCCGCCAAGATGCTGGTCGACGACATGCAGGCGCTCGGCCCGGTGCGGCTGCGCGACGTCGACGAGGCGCAGGCGCTGCTCGTCAACATCGCCAAGGACCTCGCCGCCAAGGGCGAGATCCTCATCGCCAAGAGCCGCGGCGACGAAGAATTGATCTACTAGCGCACGATGCCGAACAGTGGAGACCGGTTTTCGGAAAAGATCATGCGCAAAGGAAAGTGAATGAAGGCGACGGCCAAATATCTGTTCGACGAGGACTTCGCCACCGGCGAAAAGCCGACCATCTCCGTGGTCGAGGCCGAGCGACGCCGCGTCGACGCCGAATCGGTCGCCTACCGCAACGGCTTTGCCGCGGGGCTCGCCCAGGCGCAGGGCGAAATCGCGCAGAAGCTGGCCGCGGCGCTTAGCGTCGTCGGCGACAGCATGGCGCGGGTCGAGAAGGCCCTTGCCGGCATCGAAACGCGGCTGGAAAGCGAGGCGGTCGAGGTCGCCGTCGCCGTCGGCGGCAAGCTCGCGCCGGAGCTGATCGCGCGGCAACCTTTCACCGAGGTGGCGGCGCTCGCCACCGAGTGCTTCCGCCAGCTGGTGAAGACGCCTCACGTCGCGGTGCGCGTCGGCCCCGACCTTTACGACGAGGCCAAGCACAAGCTCGACGACATCGCCAGCTCGCGCGGCTTCGAGGGCCGCCTGGTGGTGCTCACCGAGCAGGGCCTTGCCCCCGGCGACTGCCGCATCGAATGGGCCGACGGCGGCGTTTCCCGCGACCGCGCCGCGATCGAAGCAACTATCAACGTCTGCGTCGCCCGCTACCTGGGCGCCAGGGTCGAGCCATAGGATTTGGAGACCGAGCCGATGAGTGACAACGAGAACAAGGTGCCGCTCCCCGATCTTGAAGGCGGCAGCGCCATGCAGACGGTCGAAGCCGAAGTGCCGCTTGCACCCGAAGCCGACGAGCCGGCCAGCCACGGCGCCGCCGACCTCGAAGCGGTGTTCGACGTGCCGGTGCAGGTGTCCGCCGTGCTCGGCCGCGCCCGCATGGACGTCGGCGAGCTCCTCAAGCTCGGCCCCGGCGCGGTGCTCGAGCTCGACCGCAAGGTCGGCGAGGCGATCGATATCTACGTCAACAACCGCCTGGTCGCCCGCGGCGAAGTGGTGCTGGTCGAGGACAAACTCGGCGTGACCATGACGGAAATCATCAAGGCGGAACGGAGTTAAGGGCAGCGATGGGAATGGCGAATAGCGAATAGGGAAACGGCCTTCTCCCTATTCGCTGACTCCGCTTCGCTACCGCTCCTTCACAGGAAGGACACTACCATGCGCCTGTTAATCGTCGGCACGCTCGGAGGCCAGCTCACCACCGCGAGCAAGATCGCGATGGACAAAGGCGCCTCCGTCACCCACGCCGAATCGAACGAACAGGCGCTTGCCGTGCTGCGCTCGGGCCGCGGCGCCGACCTGCTGATGGTCGATGTCGCGCTCGATATTCGCGATCTCGTCGGCAGGCTCGAGGCCGAGCGCATCCACGTGCCGATCGTCGCCTGCGGCGTCACCAACGACGCCCGCGCCGCCGTCAGCGCGATCCACGCCGGCGCCAAGGAGTACATCCCGCTGCCGCCCGATCCGGAGCTGATCGCGGCGGTGCTTGCCGCCGTCACCGACGATAAGCGCGACATGATCTACCGCGACGAGGCGATGGCGGCCGTGGTCAAGCTCGCCCAGCAGATCGCGGGCTCGGAAGCCTCCGTGCTGATCACCGGCGAGAGCGGCACCGGCAAGGAAGTGCTGGCGCGCTTCGTGCATTCGAAATCGCAGCGCGCCAAGAAACCGTTCATCACCGTCAACTGCGCGGCGATTTCCGAAAACCTGCTGGAATCCGAGCTGTTCGGCCACGAAAAGGGCTCCTTCACCGGGGCGCTCGCCCGCCGCATCGGCAAATTCGAGGAAGCCAACGGCGGCACGCTGCTGCTCGACGAAATCAGCGAGATGGACGTGCGGCTGCAGGCGAAATTGCTGCGCGCCATCCAGGAGCGCGTCATCGACCGTGTCGGCGGCGGCAAGCCGGTGCCGGTCGATATCCGCATCATCGCCACCTCGAACCGCAACCTCACCGACGCCGTGCGCGAAGGCAAATTCCGCGAAGACCTCCTGTTCCGCCTCAACGTCGTCAACCTGAAGATCCCGCCGTTGCGCGAGCGCGCCTCCGACATCGTCGAGCTTGCCCAGTACTTCATCAAGAAGTACGCGCAGGCCAACGGCGTGGCGGTCCGCCCGCTGTCGGCGGAAGCGCGCCGCGCGCTGTCGGTCAACCGCTGGCCGGGCAATGTGCGCGAACTCGAAAACACGCTGCACCGCGCCGTGCTGCTCTCGACCGGCGCCGAAATCGGCGTCGACGGCCTGCTCGCGCCCGACGGCGCCCGGCTCGATGCCGCACGCGGCACCGGCACGGCGGCGATCGCCGCGATGGCCGCCGAGCAGGTCACGCGCAACCTGGTCGGCCGCACCGTGGCGGAAGTCGAGCGCGATCTGATCCTGGAGACGCTCAAGCACTGCCTCGGCAACCGCACCCACGCCGCCAACATCCTCGGCATTTCGATCCGCACGCTGCGCAACAAGCTCAACGAATACGCCGCCGACGGCGCGCCGATCCCGCCGCCGCACGGCGGCGAGCCGATGCGCGGCGCGGCGTGACGCCGCAAAAGAAAAAGCCCGGCACCAAGGCCGGGCTTTTCAGTTTCGTCAAAACGGGCCGTCAGCAGGATCGGCTTTGCTTCTTCTCGGTTTTCTGCCGCGCGGTGTCGAGCTCGACCGCCTTGGCCATGAGATCGTTGCCCATGGTCTCAAGATCGGCCGCGAGCTCGCGCCCGACGCGGGCCAGTCGCTTGCAGCGGTCGGCGGTCTGAATGAGAAATTCCTCGGTGGTCAACGTGCTATCTCCGTAATCGCTTCGGCCCCCGATATGCATACAAATCACGGCAATTCAAGGTTGTTTTTCCGCATGGCACCTCCATGCGCGGCGCAGTATCATAATAGTTGGTATCCCAACTACTTAGCGTGCCCGGAACAATGACCACCGTGTATAAAATTTGCCCCGCGGCGCTGTGGCACGAAGCCGAACGCGCCGGCCTGTTCCGTGGCTCGGAGATCGACCGCCGCGACGGTTTCATTCACTTCTCGACCGCGGCGCAGGTCGCCGAAACCGCCGCCAGGCATTTCGCCGGCGTGGACGATTTGCTGCTGGTGTTCGTGGATGCCGGCAAGCTCGGCGACAAGCTGAAATGGGAGCCTTCGCGCGGCGGCGCATTGTTTCCGCACCTCTACGGCGAGCTTGCGCTGAGCGCCGTCACCCGCGTCGAGCCGCTGCCGCTCGGACCCGACGGGCGCCACCAATTGCCCAAGCTCGACGAGTGACCGGCGGCAAATTCTAGGTCCCCGCCACTGCCCATGTCACGATCTCACCCGCCACTTGGGAAAATGCCTGGCTGAGCGCGGCAACGGCATCGGCGGCCGCGGTGCCGCTCGCCGGGACGCTTGCGGTGAAGGCGCGAGCGCCGGCGACCTCGCCTTTGTCGGTAACGAGCCGCGCCACGAGATCGACCACCGCGTGCGGCGATGGCGCCAGCGCGATCTGGAACGAGCGGATGGTCAGTTCCAGGCGGTATTGCGCGTTGAGCTGCTCGAGCGGTCGGCTCACCGCGCTCAGTTGGTGCGCGTTCTCGAAGCTCTGCACGATGCGCGCCTGCACCAGCTTGGGCAGATTGTCGGCCCATTGCGCGTCGTCGATGTTGCCGTAGGTGCCCTCGCCGCTCCGGGTCAGAATCTTCTGCGAGTCGTAGAGGATGAGCGCATTGGGATCGGGAACGACGAGCTGTCCCTTGATCGCCTTCTCCACCGCGGGAAATTCGGTTGCGGCCGCGAGATCGTAGGTCGGCGGGCCCTGTTTCGGCTTGCCGGTGCCGGTGAGGTTTTCGAGGCCCCCGATCAGGTTCTCGAGGCGCTGCGAATTGCGGCCGAGCATGTCGGCAAAGGTCGAAATCCCCGTGATTGCCGTGTTCAGCGGCTTGCGGTTCTCGGCCAGGATATCGTCGATGTGGCCGAGGGTGTCTTGCGCCGCTTCGGTGAGGCTGCGGCCGGCCCCGGCGCCGACCACCAGCAGCGGCGGTTCGCCGTCTTGCGGCACCAGCTTCGGCGCCTGCGGCGAGCCGCCTTTCAGCGACAGCGCCGGCGCGCCGGTAAAGCCGAGTAGGTGATGGTAGACCTGCGTGTCGGCCCGCACCGGCGTCTTCGGATCGAGCGAAATCGTCGCGGTCAGGCGCCGGGGATCGTCTGGATCGAGCTCGATCGCGGAAATGGCCCCGGCATGGATGCCGTTGAACAGCACGTTCGATCCGATGGTCAGCCCCGGCGCCGGCTGCTCGAAACGGACCCGATACAGCGCCTGCTCGTGGAAGCCGCCGACGCTGTAGATCCAGTAGATGAAGGCGAACGTGGCGACGAGCGTGGCGAGCGCAAAAGAGCCGACCAGAATAAAGCGGGCCTTCGTCTCCATGATGCGATCCCCCTGCGGCGCGGACCAGGAGCCCCCGCGCTCGCTTAGCTTCGGTTCAACGCAATCGACGCCGTGATGACTTGCCCGCCGGCCTGCGAATCGATGCTCACGGTCTGCCGCCGGCTGCTGGTCGCCATCGACAGCGTCGCGGCAAATCCCGCGCTTTCAATGTGCAACTGCATTTGATCGCCGCGGGCGAGGCCCGACGCGGTGCCGCCGACGCTTCTGGTCCGCTCGGTCCATTGCCCGCTGATCTGGTTGATATCGTCGACCTGAAATTGACCGGTGAGATCGAAATTGTAGCTGTCGCTGGCGCAGCGCAGTTGCAGGTCGACTTCATGGCCGCTGCTGCCGCGCGGCCGGTAATTGGCGTTGCAGCGGATGCGCTCGGCAGCGCCGCCGGCGGGCCGCAGGGTGCCGGTGCCCGTCCAGCTGCCGCTGAAGTAGGCGAACGGCCCCGCCGCCAGAGCGGCGGGATTTGGCGCGGCGGCGGCGATGAGCAGAGCCGCACACCAGGCGGCCGCTGTCCATGCACGCGGAAGTCGCGAAGCTTGGCGAGGTAGCGGCTGCAAGAGCAAATCTCCCTCGTTTCGGGGGGCGGTTCGAGACGTCCCCCCCTTTAATGGCAATTGGGGTACCCGCGGTTCCGCGCAAGCCCGGTCAGGTGAATTGCGCAACCTGGCGCCCGGACGCCCTTAACTCGCTGCTAACCATATACCGGGCAAATATTGCCGGGCGACTAAGGGAAATCACGGCCCTCCCCCGGTACCCGGCGGGACCGGGATGGCCGGCACCGAACCATGAGCGACGTTACTGCTGCGCCCGCCGCGCGATCGATCGGCGGCATCAAACTGCCAGGCCTGGGTGACATCGCCGCGTTCTTGAAGCGCGGCGACATCGGGCTTGCCATCGGCGTGCTCACCATCCTGGTGGTGCTGATCCTGCCGTTGCCGCCGCTGCTGCTCGACTTCGCGCTTGCCATCTCGATCATCTTCTCGGTGCTGATCCTGATGACGGCCTTGTTCATCCACGGCCCGCTCGAATTCTCCGCTTTCCCGACCGTGCTCTTGATCGCGACCATGATGCGCCTCGCGCTCAACCTGGCCTCGACCCGCCTCATCCTGGCCCACGGTCATGAAGGCACCGACGCCGCCGGCCACGTCATCCAGGCGTTCGGCAATTTCGTGATGGGCGGCAATTTCGTCATCGGCATCATCGTCTTTGCGATTCTGGTGATCGTGAATTTCGTCGTCATCACCAAGGGCTCGGGGCGCATCGCCGAAGTCGCCGCGCGCTTCCACTTGGACGCCATGCCCGGCAAGCAGATGGCGATCGACGCCGACCTCTCCGCCGGCCTCATCAACGAGCACGAAGCGAGACGCCGCCGCAAGACGCTCGAGGACGAAGGCGGCTTTTTCGGCGCCATGGACGGCGCCTCCAAGTTCGTGCGCGGCGATGCCATTGCCGGCCTGCTGGTCGTCTTCATCAACGTCATCGGCGGCATGATCATCGGCATCGCCCAGCAGGGCCTGTCGTTCACCGATGCGGCGCATTCCTACACCATCCTCACCGTCGGCGACGGTCTGGTGACGCAGGTGCCGGCGCTGATCGTCTCCACCGCCGCCGGCCTGCTCGTCTCCAAGGCCGGCGTCGCCGGCGCCGCCGACAAGGCGCTGTTCGCCCAGCTCTCCGGCTACCCCAAGGCGCTCGGCATGTCGGGCGCGGTGATGGTGTTTATGGCACTGTTGCCGGGCATTCCGCTGATCCCGTTCCTGGCGCTCGGCGTCGGGCGCGACCGCGCTCGCCTTCATCGTCGACAAGCGCAACAAGCTCACCGCCACCACCGAAGCGAAAAAGACCGAGAAAACCAAGACCGACGCGGCGGAAGAGCCGATCGCCACGGCGCTGCGCATCGACGATCTCAAGGTCGAGCTCGGCTACGCGCTGCTGCCGCTGGTCAATGCGCCCGACGGCGGCGACCGCCTCACCGAGCAGATCAAGGCGCTGCGCCGCTCGCTCGCCGTCGAGATGGGCTTCGTCATGCCGGCCGTGCGCATCCTCGACAACGTGCAGCTCGACGCCAACGCCTATCTCATCAAGATCAAGGAAGTCGACGCCGGCTCCGGCAAGATCTGGCCCGGCCAGTACATGGTCATGGACCCGGCCGGCGGGCAGGTGAACATCCCCGGCACCCACACCACCGAACCGACCTTCGGTCTGCCGGCGACCTGGATCGACGCCGCGCTCAAGGAAGAAGCCTCGATCAAGGGCTACACTGTGGTCGATGCCGCGACGGTCATGTCGACGCACCTGACCGAGCTGCTCAAGACCAACATGGCGGAGCTCTTGTCCTACGGCGAGGTGCAGAAGCTCATCAAGGAACTGCCCAAGGAGCAGTCCGATCTGGTCAAGGACATCGTGCCCTCGCTGATCACCATTTCCGGCATCCAGCGCGTGCTGCAGATCCTGCTCGGCGAGCGCGTCTCGATCCGCGACCTCTCCACCATCCTCGAAGGCATCGCCGACGGCCTTTCCGGCACACGCAATCCGATGATGTTGGCCGAGCACGTGCGCGCGCGCCTGGCCCGCCAGATCTGCGCCCAGCACACCTCCGCCGGAGGTTATCTGCCGCTGATCGCGCTCACGGCGAAGTGGGAGCAGGCCTTCGCCGAATCGATGGTCGGCGAAGGCGACGCGCGCAGCTGCGCCATGCAGCCGTCGAAGTTGACCGAATTCATTTCGCTGGTGCGCGAGAAATTCGAGGAGGCCGCGCGCGAGGGCGAGGCGCCGGTGCTGGTCACCTCCGCGGACATCCGCCCCTTCGTGCGCGGCATCGTCGAGCGCTTCCGCGCCCAGACGCCGGTGCTGTCGCAGTCGGAAATTCACCCGCGGGCACGGCTGAAAACGGTCGGCAGCATCTAAGGGCTGCCACGTCACAAATGGACAGCACAAGTCCGCTTATGGGCCGATTCTGTTGAACAAGTCCGTCAATAGAGCGCAGTAGATCGGGCGCAGGTCGCGCCGCGGCGTTGTCGCAATCGCCCCGCCTTGATCTCATGCTGGTTTGAGGCTCGGTATCGGGACCAGCTTCGCCAGTTTCCTGAGGTTCTGGGCGGTGGCTGCGAGCAGGAACTCGTCGTGAGCGCCGGTCGGTCCTCTCAGTCGCAGTCGATCGAGCTTGAGGATGCGTTTGAGGTGAGCGAACAGCATCTCGACCTTCTTGCGCAGCCGTCGAGAGGTGGCCCCCTCCCATGACCTGGCGATCTGCCGGGCCATGTCGCGCGCACCTTCATGGATCGAGCGCGGCACCTTGCGCGCCGGCGTGTTCGGACAGCACCTCGGCTTGAGGGCGCATCCCGCGCATTCGCGTTGAAGCGCAGTGTAGAGCATCGTCGCTCCATCGTTGACGAGCGTTCCGGTCGTGCGCAGCGCCGTGCCGCCGGGACAGCGGTAGACATCGTGCTGGTGATCGTAGGTGAAGTCGTCGCGTGAGAAGGTGCCGTCCTTGCGCGCCGACTTGTCGAACACGGTCACATGCGGCTCGATGCCGTGCTCGTAGACCAGCCAGCCGAGCATCTCGGCAGAGCCATAGGCGCTGTCGCCCATGAGCCGGGCGGGATAGAGGCCGAAGCGATCCATCGAGCGCTCGATCATGCGCCTGGCGGCCAGAACCTCGGCCTGCCGGATCGCGGTCGTCGCCTCCACATCGACAATGACCGCATGCTCGACATCGATCAGATAGTTGGTCGAGTAGGCGAAGAAGGCTTGCCCGCCATGGGCGCCGGTCCAGCGCGCCGCCGGATCGGCCGGCGAGACGAACTTGGGCGTGACCTCGGTCGCCGCCCCGAAGGCCGCATCGTCCAGCACGGCCAGATACTCTTCGACCGCCCGTCCGCTGGCCTCCGGCGGCAGGCCCTTCTCGCCCTCGACGCCCTTCTGCCGGTTGGCGTCCGCCTTGATCAGGCTGGCATCGACCGCAAAGCCTTCGCCGCCGACCAGCCGCTCGCGGATACAGCGGCGCAGGACCGTCTCGAACACGCGGCGGAAGAGGTCGCTCTCGCGGAAGCGGCCATGTCTGTTCTTGGAGAAGGTCGAGTGGTCCGGCACCTGGCCATCGAGCCCGAGCCGGCAGAACCAGCGGTACGCGAGGTTGAGGTGGACCTCCTCGCAGAGCCGCCGCTCCGAGCGGATGCCGAAGCAGTAGCCGACGATCAGCATCCGGATCATCAGCTCGGGATCGATCGAAGGCCGCCCGAGATGGCTATAGAAGCCCGCCAGTTCGCGCCTGACCTCGTCCAGCTCGACAAACCTGTCTATCGAGCGCAGCAGATGATCGGGCGGAACATGCTTCTCCAGCGAGAACTCATAGAACAACGCAGCCTGCTCGACTTGCCGATGTCCCATCATGAGCGTCAGTCCTGCAGATCAACACGACTGAATCACTCATCTTCCTGCGTCGCAACTGCAGACTTTTTCAACACAATCGGCCCCTGGCAGACACGCTCAACGCGGAAGTTGATGTCCGTAATGGGCGGCCAAGGCATCAGTGCGGGCGAGGTCTGACGCAATGCTTTAGGCAGGTGTTCTTCCGCATGGCGGCGTCCGCCTGGCATTGATTTCATTCCGGCGGGTGCAGTCCTTTAATTTCGCTACGTCTTGCTGGTAAGCGGACTGACACGAGGAGCAGAGCGGCGCAGCCGACACACTGCCGCCGAAGCCGATCGGTACCGCGGCGGCCACGATGGCCATGCAAAAAGCTCCAACCTGTATTGAGCGCACGATCTCCTCCATTTCGTTCGCGACGATCGAATTTAATTTTTGCATAACTACTCGCATTTCTTGGTCTGGTTGTTCCATTTTTTGCCGGGCGGGCAGATCGGCTGCACCATCGGCACACACTTGGTGCCATCCCATTTTTGCAGCGGCCCGCAGATCGACACGCACTTGCTGCCGTTCCACTTCTGCCCGGGCGGGCAGATCGGCTGAACCATCGGCACGCACTTGGTGCCGTCCCATTTCTGCAGCGGCCCGCAGATCGACACGCACTTGCTGCCGTCCCATTTCTGCCCGGCCGGGCAGATCGGCTGCACCATCGGCACGCACTTGGCGCCGTCCCATTTCTGCAGCGGCCCGCAGATCGACACGCATTTGCTGCCGTCCCACTTCTGCCCAGCCGGGCAGATCGGCTGCACCATCGGCACGCACTTGGCGCCGTCCCATTTCTGCAGCGGCCCGCAGATCGACACGCATTTGCTGCCGTCCCACTTCTGCCCAGCCGGGCAGATCGGCGGCACCGTGTTCGGAACGCAATGGCTGCCATTCCAATGCGTGTTCGGCGGACACTTGATCGGAATTGGAACACCGATCACTTCGATCCCAGCCGGGAGGCAAAGCTGGCCGTTCCAATAGGTGTTTGGTGGACACGACGGAATCGCGGATGCGACGCATTGCTGGCCGTTCCAATAGGCGCCTGCCGGGCAAGGCGTAGCCTTCACTACAGGCGAGACGCAGGTTCCTTCCTGCGGCTTGAAGGCAAAAAGCGGCGAGGACGCGACCCACTTGCTGCCCGGCTGGCAGATCGGAACGCACATCTGTTGGATCGGGCCGCCGGACGGCAAGACGTCGAGCCTGCCTCCGGCGCCGCACGAGCAGGCCATGCCCTGACTTATCACGAAATCCTGGCACGGCAGCATGCAGACTTTCTGCGCGCCGAGATAACCGTCCGGGTCAACCGTTTCGATGTAGCCCGTTGGGCACGACGGTCCGGGCGCGCAGACGTCGGTCAGTTGTTGGCCGTCGACGAGATAAGGCGGGCGCTGGACTTCTACCTCGCCCGCGTTGCAGTGGCGAACGCCGGTCGCATCGGCCGCCGGCACGGCGCCGCCGGCGCAGGTCGCGCCGGTCGCCGTTAAAATCACGAAGTCACCCGCCGTTGGACAGGTCGGCGGAGCAGTGCCGGGCACGCAGCTCAAATGGCCAGCGCTGAAGTAAGGATAAGAGCCGGGTGCGCAGGACGTCGCACAAATGCCTCCCGTCTGCGGACTCGTCTGCGCCGAATAAGGCGCGGGACAGGTCTGGGCACTGGCGGCGCTGGCCGCTGCCAGCAGAAGCAACAAGCCAAAAAATGACGCGACGACGCATCGCAAAGGCAAAGTCATGGGCGGCCCCTCTTTGAATTAGAAGTAGCCGGCCCGAGCGCGATCTCTTTTGATGCAGCTCAATTCGCGTGATGCAACTCAATTCGCGTCTGCAGTTCAATCAGGCCGGTGTTGGCTTCCAGTCCATGGCGGACACAATTTCCAAGCTTTTCAAATTTGCCGCGCTGGTGCGCGAGAAATTCGAGGAAGCCGCGCGCGAGGGCGAGGCGCCGGTGCTGGTCACCTCCGCGAACATCCGCCCCTACGTGCGCGGCATCATCGAGCGCTTCCGTGCCCAGACGCCGGTGTTGTCGCAGTCGGAAATCCACCCGCGGGCACGGCTGAAAACGGTCGGCAGCATCTAAGACTGCGCAATTTTATAATTTCCGCCAAAAACAGCTTATAGAACATAGGCTTAAATCGGTTGCGCCGGGGCCCGAGCGACCCCATATAAAGCTCAACAATTTCAATTCGTTCGGCTTCGCCGATTGTGGAGATAGTGATGGATACGTTCGATTTCGCCGCGCCAGCGGAGCTCTTTCCTTCGCGCAACAACAAGATCGCCAAGAAGGTGAAATATCGCCGCTTCGATAACGCCGCGGAGGCCATCCGTTACGCGGTTGAAGACCTGCCCGAAGCGCTTCTGCTCGGCGCCTATATTCAGATCGACGACCAGCGGCTCGGCCACCACGATATCCGCACGCTTTACGCCAGCGCGAATTTCCCGCTCAAGCGCGCCGCCTGACGCTCCGATTTGCGGGCGACACGCCGTTTTTGCGGCGCTTTGCCGGCGATTTTTCGCCTTTCAAGCCGGCTTCAAGGTTCCGTGAGCGCCGCTCCCGGAACTGGCGCGGCGTTGCCACGTTACCGCATGAACGAGAATTGAACCCGCGTCAGGGTCGCGCCGACCAATGGCGTATGACCCGCGGAGGCTGTCATGAACTGGTCGCTTTATACCGCCGACCGCACGACCCACCTCAAGATCGTGGTGGTCGGTTTGTCCGCCGCGCTGCTGATCGCCGTGATCGGCATCGCCGCGACACAACTCAATCTTGGCACCGACGTGCTCACCGCGCAGGCCCCGACCGTTGTCAAAGCCGGCGGGCCGGTGGTGTTCACCGATCGCGACGGCGCGACCATTCGCTACCGCGTCGCGCGAATGTCCTCCCCCGCCGGGCCTCGAGCGCCCGGTTGACTAGGACAGCGCCGCAATTGCGGCGCTTTTTTTATGGCAATAGCCAAGCCTGTCAGAATTGACGACAAGCATGCCGCATGCGCCACCTGCTTTGCTGCCTCGCCATCATCGCGCTGCTGCCGGTCGCGGCCTTCGCGCAGGACGTCGCGCCCGACGTGCTGGCCGATTACCAGGCCAAGCTCGCCGTCTATGAGCGCATGCACGGCGCCTACGAGGATGAGGCTGCCGCGTACTGGAACGCGGTCGCCGACAAGCGCAGGATCCGCAACGCCAAGCGCCGCGAGCATCAGCTCATCGTGCTCGCCGACTACGTGCTGACGCAGCCTCCGGTCTACACCGGGCCGCCGAAGCCGGTATCGCCGTTGCCGCCGCCGCCTCCGCCGCCGGTGCCGCCGAAGCCCGAGATCCCGGTGGTCGCCGATTTCCTGCAGGCCGCGCGCGAGCAATGGGGCTTCGTGCCCGATCTGCCGGCGAGCGATGCCGACTTCAAGCGCGCCTACGCCAGGGCGGCGCGCGCCGCGGGGCTGACGCGCGAGCAGATCGTCGGCGTCTACGCCTTCGAGACCGGCGGCCACGGCTCCTACAACTCGCAGGCCGGCCTCGGCACGCCGCGGCCGAACGCGCACGCGATCTCGCCGGCGATCGGCTACAACCAGCTCTTGTCGACCAACACCGTGTCGCTGTTCGGCGAGAGCGGCCCCCGCTTCATCGCCGCGCTCAACCGCCAGGCGGCGACGCTTACCGGAGAGCGCCGCGCCGAATTCGAGCGCAAGTTCGCCGTGCTCAAGCAGATGATCGCCTATTGCCGCAGCCTGCCGCATAGCTGGTCGAAATACGACGAGATCGCCAAGAAGACGGAGAAAGGCTGGGGCATCCACGCCGCCGTGCTCGACATCGACGTCGGCCCGCTGCTGCAGGTGCAGAAGCTTCTCGACTCCGTTCAGTTTGCCCGCGCCAAGGGCTACCTGAGGCCGCTCTCCGCAGCCGAACTCGAGCTCATGAACCTGACCGGCGACGGCAATGGCTTCGACATGGTGACGATGCCGGCCGACCTGCGCGCTCGGGTGCCAACGGCGAATTTCTTCCAGCGCCTCGGCTACGAGCGCAATCCGGTGGCGCGGCGCACCGGCGTGGTCGCCAACCTCGTCGCCGAGATCGCCGGCAAGATGCAAAGCGAAGCCAATTCGCCGGGGGCGAAGGAGTTGGCCGCGGCGTATTAGCGCTGTCACTAAGACGGCCAGCGAACCGCCGCTGTTGATATCTCGCCCGGCATCCGCATTCGAAACGTGCCGGAATAACCAGATACCGAATTCGCGTACCGAAAAGCAACATAGGAACTTTTATTCGACCTCGTCCATGCGACGGGCATTGCGTGGCTTCATCGCTAACGGCACGTTTAGAATGTGCTGGAGTTTGGGGGGCGACCGTGTGCGGGCGCGTCATGGGTCGCAGGGGCAGTCGAGGCGCACCACGAGCTAGGTGCGCGGTAGGTCGGTGGTTTGCCGGACCGGGACTCTTAGTCACCGTCACGGTTGCGATACTATTCTTCGTTGTCGGCGGCCAATCCGCGCAAGCATTGCCGAGCTTTGCCCGACAGACGGGGCAGCCTTGCGGCACTTGTCATACCGATTATCCCGGGCTTACGCCGTTCGGACGTCTGTTCAAGCTCAATGGCTATACGACCGGCGGCGGCAAATATCGCACCACGCTATTCCCGTCGTCGATTGACCCAACCAATGCGCTGGCCGCTTACGCGAAAAAAACCAGCGGGGGCAACGACGCCAATTCGAACGGCCAGCCGGACACCAGCAATATTTGGGTGCCGCCGCTCTCGATGATGGCGATCGTCGGTTACACGCATACGCAGGCCGACCAGGATCCGACCGGATCGCCCTATCATGCGAACAACAACGTCGTTGTATCCCCGGTGAGCGGCTTCTACGGCGGCGCAATCACCGATCACATCGGTGCGTTCGCCCAGGTTACCTACAACGGAGCGCCCTTCGGCATGCCGGATGCGACGGATCCCTACGCGACGTTCCAATGGTCGTGGGACAATACCGACATCCGTTATGCGAATTCGGGCAGAGTTGGCAACTTGGACATTATTTACGGCATTACCGCCAACAATAGTCCAAGTGTGCAGGACCCTTGGAACACGACGCCCGCCTGGGGTTTCCCCTATGCGGGCTCGAATGTTGCGCCGGGGCCGTCGGCGGCAGCGCTCGTCGATGGCACTTATGCGCAATATGTCGGTGGCGCGGGCGCGTATGCCTTCATCGATAATCTTATTTATCTGGAATTAACCGGCTATCGAACGCTCGATTTCAAGACGCTGCCAAAATTAGGTGTCGATCCATTTGGTGCTGCACCATTTCAAAACGTGGCGCCCTATTGGCGCGTCGCAATCGAACCGCATTGGGGCAATCATTGGTTTGAGTTTGGTGCGTTCGGCATGTCGGCGCAGGTTCATCCGTTTACGGGGGCAACGGATGACAATGGCTTCATGATAAATCAGACCTTCCCGGACACGGATCGATACACCGATGTCGCTTTTGATTCGCAGTACCAATATCAAGGCGAAAATTACTGGATCACGCTGCGCGGCACATACATTTACGAAACTCAAAGGCTCGACTCCAGCTTCGCCAACGGCCTGTCTGCAAATCAAACCAACACGCTAAATACGTTGAGAGCGTATGCGTCCCTGGCATACGGCAACGACAACAGGATCGTGCTCACGGGTCAGTATTTTAATACGTGGGGAAGCTCGGACGCGACCTTGTACGCCAACCTGGCCAGTTGCCAGGCTCCGGATACGACCTGCAGCCCGAACAGCGACGGCTTTGTCACTGAAATCGACTACATCCCGTTCATCACCAGCATGGCGCCACTCTGGCCGTGGGCGAATGTGCGTGTCGGACTGCAGTACACCTACTACAACAAGTTTGATGGAACGACTCTCAACGCACGCGACAACAACACGCTGTTCCTCTTCGCCTGGTTTGCGATGTAGCGAAAGGCAAAAGCGCGAGGCTTGCAAAGTGGTGAGACAATGGTTGTCACGATGAGCGCAAAAGAGAGGACACCGCTTATTGTCTGGCCTCGGCCTGTCGGCTGCAACGCTTGTCCTCGGCTTGTCCTCCGCCGTCGCCGCCGACGATGCCGGCGGCGTGTCGTCGCAGGCGCTGCGCGCCAAGATGGATTATTGCGAGGTCTGCCACGGTGTGTCGGCGCAAGGCTTCGTCGGCTTCTATCCGATACCGCGACTCGCCGGCCAACAGCCTGAGTACATCGAGAACGAGTTGAAGGGCTTCGTCGAACACAAACGGGCGGATACGGCATCACCGACAGCGACCAACGTCATGTTCAATGTCGGCCACGTCCTCAGCCCGGCGATGATCAAGGCGCTGGCCAGCGGTTTTCACAACCTCAATCCCAAGCCGCTTGGCGGCGGCCCTAAGGAAAACGTGGACGCGGGAAAGAAGATCTATGACGAGGGAATTGCCAGCGCCAACGTTCCCCCATGCGCGTCCTGTCACGGCGAAAAGGGCGAAGGCAACGGGCCGATGCCTCGGTTGGCGGGCCAGCTTTATCCTTATGTCGTGAAGCAATTGGCGAACTGGAGCCATGAGCGGCAAGAGGAAAACTCGGACGTCATGGCGCCCATCGCGCGCGGCTTGACGGAGTCGCAGATCGACGCCGTCGCAGCCTACGTAAGTTATCTGGAGTAAACCGCGATGTCCGGGTGCAGACCATGATGAAATCGGGTCTTCGGCTCACCGGGATGGCGCGGCGCGCCGAAACGCGCGCGCGCGACGTGACGAAGGCCGTCGGGCTGCGCCTGGCATTGCCGTTGGCTGTCGTAGCGGTTGCTTTCTCGGCGGCGGGTTACGCCAGCGGGGCCAACCCCCAAGTTTCAAATCAAAGCGTCGCGGAGAAGATCAAGTATTGCGAAGACTGCCACGGCACCTCGGCGCAGGGTTATCGCGGGTTCTATCCGATCCCGCGGCTCGCCGGGCAGCAGCCCGAGTACCTGAAGAATCAGCTACGGGCGTTCATCGAACGCAGCCGCCCAAATCCCATCATGTCCAACGTGGCGCATGTCCTGCGACCCGCCATGATTGCGGCCATTGCCGAGCATTTTCACCAACTCCACCCGGGCCCGATTGGCGGCGCTCCCAAAAACCTTGTGGCCGCAGGCCGCAATATTTTCGTAAACGGCGTCCCCGAAGACAACATCGCCGCTTGCGCCGCCTGTCACGGCCCCGACGCGACCGGCACCGGCGAAATTCCCCGGCTTGCAGGGCAGCTTTATCCTTACGTCGTGAAAACGCTGATCGGCTGGCCCAAGGAACGCGGTCAGAACCCGGCCAATCCCGATACCTCGCTCATCATGAAACCGGTCGCGCACAGCTTGAACAAGAGCCAGGTCGAAGCCGTCGCGGCCTATGTCAGTTCTTTGCGGTAGTTCGCGCAACGATGCGAAAGTTCAGAGCATGAAGGTCCATAAGCTAAGACTGGCAGCGCTGGCGATCCTTGCTCTTGCCGCTCCCGCGTTGGCGGGTGAGCTCGGGAACGTCGATGTGCGCAACTGCACCTGGTGCCATGGACCTTCGGCACAGGGCTACGCCCCGGCGCCGCGGCTGGCCGGGCAGCGGCCGCAGTACATCGTCAATCAGCTTTCGGGCTATCGCGCGCACCGCCGCGATAACCCGTTTTCGAAAATGTACATGTGGGCTGCCGCGGCGAATGTCGGGCCGGACGCCGCGCGCTATTTGGCGCATTATCTTGCCACGCTGCCTCCCGAAGCGGCTGACGACGGCAATCGCGACCTCGTCGCTGCCGGACGGGCGATCTACCAGGAAGGTGTGCCCGATTCGAACATCGCCGCCTGCGTCGCCTGCCATGGCCCAGGCGGCCAGGGCGTCGGGCAAATTCCACGTTTAGGCGGCATGGGCTACGCTTATTTGCAAGCTCGGCTGGAGCAATGGCACGACGGCTACGACGCCGCCGCGATGCACCCGATGCCCCACGTCGCAAGCAAATTGTCGCCTGACCAGATCGCGGCGCTCGCGTCCTACTTGAGTTTCGTCAAGTAGACGTCGCGGTTTCGACCTATTTGATCACCAGCGCCGGCAGCCACAGCGACAGCGCCGGCACGAAGGTCACCAGCAGCAAGACGCCGATCATCACGCCGTAGAACGGCCAGATGCCGCGCATCACCTCTTCGAGCTTCACGTTGCCGACCGCGCAACCGACGAACAAGCGTCGAGCCGACCGGCGGCGTCAACAGGCCGATGCCGAGGTTGAGCAGCATGATCATGCCGAAATGCACCGGATCGACGCCGAGCTTCATCACTACCGGCAATAAAATCGGCGTGCAGATCAGGATCAGCGGCGCCATGTCCATCAGGCAGCCGAGCACCAGCAGCATGACGTTGATCAGCATCAGGATGACGTATTTGTTATCCGACAGCGTGAGAAAGAACGCCGTGATCTTGGCCGGCATTGCATCAGCGCCATGACGTAGCCGAAGCTCGACGCCATTGCGATCAGCGTCATCACCATGGCGACCGTCTTCAGCGTGCGGTGCACCAGCGCCGGCAGGTCCCTCCAGCGGTAATCGCGGTAGATGAACATCGTGACGCAGAAGGCCCAGACGCAGGCCATGGCGCCGGCTTCGATCGCGGTGAACATGCCGAGCAGGATGCCGCCGATGATGATGACGATGGTGATGAGGCCCCAGGTGGCGTCGATGGTGATCTTCACGGCCTCGCGCAGCGGCACCGAGTCGCCCTTGGGGTGGCCGTCGCGATAGGCCATGAACAGGCAGAGCATGACCAGCGCGAGGCCGAGCAACAGGCCCGGCACCACGCCGGCCATGAACAGGCTGATGATGGAAATGGTGCCGCCGGTCGCCAGCGAATAGATCACCGCGTTGTGGCTCGGCGGCACCAAAATCGCCTGCAGCGAGGCGCTGATGGTGACGTTGGTGGCGAACACCCGCGGATAGCCGACCTTCTCCATTTGCGGGATCATCACCGAGCCGATCGCCGAAGTATCGGCGACCGAGGAGCCGGAAATGCCGGACAGGAACGTCGTCGCCAGAATGTTGACCGCCGACAGGCCGCCGCGCACGCGCACCAGCCAACGATGACATTGGCGAACTTGACCAGCCGCTGTGCCATGCCGCCTTCCGCCATGATGGCGCCGGCGAGCACGAAGAACGGAATGGTGAGCATCGCCACCTTGGAGACGCCGTCGGAGATCTTCAGCATCACCGCCTCGGGCGGGATGCCGATCCACAAGGCGCCGGCGAGCGCGCCGAAGCCGAGCGAATAGGAGATCGGCATGCCGATGGCGAAGCAGAGGAACAGCGTGCCGAGCAGAATCGAGAAGGTCCATGGCGCGCCCTACTCGAACGCCGCGACTGAATGGGCGTCGCCGCCTGCCGCCTTCGGGCCGCCCCAACCACAGATGCTCGATGATGAACAGCAGCGTGAAGGCGCCGCCGAACGGGATCGGCGAATAGACGACGCCGACGCGCAAGGCCGGGAATTCGGCGATGGTGTTGTCCCAGGTCGCGACGCACAGCCGGTAGCCGTAGACGATCATGAACACCGCCATGATCGCCATCAGCATCTCGACGATGAGATCGATGATGCGGCGCGCCCTCGCCGGCAACAGATCGACACCGACGGTGACGCGCATGTGCAGGCCGAGCCGATAGCAAGCCGCGGCGCCGAAGAAGGTGAGCACGATGGTGAGCAGCACCGCGGTCGGCTCCGGCCACGACGCGGCGCTGTTGAGCACGTAGCGGGTGTAGACCGCCCAGGGGATCACCGCGGAAATCAGCACCAGCGCCATGCCCGCGAGCACGACGCAGACGAGATAGGCCCAGTCCATCAGCTTGCGGTAGAACGCGGCCATGGCGCTTCGCCCCCGTCATGCCCGCGCTTGTGCGCGGGCATCCACGCCTTAATTCGAAAGGCGTGGATGGCCGGGCCAAGCCCGGCCATGACGCTTAAGCGTCACTTCACCTCCTGGATGCGCTTGATCGAGCTCGGCGTATTTGGGCCCGTATTTGTCCCACACCGGCTTCACCGCGTCCTGGAACGCCTTCTTGTCGGCGGCGGAGACCGGGATGATCTGGATGCCGGCGGCTTTGGCCTTGTCCATCGCCTTCTTCTCGTACACGTTCCAGAGCTTGCGCTCCTCGAGCTGCGCCTCGCGGGCGTATTTCATCACCGCCGCCTGGTCATCCTTCGACAGCGTGTCCCAGATCTTCTTCGACATCACCAGCACCTCCGGCACGATCAGGTGCTCGTCGATGGTGTAGTACTTCGCCACCGTGTAGTGGTTGTCGAACACGAAGCTCGGCGGATTGTTCTCGGCGCCGTCAACCACGCCGGTCTGCAGCGCATTGAACACCTGGTCGTAGCCGAGCGGCACGCCGTTGGCGCCCATCGAATTGGCCATGTCGACGAAGATCGGGTTGCCCATGACGCGGATCTTCTGCCCCTTCAGGTCGGCGAGGTCCTTGATCGGCTTCTTGGTGTCGTAGAAATTGCGCGCGCCGGCATCCATCCAGCACAGGCCGACGAGGCCCTTGCCGCTGTCGGTGATCTTGTCGAGCAGTTCCTTGCCGATCGGCCCGTCGATCACCTGCTTCCATGTGCTCGGTGTTGCGGAACACGTAAGGCAGATTGAACACGTTGAGGTCGTCGACCACTGGACCGAGCGCGCCGACCGAGACGCGGGCCAGCGCGATGGCGCCGACCTGCGCCTGCTCGATCGCCTCCTTCTCGCCGCCGAGCTGCATCGCCGGATACATCTGCACGCTGAGCCGGCCCTTGGTCGCCGCCGACAGGCTTCTTGCCCATGTTCTCGACCGCGACGACGGTCGGATATCCCTCCGGATGCACGTCGGAAGCCTTGAGTACGAACTTGTCTTGCGCCATCGCGCTGCTTGAAGCAGCGACGATGAAGCCCGCGGCGAGCGCGGCGATATGACGTTTCATGATTGTCACCCCTCCCGGTTTGGTCTTGTCGGCGTTTCCCTGACGCGGCCGATTCATTCGGCTCTGCGCATATTTTGTTTGTTGCCTTATGATGACTTGGGCGCCGGGGGTGTCAATGAGACCCCAGTCGGGTGCCCGCCTTGGTTCCATGGAGGGGTGCAGTGCAAAAAATCCTCGTCACCGGCGCCGCCGGCGGCATCGGCACTTATTTGCGCAAGCTCATGAGAGGCGTCTATCCGAGCATCCGCTGGAGCGACGTGCGCCCGCTCGCCGATCTGGGGCCCGACGAATCCTTCATGGCCGCCGACATCTCCAAGATGGCGGACGCCGACAAAATCGTCAGCGGCGTCGACGGCATCGTGCATCTCGGCGGCCATTCCATCGAAGGCCCGTGGGACACCATCCTCAACGCCAACATCGTCGGCTGCTACAACATCTTCGAGGCCGCCTACCGCCAAGGCGTCAAGCGCATCGTCTTTGCCTCGTCGAACCATGCCGTCGGCTTTTATCCGCGTGCGCAGAAGATCGGCGTCGGCGTCACCGTGCGGCCCGACAGCCGCTACGGCATCAGCAAGGCCTTCGGCGAGGCGCTCGGCGCCTTCTATGCCGACAAGCACGGGCTGCGCGTCACTTGTCTGCGCATCGGCAATGTCGGCGACGCCCCGCTCGACCAGCGCCGTCTCGCCATCTGGGTCCACCCGCAGGATCTCGTGCAGTTGATCCGCATCGGGCTCGAGCATCGCGACATCCGCTTCGAGATCTTCTACGGTGCCTCCGACAACGCCAACGCCTGGTGGGACAACAGCAACGCCCGCCGCTTCGGCTACAAGCCGCAGTTCAAGGCCGACGATTATCGCGAGGCGGCACTCGCCGCGCAGCAGACGCTCGCGCCCGATCCGGTCGGCGACAAATTCCAGGGCGGTCCGTTCTGCAGCGACGAATACGACGCCGACAAACGCAATGCCTGATCCTCAAGCGGCGTCCGAGGACGTGCGCGCATCCGGATGGTCGGTGAGGAAATGCCGCAGCGCCATGAACAATTCGCCGGCGTGCTTGACCCGCCCATCGTCGAGCGCCTTGTGGATGTCGTCGATGATCATGCCGCGGATCTTGTCGCTGCCGTGCGGCTGATGCAGCAGATAACTCGCCAGCGCCGTGGCAGCGATTTCCGGGATGTGCTCGTGCTCGCTCAAGGCGTCGATCTCGTCCTCGTCGAGGCCGCACATCGCGATGCAGTCTTCCCGTGAGATCATGGCGCTCTCCATCCCTCTCCAGTCCGCTTTTTTACGCTTCGCTAACCAAGGCGGTTTGATCCGCGTCAAAATTGCGGCTTTTGCCGTCTTGTGCATGACGCGATGCCTTCACAATTGATCGCTATCAATATGAAAACCCGCGTATTCGGGCATTTTGGCCACGAACGCTGAGGCCCCAATGACAACCGCCCTCGACAAGACGCAGAATGCGCCGCCGCCCGCGCCGACCGTGGCGCCGCCCTCGTTCTCGACGCTCGACCATGTTGCCCGCGCCATGATGGCGCGCGCCACGCAAGGGGTGTCGCCGCACGCGCAGGCCGCCGCCTGGTTCGACTGGGCCTCGCATCTTTCGCGCGCGCCCGGGCGGCAGCTCGAGCTCGGCTGGCTTGCCTCGATCTACGCGGCGCGGCTGTGGGGCCTTGCCATGCGCGACGGCGTCGAAAACCTGCCGTTTGCGCCGGAGGCCTCCGACCGGCGCTTTGCCGACCCGGCCTGGCACAAATGGCCCTACGTGTTCTGGGAGCAGGCCTTCCTCGCTCAGGAGGATTGGTGGCGCAACGCCACGCACCAGGTGCGCGGCGAACGCACGCGCACCGCCGCCCGCGTCGCCTTCATGGCGCGGCAGCTGCTCGACGGCCTGTCGCCCTCCAACGTGCCGTGGCTCAACCCGGTGATCGTGCGCGAGACGTTGAAGCAGCACGGCGACAATCTCGCGCGCGGCGCGCACAACTTGTCCGAGGACGTCTACCGCTTCGCTCGCCCAGGAAGCGCCGCCGCAGCAGGACGGCTTCCGCGTCGGCGAGGACATCGCGGCGACGCCCGGCGAAGTCGTGTTCCGCAACGATCTCATCGAGCTCATCCAGTACAAGCCGGCGACGGCGGACGTCTATCGCCGAGCCGGTGCTGATCGTGCCGGCCTGGATCATGAAATATTACGTGCTCGATCTGATGCCCGAGCATTCGCTGGTGCGCTACCTCGTCAGCCGCGGCTTCACCGTGTTCATGATCTCGTGGCGCAACCCGACCGCCGCCGACCGCGAGCTCACTTCGACGATTACCGCACCAAGGCTCATGGCGGCGCTCGACGCCGTCAACCCCATCGTGCCCGAGCCGCAAGGTGCACGCCTGCGGCTATTGCCTCGGCGGCACGCTGCTCGCCATCGCCGCCGCCACCATGGCGCGCGACGACGACGAGCGGCTGGCCTCGATGACCTTGCTTGCCGCGCAGACCGATTTCAGCGAGGCCGGCGAGCTGATGCTGTTCGTCGACGAGAGCCAGATCGCCTTTCTCGAGGACATGATGTGGGATCAGGGCGTGCTCGATACCCGGCAGATGGCGGCGCCTTCACCGCGCTGCGCTCCAACGACTTGTTCTGGTCGAAGATGACGCGCGAATACCTGCTCGGCGAGCGCGACCACGGTCAACGACTTGATGGCCTGGAACGCCGACCAGACCCGGCTGCCCTACCGCATGCATTCGCAATACCTGCGCGGGCTGTTTCTGGAAAACCGCCTCACCGCCGGCCGCTACGCCGTCGAAGGCAAGGTGATCGCGCTCAAGGACATCCGCGTGCCGATCTTTTCGGTCGGCACCGAGACCGACCACATCGCGCCGTGGAATTCGGTGTACAAGCTGCATCTGTTCACCGACGGCGAATTGCACTTCGTGCTCACCAATGGCGGCCACAATGCCGGCATCGTCTCCGAGCCCGGGCATCCCGGCCGTTACTACCACTATGCGACGCGCGCGCCCGGCGAGCGCTACGTCGACAGCGCCACCTGGCTTGGCGCTGCGGCGCGCGCCGAAGGCTCGTGGTGGGAGCACTGGGCATCATGGCTTGCCGAGCGCAGCGCACCGCAGCGCGTCGCCCCGCCCGACATCGGCGCGCCGGCGCGCGGCTTGACCGCGCTCGGCGCGGCGCCGGGACCTACGTACATCAGCGCTGAAGTGCCATGTTTGCAATGGCCGCGGTGAGCCGGCCGGCCGGGTTTTCAAGCTCATCGAGAATGGAAAAGTGGTCGTCGCCTTCCATCGGCAACAGCTCGGACGGCAGCTTCGCCGCCAGCCGCGCCGCATGATAGTCGCGCGATTGCCGCTGCAGTTCGGGCAGTTCCGCGGTGCCGTAGGCGATGACGAGCGGCGCCGAGCGCGCCGGCAGTTGCCGGATCGGGCTCATCGCCACGGTCTCCTGCTCGGTCAGCTTCAGCTTGTCGTTGAGATAATTCAGCCGGCACGGCTCGACATCATAGATGCCGCTGATCGCGAGACCCGCATCGGCCTCGCCGAGCGCCATCGCGGTCAGATGCCCGCCCGCCGACCAGCCGGAGACGATGAGCTTGCCCGCGCCGACGCCGAGCCGCGGCCCTTCCGCGCGCAGCCAGCGCAGCGCGGCGCGGATTTCCTCGACGATCTCGGTCAGCGTCGCTTCCGGGGCGAGCGTATAGCCGAGCATCGCCACATCGAGCCCGCGCTTAAGCGGTCCT
Organism: uncultured Alphaproteobacteria bacterium; assembly: GCA_963822035.1. Taxonomy (GTDB): domain Bacteria; phylum Pseudomonadota; class Alphaproteobacteria; order Rhizobiales; family Xanthobacteraceae; genus Pseudolabrys. The sequence goes on along the minus strand of CAWGGC010000005.1, from coordinate 169,590 downwards.
TCGGCGAGACAGGCGTAGAATTCCTTGGCGTTGCGCTGCCAGTAGCCGCCGTGGATGTAGGCGAGCAGCGGCGCGCCCGCCGTGCCGCAACGGAAGATGTCGATTTTGTTGCGTGGCCGCGGCCCGTAGGCGACGTCGAGCAATTCGTTGCGCGCCTCGCGCAGGCGCTTTGAGCGCTCCTGCCACTGGGCCAGCTTTTCAGCGCTGTTCTTGACGGCGGCGCCGTTGTTATAGGCGGCGTCAAGCTCGGCGCGGGTGAAGCCGCGCCAGACGGTCTCGGTCATACGGTCATGATAGCACGCGCCCGCGCGGCGGTGCCTCAGGCGTGCGCGCCGCCGGTGGTGAAGCGCAAGGTCGCGATGCGAGTCGAGCTCGGCCTGCTCGCGGGCGTCCTGCGCCGCCTTCTCTCGGGCATGGTCGCGCTCGTCGAGCATCTCGACCTTCTTCAATTCCTCGAAGGCCTCGCCCAGCGTCGCCTTGGCGTCGTCGAGCTGGCCTTTGAGCTCGTCGGCCGAGCGCTTCAGGTTCTCGCGCCGCCCGATCGCCGCCTTGGCGTAGGTCGGATAGGCGAAATGCGCCGGGATCGTGGATGCCGGCGCGGTCCTGCTCGATCTTGATCTCGCGGTCGAGATCGCCGGCGATGCGGTCGAATTCGGCGATCATCGCCTCGATCTGGGCGACCTTGCGCCGCTTTTCGTCGACCTGAAATTTCTTCAGGCGGATCAGCGTTTCGCGTGACTTCATCGACTAGATACTCCCCCGAAGCCCCGAACAACGGCCGCGCCAAAACGCGGCGCGCGGACCTCCCCGGACCGTTCATCGGCCGCGACTGTGGCGCAATAACGTTAGTTTTCGGTTTCCAACAAGCGCAGGCGGATTCGGCAAGTTTGAGCCGAATTTGCTTCAGTCGGCGCCGAGCCCGGCCAGAATCCGCTCAAGCTCGCGGTAGCCGTCCGCCATACTCGTTGATTCTTCCTTAAGCTGGGCGAGGAAGTCCTCGAGCGGCTTGTGCAGCGTGATCGCCTCATCGACCTCGGGCGAGGAGCCGGGCCGGTAGGCGCCGAGCCGGATCAGTTCCTCCATGTCGGAGTAGGTCGCCATCACCTGCCGCGCGCGGTTGATCGCCGGCAGATAGGCGGGATCGGCCGAGCGCGGCATGGTGCGCGAGATCGATTTCAGGATGTTGATCGCCGGATAGCGGCCGCGCTCGGCGATCGCCCGCTCCATGACGATATGGCCGTCGAGGATGCCGCGCACGGCATCCGCCACCGGCTCGTTGTGGTCGTCGCCGTCGACCAGCACGCTGAAGATGCCGGTGATGGTGCCCTGCTCCGTGGCGCCGGGCCCGGCGCGCTCCAGGAGCCGCGGCAGCTCGGTGAACACCGTCGGCGTATAGCCCTTGGCGGTCGGTGGTTCACCGGCCGACAGGCCGATCTCGCGCTGCGCCATGGCAAAGCGCGTCACCGAATCCATCAGCACCAGCACGTCCTTGCCGACGTCGCGGAAATATTCGGCGATGGCGAGCGTCAGATACGCCGCCTGCCGCCGCATCAGCGCCGGCTCGTCGGAGGTCGAGACCACCACCACCGAGCGGGCGAGGCCCGCCGGGCCGAGATCGTCCTGCAGGAACTCCTGCACCTCGCGGCCGCGTTCGCCGACCAGGCCAATGACCGACACGTCGGCCGCGACGTTGCGCGCCAGCATCGAGAGCAGCACCGACTTGCCGACGCCGGAGCCGGAGAAGATGCCCATGCGCTGGCCGCGGCAGACGGTGAGGAAGGTGTTGAGCGCGCGCACGCCGAGATCGAGCGGCGCGCCGACCCGCATGCGCGCATGCGCCGGCGGCGGCGAGGCGCGGAACGGATAGGGCGCCGGCCCCGGCGGCAGCGGCCCCTGCCCGTCGATCGGCTCGCCCAGCGCGTTGACGACGCGGCCGAGCCAGCGCTCCGAGGGCCGCACGGCGCTCGCGGTGCCCGTCACCACCGCGCGGCAGCCGCGGCGCACGCCGTCGAGCGCGGCAAAGGGCATGGCCAGCGCGTGGCCGCCGTGGAACCCGACCACCTCGCAGGGGATGCGCGCGGCTTGCCGGTCTCGACGATCAGCCGCGCGCCGACCGACATGGCATGGATCGGCCCCGCCACCTCCACCATCAGCCCGCGCACGCCGACCACGCGGCCGTAGATCTCGACGCCGTCGAGGTCGGTGATCTGTTCGGCCAGGGCTTTCATGCCTGGCCATTGCGCTGACGCGCTCCCTCCCCCTGAAAGGGGGAGGGTTGGGGTGGGGGTTATTGTGCGAGCGGAGAAAAGTTGACCCCCACCCGCCGAGCTGCGCTCGGCGACCTCCCCCTTTCAGGGGGAGGTGAAAAGAAGGATCGCCGCCGCGCACGCCGAGCGAGGTGAAGAGGGCCGCCCGCCATAAACCCGCCCTTAGGCTTACTGGCCTACCCGCGTCTTTAACTTGGTGTTTACCCGCGTCGTTAATCATTGGGTCATCGTCCGGTGGGAACCGGCCACGAATCGCTTGGCCGTGACGCAAGGGCGAATCGGCAGAGTCGGTTAGGCTCCAACTCTTAAACTGGAGCATGAACCAGGCCGTGGCCAAAAAACCACTCTCTGGCAACATCTTACCCCAATTCGGCGGCGGCTTGCCTACGGCACGCTTGCGTGCGAGAATCAGGTTTTGTTAACCATGCCCGGATAGTGTCGAATCGGTTTGTCCCACAGCGTTTTTTCAAACTCGCCGCCTTTGCGGCGCTGACCTCAAGCCCGGTAGCGGCGAGAAGGGGACTTAAATGCGCGTTCTACTCATTGAAGACGACAGCGCGACCGCCCAATCCATCGAGCTGATGCTCAAATCGGAGAGCTTCAACGTCTACACCACCGATCTCGGTGAAGAAGGCGTCGATCTCGGCAAGCTCTACGACTACGACATCATCCTGCTCGACCTGAACCTGCCCGACATGTCCGGGTTCGAGGTTCTGCGCTCGCTTGCGGGTCTCCAAGGTGAAGACGCCGATCCTGATCCTCTCCGGCCTCGCCGGCATCGAGGACAAGGTTCGGGGCCTCGGCTTCGGCGCCGACGACTACATGACCAAGCCGTTCCACAAGGACGAGCTGATCGCCCGCATCCACGCCATCGTGCGCCGCTCCAAGGGCCACGCCCAGTCGGTCATCAATACCGGCGACCTCGTCGTCAACCTCGACACCAAGACGGTCGAGGTCGGCGGCCAGCGCGTGCACCTCACCGGCAAGGAATACCAGATGCTCGAGCTGCTCTCCCTGCGCAAAGGGACGACGCTCACCAAGGAGATGTTCCTCAACCATCTCTACGGCGGCATGGACGAGCCGGAGCTCAAGATCATCGACGTCTTCATCTGCAAGCTGCGCAAGAAGCTCGCCAACGCCTCGACCGGCAAGAACTACATCGAGACGGTGTGGGGCCGCGGCTACGTGCTGCGCGAGCCGAGCCGACGTCGAGGAGCGCATTCCGGCTTAGTTCTCTGTCATGCCCGGGCTTGTCCCGGGCATCCACGCCTTGGCGGCACAGTAAGGCGTGGATGGCCGGCACAAGCCCGGCCATGACGAGGATGACGCGAGAATCCACACGTAGCGTCCCCGCGTCCATCTTGAGCCTTCCTGGCTCTCTCCAAACTCAAACCCCGGCGGTGAGCGCCGGGGTTTTTTCGCTTGAAGTTCGGGCACTGAAGATCAAGTTGTCCGGCGAGCCGAAATGATTGCGCCTCTAGATTCAGCCAACTTCGAAAGCGAATTGACTACGCGTTGTTGCGGCTTGCACGACTCGCTCTTTGCATCTCGGTCCAGCCACCGAGACTTACGATCGAGTCCCTTCGGATGAAGTGCCAGAGCCCTCTAATTTTCTGGAGCAGCGGGACCGATGTCGATATTGGCGAGGTGATCAAAGGCGCCCGTTTCTTGGCGTATGACGATCCCGCTTTCGTACCGAAAATATTCTCGCAGTTGATATTGGCGCCGTCATTGTCACCGTAAGTTCTACCCACTCGCCCAGAGTTGGAACTTTCTCGTCGGAGATGTAATTGTATTCCAAATAGACCGCGTCGTCGTCTGTGCGGCGGATATTGATGCCGCTGGATAAAGGTTCAAGCTTCTTCGATTCGTTGATAGACAAACGCTCTTGTTAACACTCCGAGCTGATAAGTCGTTTCAGTCCCGACCTCATTCAGCTGCAAAAACATTTCTCGAATATCCGCTAACGCATCGCGGACACGTATCTCGTCATAACAGTCACAAGCCAAAAGATCGTCGAAGGTAAGCGGCCCACCATACAACGCGATGACCGCGAGCACATAGCGACCATAATTGTCCGCTGGAAGAGAAATTCCACTCCCGCTGAAAAACGTAACTTCTGACATCTCCCCGACCCTCTTCTTCGACGAGATGCAGTGCCCTGTCGTAAGCTTCCTGCTGTCCTACGAAGAGTGATTATATTTTCGATCACAAGCGGTCGTCGTTCCGACACTTGAGACAATCTATTGGCCACAAATTCTTTGTCCGGCGGTTGAACTTTAAACTGCTCGGCACAGACGCTTACGAATTCCGCGTAATCACCGTCTTCGAGACCGGGAACTTCGATGAATTAGCTAACGACTGCGTCGGGGCATTGCGAATCTTGTCTATAAAATTTTTGATCGTCGTTTAGCGCGCCATAGAACGCTGTAAAGAAAATCAAACCCAGCCTCAACTCCCTTTGTTGTCAGCGTGTCGACGTCATCGATCACAATGAAATGCAGACGTCAAATCGAATAGGTCGCGAACCTCTTTTTTAAGTTCCTCGATCTTTAATTCATTCGTTGGCTTCGACGACCCGAATTCGATAGTGTGAGGATACCCTCATAAAGCTCTCGCTCATCTACACAAATCTAAGCCGACGAAATCTCTAATTGACTGGCCCATAACGTCCAAAGTTTTTTGTTTTGCACTTAAGAAGACGACATTATCTAAATTGCCGCCAAACATGGCTACATTTGAACCTTCCAAAATCAGCGCGATAAAAAACAAGCCATCTGGAACGACATCGCTTTCTGATTCGTATCCCGTGAACCCCGGTTCATCAGATACGAACGTGCGTAAGCCCTGTGCGACGATGGGACTTTTGACCCAGTTTGCGGCACCTCCGAAAAAATCCACGTCGGCATGGTCTGTATTCGCCACATGGGCAATTTGGCGCGCGAGCGCGGGAAAATTTCATGAATTATGGCAAAAAAACATTGAAAAATCCGCAATCTTGCCCTCCTACTTCATTGTTTCCTTGAGCCCGCTCAAAATCTCGTCGCTCGAGCGAGGCAATTCGTGTTTCGCAATTGCTTCTCTAATAGCGTCATCGATTCCCCCGACCACTAAGTATTCGGAAGCGTTGAGAGTTTTGCAATCTCTTAGTGTAGGAATAAAATCATACTTCCGCCCCATTCCCCTGCCACACCTCCCCCGCCTTGCTCGGTACGAGGGCGTCGTCGCGAGACGTGCCGATGACGGAGCAACGGAAGGGGCGAGCCGCCGGAGATCGGGCGGACGCCTCCTTCAGGGCCGGGACCGGGCAACCGGGTTCGGCTGGCGCGGCGCCCGCGGGCGGGGCTCGTAACCCCACCCCCGGGCGGCGCCGGGGCTCCGCCCGCGGGCACTACGACCCGCCGCGAGGAGCTCGCTGATGGCGGACGGCCGGCCGGCTGTGGGGCTAACCCGCGGCACGCCAAGAGCCTCCCCCAGAAGCGCGGCCCGGCGCCGCAAAGACGCCGCCGGTGGAGCGCCGAGAGGCGCCCGCGCTTCGATAAGAAGCGCGGCCGAGACGACAACGGACGCGCCTTTCGGCGCTCCGCTCCCTCGCTTTTGCGAGGGGAAGAGAAAGGAACGACGGCGTACCCGGCGCCGCAAAGAACACGGGCGATGAAGCGTGCCCGCACGTCAGCAAAATCGATCGCACTGGCTGCCCGCCGAAGCTCGTCGCGCGAAGGCGGGCGCCGCAAAGAATACGGGCGACGGTGTGCGCCCTCACCCCGCCTCATCCTGAGGAGGCGCGAAGCGCCGTCTCGAAGGATGAGGTCGGCCACGGGGCCTCATGGTTCGAGACGCGCCGCTCGCGCGGCGCTCCTCACCATGAGGAGAGAAGCGGAGAATGGATCAGGACGCTACCCCTGCGCCGCGAAGCGCAGCACTTTGGCGCCGCGCGCCGCCGCATTCGGCGCGTAAAGCCCGCGCTTGTCCGCCACCGGGCGGAAGGCATCGGTGAGGCCGACCACGGTTTCGGCGGCGCCCAGCACCAGGTAGCCGTCGCCGGGCATCTGCCGCGCCACGCGATTGAGCACGTCGGTTTTGGACTGCTGGTCGAAATAGATGAGCACGTTGCGGCAGAACACGACGTCGAAGGCGCCGAGCGCGGAAAAGTCGTTGAGCAAATTGAGGGTGCGGAACTGCACCATGTCGCGAAGGCTTTGCGCGATCTGCCACTGCTCGCCGACTTGCGCGAAATAGGCGACCAAAAGGCCAATCGGCAGTCCGCGCTGCACCTCGAACTGGCTGTAGACGCCGGCCTTGGCGCGATCGATCACCTCGCCGGACAGATCGGTCGCCAGAATATCGATGCGCCAGCCGATGAGTGCCCCGGCGATCTCCTTGAGCGTCATCGCCAGCGAATAGGGTTCCTGGCCGGTCGAGGCCGCCGTGCACCAGATGCGCAGGCGCTTCTCGTTCGCCCGCGCCGCAATCAGCGTCGGCAGGATCGCGGTGCGGAAATGCTCGAACGGCAGCTTATCGCGGAAGAAGAACGTCTCGTTGGTGGTCATCGCCTCGATCACTTCGGCCGCGAGCGGCTTGCCCTCGGCCGCTTTGAGCATGGCGACGAGCTCGTGCAGGCCGGCGATGCCGTGCCTGCGCGCGATCGGCAGCAGCCGGCTCTCGACCAGATACTGCTTCTCGGCGGACAGCACGAGACCCGAGCGCTGCTTCAGCAGCTTGCGCAGATAGTCGTAATCCTGCGGCGTCACGGCTCGCCCCCGAACAGCCGCACCAGGCGCGGGCCGATGTCCTTGAGCGGCAGCACCGCCGAGCACAGGCCCATTTGCGCCACATGCCCGGGCATGCCCCAGACCACGCTGGTCGCCTCGTCCTGCGCGACCATGCTGCCGCCGGCCGACACGATCGCCTGCGCGCCGTTCGAGCCGTCGGCGCCCATGCCGGTGAGCATCAGCCCCAGCACCCACGACCCCCAGGTCTGCGCCGCCGAAGCAAACAGCGGGTCGACCGACGGCTTGCAGAAATTGACCGGCTCGCCGTCGTCGATCGCGATCACCGCGATGCCGTCGCGGCGGGTGACGCTCATGTGCTTGCCGCCGGGCGCAAGATAGATGGTGCCGGCGTTGATTTCCTCGCCGTCGATTGCCTCGTGCGCCGGACGCTTGCTGATGCGGGCGAGATGCTCGGCGAGAATGGCGGTGAAGGTCGGCGGCATGTGCTGGGTGATCAGCACCGGGGCGCGCTCGAGCACGCCGCCGATCTGCGCGACCAATGTGTTGAGCGCCTGCGGGCCGCCGGTCGAGGCGCCGATCAGCAGCACGCGCGGCGGCACGATCGGCATCGCCCGGAGCACGATGTGCGGCGTCTCATGCGCGGCGGTCTTGACGGCCGGGCTGAAGCGGCCCTTCTCCGCCGGCGGTGTGACTGCGGCGCCGCGGCCCAGCAGCCGCAGCCGCTTGGCGCGCAGGCCGAGGTGGCGCACCTTCTCGATCAGCTCGCGGCGGAAGGCGAGCGAGGCGGCGTCGCGGCTGTTCTCCGGCTTGGGGATGTAGTCGGTGGCGCCGAGCGCCAGGGCGCGCAAGCTGATCTCCGCGTTGCGGCGGGTCAGCGTCGAGGCCATGATCACAATGAGGTCGCGCTTCTTGGCCAGCAGCTGCGGCAGCGCCGCAAGCCCGTCGAGCTCGGGCATCTCGATGTCGAGCAGCACCACGTCGGGATCGTCGCGCTCGATGCGCTCGATCGCCTCGCGCGCGCCGCGCAAGGAGGCAACCACTTGCATGTCAGGCTCGGCGTCCACCCAGCGCGTGAACAGGCCGCGCACGACGACGGCGTCGTCCACGATCATGACGCGGATGCGCCGGCCGATCAGCGCGGCGGACGACGGAGTTGCGACGGCGAGGTTCATCGGGTGAGCCCGGGTTACGCGGAAAACGCCTCGCGTCAGATCAGCCCGACTTCCTGGAATTTCGCCTCGACGATCTCCTTGTCGAACGGCTTCATGATGTACTCGTTGGCGCCGGCGTGCAGCGCGCGGGCGATATGGGCGACGTCGTTCTCGGTGGTGCAGAACACCACCTTCGGCGCGTCGCCGCCGGGCATCCGGCGCAGCATGCGCAGGAACTCGTAGCCGTCCATCTTCGGCATGTTCCAGTCGAGCAGGATCGCCTCGGGAAGCTGCTTCTTGCAGGCATCGAGCGCCTGTTCGCCGTCCTCGGCTTCCACGATCTGGAATTCGAGGCCTTCCAGTATTCGCCGCGCCACCTTGCGGATGACGCTTAAATCGTCAACGACCAGACACGTTTTCATCTTACAGCCTCGTTAGTTGCGCGCAGACCTTCTGTCCGCCGCGTTGGAATGTCACCTTCGTCACGCCGCGATTGCCCGCGTGCCGAGATCGAGAACGCAGTCGACGTCGATCACCACGAGCAATTGCCCTTCCAGCCGGAAAATTCCGCCCGACACGGCGGCAAGTTTGGCATCGAGATTGACGGGGTTGGCCTCGCAGGCCCCCTCGTCGAGCTTGAGCACCTCGCCGACGCTGTCGACCAGAAGCCCGTAGGATTCGCCATGCGCCTCGACGCCGATCGCCATCGGCTGCGCCTCGGCAGCGCGCGCGGCAAGGCCGAACCGGCGGCGCAAGTCGATCAGCGTCACGATGCGGCCGCGCAGATTGAGCACGCCGGCGATCTCCTCGCCGGCAAGCGGCACGCGGGTGATGCGCTCCGGCGCGAACACGTCCTGCACGCGCAGGATCGGCAGCCCGAACAACTGCTCGCCGACCGTGGCGGTGATGTATTCGGTGAGCTTGTCGTCGCCCTTGTCAGCCATGGATCGACCTCATGCCGCGCGCCCGATGTCGCTCTGCTCTTTCAGCGCCGCGATCAGGCCCTGGCGGTCGAACTTGGCGACGAAATCGTGGAAGCCGACGTTGCGGCCGCGCTCGACCGCTTCGGCCGACAGCACCGAGGACAGCGCAATGACCGGCAGCCCGGCGATACGCTGATCGGCACGCACGGCTTCGGCGAAGGCAAAGCCGTCCATGCCCGGCATCTCGATATCGGTGACCGCGACCTCGAAGACGCGCCCACTTTTGAGCAGCGCCAGCGCTTCGGCGGCCGCGGCGACTGCGGTGACCTGGTAGCCGGCCGCCTGCAGCACCGGCGTCAGCATGTCGCGGAAGAACGGGGAATCGTCGATCAGCAGCAGCGGACGCGCCGCGGCTTGCGCGGGCTCCTCCTTGCGGCGGAACCAGTCGGCGAAGGCGAGCGGCAGGAAATGGCCGACGTCGACGATCTCGGTCGCCTGACCCTTGATGATGGCCGAACCGATCACGCCGTCGCGCTCGCCCGCCACCTGGATGTCGAGGCGCTCCTCGACAATATCGACGATCTCGTCGACCACCAGCGCCATCGAGCGGCGCCCGTCGGAGAACACCAGCAGCGGCTGCGCGCCTTCGCCTTTGACGCGCACGTCGTCGTTGATGCTGATGAGCGGCATCAAGTGGCCGCGGTACTGCACCATGTGGCGGCCGTTCGACAATTCGATCTTGCGGCCGTCGATTTCCTCCAGCCGGGTGACGAGCGACAGTGGCACCGCCTTGAGCTGCGGCGAGCCGGCGCGGAACACGAGCAGCGAGGTCGCGGGCTCGGCCGATGCCGCGTGGCTGGCACCTGCGCCTTCGGCGGCGGCCATTTGCGAGGTCACCGTGCTGCCGAGCGCGCGGGCAACGCCGTTCGGGTCGACGATCATGATCACGGCGCCGTCGCCGAGAATGGTGTTGCCGGAAAACATGGCGATGTGGCGCAGCTTGCTCGACATCGGCTTCACCACGATTTCCTCGGTGTGGAACACCGCGTCGACGATGACGCCGAAGCTCTGGCTGCCGACCTGCACCACGACGATGAAGCCGTCGTCGCTTCTGATGTCGCGGCCGGCGTCGAGGCCGAGCAAGGTGGTGAGCCGCGCCAGCGGCAACAGCTTGTCGCGCAGCCGTAGCACCGCGGTGTCCTTGATGCGCTCGATGCGGTGCTCGCTGCCGCCGCGCGCGCGCACGAGCTCGACCACCGAAAGCTGCGGGATGGCGAAGCGGTCGCCGCCGGCTTCGACGATCAGCGCGGCGACGATGGCCAGCGTCAGCGGAATCTTCAGCGTGAAGCTTGCCCCCTCGCCGGACACCGATTTGACGTCGATGGTGCCGCCGATCTGGTCGATATTGTTGCGCACCACGTCCATGCCGACGCCGCGGCCGGACACGCTGGTGATCTCGGCGGCGGTGGAGAAGCCGGGCACGAAAATGAACTTGTGGATCTGCGATTCCGTGAGCTTGTCCGCCTCGGCGTCGGAGACCAACCCTTGCGCGATCGCCTTGGCCTTGATGCGGCCGGTGTTGAGGCCGCGGCCGTCGTCGGCGATCTGAATAATGATGTGGCCGCCTTCGTGATAGGCGGACAGGCGAATGCGGCCGCGCTCGCTCTTGCCGGCGGCGCGGCGTTCGTCCGGACGCTCGAGCCCATGGTCGGCGGAGTTGCGCACCATATGGGTTAGCGGGTCCTTGATGAGGTCGAGCACCTGGCGGTCAAGCTCGGTCTCCGCGCCTTGCATTTCCAGCTCGATCTGCTTGCCGAGTTCGGTCGAGAGATCGCGGACCACGCGCGGAAACTTCTGCCAGGCATTGCCGATCGGCTGCATGCGCGTCTTCATCACGCCTTCCTGCAGCTCCGCGGTGACGCTGGAGAGGCGTTGCAACGGCCCCTTGAACTCGGATTCCTCGTGGCGGCGCACGATCTCCAGAAGCTGGTTGCGGGTGAGCACCAGCTCCGAGACCATGGTCATCAACTTCTCGAGCGAGTTGACGGCGACGCGAATCGACTGATTGGCGCTCTTGCCGCTGTCCTCTTCGGCGGTTTCCACGGGCGCGGGCTTTACTGGCTTGGCTGCGATTGTCTCGACGGCGGTCGAGCGGAAGGCGCGCTCGAGATCGTCGAGCGAATCCTCGCCCGGGCGCAGCGGGCGCTCCAGTACCTGCGGCGTCAGCGTGCCGAGAGTGTGCTGCTCCAACCGCGGCGGCGGCGCGTCACCGACGTTCCCGGCCATCCGCCCGAGCTCGGCGATCAGGTCGGCGTCGCTGCCTTCGGGCTCGTGCTGATCGCGCTCCAGCGATTCGAGAATCTGCTTGATGCGGTCGATGGTCGTGAGGATCAGCGTCACCGCTCCGCTGGTGGCGGTTGCGCCGTCACGGAACTTGCCCATCAACGTCTCGGCGGCGTGCGCCAGTGCTTCGAGCCGCGGCAGATTGAGGAAGCCGCAGGTGCCCTTGATGGTGTGGACGAGGCGGAAGATGTTGCCGAGGATCTTGGCGTTGTTGGGGTCCTGCTCAAAGCGCACGAGCTCGACGTCGACCACGTCGAGACTTCTCGTTGGTCTCGGTGACGAACTCCCGCAGCAGGTCGTCCATTGACAAGCGCCTTCATCGGCAGGTTTGAGATCCTGCTCGCAAATCCCGTCGCGACGACGTGAGTTTGTCGATGAAGCGTTTAATTTTGGTTGCGGATCAGGCCGCTAACCGCGCGATTAACGGAACATTAACCGCGATGAAGCGCTACCGCGCTTCACTTGGTGGCGACGACCACGGTCTCGCCATCCATGGCGATGCCGACGCCAAGGCCGCAAGCCCGGGCGAGCAGCCCGGTGTAGAAGGGCTGGATGCGGTGCGCGTCGAGCCCCTCAATGCTCTCGGCGGCAAGTAGCGGCGGGATCGCCGGCGGAACCTTGGCGTTGGCGCCGGCGGCGGTGATCTTGAAGCCGATGGCATCGCCGGCGCCGATCGCGTCGACCTTGATCTGGCCGCCGCGCGGGATCGCCTGGCCGGCAATCAGCAGCATGTTGAGCAGCAGCTTGACCCGGTTCTTGGCGAGCAGCACCCGCGGCAAGTTCCAGGCGAGCTTGGTCTTGTCGTCCTCGAGGAAGCCGCGGGAGATGGTCTGGGCGTCGCCAAGGTCGATCTGGGCGCCGGCCGAGCCCGCGGCGCCGAAGGCGATACGGCAGAATTGCAGCTTGGCCGAAGCGGTGGTCGCGCTTTTCTTGATCAGGTCGAGCGCGAAGGTCTTGGTTTCCTCATCCTTTTCCTCGGCCAGCACTTCGAGCCCGTTGACGATGGCCCCGACCGGGCTGATCAGGTCGTGGCAGACGCGAGAGCAGAGCAGCGCGGCGAGATCGAGGGGCTCGATGGCGGGTCCGGACATGGACGGTTCTCCGGTGGGCGTGCGATGTTTACCGAAACGGCGAATCGCCGGACAGGCCAGCGTCGCGGCGTGATACACCGCACCGGCAGCACCGCCAAGGACGAAAGACCAAAGGACCCGTGACCTCCAGCCGTGAAATTACGCCGCAACAAGCGGCTACGCTCATCGATTCATTGACCGAGATCGTGGCGCGCGCCTCCGCCGCGACGCTTGCCGTCTCCTTTGCCGCGGTCGAACGCCGCACCAAGGCCGACGAGTCGCCGGTCACCGCGGCGGACGAGGCCTCCGAAGCCGTGATCGTGGACGGCGTCAGCAAGCTGTTGCCCGGCGTTCCCATCGTCGCCGAGGAAAGCGTCGAGCGCCTTGCCGCGGCTAGCCTCGAGCCGAGCTTCATCTCGGTCGACCCGCTCGACGGCACCAAGGAATTTCTCGCCGGGCGCGACGAATACACCGTCAATGTCGCGATCGTCACGCGCGGCACGCCGATTGCCGGCGTCATCGCGGCGCCGAAACAGGGGCTCATGTGGCGCGGCATCGTCGGCGGCAAGGCCGAGCGGCTGAAGCTGCGCCTCGACGGCGGCAAGGCGGAAGCCTTCGACGCCGCGCCGATGCACACCCGCAAGGCGCCGCCAGGCCTGACGGTGGCGACCTCGCGCAGCCATCTCGACAAGGACTCGGAAGCCTTCCTGACGCGGCTCACCGTCGGCGAGCGCTTCCCCTGCGGCTCGTCGGTGAAATTCTGCATCATCGCGCAGGGCGACGCCGATCTTTATCCACGGCTGGCGCCGACGCGCGAATGGGATATCGCCGCGGGGCTTGCGATCCTCACCGCCGCCGGCGGCAAGGTCACGGCGCCGGACGGCGGCGCGCTCATCTTCGGCAACAGGGCAAAAGGATTTCTGGTGCCGGGCTTCATCGCCTGGGGCGACCCGGCGCTCGCCGCCGCAACGCGGATGTGAACGTCAGCGCCCGATGGTGCGCTCGACCTGCGGCCACTTGCGATTGGCCGTCGCGATGATGCGTCCCGGATCGGCCAGGAACTGCGCGCGCGCCTCGTCGCTAAAGAACAGATAAAGCCGGTTGCCGGTCACCGACCAGTTGAGCGGGTGGCCGGGCACAGATGCGCCGCGGGCAATGGCCACTGCGTCGTAGCCGCCGAACTGCGGCATATAGACGTCGGGATGTTCGACAAATTCGGCGCGGTTGCCTTGGTTGCGGAAGCGCCAGACCGTGCCGGCGTAGCTCAGCTCAAAGTCCTGCCGTCCGACCACCGGCTGCTTGTCGGTAAAATAGGCCACCGGGTCGAACCCACTGATGGCAAGGCCCGTGTCGGCATTGATCACAATGGCCGGCGCTTCACCGGCAAAACCGGGGCTAACCGCGGCCAGCAGCGCAAAAGCCGCCGCAATGGCGACATAATGCCGCGCCGCTTGCGCCTTCCATGCCTGCCGCGCTGCGGTCATAGTCATTGCCAACATTCGAAGCGATTCGGGGAATACCGGCCAGTCCGTCACCTTAGGGCCGGCGGCGTGAGCAACAGGTTAAGCGGGCTGAACCCTCATCACCGCTGAAGGAGCACTCGATGCGCGCGACCTTGCGCCTTGCCATCTTGACCGTGTGCCTGATCGCTTTCGGCGCCAATCTGGCCGCGGCGCAAACCAATCCGCCGCCGCCTCCGCCGCCCCCACCGCCGCCGCAGCAGCGACAGACCTTCGCCCCCGACGAGATCATCCGCGAAGGGCACAAGTTCTTCGGCACGGTGTCGCGCGGGCTGGCGCAGATCGTGGAGGCCGCCTTTAGCAAATTCGGCGAACCGAACGGCTACGTGCTCGGCCAGGAAGGCTCTGGCGCCATCGTCGTCGGCCTGCGCTACGGCGACGGCAAGCTCTACACCCGCAACGCCGGCGACCGCCGCGTGTTCTGGGAAGGCCCGTCGGTCGGCTTCGACACCGGCGGCGAAGGCGCGCGCACCATGATGCTGATCTACAACCTGCCGGCGACCGATGCGATCTACCAGCGCTTCGTCGGCATCGACGGCTCGGCCTATTTCATCGGCGGGTTCGGCATGACGGCATTGACCGCCAACAACATCGTCGTGGTACCGATCCGCTCCGGCGTGGGCTTAAGGCTCGGCGCCAACATCGGCTACCTGAAGTTCACGCCGAAGGCGACCTGGAACCCCTTCTGAGCCCGTGAGCCGTTAACAATGCGCCCCTGCCCGGCCGCGACGGCCCGCCGGGTTTAGGTTAATCTTGGCTTATGCTGGCGGGGCCCCGGCCCCCATGCCATGGTTTCCGCGGGGTTACGCGGGAGAGGCGCATTGGAGGCGTCGATCTATGATTGAACCGATCATGTATTTCGGGATCGGGTTCCTTGTGGCCGCCCTGGTCGGGCTTGTCGTCATTCCCCTGGTTCACAATCGCGCGGTGCGGCTGACCATGAAGCGGCTCGAGGCCGCGACGCCGCTGTCGATGGCGGAAATCCAGGCCGACAAGGACCAGTTGCGTGCGGAATTCGCCATGTCGACGCGGCGCCTGGAAATGAGCGTCGAACAGCTCAAGGCCAAGTCCACCAATCAGCTTGCCGAACTCGGCAAGAAGGGCGACGCCATCAACCGGCTCAAGATCGAGCTTGGCGAGAAGACCGCCACCATTTTCGCGCTGGAAGCGCGCGACAAGGCGCTGCGCGACCAGCTGCGCGCCACCGAAGAGGAATTCGCCGTCAAGACCAGCGCCATGCTGGAGGCCCAGCGCGCCTTGTCCGACAAGGAGGCGGAGCTTGCCAAGCTCGTGGGCGATCTGGACGAACGCTCGACGCTGGCCGACGCGCAAAAGGTCGAAATCACGGCGCTGAAGACGCAGGTCGACGCGCTCAAGGATCGCCTCACGGCGGCCGGCGAAGAGGTCAAGGCGGTGGAAGACCGTCGCGACGCCGAGCGCCTTGAGCTCAGGGCCGCGACGCAGGAGCTCGCCGAAGAACGCGGCAAGGTCGAAAACCTTGGCCGCCGCGTCGCCGAGCTCGAGCAGCAACTTGTCGCGCAGACCACCGAAGCCGAGATCCTCGGCCGCCGCGCCATGGATCTGGAAAACCGCCTCACCGACCAGTCGAAGGTGCTGACGCAGAACGAAAGCGAGCTGCAGCACCTGCTCAAGGACATCGAGAGCGCGCGCAAGACCGAAGGCGATCTGCGCACCGCGCTCTCCGAGATGGAAGGCCGCACCAGCTCCGCGACCGAGGCGCTGAAGGACGAGCGGTCGCAGCTTCAGGCCGAGCTCAGCCACGCCAACGAGGAGCGCGGCCGCCTGGCCCGCGAGCTCGCCCAGCACAAGCGCGAGGCCGAGGAATCCTGGGCCGCCGAGCGGGTCGAGAATGCGCTTCTGCGCGAACGCATCAACGACGTCGCCGCCGAAGTGGCACGCCTTGCCTCCGCGCTTGAGGGCCCGAACTCGCCGATCGATGCCATTCTGGCGACCGAAATCGCCAAGGACGAGGCGGCCCATGCCGTTCCGGCCGTGCACGGCGAAGTCGCCGTGAGCGAAACCGGCGTTCCCGCCGGCGGCAACCTCGCCGACCGCATCCGCGCGCTGCAAAGCCAGGCCTCGCGCCGGCCGGGCGAGGAGCCGACGCGCAACTGATTTCGGCGGCGAATGCCGGCTTCGCTTGACAATAACTTCGCTGCGCTTCTTATATCGCCCGGCCTATACGGCCGGGCGCTTAGCTCAGCGGGAGAGCGTTCCCTTCACACGGGAGAGGTCGTAGGTTCAATCCCTACAGCGCCCACCATTTTTCGCTCGCGAAGCGAGTGAAGAATGCCCGCCAAAGCCCAACGGGCGAAGGCGGGCGGGTTGTCGCGAGCTACGAATGGCAAGCAGCCTCGATAATTATCTGCGCATCGCCGGATCGCGCGTCATGTTCTTCGCCGCCAGCTCGTCGAGATACTCCTGCCAATAACCGGTGCGGTTGCGGCCGAGGTCGGCGAGATAGTCCCAGCCGAAAATGCCGGTCGAATGCATGTCGTCGAACACGAGCCGCACGGCGTAATTGCCGATCGGCAGCACCTCGAGAATGGCGACGTCGCGCTTGCCCGGCACGGTCTTGCGCTCCTCCGCCGAATGGCCCTGCACTTCGGCGCTCGGGCTTTTGACGCGCAGATATTCGGCCGGCAGGTCGAAGCGGTCACCGTTGTCGAAGGCGACGGAGAGCGTCTTGCGGTCCTTGTGCAGGCGTAATTCGGTCGGCCAGGCGGAGGCGTCGGTCATGGCCGGCTTATAGCACCCAAGGCAGGCCCGTCACAGCGCCGCTCAGGCGGCGCGGGCGCGCATGCGGAATTTCTTGAGCATCCCTGAGACCTCGGCCGCCGGCCGCGGTTCACTGAACAGATAGCCCTGCACCTGGGTGCAGCCCTCCTCGCGCAGGATCGCAAGCTGCTCCGGCGTTTCGACGCCCTCGGCGGTGGTGATCATGCCGAGGCTGCGGCCGAGCCGGGTCACCGCGCGGATGATGGCGACGCAGTCGTTCTCCTTGCCGAGCTCGCGGATGAAGGAGCGGTCGATCTTGATCTTGTCGAACGGGAAGCTGCGCAGATAGCTGAGCGAGGAATAGCCGGTGCCGAAATCGTCCATCGAGATGCGCACGCCAAGCTCGCGAACCTGGTGCAGCACGTCGAGTACGGCGCGGTTGTCCTGCAGCAGCACCGTCTCGGTGATCTCGAGCTCGAGCCGCGAGGCGGCAAGCCCCGAAGCGCCGAGCGCGCTGACGACCGAGAGCGCGAGCGAGGGATGGCGGAACTGTACGGCAGAAAGGTTGACCGCGACGGTGAGCTTGCCGGGCCAGGTGACGGCGTCCTTGCAGGCCTGCTTCAATACCCACTCGCCGATCGGGACGATGAGGCCGATCTCCTCGGCCACCGGAATGAAGTCGTCCGGCCCGACGATGCCGCGCTCGGGATGATTCCAGCGCAGCAGCGCCTCGAAGCCGCTGATCTTGTCGCCGGCAAGGTCGATGAGCGGCTGGTAGTACAGCTCGAATTCGCCGTTGGTCAGCGCCTTGCGCAGGTCGAGCTCGAGCGTGCGCCGCGCCTGCATCTGCGAGTCCATTTCCGGCTGGAAGAAATGGTAGGTGCCGCGGCCTTCGGCCTTGGCGCGGTAGAGCGCCATGTCGGCGTTGCGCAAGAGCTGGTCCGGCTCGCTGCCGTCGCTCGGCGCCATGGCGATGCCGAGGCTGGTGCCGATCACCACCTGGTGGCCGAATACGTCGAAGGCTTCCGAGATCGATTCGATGATGCGGCCGGCGAGCTCGGTGGCGTCTGTCGGCCGCGCGCCCATCTGGATGACGGCGAATTCGTCGCCGCCGAGACGGGCGACCGTGTCGCTGCCGCGTACCGCCATCTGCAGCCGCTTGGTTACCGCGCACAGCAGCGCATCGCCGACCGGATGGCCGAGCGTGTCGTTGACGCTCTTGAAGCGGTCGAGATCGATGAACAGCACGGCGAGCTCCTCGCCGCGCTCCAGCGCCTGCTCCATCTTCTCGCGGAACAGCAGACGGTTCGGCAGATTGGTGAGCGCGTCGTGGCGCGCCATGTGCATGATCTTGGCCTCGGCCTGCTGGCGCTCGGTGACGTCCTCGTAGGTCACGACCCAGCCGCCGTCCCGCGTCTTGTTGTGGCTGCAGGCGATGACGCGGCCGTCCTTCAGCTCGTAGAAGCGCGTACCCTTGGCGTTGCTGCGCAGCGAGCCGTCGAGCTCCTCGAACAATTCGTCCGCGGTCTTGCCGCCGTTGTTCTGGATGGCGACCTTCATTTCCAGGATATGGCGGGCGCTCATGCCCGGCTGGATCTTGTCGCGCGCCAGGCCGAAGACCTCGAAGAAACGGCGGTTGACGACCTCGAGCCGCTGCTGCGCGTCGAACAGGCAGAGGCCCTGCGACATGTTGTCGAGCGCGGCGTCGAGCCGCCAGTTGGTCTGCCGCAAATTCGCTTCCTGCTGCTTCGACAGCGTGATGTCGCTGCACACCACGATGAAGCCCTGGTCGCGCGTGACGCTGTGGCTGATGCGCAGCCAGCGGCCGTCGGCGAGCAGCACCTCGCCAGTCGCCTGCGAATCGCGATCGCGCAAGGACAGCACGCGGCCGGCGCTGACCGGATCCTCGAAGGCGGGATGCAGATCGGCGAGCGGCGTGCCCGGTTTCATCAGCTCGCGCGGCACGCCGAGAAAGTCGGCGGCCTGCGGGTTGGCAAGCGCGATGCAGTCGTCGGCGTCGACCACCACGACGCCTTCCTGCGAGCTTTCCAGCGCATCGGCGAGGCGCGCCTGTGCGGTGCGACGCTGCGCCACCTCGCGCTCCATCATCGCCTTGATGTTGTCGCGCATCAGGCCCATCGCGCCGAGCAGCACGCCGAGTTCGTCCGCGCTGCCCTTGGGGATGACGACGTCGAGCTTGCCGGCGGCGATGCGCTCGGCGACGCGCGAGGCGGCGGCGACCGGGCGCACGATGCGCCGCGCCAGCGCCCAGGCAACCGCGGCGGAGAGCAGCAGCGCGAGCGCCGTGCCGGCGACGTTGAGGTCCGAATCGCGCGCCACGGTCGCCCGCGCGCTCTGCCGGTAGAGGAAGCCGTCGCCCGCAGTGTAGTTGACCAGGAGGTCGATCTGCTCGTCGACCTTGGCGCTGTACTGGTCGAGCGTCTCCCAATTGGCGTCGAGCTTGGTGCTGTCGAGCAGCCGCTCGCGCATCTTGTTCCAGGCCGCGACCTCGCGCTCGACATGGGCGGCGGCCTGCCGGGCGCGGTTTGATTGCGCGCGCTCGACTGCCACGCCCAGATCGTCGTGCAGGGTCTTGGTCAGGTTCTTGATTTCATCGTCGAGTTTGGCGCGGGTCGCGGGGTCGGTGGCGATCCACAGCCGCGCGAAGGCGGCGCGCATGGCGGCGAAGTCGGTTGCCGCGGCGCGCGCGTAGTTGATCGACATCAGCGACTGGTCGAAGGTCTTGTCGACGAGGATGCCGGCGTCCTTGATGCCGAACGAGGCATAGGCTCCGAGCGCGGCCGTGATCATGCTCATCACCAGGAAGGCGATGAGGATGCGGCCGCGGATGGTCACGCCGAACAGCGCGGCGCGCGCGAACACGCGCCGCCACGGCGAAGCGGCCTCGGCCGACGATGCTGCAGTTTCAGAATAAAACATCGGCACGCCCGGTCCCTGACGCTGCCAGAGGTAACCGGCGGGCGTTAAAGGCGCTTCAGCGGTGCCGCCAATCCTGCGCGGTTCGTTAACGCCGCCTTAACCGCATAACCCCACGCTTGCCGCAGACGCGCGCTACAATCGGCCCCCGCGTCACCGGCAAAGGAACCGAAATGGGTAACCATGATTGGGCGGCACGCGTGAGGCTCGCGGCAGCCGCGGTGATCGCGGCGGTGGCGCTGATCGGCGCCGGCACATTGGTCGGCGCCGCCGGAGCGAAATACGCGGTGTCGCAGAAGGGCCGCGAATTCCACCCCGGCGAGATGACGATCAAGCGCGGCGAGGTGGTCACCATCATGAACGACGATGCCGACCTGCGCCACCACGCCTATATCGATGCGCCGAATTTCAAGTTCGACTCCGGCGACCAGGAGCCGGGCAGCAAGACCGACATCACGTTTTCGGTGGCCGGCACGTTCGACGTGTTGTGCGCGATCCACCCGAAGATGAAGCTCACCGTCCACGTCGAATAGCCGACCGTCCTTACGTCAGCGACGTGCCGAACAACACGGCGTGCGCGCCGTAATAAGCCAGCAGGAACAGCGCGAGCGAGGCCGCATAAGCAAGCGGGATGGTCCATTGGTGCTTCGGCTGCGGCACCCGGACGCGGTCGTCGGCGATGATCGAAAACAGCACCGCCACGATCAACGAGTGGCCGATCAGGTCGACCTTGCCGAATTCGAGCACGGCGCTGATGAACATTGCCGCCAGCATGATGGCGCCGACCCGCCGCACCAGCGGCGTCCACATCAGCGAAAAAGCGAGCGCGAATTCGACAGCGCCGGCCGCGCGCATGAAGAAGTCGGGCGTAAAGCCCATGGCCATGCCCGGATGCGTTACGAACAGCGGGTAGGACCATTCCGGATAGGCCCACTTTTCGATCGAAGCCCACATCAAGGTGATGCCGGCGCTCCAGCGCACGAGATCGAGCGCCTTGATGCCGTAGAAGTCGCGTTGCAGGCCGGCGAGCGCGAGATAGGCGGCGACGCCGAGGAAGATCGGATAGTCGGCGAGGTGGAAGATGCCGTAATTCCACACCGCGATGGCGAAGATCGCGGCAATGCCGAGCGCCGACAGCGGCATGGTCCGCCGCGACACCATACCGGCGGCAATGCCGAGCTGGATGGCGCCGACCAGCGCCGATTGCGTCTTCAGCTCCGGCGTCAGCAGGATGCCGCCGACGCCCCAGATCGAAATGAAGAAGAACGCCGTGCCGGCGCGGAACATGAGCTCGGTGTTGTCGCGCACGAAGCGCGTCACCCGGTCGATCGCGCGCAGCATCGCCGTGCCGACCGGGCTGCCCTCGACCAGGCAACCCAGCATCAGCGCCAGAATCGAAAGGCCGGTGAGGGTTTCAAAGTCCGGACAAAGGACGTTTTCCAGCCCGTCCGGCTGGCCGGCGATGTTGTAAGCGCAAAACCATTTGACATGGGCGCTGGCGCTCGCCACCAGCAGCGCGTTAACCATAAGCGCGAGCAGAATCGTCGCCGCACGCCGCAGCAAACCCTGCAGCCGGGTCATTTCAGGCCTCCTACCGCCACTTAAGAGACCTGTTTCGCCGCCGCACACAGGTCACTGGTACTCTTAAGTTTTTCTTTACCACACTTCTTAGGGTTTGGGCGGTTGAGGCACCGGCAAAATTAGGTTTTGGTTAACCGCTACCACCGCGCAGCGCGTCAGCGCGCTCGCGCTAAGCCGGTTGGTAAGCATTCACCGCTATTGCTGGCGCAGGCGGAGGCGTCAGGAGACAGACATGCTCGCTGCGATCAGCGTCATCAGCGTGGTGCTCGGCGCGAGCGTCGCTTACGCGGCGCAGCGTTTACCCGCGCACGTCGAGGCGCTGGAGACGAGCGCCGGCGTGCTGCTGATCGGCGGCCTCGCCCTGCTCGGCTCAGGCCTGCCCGCAATTCTCTAAGACAAATTTTAGCTTGATCAGCGCGGCAGCGTCGGCAACGTCACGCTGTTCGGCTCGCTGGTGAGCGTTTGCAGGAAAGCGACGAGGTCGGCTTTCTCGCCCGCAGTCAGGTGGAGCGGGCGGATGTCCTCTGAGCGGCTCGGCCGCTCTATGCCGCCGCGGTTGTAGAGATCGATGACCGCTTCCAGCGTTGGCTCCGAGCCGTCGTGCATGTAGGGCGCGCGGCGCGCGGCGTCGCGCAAGGTCGGTGTCTTGAAAGCGTAGCGCAGCGACGGCGACGTCGGGAACAGCTTGCCACGGCCGATGTCGGCGCCCTTGGCACTGCCGACATCGTGGAACGAGGCGTCGGTGAAGGCCCAGCCGCTGTGGCAAGCAACGCAGTTCGCCTTGCCGACGAACAGGTCGAAGCCTCGCTTGGCCGCCGCGTCGATCGCGTTGTCGTCGCCCTTGATCCAGCGGTCGAATGGCGCTTCACCCGACACGATGGTGCGCTCGAAGGTCGCAAGCGCGAGTTCGATCTTGCGCTGGGTGATTTTGCCTTCGCCGAACGCCGCCTCGAAAGCATCGACATAGCCGGGAATCGCCGAGAGGCGTTCAACGGCTTCCTTCGCGGTCATGTTCATGTTGGCCGGGCTGGTGAGCGGACCGGCAAAGGCAACCGCCTCGAGACTCGGGAAATGGCCGTCCCAGCCGAGCCGCGGCGTCCAGGCGACGTTGAGCAAAGTCGGCGCGCGCAGCGGCAGCGTCTTTTCGCCGACAGCGTGTGGCAGCCCGTCGCCCCAGGACAGGCCCGGATTATGGCAGCTGGCGCAAGGATGCGTCTTCGAGCCGGACATGATCGGATCGAAGAACAGCAGGCGGCCGAGCTTGGCCTTGGCCTCGGAATAGGGGTCGTCGGCGGGGAAGGGAATTTCCGCCGGGCGCTCGAACTTCACCTTCCAGGCGGCGCGGCCGGTCGGCGCATCGGCCGGCCTGGCGATGCCGATGCCGGCAAAGACCAGAGCGGCAAGCGTGCCGCCAATCAGCAAAGTCCTGTGCGCAAACTTCATTGCGCGCAGAGTCAGGCATCCCCGTTGATGCCCGGTAAACAAACCGGACGATCGCCTAACTTGCTGATATTGCGGCGGTTCGAGCCTTGTGCCGGTGCGGCACGGCTTCACCCGGATCGGCGGCGGCGGTGACGGCCTGGCTTATATGGTCGAGCCGCAGCGTCAGGCAGCAGGCCGAGCCGCCGCTGCGCAGGAAAGCGTGCAGGGGCGCCTTCACCACTTTGTAACCACGTTCTTCGAGCGTCCGCCGCAGCGCCGCGCTCGAGCTCGACAGCACGATGGTGCGGTCGAGGCAGACGGCGTTGGCGGCAAAGCGCGCGGCATCGGCGCGGTCGAGCGCGATGCGGCGCTCCGGCGCGATGTGCGCGTGGATGGCGGCCAGCGCCGCCGGCGTGAAAGCGCCGGGATAGTAGAGCAGGTCGCCCTGCGACAGCACGCAGAACGCGGTGTCGAGGTGGTAGAAGCTCGGATCGGCGAGCGCCAGCGGCAGGCAGGGAACGCCGAACTCGGCTTCGATGACGCGGCTTGCTGCCGGGTCGGAGCGGAAGCCGCTGCCGATCCAGAATACGCGGCGGTGGCGATCCCAGATGCAGTCGCCGGCGCCTTCAAGCGCGACGCCCTCCGGCATTTCGACGATGTGCTCGATCAAGCCGCGCGCCTTGAGCGCGCGAAAGGCCTGCGTCAGCACCGGCTGCTCGCGTTGCCGCTCTGGATGGAAAAAGCGGGCGAGCAGCGCCTTGCCGTCGAGCACCACCGCGGCATTGGCGGTGAAGACGAGATCGGGCAGGCCAGGCTCCGCCTCCAGCATCTCGACCGCGGCGCCGTTGGCCTCGAGGGCGCGATGCAAGCCCGCCCATTGGCGCACGGCGGTTGCCTGCAGCACCGCGCCGCTGTCGGCCCAGGCCTTGGGGTCCATCCACGGATTAATGCTGTAGGTGACCGCAAAATGTTGCGGCCGGCACATCAGGAAGCGGGGCTGCGGCGGCGTGGCGCGCGGCAAGTCGGTCATCGCGGCGGAACGAGGCCCTCTGGCGTTAAACCTGAAGCGAATTGCCACAACGGACGAATTTTATCACAAGTGGGGCCGCCACGTTCGCTATTCAATGGCTTTGCCGCTCTTCTCGCTCACTTCCAGCAGCTTCAAGTTGCTCAGCACGAACTTGTTGTTCGGGTCCTTGCGCCGCGCCGCCAACAATGTCTTGCGCGCGCGGACGTAGTCGCCGCGCAGCATGTAGGAATAGCCTTGGTTGTTGAGGATCTCCGGCACCGGCCCGATGATCTTGATCGCCTGGCCATAGGCGCGGTCGGCAAGGTCGAAACGGCGCAGCCGGTCGCAGGAAGCGGCAAGGCCGAGCCAGGCTTCGGCGTCGCGCGGATGCAGCTCGACGGCATGGCGGAAATGGTTCTCGGCGAGCCCGTAATTGCCGGCGCGAAATTGCTTCTTGCCCTCGCTCAGGTCGTCCTGAGCGTCGCTGCCGAGCAGTTGCGGCTTGACCTCGCCAAACAGTCCACCGCTGTCGCTGTCGGCCGAAGCCAGCGCTTCGTCGCCGGGCTGATCGTCCTTGGCCGCCAGATCGGCCGGCTTGAACGTGCCGCAACCGGCCAGCGCCACGCCGAGGACGAGCAGGAGCAACGCTTGACGCACTTCGATACGCATGATGACGCCTTTACGAGACCACGCTCGGGTCCAGCCGCAACGCTAAGCCAGGCCGGTTAAGATTTTCTTCAATGTTTGCCGACGCCATCTTCAATAATGGCCCGTGTGCAGCCGAATGAAGACCGGCAGCAAAATCACGACGAACAGCACCGGGAAGATGCAGATCATCATCGGCAACGACAGCTTCGCCGGCAGGGCATAGGCTTTCTCCTCGGCGAGCGACAGCCGTTTGTGGCGCATGTCGTCGCTGTAGACACGCAACGCGTCGTTGATGCTGGAGCCGAGATCGAGCGACTGGTTGATGAGGGTGGCGAACTGACGCGCTTCCTCGAGCCCGAGACGGTCGGCGAAATGCTCGAGCGCATCCTTAAGCTGCCGCCCGGCGCGAATTTCGAGATTGGTCATGTGGATATTGGCGGTGAGCGAGGGGTAGCTTTCGCCCATTTCGCGACCGATGCGCTCGAAGGCTGCCTCCATCGACAGTCCGGAATCGGCGCAGACGACGAGCAGATCCATGAAATCTGGAAAGCCAAGCCGGTGTTGCTGCCGCCGCGCGCCGATACGCTTGTCGAGATACATCGCCGGCGCGACGTAGCCGCCGATGCCGCCGACGATGATGAGCAGCCAGTAGAACGAGCCGCCCTTGGCGGTGAGCATCGGCAGGATGACGGCGAGCGCAAGCGCGACGCCGATGGCAAGCGCGGTGCGCACGATGAAGAAGAAAGCGACGGCGCGGGGGTCGAAGATACCGGCCTGCACCAGTCGGCGGCGCAGCGCCCGCATGTTCTCGCCATTGGTCGAGGCATAATGCTTGCTGGTGTATTCGATCAGGCGGGCCACCGCCTGCACGCTGGAATGGCGCAGCGAGCGGCGCGAATTGAGCGAGCGCTCGCTTTCGTCCATGACGATGCGGTTGGTGCGGCGTTTGACCGCACCGCGCACGCGCACCGCCGCCATCACGGAAAAGGTGAGCGTGCCGGCGGCGAGAAAAACAAGCAGCGCCAGTATCAGGCTCGATTGGTCGCGGAACATCGAAGCAAACGGCATGGTCAGACCCGGAAATTGACCATGCGGAACATGATGACGTTGCCGATGCCCATCCAGCAGCCGGCAACCGCAAGGATGATCTTGGTCAGGCTTTCGTTCCAGACGCTGGCATAGAAATCAGGCGTCGTGATCTGGATGGCGGCGAAAATGCCGATTGGCAGCGCCGACAGGATCATTGCCGAGGCGCGGCCTTCGGCAGCGAGCGCGCGGATCTTGCGGCGCATCTTGAAGCGCTGGCGGATGACGGCGGAGAGATTTTCCAGGATTTCGCCGAGATTGCCGCCGGTCGAACTCTGGATCGCGACGGCGGTGACGAACAGCGGCAGGTCGTCGGTGCCGACGCGGTAGTAGAGGTTGCGCATTGCGGTTTCCAGGTCGGCACCGTAGGTGATCTCGTCGACCACGATGCCGAACTCGCTGCCGGCCGGATCTGGCATCTCACGCGCTACCATAGTGATGGCGATCGGCACCGGATGGCCGGCGCGCAGCGAGCGCACGATGACGTCGATGGCGTCGGGAAACTGCGCGCTGAATTTTCTCTGCCGCCGCCAGCGCATGAGCTTGAGCACCACGAAGGGCAGCACCAGGCCGGCGAAGAGGGCGCCAAAAACCGCGTAAGCAACATTACGCTCGAAGACAACAATGCCGACGAAGGTGGCGGCCATCGCAAGGACGATGAACGCGGCCGACTTGCCGAGGCCGAGGGTCAGCCCCGATTGCAGCAGGAGCTGATTGAAATTGACCAGCGGCAGCCGGTATTCGCCGCTGCCGGTCAGGCCGCGCTCGCGGCGCAACTGCACCAGCACGCTTTCGCGGTCGGTCTTGTCGTCCATCACCTGCAGGCGGCGGTTGATGTTCTTGCGGTAGGAGGCCTGCCCGTGCAGCAAGAGGTAAGCCCCTTCCGCGAACATCGCCGCCGAGCCGCCGACCAGCAGATAGAACAGGTAGATCTGGTTGAAGTTGAAATTGATCATCGAGACGGAAAGCCTTGATGTCATTCCGGGGCGCGTGCGCAGCACGCGAACCCGAAATCCAGACGCGCTGTACGCTGTCGCTGGATTCCGGATCGCCGCTGTGCGGCGTCCGGAATGACGATGGTGGGATGTTTACTCATAGCGGCTGCGACGGGTCGAAGTAATTGCCGGGCAGCTTGATGCCCTGGTTGGCAAGGTCGGAAAGGAAGCGCGGGCGGATGCCGGTCGCGGCGAAATGGCCCTGCACGCTGCCGTCGGCGCCGGTGCCGGTGCGCACGAATTTGTAGATTTCCTGCATCTGGATGATGTCGCCTTCGAGCCCGGTGATCTCGGCGA
This sequence comes from uncultured Alphaproteobacteria bacterium, assembly GCA_963822035.1. GTDB lineage: Bacteria > Pseudomonadota > Alphaproteobacteria > Rhizobiales > Xanthobacteraceae > Pseudolabrys. The sequence goes on along the minus strand of CAWGGC010000005.1, from coordinate 142,869 downwards.
TCGAAGTGATCTTGCGCTTGCCGTCGGACTGGCGCTGCAACTGCACGATAAGCTGGATGGCGCCGGCGATCTGGCCCCGGATCGAGGCGACCGTCATCGGCAGGCCCGCCATGCCGATCATCTGCTCGAGGCGAGAGATGGCGTCGCGCGGCGTATTGGCGTGGATGGTGGCCATCGAGCCTTCATGACCGGTGTTCATGGCTTGCAGCATGTCGAAGGCTTCCTCGCCGCGGCACTCGCCGAGGATGATGCGGTCGGGTCGCATGCGCAGTGCGTTCTTGACCAATTCGCGCTGCCGGATTTCGCCCTTGCCCTCGATGTTGGGCGGGCGCGTTTCCATGCGGCCGACATGCGGCTGCTGCAACTGCAATTCGGCGGCGTCCTCGATGGTGATGAGGCGCTCCTTCTCCGAAATGAAGGCGGAGAGTGCGTTGAGCATGGTGGTTTTGCCGGAGCCGGTGCCGCCGGAAATGATGGTCGTGATGCGCGCTTTCACCGCGGCGGCCATGAGCTCCGCCATCTGCGGCCGCAGCGCGCCGACCTCGACCAGCTTGTTGAGGTTGAGCGGTTTCTTGGAGAATTTGCGGATCGACACCAGCGGGCCGTCGACGCCGATCGGCCGCACCGCGACGTTGACGCGGGAGCCGTCCTGCAGGCGCGCGTCGCACAATGGATGCGATTCATCGACGCGGCGGCCGACCGCGGACACGATTTTGTTGATGATGCGCAGCAGATGCTGCTCGTCCTTGAAGCGCGCCGAGAGCCGCTCGAGGATGCCGGCGCGCTCGACATAGATGCATTCATGACCGTTGATCAGGATGTCATTGATGGTCGGGTCCTTGAGCAGCGGCTCCAGCGCCCCCAGCCCCGTCATCTCGTCGAGGATTTCGGAAACGAAATCGGCGAGCTCCTGGGAGTTGAGCGCGAGCCGCTCGACCATAACGTATTTCGAAACGAGCTGCTGCACATGGGCGCGGATCTCGTCCTCGGGCAGCTTCTCCAGCGCCGAGAGATTGATCTCCTCGATCAGCCGCCGGTGCAGGCGCACCTTGGCGTCGAGCACCTTGTCGGTGAGCAGCGCGTTGGTCGGCGCCGGCTGTATCGGCACGGGCTCGGCGGCCTCCGGCAGCGCGCTCCACGTCGGCGCCTCCGGAGCGGCTTGCTCCTCGGCGGTGACGCTGCGCTCCGGCGCAACAAAGCGGCGGGCTGTGAAACGTCCGGCCATGAGCCTACCTCGCCACCGACGGCACGAACTTGTTGAGCAGCGACGCAGTCTTGGCGGCGGCGGCCGATTTCGGCGCCGGTTCGAGCACCAGTCTCTTAAGCTGCGCCGTGATCTTGTTGCCGGCTTTGACCTCGTCGAGCGGTACGCCGCGGTCGATCGCCTCGCGCACCATGGCGTAGTCGTTGGGGATGCAGCCGGCAAAGGAATCGCCGAGCGCGTTTTGCAGGTCGTTGCGGCGCAGGCCAGAGGAAAACATGCGCTGCGAAAAGCGGTTGACGATGACCTGCGGGTGCGGGCCGTCGCCGAGCCGCTCCTTGATCGCCGCCACGAGCTGCTTGGCGTGGCGCAGCGCCGGCACGGTGGTCTCGCTGACGATGAACAGCTTGTTGGAGCCGAGCAGCACGCTGTCGGTCCAGGAGAACCAGGTGCGCGGCATGTCGAACACCACGTATTCGAAATGCGTGGAGACGAGATCGAGCAGCCGCGTCACCACATCGGGATCGAAGCTGCGCATTTCCGCAGGGCGGTTTGGCGCCGCGACCACGGCAAGACCGGAAGCGTGGTAGGACAACATCACCTCGAGAAGCTGCCGGTCGAGGCGATCCGGACGCGGCTCGATCTCCGCGAGATTAAGGCGCGGCTCGAGGTCGAGATAGTCGGCGACGGTGCCGTGCTGGAAATCGAGATCGACCAGACAAGTCGCTGGCCGCGCGCGGGGACCGGCGCTGCCGAGCAGGATCATCGCCGTATGCACGGCAAGCGTGGTGACGCCGGCGCCGCCGACCGAGGGCAGGAAGGTGTAGATCTTGGCTTCGGTTGGCTCGGCGCCGCCGCCCGCCGGGCTCTTGGCGACGCGGGCGCAGGCGCGCACGAGGTCGACGGCGGCGACCGGCTTCACCAGGAAATCGGCGACGCGCATCTGCATGAAGGTGCGGGCGAGATCGGCGTCGAAGCTTTGCGTCACGGCAATAACCGGCGGCCAGGCGCCAAGCCGCGCCATCAGGCGCTCCAGCGCCTCCATCTCGTCGGCGCGCGACGCATCGACGTCGGCCACGACAACCGAGGCGCTGCTTGCATCGAGTGTATCGCCGGCCGTGCCGATGCGACCGGAGACGACGTGCAGGTCGATCTGGCTGCTGGTGCCGAAGATCGCACGCGCGGCGCGCTCGAACTCGGCGTCGGCCGTGACGATGACGACACGCGTACGTTCGGCGGCGGCGCTGCGGCCGATGCGCAGGGGCGACATCATGGCGATTTCGGCGCCGGAGGCGGTGAGCCGCCCGGATCGGATTGCATCGGCGTATTGCCTGTATCTTGCGGCTGGTAGCTGCCGGAGGTGCCGACGCCGACCGGCTTGATAACCTGGCCGGTGCGATAGCGCTGCACCGCGGTCTGCATCTTCTGCCCGTTGAAGGCGATGTTTTTGTCGGCGCTTGCGGCCGGCCACGGATCGACCATCTGCGTCACCACATCGGTCGCAACGGCATTGCCGCCATCGAGCGAGATGGTGTCGCGGCGGTCGGTGTATTCCGAGCAGGCCGCAAGCCCGATGCCGGCGATCAAGACCGGCAGCAAGCGCAGAGGCTTAATTGGCATTGGAGAACTCCGCGGGCTTGGCCAGATCGATGATGTGGCCGGTGTTGGGCTGCTCTTCGGCGGCGGCGATATGCGCTTCGACGGGCGTGAGCACTTGCGCCTCGTCGCGCGTCAGCTCCGCCTTGCCGAGCAGGAAGAAGTCGACATCGTTCGGCGGCACGGTGTCGTCGGTCGGCGCCTTGATCACGTCGCCCGGCCGCGCCGGCCGCACGATATGCGGCGTGACAATGATGGCGAGATCGGTCTGGTTTTTCTGGAACGACTTGCTTGAAAACAGCGCTCCAAGCACCGGGACGCTGCCAAGCCAGGGCAGCTGATCGATATTGTTCTTGTTGTTGGTCTGCAGCAGACCGCCGATGACGAAGCTCTGGCCGTCGCGCAGTTCGATGGTGGTGGAGGCACGGCGCACGGTCAGCGCCGGAACGATAATGCCGTTTGCCACCGAGACGGCGTGGGTCGGATCGGTATCGATCTGGCTCACCTCCGGTTCGATCTTCATGTTGATCAGGCCGCCGCCGAGCACAGTCGGTGTGAAAGCGAGGCCGACGCCGTATTTCTTGTAGTCGACGGTGATCTGGCCGAGCTGCCCGGCTACGGGAATGGGATATTCGCCGCCGGCGAGGAAGCTCGCGGTGTCGCCGGACAGCGCCACCAGATTCGGCTCGGCCAGGCTGCGGGCGAGGCCTTTCTGCTCAAGCGCGTTGATCGCCACGTCGGCCGACACGCCGTGGCCCACGAGGTTGGCGATGGCAAAGCCGAACGGCGTTGAGCCGGACAGCACACCGGCCGCGCCGACCGCCGCCGCCTGCGTGATCGGCAAGCCGGTCGCCTTGACATTGTTGCCGATATTTACGTTCGGATTACCGAAGGTGTTCCACTGCACGCCCAATTCGCGGCCGGCGCTGCGCACAATCTCGACGAACCGCACCTCCAGCAGCACCTGCTGCGGCGACATCACCGCCACCGAATTGATGATGTCCGGCCCGAACTGGCGCGCGATGGTCACGGCGCGATCGAGCGTGACGGCATCGGCCACCTCGCCGGTCAACATGATGCGGCCGTTGACCGAGCTCGCATGGATGTGCGAGCCGGGGAAAACGCGGGCAAGCTCGTTGGTGAGGCGGGTGACGTCATAGGACACCTCGACGTCGAACACGCCGATCAGTTTCTTGCCCTCGCCGTACACCGAGACGCGCGTGGTGCCGATCTTCTTGCCGAGGATCGACAGCGTGCGATCGGTCAGCGGATTGACGTCGGCGACATCGGGATCGCCGACCATGACGTCGACGAAGCCGGCGTCGGTGCGCACGTCCTGCGACTTGCCGACCGCGACCGTCACCATGGCGGTGCGGGTGGCGCCGCTGATCTGCACCACCTTTTCCTGCGCTTGCGCGGCGGCGCCGGCAAGCGCGGACATCACGATGGCTGACACCAGGGCGAGGCGGCTCAGCCAGGGCCGCCGGCCCGCAACATATTTACTCACGATGCATTCCCCCGAATGATCAAGCTTCTCATCAGTGCGCGGTTCTGTTCCTTCCGCTCAAAGCCAGCGCTTCCTCTCTGCCCTCGACCGGCACGCTGTATTCCTGAGCGGTGGTCGCCCGGGTCACCACGACGGTTGTGGTGCCGTGCCGGTCTTCGCTCGAATCGCCGGTACCGAGATCCTTGAGCGTGATCTTGCGAGTCTTGCGTTCGGCGGTGTCGCCGGCCTTGCGCAGCAGCAGCGACAGGTTGCCGACGGTCGCCGCCAACGACAGCTTCTGCGCGTCGACGGTGTCGACCTCGAGCGTCACCGACTTGGCGACGGCGGCCTTGAAGGCGCGCTCGTCGGCGCTCTGGTCGATGGCCAGCACCTTGGCGTCCTGCAGCACCACCTCGGTCGAGGCGGACGCCTTGTCGATCTGCCGCGTCAGCGCGACATCGACGCGGTCGCCCGGCTGCACGAAGCCGCCGACGCCCTCGACGTCGTTGACGCGGATGGTGACCGCCTTCATGCCGGGCGCGACCAGGGCCGAGAGCGTGGCGCGCTGGCCGGCGCCGGTAATTTTCAGCGCCAGCACCGGCTCATTCGGCTCGATCGCCGCCAGCACGACGCGCGGACCGCCGTTGAGCAGATCGGCAATCTTGGCGAAGGAGCCGGTCGGCAGCGCCTGCTGGGGCCATGGCACTTCCTCCAGCATCGCGCGGTCGAGCTGAGTGCCGAAGCGCAGCGGCTGGCGCGCAACGACGATGGTTTGCGTGGCGAGCGCCGGCTTTTGCTCGAAATTCTTCGCCTGCAGATCGGCCTGATTGTTGAGCCAGGCCTGCGCGATGAACACGGCGAGCAGGCCGAACATCACGGCGAAGGCGATCATCACGACGGTGCTTGCGCGCATGGGTCTTTTCCGACGCTTGGCCGAAAATATTTCCGGCCTGTGCGTAGTGACCCTAATGGGCGAGCAAGTATCCAATTACTAAAAACGCCGGCTTGCTTGCGTATATGCTGAAAGGCCGCTGAAGGATCGCGTGCGAACAGTCCGGCTTAGTTTAGCGAAATTGGACAAGTTCAAATGCGCGGCAATTCGCCCGCGACAATTGATTCAAATTCAAATTGACGCCGCGCGAAACGCTAGCGCCCGTCCGGCGCGCGCACGCCGAACCAGGCGTCACGCACCTGCTGGTAATGCACCTGCGTGTCGTAGGGCGAGACCTTGAGCCCGATCACCTGCGGCGACAGCCGGCCGATGGCGGCGAGCAGGCTGTAGGAATTGACGACGCGATCGCGCTGCGCCGAGATCAGATTGACGCGGGCGCCGACCAGTTCCTGCTGCGCGTTGAGCACGTCGAGCGTCGTGCGCTGGCCAAGCCGCGCCTCCTCGCTGACGCCGTTGAGCGCCTCCTCGGTGGTCTTGACCTGGTTGGTCGCGGTTTCGACGCTGCGCTTGGCCGCCTCGGTTTGCGCCCAGAATTGCAGCACGCCGACGCGCGCCTGATCGCGGGTGAAATCGAGATTGAGCCGCTGCTGCGACTGCGTTTCCTTGGCCTGCCGGATCAGGGAATATTCGGATCCGCCTTGATAGATCGGCACCGTCACTTGGCCGAGCAGAGAGGCGTTGTAGGATTTGATGGTCGCCAGCGCGCTGCCGTAGTTCTGCTGCACGTTGCCTTGCAGCGCGACGGTCGGTGCCAATCCCGACTCGGCGACTTTGACCTGCTGCTGCGCCACGTCGACATTGTATTGCGCCGCGGTCACCGTCGGATGTTGTGCCATGCCGAGGGCAACGGCTGCTGGTAGCGTCTTGGGAATGAAGCGATCGACCGGCGACGCCGCGGTCAGCTTGCCGGGCTCGAGGCCGATTGCCTGCCGGTAGACCGCGCGCGAGGTGTCGTAGTTCGCCTGCGCGGCAAACAACTGGATACGGCCGGCGGCGAGCCGCGACTCCGCCTGGTAGACGTCGGTTGCGGTGACGTTGCCGGCATCGAGACGCTTGTGGGTCTGCGACAGTTCGTTCTCCAGCACCGCGACGTTGCGCTGTTGCAGCGCGAGGATCGCCTCGTCGCGCAGCAAATTCATGTAAGCGGTGGCGGCGTTGACCAGCACAGTCTGCTCCATCGCGCGCAAGTTCTCGCGCGCGGCGAGCACCTGGGCTTCCGCCTGCCGCGTCTTGTTCGCGGTCTGGAAGCCGTTGTAGAGCGTCTGCGTGATCGTCGCGCCGCCGCCGAATGGCGCGTTTTCGCCGCTCTGCGTGAAGTAGGTCGCCGGTGCGTTAGGCGGAATCGTGGTGCCAGCATCCTTGGTCGTCGTCGACAATGTCTGAATGCCGGCGCTGGCGTTCGCGGTGATCTTCGGCCGGTAGCCGCTCAGCGCCTGCGGCACGTTCTCGTCGGTGGCGCGAACCTGCGCGCGCTGGGCGTTGAGCTGCGGGTTGTTCTGATAGGCGTAGGCAAGCGCGGTTTCCAGCGAGTCAGCGCTCGCCCGGCTCAAAGTCATCGCCATGCAAGCGACAACAGCCAAGGCCGCCCACCTGGCTTTACCAACCCGAAAACTGCCAACAAACATTTCTTCGCCTGACGCTTGCTTAAGCCCCACGCGTTGCAACCGGAATGCCGCACCATCGTAGGGGTCAGGATACGATTCTCCAACGGCAGACCGCATAATGTTCAGGTTATTCGGTCGTGATTTTGCGGCGCTGTGGCCAAATCGGCGCACTTTTTCGCCATGGACGGCAAGGGCTTACCGACCGGCGCCCGCCCCGGCCCAGGGGTTGCGAACTGGTGAAAAAACACCGCTGAGCCGGTGCAGGCCGCCCCAGGGTTGCAAAGCCGCCGGCGGCCGGGGCAAGCCGGCCTTCCGCTACTTGGTTTCCAGCGCGTAGGCACCCTGCCAATCGTCGGGCGGTGGGTCGGCCTGGAACGAGCGGATGCGCGCCGCGTAGACGTTATAGAGGGTGGTGAACCGCGCCTCCTGGTCGCCGGCGCGGCCCTCGTCGATCGCCGCCAGGGCCCCGGTCCAGTCGCGGCTGCGGTAGCAGGACAGCATCCTGACGTTGAGGTCGCGCCAGCGCTGGAACCGCTCGGAGCGGGCAAGTTCGTCGCGGCCCATGATGGCGTAGACCACCTCCGGCTCCTTCTTGCCCTTGACCGCGATGAAGTCGATTTCGAGGATGGCGAACCTGTCCTTGGCGGCGAGCGCCGTCTTCGAACCGACGATGATGGGCACGCCGTAGGTCTTGCACTGCCCTTCCAGGCGCGAGGCGAGATTGACGCTGTCGCCAAGCACCGAATAGTCGAAGCGCAGATCCGAGCCCATGTTGCCGACCACGCAATTGCCGGTGTTGATGCCGATGCCGATGTGGATCGGGATGAACGGCTTGCCGCTCTCGGCCGCCGCGCGCTCGCGCTCCTGATTGAGCTTCTCCAGGCGGTCGAGCATGTCGATCGCCGCCTCGCAGGCGTTGATCTCGTGGTTGGCGTCGTAGAGCGGCGCGTTCCAGAACGCCATGATGGCGTCGCCCATGTATTTGTCGATGGTGCCTTTGCGCTCGATGATGGCGTTGGTCAGCGGCGTGAGAAAGCTGTTCATCAGCGCGGTCAGCGCCTGCGGATCGCTCTTGTAGATTTCGGAGATGGTGGTGAAGCCGCGCACGTCGCTGAACATGATGGTCATGTCGCGTTGCTCGCCGCCGAGCACCAATTTTTCCGGATTATGCGCCAGCTGCTCGACCAGCGCCGGCGACAGATACTGGCCGAACGCCGAGCGGATCTGCCGGCGTTTCGCCTGCTCGCTGGCGAAATTGGTGAAGATGAGGGTCAGGTAAATGAGCGAGCTCGACCAGACCGGGAAGGTGAAGTCGAGCAGCATGTGCTGCTGAATGAACAGGTACCACGAGGTGCCGATCAGCGCGGCGACCATGACGCCGCCCAACGCCAGCAGCGGAACGGGGCCAAGGATCGGCGTCAGCCAGATGAAAATGAGACTGGCGACGAGCGCCGCGGCGAGTTCGAGTACGATGCTGTAATTCGGCGCCGACAGCTCCGCGTGCGTCAGCAGATTTTCCAGGATTTGCGCGTTGATTTCGACGCCGGGAATGGCGGAATCGATCGGCGTCGTCTTGATGTCGAGCAGACCCGCCGCCGAGGTACCGACGAGCACCAGCCGGCGCAGGAACCGGTCGGCCGGCACGCGGCCTTCCAATACGTCGACGGCGGAGACGTAGCGCGCCTGGTCGTGCGGCGCGAAATCGATCCAGAGTTGGCCGTTGCGGTCGGTCGGCACCTCGAAGCCGGGAATGGCGACGCTCTTGATGCCGGCGGCGTCCGAGCGGATCAGGATGGTGCTGGTGTTGGTGGCGACCCGCAACATCTCGAAAGTCAGCGACGGCAAAACCTCGCCCTGCGCCACCATCACCATCGGCACGCGGCGGACGATGCCGTCGCGCTCGGTGCGGATCGTGAACAGTCCGCGCCCGGCGGCCGCCTTCTCCAACCCCGGAATGTTCCGCAGATGGCCGGGGAAATCATAGAGGAACGGCTTGGCGTCGCCGCCAAGCATGGCGACGCCGGCTGACGGCGGCCCGGGATTTGCCGCCATCACCTGCGGCAGGCCGGTCTCGCCGAGCACCACGCGCGAACGCTTCATGGCGTCGGCCATCACCTGATCGTTGCTAGGCAGCGCCAGGAGCTTCTGCCGGGTTTCGTCGTCGAGATTGTGGAAATTTTCGGCGGCGACCTGCGGCGAGGTGCGATCGGGCTCCGGGAAGATGACGTCGAAGCCGACGACCAGCGCGCCCATTTGCGTCAGCCGCGTGATCAGGTCGGCGATGCGCGTCCGCGGCCACGGCCACTGGCCGATCGCCTTGAGGCTCTTCTCGTCGATGTCGACGATGACCACCGGCCGTTGCGTGGCGACGCGCGGCGACAGCGTCTCGAAGAAGTCGAAGGCCTTGAGGCGAAGTTCGTCGACCGGCGTCGGATTGGCAAGCCGCAGGAAAACCAAAGCGACCAGCAGCACGAGACATACCGTCCGCGCCAGTCCGAACCGCCGCGCCACCTGGACAGCCCACTTCATGGCGACCGATTCAAGCCTTGCGTTTCCTTCGCGCCGCGCCCGCTCACTGGCGGAACATGCGCATCACTTGGTCGCGCAGCGGCTTGGTGAGGTAGGAGATCATGGTGCGATCGCCGGTCTGCACGAAGGCCTCGACCGGCATGCCGGGCAGCAGGCGGACGTCGCCAAGCTTGACGATCTCCTCCGGCGGCATGGAGATGCGGATGACGTAATAGCTCTGTCCGGTGCGCTGATCGGTCGAGGCGTCGGCGGCGATGCGGGTGACCTTGCCGAACAGTTCCGGCGTGGTGCGCTGGTTGAGCGCGGAGAGGCGCAACAGCGCGGTCTGGCCGATCTGGATCTGCTCGATGTCCTGCGGGTTGACGTGCGATTCGACCGAGAGCTTGTCGGCATCGGGCACGATCAGCATGATGGCGTCACCCGCGGTGATGACGCCGCCGACGGTGTGCACCGTCGACTGGAACACCATGCCGTCCTGCGGCGCGCGGATGTCGACGCGCTTGAGCTGATCTTCGGCGGTGACCTTGCGCTCGATAAACTCGCCGATCTTGCCGTCGATCTCGCGCGTCTCCTTGGCGACCTCGCTGCCGAGATCGCGGTCGATCTGGATGATCTGCAGCTCGGTCTCCGAAATCTTGCCGTTGGCCTCGGCAATCTGCGCGATGAGCTGGCCGGCCTCGCCGTCGAGCCGCGCCGATTCGCGCTGCAGCTCGGTCAGCTTGTTGAGCGGCACAAGCTTGTTCTTGTAGAGGTCCTCGACGCCGGTTTGCTCACGCTTGATCAACGCGGCCTGTTTCTCCTTCGAGTCCTTCTGTGCCTCGAAGCCGCGAATCTCTTCCTTGAGTTGGGCGACGCGCTGGCGCAATTGCTCCTTCTGTCCGATGCGGGCGGTGCGCCGCAGTTCGAACAGCTTGCGCTCGCCTTCGAGAATGGCGGCGGTGTCGGCATTGCTCTTGGCTTGTTCGAGGAGATCCGGCGGGAATTTCACGACGTCATCGCCGTCGCGCTCGCTATCCAGGCGCGCCTTGCGCGCTTCGAGTTCGGCCAGGCCCTTGGTGACGATGGCGAGGTTGGCGCGGGTGACGGTGTCGTCGAGCCGCACCAGCAACTGGCCCTCCTTCACCTTGTCGCCGTCATGCACCAACAGCTGGCCGACGATGCCGCCGGTCGGGTGCTGCACTTTCTTGACGTTGGAATCGACGACGATCGAGCCTGGCGCGATGATCGCGCCCGACAGCTTCACCGTGCTTGCCCAGCCGCCGACGCCGAAGAACAGCACCACGACGATCGCCAGGCCGGCCACCATGTGCTGGCGGATCGAGCGGCGCGATTCCGACATCGGCGTCGAGCTCGCCGCCAGCCGCGCCAGCAGGCCGCTGCCGAAATCGATGATTTTATTAATGAAACTCATGATTTTGCCGCCGCGGTGTCGGGCACGACCTTGAGTGGCCGCGGCGCGGTGTCGCGCGGCGCCGCGCGCGCCAGCACTTCGTCCTTGGGACCGAAGGCCTGGGCGCGGCCCTGGTTCATGATCAGCAGCAGGTCGAGGCTGGCGATCGCGCTCGGCCGGTGCGCGATGACGACGGCGATGCCGCCGCGCGCCCGCACCCCCATGATGGCGCGGCTCAAGGCCTCGTCGCCCTCGGCGTCGAGATTGGAGTTCGGTTCGTCGAGCACGACCAGGAAGGGGTCGCCGTAGAGCGCGCGCGCCAGCGCAATGCGCTGCGCTTGGCCCGCGGACAGCGCATGGCCGCCCTCCCCGACTTGGGTGTTATAGCCGTCCGGCAGCCCGACGATGAGATCGTGCACGTTCGCCGCATTGGCGGCGGCGATGACCGCGTCCGCATCGGGATTCGCTTCAAAGCGCGCGATGTTCTGCGCCACCGTGCCGGCGAACAATTCGACGTCCTGCGGCAGATAGCCGATGTGGCGGCCGAGCGCCTCGGGCGTCCACTGATCGAACGAGGCGCCGTCGAGACGGATGCGGCCCCGCGCCGGCTGCCAGACGCCGACCATGAGCCGCGCCAGCGACGATTTGCCGGAGCCGCTCGGGCCGATGATGCCGAGGCCGCTGCCGCTCTGCAGATTGAGATTGATGTCCTGCACCACCACGCGATTGACGCCGGGCGGAGTGCCGGCAATGCCCTCGACGCTCAGGCTCTTGCGCGGCGGTTGCAACGCCAACACCGCGGCCTGCGACGGCAGCAGCGTCAACAGCCGCGACAGCCGCTGCCAGCTCTGCCGCGCAGCGACGAAGCCCTTCCAGTTGGCGATGGCGAGATCGACCGGCGCCAGCGCCCGCGCGGAGAGGATCGAGCCGGCGATGATGATGCCCGCGGTCGCTTCCTGGTGGATCACCAGCCAGGCGCCGACCGCAAGCACCGAGGACTGCAGCATCATGCGCAGCGCCTTGGAGAAGGAGCCGAAGCCGCCGGCGATGTCGCTCGCCCGGCGCTGCGTCATCATGTATTTCTGGTTGGCGTCACCCCATAATGCGGCGATGCGCCCGGTCATGCCCATCGCGGTGATCGCTTCGGCGTTGCGGCGGCTCGCCTCGGCGAGAACGTTGCGGGTGGTGGCGAAGCCGGTCGCGGCCCTGGTCGGGCTGCGCATCTGAACCTCGGTCATGAAGGTGATGATGCCGAGGACGATCGCGCCGATCAGCGCGGCGACGCCGATGAGCGGATGAAAGGCGAAACAGACCGCGAGGTAGACCGGCAGCCACGGCAGATCGAACAGCGCGATCGGCCCGAGCCCGGACAGGAACGAGCGGATGCTGTCGAGGTCGCGCAGCGGCTGCATGCCGTCGGTGCGGTCGCCGATCCTGAGCGGGAGTTGCACGATGGTCTGGTAGACGCGGCCGCTGAGCGTCTCGTCGAGCTCGCCGCCGATGCGCACCAGCACGCGGCTGCGGATCATGTCGATCAAGGCCTGCGCGGTGTAGAGGCCGCCGACCAGCAGCACCAGACCGACCAGCGTCGGCACGCTGCGGCTCGGCAGCACGCGATCGTAGATTTCCAGCATGAACATCGCGCCGCTCAGCATGAGGATGTTGCTCATGCCGCTCATCAGCGCGATCGCGACGAAGGCGCTGCGGCAGGCGGCAAGCGCCGTCGCCAGTTCGGAGCTGTGTTGACTCGCAGAACGGTTGGCCGGCCGCATCGGTTCCGGTGTCCTTAACGCAGTCTTGCGCGGAAGCGCTGCTTATAGGGCATTTCAAATCATCATATCAGGAGTTTTCGGCCGCCGCGCCCGGCCGGGGCCCGGATGAATTTTATATTTGAAACAAAGGTTTATGGCGCGGCGCGGCGGCGCCCGGGCGATCGAGAGTGCGCTTCCCGCGCAAATCTTGGTTAACGGCCGAGCCGCCCGGTGTACCCCGCAAAGCCTCCCCCCGCTCCGCGCCGGTAAACGGAGCCTTGCGCCACAGCGGAGGTATTTAGCGGCCGGTTTCAGCGGGTGTTCGCGGCTTTGTGTTTCACTGTTCACAAGGCCGGCGAGGAACCGGCGAGGCGGTCTGCAAGTTAAGCTGACAACACGAGGCGAGGAAGACCATGGCACATTGGCACAGCCAGTTTTCGAGCCCGGAACAGCGGCGCTACGCCGCCGAATGCCGCCGCCTTGCCGCCGCTGCGCGCCGGCCGAAGGCCGCCGCGCCGCGCAATGCCGCCAAGCCGCACAGCGAAGGCGCGCACTGGCTGAGCCAGCTGTTCGCGCCGCGCAAGATCGTCGGCGCGCACCGCTGACGCGGCGCGGCCTCCCCTACCGAACATCACCAGCAAGCGAGATTCTAGGCGACCAGCACAATCGGGTGCGTCGCGTCGTTATGGGTGTGGATGTAGTCGGCCGAGACGTGCGCGATGGTGACGGTGTTGCCGGGGCTCAAATTGATCACGGTATTGCCGTGACTGTCGGTGGTGGCAGCGACCAGCGCATCGGCCGCCGTGCTACCGAAACCGCTGAGGTCGATCGTATCGCCATGATAGCTGCCATCGGCGTCGGTCGCAATCGAGAAGTTGAGTACGACATGATTGCCGGCGCTGCTGGGCGTGAACGCGAAGGTGTCATGGCCCGGCCCGCCGACCGACACGGTGAAATTCGAATGATTCGATGGGCCTGCGTCGGGGTCGCTGATCGTGTATGTCTGTGTCTGCGTCGACTCCTGGGCGATCTGCAAGAGCTGGTCGTTCGATGCGCTGAACTGCCAATCCATGCCGTTGCCATCCTGACTGAACGTCAGCGAGCCGACAGTTCCATTACCGTTCGCCGATATGCTTTGCATTGCGCCGATCAGCGTCGCCGTCGCAACATCGGCCATGTTGTGGACGAGGGGTTGGTGATCGTGACGTCCTCCGTCACGCTCGCGCCGCAGCTATCGTGCACCGTGACGGTCAGCAGATCGTCGGGGTTGCTCGGGATCGGCGTGTAATGGACACCGTCGTTCATCAGTGTGTTGATGTCACTGACCGACCCGGTCACCTCGATGGTGATCGGGTCGCCCTGGGTCTGAACGTTGGACAAGGCACCGTCCACCGTGTCGGCCGGCTGCAATGTGCCGTGCCTGACTGTCAGATCGAGCGTGACGATGTCGTTCGCATAGGAATCCTGGATGCCCGCGCCGCTGACCGTCGTACCGTTGGCGTCGGACGTGACCGTGGTCGGCGGGATCAGCGTCAGCGTCGGAGCGGCGACCTGGCCGGTCGACGAACTGGCGACGGAGTCGACGGTTTGGCCGTTATCGACAACGTTGACGACAACTTCGATATTGTGGTGGACGTCATCGGACGTCAGGGCATAGGTGCTGTTGGTGGCACCGGTAATGGCGGTCCAGTCGTTGTTGGCGCCGTTGTCCGGCGAGCTCATCCACTGATAACCGAGCGTAGCATCACCGTCGTTGGTGGTCGCCATTCGCGGTCAGCGTGTCGCCGACCTCGGCGATGACCGTCGATCCCCGCGGCGTCGGCGGCGCAAGGCGATGAGCTCGGCCCGGGTAAAGGTGACCTGACTATTGAAAATCGTGCCGGTCGCTTGACAGCTCATCGACGAATCGGGTCGCTGCCGAGCAGTTCGTAGCGAGCCGCTGACCGTCGTCGTGTTGGCGGCGTCGTGCATGAGATCGAACGTCGATCTGGGTGTTATCGGCAACTGCTGCTCGGTAAGCGTCTGCGTGGCGATCGACCTGGTAGTTACCCTGGTCGATGCTCTGCAATCGCACCTGGGTGCTGCTGTCGGAGACCGGCGAGTCCCAGCCGACGTCGAGCTGGACTGCCTCGTCCGGGTCATGCGCCGGCGCAATGTTGGTCAGCTCGATACCGTAGGCGGCGTTCGGGTGGGCCGCCGAGATCGAAAGTCGCGCTGACGGTGAAGGTGCCGCCCTCTTCAGGCCTAGGGTGTCTGCCGAACCGTCTCGTATTGGTGTTGAGGCGGGCGATGACGCCGTCGTAGCCGGCGACACTCGTCGGTGTCACGCCGGTCGACGATAGAATGCCCTTGCCATTCGCCGCGGACCAGGTGCTGCCGAACGTCAAGTAGGTGATGTCCGTCGGCGATCCGTTCGAGAGGATCGTGGGCCCATCCGGCGGCGCCAGGTCGAAGGTATCGTCGTAGATCGGCGTGTTGACACCGCCGACGACCTTGCTGATCGAGAAATCGTCCACCGCAGACGCTGAACGGCAGCGGTGATCTGCGCCGTGACGTCGGCGACCGGCGCCGTCGGCGTGCTGTAGGCGGTGACGGACGCCCGGCCGGCATCGTCGGTGAACGAGCCCATCGACGCGGAAATATTGGCCCTCGTCGGCTTCGGTGAGCTGATGGAACGAATTGAGAACGCCCTGGATCCGTCGGCACGCCAGTCTGCGCGATCTGGCTGCCAGTTTACGCCGTTGTCGCCCGAGTATTGCCACTGATAGGTGATCGCCGCGGCCATGTCCGTGTTGTCGCCGGTGATGACGGCCGAAGCCTGCAACTGCTGGCCTTCCTGCACCGGATTGCCGGCGACCACGACAGTGCTGAAGGCAAGGCCCGCGGCGGCTACGACCGACGCCGTCGACGCGCTGGTCACAGAGGTAACGGTCTGCCTGTCGGGATCGGTGCCGCTGACGACGACCTCGATATTCTTGCCGAGGTCGCCGGCCTGCACGGTATAGCTGCTGCTGTCGGCCGCGTTGGCGATGGCGACCCAGTCGTTGTGGTTGGCTCCGCCGTTGTCCGGCGAGCTCATCCAGGTGTAATGCAGCGTCAGGTCGCTGTCGTTGGCGGAGGCGTTGACGGTGAGGGTCTGGCCGACTTCGGCCGGCCCGCTGACCGTGAGCCCATTGCCGTAGGCGAAGATTTGCGCGCGCGTCCAATCGACGCCGTTCGTAAAGATTTGCCCTTGCTGGTTGGGGCCGTCGAACGTGACCGGGCTCGACGGCTGCGATCCGAGAAGCTGGAACGAACCCGTGATCGCGGTCGTATCGGCGGTATTGTGGCTGAGGCTGAGCTCGATCTGACTGTTGTTGGCGAGGTCGGTCGCGCTGAGCTGCTGGCCCGTGATGAACGTGAATTGCTGGCCCGACCGGCTTGGTGAAGTCGCCCTGCAACAGATCGACGTAGATCGAGCCGTTGACGTTTTCGACGTCGATCTCCACGATCTGGTCTGATACATGGCTGCCCGTGCCGTCGTTGAGCTGGATGCCATACCCGGAATTGGCAACAGGCACGATGAGGTCAAACGTTGCCGACACCGTGAAATACTCCGCCGGCTTTCAAGCCTTTGGTGATGCTTGGGTCGGACTCGTGTATTCTGATTCAACATGGCGACAACGACCATCGTTGCCGGTGATCGATTTGACCGCACCGGTCGACGACAAGATGCCCTTGCCGCCAGCCTCGCTCCAGGTTGAGCCGTTCGTGAAATAGGTGATCGGCGTCGGAACGCCGTTGTTCAGGATGGTCGGCCCGTACGGCGGCGCCTGATCGAAGGTGTCGTCGTAGATCGTCGTGTCGAGCGCCATTGATGTGTCTTGTCGACCGTGAACTCGTCCACGGCATAGCTGAATGTCGGCACGATCAACGGCGCCTTGTCGGCCACCGGACCCGGCTGATTGCTGCTGTACCCGGTGACCGTCTGGCCGGAGTGGTCGACAAACCATGCTTCCAGACGGAACTGCTTGCCTTCGTCGCCTTCGCCAAGCTGATAAAATGAGGTGGTGCCCTGACTGACGCCGGTGCCCTGGACGGTCGCCGCACCGGGCGCATCAACCCAGTTCGTGCCGTCGAAGTATTGCCACTGGTAGTTTATGGTCGCCGCGGCGTCGAAGCTGTCGCCGTTGACGATCGTCGGCGTCGCCTGCAGCTGCTGGCCTTCCTGAACGGAGCCGCCGGCCGACGACCGTGATGGCGCCGACAGTCAAGGTCGCCGGGTCGGTGACGTCGATCGTGAAATCCTTGCTGTCGCTGGCGCCGTGCCGCGTCCTGCACGGAGACGTGCATCGTGTAGGTGCCGACTTGATCGGTGGGCGGCGTATAGTTGACGCCGGCATTGAGCACATCGTCGATGTCGTGGACCGAGCCGGTCACCGTCAGGGAATCGGGACCGTAGGTCGGGTTGAGCTGCGGCAGGTTCGCGTAGAGTGAGCTGAAGCCGCCGCCGTCCACCGACAACGGTCAGCGTCAGCATGTCGCCATTGTCGGGATCGGACACATGCGCGCCGGTGAGCGGGGTCGGCAGCGCGTTCTCGTCGATGGTCGTTCCCGTATCGGGCAGCGTCAGCATCGGCGCGTCGTTGCTGCCGACGATGGTGAACTGCACCTTCTCGTCGCCGACGCCGCCGGCCGCCGTGATCAGAGCGCACATCGATGGTGTCGGTGAGCTGGTCGCCCGCCGCCAGGGCGTCGACGGTGTGGTTGCCGTCGTCGAGATGATAGGTCAGCGCGCCGGTTGCAGTGTTCAGGTCGGCGTAGCCATAGGTGCCCTGAATGCGGAAGGTGGAGAATTCGGCGACGTAGGAATTCTCATATTCATAGGAATCCGACACGTCGTTCCAGCCGCCGAGGTCGAGCATGCCGAAGTGTTCTGTGCCGAGGTAATCGTTCGGCTCGCCGGAACGCCAGTCCGTGAACGCGCCGTCGACCGGGTAGCCGGACGCATTATTACCGATCCAGAACGTGGTGCCGGCCTCGGGTCCGGTCGCCCAATTCCAGGTGCCGGTATGGCCCAGGTCCGACGCGCCGATGTAGGCATAGTGGCCGGCCGCCAGATTTTCGACGAACGTGTTTTCGGCGGCGCTGGTGATCGTCGCGAGATAGCCGCCAACGCTTTCCGCCGCGGCCTCGTCGGCTTGCCAGCTTGGGGATGCAGGCGCTGCCACCAGCGCGTAGTAATGTCCGTTCGGGCCCTCGACGGCGGCCACGCCGTCCGGCGCTACCGGCGTCAAATTCGACGTATCGAAGCTCACCCGGTCGTTGTTCGGGGCGTTCTCCAGCGCGACGACCGCCGTCGATACATCGGTACCGACGGGACCACCGTTTTGGTCGACGCCGGCTTCGACCAGCGCGTTGCTCGGGCCGGTTAGCGCGACCGCCGGCTCGGCTTCGACGGTCAGATGACCGCTGCCATCGTCGAGGCGGAAGAAGTCCGACGTCTGATACTGATGATCGGGCAGCTCATAAAGCAGCACGCTCGCCATGTGCCCGTTGCCGTCGGCGACGGTGAGCGCGCCGGTGCCTTGGTCGAAGGAGACGGTGCTGTCCTCGAGCTCGACGCCGCTGAAGTCGATCTTGTCGTCATAGGTGAAGCCGGAGACGTGACCGGAGTAAGTCACCGGCGCATCGAGCAGCAGCGTGCCGTTGCTGATGGCGCCGAACGAAACGTCTGCATCCGAATCGACCGCGAATTCCAGGGTGCCGCCGTCGATCTGCGCCTCGCCGCCGGGATCGTTGGTAATCGTCGCGTTAACGACGATGAGGCCGTCGGACTCTGCATCGATGATGCCCCAGTTGTCGACGGACGCATCGATGTGCACCGTGCCGCCCGAGGCATAAATGTATCCTCCGGCATCATTGGTCGTTTCGCCCTCGAGAAGAACGGTCGCGTAGCCGTCGGCGCGTATCTCGCTCGCGTTGTGAAAGCTTCCCAACTGCAGAGAGCCGTTCACGACATCGATAAAGCCCAGATTATCGAGTTCGACGCCGATCGTGCTCAGGTCTGAGCCGTGTAAATAGATGTCGTTGTAGTTATCGAACGTCTGGCCGACCCCGGCGTCGATATTCAGCTGCCCAACGTCGATATTGCCGTAGTTGTAGAAGCCCGCGTCGATCGCGCCGCTGAAAGTCAGCGCATTGTCGGCCGAAATGGTGCCCTCGTTGGAGAAGGTGCCGAGCGAGCCGCTGAAGTCGATGTTGCCGCCGGCGTTGGCAGCGCCGCCGAGTGCCCCGCCTTCGGGAGGATTGCCGAAGCTGCCGCCCTGATCCGCTTCGATATAACTGCCGGCGGAATTCCAGAACGTGCCGCCGATGTCGCCGGAAATGGTGACGTCGCCGCCCGACGCCCAGATGTAGGACGAGACGGTGCTGTCGCCGGCATCGATCGTGACATTGGAGAAATCGCCGCCGACCGACGCTGAGATGATGAGGCTTCCGCCGTCCGCCCGGATATAGCTGCCGGCGGTATTCTCGAAGCTGCCGGCGACCGAGCCGCTGATCGTTACGTCGCCGCCGATCGACCCGATGAAGCTTCCGTCGTTACCGGACACGTCGGTCACGCCGCCCACCGAGCCGTTGGAGAAGTTGCCGCCGATCACTTCCGAGATCGTGACGCTGCCCCCACCCGCTTCGATATCGCCGCCGCCGCTGTTGCTGAAATCGCCGACCACCGAGCCGGTGATTGTCAGGTTGCCGCCGTCGGCCCAGATGGTGCTGTAGTCGGTACCGTTGTAGGAGCCACCGACCGAGCCGTTGGAGAAGTTGCCGCCGATCGACTCATCGATCAGCACGTCGCCGCTGTTATTAAGGATGTAGCTGCCGCCTGAATTGGCGAAATCCAGCGCGACCGATCCCTCAATGGCCAGAGTGGCGCCGTTGGCCGAGATGTAGCTCGCTGCCGCCGCATCGTAGCTGCCATCGGCGGAGCCGTTCCAGAAGCTGCCGCCGACCTGCTCATCGACGGTGATGCTCCCTAGCTGGGCCTGGATAGACCCGTTGCCCGAATTGGAGAAGTTGCCGTCGATCTCGCCGATGACGGTGCCGTCGGCGCTGCCCGCGATGGTTATGTTGCCGTTGGCCGAGGCAATCGATCCGCCGTCCAAGACGGCGAAGTCGCCGCCGATCGGCCCGCTGATATCGATGTCTTGGCCTGCATTCCAGTTCACGTCGTCGAAATAAATGCCGTTCGGCTGCGCCCCGCTGACGGTCAGCGAGCCGACATCGAGATAAATGCTGCTGAGGTACTCCGGCGTCACAGCGCCGGCGAAGGTCACGTCGCCGCCCAGCACATTCAGCCCGCCGTCGATGTCGGCCGGGCCGCTGACGGTCAGCAGCGGATCGGCAGGGTCGAGCGTGAGGGTGACCGTGGCGCCGTTGGTGACGTCGAGGCTCCCGATGGTCGGATCAGCCGTGAGATCGACGTTGGCATCCGCATTGAAGATGACGACGCTGTCGGGTCCCGGAACGCCGTTGTCCCAGTTGCCCGCCGTGAACCATTTGTTGTCGCCCGCGGCGCCGGTCCAGGTGTCCGAGCTGGTGGTGACGGTCAAATCGACCGTGACGGTATTGCCGTTCAGGGTGCCGTCGTTCGCCTGGTAGGTGAAGCTGTCGGCGCCGAAGTAATTCAACTCCGGCGTGTAGGTGAACGAGCCGTCCGCGTTGAGGGTGAAGTCCGCGGCGTGCGCCGGGCCGCCCACCAGCACCGCGGTCAGCGGATCGCTGTCGGCGTCGCTATCGTTGGCCAGCACGCCGCCCGCCGACATCGACCGACAATGTGTTGTTCTCGGCAATGCTGTAGGCGTCGTTCGTGGCGACCGGCGCGTGGTCGCCGCCGGTGAGGGTCACCGTCACCGTTTCAGTGGTCGCGGCACCCTGGCTGTCGGTGATGGTGAACTGATAGGTCTCGTGCGCCTGCTGGCCGCGGGCCAGGAATGCGAGGTCGCCGTCGTCAACCGTGTAGGTGACGGCGACCTGCCCGTTCTGGCCGCTCAACGGTGTGGCCATTAGTGTGCCCAACGGGCCGACGTCGGATTTGTCGGCGACAAATTGCGGGTCGGAGATGGTGTGCGACTGCCCGGTCTCCGGATCGCTGTAGACGATCGTCTGGCTCGCGCCGTCGCTGGTGCCGGCGCCGCTTCCGCTCGCGGCGACGTTCAACGTCAGGTCGGTGCCGCCGACATTGTCGACCAGCAGGGTGGAGGGATCCGGAATGTCGTCGCCCGGAATCCATCACCCCGAAACCGATGTGATAGTGCCGCCATCGGCGTCAGCCGTGAATGTATAGGTCTGCCAGTTGGAGCTGGTCTGGCCGGCGGGGACCTGAGCGACGATCTTAGCGACATCATAGAGCGGATTTGGCGCCGACCCCGCGACCGTAAAGAATGCAAAATCATTCCACTGGGGATTGGATTCGCCACTGATGAAATCGTAGCTGAATGTTACGGTTTGCCCCTTCAGCAGAGTCACATCGGTGGCAATTGCCGAACCGTCGGTCGGCGTCAGGTGCGACGGATCGCTCGAGGCATTGTTGAGCGACGCGAGGCTGCCCGGCGCAATATTCAGGAAGGACTCGATGTCGGACTCGGACGCCGTGGAGGTGGTGTGCAG
This sequence comes from uncultured Alphaproteobacteria bacterium, assembly GCA_963822035.1. Lineage (GTDB taxonomy): Bacteria > Pseudomonadota > Alphaproteobacteria > Rhizobiales > Xanthobacteraceae > Pseudolabrys. The sequence continues at coordinate 121,711 of CAWGGC010000005.1, read as the reverse complement.
CTCTGCGGCATCGAGGCCATTGCCGCCCTGTACGATCGCGGTCGAACCCTCGGCTGACCAGCCCGCCGGCAGGCCAAGGCTGAAATCGGACCCGACGACCGGAGCATCGTTGCGGCCTTCGACCGTGAAGTCGACCGTGGTGCTGGCGCCGGTGACGCCGTCGGTCACCGGGACGACGAAGCTTTCGATCGGGTCGTCGCCGTTGCCGAGCGCGTTGGCCGTGGCCGCTTCATCCGGCGTGGCGCCGAGGGTGTAAGTGACGGTGTTGGCCAGCGGATCGAGCGCCGCCGTGCCGTAAGTGCCGGCGTACTCCCAGACCGCCATGGGAGTGTTGTAGGTCCAGCCGCCATCCGTGAGCGCGGCGGTGTCGTAATGCACCGGCGCCCCATCGCCGCCGCCAGGCGTCAGCGTGACCGTGGAGCTGCCGATGCCGGGATCGGTCGCCGTGAACTCGACGAGGTCGGACGGTTGCGGCGCGCCGGCGCCAATCGTCGACGGCGTAAATGATGCGGTGTCGCTGTCCGTCGAGAAAGCGGTGGTGGCGCCGTTGACGGTGGTGTCGGCGGTATGGCCAGCCGTGCCCGCGCTCTGGTCCCAGGCGCGGAAGGTGAAGGCCGGCCCGGTCTGGTCGGGCTCTGACACCACGTAATTCACGAGGTCGCTTGCGCGCAACAACAGCGCCGCGTCGTCGCTGACCGCGCCGACATCGTGCCAGCCGGTGCCGTCCTGCAGGTTGTACTGCCAGGTGCCGGTGCCATCGGTGCCGGTGATGGCAATGCCCTGCACGGCGCCGGCACCATCGGCATCGCTGATGCTCGAGCCGACGATGTCGGCGACGCTCTCGCCCGTTGCCGAGGCGCCGGTCGCCGAGGCGGCCGCCGGGGGCAGATCGGTCCCACGGGCGTCAGCACCGGCGCGTCGTTGACCGCGGTCACCGTGACGGTGGCGTCGAGTGCGTCGCTTAAATTGTGCGTCGACCCGCCGTCGTCGACCTGGAAGGTGATCGTGCGGCTCGCGCCGGCCGGCGCGTCGCTGCTGTTGGAGTAGGTGATCGAGCGCAGCGCCGCCTCGTAGTCGGCGACGCTTGCCGTCCCGGTCAGCGTCAACACGCCGTCGGCGTAGACGCCGTGGATGCCGTTCTGGTCGGTGAAGTCGAGCGAGTCGGCACCGGCCTGATAGCCGCCGCTGATGGTCACGGTGGCTCCGACCAGATTGGCGCTGTCGATGTCGGCAACCGTCAGCGCGGGCGCGACGGCGACCGGCGCGCCATTTTCGGTGAAGTTCGGCGCAGGGCCCGTGTTGGCGATGGTCGGCGCGTCGTTGGTGCCGGTGATGGTGATGGCGACGGTCTGCGTGGCAAAGAGGCCGTTGTTGTCGGCAACCTTCACGGTGAAGCTGTCGCCGAGCGTGTCGCCCTGCCCCAGCGCGTCGACCGCGCCGGCGTCGGTCACGGTGTAATGCCAGGTGCCGTCGGCATCGACGCTCGCCACGCCGTATGCCGCCGCCGTGTCGATCGAGAAGCTGTGCGTGTCGCCCGTGTCGACGTCGCTGTAGGTCACCTGCCCGGTTGCCGTCCGGCTCGACGCCGGCTGCCCGTCGCCCTCGGAGACGTTGCGCGCTCTGCGGCGCCGAGGTGATCACCGGCGCGTCGTTGGTGCCGGTGATGGTGATGGCGACCGGTCTGCGTGGCAAAGCGGCCGTTGTTGTCGGCAACCTTCACGGTGAAGCTGTCGCCGAGCGTGTCGCCCTGCGCCAGCGCGTCGACCGCGCCGGCGTCGGTCACGCGTGTAATGCCAGGTGCCGTCGGCATCGACGCTCGCCACGCCGTATGTCGCCGCCGCGTCGATCGTGAAGCTGTGCGTGTCGCCCGTGTCGACGTCGCTGTAGGTCACCTGTCCGGTCGCGGTCCGGCTCGCCGCCGGCTGCCCGTCGCCCTCGGACACCTGCCCGCTCTGCGGCGCCGACGTGATCTCCGGCGCGTCGTCGGTGCCGGTGATGGTGATGGCGACGGTCTGCGTGGCAAAGAGGCCGTTGTTGTCGGCGACCTTCACGGTGAAGCTGTCGCCGAGCGTGTCGCCCTGCCCCAGCGCGTCGACCGCGCCGGCGTCGGTCACGGTGTAATGCCAGGTGCCGTCGGCATCGACGCTCGCCACGCCGTATGCCGCCGCCGTGTCGATCGAGAAGCTGTGGCTGTCGCCCGTGTCGACGTCGCTGTAGGTCACCTGCCCGGTTGCGGTCCGGCTCGATGCCGGCTGCCCGTCGCCCTCGGACACCTGCCCGCTCTGCGCCGCCGAGGTGATCACCGGCGCATCGTCGGTGCCGGTGATGGTGATGGCGACGGTCTGCGTGGCAAAGAGGCCGTTGTTGTCGGCGACCTTCACGGTGAAGCTGTCGCCGAGCGTGTCGCCCTGCCCCAGCGCGTCGACCGCGCCGGCGTCGGTCACGGTGTAGTGCCAGGTGCCGTCGGCATCGACGCTCGCCACGCCGTATGCCGCCGCCGTGTCGATCGAGAAGCTGTGCGTGTCGCCCGTGTCGACGTCGCTGTAGGTCACCTGTCCGGTCGCCGTCCGGCTCGATGCCGGCTGCCCGTCGCCCTCCGAGACACTGCCCGCTCTGCGGCGCCGAGGTGATCACCGGCGCGTCGTCGGTGCCGGTGATGGTGATGGCGACGGTCTGCGTGGCAAAGAGGCCGTTGTTGTCGGCAACCTTCACGGTGAAGCTGTCGCCGAGCGTGTCGCCCTGCCCCAGCGCGTCGACCGCGCCGGCGTCGGTCACGGTGTAATGCCAGGTGCCGTCGGCATCGACGCTCGCCACGCCGTATGCCGCCGCCGTGTCGATCGAGAAGCTGTGCGTGTCGCCCGTGTCGACGTCGCTGTAGGTCACCTGTCCGGTTGCCGTCCGGCTCGCCGCCGGCTGCCCGTCGCCCTCGGACACCTGCCCGCTCTGCGGCGCCGAGGTGATCTGCGGCGCGTCGTTGGTGCCGGTGATGGTGATGGCGACGGTCTGCGTGGCAAAGAGGCCGTTGTTGTCGGCGACCTTCACGATGAAGGTGTCGGGCAGCGTCGCTCCCTGCGCCAGCGCGTCGACCGCGCCGGCATCGGTCACGGTGTAATGCCAGGTGCCGTCGGCATCGACGCTCGCCACGCCGTATGCCGCCGCCGTGTCGATCGAGAAGCTGTGCGTGTCGCCCGTGTCGACGTCGCTGTAGGTCACCTGTCCGGTTGCGGTCCGGCTCGACGCCGGCTGCCCGTCGCCCTCGGACACCTGCCCGCTCTGCGGCGCCGAGGTGATCTGCCGGCGCGTCGTCGGTGCCGGTGATGGTGATGGCGACGGTCTGCGTGGCAAAGAGGCCGTTGTTGTCGGCGACCTTCACGGTGAAGCTGTCGCCGAGCGTGTCGCCCTGCCCCAGCGCGTCGACCGCGCCGGCATCGGTCACGGTGTAGTGCCAGGTGCCGTCGGCATCGACGCTCGCCACGCCGTAAGTCGCCGCCGTGTCGATCGAGAAGCTGTGGCTGTCGCCCGTGTCGACGTCGCTGTAGGTCACCTGCCCGGTCGCCGTCCGGCTCGACGCCGGCTGCCCGTCGCCCTCGGACACGTGCCCGCTCTGCGGCGCCGAGGTGATCGCCGGCGCGTCGTTGGTGCCGGTGATGGTGATGGCGACGGTCTGCGTGGCAAAGCCGCCGTTGTTGTCGGCAACCTTCACGGTGAAGCTGTCGCCGAGCGTGTCGCCCTGCCCCAGCGCGTCGACCGCGCCGGCGTCGGTCACGGTGTAATGCCAGGTGCCGTCGGCATCGACGCTCGCCACGCCGTATGCCGCCGCCGTGTCGATCGAGAAGCTGTGCGTGTCGCCCGTGTCGACGTCGCTGTAGGTCACCTGCCCGGTTGCCGTCCGGCTCGCCGCCGGCTGCCCGTCGCCCTCGGACACCTGCCCGCTCTGCGCCGCCGAGGTGATCACCGGCGCGTCGTCGGTGCCGGTGATGGTGATGATCAGATCAGCCGTCGACGTCTGATTTTGGTCGTCGGCGACGGTATAGGTGAAAGTGTCGGTCTGCTGCTCGCCCGCCGCCAATTGCGCGACGTTCGTAGCCTCGGGTTGGGTTTCACCCAGCGTGTAGCTGTAGCTGCCGTCCGCTGCCACATCGATTGTGCCGTAGGTGCCGTCGCGGGTGAAATGACCCTCGGCCGCCAGGTCGTGCTTGACATTGGTGATGTGCAGCGTCGTGTGGCTCGAGTTCGGGATCGCTGTCGTTGTCGAGCACGTTGTTGCCGGTCAGCGGACCGCTGCCGGCAGTGACCGCGCCAGTGTCATTGTTCGCAACCGGCGCGTCGTCGGTGCCGTGGATGGTGACCGTGATCGGCGTCGTCACCGTACCGCCGGTTTGGTGATCGTCAACCGTCGCCGTGTAGGTCAGCTTCAGCGTCTCGCCCTGCGCCAGGAAGTCGAGCGCATTGTCGGCGACGCTGTAGGTCCAGGTCGCCGAGCCGGTGTTGGTATTGCCGCCATCCGGCGCGACGGCGAGCGTCGTCTCCAGCGCGCTTTGCTGATCTGCCGTCAAGGTCAGCGCCGTATGCCCGTCCGCCGCCGTATAGGCGTAGGACGCAAACGCCGCCGCCACCGTCGGGCGGTCGCTCAGGTCGACGTCGGTGAAGCTGATCGTGCCCGAGGCCGTATCGGTCGCCGCGTTATTGGTCCCCGCCAGCTCGGCAATCGAGCCACTGGCCACGGTGGTCGCGCCGCTAATCACCGGCGCGTCGTCGGTGCCGGTGATGGCGATGGCGACGGTCTGCGTGGCAAAGAGGCCGTTGTTGTCGGCAACCTTCACGGTGAAGCTGTCGCCGAGCGTGTCGCCCTGCCCCAACGCATCGACCGCGCCGGCATCGGTTACCGTGTAATGCCAGGTGCCGTCGGCATCGACGCTCGCCACGCCGTAAGCCGCCGCCGCATCGATCGAGAAGCTGTGCGTGTCGCCCGTGTCGACGTCGCTGTAGGTCACCTGTCCGGTTGCGGTCCGGCTCGCCGCCGGCTGCCCGTCGCCCTCGGACACCTGCCCGCTCTGCGGCGCCGAGGTGATCAGCGGCGCGTCGTTGGTGCCGGTGATGGTGATGGCGACGGTCTGCGTGGCAAAGCCGCCGTGGTTGTCGGCGACCTTCACGATAAAGGAATCGGGCAGCGTCGCTCCCTGCCCCAGCGCATCGACCGCGCCGGCATCGGTCACGGTGTAATGCCAGGTGCCGTCGGCATCGACGCTGGCCACGCCGTATGCCGCCGCCGTGTCGATCGTGAAGCTGTGCGTGTCGCCCGTGTCGACGTCGCTGTAGGTCACCTGTCCGGTCGCGCTGCGGCTCGCCGCCGGCTGCCCGTCGCCCTCGGACACCTGCCCGCTCTGCGCCGCCGAGGTGATCACCGGCGCGTCGTCGGTGCCGTCGACGATCAGATGCGCCGATGCCGGCGTCTCCCCGCCGTTGCCGTCCGAGACGGTGAAGTTCGCGATCAGCGTGACCGAATGATCGGCCCCCAGGTATGTGAAATTGCCGGCATCGATCGAGAAGTTATTGAGCGAGCCGTCGTCGTTGAAATTGACCGTCACGCCCAACGGCAGATTGTTGAGGTCGAGCGGATTGCCGTTGGGATCGAGCAGGGTGAGATCGACGATCTTGAGCGTGTCGTGCTCGGCATCGGCGGCGTGGAGCGAGGCCAGGAGACCCGCGGCGGTGAAGGTCTGCACCCCGTCGTTCTGCGACACTTCCGTTGTCGCCGGCGAGGTCACCGCCGGCGCGTCGTTGACCGGCACCACCGACACCGTCACGCTGCCGGTGTTGCTGAGATTGTTGTCGCTCGAGCCGTCATCGACCTGGAAGCTGATGGTGCGCGCGTCGGCAGACGGGTTGTCGCTGGAATTGAAATAGGTCACCGAACGCAGCGCCGTCTCGTAGGCGGCAAGGCTCGCGGTGCCGGTTAGAGTGAGGATGCCGGTCGCGCTGTCGTAGCTGCCGTGGATGCCGTTCTGGTCGGCAAAGCCGAGCACATCCTCGGCGCTGTGGAGGCCGCCGGAAATCTTGACGGTCGCGCCCGCAAGCGTGGCGCTGTCGACGTCCGACAGCACCAGCGCCGGATCGATCGCGGCCGGCGCCTGGTTCTCGGTGTAGGTCGAAAGCGCGCTCGCCGCCGCGCCGACATGGATGTTGTCGATCAACAGATCGGATTCGAGCGCGGTGTCGCCGCCGTCCATGACGCCGAAGCCGAAATGATAGGCGCCGTCGGTCGGCGCGGTAAAAGTGACCGTCTGCCACCCGGAATCGCCGTAGTCGCCGACCTGCAGCACGTTGGTCAGCTCATAGGCCGTCGTGCTGACGCTGTAGAAGGCGAAGTCTTTCCACGGCGAGAAATCTGCCGTGCTGAAATCCCAGTCGAACGTCAGCGTCTCGCCGGCGTGCAGGACGAAATCCTTGGCGATCGCCGTGCCCTGCGTCGGCGTCGTATTGCCGTCCGGCCCGGCATTGAGATTGGCGAGCGTGCCGGCGGGGAGGCCGAGGAAGGATTCGATTGCATCCGCCGAGACGTTCGTGGTGGCGCCAGTTTGCAGATCGGCGACGCAGACGCCGTGCTCTGCGTTATAGACTTGAATGACCTGCCCGTCGGTGTGCCAGGCCGAGAAGCCGTTCTGGAAATTGAAGACGTTGGTCGTCGAAACGACGGGTGCGTCGTTGCGGCCGTCGACCTCGAAGTTGACGGTGACGCTGCCGTTCGTGCCCTGATCCACGACCGGAACGGTGAACTGCTCGTGGACGACCTGGTTGGCGGCGAGATGGTCGGTTGGATAGCGCTCGTTGTCGAGCGTGTAGCTCAGCGTGCCGGTGACGGTGCTGAGCGCGACGATGCCGTAGCTGCCGCTCTTGGTAAAGACGCCGGTGCCGTTGCCAGTGTCCTGCCAACCATTGGCGAGCAGCGTTGTCGCGTCGAACGTCGTGTTCGCGGCATCGGTCAGCGTCAGCACGACCACCGACGCGCTGGTGCCGGGGTGACTGCTGTCGGTCGCCTCGACCAGCGCACTCGGCGATGTGGCGCTGATCAGCACTGGCGGCGGAGTTGGCGTCGTGTTCGTAACAACCGTCGTCTGGGTCGGCGGCGCCTGCAAAATGAGCGGCTGCGTCGGCGGCGTGTTGTCCGGCGGCGGCGTTACCGTGACGTTGACGTTGGTATCGGTCGGCGTCTGCGTGACGTCGACCGTGATCTTGGTCGTCGACACATCGGTCGACTGGATCTGCGTTTTCGGCGCCGTCGAGGTCGGATTTGTAGTTTGCTGGTTGTTGTTTTGCTGGTCGTGCTGCTGGTCGTTGGGATTTGGCGTGTTGTTGTTATTATTGTCGTTCGGATTGCCGGTGTTGTTGTTGCCCTGCGGCAGCGGGTTCGCCTGCATTATTGCTTCGCCGACCGCCTTGGTCTGGAACACCTGCTGCACGGCTGTCAGCGCCTGCGCCAAATCCGTGGGCGACTTCGGCAGCAAGGTCGCGATCGCCTGCAGCGGCGCGACCGGCGTCACCAGGATCGTGTTGTTGGGGTTGGTGACGGTCTCGAGCAGCTGACCGCTCAACGAGTAGACGTTGAACTCGCCGAACTTGTTGCCCGGCTCGATCAGCAGCGACAGCTTGGTGGTGCCGTCGCTGAGATTGATGTCGACCTGCACCGCGGTGCCGCGGATACCCATGGTCGCGACCGGCGTGCCGACCTTCATGTCGCCGGTATGCGCGAGCTGACCGGCGACGAAGGTGAACGAGCCTTGCACCAGGTTGATCAAGGCGGAATTGCCGGATCCCGCGGACGCGTTGTAGACGAAGTCGTTCAGCACCATGCGCGCGTTGGCGCCGAGATCGAAGGTCGAGCCGTCGGCGAAGATGATGCCGACCTTGGAATTGGCCTGCGTCTGAATGACGTCGCCCTTGAGCACGACGTCGCCGACATTGAGCGTCACCGCGACGCCGTTGCGGACTGCGACCGCCGTGCCCTGTTCATTCGCAACACGGCCGATCGCTTCGCCAGCGCCCTGCGGCGCGGTGGCCTGCGCGTATTGGCCGGGCGCGAGTGGCCCTGCGAGCGCGGCGACGACGTCGCCGGCCAGCGCCGCGCCATCCGGCGCGAACAGCGTGTGCGGCTTGTCGGTCTTGAAGTAGTCGATGACTACGAAGACCTTGCCGTGCTCGTCGGTGATCTTGAGATCACTGCCGGCGCGCTTGAAGTCGCCGTGAAACAAAAATTCAGGCGGGACGACGAACGTCGCCCCCGTATCCAATCCACCCGAATCCGTTGCCGCAGTCAGGTCTATTACCGACCCGTTGCCGCCAAACATGGTCGTGCTCCAGACGATAGGATCGCGTCTCGGGAGGTGCCCCGCCGAATAATTCGTGCCACAAATTTAAATATTAACGCCTTCTTAACCGCATAACCTATTGCAATTTCGGCTTTGCAGCAACGGGACACCGCCCCTCCCCCACATTAAAGCTTCATCAACAGGCATTGGTCGTCCCCCGCCGGAAACAGGTTCACGGCCGCACGAAACTATTGGAAAGGCGGCAGAATCGGCTTTGACTTCGCCAGCAGGCCCGGCGCCGTGGTACACAAGGATATCGGGGAGCCCATTAGGCCTAATTCGAGAACGCCGACCTTGAAGCCACCGCGCCATATCGACCACCTGCACGTCCAGTTCGGGCCGTTCCGGGCCAACGCCTACCGCGTCTTTCAGTTTGCTGTGCTCGCGATCGGCCTCTCGGTCATGACGCTGATGACCGTGCCCGAATTGCGCGCCGCGCATGAGGAAGCGTTCACGGCGGCGCTCTGGTTCTGCCTCGCCGTCTTCACCGTCGAGCTCGTGCTCAACTGCCTGCCGGGCGCCGTGCTCAAGGGCGAGCCGAATCATTTTTTCACCGTCTCCGGCGTCATCGACACCTTGTCGGTACTGCCGATCCCGCTTGCCTTGCTGCTCGGCGTGCCGCCGCACACCGCCTGGCTCTTGGCCTCGCTCTGGCTGCTCAAGCTCACGGCGATGTTCCCGGGATTTGCGCTGCTCGGCCGCGTCATCTCGCTGGAAGCACGGCCGCTCGGCAGCGTGCTCATTATCTTCCTGATCGTCCTGCTGTTCGCCGCGACCGCCCTCTACATCCTCGAGCGCGGCATCCAGCCCGATCACTTCGGCAGCCTGCCGCTGTCGCTGTGGTGGGCGGTGACGACTTTAACCACGACCGGCTACGGCGATTCGGTGCCGCACACCTTCCTCGGCCGCCTGATCGCCGGCATGGTGATGATCTGCGGCCTCGGCGTGTTCGGCCTGTGGGCCGGCATCCTCGCCAACGGCTTTGCCGCCGAACATCGCCGGCGCGACTTCATCCGCAACTGGGATCTGGTACGGCGCGTGCCGTTTCTGCGCGACCTCGATCCGCCGGCACTGATCATGCTGACGCGGCTGTTGCGGCCGCTCGATCTCGCGCCGCGCACGGTGGTCGTGCGCCGCGGGCAACCGGGCGACTGCATGTACTTCATCGCCTCGGGCGAGGTGGAGGTCACCGTCGAGCCGAAGCCGATCCGCCTCGGGCCCGGATCGTTCTTCGGCGAGATCGCGCTGCTCAAGGACAGCGTGCGCACGGCGACCGTCGTCACCACGTTGCCCTCGACACTATTGCTACTGGAAGTGTCCGACTTCCGCGACTTCATGGCGCATCACCCGGGCCTCGCCACGGCAATCGAAAGCGAAGCCGCGCGCCGCGCGCGCGGCGGCAAGGCTGAAGAGCGCGCGCCGCAGCTCGCCGGCAACCGTGGCAACGACTATGAATATTATGAGTAAGCGCTACGAAAAACGGGAGCCTGTTGCTTAAAAGCGGACTGAGCTAATAATTGCGCCGACAATTTGCGAATTGTCGTGGCGACAGTCCGGGGCGATTGTTTCAATATGCATCATCATTCCATGCGAATTCGGTTCTGGGGCGTGCGCGGCAGCATCGCCTGTCCGGGGTCTGAGACGATCCGCTATGGCGGCAACACGCCGTGCATCGAGGTGCATTGCGGCGAGCATCTGCTCATCTTCGACGCCGGCACCGGCATTCGCGCGCTCGGCAACGCGCTGATCAAGAATCCCGAACATCCGCGACATCAATATCTTCCTCACGCACTGCCACCTCGATCACGTCATCGGCTTGCCGTTCTTCGCACCGTTTTTCCGCGACGGCTATCGCATCCGTATCTGGGCCGGCAATCTGCTGCCCGCCGACAACATCGAGCTGGTGATGCGCAAGATCATGAGCTCGCCGCTTTTCCCGGTCGAGGTCGAGATCTTCAAGGCCAAGATCGAGTATAATGACTTCCGCTCCGGCGAATTGCTGCGACCCTATGAGAATGTCGTGGTGCGCACCGCGCCGCTCGATCATCCCGACGGCGCCACCGGCTACCGCGTCGAGCACGAAGGCCGCGTGTTCTCGCTGATCAGCGACACCGAGGGCTTCCCCGGCAAGCGCGACAGCGATCTCGTCGCGCTCGCCAAGGACGCCGACCTCATCGTCTATGACGGCACCTTCACCGAAGAGGAAATCGCCTCGCGCGCCGGCTGGGGGCATTCGACCTTTGTCCGTGGCATCCGTCTGGCCGAGGAAGCCGGCGTCAAGCAGCTCTGCCTGTTCCACCACGAGCCCTCGCACGACGACGATTTCATGGACGCGCTGGCCGCCGATGCCGACGATGCCCGCCCCGGCACCCTCACCGCGCGCGAAGGTCAGATCATCGACTTGTAATTTCCGAAACTGCCGGCAACACACGCGTCGCGCACCAGCCGAGCTGGCGCGCATGGGAGACCGCAATGCACGAGTTTACGATCGCTCTCGGATTCGTTGCCGGGGCACTCTACATCGCCAGCCACTACCTGAAGACGATGATCCCGCTGCGCATCTGCGAGATCGGCAGCAACGTGCTCTTCGTCGGCTACGGCATCATGTATCCGTCCTACCCGACCTTCACGCTCTACGGCATCCTCATCGTCATCAACGGCCTGCGCCTCTACGAGATGACGCAGGCGTTGAAGAAAGTACGCGTCGCCGCGTCCGGCGATCTGTCGATGGAATGGCTCAAGCCGTTCATGCACAAGCACGCCTACAAGAAGGGCGATGTGCTGTTCAAAAAAGGCGACGAGGCCGACGAGATGTTCCTGATCGTCAGCGGCGCCTGCCGCGTCAAGGAGCTCGATTTGCCGCTGGCGCCCGGCCAGATCGTCGGCGAGCTCGGCTTTCTCAACCCGGAGCACAGCCGCACGCAGACGGTCGAATGCACCGAAGACGGCGACCTCCTGGTCATCACCTATGACAAGGTGCGCGAACTGTGCCTGCAGGACCCGAGCTTCGGCTTCTATTTGCTCAAGCTCACCAGCAACCGGCTGCTGCAGAACATCCATCACATGGAAGAATTGCTCGCCGCGCGCAGCCAGCCGGCGCCGGCGTGACTTTATCTTTTTGATCTTCTTGTCGGCCGGCTTTGCTTACTGGCCGCTTTGTTTGGCCGGCCGGCCGCTAGCCGAATGGCGCTCCCTAGGGGACTCGAACCCCTGTTTTCGCCGTGAGAGGGCGACGTCCTGGGCCGCTAGACGAAGGGAGCTTGGGCCAAGGCTCCGAGATAGCCTCGATATCCGGCACGCGCAAGGCTAACCTCCGCGGGCCATGATCGACAGCATCGAAAGACACGTGAACGCCGATGCCCGGCTCGTTGCCCGCGGCCGCTTTGTCGATACCACCTTCCTGCTCGCGGTCGGCGACGATGATTACCTGGTCCGCATCGAGCACGGTCGGGTCGCCGCCATCACCGCCGGGCCCTTCATCACGCCGAATTACAGCTTCGCGCTGCGCGCCTCGCGCGAGGTCTGGGACAAATTCTGGCAGCCGCTGCCGCCGCTCGGCTTCACCGACGTGTTTGCGCTGGTCAAACAGAAGCTGATGCGGGTCGAGGGCGACCTGCATCCCTTCATGGCCAATCTGCTCTACTTCAAGGACGTGATCGCTTCGCCGCGCAAGGGAGCCGCGCCAGGAATCTAACAATGAGCCCGCGCTTCGAAGCCATCACCGGCCGCTACATGCATCTCGATCTGCTCGGCAAGCCGCACCGGCTCTATGTCGAGGAGGCAGGCAAGGCATTCCCCTGCTCTGCCTGCACACCGCCGGCTCCGACGCGCGGCAATATCGCGGCGTGATGAACGACGCCGCGCGTGACGAAAAATTTCCGCGTCATCGCCTTCGACATGCCGTGGCACGGCAAGTCGTCGCCGCCGGCCGGCTGGCAGGACGGCGACTACCAGCTCACCTCGCGCGACTACGTGCGCATGATCGTCGAGGTGGCCGATGCGCTCGAACTCGACAGGCCGGTCGCCATGGGCTGCTCGATCGGCGGCCGCATCGTACTGCATCTCGCGCACGAGCAGCCGGATCGATTCCGCGCGCTGATCGGGCTCGAGACCGCCGCTTTCACCGAGCCCTACTATGATCTCACGTGGCTCAACCGCCCCGACGTGCACGGCGGCATGGTGTCGGCCGGCATCGTCTCCGGGCTGATCGCGCCGACGGCGCCGAGCGAAGGGCGCTGGGAGACGCTGTGGCACTACATGCAAAGCGGCCCCGGCGTGTTCAAAGGCGACTTACATTTTTACATGATCGACGGCGACATCCGCGGAAAGGTCGGCGAGATCGACATCAAACGCTGCCCGATGTTCTTCCTGACCGGCGAATACGATTATTCCTGCACGGCGGAGGGCACGCTCGCGGTCGCCGAGAAGCTCGGCGCGCCGGCCGCCATCATGAAGGGCCTCGGCCATTTCCCGATGAGCGAGAACCCGGAGCGGTTCGTGTCTTATCTGCTGCCGGTGCTGGAGAAGATCAGGGCTTTGTGAGCCAGACCGTCACCCTGAGGTGCTCGGCGCGACCGCGCCGAGCCTCGAAGGGCGACAGCCCGGGCCGATCATCCTTCGAGGCTCGCTTCGCTCGCACCTCAGGATGACGGGTCAAGGCTTCGGTTCCAGGCTGCAGCCGCCCCAGCGGCTTGAGCGTGTCGGGGTCGAAGGTGAGCAGCTCGGTGGTGCCGCCGACCTCGATGGTGACAACGATGTGGTCGCTGCTCACCGACGTCGAGATCACCTTGGCGCCGGCCGGCAGCGCCGCCGTGACGTCGGCAAAGGCGGCGGGCGCACTTCCCTGCCCGTGGAAAACGCGATAGCCGATGACGAACAGCACGGCGCCGATCGCCACGAAGGTCGTGACCATCGCGAGCAACATCAGCATGCGCACCTTGGCAATGGCGCGCGCGGCTTCCGGATTGAGAGGCTTTTCGTCGGGCATGCGACAGACATGACGGACCGCGCCATCGAAACAGTCAAGATCGCCGAGGACGAGGCCGGCGGCCGGCTCGACCGCGTGCTGGCGGCGCGCATCCCGGCGCTGTCGCGGTCACGGCTGAAGGCGCTGATCCTCGCCGGCCACGTCAGCATCGGGGCCAAAGCGGTGCGCGACCCGGCAATGCCGGTCAATCCCGGCGACGCGATCAGCGTCACGCTGCCGCCGCCGGAGCCGGCCAAGCCTGCCGGCGAGGCGATCCCCCTCAATGTCGTCTACGAGGACGAGGCCGTCATCGTCATCGACAAGCCCGCCGGGCTGGTGGTGCACCCGGCCGCGGGCCATGCCGTAGGCACCCTGGTCAACGCGCTGATCGCCCATTGCGGCGACAGCCTCTCCGGCATCGGCGGCGTCAAACGCCCCGGCATCGTGCACCGGCTCGACAAGGACACCTCGGGGCTGATGGTGGTCGCCAAGACCGACCAGGCCCACCGCGGCTTGAGCGACCAGTTCGCCCATAAAGAAGAGAGCGGATTGGAACGCGGCTATCTCGCCCTCGTCTGGGGTGCGCCGTCGCGGCCCAAAGGCACCGTCGACGCCCCGCTCGATCGCCACCCGACCGCCCGCGACAAACGCGCGGTGCGCGAGGGCGGCCGCCATGCCGTCACGCATTGGCAGTTGGTGGAACGCTACGCCGGCAACGACGGCAAGCCGGTCGCCGCTCTTGTTTTCTGCACGCTCGAGACCGGCCGCACCCACCAGATCCGGGTGCACCTCGCCCATATCGGCCACCCGATCCTGGGCGATGCCACTTATTCGGCCGGCTTCAAGAGCAAGGCGGCACTGCTGGCACCGCTGGCACGGGAGGCGCTGGCCGCGCTCGGCCGCCAAGCCCTGCATGCCAGCCGCCTCAGCTTCACCCATCCGGAAACCGCAGAACTGATGGAGTTTACATCCGAACTGCCGGCCGACATGGCGCGCCTCAAAGCGGCATTGTCCGCCCGCACCGGCTAGACGCCTTGCGGAACCGCCTCGCGGACCCCACTTATGCCGCATCGTTAGACAAGCTATCGATCCCGCGAAGCCCTGGCATTCCATACGGAACGCCGGGCGTTTTGCGTCGTTACCCCCACGAAATCCCGGCCGGCCATGTGATAACAGGGCCGGCTCACCCGAATTGTTCTGCGAAGCCAATGGCTTGGCGAAAAGATACTGGCTTGATCCAGGTCACAGCGACGTGACGGGGCAAACTCTATCTTTCATTAAGCTCCTTCGGTATGTTGCACCTGCGAACTGGTTCGCAGAACCAACACACGATCAGCATCGCCGGCTCGGGGAGCGGCGATGTCAATCGCCTGCCGAACAATCGGGGGCATTTAGAAGGAGGGCGCTGTTATGGCCCGTTCTGCCGTACTACCGGCACTGAAAGCCGAATCCGGTCTTTCACATTATCTGGAAGAGATCAGGCGGTTCCCGATGCTGGAACCGCAGGAAGAATACATGCTGGCCAAGAGCTGGCGTGAGCACGGCGACACGCAAGCCGCGCACCGACTTGTCACCAGCCATCTGCGTCTGGTCGCCAAGATCGCCATGGGCTATCGCGGCTACGGCTTGCCGATCTCCGAGGTCATCTCGGAAGGCAATGTCGGCCTGATGCAGGCGGTCAAGCGCTTCGAGCCGGAGAAGGGTTTCCGCCTCGCCACCTACGCCATGTGGTGGATCAAGGCGGCGATCCAGGAATACATCCTGCGCTCGTGGTCGCTGGTGAAGATGGGCACCACCGCCAACCAGAAGAAGCTGTTCTTCAATCTGCGCAAGGCCAAGAGCAAGATTTCCGCGCTCGACGAGGGCGACCTGCGCCCCGACCAGGTGCAGGTGATCGCCAAGCGTCTCGGCGTCACCGAGCAGGACGTCATCGACATGAACCGCCGGCTCGGCGGCGACGCCTCGCTCAACGCGCCGATCCGCGACGACGGCGAAGCCGGCGAATGGCAGGACTGGCTGGTCAGCGACGCGCCGACGCAGGAGAAAATTCTTGCCGACAGCGAGGAAAGCGACAACCGCCACAAGGCGCTGATCGGCGCGCTCGACGTTCTCAACGACCGCGAACGCCGCATCTTCGAGGCGCGGCGCCTCGCCGACGATCCGGTCACGCTCGAGGATCTGGCCGCCGAATTCGGCGTCTCCCGCGAGCGCGTGCGCCAGATCGAGGTGCGCGCCTTCGAGAAGGTGCAGAAGGCGGTGAAGAACCGCATCGCCGCGATGGAGCAGCCGGAGGCTGCGCAGGCCGCGCTGCACTAAGCCTTCGCGTAAACATCAGCTGCAAGTGGCCGGGCATTGTCCCGGCCATTTTTGTTTTTGCGCGCGCCGCGGCCCGTACGACCTAGCTCTTGTTCCAAAGTCCGGCCTACACTCCAGCCTATCGACAGCCGAGGAACCGAACTCATGACCACCCGTCACGCCGCCTGCAGCTGCGGGCAGCTTCACCTTACGATCGAAGGCGAGCCGGCGCGCATTTCCATGTGTCATTGTCTGGAGTGCCAGCGCCGCACCGGCGCGGTAATCAGCAACCAGGCGCGCTTCAAGCCTGAGCAAATCACCATCACTGGCAAGGCCACCACCTGGAAGCGGACCGCCGAAAGCGGCAGCGTGGTGACCTTCCACTTCTGTCCGATATGCGGCTCGACCGTTTACTGGGAGAGCGAAAGCTTTCCCGGCTACGTCGTCGTTGCCATCGGAAACTTCGCCGACCCGAATTTCCCGGCACCGACTGTCGCGGTATGGGAGGAGTCGCGCCACCCCTGGGTCTCGTTGCCGGCGGACACTCCGCCCAAGCGGTGGCGAAGCAGAGGTGACCGCACACATCATGGCACTACTGTTGATGCCCATGTTCGGCGGCGCCGAGGTCTGGCGCAAAGCCTTCGCCGCGGCGATGCCGGAGCTCGAGGTGCGGACGTGGCCGGAGCTCGGCGACGCGCGCGACATCGACATCGTCGCGCTCGGGCCGCCGCCGGCCGGCGTCTTCCGCAAGCTGCCGAACCTGCGTCTCATCGTCTCGCTCACTGCCGGCACCGACGCGCTGCTGCGCGATGGCGACCTGCCCGACCTACCGATCGCGCGCGCCGGCGATCCCGCGGGCGACGCGATGATGAACGAGGCGGCGCTGCTGCACGTGCTGCGCCACCACCGCCACATGCCCGAGTATCTGCGGGCGCAGCAGCGCCGCGAATGGATCAAGCTGCCGATCGTGCCGGCGTCCGAGCGCAAAGTCGGCGTCATGGGCCTCGGCGCCATCGGGCTTGGCGCCGCCAAGGTGCTGGCGGCGGCCGGCTTTCAGGTCGCCGGCTGGGTGCGGCAGCCGCGCAGCGAAAGCTCAATCGAGGTCTTCAGCGGCCGCGACGGGCTTGCCGCATTCCTTGCCCGCAGCGACATCGTCGTCAACCTGCTGCCGCTGACGCCGGAAACGCGCAGCATCATTTGCGCGGACACGCTGAAAGCGCTGCCGGCCGGCGCCGCCATCGTCAATCTCGGCCGTGGCGAGCATGTGGTCGAAGCCGATCTGATCGCGGCGCTCGATTCAGGACACCTCGCCGCGGCGACCCTCGACGTCTTTCCGGTCGAGCCCTTGCCGAGCGACAGCCCACTGTGGCGCCATCCCAAGATCACGGTGATGCCGCATGTCGCGCGCCGGCTCTTCGCCGAGGACCTGGCGCCGCGGGTCTGCGCGATCGTGAGAGATTTCCGCGCCGGGCGGCCGCTGACGCAGATCGTCGACCGCACGCTCGGCTATTAGCGCGAACTCACTCGCCCCAGGCGCGGAAGGCTTCCTCGAACGCGCGCTGCCCGGCGACACCCTTCTCGATCGCCAAAATGGCGCGCTTGCCGGAATTGTAGACGATCGGCACGTCGAACCAATCGCGGTTCTTCAGCAGATCGAGATTGCGCTGCACGTCGACGTCGACCGACGACAGGCCGATCAGGAAATAGCCGTTGGTCACCTTCACCGCGAGGCCGGCGAGCGGCACGCCGCGCGCCTGCTCGTTCTCCTTCATCAGCACGCCGGGAACGTTGCTGACGCCGCCTTCGGAGAAATCCGCCGGCAGCGTGAACATGATCTCGATGGTGTGGCTCGCCGGCAGCGCCTTGTCGGTGTTGCGGCGGAGCGACCAGGTCATGCGCATGTGGCGTTCGGGGATTTCGACGTCGGCGCGGATGGCGATCTCCGGCGCAAGGCCTGGGCCGGGCGAAACCGTCTCGGTGCGCCAGATCGCCGAACCGACATAGCGCTTGCCCTGCGGGTCGCTCGGGTCCTCGTCGTAGAGCACGACCTTCTGCGCAACCGACGCGGCCGGCGCGGTGGCGGGCGCCGGCGCGGTGCCGCCGCCGACGCGGTCGGCGATCTTCGGTTTCGCCGCAGGCTGCGCCGCCTGCTGCTGCGGCTGCTGCTGCGCCGGCGTTGCCGGATTACGCAGCCGCGCCACCATCGAGGTGATGGGGCCGCGCTGCCAGTAAGCGGCGCCTGCGGCCGCGGCGACAATCAGCAGCAACACCACGATCTTGATCAGCCGTCCATAGGAGCGCACGCGCGGCGGATATTCCGGTTCGGCCGCGGCGTGCTCTTCTTCATAGGAGGGCGCCGGCGGCAGCGGCGGCGGCGCCCAGCTCGGCTCGGCCCGCCGCTCTTCGGCCATCGGCGGCTCGAACAGTTGCGGCTCGGCAACCGGCGGCGCTTCCGCCCCGGTCATTTCTTCGTGTTCGTGCGCTTCGTGCGGCGGCTCCTCGGGCGCAGGCTCGGCAACGTGTTCGATCGGCTCCTCGTGCGGCGGCGTCTCGTGCTCGGAGGGAACCGCCTCATAGACCTCGTGCGCGGCGCGATTGGCCTCGGCCGCGGCCCCACCAAGCGCTTCGGCCTCGGCCACCACGGCGCGGAAGCCGCGCAGGCCCTCGTCGGTCAGCGACGGCCGCGGCGGCTCTTCCGGCTCCGGCTTGCGCTTGGAGGCTTCGGTCTCGACCTTGCGGATCGCTTCTTCCAGCGCCAGGCGCTCGCGGGTGATGTCGGATTCGTTGAGCGGCGGATCGACGCTGCGCAACTGCCCGACCAGCGCGGCGCGGGCGCGGTCGTAAAGCTGGCGGCGGATCTCGCTGCTGTTCTTGTCGAGACCGGCGACCGCTTTGGCGATCAGAGGGTAGTAATCAGCCATTGCGTTGAGCGGAATCCCCCGCTGCCCTCCCCCATAACACCTGAGTCTCTACCAATCGTGGCATAATTTTGCGCTCAGTTTTCGAAGGGATTCTTCATCAGGATGGTGTCTTCGCGCTCCGGGCTGGTGGACAGCAGCACTACCGGGCAGCCAACCAGTTCTTCGACGCGCCGCACATATTTGATGGCCTGCGCCGGCAATTCGGCCCAGGACCGCGCCTTGGCGGTCGGCTCCTGCCAGCCGTCGATCGTCTCGTAAATGGGCTCGACGCGGGCCTGGGCTCGCTCGCCGCCGGGAAGGTAATCGATGTCGCGGCCGTCGAGACGGTAGCCGACGCAGACTTTGATCTCGTCAAAACCGTCGAGAATGTCGAGCTTGGTGAGCGCCAAGCCATCGATGCCGCAGGTGCGCACGGTCTGCCGCACCAGCACGGCGTCGAACCAGCCGCAGCGGCGGGCGCGGCCGGTCACCGTACCGAACTCGCTGCCGCGCTCGCCGAGCGTCTTGCCGATGGCGTTGTCCATCTGGTCGGTCGGGAACGGGCCTTCGCCGACGCGCGTCGTATAGGCCTTGCAGATGCCGAGCACGAAATCGATGGCGCCGGGGCCGACGCCAGAACCGGTCGCTGCCTGCGCCGCAACCGTGTTCGACGAGGTGACGAACGGATAGGTGCCATGGTCGATGTCGAGCAGTGCGCCTTGCGCGCCCTCAAACAGGATGCGCTGGCCCTCGCGCACTTTCGCGTCGAGCAATGACCACACCGTGTCCATGTAAGGCAGGATCTTCGGCGCCAGCGCGGCGAGATCGTCATAGATCGCCTTGGCGTCGATCTCGCTCTGTCCATTGCCACGGCGCAGCGCGTTGTGATGGGCGAGCAGCCGCTCGATCTTGGCACCGAGCGAAGGCAGATCGGCAAGATCCATGAAGCGGATGGCGCGGCGGCCGACCTTGTCCTCGTAAGCGGGCCCGATGCCGCGCTTGGTGGTGCCGATGCGGGTATTGGCGTTGGAGGATTCGCGGAAGGCGTCGAGCTCCTGATGCAGCGGCAGGATCAGCGGCGCATTCTCGGCGATGCGCAGGTTGTCGGGCGTGACCTCGACACCTTGTTTCCTGAGCTGGGCGATCTCGGCGAGCAGCGCGTGCGGATCGACCACGACGCCGTTGCCGATCACCGACAGCTTGCCGCCGCGCACGACGCCCGAGGGCAGCAGCGACAGCTTGTAAGTCGCGCCGTCGATCACCAAAGTGTGGCCGGCATTATGGCCGCCCTGGAAGCGCACGACGATATCGGCCTGTTCGGAGAGCCAGTCGACGATCTTGCCTTTGCCTTCGTCGCCCCACTGGGACCCGACAACAACCACATTCGCCATTGGCAACGCTTCCCTGCACCAGCGCCCGGACACTTCGAGCCGGGAGCGACCGGCCAGGTCCACCCTCGGATAAAGGAAGCAGGCGTTGGAGGCAAGCGCGAGCGGCGCCTCCAACGATTTGATTTTACAGCGGTAAAACGCGGCGCTTTACGCGTCCTCGAAGTCCCGTTCCTGCGCCGGATGCTTGACGTAGAGGATCACGATCTCTTCCAGAGCGTCATCGACATAGCGGACCGTGAAGCGCAGCTTCATCGATCAAAGCGGCGGAAGGCGGCCTCTACTTGTGCGTCGGTGGCAAAATCGCGACGCTTGGCCTGCGCAAGACTTTCCAAAACATCGGTCAGATGCGCAGGCTCAATTGGCTCTGGTTCGGCCTCCTTGCCGGCCAAGCTCAACATGGCGTGGGCGATTTCATCCTGGTCTTCGGGCGGCAAACTCTGAACCGCCTCAAGCGCCTTTTGCAGAAGCTTCGTCATAGCCGCAAGATATCCCTTTCCGCTCTGCAAATGAAGGGGCGGCGAAAATCAGAAATGCAGCGGCCTGGCCTGCTGCACCTGCGGCAGCGCGCGCACCTTGGCGAGCACGGCTCCGGCAGTTCGCCGTCGATCTCGATCAGCGCGATGGCGTTGCCGCCAGGCGCCTCGCGACCGACGTGGAAGGTCGCGATATTGATGCCGGCCTCGCCCAAAGTCGACGAGAACTTGCCGATGAAGCCGGGCTTGTCGAGGTTGGTGATGTAGATCATCGAGGGCCCGAACTCCGCATCCATGCGGATGCCCTTGATGTTGACGATGCGCGGCCGCCCGTCGGCAAACACCGTGCCGGACACCCAGCGCGTCTGCTTCTCGGTGATGATGGTGACCGTGATCAGGCTCTCGTAGTCGCCTTCCGCCTCGCGCGTCGTCTCCTCGACCGCCATGCCGCGCTCGCGCGCGACGACCGGCGCCGACACCACGTTGACCTCGCCGAGCATCGGCCGCAGCAGGCCCGACAGCACCGCCGAGGTGAGCGCCTTGATGTTCATCTGCGCCACCGCGCCCTCGTAGGTGACCTGCACCTCCTTGATCGGGTTCTCGGTGAGCTGCCCGGCGAACGAGCCGAGCTTCTCGGCGAGCGCGACGAAGGGCTTGAGCCTAGGGGCCTCCTCGGCGCTGATCGAGGGGAAGTTGATGGCGTTGGAAATGGCGCCGCGCAGCAGGTAATCCGACATCTGCTCGGCGATCTGCAGCGCGACGTTCTCCTGCGCCTCGCTGGTGGACGCGCCGAGATGCGGCGTGCAGACGACGTTGGGCAGGTTGAACAGCGGGCTTTCGGTCGCCGGCTCGGTCGCGAACACGTCGAACGCCGCGCCGGCGACCTGGCCAGATTTCAGCGCCTCGGCAATCGCCGCCTCGTCGACCAGGCCGCCGCGCGCGCAATTGACGATGCGTACGCCCTTTTTCATTTTCGCGAGCGCGGCGGCGTCGATGATGTTGCGGGTCTTGTCGGTGAGCGGGGTGTGCAGCGTGATGAAATCGGCGCGCTTGAACAGCTCGTCGAGCTCGACCTTCTCGACGCCGAGTTCGGTCGCGCGCTCCTGCGACAGGAACGGATCGTAGGCGATCACCTTCATCTTCAGACCGATGGCGCGGTCGGCGACGATCGAACCGATATTGCCGCAGCCGATGACGCCGAGCGTCTTGCCGAAGATCTCGACGCCCATGAACTTGTTCTTCTCCCACTTGCCGGCGCGGGTGGAGGCGTCGGCCTCCGGGATCTGGCGGGCGAGCGCCAGCATCAGCGAGATCGCGTGCTCGGCGGTGGTGATCGAATTGCCGAACGGCGTGTTCATCACGATGATGCCCTTGGCGGTCGCCGCAGGGATATCGACGTTGTCGACGCCGATGCCGGCACGGCCGATCACCTTCAGGTTCTTGGCGCCCTCGAGCACCTTGGGCGTGACCTTGGTGGCCGAGCGGATGGCGAGCCCGTCATAGTTGCCGATGATGGCGGCGAGCTTGTCCTTGTCCTTGCCGAGGGCGGGCTGGAAATCGACCTCGATGCCGCGATCCTTGAAGATCTGCACGGCGGCGGGCGACAGCGCGTCGGAAATGAGAACTTTGGGCATGTGAGCTATCCTGAGCTTTGCGCCGTCATCCTGAGGTGCGAGCGAAGCGAGCCTCGAAGGATGGACGGCCAATGAGTTTCAGCGTCCGGGCCGTCGATCCTTCGAGGGCCGTGCTGCGCACGGCCACCTCAGGATGACGGAGCGAGTCATGAAATTGCGGCTACGCCGCCTTCGGCAGCGCGGCTTTGGCTTCGGCGAAGGCCCAGTCGAGCCACGGCAACAGAGCTTCGACGTCGCTCGTCTCCACCGTGCAGCCGCACCAGATGCGTAACGAGGCCGGCGCGTCGCGATGATTGGCGACGTCATAGGCGACGCCTTCCTTGTCGAGCATCGCCTCCATGCTCTTGACGAAGCCGATCTGCGCTTCCGCCGGCAACCGCGTCACCGCCGGATCGACCAGCCGCAGGCACACCGAGGTGTTCGAGGCGCTCGCCGCGTCCTTGGCGAGATTGGTGACCCACGGCGTCTCGTAGCCCAGTCGGCAATCGCCTTGGCGTTGGCGTCAGCGCGGCGCGCGCAATGCCTTGAGGCCGCCGATCGATTTCGCCCATGAGAGCGTGTCGAGATAGTCCTCGACGCACAGCATCGACGGCGTGTTCAGCGTCTCGCCGACAAACACGCCCTCGTTGATCTTACCGCCCTTGGTGATGCGGAAAATCTTCGGCAGCGGCCAGGCCGGCTTGTAGGTTTCGAGCCGCTCGACGGCGCGCGGCGAGAGAATGAGCATGCCGTGCGCGCCCTCGCCGCCCAGCGCCTTCTGCCACGAGAAGGTGACGACATCGAGCTTCTTGAAGTCGAGCGGCTGCGCGAACGCCGCCGAGGTGGCGTCACAGATGGTCAGGCCTTTGCGGTCCGTCTTGATCCAGTCGGCATTCGGAACGCGCACGCCGGAGGTGGTGCCGTTCCAGGTGAAAACGATGTCGGTGTCGCTATCGACCTTGGTGAGGTCGGGCAGCTCGCCATACGGCGCCTTGATGACGGTGACGTCCTTGAGCTTGAGCTGCTTCTCGACGTCGGTGATCCAGCCTTCGCCGAACGATTCCCAGGCCAACATGGTGACGGGGCGCTGCCCAAGCAGCGACCACATCGCCAATTCGACGGCGCCGGTGTCGGAAGCCGGCACGATGCCGATGCGGTAATCCGCGGGCACTTCCAGCACGTCGCGGGTCAAATCGATGGCGCGCTTGAGCTTGGCCTTGCCCGGTTTCGACCGGTGCGAGCGGGCCAGCAGTGCGTCGGTGAGGGCTTGGAGGCTCCAGCCAGGGCGCTTGGCGCAGGGGCCGGACGAAAAGTGCGGAGTCACCGGCCGCACGCCGGGCTTCATCGCTGTCATGTATCTATCCTTCCAGATAGGCGCCCCTCGTTGGGGAGGGGTGTCCCACTGGCGGAGATAGGCGAGATGGAAGCCGCGGTCAAGCCGACCAAAGACGAGCCGGCGGTAAGGGCTTGCGTATCAATAAAGCAAATAGCGGAAGCCGATACGGACCTCGTCGCCGCTCAGGTGCTTGATATTCAGCTGACCGCCCGGACCGCCGTCGACCTTGCCCAGGTCGACGTGACGATAACCCACGTCCATCATGAGTTCGGGGGTGAACTGATAACTCACTCCCGCCATTGCGGCCCAGGCCGTATTCCAGCGATGCACGGCCGGCGGCATCGGCGCCGCAGAGCTTGGGTCGCTGTAATTGGAGAAAGTTATGTAGGCTAGGCCGACGCCGCCGCCGATATAAGGCGTGAAGCCAGACCAGTGGCCGAGATCGACATAGGCATTGACCATCGCGGTGAAGTCGTCGATTTTTGCGGTGAGCTCGCTACCGGACGTGGTGGTCGCGCTGAATTTGCTGAGCGAGCCATAGTCGCCGGTGACGTCGACGCGGAACCAGTCCAGCTTGTAGCCGGCGCCCAGCCCGCCGATGAACGCATCGTCGATTTTGGCGCTGCTGATATTCGGCACCTGGGTCGGATCGTTGCTGGAAGCGGTGCCGATGCGCTGAAAGCGATAGCCGATATCGCCGCGCAGATAGATACCCGACGCGACCTCTACGCCCCGCACCGCAGGCGTCTCCGGTGGCGGCGGCGGCAGGTAGTCGCCGGGCATGTCGGCGGCGACAGCAGCCGCGCCCGAGACGGCGAGCGCCGCAGCGGCAAGCGCCGAAGTCCGCAACCAGCCGATCGGTCGAACCCTTGCGTCACCCATGCGCTATCCCTTGCTGCGCAACGGCGGCGAATAGACCGGCGGCGGGGCGTAGTATTGCGGCGGCGGCGGGTAGTACTGCGGCGGCGGCGCGTAATAGACCGGCTGCGGCTCGGCGAAAGCGTCGAGGTTGACGCGGATGCCCAGCCTGAAGTCATTCGACGTCAGATGGTGGAACGTGTAGACCGCGCAGCACACGCCGACGATGTTCTGCACGTTGCCGGTCACCGCATCGCCGAGATCGATGTAGCGGTAGGCGAATTCCAGCGAGACGTTCTTCGTGACCTTGTAGCCGATGCCGGCGTAGAGCGCCCAGGCGAGGTTCCACTTGCTGCCGGTGTCGCCATAGGCGTCGCTGCCGGTGCACGAGCCGCTGTTCACGCAGGCGGAGATGTCGCCGAAATTGCTGATGATGTTGTAGGTGGCGCCGACACCGGCGCCGACGAACGGCGTGAAGTTGTCCCAGGTGCCGAGATCGATGTAACCGTTGAACAGGAAAGTCCATTCGGACTTGCTGGCGGTGTAGCGGTCGTCTGCGAAGCCGCCGCCGGGTAACGCGCCGATGTCGAGGCCGTGGAAGTTGGCCTTGGCGCGATACTCGCCGGTTACATCGAAGCGCAGCCAGTCATTGAAATAGTAGCCGACGCCGATTCCGTAGAACGGCGCCGCATCGAAATCCTTGGTGGCGTTCTGCACCGAGGCGAAGTTCGAGTAGTTGGTGGCGGACAGGCTCTCGACGCTCTGATTGCTGAAACCGATGTCGCCGCGCAGGTACCAGCCGGAAAATTCCTCGATCACCGGCGGCGGCACGTAGACCGGCGGCGGCGGAGAATAATCCGCGGCCCGCGCGGCCGTGGCGGCGAGCATGAAAGCTGCGGCGAGAATGCAAGGTCGAAGACGCGAGGCCACCATTGCACATCCTTTTTCGAATCCGCCGGACGTCCGGGCGGCGGATGGATGCGCGACAGTGGCAGCAAATCGTTAAGTGGCTCTTAACCTTGTTTTTTAACGACGTTTTTTAACGGATCCGCAGCCATAAAAATCCGGCGCAAAATCCCGCGCAAAACGCGGAGATTTCGCGATTAAGATTTCGTTTACGAATTTGAGAGGTAGCCGGAGAGGTTAAGCCGCGACGCCGATCAGCGCTTCGACCACGTCGTCGACCGCGGCTTCCACCAGCGCCTTGTCGTCGCCCTCGCCCATCACGCGAATCACCGGTTCGGTGCCCGACGGGCGCACGATGAGACGGCCGCCGCGGCCGAGCTTGCGTTCGGCCGACGCGATCGCGGTGCGCACGGCGGCGTTCTCCAGCGGCTTGCCGGTCTGGTAGCGCACGTTCTTGAGCACCTGCGGCAGCGCTTCGAAACGGTGGCAGATTTCCGACACCGGCTTGTCGCGGCGCTTGATCACCGCCAGCACCTGCAGCGCGGCGACGAAGCCGTCGCCCGTGGTGGTGTAGTCGGACAGGATGATGTGGCCGGACGGCTCGCCGCCGATGTTGTAGCCGTGCGTGCGCATGTGCTCGAGCACGTAGCGGTCGCCGACCGGGGTGCGGATGAGCTCGAGGCCGAGCGCGGCAAGATGCCGCTCGAGGCCGAGATTGGACATCACGGTCGCGACCACGCCGGGCTTGGCGAGACGGCCGTCTTCCTTCCAGCTTTCGGCGATGACCGCGAGCAACTGGTCGCCGTCGACGATGTGGCCGCGCTCGTCGATGATGATGACGCGGTCGGCATCGCCGTCGAGCGCGATGCCGATGTCGGCGCGCATTTCGCGCACCTTGCGCACGATCGCATTCAGGTCGGTCGAGCCGCATTCCTTGTTGATGTTGAAGCCGTCCGGCTCGACGCCGATCGAGATGACGTCGGCGCCCAGTTCCCACAGCGCGCCGGGCGCGACCTTGTAGGCGGCGCCGTTGGCGCAATCGATGACGACGCGCAGGCCGGAAAGGTCGAGCGCGCGCGGCAGCGTGCGCTTGGCAAACTCGATGTAGCGATCCTGCACGCCGTCGATGCGCTTGGCGCGGCCGAGGTCGTTGCTGCCGGCAAGCTGCTTGGTGAGGTCGCCGTCGATCAGCGCCTCGATCCTGGTCTCGACCTCGTCGGAGAGCTTGAAGCCATCCGGGCCGAACAGCTTGATGCCGTTGTCGTCGAACGGATTGTGCGAGGCCGAGATCATGACGCCGAGATCGGCGCGCATCGAGCGCGTCAGCATGCCGACGCCGGGCGTCGGGATCGGGCCGGTCAGCAGCACGTCCATGCCGACCGAGGTGAAGCCCGCGACCAGCGCGGTCTCGATCATGTAGCCGGACAGGCGGGTGTCCTTGCCGATGAGGACGCGGTGACGGTGGTCGCCGTTCTTGAAGATGAGGCCGGCCGCCTGCCCAACCTTGAGCGCGAGCTCGGGCGTGATCACCTTGTTGGCGCGGCCGCGGATGCCATCCGTGCCGAAATAATGTCGAGCCATTAATGCCCCTTCGCCTCAGCCTTAAGGCGCCCTTATAATCACCTAGGTTTTAAAAGGCCAAGCCCGGATTTTTGCTCAAAAATTGTAAGCAATCATTACCGCGCGGCTCAAGGCCGCCAAATGCCGGCATCGTCGGCGCTGCCGCTCTGTTTCCGGGCGCCTTTTGCTGTGCTACCCGAATGGGGAACTATTTTACGGGCCGGGTATGAAAGTTTTCCCCAGCATCGAGGACCTGCGCGGGCAGGCGCGGCGGCGCGTGCCGCGCGCCTTTTTCGAATACGTCGACGGCGGTTCCTATACCGAGCAGACGCTGCGCGCCAACCGCGCCGACCTCGAGGCGATCAAACTGCGCCAGCGGGTGATGGTCGATATTTCGCAGCGCGACCTCGCCACCACGGTGCTCGGACAGAAAATCGCGGCACCGCTCATCCTGGCGCCGATCGGCATGGCCGGGATGCAGTACGGCAACGGCGAGATGCTGGCGGCACAGGCCGCCGACGAAGCCGGCATTCCCTTCACGCTGTCGACCATGTCGATCTGCTCGATCGAGGACATCGCCGAGGCGACCGGCAAGCCGTTCTGGTTCCAGCTCTACGTCATCCAGGACCGCGGCTTCTCCAAGGATATTCTCGAGCGCGCCATCGCCGCCAAATGCAACGTGCTGGTGCTGACCGTCGACCTGCAGGTGCTCGGCCAGCGCCACAAGGATATCCGCAACGGCATGACGGTGCCGCCGGAGCTCCGCCTGTCCAACATTCTCGACATCGCCAGCAAGCCGGCCTGGGCATGGAGCATCCTCAACGGCCGGCGCAAGACCTTCGGCAACCTCGCCGGTCACATCAAGGGCATGGAAGGCGTCACCAAGCTGTCGCAGTGGATCCAGACGCAGTTCGATCCGGCGCTGTCGTGGAAGGACGTCGAGTGGCTCAAATCGATCTGGCCGGGCAAGGTGGTCATCAAGGGTATTCTCGACGTCGAGGACGCCAGGACCGCGGTCAAAGTCGGTGCCGACGCCATCGTGGTGTCGAACCACGGCGGCCGCCAGCTCGATGGCGCGCCGTCGACGATCCACGCGCTGCCGGCAATCGCCGACGCGGTCGGCTCCGACACCGAAGTGCTGTTCGACGGCGGCGTGCGCACCGGCGCCGACATCGTGCGGGCGCTGGCGCTCGGCGCGCGCGCCTGCCTCATCGGCCGCGCCTATGTCTACGGCCTCGGCGCCGGCGGCAAGGCGGGCGTCACGCAGGCGATCGACATTTTGAAGAAGGAATTATCGGTCACCATGGCGCTGACCGGCGTCAACACGCTCGCCGAAATCGGCCCGCAGGTGCTGGTCGGCGGCGCCGACGAAGAAGAAGCCGGCGCCAAGGAAGCGCGAGAGCAAGGCCGAAAAGTAAGCGCCGTTGCGCGCACTCTGCGCCGCCATGGCCGGGCGCGACGCTCGGCGCATCCACCATGAGCCTCTGTAAGCTCGGACTTCCGTAAGGCTTACATGTGCCAGGCCATGGATGCGCGGGTCAGCCGGCAGACGCGCGAGTCTGCGAGATCCGCCTTGGTCAGCCATCGGCAGTACGCGCGGACTGCCGTCGGCGCCGAGATCTCGCCGCGACGAAGCTCATCGTTGCAGCGTGGACGGAGACGACGCGGCGATGTTGTCCTAGTGGCCGCAGAGAACCGATATGTTTCATGGGGCACTATGTGGGGGGATACGGGCGGTCCCGCTTCCCCTCTGGAAGGTCGCCCTTGGGGTACCGCCTGACGCCTTTCGGTCTAACGCGCAACGCGAGGTCGCGCGCGTCGCAAACCGCCGTGGCGATTTGCGTGCGTTTCGGGCTATGGGCATGAGCCCTGCAGTGAAAACCATTCTGGAACGGGTAGCCCGCCAGCCGAGGACCAGGAGGAGACTCTCCGAGACTCGCCCGCGACTATCGAGGCGCGGCGCACCGGAGACCGCTATCGCTCTGGGCGAAGACGAACGGGCCGCCATCCAGGCGGCTCGCCGCGGGCCGCTCGCCTCCGATGACGAAGTCGAGGCGTTCTGGAAGCACCGCGGCCTGATGACCAATCTCAACTGGATGCCGCCATGACCGATTTCCCGCGCATCACGCAAAACGCCGAAGTCATGGGCGGCAAGCCGTGCATTCGCGGCTTGCGCGTCACAGTCGGCACGATCGTCGGGCAGATCGGCGCCGGTCGCACGGTCGAAGAGCTTCTGGCCGACTATCCGTATCTCGAACGCGACGATATTTCTGAAGCCCTGCGCTATGCCGCCTGGCGCGCCGAAGAGCGCGAGATCGAGCTCACCACGCGCTGATGAAGTTCCTGATCGACATGAATTTGTCGCCGGGCTGGATCGATCTTCTCGTCAATTCCGGATTTCAGGCGGTGACTGGTCGACCATCGGCCGGGGCGACGAATCGATGCAGATCTTGGATGCCGACACGGGCATGTCATGCTGACGGCCGATGATTCGGATCGCATTCGTGAACGCGGCGACCCAACGCGCTTGACCGAGCGTCATCCAAATTCGGGCCGACGTTCCGACGCCCGCCGCAATTGGTCGCAGCGGTCCTCTCGGCAATTCGGCAGGCCGCCGATGAACTGGAGAGCGGCGCCATCCTGTCGGTTGACATCGCACGGGCGAGACTGCGCGTGTTGCCGTTCAACGGACTATAGTCGCGCAAACTCCCACGACTCCGCTCGCTTCGCCAGCGTTGTCTGCCGCGAGCGATCCCTCCCCACAAGAGCGCTGCGCCCGGGCGCGCGCAAGCGCGGCCCGGGTGGGGAGGGCACAGAAGATCTACTCCTCCTTCAACCCCACCGCCAACGCATTGCCCGTCGCGCCGTAATATTTGTACGGCAAAAACTTGCCGGTCATGCCGAGCGCGACACGGTCGCCCTTGGGGTCGGCCTTGCGCGTGATGTCCATGTCGAAGTCGATCGCCGACATGATGCCGTCGCCGAACTCCTCCTCGATCAGCGCCTTCAGCGCCGGACCGTTGACCATGATCAGCTCGTAGAAGCGGTAGATCAGCGGGTCGGTCGGCGGCATCGGCGTGCCGGTGCCGCGGAACGGCACCTCGTTGAGCAGCGCCTGCTCAGCTTTCGACAGGCCAAACAGCTTGGCGGCGTTGGCCGCCTGCGGCTTGGTCAGTTTCATCTGGCCGAGGATCGCGCCGGTCACCAGGATCGGCGACATGCCGCCGATCTCGCCGCAGATGTATTTCCAGGTCCAGCCCTTCTCGCGCTTGATGTCGAGAAGTTTTTCCGTCAGCCCCTCACGTGTCATGGTCGCTTCTCCTTGAGTTTACGCAGGTGTCGATTGGATCGGCGCCTCAGGCTCCGGCCGAGCGCGTGGCGGCCTCGCCCGCGGCGGATTGCGCGGCGAGCGCGCGGCCGAGCATCACCAGCACCGGGCCGGGCAGGCTCTGCGCGGCAAGGCGCGCGGGCAGTTCCGCGGCGCTCGCGGCAACGACGGCCTGGTCGGCTTGCGTCGCGCGGGCAATGGCAATCGCAGGGGTCTGTGGGTCGAGGCCCGCGTCGATCGCCTTGGCGATGAGCGCGTCCAGCGTCTTCACCGGCATGTAGATCGCCGTGGTGGTCGACGGATCGGCGAAGACTCTGCCAGTCGATATCGGCGGGCATCGCGCCATCGCGGGCGTGGCCGGTGATGTATTGCAGGCGGCGCGCCTGGCCGCGCCCGGTGAGTGGCAGCCCGAGCCGCGCGGCGGCGCCTTGCGCCGCGGTGATGCCCGGTACCACCTCGACCGCGATGCCAGCCTCCTTACAGGCGGCGATCTCCTCGGCACCGCGGGCAAAGATCAGCGGATCGCCGCCCTTGAGCCGCACCACGCGCTTGCCCTGCTTGGCGAGGCCGACCATCAGCGCGTTGATGTCGTCCTGTTTGCACGACGGGCCGTAGCCGGTCTTGCCGACCAGCAGTTTCTTCGCCTCGCGGCGGGCGAAATCGAGCACCTCGCGCGACACCAGATCGTCGAACAAAATGACGTCGGCCGATTGCAGCGCGCGCACCGCGCGCAAGGTCAGCAATTCCGGATCGCCGGGCCCGGCGCCGACCAGCGTGACCGAGCCATAGTCGGCGGCGGCGCCGAGACCGCGGGCGCCGTTGAGAAAACCGACGAAGTCGTCGTTGCCGGGCGCCTCGTCCGGATGCGTCACCGCATGCGCGGTGAACAGCTGCCAGAACTTGCGCCGCGCCGAAAACGGCAGCCCGGAGGCCTTGACCGCCGCGCGCCAGCGCGAGGCTGCCTCCGCCCACAGCGCAAAGCCCTGCGGCAGCATGGCCTCAAGCTTGGCGCGGATCGCTTGCGCGAACACCGGCGCCGCGCCGTCGGTCGAGATGCCGATCACCAGCGGCGAGCGGTTGACGATGGCGCCGAAGGCGAAATCGCAGAACGCCGGCTTGTCGATGACGTTGACGGCGACGTGGGCGGCGCGCGCCGCCGCGGCGAATGCGCCAGCCGCGTCGTCGTCGTCGAATGCGCCGATTGCGAGCGTGGCCCCCTCAAAATCGGCCGCAGTCCAGCCGCGCGGCTCGACCGCGATCGGTCCGCGCGGCGGCTCTGCGGCAAGTTTCAGCATCTCTGTGCCGCAGTCCTCGGCGTAGACCGCGACATGGGCGCCGGCCGCCGACATCAGCTCTGCTTTCCACGCCGCCGCGGCGTTGCCGCCGGCGACGACCACGCGCTTGCCGTCGAGCGCAAAAAACACCGGCAACCGCGACAGCGCTGCCATGCGTGACGGGCGGTGTCTCGGCGGGGGTGCGGGTGACGGTGATGCTCATGTCAGTAGACGTCGGCCTGGTAGCGGTCGTTTTTCTTCAGCTCGGCGACGAAGCGCGCGGCGTCTTCCGGCGAGCGCTTGCCGTGCTCGGCGACGACGTCGATCAGCGCCTTCTCGACGTCTTTCGCCATGCGCAGGGCGTCGCCGCAGACGTAGATGTGCGCGCCGTGACTGATCCAGTCCCACAGATCGCGGCCGTCCTCGCGCATGCGGTGCTGCACGTAGATTTTTTCCTTGCCGTCGCGCGACCAGGCGAGCGTCAGCCGCGTCAGATGGCCGCTCTTGCGCATGGCGTCGAACTCCTCCCTGTAGAAGAAGTCGTAGTCGCTGCGCTGATGGCCGAAATAGAGCCAATTCGGGCCCGGCGCCTTGGTGGCGATGCGCTCCTGCAGGAAGGCGCGGAACGGCGCGACGCCGGTGCCGGGGCCGATCATGATGATCGGCTTTGCCGGATCGGCCGGCAGCGCGAAGTGCTGCGCCTTCTGCACATAGACCTTGATCTTGTCACCGGGCTTGATGCGGCCACCGAGGAAGGTCGAGGCGACGCCGAGCCGCGTGCGGTTGCCGACGTTGTAGCGCACGGCATCGACCGTGAGCGAAACGCGGCCGGGATTGGATTTCAGCGACGACGAGATCGAATAGACGCGCGGCTGCAGCACGTCGAGCGCCTCGATGAAGGCTTCGGGATCGGGACGGATGCCGGGGAATTTCTCAATTGCCGCCAGCACGTCGAGCGTTGCGGCGTCGCCGTCGGGGTCGCGGCCTTCGGCCAGCGCCTGCGCTTTCTTGCGCCGCTCGCCGCCGGTCAGATACGAGATGAGCTGGAACAGCATGTCCGGCGCCGGCGATAGCGACACGCTGTCGAGCAGAACGTCGCGCATGCGGCCGCCCGCCGATGTCCAGGCCCGGCGGCGCGCCGACCGCGGCGATCACGGCGTCGGCCAGCGCCGCATCGTTGGTCGGGAAGATGCCGAAGGAATCGCCGACCGCGTAATCGAGGCCGCTCTCGGCGAGATCGAATTCGATGTGCCAAGTTTCCTTTTCCGAGCCGTCCTTGTTGAGGCGGCGGCGGGAGACGAAGGTGGCGGTGAGCGGATTGTCGCGCGAGCGGCCGGGCGCGGCGAGCGGAGCCGGCGCGGGCTCCGCCGCCGCATCGGCCTTGGGCGCGCCGCTCTCGAATTCCTGATAGAGCTGCTTGAGCATGCGGGCGGTGTCCTTGCCGCCCGGCACGCACAGGTTCAGCCGCTTTTCCTTTCTTGCCGAACAGCGCATCGGCGTAATCCTTGCAATTGTAGCCGCACTGGCCGCAGTCCTGCTGCGCCATCGCCGCCATCAGGCGCCGCGGCAGCGGCCGGCCTTCGGCGAGCTTCATGCGCTCCGGCAGCACGATGGTCGGATCGTGCCACGGCGCGCCGTCGTCTTCCCCGGCGGGCGTTTCGGCCGGCGCGGCGGTGACAAGTTCAGGCAACAGCCTGGCGACGTCGGCGCCGGATAGCGGCGTGACGCCGCCTTCGAGGCCGAACAGGCCGGCGAACAGCCCGTCGAGCCAAGCGCGCTGCTCCGGCGTGAACGGCGCGCTTTCCGGCAGGAACGACGGGATCGGGCGCGACGGCGGGGTAATGCTCATGCGGCCGCCTCGGCCTCAGCCATGGCCTTGAGCGCGTCGATCTCGTGGCGGCGCGCGAAAGTGAGGAAGCTTTCCGCCGGCGAGGCGCGATGCGCGAGGTAGGCTTTGAGGATGCGCTCGACCGCCTTCGGCGCGTCCTCGGCCTTGACGTCGCGGTAGAGCTCGCGCCCGAGCGCAGCAGCGGGGCCGAAGCCGCCGCCGATCAGCACGTGATAGCCCTCGACCGGATCGGCGTCCTCGCCGACATCGATCTTGCAGGCGAGCATGCCGATTTCGGAGACGAAATGCTGAGCGCAGGAATGATGGCAGCCGGTGAGATGGATATTGACCGGCGTGTCGATAACGAGGCGCGTCTCGCACCAGGCGGCGATCTCCTCGGCATGGCGCTTGGTGTCGGAAGCGGCGAACTTGCAGCCGGTGTTGCCGGTACAGGCGACGAGACCGGAGCGGATGGCGTTGGTCTCGATGGACAGCCCGATCGCCTCGATCTTTGCCGTGGCCGCTTCGAGCTTGTCGGCGGGCACGCCTGAGATGAGCAAATTCTGCCAAACGGTGAGCCTTATATCGCCGTCGCCGAAGTCGCGCGCGACATCGGCCAAGCCCTGCATCTGCGGCACCGTCATACGCCCGACCGGCACGACGACGCCGATCCAGTGCAGGCCATCCTGCTTCTGCGGATGGATGCCGATATGCGCGGTACGCGAAAACGCCGGCCGCGGCTCAGTGGCGCCGGGCACGGCGCGGGTCAGCTTGTGCCCGAGCTTGTCTTCCATCAGGCCGAGAAACTTCTCGACGCCCAGTTTGTCGAGCACGTATTTGAGCCGCGCCTTGGTGCGGTCGGTTCGGTCGCCAGTATCGATGAAGACACGGACGACGGCGTCGGCAACCAGTGTCGCCTCCGCCGGTTTGACGATGACGCCGGTGTCGCCGGCAAAACTGTGATGGCCTGTGAGCCCGCCGAGGCAGAGCCGGAACCAGACGCCGGGCTCCAAACCAAAGCCGTCCTTCACGGTCACCGCCTGAAAGCCGATGTCGTTGGTGTCTTCCAGCACCGGAATGATGCCGGCGCCGTCGAAGGCGACGTTGAACTTGCGCGGCAGGCCGTAGAGCCCGCGGTCGTTGAGGATGTGGAAGTGCCACTCGCGCGCGTAAGGCCGCGTGTCGATCAGCTCTTGGCGGTCGATACCGGCGGTCGGCGTGCCGGTGACATTGCGGATGTTGTCGGCGCCGGAGCCGCGCGAGCAAAGCCCCAAGCCCTGCACCGCCTCGACCATGGCGACGGCGTTCTTGGCCTCGATTTCGCGGATCTGGATGTTGGCGCGCGTCGTCACGTGCGCGTAGCCGCCGCCATAACGCTGGGCGAGATCGGCGAGCCCTGCGAATTGATAGGCGTTGAGGATGCCGTTCGGTATCCGCAAGCGGCACATGTACGAATTCTGGTTCGGCGCCACATAGAACAGGCCGAAGAAGCGCCAGCGGAAATTGTCCGGCGGCTTCGGGTATTCATTCTTGGCGGCGTGCGCTTTGAGCCGTTCGTAAGTGTCGAACGGATGCTCGTCACGCTTGAATTTTTCCGGGTCGGATAACTTGCCGCCGCCGGCCAGCACCTTGTTCTGCGCCTTCAGCGCCGCCGCGTCGGGCCCGACAGGTTCGGGTACGGGCGCAGGGGCGCCGGCACCGGGTGTGGCAGTCCCGGCACCGGCGAGCCCCTTTGCCGTCTTGGCGATCTGCAAGCCGGCGACGAACCCTTCCAGGTAGCGCTTCTGTTCAGGTTCGAAATCGCCGCTTGCCGTTTCGCCCGCCAGCGCGCTGCTGGCCTCAGTGTGTCATTCTGCTGGCACCTGCGTCGGCATCGTGAGCGGCGACGGCGCCGAGCGCGGCCGATGCGTGATGTAGATCGCAAGGCCGGTGAAGATGAAGCCGCCGACCAGATTGCCGAGCGTCACCGGAATCTGATTCCACAGCCACCATTCGGCGACGGTGACTTTGGCGCCCATCATCATGCCGGTGGGGATGATGAACATGTTCACCACCGAGTGCTCGAAGCCCTGCGCGAAAAAGATGAACACCGGCATGTAGGCGCAGGCGATCTTGCCGATGGTCGAGTTGGTGGTCATGGCCGCGACGATGGCGAGGCAGACCATCCAGTTGCACAGCATCGCCTTGACGAAGACGGTGACGAGGCCGGCAAAGCCGAGCGCTTCGTAGCCTGTGGTCTTGGCTTGCGCGACGGCGATAATGGTGGCGGCGACGCCGGTGGGCGCGGCGGTTCCGAAGTTGGTCAGCGCAATCGCCAGCAAGCCGCCATAGGCGACGCTGCCGATGAGGTTGCCGAGGAAGATCCAGGCGAAATTGGCGAGCAGGCTCGGCACGCTGGCGTCGCGCTCGAGCCACGGCAGCGGCACCAGGCCGAAGGCGCCGGTGACCAGGTCGAGCCCGAGCAGCACGATCAGGATCAAGCCCACGGGGAAGATGAGCGCGCCGACCAGCGGCACGTGGGTCTGCACGATGCCGGTCAAGGCGAGGCTCGTCGCCGCCGCCAGAATTGAGCCGGCGAGCGCGCCGCGGATGACAAGATCGACAGGTGACAACGTGAGCTTGCGGCGTCCGGTTTCGACCATCGCGCTGGCGACATCGACTGGCTTGACGTAGTCCATTTCTCGACTCCCTGTGCTTAAAGGCCGCCGAGAAACGCCTTATGTTGAGCCCGGCTGCCCAATCCCGATCCGTGCTGCAAAGCAGCAAATTCCGTGCCAGCGGGGCGAATTATATGTTTCGGTTATGATATTTTCGGCGCATGGAACTTCGCTCCGGACGATTGCTGCGGATTGCAGCAGCCGCGGTGGAAAATTGAGGCACGCGGGTCGGGACCATGAGCGCTGAGGTTTCCATCGGCAGCGGCGGCGACGCGCGGCTTTCCGCGCATCCGCTGCGCGCGGCGGTTTTGGGCGAGGTGCATGCGCGCCCGTTCACGCCGATCGAGACGCCGCGGCGGGTGCTGCATTTCGCCTTCTTGACCGCCGGCGATGCCGGCCGGCTCGATCGCGCCGCGCTCGCCGATTTCTGCGCGCGGCATGGGCTCGATCCACTCAAGGCCGAAGCCAAGCACCACCGCATCGCGCTCGGCGGCGCGACGCTGCGCTGGGAGCAGCATTCCGAATTCACCACCTACACCTGGGAGCTCGCCTCCGAGAGCGCCGAGCCGTTCCACCCGGCCGCCGTGTCGCTTGCCGCGCCGATGCGCAGCCTGCCGCAGCCCGGCCCGGTGCTGGTCGCGCTCGATTTGCATCTCATCGCCGACAAGGAGAAGAAGGTCGCATTCGAGCGCCTGTTCGACCGCGTGAGCCTGGCCGCGGCGGAAAACTCCGAAGGCGACGCGCTGTTTGCGACCGACTTTCAGCCCGACGCCGCCGGTTTCGTGCGCATCCTGGTGCTCGACCGCGGTTTGAGCCCCGAGCGCGCCGGCGCGTTGGTGCAGCGCCTGGTCGAGCTCGAGACCTACCGGACGCTGGCGCTGCTCGGCCTGCCCGAGGCGCAGCGGCTGTCGCCCTCGATCGGCCGCATCGAAGCGCGGCTTGCCGAGGTCACCGAGGAGATGCGCCGCACCGAGCAGCTCGTCGACAACCACCGGCTGCTCGACGAACTGACCGAGCTTGCCGCCGAGCTCGAGGCTGGCGCCGCGGCGAGTTTGTTCCGCTTCGGCGCGAGCCGCGCCTATAACGAGTTGGTGCAGCTTCGCCTGACCACCATCGGCGAGCGCAAGGTGGAAAGTATGCCGACCTGGTCGTCGTTCCTGGCGCGGCGCATGTCGCCCGCCATGCGCACCTGCGCCTCGACCGAGGACCGGCAAAACAACCTGTCGCAGAAGCTGGCGCGCGCCGCCAACCTGCTGCGCACCCGCGTCGACGTCGAGCTCGAGCAGCAGAACCGCGACCTGCTCAAGTCGATGAACGAGCGCACCCGGCTGCAACTGCGATTACAGACCACGGTCGAGGGCCTCTCGGTCGCGGCGGTGAGCTACTACGTGGTGGGGCTGTTCGGCTATCTCGCCAAGGGCGCGCAGGACGAGGGGCTGCCCATTAATATCCCTGTTGCCACCGCGCTGTTTGTGCCGGTGGCGCTGGTGGCGATCTGGCTGCTGGTGCGCCGCATCCGGCGCAGGCATATTTCCGGCGACAAGTAGTTCGCCGTCCACGCTGCCAATCTGTGAGGTGAGCAATGAGCATCCTGTATCACGACGGCAACCGCGAGCTGCAGGACCGCTTCCAGAGCCGGCGCATCGCCGACCGGCTGGAGGAAAAGCTCACGCGCACGGCCCTCACAGCCGACGACAAGACCTTCATCGAAAGCTGCGCTTACTTCTTCCTTGCCACCGCCGACGCCGAAGGCCGGCCGGATTGCTCGTTCAAGGGCGGCCTGCCGGGTTTCGTGCGCGTCACCGGTGCCGCGGAGCTCGCCTTTCCCGACTATGACGGCAACGGCATGTTCAAGAGCCTCGGCAATATCAAGGTCAATCCGAATGTCGGCATCCTTTTCATTGCCATGCACGGCAAGCCGAAGCGGCTGCGCGTCAACGGCACGGCGCGCGCTTCCGATAACGATCCTTTGATGTCGGAAACGGTCGGCGCGCAATTGATCGTGAGAGTGGCCACCCGCGCCATTTTCCCCAACTGCCCGCGTTATATTCCCAACATGGAAATGACCGGCCCGTCGGCCTACACGCCGCAGCCGAAATGCGAACCGCGCGAACCGTCCTGGAAATCATCCAACGACTTCAAGGACGTGGTTCATCGCCGCGCGCCGACTTGGAAAGGCTAACCCATGCGCACCGAGCGTTTCGATTTCCCCAACAGCCAAGGCGAGAAGCTCGCGGCGCTCATCGATCTGCCGCTGGGCAAGCCCACGGCCTATGCGCTGTTCGCGCACTGCTTCACCTGCGGTAAGGACAATCTCGCCGCCAAGCGCATCTCCGAGCGGCTGGCCAATGTCGGCATCGCCACCATGCGCTTCGACTTCACCGGACTCGGCATGAGCGAGGGTGAATTCGCCAACACCCATTTCTCCTCCAATGTCGAGGACCTGATCCTCGCCGCCCGGCACTTGAAGGAGACGCACGGCGTGCCGGCGATCCTGATCGGCCACAGCCTGGGCGGCGCCGCGGTGCTCGCGGCCGCGCACAAGATTCCCGACGCCCGCGCCGTGGTGACCATCGCCGCGCCGAGCGATCCCAGCCACGTCACCAATTTGTTCAAGGAGCATGTCGGCGCCATCCGCGAACAGGGCGAGGTCGAGGTGTCGCTGGTCGGCCGGCCGTTCCGCATCAAGCGCGAATTCCTCGACGACATTGCCGAGAAGCGCTTGCACGAGAGCCTTGCGAATCTGCGCAAGGCGCTGCTCATCTTCCATTCGCCGACCGACGCCCAGGTCGGCATCGACAACGCCACCCAGATTTTCGTCGCGGCGCGTCACCCGAAGAGCTTCGTCTCGCTGGCCGGCGCCGATCATCTCCTGAGCAAGAAAAGCGATGCCGAGTATGTCGCCGACGTCATTGCGGCCTGGGCGTCGCGCTATCTCGATCAGCCGCCCAACATGACCGAGGAGGAAGTCGAGCACGGCCTGGTGCTGGTGCGCGAAACGCACGGCGGCAAATTCCAGCAGGAGATCTTGAGCGGCCCGCATCGCATGCTCGCCGACGAGCCGGTCAAGCTCGGCGGCCTCGACAGCGGCCCCGGCCCCTACGACTACGTGCTCGCGGGGCTCGGCGCCTGCACCTCGATGACCATCCGCCTCTATGCCGACTTCAAGAAAATCCCGCTGACGAACGTCTCGGTGCGGCTGTCGCATGACAAGATCCACGTCAAGGATTGCGAGACCTGCGACACCAAGACCAACACGGTTGACCACATCGAGCGCGCCATCACGCTCGAGGGTCCGCTCGATGCCGAGCAGCGCCAGAAGCTGATGGAGATCGCCGACAAATGCCCGGTGCACAAGACGCTGGAGTTGAAGATCGACATCCATACGGTGGAGAAGCCGGCGTGATCCCTCATCCTGAGGTGGCCGCCGAAGGCGGCCCTCGAAGGATGAACGGCCCGGGCTTGTCATCCTTC
Organism: uncultured Alphaproteobacteria bacterium; assembly: GCA_963822035.1. GTDB lineage: Bacteria > Pseudomonadota > Alphaproteobacteria > Rhizobiales > Xanthobacteraceae > Pseudolabrys. Next base: position 82,486 of record CAWGGC010000005.1, on the reverse strand, counting down.
GAGGCTCGCCGCGATGCGGCTCGCTCCTCAGGATGACGGACTGAAGCTTCGGGTGTAAAAAGCCCCATGCACCCCGCCGCGCCCGCCTTGACGCATCAATTTCTCGCCTGGGTCGAGGAGGCGCCGCGCAGCTATGCCGACGCCGAAGCCTGGCGGCGCAGTTGCCCGCATCTGTCGATCTGGGAAGACGCGATCTCCGAAGGTCTCGTCCGTTTCGAGAACGGCGCCGCCATGAGCGAGGCGCGGCTGGTGCTGACGTCGCGCGGCAAGGCGCTGTTGCGGCGGTAATTCGGTAGGCCGGTTTTTAGGCAAATGTTAGCGGGTCAGAATTACTCCTGATGGCCTCTCCAACACGAGAGGTGAGTATGAGTATTTCTGCGATTGGATCGGCGCACACGGCGCCGGTCACTCCGGAAAAGGCCGAAGGGCCTGGACCGGATCACGATGGGGACAGCGACGACGGAGCCGTGCAGGCTCCCGTCCAAGCCGCCCCGGCGCCGGGAACGGGAACAGCCGTCGACAAGACGGCCTGATTTCGGCACCACACGAAAAGGAAGAACCCGGCCCTTGAGCCGGGTTTTTCATTTGATGGTTGGCGAAGTCCTGTCCATCGCGATTGTTATCGCAGATTGTGTACCGCCGACGGACGTTTGCCGTATCGGGTCTACGCGCTGACCACGACGACGCCGTCGATCGCCTCGGTCGGCGAGGCCAGCAACGGACCGAGGTTTTCCTTGATCCACGGCATCAGCGTCTGCGTCGAGGTTTCGGCGACCGCCTTGTTGGTGAACAACGAGACCGCGATGATGGTGTCATCGGCGCCGGCGATCAAATAGTAGCCCTTGAAGCCGTCCATCTTCTTCATGGCCGGCACGGCGCCCGCCTCCACCCGCTTGGCGAATTCCTGAGCCATGCCCGGTTTGACTTTGCCGCGCCGGATCGCGGCGAAAAGTTGAGCCATGATGTCCCCCACTGTTTCCCGCGCGGATGGTGCGGCGAGTTCCGACGACTCACAAGACGGGGCGACGTTAATTCCGAAATTCGCTCCGCTATCGGCAGCCTAGGCATGGTGTCGTCTTCGCCGCCGCATCCCCTTTCCCTTGCGGCTTGACGACCTGCAGTCTTCAGGTCCACATTAGAACAAATAGGGAACATCTGGAGCAACAACATCCTGCCGCTTGGCCGGATTTAGTTGTGTCTCCAAAGGCTTAAACGATGCTCGAACAGTTGCGCCAACGCTTGCGCGCCCTGGAAAAGCCCAGTCTCCTCGAGGACGCGGCGGGCACGCTGCCGCTCGGCATCGCGGCGATCGACGCCGTGCTCGGCGGCGGCCTGGCGCGTGGCGCGCTGCATGAGATCGCCGCGGCGAGTGAGGCGCATCTCACGGCGGCAACGGGTTTCATGCTCGGGCTGGCGGCGCGCGAACGCGCCCGCCTCTGCTGGATCGCCGAGGACCTGGCGCTTGCCGAAAGCGGCGCGCCCTACGGCGACGGTCTCGAGGCCTTCGGCCTTGCGCCTGAGCGGCTGATCGCCGTCGCCGCGGCAAAGCCGCGCGACCTGCTCTGGGCGATGGAAGAGGCGCTGCGCTGCCGCGCGGTTCGCGCCGTGATCGGCGAGTGGCGGCATGGCGCGATCGATGCGGTCGCGGTGCGGCGGCTGTCGCTGGCCGCGGCCGAGAGTGGCGCGCTTGCCGTTCTGCTGCGCGCGTCGCCCGCGGACGATGCCTCGACCGCGGCGACGCGCTGGGTCGTCAAAGCTGCGCCGTCCGCCTGTTCTTATCCCTCCCCTGCAAGGGGAGGGTCGCCGAGTGAAACGAGGCGGGGTGGGGTCACGTTTGAAAAGAGATCACCCCCACCCGGCGCGCTAATGCGCGCCGACCTCCCCCTTCCAGGGGGAGGTAAAGAAGAAGGCTACGGCCCCGGCGCGCCACGCTTTGCAACGCATCTCGTCCGCAACCGCCGCGGCTCCCTCGGCTCATGGATTCTCGAATGGAGTGACAGCGATGAGCGTTTCCGTCTCGCGCATGGTGAACCTCTGGCTCTGCCGCTTCTCGACCGACCGCATCGTCCGCGCGCGCGAAGAGTCGCGTGAGGCTTTCTTATCCCTCCCCTTCAGGGGAGGGTCGGTGAGCGAAGCGAGCCGGGGTGGGGTTCCTCTTGCCGCATCCCCCACCCGGCCGGCTTCGCCGGCCACCCTCCCCCTTCGGGGGAGGGATACCCCCCTCGTCGTCTACGGCAAGCGCGGCAATGCCGAGCTTCTCGTCGCCGTCGATGCGGCGGCGGAAGCGCTCGGTCTCACGCCGGGCCTCACGCTGGCGCAGGCGCGCGCCATGCATCCGACTATCGAGGCGATCGAGGAAGATGCCGTGGCGGACAGCGCCCTGCTCGACACCATCGCCGAATGGTGCCTGCGCTATACGCCGCTCGTCGCCTGCGATGCGCCCGATGGCCTGCTACTCGACATCGGCGGCTGCGCGCATTTGTGGGGCGGCGAAGACGCATTGATCGCGGATCTTGGGCAGCGCCTCGAGCGCGCCGGCTTTACCTTTTCGCTCGCGGTTGCCGGCACCATTGGTGCTGCGCACGCGGCGGCGCGTTATGGCGAGCCGGCAAGCTATGCCGGCGGCAAGGAGCGCGAGCTGCTCAGCCCCCTGCCGCTTGCCGCGCTCAGGCTCGACGGCGCAACCGTTGCGTCGCTTGCCCGCGTTGGCTTGAAGCGCATCGGCGACATTATCGATCTGCCACGCAGCCCCCTTGCCGCGCGCTTCGGCGTTGATCTGCTGCGCCAGCTCGACCGTGCCTTGGGCACCGAGCACGAGCCGCTCAATCCGCGGCTGCCGGTTGCGCCATACGTCGCCGAGCAGCGCTTTGCCGAGCCGATCGCGCGCGAGGAGGACGTGCTCGGCACCGCCGAGCGGCTCGCGGCGCGACTGAAAGTCGCGCTGGAACGGCGCGGCGATGGCGCCCGCCGCATCGAGCTCACCTTATTTCGCACCGACGGCGCAGCTGCGCCGCATCGCCGCCGGCTGCTCGCGGCCGTTGCGTGACGCGGCCGACATCCGCGCGCTGTTTGCCGAGCGGCTCGCCGCGCTCGCCGACGAGTTCGACCCCGGCTTCGGCTTCGACATGGCGCGGCTGTCGGTGCTCATCGCCGAGCCCTGCCCGCCCGAGCAGATCGGCATCGGCAACAGCGAGGACGCGGCCGAAGTCGACCGCCTGGTCGACCGCCTCAGCGCGCGACTGGGCGCCGCCCGCGTGCGGCGGCTGATCGCGCAGGACAGCCACATCCCCGAGATTGCCGCGGTGAGCCTGCCGGCGCAGACCGCGCGGGCCACCGGCTGGGACGAATTCCGCCGCTTCCGCGCCGAGGCGGACCTTTCACCGCGGCCGCTGCGGCTGTTGCCACAGCCGGAACTGATCGAAGCGGTCGCCGAAGTGCCTGACGGTCCGCCGCTGCGCTTCCGATGGCGGCGCGCGCTGCACGAGGTGATCGCCGCCGAAGGTCCCGAGCGCATCGAAGGCGCCTGGTGGAGCGAGCACGGCGGTCCGGCACGGGACTACTTCCGCGTCGAGGACATATCCGGCTTGCGCTTCTGGCTGTTCCGCGCGGGCCTTTACCGCGACCTCGCTCCCGGCGCCGCGGCGCCGACCTGGTTCCTGCACGGGACCTATGCGTGACTTTCTTTCTTCACCTCCTCCACTTGCGGGGAGGGAACAGTCAGTGCGCGGGGCAAAGTAAGTGTTGCGTCATATGCGTTACCTCGAATTCGCCTGCGCCTCGAACTTCTCCTTCCTGCGCGGCGCCTCGCACCCGGAGGAGCTGATGGTGCAGGCGGCCGCGATTGGTCTTGCCGGCCTCGGGCTCTGCGACCGCAATTCGGTCGCCGGCGTGGTGCGCGCGCATCTCGCCAAGCGCGAGCACGACTTGCCGCTCAAATATCACCCCGGCGCACGACTTGTCTTCGCCGACGGCACGCCTGACATCCTCGCCTACCCGCGCGACCGCGCCGGCTGGGGAAGGCTGACGCGGCTCCTCACCGTCGGCAATCTGCGCGGCGAGAAGGGCGAGTGCATCCTGCAGCTCGACGACCTCATCGCGCACGTTTTCGGGCTGGAATTGATTGTAATGCCTTCGCCGTCATCGTCCCCTCCCCCCTTGAGGGGGAGGGACAGGGAGGGGGGTACGCAACAAGCGCCGGCGCAAGTTTCTACCCCCCTCCCCAACCCTCCCCCTCAAGGGGGGAGGGAGAAGAGAGCGCGCGGCGCGAATGAAATAAAAAACCTTCTCTCTATTCTACGCGCCGCGGCGCCCGGCCGCGTGCGGCTCGCCGCGACGATGCTCTATCGCGGCCGCGACCGGGCGCGCCTTGCGCGCACCGTCGAGATCGCGCGCGGGTGCCAAGTGCCGCTGATCGCGGTCAACGACGTGCATTACCACCATCCCGACCGGCGGCCGCTCGCCGACGTGCTGACCTGCATTCGCGACAAGCTCGTCATCGACCGCGCCGGACGCAAGCTCGCCGCCAATGCCGAGCGGTTTTTGAAGCCGCCCGAAGAAATGGCGCGGCTGTTCCGCGACGCGCCGGAGGCGATCGCGGAAACCTTGCGCCTCTCCGAGCAACTCACCTTCTCGCTCGACGAACTGCGCTACGAATATCCCGATGAGACCATCGACGGCTTTGCCGACGCGCAAGCGGCGCTGACGCATCTCGCCTATGAGGGCGCAAAGAAGCGCTACCGGAACGGCACGCCTGAAAAAGTGCGCGCCGCCATCGAACACGAACTCGCTTTGATCACGCAGCTTGCCTACGCGCCTTACTTCCTCACCGTCTACGACATCGTTCGCTACGCCCGCAGCCAAGGCATCCTGTGCCAGGGCCGCGGCTCGGCGGCCAATTCCGCGGTCTGCTTCTGCCTCGGTATCACCGAAGTCGACCCCGACCGCGCCGATCTTCTGTTCGAGCGCTTCATCTCGCCGGAGCGGCGCGAGCCGCCCGACATCGATGTCGATTTCGAGCACGAACGGCGCGAGGAGGTCATTCAATACATCTACGGCAAATACGGCCGCGAGCGCGCCGGCATCGCCGCCACCGTCATTTCCTATCGCGGCCGCTCGGCGATCCGCGAGGTCGGCAAGGCCTTCGGCCTCTCCGAGGACACCATCGGCGCGCTGTCGTCCTCGATCTGGGGCGGCGGCGGTGGTGCGGTATCGCATGACTCGGTCAAGCGCAGCGGGCTCGATCCGCAGAGCGCTCGCATGCGCAGAATCGCCGCGCTCGCCACCGAGATCAACGGCTTCCCGCGGCACTTGTCGCAACACGTCGGCGGCTTCGTCATCACCCGCAGCCGCCTCGACGAGGTGATGCCGATCGGCAACGGCGCCATGCCCGATCGCACCTTCGTCGAATGGGACAAGGACGACCTCGACGCGCTCGGCATCCTGAAGATCGACGTGCTCGGCCTCGGCATGCTGTCGTGCATCCGCAAGGCGTTCGATTTGGTGGAGAAGCATTATGCTTCCGCTCTAAAGGGCGAAGCGCAGCAACATTCTCTCTTCACCTCCCCCCTTGAGGGGGAGGTCGATCGACGCCGGCTTGCCGGCGTTGATCGGGAGGGGGGTAAGTCGCAAACACCGTGCGTGCAGCTTACCCCCCTCCCCAACCCTCCCCCTCAGGGGGGAGGGAGCATGCTGCGGCAAGCGGCGAGTTTATGCTGTCTCAACGCCTCACCCTTTCTTCCATCCCCGCCGAGGAAAAGTCTGTCTACGCCATGCTGTCCCGCGCCGATTCGCTCGGCGTGTTCCAGGTCGAAAGCCGCGCGCAGATGACCATGCTGCCGCGATTGCGTCCGCAGAACTTCTACGACCTCGTCATCGAAGTCGCGATCGTGCGCCCCGGCCCGATCCAGGGCGACATGGTGCATCCCTATTTGCGCCGCAGGAGCGGCAAGGAGCAGGTGTCCTATCCGTCGGAAGCCTTGCGCGCCGTGCTGCACAAGACGTTGGGCGTACCCTTGTTCCAGGAGCAGGCGATGAAGATCGCCATCGTCGCCGCCGGCTTCACGCCGGCCGAGGCCGACAAGCTGCGCCGCGCCATGGCCACTTTCAAACGCGTCGGCACCATCGGCACCTTCCAGCGCAAGATGATCGACGGCATGCTGGCGAACGGCTACGCGCGCGATTTCGCCGAGCGCTGCTTCCAGCAGATCGAGGGCTTCGGCGAATACGGCTTCCCGGAGAGCCACGCTGCGAGCTTCGCGCTGCTGGTCTACGCATCGGCTTGGCTCAAATGCCATTACCCGGACGTTTTCGCCGCGGCATTGCTCAACGCGCAGCCGATGGGCTTCTACGCGCCGGCACAGATCGTGCGCGACGCGCGCGAGCACGGCGTCGAGGTGCGCGCGCCCGACATCAATCACTCGGATTGGGATTTCGACCTTGGAGCCGGGCCCGCGCGCCGCCGAACGCCTGCACGCGCTGCACGCCGAGATGCGCGACGACATCCACACCACGCACGCCATTCGCCTCGGGCTGCGCGAGATCAAGGGGCTGCGCGAGGAGGATGCGCGGCTGCTCGTCGCGCGGCGTTTCTCTTCTTTACCTCCCCTTGAAAAGGGAAGGTCGGACGGCGAAGCCGTCCGGGTGGGGGATCAATAGCCGCGCTGAACAAAAAGATAACCCCTACCCCAACCCTCCCCCTTTCAGGGGGAGGGAGTGTGCCGTACACGGGGCGAGGGATGTGCCCTACGACTCCATCCGCGACGCCTGGCTGCGCACCGGCCTTTCGCCGCGCGTGCTGGAGCGGCTCGCCGATGCCGATGCCTTTTCCTCGCTCGGCCTTACCCGCCGCGAGGCCTTGTGGGCGGCCAAGGCGCTCGGCCGCGTCGGCGATCGGGATGATGATCTGCCGTTGTTTGCGGCTGCTTCCCCAAAAAGAAATGAAGCCGTGCCGCATTCTCTCTTCACCTCCCCCCTTGAGGGGGAGGTCGATCAATGCCGGCTTGCCGGCGTTGATCGGGAGGGGGGTAAGCTGCAAACCCCACGCGTACTGCTTACCCCCCTCCCCAACCCTCCCCCACAAGGGGGGAGGGAGAACTCCGTGCTCGTGGCAAGGGAAGACGAAGTGCATCTGCCCCCCATGCCGCTCGGTGAGGAAGTCATCAACGACTACCGCTTCCTGCACCTGTCGCTGCGCGCGCACCCGTCGCAGTTCCTGCGCGCCGATCTTGCCGCACGCAATATCCTGCGCAACGAGGCGCTGCGCGGCCTCGCCAACGGCACGCGCGCGCGCATCTCCGGTCTCGTCACCTGCCGGCAACGGCCGGGCTCCGCCAACGGCGTGGTGTTCATGACCATCGAGGACGAGAGCGCGGTCGCCAACGTCATCGTCTGGCCGAAAGTGTTCGAGCGCGTGCGCCCGATCGTGCTCGGCGCGCGCTATGTCGCGGTGTCAGGCGTGGTGCAGCAGGAATCCGGCGTCATCCACGTGGTCGCCGACCGGCTCGAAGATCTCACCTATCTGCTCGCCGGCCTCGCCGAGCATGGCGCCGACATCGACGGCCTCGCCCGCTGCGACGAGGTACGCCGCCCGATCGAGGACCAACGCGAGGCGCAGGCTTATGGCGGCCGCCACAGCCGCCTCGTTCGCCTGATGCACGAGATGCCCGAGCTTGCCGCCGATCTCGGCGTGCACGCGCCCGGCTCGGCGCACGCGCCGAACCGGCGCGCGGGGTGACTACATCGGCGGCGTAATGCCGCGGGCGACGTTGACGCGCGCGGTCATCAGCGAACCGTCGGCCTGCCTGGTCGCCGCCGCGCTGATAACGGCGCCGGGCTTGAGCTCGTCCTTGCCGCCCGGCGCATAGGTGTAGATGACGGCGTCCGGCGGCACGTCGATTTTCTTCTCGCCCTCTTTGTATTTCAGCGTCAGCGTCGCGCCTTCTTCCTTGGTCACCGTCGCCCGGTCGGCGGCGCTCACCGTGCCGTTGGTCATGGTGCTTTTCGGCCGATAATCGTTCGGCCGGTCGCCTTCGCCGACGCCGCGCATCGCCTCGGGGAAAATGTGCACCTCGACCGCGCGCCAATGGCCGTCCTGCTGCGGCAGCGCCGTCGCGCCGACGAACGAGCCAGGCTTGATGTCGGCGAGCGAGGCCTTGACCATGGCGAGAACCTTCACGTCGTCGGCGATTTTCACCTTCAGCGTTCCGCCGTCGCGCGCCTTGACGGTGAGCACGGGGCCGTCGGCCTGCTCGACGGTGCCACGCACGCGCACATTCTGCTGCGCCGACGCTGCTGTCACCGTAAATACGGCTGCGGTCAGCAAACCGAGGATCATCCGGGGGGACATGCTTGTTCCTTCCAATTTCCGAAGCGCCGCCCCGCCGCTCGATCAGCTCACATCGCCGGGGTCACGTCGCGTCCGATGTACATGACCTTCGCCAGCACCGAGCCGTCCGGCTGCTTCGCCGACGCCATCACGATCACCTGCGCGCCGGCCTTGAGCTCGCTCTTGTTGCCGGGCGCGACCGCGGCGATCACCGTCTGTGGCGTCACAATGACTTTCTTTTCGCCGTCCTTGTATTTAACCGTCAGCGTCTCGCCGTCCTTGGCCGTCACGATATTCTGGACATAGGCGTTGGTCATTGTGCTGCCGGACGGCGCATCCCACGGCCCGGTCTGGTCCGGCACCACGCCGCGCTGCGCCGGCAGGAAAATGTGAATCGAAAATGCCTGCACGCTGCCATCCGGCTGCGGCATGCCGGCGACGCCGACGAAGCTGTCGGGCTTGATGTCGGCGAGCGAGGCCTTGACCAGTGCTGCGACGCGCGCGTCGTCGGCGACCTTGACGTTCAACATGGTGCCGTCGCGCGTCTTCAGCGACAGCATGGCGCCGTCGGCCTTTTCGACCTGACCGCGGATGCGGCTCGGCTGCTGGGCGAAAGCGGCGGTCGCCGCCATCGCCAGCACGACCGCCACGCCGATCATGTGCCGCGTAAATTTTGCTTTATGCATTTGATGCATTTGCCGCCCTCCCAAGCTGCAACCGGCGCGCACGCCGGGCCTCAGGCAGAGAACCCCACGGCGGCGCCGCTTATTCCGGCGCGCCGATGGAACTGCTACTTCTTCCTGAGCAGGTCGGCCTCGACCAGCGCCCGCAGTTCCGGCGTCACCTCGGGTCGCACGCCGAACCACAGCTCGAAGCCGCGCACCGCCTGGTGCAGCAGCATGCCGAGACCGTCGGCGGTGCGCAGGCCGCGCTCGCGCGCGAGCTTGAGCAGCCCGGTTTCCAAGGGATCGTAGACGAGATCGGCAACCACCAGCGACGGCGGACAGCGCAAATTGATCTCGAGCGGCGGCTGGCCGGTCATGCCGAGCGTGGTGGTGTTGACCAGGAGCCCGGCGCCGCCGAGCAGGCCGCTGATCTCCTTCCACTCCGCGACCTGCACCTTGGCACCGAACTTCTTCTTCAACTCCTTGGCGCGCGCCGCGGTGCGGTTGATCACGGTGACGCGGCCCGCGCCGCGCGCGATCAGCGCGAACACCACGGCGCGGGCGCCGCCGCCGGCGCCGAGCACCACGGCGTTCTCCAGGCCACGGTCCCAGCCCGGCGCCGAGATGTCGAGATTGCCGAGGAAGCCTTCAACGTCGGTGTTGGTCGAACGCAGCACGCCGTCGCTGTACCAAAGACAGTTGGCGGCGCCGACGGCATTGGCGCGCTCGTCGGGCTTGGTCAGCGCCATTACCGCCTGCTTGTGCGGCAGCGTGACGTTGGCGCCGATATAGCCGTTCTGGCGCAAATGAGTGACGAACTCGGCGAGCTTCTCCGGCGGCACGCCTTCGCGGCGGTATTCGGCGTCGATCTTGTGCTGCTTGATCCAGTAATTGTGGATCAGTGGCGAGCGCGAATGGCCGACCGGCCAGGCGATGATGCAAACGGCTTTGCGCGGATCGCTCATTCGTTGTTCTTGTTTTTCAAGTCTTTGCTGACCAGGGAATTTTTTTGGCCCGCTGCATCTAGGCCGGCAGGGCCGACGCGTCAACGAGGTCGTTGGCACATGCTCAAGGTGTGGCTTGACCGCGCGGCGCTTTCATCACAGACAATTTCCCGCTTTATAACGGGGCGCCCTTTGAAATCCATCTTTCTCGATTGCAACGACCAGCTCGCGCCGGTGTGGAAAAGCGTGCTGCGCGCGAACGATCCGGAAATCGACGTCAATTACCGCGCCTTTGCGCGCGAGGAACTGCCGCGCGTCATCAAGGGCTACGACATTGCCATCGACGACCATTCCTATATGCCGACCGAGCTGGTGGCGCAGTGCCCGGAGCTCAAGCACATCGTGTTCCTCGGCACCGGGCCGGCGAGCTACATGGACGTCGCGCGAGCTTACCCGCCGCGGCATCAAAGTGCACATCATCAAGGGCTACGGCGATACCGCGGTGGCCGAGCACTCCATTGCATTGATGTGGGCGGCGGCGCGCGACGTCGCGCGCATGGACCGCGAGGTGCGCGCCGGCACCTGGACGCCGCACGAGGGCGTGCAGCTGCTCGGCAAGACGCTCGGCGTCATCGGCCTCGGCGGCATCGGCCGCGAGGTCGCGCGCATCGGCGCCGGCATGGGCATGAAAGTGATCGGCTGGAACCGCACCCGGCACGCCGATATCAAGGTGCCGCTGGTCGAGCTTGAGGAGCTGCTCGCGGCCTCGGATGTGGTCTCGATGAATCTCACCCTCGGCGACGAAACCCGCGGCTTCCTCGGCAAGGAGCGCATCGCGCGCATGAAGCCCGGCGTCATCTACGTCAACACCGCGCGCGGTGCGCTCGCCGACGAGCAGGCGCTCATCGATGCGCTCAAGAGCGGCCATATCCGCCACGCCGGGCTCGACGTGTTCCACGAGGAGCCGCTGAAGGCCGATCACCCGCTGGCGAAATTGCCGAACGTCACGCTCACCGCGCATGCCGCCTTCCGCACGCTGGAGGCCTCGCAGACGCTGCTGCGCCGGGCGATCGATATTGTGAAACGATTGGTCCCCTAGACTGCGCCACAAACTCCTATCCCTCCCCTGAAAGGGGAGGGTCGATCGCTGGCGCGCAGCGGCAGCGATCGGGGTGGGGTCATCTTTTCGGCCGCCCCCACCCGGCTCGCGTTGCTCGCCACCCTCCCCCTTCGGGGGAGGGATAGGAGCTAGAACAACCCCGGCGTCGAGCCGCCGTCGACCGAGATCGCCGTGCCCTGGATGTGGCGCGCCTGCGGGCTCGCCAGGAACAGCGCCAGCGCCGCGATGTCCTCCGGCTGGCCGATGCGGCGGATGCCGCTCTTGGCCATTGTCTCCTTGCGCACCTCCTCCGGCGTCTTGTTCTGCGCCTTGGCGAATTGCTGGAATAAGGTCACCACGCGGTCGGTTTCCACCATGCCGGGATGGATGACGTTGACGTTGATGTCGTCGCGGTTGCCGAGCGCGGCGAGCCCCTTGGAGAAATTGGCGAAAGCGGAATTGACCGAGCCGCCGATCAGGAATTCGGCGCCCGGCGTGCGCGCCGCGCCGCCGATGATGTTGATGATCGAGCCGTGCGCGGCCTTCAACAGCGGCCAGAACAATTTCGTCAGCCGCACCGCGGCGAAATATTTGAGCGCAAAGCCGTCGACGAAGGCCTCATCGGGCAACTCGAGAAAATTGCCGCCGCGGGTTGCCCCGGCATTGTTGACCAGAACGTCGCAGCGGCCGAATTTTTCGTTTACCAACTTGAACACCTGCTCGCAGCCGGCCAGCGTGCGCAGATCGGCGGCGACGGTGAGCGGCGCGGCCGAGCCCGCATCGCTGATCGCCTTTGCCGCCTTGGCGAGATTGTCGGCGTTGGCCGCCGCCAGCACCGTCTGCGCGCCCGCGCGCGCGAAGCCCGCGGCAATGGCGCCACCGATGCCACGGCTGCCACCGGTGACAATCACGACCTTGCCCTGAAATTCACCCGCCATGTTTGCCCCTCCCGAAAAGCGAAAAATGCTTATACGCGGCTCCCCGCAACCCGGCGAGAGGGGTTGCGATTGACCTGCCCGCGATCCCGGTCACAATGCGTCGCAAGAAAAGTCGGGAGGACAACGTGAAGCCAGCGCCGTTCGCCTATGCCAGGGCGCGCTCGATCGACGAGGCGGTCGCCCTGTTGGGCGAGCAGGACGCCAAGCTGCTGGCCGGTGGGCAGAGCCTAATCGCGTCCCTCAACATGCGGCTCTCGGCGCCCGCGCTGCTGATCGACATCAACGGCATCGGCGGCCTCGACGGCATCGCCAAAAACGGCGACATGATCGAGATCGGCGCGTTGACGCGCCACGCCGCTGCCGAGCGCTCGGAGGTGATCGCTCAATACGCGCCGCTGATCGCGCGCGCCATGCCGCATATCGGCCACGTCGCCATCCGCAACCGCGGCACGCTCGGCGGCTCGATCGCCTTCGCCGATCCGGCGGCGGAGTTGCCGGCGTGTCTGCTCGCGCTCGGCGGCGAGGTGGAGGCGGCAGGACCCAAAGGCAAGCGCAGCATCAAGGCCGACGATTTCTTCAAGGGCCTGTTCGAGACGGCGCTCGGGCCGCAAGACCTGCTGACCGCCATCCGCGTGCCGGCGGCGGGCAAGGACACACGCACCGGCTTTGCCGAGTTGGCGCGCCGCCACGGCGATTACGCCATCGTCGGCCTGGCGGCGAGCGCCAAGGCCGACGGCAAGAGCCTGAAAGACGTGCGGCTTGCCTTTTTCGGCGTCGGCGCAACGCCGGTGCGCGCGAAAAAATCGGAAGCGGCGCTGGCGAAGGGCGACGTCGACGGCGCCGTCGCCGCGCTCGATCTCGAGCCGCACGACGACGTGCAGGCAACCGGCGCCGTGAAGAAGCATCTTGCCGGCGTGCTGTTGCGCCGTGTCGCCAAACAGCTCATGGAGGCGCGGTCATGACCGACCGCATCCTCGACATTGCTTTCACCGTCAACGGCGAGCCGGTCGCCGAACGCGTCGAGGCGCGCAAGACCCTGGTCGATTTCCTGCGCGATGATTTGGGCCTGACCGGCAGCCACATCGGCTGCGAGCACGGCGTCTGCGGCGCCTGCACCGTGCGCGTCGATGGCGCCATCGTGCGTGGTTGCCTGATGCTGGCGGTGCAATGTGACGGCGCGAGTGTCGAGACTATCGAGGGCCTTTCCGACTCCGGCGAGCTTGCCGATCTTCAGGCCGCCTTCGAGCAACGCAACGCTTTGCAGTGCGGCTATTGCACGCCGGGCATGCTCGCCGCCGCGCAGGACCTGTTGAAGGAAGGGCGGCTTGCCGAGCCGCGACGACATTCGCGAGCACATGTCGGGCAATTACTGCCGCTGCACCGGCTATCACGCCATCGTCGATGCGATCGAATCGGTGGCGCAAGTCGCGCGCGAAAGGAAGGTAAACGATGAACGAACACGCCCCATCCGAAATCGATGTCCGAGCGCGCCGATGAGCTCGAGGAAGAAAAGATGCACGAGATGGAGCGCATCCTCACCCGCTCCACCTTCGCCTATCTCACCGAAGGCAAGCGCGAGATGGACCTCAGCCCGCCGCTGCTGGCCAAATATCCCGGCCGCTACTTCAACATGGGCGACGATCCTCGGCTGCCGCCGATGCCGGAGAAGCCGACGCTGGTCGACTATTTCCGCCACCGCTTCGCTTCGACCGCGCATCTCTTGCAGAGCGCAGCGCACGCCTTGAAGACCGGCCAGCCCGAGAAGGTGGTGATGGCCTGCCTGGTGCACGACATCGCCATCGTCAGCTTCATCCGCTGCGACCACGGCTACTGGGGCGCACAAATGATCGAGCCCTATGTCGACGAGGAGATTTCCTGGGCCGTGCGCATGCACCAGGCGCTGCGCTTCTTCCCGGATAAATCCGTCGGTTACGGCTACCCCGACCTCTACAAGTCGCTGTTCGGCCCCGACTACCAGCCCGAGCCCTATATCGTCGAGGAGTACAAGCGCGCGCGGGCGCACAAATGGTACATGACCTCGCGGCTGATCTGCATGAATGACATCTACGCTTTCGACCCGAACGCCAAGGTCAATCTCGACGACTTCGTCGACATCATCGGCCGCAATTTCAAGCAGCCGAAGGAAGGGCTCGGCTTCGACAACAGCCCGTCGGCGCATATGTGGCGCACGATTCTGTGGCCGAGCCGGTTTTTGTGAGGTGTGGATGATGAGAGCGCGGCGACCGCAGGCGCGCTCCCTCTCCCTGCAAGGGGGAGGGTTGGGGTGGGGGTCACTTCGCGCCGCCCGACCCCATGACCCCCACCCGACCGCTTCGCGGTCGACCTCCCCCTTTCAGGGGGAGGTAAAGAGAGCGCGCGGAGATGCACGATGAAAATCACCGACAACTCCCCGCCCGTGCTCACCGCGCTCGACCGGCCGAACTCCTACATCGGCCGCTCGGTGCCGCGGCCCAATTTGCACCGGCTGACGCAAGGCCGCGGCCAATATGTCAGCGACGTTGTGCTGCCGCGTATGGCGCATGTGGCCTTTGTGCGCTCGCCGCATGCTCACGCCAGGCTTGCCGCGATCAAGACCGTCGCGGCGAAGAAAGCGCCCGGCGTTATCGCCGTTGTCACCGGCGCCGAGCTCGCCAAGGTGATGACGCCATGGGTCGGCGTGCTCACGCATCTCAAGGGCCTCAAATCGGCGCCGCAGCATGCCATTGCTATCGACCGCGCCTGCTGGCAGGGCGAGGCGGTGTGCGCCGTGGTCGCGCGCACGCGCGCGCAGGCCGAGGACGCCGCCGAACTGATAGAGATCGACTACCAGCCCCTCCCCGCCGTCACTGACGCAGAAACCGCGCTCGATGCCAAGACGCCGGTGATCCACGCTTCGCTCGGTGACAATCTCTGCTTCGAGCGCAAGCTCGAGGTCGGCGCCGTCGACAAGGCCTTCGCCGACGCGGACGCCGTGGTCGAAGCGACCTTCGTCACCGGCCGCCACACCGGCGTCACCACCGAGCCGCGCGCCGTGGTCGCCGACTGGAACGAGGGCGAGCAGCGCCTGACCGCCTACCAGGCCAATCAGGCGCCGCACATGATGCAGAACCTGATCGCCAAGCATCTCGGCCTCGCCGAGCATCAGGTGCGCGTCATCACCAAGGACGTCGGCGGCTCCTTCGGCATCAAGGTGCACACCTACGCCGACGAGATGGCGACGGTGGCGCTGTCGAAGCTGCTTGAAGCGCCCGGTCAAGTTCGTCGCCGACCGCATCGAGAGCTTCGTCACCGACATCCACGCCCGCGACCACCGCATCAAGGCCAAGATCGGCGTCAAGCAGGACGGCAGCATCACCGCCTTCGAGATCGACGACCTGACCGGCATCGGCCCCTACTCGGTCTATCCGCGCACCTCCGGCATCGAGGCCAACCAGGTCGTGAACCTGGTCGGCGGCCCTTACAACTTCGCGAATTACCGCGCGGCGGCGCGAGTCGTCTTCACCAATAAGAACGTCATGTGCCAGTACCGCGCCGTCGGCCACCCGATCGCGGTTGCCGTCACCGAAGGCCTTGTCGAACTTGCCGCCGCCAAGATCGGCATGGACCCGCTGGAAATCCGCCGCCGCAATCTCATCGCCGACGACGCCTACCCGTGCACGAACGCCGCCGGCCTCAAGTTCGAGAAGCTGTCGCATCATGAGTCGCTCGCCCGTCTCGATACGATGATGAACTATGCCGCCTTGCGCGCCGAGCAGAAGCGCCTGCGCGAGCAAGGCATCTATCGCGGCATCGGCTTTGCGAGCTTCATCGAGGTAACCAACCCGTCGGCGGCCTTCTACGGCGTCGGCGGCGCCAAGATTTCCTCGCAGGACGGCGCCACCATCAAGCTCGACGCGCAAGGCGCGATCATCGTCGCGACCGGCGTCAGCGAGCAGGGCCAGGGCGCCGAAGCGGTCATCGCGCAGGTCGCCGCCACCTCGTTCGGCGTCGCCATCGACAGAGTGCGCGTCATCATGGGCGACACCGACGTCACGCCCTACGGCGGCGGCACCTGGGCCTCGCGCGCCGCCGGCATCGGCGGCGAAGCCGCCTGGCAGGCCGGCAAGGCGTTGCGCGCAAACGTGCTCGCGGTCGCCGGCAGCATGTTGCAGACGACACCACAGAACCTCGACATACGGAATGGTGTCGTTGTCGACGCCGCGACCGGAACCGAACGGTTGCCGCTCGAGGAACTCGCCCGCGTCGCCTATTTCCGCCCCGACACGTTGCCCGCCGGCATCCAGGCCGAGCTGGTCGCCACCCGGCATTATGTGCCGCGCGCCTGGCCGTTCGCCTTCACCAATGGCGTGCAGGCAAGCTATCTCGAGGTCGACACCGACACCGGCTTCGTCAAGCTGCTGAAACACTGGTGCGTCGAGGATTGCGGCACCATCATCAATCCGCAGCTGGTCGACGAGCAGATCCGCGGCGGCGTGGTGCAGGGCATCGGCGCCGCGTTGTTCGAGCAGTGCCTCTATGACGAGCGCGGCCAGATGCTCAACGGCAACATGGCCGATTATCTGGTGCCGATGGCGGCCGAGATGCCCGATATCGACTGCGGCCACGTGGTGTCGCCGACGGCGGACTCAGAACTCGGCGCCAAGGGCGCCGGCGAAGCCGGCACCGCCGGGGCGCCGGCCTGCGTCATGAACGCCATCAACGACGCGCTGCGCCCGCTCGGCGCGGCCCCGCTCACCGACATGCCGTTCACGCCGGGTAAAATTCTGAAAGCGCTCGGAAAAATCGCATAAATATGGAACGCGCCGGCCCGGCGGCGTGTTGTGGGGCCGCGTGGTTCAGTGCTAAAATTACTTAAATTAGGAAAGGACGGGAACTATGCGTTACCGGGTCGTCCTCGGAATTGGTCTCGCGGCCGCTATTCTGGCTGCGCCCTGCGTCACTGAAGCCAAGGCCATCAGCGGCGGCAACAGCAAGACGGTCAGCACCGTCGATCCGAGTGAGAAAGACAGAGTCAACCACAAGCCCAAGGTCCATCGCATCGCCGGCGAGACAACGGCCCTCCATGTGAAACCATGCGGTGGCGGCCATGGTGGCGGCTCGGTCGGCGGCCACATGCACGCCTCTGCAGCGGATCATTTCAAGACCGGGGGCACGGGCGGGCATGGCGGTGGTGGTGGGGGCGGCGGCGGCTGCGCACACTGAACTTGCGCGGGCGGCGCACGCGAAACTATCCGACGCGTTCCTGATCCTGCGTGTGCGCGGGCAACTTAGAACTTGATCATGTCGCTGCGGCTGATCGTCACCATGTTGCCGAAGCCTGGGCCGTGGGCGAGTTGCCACACCGCAACCTGCTCCGCGTAAAGCTCCTTCGACGACAGCCCGTCGACCGGCACGATCACCTTCATGCCGCGCAGCGCCGCCTCGGTGCCGGTGTAAAGCACGGCGCCATTTGCCGCGGTGCCGGTGACGATCACGGTCTGGATGCCCTTGTCCTTGAGGATCTTCTCCAGATCGGTGTTGACGAACTTGTCGGCCTTGCTCTTGACCACCGGCTCGTTGCCGATCGGCGCCACGTCCTTGACGATATCCTTGGCCTCGAATTTTCCGGCGACGCTGTAGACCACCAGCATGTCATGCAGCCGCGCGTCGGCAAGGACGCTCTTCATCGCCGGCAGCGTGGCGACGCAGCGCGGGTCGTCGCTGCAGTAGAACGACGGCAGGAAGTCGAGCATTAGCAGCGCCGTGGTCTTGGCGTCGACCGTGACCGGCTTGAGCTCCGGCGGCGGCGGCGCTTTCACGTTTGCCCACTCGGCGACGATGTCGTCGGCGTGCGCCGGCGCCGTGACAAGAGCAGAAAGCGTCGCGGCAAAAGCGATAGCCAGGGCAACGATCGATCTACGTTTCATGTTGTGCCTCGGATTTAGAACTTGATCATGTCGACTCTGGTCAACGTCGTACGCGGCTCGATCGCCGGCGCATGGCTGAGATGGTACACGACATATTGCTCGTAGTAGTCATCCTGCGCCGATATTGCATCGACCGGCACGACGACATTGAATCCGAGCAGCGCCGCCTCGCTGCCCGTCATGATCACCGCACCCTGCGCGGCCACGCCGGCCGTGATGACCGTCTTGATGCCTTTGTCCTTGAGGATTTTCTCGAGGTCGGTGTGGAGGAACTTGTCGAGCGACCCCTGCAGGAAGGGCTCGTTGCCGATTGGCGCGACGTCGGGCCAGATTTCCGATTTGGGCACATTCGGAACAGTCGTGCTGGTAAAGACAACCAACACGCCGTTGTCGCGCGCTTTGCCGATCAGTTTCTTGACCACTGGAATCGTGCCTGGGCAATGCGCAAAGCGTTGGCTGCAGATCACCTTCGTCATATCGAACACCAGGAGCGCGGTGGTCTTCGGTTCGAGCGTCACCGCTTTGACCTCCGGAGCCGGCGGCGCCTTCACGCTCGCCCATTTTTCGACGATGTCGGCGGCGCGCGCTTGCGCGACGAATGCCGCGGCCACAACGGCCGCGAGCGCGATCAGTTTGCATTTCATGGATATGTCCTCCCAACCTCGGCCGTTTTGCCCGGCTTTGTGCGCTCCAATGATGGGAAATTTCCCGCACCTTTGTCAAAGCAACCCCGCTTGCTGAAACACCGCCGTCCATCGCAATATGCGCCGCGCCGCGGCCTGGCAAACGTGAGCCGCCGCCTGCACAAAATGAGAAACGCCAAGTAAGGGAGCCGCTCGCATGAACATCAAGGTCGGCAAACATGCCATCGCCGAAGCCTCGAAGAAGCTGTCGAACTGGGGCCGCTGGGGCAAGGACGACCAGATCGGCACGCTCAACCAGGTCACGCCCGAGGACATCGTCAAGGCGGCAAGCCTGATCCGCACCGGCAAGGTGTTCGCGCTCGGCATCCCGCTCGACCGCGACGGCCCGCAGAACGGGCTGTTCGGCGGCCGCTTCAACCCGATCCACCAGATGCTCGCCACCGGCACCGACGCCGTCGCCGGCCGCCAGGACTGGAACAAGATCCGCTACGCCGACGACACGCTGATGCTGTGCGTGCAGGGCGCCACGCACTGGGACGCGCTCGGGCACCTGTTCTACGAGGACAAGGCCTATAACGGCTTCGACGCCAAGCTCATCGACTCGCGCGGCCTTTCGGTGCTCGGCATCGAGCATTCCAGGAACAAGATGGTCGGCCGCGGCGTGCTGCTCGACATCGCCCGCTTCCGCGGCGTCAAATGGATGCAGGACGGCGAGAGCATTTCCAACGACGAACTCGACAAGTGCGCCAAGGACGCCAACGTGTCCATCGGCCGCGGCGATTTCGTCATCGTGCGCACCGGGCAGATGGAACGCTGCATGGAGGAGAAGGAATGGGGCGGCTATGCCGGCGGCGACGCGCCCGGCGTCAAGTTCGAGAACTGCTACTGGTGCCAGGAGAAAGAGATCGCGGCGATCTGCACCGACACCTGGGGCGTTGAGGTGCGGCCGAACGAAACCACGGAAGCCAATCAGCCGTGGCATTGGGTGGTGATCCCGGCGATGGGCCTGTGCATGGGCGAAATCTTCTACCTCAAGGAACTGGCCGAGGATTGCGCCGAGGACGGCGTCTACGAGTTCTTCTTCTGCGGCCCGCCGCTGATCATCACCGGCGCGACGGGGAGCCCGATCAACCCGCAGGCGATCAAGTAAAGATCTCTATCCGCCGTCGCTCGCGGGCGACCGAGCGGAGCGAAGCGAGACCGGGTGGGACCGATATTCCGCAGTCCACCGATAGCTCACTGTCGTTGCGGCCCCCCGCCTTCGCAGGGGACGACGGCTCTGAAGAATAGGAGGACTGCACATGGCCCGTTACCTCAAGCGCGGAATGGACGCGGGCGCGATCAAGGCCGCCGACGCCAAAGTGCGCCAAACCGTCGAGGACATCCTGGCGCAGGTCGACGAGCGCAAGAAAGACGCGGCGATCCGCGAGCTGTCGGAGAAATTCGACAAGTGGTCGCCGAAGGATTTCCGCCTGTCGCCGCAGGACATCGAACGCGCCATCGCGCAGGTGGCCAAACGCGACCTCGAGGACATCAAGTTCGCCCAGGCGCAGGTGCGCAATTTCGCGCAGAAGCAGAAAGAAACGATGCGCGATCTCGAAGTGGAGACGCTGCCCGGCGTCGTGCTTGGCCACCGCCACATCCCGGTGAATTCGATCGGCTGCTATGTGCCCGGCGGGCGTTATCCGATGGTTGCCTCCGCGCACATGTCGATCGTCACCGCCAAGGTCGCCGGCGTCAAACGCATCATCGCCTGCGCGCCGCCGTTCAAGGGCGGCCCGCATCCGGCGATCGTCGCCGCCATGCACTTCGGCGGCGCCGACGAGATTTTCGTGCTCGGCGGCGTGCAGGCCGTCGCCGCCATGGCGCTCGGCACCGAGACGCATCGCGCCGGTCGACATGATCGTCGGCCCCGGCAACGCCTATGTCGCCGAGGCCAAGCGCCAGTTGTTCGGCCGCGTCGGCATCGATCTGCTCGCCGGCCCGACCGAGACCCTGGTCATCGCCGACGACAGCGTCGACGGCGAGCTGTGCGCCACCGACCTGCTCGGCCAGGCCGAGCACGGGCCGACTTCGCCCGCGGTGCTGCTGACCAATTCGGAAAAGCTCGCGCGCGACACCATGGCGCAAGTCGAGCGGCTGTTGAAGATTCTGCCCACAGCCGATGCCGCCGGCCAGGCCTGGAAAGACTACGGCGAGGTCATCGTCTGCGACGATTACGACGAGATGGTGCGCGAGGCCGACCGCATCGCCTCCGAACACGTGCAGGTGATGACGCGCGACCCCGACTATTTCCTCGCCAACATGAAGAATTACGGCTCGCTGTTCCTCGGGCCGCGCACCAACGTCGCCTATGGCGACAAGGTGATCGGCACCAACCACACGCTGCCGACCAAGAAGAATGCGCGCTTCACCGGCGGCCTGTGGGTCGGCAAGTTCCTCAAGACCTGCACCTACCAGAAGGTGCTGACCGACGAGGCCAGCGCCAAAATCGGCGAAGTCTGCTCGCGGCTGTGCATGCTCGAAGGCTTCGTCGCCCATGCCGAGCAGGCCAACATCCGCGTGCGCCGTTACGGCGGCCGCAACGTGCCCTACGGCCAGGCGGCGGAGTAGATTTCTTCTTCACCTCCCCCTTGAGGGGGGAGGTCGCGCGCCAACGGGTCCGCGCAGAGCGCCGCCCGATGATAAACTCCGCGAGCCGGGTGGGGTGCGCTTCACCCTCGACATATGTTTCACCCTACCCCGGCGGCTTCGCCGCCGACCCTCCCCTTTCAGAGGAGGGATAAGAAAGCGATAGTCGGCTCATGACCGTCGACCTCACTCGCACCCCCTCCTTCCGCCTCGACGGCAAGCGCGCGCTGGTCACCGGCGCCGGGCGCGGCCTCGGGCTCACCGCGGCGGCGGCGCTGGCCGAGGCCGGCGCGCACGTCACGCTCGCCGCGCGCACGACAAAGGAAATCGAGGAGGCGGCCGACGCCATCCGCGCGCGCGGGCAGAAGGCCGACACGCTCACGCTCGACGTCACCGACATTGCCGCCGTGCGCAAGGCGCTTGGCGCGCGCGAGCCCTATCAGGTGCTGGTCAACAATGCCGGCACCAACCGGCCGAAGATGCTGGCGGATGTGACCGTCGAGGATTTCGACGTCATCATGGGGCTCAACGTGCGCGCCGCCTACTTCGTGGCGCAGACGGTTGCGCTGCGGCTCGTCGAAGCGAAGCTCCCCGGCTCGATCATCAACATCTCCTCGCAGATGGGCCATGTCGGCGCCGCGCGGCGCACCGTCTATTGCGCCTCAAAGCACGCCATGGAGGGCTTCACCAAGGCGATGGCGATCGAGCTGGCGCCGCACAACATCCGCGTCAATTCGCTCGGGCCGACTTTCATCGAGACGCCGATGACGAGGCCGTTCTTCGAGAACAAGGCGTTCCGCGACGAGGTGCTGGGCAAGATCAAGCTCGGCCGTCTCGGCCAGCTCGAGGAATTGACCGGCGCCATCGTGTTCCTGGCCTCGGACGCCTCTTCGCTGATGACCGGTTCGGCGCTGGTGCTCGACGGCGGCTGGACGGCGGAGTGATGCGCTCATCCCTCCCCGCTTGCGGGGAGGGTGGCGAGCATCGAGCGCAGCGAGATGCGAGACGGGTGGGGTGAGCGCGCAATCGAAAAGTGACCCCACCCCCGCGCTTCGCGCGGACCCTCCCCTTTCAGGGGAGGGATTAAGAGAGCTTCGGCAGATCGGCGAAATAGTCCGGGTGCTCTTTCTCGACCTGTTGCATGAACTCCGGCCGGAACAGGCTCGGCACGTCGAGCCGGGCTGCGCCTTTCAGCGTGTTCATCAGCACCTCGTCCTCGGCGTTCTCGAAAGCTTGCAGCACGTTTTTCGACATGCGCGGATCGAAGTGGATGTGCTTGATCGACTTCTTGCCGATGGCGACGTCGGTGCCCGGCACCCACTTGGCGAAGATCTCCACCGCCTCGTCGGGATTCTTGCGTGTAAAATACGACGACTGCGCGAGGCCCGCGGCGATGCTCTTGATCACTGCCGGCTGCGACTGCACCGTCGGCCCATGCGCGACCGCCACCATGACGTAGGACATGTGCTGGCCGCCGCGGATCACTTCATATGTATCGGGCACCTGGGTGAGCGCCTGCGTCACGAAGGGCTCCCAGGTCACGATGGCGTCGACCTTGCCCTCCTTCAACGCCGGCGCAAGCCCGAACTGCGACCAGATGTTCTCGATGGTGACATCTTCGTACTTCACGCCGGCGCGGCGCAGCACCATCTTGAAATATTCGTCGGAGGTCTGGCCCTTCGCGAGGCCGACCTTCTTGCCGCGAAGATCGCCGATCTTGCCGACATTAACGCCCCTGCCCTTCTTGGTGACGATCGCGAGCGGCGTATCGCAATGATCGTCGGTGGCGTCGTTCATGATGAGGCCGATGACCTGGAACGGGTTGCCGGCGTGCACGGCCTTCAGGTAGGTCGTCGTGCTCATGTCGCCGACCTGCGCCTCGCCGTTGTGCAGGGCGTTGACCATGTCGGTGCCGGTGTCCACGACCCTGAAGCTGGCATCGACGCCGTGGCTCTTGAAGAAGCCCTTTTCGGCGCCGACGAACATCGGCAGATGGCCGAAATTGTTGGCAATCACCACGTTGAGCTTGGGCAGATCGGCCATGGCTTCCTCCAATTTTTTCGTTGCTAGGATTTCATCAAAACCTGCGGATTAACGCAATTCGGCGGCGTGCGGCCGGCGAGCAGCGCCTCGATATTGTCGACCACGATATTGGCCATCTCTTCGCGCACCTCGACGGTGGCGCTGCCGAGGTGCGGGTTAAGCACCACATTCTTCATGCGCTTCAATTCGGCCGACACCTTGGGCTCGAACTCGAACACGTCGAGCCCGGCGCCGGCGATTTTCTTGCCCTTCAGCGCGCGCACCAGAGCGGCTTCGTCGATGATGGGCCCCCGTGCCGTGTTGATGATGAAAGCGGTCCTTTTCATCAGGCCGAGCTCGCGCGCGCCGATCTGATGGCGGGTCTCGGCATTGAGCGGCGAATGCAGCGACACGAAATCGGACTCCTTCAACAGGTGATCGAGCGGCACGAAGGTGAGGCCGGTTTCGCGCTCCTCGGCTTCGGATTTGCGCCGCGGCGTCCAGTAGAGCGTGCGCATTGAGAAGCCCTGCGCCCGCTTGGCAACCGCCTTGCCGATCAGTCCGCCACCGCCGATCAGGCCCAGCGTCTTGCCCCAAACGTAAGCCCCCAGCAGATGCCGCGACTGCCCGCCGGGGAACTTGCCGGCGCGCAGCAGCTTATCGCCCTCGACCATGCGGCGGGCCGCGGCAAGCATCAGCGCGAAGGTCATGTCGGCGGTCGCTTCCGTCGTCACCGGCGGCACCACGGTCACCGGAATGCCGCGCTTGGTCGCCTCGGCGACGTCGATATTGGAGGGCGAGATCGACTGCGCCGCGACGTGCTTCAGCTTCGGATTGGCGGCGATCACCGCGCGGTCGATCTTGTCGTGCAGCAGGCAGAACAGGATGTCGGCCCTCTTGACGGCGGCGACGAGCCTTGCGTGCGGAATGATGCGGCTGTCGTCGGGGAAAATCTTGACGCTGCCCAGCGCCTTGAGCCGCTTGATGGCGCTCTCGGCGATCGGCTGCGTCACGAAAATCCGCGGCTTGGTCACTTCAGCCACCGCACGATGCCGGCGACGCCATCCACGGCGCATTGCGCGCCGTCCGGAATCTTGCGCGTCGCGTCGAGCACGCCGAGCACCATGGGGATGCCGCGCTCGCGCGCCAGCGAAGCCAGATGCGAGGTCGAACCGCCGAGCTCGGCGACCACGCCGGAGACCTTCGGCAGGATCTGGCTCAGCGCCGGACCGGCGACCTTCGTCACCAGCACGTCGCCGGGCGCCACCCGCGACAATTCGCACTCGCAGTTGACGACGATGGCGCGGCCCGAGCCCCAGCCGATGCCGGCCGGATGGCCGCGCAGGCCGGGATGCTGCAGCCAGATCGCGTCCGGCACGATCGGCGCTTCGACGGTGAGCGGCCGCGATTGCAGCAGCTTGAAGCCGCCCTCGTCCATCGCCCATTCGATCTCGACCGGACCGCCGGCAAGCGCTTCGCACTTCTTGAGCAGGCGGCCGAGCGTCACAGCCTCACCCGGCGTCAGGCACGGCTCGCTCACCATGTCGGCCGGCACCAGCTGCGGCGCGGCGACGCCGTGCGCGCAGGTATCGCGATGGTTCTTGCGGCCGGCTTCGATGCTGCGCAGGAAGCCGGAGCGCGCGAGAATGATGCGGTCTGGCACCACCTCGCCTTGCGCGATGGCCGAGCCGAGGCCCCAGGTCGCCGAGATCAGCATGTGGCCTTCGGCGGTCTCGCTCAGACCGCCGCCGGAGGCGCGCGCCTCGACCGTCGGCTGGATCAGCACCGCCATCGCCGTCTCGGCCGGCGACAGGCCATGATTGTCCATGTAGCGGCGCGCATGCGAGGTCCACAGCGCCGCCCAGCAGGCGCGCACCGCGGTGAGGAATTCGGTTTCGTCGGCGAGGCCGAGGAAGCTCTCGAACTGGCCGGCGAAATTGGCGCCCTTGCGGTCCTCGATCAGCGCCGAGGAGCGTACCGCGCCGAGCGCGCCGGTGGCCCGCTGCGCCCGCCACGCGGCGAGCAGCGGCTCGAGAATCTCCGGCGCGACCGGCTGCTGGTAGAGCGCAAGCCGAATTTGCACCGACAATTTGCGCGAGGCCGGAATGTCGGCGGTCTTGTACTGCTCGACCAGTTCACCAATGCCGAGATGCTCGATCTGCCAATTGTACGCCGCCGCCGTCAACGCAAAGCCGCCCGGCGTCGGCAATCGTGCCTGTGTGAGCGCCGCCAAATTTGCCGCCTTGGGGCCGACGTTGTCTGCGTCGGTCGCAGCGGAAGCGGTGAGCGGCAGGATGAATTTATTCATCAGCTTTGATTCCCAGCGGAGCGGCAGCTTCGGCGCGCTCCCTCTCCCCGTTCTTACGGGGAGAGGGTTGGGGTGAGGGGCATTGCAGGTGTTCAGAATTGCGGAGGCGCCCCCTCACCCGGCTCGGCTCGTTTCGCTCGCCTCGCCACCCTCTCCCCGCACGCGGGGCGAGGGAAAGAAGCGCGCACCGCGCCCGGGACACGAAGCCTATTTCACGTGATCGCCGTAGCCCGGCAGCGGATCGACCACAGTGATCTGCTTGACCGGGAAATTCGACACGATCTCGATGCCGTCGCGCTTCACGATCAGCATTTCCTCGATGCGCACGCCGTAGCGGAAGCGCTTGCCGTGCTGCGTCTCGAGCGCGAAGGTCATGCCTTCCTGGATCTCGATCGGATGATCGAGCGACCAGATGCGCGAAATGACCGGCGGATCGTATTGTGCGAGGCCGAGGCCGTGGCCCCACAGATTGGCGGCGGCCTGGTCTTCGTCCTCGTAGCCCCAGGTCTCCATCGCCGACGGCCACTTCAGCGCGATGTCGCGCGTGGTGGCGCCGACTTTCACCGCGCCGATCGAGTCGTAGAGCCACTTCAGCGCGGTGTCGTAGGTTTCCTTCTGCTCCTTGCTCGGCTCCTTGCCGACGCAATAGGTGCGGTAATAGCAGGACTTGTAGCCGTTCCAGGTGAGCGCGGCCAAATCCATGAACACGATGTCGCCGGGCTGGATGATGCGGTCGGAGAAGTTGCGCCAGTTCGGCCAGGTGTTGGGGCCGGACGACACGATGACGTCCTCGACGTCCTCCATGCCCGGGAAGTTGTAGAGATATTCCATCAGGTGCGCGGTCACCTGGTTCTCGGTGATGCCGGGGCGCAGAAACTTCATGCACTCCCAGTGCGTGGCGTCGCCGATGGCGCCGACGATGCGGAAGCATTCCTGCTCGTCTTCGTTCTTGACGGCGCGCGCGTCCATCATCGCGCTCATGCCGTCGGTCCAGTGAATGCCCTTCTCCTTGAACACGTTGATCATGTTGATGTCGACGAAGTCGACGCCGAGCTTCTGCCCGGCGACGCCGTGTTCCTTCATCGCTTCCTGAACCGCGACGACGAACTTGTTGACCTGCTGCACCGACGCGGGACCGGCCGCGCCTTTGATCCAGGCAAACGAATGCCGCACGTTCTCCTTCGGGATCCACGGCGAGTGCCGCTCGATCTGGAAGCCGAGGTCGCCCTGCTCGAACAAAATCGGCGCGCCGTCGCCGCACAGCATGGCGTAGCGCAGACCCGGCTTGAGACGGTTCCAGCCCGGCGTCAGCGTGCCGGTGAGATAGCGCACGTTCTCGTCGTACATGCAGAGCACGGCGCCGAGGCCATGCTTCTTCATCATCGCGCGCGCGCGTTCGGTCCGGTAATTGCGCAGCCGGTCCCAGTTGACCCGTTGCTGCCAATCAAGCCCGACGGTGCCGAAATTCGCAGTCCCCATGGTCTCCTCCCGACGTGTTCCGGATTTGCGCGTTCGCCGCGCGGTTTGATTTGCTTGGGTTAAATCCTAAGCCGGTTGGCGCCTGAAGAAGAAATAATATAATTTGTGTCACCTCATTATATTTCCTAATACACATCCCAAGGTCATTCCGGGGCGCGAGCGCAGCGAGCGAACCCGGAATCCAGAACCAGGCGCTGCATTCGCGTCTGGATTCCGGGTCCGGCGCTAACGCGCCGTCCCGGAATGACAGTTATAGAGAAGTCCATGCGTCATATCCCCCTCAGGCAAGTCCGCGCCGTCATCGCCGTCTGCGAGGAAGGCTCCTTCACCCGCGCCGCCGCGCGGGAAAACGCCACGCAATCCGGCATCTCGCAGCATGTTGCGGCGGTGGAGAAGAAACTCGGCGTCAAACTGTTCGAGCGCGCCAATGGCCGGGTGACGGCGACGCCGGCGGGCCTGCGCTACTACAAAAGCTGCGTCGAGGCGATCGGCGCGCTGGACAACGCCGCCGTTGAGGCGCGCTCGCTGGCCGGCCAGGTGACCGGCGAACTGCGCATCGGGCTGATGCCGACCTTCACCCGCGCGGTGCTGGCGCCGGTGCTCGAGGACTTCGTGCCGCGCTGCCCGGAGGTGCGGCTGCACATCGTCGAGGGTTACAGCGGCCTGCTGACGCAGATGGTGCTCGACGACGAGCTCGACTTCGCCGTGGTGCCGGCCTTCGAGGGCACCATCGGCCTGCGCTCGCGCCTCTTGGTGCGCGACCGCGAGATGCTGATCTCGGGTCCGAAACGCAAACTCACCCCGCTCGCTGTCGTGCGGCTCGCCGACATCAAACCGTTGAAGATCGTGGTGCCGGGCCCGGACAATATCCGCCGCCGCAACCTGGAGACCTACTTCCAGAGCCACGGCGTCGAAGTCGAGGCCATGCTGGAGATGGACGCCATGATCGCGACGCTCGAATTCGTCGCGCGTTCCGACTACGTCACGGTGCTGCCCAGCGTGATTTCGGTCAACGACATTGGCCGCGGCGAGCTGATCGTCAATCCGATCGTCGAGCCCGAGCTGCACGCCGAGTTCGTGGTGATCCAACCGACGCGGCGCAGCCTGTCGACGCAGGCGCGCCTGTTCCTCGAACGCTTCGAGCGCGAGGTTGCGCATATCCACGAGGTGTGGGATCAGGCGATCGCCGGGCCCAAGAAGCGCAAGCTGTCGGCTTGAGCGCAGCCGCGAAAGAGGCGCCGATGGATCCGTCACCCTTCGTCTCCACCGCCTGGCTCGAGCAACACCTCGCCGATCCCGGCCTGCGCATCGTCGAGGTCTGCTCGCTCAACGACGACAAGACCTATCGCTCGGGGCACATTCCGGGCGCGCTGTGGTTCTACTGGAAGGCCGCCTGCTGGCACGACACCGAGCGCGATTTCCTCTCGCCGCAGGCGATGGCGACATTGTTCGGCAGCCTCGGCATCGGGCCGGACACCACCATCGTGCTGTACGGCGACCCGGTGCAGTTCGGCACTTACGCCTTTTGGGCCTTCACCATGGCGGGCCACGGGAAGCTCAAGCTGCTCGACGGCGGCCGCAAGAAATGGGTGATGGAGGGCCGGCCGCTGTCGCAAGATGTGCCGCGCTATCCGGCCGTCGCCTATCCGCCACCGCCTCCCGGGCCAAACTCGATGCGCGTGGGCCGCGACGATGTGCGCGCGCACTTGCGCGAGCCCGGCCGGCTGCTGATCGATCTGCGTTCGCCGGAGGAATATTCCGGCGAGCGCGTTTCCGACTATTCCTTCAAGACCGACCACGGCGCCGAGCGCGCCGGCCGCATTCCCGGCGCCGTGCATCTCTATTTCCGCCAACTGCTCAACGACGACGATACCTTCAAGTCGCCCGATCAGCTTCGCGCCGTGCTCAGCGCCGCCGGCATCCCGCCCGAGAAGTTCGGCGACGTCGTCTGCTACTGCCGGCTCAGCCACCGCGCCACCGTCGGTTGGCTGGCGCTCGGCCAAATCCTCGGCCTCAAGAACGTCAAGATCTACGACGGCTCGTGGACCGAATGGGGCAGCATCGTCGGCTTCCCGATCGAGAAATAGCGGGCCCCGCTATTTCGCGCACGCGGCCCTTGATCGCATTGACGCGGCCGAGGTGACGACGCTGCCGTCGGCTCGGGCGGGTAAAGCGCGCGCACGCGGTCTTTGAGCTCGTTGCGCTTCGCTTCGTCCATCCCGGCGACGGTCTGCGCCATCGTGCCGCTCTGTACGCTGGTCGCCCACATGTCGTCGAAGCTCGGATAGGCGCGCTCGGCGCTGATCACCGTGGTCTCGATGTCGACGAGCCCGGCGCCGGCCCACAAGTCGCGCATCGCCTCGAGCCGGGACAATTCGGCGTTCGGCGGCAAGGCGACCGGCAAGCCCATGGCGCGGATCTCCTGGAGGATCGGCATATGCGGCAGCCCGCCCGCGGTCTGGTCCCACATATACGCGGCGACCGTGCCGCCGGGGCGCACCACACGCGCCATCTCGGCGACGCCCTTGGCCGGCGTCGGCACAAAGACGATGACCAGCGCCATGGTCGCCACGTCGAAGCGGTTGTCCGGGAAGTCGAGCGCCTGCGCGTCGCCCTTCTGGAATTTGGCAAAGCGCGCCGCCGGCCGCGTACGTGCAAAGGCAAGCTGGCCTTCCGACGGATCGATGCCGTAGACTTCGGCCGGCGCGCAACGATCGATCAGCAGCTCGGTGAAGACGCCGTTGCCGCAGCCGACGTCGATGCATTTCGCACCGGAGGGCAGCGCGGCCCAGTCGAGGAAAATCGAGCCGACGATGCGGCTCCAGGTGCCGATCATGCGCTCGTAGGCGGCGCCGTCGTCGAAGCGAACTTGCAGATCGGCCATGGCAGGGTCCTGTTGTGCGGTGCGCTGGATCAGACGATGGCTGTCGCCGCCGCTTGCGCGTCCGGCACCACGTCGTAGGCGTAAAGATGCTTGCGGAAATTGGCATGCGCGGTGATCTCGGCGTCGCGGACGCCAAGGTCGGAGTAAGCCGAAGTCGTAACGCATGCCGTTCTCGCGGGCGCCACGCTGCACTTGCGCGACGCGCTCGCGCCGCAGCCGCTCGTAGGCTTGGAGCGCCGGCTGCACGTTCGCCCGATCGGCGCGCGACAAGATGGTCGCCAGCGCCATGCCGTCCTCGATCGATTGGTTGGCGCCCTGCCCGAGATGCGGCAGCATCGGATGCGCGGCGTCGCCGAGCAGCGTGAGGCGGCCGCGCGTCCAGCCCGGCAACGGTTCGCGGTCGTAGAGCGCCCAGCGGAAGGTCTTCTCGACTTTGGCCAGCAGCCCCTCGATGCGCGGATCCCAGCCGGTGAATTCGCTGCGCAGCACGTCCGGATCGCCCGGCGCCGACCACGATTCCGTCATCTCCTGGTCGGCCGGCACGAAGCCGACGTAATTGATCAGCGTGCCGTGGCGCACCGGGAAAGTAAGAAAGTGCTTGCCGGTGCCGAGCCACATCAGCCAGCGGTCGTTCGGCCAATCGGGAATGCGGTCGAGCGCAAGCAGGCCGCGATAGGCCACCGTGCCGTGAAACACCGGCGCCGAGGGCGGAAACACGAAGGGCCGCAGCTCCGAGTGGATGCCGTCGGCGCCGATCACCACGTCGGCTTCGGCGACCGCGCCGTTGCCGAATGTCACGCGCGCGATGTCCTCGGTTTGCTCGAAACCGACGGCGCGGTGCCCGGTGTGCACGGTGCCCGCCGGCAGCGGCGCCGGCGAGGAACTCGACGAGATCGGCGCGGTGCATGCCGAAGGTCGCGTTCCAGCCCGAGGCGTCGGTCACCTGCACCGGCGCGATCGGCTTGCCGTCGTGGCGGAAATAGTACGAGCCCGAGCCGACGCGCGCGCCCCATTTCTCCACCGCCGGGCCGAAGCCGAGCCGCTCGAGATGCCGCACGCTGTTCGGGGTGATGTAAACGCCGGCACCGACTTCGCCCAGCGCCGGCGCCTGTTCGTAGACGGCGACACGCATGCCTTGAGCGATCAGCGCGTTGGCGGCAAACAGCCCGCCGATGCCGCCACCCACCACCACGACACTGAGCCGCGCAGGCGCCACGTTTCGTCTTCCGATTGTATGAGCGTTTAAAGCTGGACAGTCTATTGTCACAGGGCGTGCGGCTCTGTCATCATCAAAATAAAACACGTGGAAGCGGAGGAAATGATGCGCCCCTCGTTCTATCGGGCCAGCGCGCTGGCGCTGTGCCTTTTCGCGCTGAGCGGATTTGCTGCGCCGGCGAGCGCCGCCGGTTACCCGGACCATGCGGTCAAGATCATCGTGCCGTTCCCGGCCGGCGGCACGGCCGACGCGGTGCCGCGTCTGATCGGCGACTGGCTGTCGAAGAAATGGGGCCAGCCGGTCGTCATCGAGAACCGCACCGGCGCTGCCGGCAATATCGGCGCTGAAGTCGCCTATCACGCGACGCCAGACGGCTACACGCTGCTGTCGTCGCCGCCGCCGCCGCTGGTGATGAACCAGAGCCTGTATCCGTCGCTGCCCTTCGACCCGGCCAAGTTCGAGCCGGTCGTGGTGATGGCGCAGGTGCCGAGCGGCCTGTTCGTCAATCCCGCCAAGATCAAGGCCGACACCGTTCCGGAGCTGATCGCCTACCTTCAAGCAGAACCCGGACAAGGTGACCGCCGCGACGCAAGGCAACGGCACCACCTCGCATCTCACCACCGAACTGTTCAAGATGTTGGCGAACGTGAAGCTGCGCGATATTCCGTATCGCGGTTCGGCGCCGGCGCTGCAGGGCCTGCTCGCCGGCGACACCGACCTGATGTTCGACAATCTCGGCGTCTCGCTGCCGATGGCCAATGCCGGCAAGCTGAAATTGCTGGCAGTCGCCACGTCGCAACGGCTGCCGTCGCTGCCGAAGGTGCCGACCGTCGCCGAGACGCTGCCCGGTTTCGAGTCGGTGGCGTGGTTCGCCATCGCCGCGCCGCCGGGCACGCCGAAGGACGTCGTCGAGAAGATCAACGCCGACGTGAACGAGGCGCTTCAAGCAGCCCGAGATCCAGACCAAGCTCAAGGCGCTGTCCGCCGAGGTGTTCGGCGGCTCGGTGCAGAAAGCGACGCAATACATGCACGAGGAAGTTGCGCGCTGGGCCAAGGTGATCAAGGAAGCCCACGTCAAGCTGCAGTGAGGCGGCTCAAACCTCCATCCAGGCGCCGTCGGCATCGGCCGACTTGAACACCGCTTCGAGCGCCGCCGCGGTCTGCAAGATGCCCTCGGGCGGGATCGGGAACGCGCCCTGCCCGAGCGCGGCCTTGGCGAAATAATCGAGATTGCGGCCGAGGTGATTGTCGGCCGGGCGGTCGATCACCTCCGGCTCCTTGCCGGCGTAGCGCACGATGGCGCGCGTCTCGCTGACGCTTTCGGCTCGGGCATTCTCGCCGAAGACCGCGATGCGCCAGGCGAAACGGCGTCTTCAACGTGGTGCCGAGCGTGCCGGTCGCGCCGCTCTCGAATTCGATCAGCGCCGCCGTGGTGTCGCCGGTCGCCAGATCGAGCGCGCGCGATTTCGACAGCGCGGCGATGCGCTTCATCGGCCCGGCAAGATCGCGGAAGCAGTCGAGCACGTGGATGCCCATGCCGGTCATGCCGCCGGCGCGGCTTTCTTCGCGGCGCCATACGCCAGCTGTCGCGCGGATAATCGGCGAGCCAGTCGTGGCTGTAATTGCCCTCGACCTGCATGATGGTGCCGAAGGCGCCCTCTTCTTTAGCTCCGCCAGCACGCGCATCGACGGCATCAGCCGGAAATGATGGCCGACGCCGAGCACCTTGCCGGCGGCTTCCACGCGTCCAGCATCTCGATCGCAGCGCCTTGCTCAGCGCGAACGGCTTCTCGCAATAGAGATGCTTCTTCGCCCTCGGCGACC
This sequence comes from uncultured Alphaproteobacteria bacterium, assembly GCA_963822035.1. Classification (GTDB taxonomy): domain Bacteria; phylum Pseudomonadota; class Alphaproteobacteria; order Rhizobiales; family Xanthobacteraceae; genus Pseudolabrys. Next base: position 49,603 of record CAWGGC010000005.1, on the reverse strand, counting down.
GCTTTCACCTGCTCGGGATGCTTGCTGTGCGGCGTCGCCAGGATCACCGCGTCGATTTGCGGATCGGCCAACGCCTCGTCGAACGAGGTGCCGAGCGCAATGCCCTGCTCGGCGGCAAAAGTCGCGCACCGTGTCCGGCTCGAGCGACACGCCGCGCACGAAATCTTAGCGGCGCGCCGAAATCGCGCGCCGCGTTCACCAACGTCTTGCCCCACCAGCCGAGGCCGACGATCGCGGTGTTGAGCATGGCGCCCCGGATCAGTACACCGACGCCGGCGCGCCCGGCTGCTTCATCGGATGGGCGCGGGCGAAGGCGTCGTTCTGGAAGCAAGTGTCGACGATGCGCTTGAAGGTCTTGTACGGCGCGATGTCGACTTTGAAATAGGCGCAGCCGGCCGACTGCGCGGCGAGGCAGATGTCGGCGACGGTGATCTGGTCGCCTTGCGCGTAGCGCCCGGTCTGCTTGGCGTCGGATAGCACCGTCTCCAGCGCTTTGAGCGCTGTCGTGTGCCAATGGTGGCCCCATTTGTTCACGCCGGCCTCGTCGATCTTGTATTCGTGCGCCAGATATTCGCGCACCCGCGGCACGATCAGCGGATGGGTGTCGGCCGCGCAGATCTGCGCGATGGCGCGGGCGCGGGCGCGCGCCTTCGGCTCTTTCGGCAGCAGCGGCGGCTTCGGGATGCGTCTCGTCGAGATATTCGAGGATGGCGAGCGACTCGAACAGCACCGTGCCGTCGTCCTCGATCAGCGCCGGGATCGCCATCATCGGGTTGATCTTGCGGAAGCTCTCTTCGCGCTGCTGGCCCTTCATCAAATTGACGTCGATTACCTCGTCCGGCGCGATGCCCTTGAGGTTGAGCGCGATGCGCACGCGGAATGTCGCCAGCGAGCGCCAGAATGAAAACAGTTTCATGGTTGTCCCTCCCGTTCGATTTCGTCATGGCCGGGCTTGTCCCGGCCATCCGCGCCTTCACTTGCCGCCAAGACGTGGATGCCCGGCACAAGGCCGGGCATGACGGTGTTTCTATTTCTTCGCTCCGCCCGGATCGGCCTTGAGCCCGGCCGCCTCGATGCCGGCGACCGCGATGATCTCGTCATTGTCGCCGGTGTCGCCGGACATGCCGACGGCGCCGATGATCGCACCGCCTGCGTCGCGGATCAGCACGCCGCCCGGATTGGGCACCATGCGGCCACCGCTCGCGCCGACCACGGCGGTCAGGAAATTCGGGTTTTGCGCCGCGCGCTCCATCATGGTGCGCGAACCCCAGCCCATGCCCAGCGCGCCGTAGGCTTTGCCGATGGCGAGTTCGACGCGGATGATGCCGGACGTATCCTCGCGCTTGGCGCAGACGATGTGGCCGCCGGGGTCGAGCACCACGACGGTTTGCGGCATTTGCTTGAGCTCGCGCGCCTTCTTCAGCGCGGCATCGACGATCGCGGTAGCCTGAGCAAGCGTGACGGTCATTTCACTCCCCTCATTGGATCAGGATTTCTTGCGGCTCGACCAATAAACTGTCTGCTGCGCGCCGTCGCCGCCGCCGAAGCCCTTGGCGTTGGCTTCCTCGAACGAGGCGAGCGCCGCCTTGGTGGCCGGCATGTCGGCGCCCTTGGACGTGCCGGTCTCGACCATGGTGCGCAGGTCTTTCACCGCATTGGCGATACTGAAGGTGGTCGGCCCCGGATCGCGGCCTTCCAGCATGGCGACGATCATGTCGGCGCGCATGGTCAAGGCTTTGTTGGCGCCGTTCACTCGACGAACAGATCGAGCAGCCGCTTTGGCGGCCAGCCGACGTCGCGGGCGATCGCGAAGGCCTCGCCGTAGGCCTGCCATGCGACCATCAGCGGCAGGTTGATGGCGAGCTTCATCGACGATCCGGCGCCGACCGGCCCGCAATGCTCGACCTTGCGGCAGAGCTGATCGAGCAGCGGCTTGGCGCGCGCGGCATCGGCCGGCTCGGCGCCCATCAGGCCGAGCAGTTTTCCGGTGCGCGCCGGCTGCGTCGAACCGCCGACCGGACACTCGACGAAAGTCGCGCCCTTGCCGCGCACCTTCGGCGCCAGCGCAAGTTCGACCTTCGGCGGCACCGTGCTCATCTCGATGAGCAGCTTGCCTTTGACGTCGCCCGACAACAGCCCGTTCGGCCCGTTGTAGACTTCGTCGATCGCCTTGCCGTCGGTGAGAATGGTAATGACCGCTTCGCTCGCCGCCGCGACCGCCGCCGGATTGGCGGCGACCTTGGCGCCCAGATCGGCCAGCGGCTTTGCCTTATCGGCGGTGCGGTTCCACACCGTGACCTGATGACCGACGTCGATGAGGCGCGCGGCGATGGCCGCGCCCATGGCGCCGAGACCGGCAACTCCAACTTGCATTCATTCCTCCCGCGCTGCTTTTGCACCCGACGATAGGCGATCGCGGCGCGGCGCGAAAGCGGCTCCTCGCCCAGAGGCCCCACTCGACAGGCCACGAATCGATCCGCATAAGAGACGGCCCATCGCGCACGCGCGATGTCATCCGCATCGGGAGTTAAGGAATGGCGGCGAAAAAGAACAAGGGCACGGTCGGCGTCATCGGCCTCGGCATCATGGGCGGGGCTTTCGCCAGCAATCTCGCCGCCGCCGGCTTCAGCGTCGTCGGCTACGACGTCAGCGCCGCGCGCTGCCGCGACGCCAAACGCGCCGGTGTTGACATCGCGAAAAGCGCCGCCGACGTCGCCCGCAAGGCGCCGGTGATCCTCACCAGCCTGCCCAAGCCGCAGGCGCTCGCCGCCACCGCCCGTGCCATCGCCGCCGCCAAAGTGCCGCGCAAGATCGTCGCCGAGATGAGCACCTTCGCCATCGACGACAAGGAGAAGGCGGAGGCCGTGCTGCGCAAGGCCGGCCATGTCATGCTCGACGTGCCGGTGAGCGGCACCGGCGCGCAGGCCGCCAAGCGCGACCTCGTTTTCTACGCCAGCGGCAACGCCGCCGCGATCAAGAAGCTCAAGCCGATGTTCGATGCCTTCGGCCGCCACGTCTACGACGTCGGCAAGTTCGGCAACGGCAGCCGCATGAAATATGTCGCCAATCTCTTGGTCGCCATCCACAACGTTGCCTCGGCCGAGGCCATGGTGCTGGGCATGAAGGCCGGCCTCAAGCCGCAACTGATCTTCGACCTGATCAAGTCCGGCGCCGGCAACTCGCGCATTTTCGAATTGCGCGGGCCGATGATGGTCAAGGGCAAGTACGGCAATCCCACGATGAAGATCGACATCTGGGACAAGGACATGCAGGTGATCGGCGACTACGCCAAGAAGATCCGCGTGCCGACGCCGATGTTCGATGCGTCCAAGCCGGTCTACATCAGGGCCATGCAAACCGGCCATGGCGGCGAAGACACCGCCGCCGTCTGTGCCGTGCTGGAGAAGATGGCGGGCTTCAAGCGCCGCAAAGCCGCGCGGTGACTTTTGTCATGCCCGGCCCTTGTGCCGGGCATCCACGTCTTTGTAGCCTCTCAAAAAAGAAAGCCGTGGATGGCCGGGACAAGCCCGGCCATGACGGCAAACCATGGGAGGCAACGATGGCGGCGCTCGTGCAGCGATCGGAAGTGCGCGACGGCATGCGCATCGACTGGGACGTGCCGATCGAAATGGACGACGGCCTCGTGCTGCGCGCCGACGTCTTTCGGCCGGTGAAAGACGGCAAGTATCCGGTCATCCTCTCCTACGGCCCCTACGCCAAGGGCCTCGCCTTCCAGGACGGCTATCCGAGCGCCTGGGAGCGCATGGCGACCAAACATCCCGACGTCGTGCAAGGCTCCAGCAACCTTTACCAAAGCTGGGAGGTGGTCGATCCGGAGAAATGGGTGCCGCACAATTATGCCTGCGTGCGCGTCAACTCACGCGGCGCCGGCTGCTCGCCCGGCTTCATCGATCACTTCTCGCCGCGCGAGACCAAGGATTTCTACGACTGCATCGAATGGGCGGGCGTGCAGCCGTGGTCGAACGGCAAGGTCGGCCTCAACGGCATCTCGTACTACGGCATCAACCAGTGGCACGTCGCCACGCTGCAGCCGCCGCACCTCGCCGCCATGTGCGTCTGGGAAGGCGCCGCCGACTGGTACCGCGACATGACGCACCATGGCGGCATTCTCTCGACCTTCTGGGAGAACTGGTACGACATGCAGGTCAAGACCGTACAGTACGGCGCCGGCGAGCGCGGCAAGCGAAGCCGCGTGCACGGCGAGCTGGTGTGCGGGCCTGAAATTCTTTCCGACGCCGAGCTGGCGAAGAACCGCGCCGACTTCGGCGCCGAGATCGCCGCGCATCCGATGGACGACGACTACCACAGGGCGCGCTCGCCACAGTGGGACAAGGTCGTGACGCCGCTGTTCACCGCCGCCAACTGGGGCGGCCAAGGTTTGCATCCGCGCGGCAATTTCGAAGGCTTCGTTCGCGCAGCTGCCAAAGACAAATGGCTCGAGGCGCACGGCATCGAGCACTGGACGCATTTCTATACCGATTACGGCCGCGACCAGCAGCTCAAGTTTTTCGATTATTTCCTGCATGGCAAGAAAGCGAAATGGGACAAGCAGCCCAAGGTGCTGCTGCAGGTGCGTCATCCCGGCGAGAAATTCGTTGCGCGCGCCGAAGAAGAATGGCCGCTCAAGCGCACGCGCTGGACCAAGTTCTATCTCGAGCCCTCGACCATGGCGCTGGCGCCGAAGAAGCCCGCGCGCGGCGGCAAGCTTTCCTTTCCGGCGATGAGCGAGGGCGTCACCTTCATGACCCCGCCGCTTCCACACGACACCGAGATCACCGGTCCCTCCGCGCTCAAATTGTGGGCGTCGTCGTCGACACGCGACGCCGACGTCTTCATCGTGCTGCGCGTCTTCACCGGCGACCTGAAAGAGATCGTGTTCCAGGGCGCCATCGATCCGCACACGCCGATCGCGCAAGGCTGGTTGCGCGCCTCGCACCGCAAGCTCGACAAGAAACTGTCGACGCCGTACCGGCCCTATCACAGCCATGACGAGAAGCAGCCGCTGAAGAAGGGCCAGCCGGTGGAGCTCGACATCGAAATCTGGCCGACCTCGATCGCGGTGCCGGCGGGTTATCGCGTCGCGCTGTCGATCCGCGGCAAGGATTACGAATATGGCGGCGCGAGCGGCGGCAAACTGTCCAACTTCAAGAATGAGCTGAAGGGCTGCGGCCCGTTCCTGCACGACGATCCGCGCGACCGCCCGCCCGCGGTGTTCAACGGCGTCACCACGCTGCATTTCGGCGGGGCGAAGGCACCCTTCCTGCTGCTGCCGATCATCCCGCCGAAAAAGCAGGCAGGCGCGCGCAAGGGTCGGCGTTAAGCAGGCAATGAAACATCGCGGGTTGGTATGGCCCGCGCTGCCCACCCAGCATTGGCGCATTAACATTGCGACAAACTCTCGTTTTAGGGCTTCTCTCGCGCGCGCAAGCTCAGGTAAGCTTCGCGCCAACCTTCGACTAACAGAAGGACCCAGGGGGAAATGGGAACACAGTTCTGGATCATCCAGGCGTTCAACGGCATTTCGTATGGCGCGCTGCTGTTTCTGGTCGGCAGCGGCCTGTCGTTGATCTTTGGCGTCATGCGCATCGTCAATCTGTCGCACGGCGCTTACTTTCTCTGGGGCGGCTACATCGCGCTGACCGTGATCAACGCCACCGGCTCCTGGGCGCTGTCACTGCCGGTTGCCGCGCTCGCGGTCGGCATCATCGGGCTGGCGATGGAGCGCGTGTTCCTGCGCCCGCTCGGCTTCGACACGCTGCGTCAGGTGTTGCTCACCGTCGGCTTTGCCTACCTGTTCCAGCAGGGCGCGCTCGACATCTGGGGCGGCAACAACATGGACATCAATCCGCCCGACGCGCTGTCGCAGAGTTTCGTCATCGGCGGCATTTATTTTCCCGCCTATCGCCTGTTCATGATCGTGCTGGCGCTCGTCATCGGCATGGCGCTGTGGCTGGCGATGGAAAAGACGCGCATGGGCGCCGCGGTGCGCGCCACCGTCGATGATGCGCAGATGGCGCGCGGCATCGGCATCGACACCAATCGCATCTCGATGTTCATCTTCGCGCTCGGCGCTTTCCTCGCCGCGCTCGGCGGCGTGATCGGCGGCGGCTTTCTCGGCGTCTATCCCGGGCTCGACTTCGAGATGCTGCCGCTCGCCTTCGCCGTTGTCATCATTGGCGGCATGGGCTCGCTCGGCGGCGCCGCCATCGGCGCGCTCGCCGTCGGCCTCGCCGACAATTTCGGCAAGGCGCTGTTTCCGGAAGTCTCCTACTTCACCCTCTATGCGCCGATGGTGCTGATCCTCGCGATCAAGCCGACCGGCCTGTTCGGGCGCGAGTGACGCGATGGGCAGCGAGCAAAGCAAGGTTCTCGTCGTCGCCATCGCGCTTTTGGCGTTCGTCTACATCGTGCCGCACTCCGGCTCGTTCATCACGTTGCTGGCGACGCGCGCGATGGCCTTCGCCATCCTCGCCATGAGCGCCGATCTGCTGCTCGGCTACACCGGCCTGTCGTCGATGGGACAGGCCGCTTATTTCGGCGTCGGCGCCTATCTCACCGCCATCCTCGCCACCAAGGCGCACTTCGGCCTCGGCTGGGATTTCTGGGTCGTCGTCCCGCTCGGCGTTTTCGCCGGCATGGCGCTCGCCGCCGTGTTCGGCCTGTTCGCCATCCGCGCCACCGGCGTCTACTTCCTGATGATCACGCTCGCGCTCGGCCAATGCGTCTGGGGGCTTGCCTATCGCTGGAACTCGCTGACCGGCGGCGACAACGGCATCAACCTCACCGGCCGGCCAAACTTCGGCATTAACCTCGATAACGAAGTCACCTTCTTCTACCTGGTGTTCGGCTTCTTCACCGTGGCGCTCGCCCTGATGTACGTGCTGGTGCGCTCGCCGTTCGGCCGCAGCCTCGCGGGCATCCGCGAGCGCGAATTGCGCATGCAGATTCTCGGCTACAATACCTGGCTGCACAAATACATCATCTTCATTATCGCCGGCGGCTTCGGCGGCCTGGCCGGCGTCCTGTGGGCGCACACCAACGGCCACGTCAGCCCTGAAACGGTGGTGCTGACGACCTCGGTCGATGCGCTGTTGATGGTGGTGCTCGGCGGCGCCGGCACGCTGGTCGGCGGCGCCGTTGGCGCGGCGATCGTGTTCGGCCTGCGTGAATATCTCAGCACGATCGTGCCATGGTGGCAGTACGTGCTCGGCGGCGTCTACGTGCTCACGATCCTCTACCTGCCGACGGGCCTGATGGGAATCCCCGCGCGCATCCGCCAGGCGCACGCGGCATCGAAAAAAACGCCGGATCAAGCGGCAAAGAGTGAGAAACTGGCGTCCATACCGACGACATGAACTTAAGGGAGGGAGCAATTATGAAACAGACGCAACGTTGGCTCTGCCGGGCGACCGCCGCGGCCGGGCTGTTACTCGGCACTGCTTTGACGGCGCCGGGCACCGCGCAAGCCGATGAGCTCAAGATCGGCTTCCTCGCGCCGCGCACCGGCATCTTTACTGCCATCGGCACCGACATGCTCAACGGCTTCCAGATGTATCTGGATGAGCACAAGGGCATGCTCGGCGGCGACAAGGTCACGCTGATCGTGGAGGATACCCAAGGTAAGCCGGACACCGCGGTCACCAAGGCCAAGAAGCTGATCCTGCAGGACAAGGTGCAGATGCTGGTCGGCGGCCTGCTCGCGTCGACCGCCTATGCGCTCGGGCCCGTATCGACCGAGGAGAAGACGCTCTATATCGGCTCCTCCGCGACCGCCGACGATCTGGCGCAGCGGCAGGTCTCCAAATATCCTTACGTCGCATTCTCGACCTGGATCCCCGTCGCTGCCGAACCATCCGCTCGGGCAATGGGCCTGCGACCAGGGCTACAAGAAGATCGTCGCCATCGCTGCCGACTATGCCTTCGGCTATGAGCAGATGGGCGGCTTCCAGCAGAGCTTCGAGGACTGCGGCGGCAAGATTATCCAGAAGATCTGGGTGCCGCTCGGCAACAAGGACTTTGGGCCCTACATCCCGCAGCTCAAGGGCGACGCCGACGCCATCTTCACGCTGATGGTCGGCCCGATGTCGCTGCAATTCCCCAAGCAGCTTCGCGCGTCCGGCAACAAGAAGCCGATCGTGGCCGGCGGAACCAGCTATGACGAATTCGTGCTGCCCTTCATGGGCGACGAGGTCATCGGCGACGTTTCGGCGCTGATGTATTCGGCTGCAATCGAAACGCCGAAGAACGAAGCCTTCGTCAAGGCCTACCGCGCCAAGTACAACAAGGTGCCGTCCTATTACTCGGAGGGCAACTACTCGACCGCACAATGGATCGACGAGGTGATGACCAAGGAAAAGGGCAAGTTCCCCGGCCCCGTCGAGTTCATCAAGACGATGTCGTCGATCACGCTCGACGCGCCGCGCGGGCCGGTCAAGCTCGACCTCGCGACCAAGAGCCCGATCGAGAACGTCTACATCAAGAAGGTCGAGAAGAAGAAGATGTTCGGCTATCCGAAGGACGAGCTCTGGAACACGGTGATCAAGACCTATCCGGCGGTCAGCGAGTTCTGGCACTACGACAAGGCGAAATTCCTGGCGCAGCCGGTCTATAGCCGCGACTTCCCGCCCTGCAAATATTGCGAATAGGCGAAGCGACAACAGCCGGGGCCTGCGGGCCCCGGCACCTTTTCGATCAAGGATAAGCCAGTGAGCAGCGACAACGGCGGCAACGGCGCGACGCCGGTCCTCGAACTGAATGGACTTTGCAAGAGCTTCGGCGGCCTGCAGGCGACGCGTGAAGTCTCGCTGCGCATCATGCCTGGCGACCGCAAGGCCATCATCGGCCCAAACGGCGCCGGCAAGACCACGCTGTTCAACCTCATCACCGGCATCTATCCGGTGACCTCGGGACAGATTTTCCTGTTCGGCCGGGACGTGACCAACTGGCCGAGCCACCGCCGCACCGCCATGGGCATGGCGCGCACCTTCCAGGTGACGAGTCTGTTCCCGAGGCTCACCGTGCTCGACAACGTGCTGCTCGCCATCAAGGGCTTGCGGCCGTCGAAGTTCGTGATGTGGCGCTTGCTGTCGTCCTACAAGGACGTCTACGACAAGGCCTACCGGCTGCTGGACAGCGTCGGCTTCCTCGACCGCAAGGACGTCGAGGTGCGCAACCTGTCGCACGGCGAGCAGCGCCAGCTCGAGATCGTGCTCGGCCTCGCCAGCGACCCCAAGGTGCTGCTGCTCGACGAGCCGGCCGCCGGCCTCTCTTCCGGCAAGTCGACCGAGATGGCCAAGTTCCTGATGAAGCTCGATCCCGGCCTCGCCATCCTGCTCATCGAGCACGACATGGACGTCGTCTTCGACGTCGCCTCGCAGATCTCGGTGCTGCACTTCGGCGAGATTCTGGAGACCGGCACGCCGCAGCAAATTCACGACAGCACGCGCGTGCAGGAAATCTACCTCGGGACGGGTTGACGATGAGTGCGATACTCGAGGTCCAGGACATCCACACCTACTACGGCGACGCCTATGTGCTGCAGGGCCTGTCGCTCAAGGTCGAGCAGGGCCAGATCCTCGGGCTGCTCGGCCGCAACGGTGTCGGCAAGACCACGCTGGTCAACTCCATCGTCGGCTTCAATCCGCCGCGTCGCGGCAAGATCGTGTTCAAGGGCGAGGAGATCACTCACTCGCCGTCCTTCGAGACGGTGCGCATCGGCATGGGTCTGGTGCCGCAGGGCCGCCGCGTGTTTCCGACGCTCGGCGTCGAGGAAAACCTGCTGGTCGCCGAGCGCAGCCTCGAGCGCCACGGCTGGAATCTCGGGCGCGTCTACAAGCTGTTCCCGCGCCTCGAGGAGCGCCGCACCCAGCGCGCCAAGACGTTGTCGGGCGGCGAGCAGCAGATGCTGGCGATCGGCCGCGCGCTGATGACCAATCCCGACTGCCTGATCATGGACGAGCCGTCGGAGGGCCTTGCGCCCATCATCATCCAGGGCCTGTGGGAGGCGATCGGCAAGCTGCGCGAGCAGGGCCTTTCCATCTTGCTCATCGAGCAGAACGCCATCCTGGCGCTCAAGCTGGTCGATTATGTTCATGTCATGAGCAAGGGCCAAGTTGTCTACTCCGGCACCCCGGCGGCGCTCTTGGCCGACAGCGCCATCAAGTCGAGCTATCTCGGCATCTAGCCGCAGCGTGTGATCGGCCGCGCAGAGCCCGGCGCGGAGACACCGGGCTTTACATTGTGGATTGCGTTGTCCGATGATGGCCCCGGGGTTCGTCAGTGTGGGGAAGCGACCAGCTGCCGATCAAGCGACTGCCAGGCGATAAAGGCCGCAAAAGGCCAATCGACAAAAGCGCCCAGCATGGGCCGACACAGGGAGGATACCGATGTCTCGTAAAGTCACGCGCCGCAAATTCATGGCCGCAACGGCGGCAGGCGCCGCCGCTGCGGCGTTCGATTTCCCGATGCCGGCGATCGCGCAGGCGGCGCCGTTCAAGCTCGGCCTGCTCACGGTCAAGACCGGTCCGCTCGCGCAAGGCGGCATCCAGATGGAGCAGGGCGTCGTTACCTGGTTGAAGGAGCACAACAACAAGATCGCCGGCCGCAACATCGAATTCTTCTCAGCCGACACCGGCGGCAATCCCGCCGGCACCAAGACCAAGGTTCAGGAACTGGTCGAGCGCGACAAGGTTGACACCATCCTCGGACCGCTCGCGGCCTTCGAGCTGCTGGCGATTACCGACTACATCGCGCAGAACAAGGTTCCGCTGCTAAGCCTCGCCGCCGCCGAGGACATGACTCAACGCCGGCCCAATCCGTATTTCATCCGCGCCTCGGCAACATCCGCTCAGGCGATGCATCCGATGGCGGATTACGCAGCCAAGGAAATGAAGCTCAAACGCATCATCTGCATCTCCGAAGATTTCGCCTTCGGGTATGAACAGATGGGCGGCTTCCAACAGACCTTCGAAGAAAATGGTGGCAGGATACTCAAGAAGATTTGGCCGCCTTTGGTCACGCCGGACTATACGCCCTTTGTCGCGCAAATTTCCGATTGCGACGGCGTCTGCCAGGGATTCGCCGGCTCGAACCCGCTGCGCTTCATGAAGGCCTATGCGAGCGCCGGGCTGAAATTCCCGGTCGTCACCGGCGAAACCGGCGGCGATGACGCCTTGCTCAAGAGCTATGGCGATGAAGCGATCGGTCTTACCAGTTGCATCCCGTACACGCTGGATCTCCCAACCGATGGTAACCAGCGTTTCGTCAACGGCATGCTGAAAAACTTCAATACCGTTCCGGGCCAGTATGCCGGTCTGCTCTACGTCAATTGCGATGTGGTGGAGGCGGGCCTCAAGGCGCTCAGCGGCGACTCGAGCGACAAGACCAAGCTGGTGGCAGCGATGCGGTCGGTGAACCTGACCGACACACCGCGCGGACCGGTCAAGTTCGATCACTTCGGAAACGTGATCGGCGATTTCTACATCCGCAAGCTTGGCAAGGAAGGCGCCAAATACGGCTTGAAGCTCTGGAACAAGACCATCAAGACCTACCATAACGTCAGCCAGTTCTGGACCTATGACGAGAAGAAATTCCTCCAGCAACCGGTCTACTCGCGCGACTACCCGCCGCTGAAATCGTAAAATTGGCGGAAACGGCGGGCGCCCTCGCGGCGCCCGCCTGCCAGCCCTAGCGAGCGCGGGATATCTGCGGCTATGAATTTTTGGCTGCTGCTGACAGTCAACAGCGTCACCTTTGGCGGTCTGCTGTTCCTGTTGTCGGCGGGCTTCTCGCTGATCTTCGGCCTGATGCGCATCCCGAACCTCACGCACGGCTCGCTGTTCATGCTCGGCGGCTATATCGGCGCGACTTTCGTCGGCGGCATGTTGGCCGTGAACTTCAATTTCTGGGTGGCGGCTTTGCTCGCTGCCCTGCTGGTGGCCGCCTTCGGCGCCGTGATCGAGCGCTTCCTGCTGCGGCAACTGCCCGGCCAGCCGCTGGCGCAGGTGCTGGTCACGCTCGGCATTTCCTTCATTGCCGCCGACTTCTGCTTGATGGTGTGGGGCGGCGACCCGCTCAACGTCGCAACCCCAATCGGCGGCTTCATCCGCGCCGGCGCACTGGTCGTGCCCTACTATCGCCTCGCCATCATCATCATCGCCGCCGTGGTCGCCGTCGCGCTCTGGCTGCTGCTCGACCGCACCCGGCTGGGCGCCATGATCCGCGCCGGCGTCGACGATCCCGAGATGGCACGCGTCGTCGGCATCGCCGTGCCGCGGCTGTTCACCATTGTCTTTGCGCTCGGTGCCGGTCTTGCCGCCTTCGCCGGCATCATCGGCGGGCCGATCCTGTCGGTCTATCCCGGCCTCGACCAGGACATGCTGCCGCTGGCGCTGGTCGTCGTCATTCTCGGCGGCACCGGCAGCCTGCTCGGCTCGTTCATCGGCAGCATCATCATCGGCTTCATCTATAATTTCGGTCAGGCGCTGCTGCCCGAGCTCGCTTATTTCGTGCTGTTTCTGCCGATGCTGCTGGTGTTGATCCTGCGGCCGCAGGGCCTGTTCGGCAGGTTCGTGCCGTGAGCGCGCGCCTTGCAGCCCTTGCCGTTTGCGCCGCGGCGCTCTTGACGCTGCCGTACTGGATGCCGGGCATCTACTACATCAACGTTGCGAGCCAGATTCTGTTCTATGCAATCTTCGCGCTCGGCCTGAACATCATCGCCGGCTACGGCGGGCTGGTCTCGCTCGGCCACGCCGGCCTGTTCGGCGTCGCGGCCTACGCCACCGGCTACGCGCTGCAGAGCGGCCTTGGCCACCCCGCCGCTATCCTGGTCGCGCTCGTCGCCGGCCTTGCCGCCATGGCAGTCTACGCCGTGCTGTCGCTGCGCGCGACCGGCATCGGCTTCATCATGATCACCCTGGCGCTTGGCGAGATCCTGTGGGGCCTCGCCTACCGCTGGATCAGCGTTACCAACGGCGACAACGGCATCAACCTGCACGGCCGGCCGATACCGTTCGGCCTGTCGCTGGATTCGGCATCCGCCTTCTATTACGCGACGCTCGTTGTGTTCGTGATCGCGCTCTGCGCCGTAGCCATCTTCGTGCGCTCGCCGCTCGGCGCCGCGCTGATGGGCACGCGCGACCAGCCGCGGCGCATGAACGCGCTCGGCTACCACGTCTGGGCGATCCGCTTCTGGGCCTGCATGTTCTCCGGCCTACTCACCACCATCGCCGGCATCCTATTCGTCTACTACACCCAGTTCATCAGCCCGCAGTCGCTGGCACTCACCTCGTCGGCCGAAGTGTTGCTGATGGTGATCTCCGGCGGCGCCGGCACGCTGTTCGGCCCGATTGTCGGCGCCGCGCTGGTGGTCGTGGTCAAGAGCGTGGTCAGCGGCTACATCGAGCGCTGGAACATGCTGCTCGGCGCCATCTTCGTCGCCATCGTCATCTTGATGCCCGAAGGTCTGGTGCCTGGCAGCGTGCGGCTGTGGCGGCTGGCGCTGCGCAAGATGGCGGGGCCCGGCAAGCCGGCGGCGACGGGGGCGAAGCCATGAGCGCGCTCACCGTCAACGACCTGAGCAAGGCTTTCGGCGGCTTGCAGGTGACGCGCGGCGTCGATCTCAACGTCGAGGCAGGCGAGCGACGGTTGATCATCGGCCCCAACGGCGCCGGCAAGACCACTCTGTTCAATCTGATCACCGGCGAACTCACGCCGGATTCCGGCGCTATTCGTCTGTTCGGCCGGGACATCACTCGGGTGCCGAGCCGCCGCCGCGCCCATCTCGGCATGGCGCGGACCTATCAGATCATCACTTTGTTTGGCCGCGACACCATCATCCACAACGTGCGGCTCGCCCTGCTCGGCCTGTCGCCATCGCGCTGGAATCCGCTGATCGACCTGCGTCGGCACGGCCATTTCAGCGACGATGCCCGCGCCGCATTGGATCGCGTCGGCCTCGCCCATATCGCCGAACGGCCGCTGGCACAGACCTCCTATGGCGAGCGCCGCCGCGTCGAGATCGCCATGGCGCTGGCGCAGAGCCCGAAGCTGCTGCTGCTCGACGAGCCCTTCGCCGGCCTCTCCATCGACGAGCGCCGCGACGTGCACCAGTGCATCATGTCGATCCCGCGCGACGTCACCATCGTCATGATCGAACACAACATGGACGTGGCGCTGGAATTCGCGGAGCGCATCACGCTGCTGCATTTCGGCGAAGTCATCGTCGAAGGCAACCGCGCCGAGGTGGTTGCAGATCCCCGCACCCGGGAGGTCTATCTTGGCCACTAGTGCGCTGTCGCTGCGCGAGATCGACGCCTATTATGGCGACAGCCACGTGCTGCAGGGCGTGTCGTTCGAGCTCGGCGAAGCGCGTATGCTCGGCCTGCTCGGCCGCAACGGTGCCGGCAAGTCGACCTGCATGAACGTCGCCATGGGCCTGCTCGCGCCGCGCCACGGCGAGGTCATAGTGTTCGGCGACACCGTCACCGGTCTCGCTCCCGAAGCGATCGCGGCGCACGGCGTCGCCCTGGTGCCGCAGGGGCGCCGCATTTTCAAGAGCCTCACCGTGCGCGAAAACCTCGCCGTCGCCTCGCGCAAGCCTACGAACGGCAAGCACGCGGCGAAACACGATCCCTGGACCGAGGAAACCGTGTTCGGCATGTTTCCGCGGCTGGCCGAGCGCCACAAGCAGATCGCGGCTCACTTGTCCGGCGGCGAGCAACAGATGCTGGCAATCGGCCGCGCCCTCATGGGCAACCCGCGCGTGCTCTTGATGGACGAGCCATCCGAGGGCCTCGCTCCACAGATCGTCGCCGAGGTGATGGCCACCATCCGCAAGCTCAAGGAAAGTGGGCTCTCCATCGTGCTGGTCGAGCAGAACCCGAAATTGGTATTCGACGTCGCCGACGATATCGTGATCCTCAACACCGGGCATGTCGCCGTGGTGTCGACGCCGTCGAAACTCACCCAGGACGGCGTCGATCTGACGCAACATCTCGGCGTATTCTGATGAATTTCCACCCGTCATGGCCGGGCTTGACCCGGCCATCCACGCCTTAGCAAAAAAAGTCGTGGATGCCCGGCACAAGGCCGGGCATGACGTTCAACGAGAGGCAACGAACAATGGCGATCTGGAATAAATACGCGAACACCGCGGCGCGCAAACACGGCAAGCCGGGGCGCGAAGCGCGGCCGAAGACAACCACCATCGACGCGCACAGCCACATCGCCGTTCCCGCCGCCGGGCAATACATCAAGCCTTATCTCGACGTCACCACCATCCCGCTCGCGCATTTCTCCTCGGCCGAGAGCAAGGAGGTGAACGCCAAGCAGGAAGCCGATATCCGCAACTGCATGGTGAGCTACGACGAACGCTTCGCCACCATGGACAAAATGGGCGTCGACATGCAGCTCGTGATGCCGCCGCCGCCGCAGCTCTACCACACCGTCGCGCTCGAATACGCGGTGCCGGCCGCGCGCATGATCAACGACGGTGTCGCCGAGTTCGTGTCCAAGCACAAAGACCGCTTCATCCCGGCCGGGACCGTGCCGATGCAGGACGGCAACGAGGCGGCCAAGGAACTCGAATATGTAATGAAGACGCTTGGCTTCGTCGGCGTCGAGATCCTCACCAACGTGGCGGGGCGCGAATTGTCCGATCCTGCCTTCGCGCCGTTCTGGAAGAAGGCCGAGGAGCTCGGCGCCCTGGTTATCATTCACCCCAACGGTTTCACCGAAGGCAAAAGGCTGTCGCGCTTCTACTTCAACAACATCATCGGCAATCCGTTCGAGACCACGATGGCGCTGCACTATCTGATCTTCGACGGCGTGCTCGAACGCCATCCGAAGCTGAAGCTTTTCGCCATGCACGGCGGCGGCTATCTCGGCGCCTATTCCGGCCGTATCGATCACGCCTGGGGCGCGCGCTCGGATTGCAACGCCAATTTGCCCAAGCCGCCGACTTCCTATCTCAAGCAGGTCTATGTCGACACCGTGGTGTTCACGCCGCACCAACTCAAGGCGCTGGTGGATCTGTTCGGCACCGACCACGTCATCATGGGCACCGATTATCCCTTCGACATGCTGGAATACGATCCGATCGGCCACCTCAATTCGGTCGACGGCTTCGACGACAAGACGCGCGCCGCGCTCGCCGGCGGCAATCTGAAGAAGCTGCTCGGGCTGTGATCGAGGCGCGGTGTCGCGGGACGGTCTTGTCCGCGTTACCGACTTACGACACACTTGCTTGGCCGTCGGATGGTCTTTGGCAATTTGGCCGAACCATGAGGGGCCGGCGCGAACTTGATAACGTTTTTATTCTCGGGAGGACTCTATGCCGACCAAAACAGCCCGTCCGCGGGCACTGGTGACCGGCGCCTCGTCGGGCATCGGTCAGACTTACGCCGAACGTCTCGCGCGGCAGGGCTATGACCTCATTCTGGTGGCGCGCCGGCGCGACCGCCTTGAAGAGCTCGCCACGCGGCTCAAGCGCGATGGCGCCGCTGCCGACGTCATCGTCGCCGATCTCAACGATCCGCAGGATCTTGCCGCTGTCGGGGCGCGCGCCGCCGCGGACGAAGCGCTGAGCCTGCTCATCAACAATGCCGGCTTTGCCGGTTACCAGCCGTTTGCCGGGATCGATACCAAGGTCATCGACGACCTGATCGGCATTCACATCCGCGCGGTCACGCATCTTACGCGGGCCGCGCTGCCTGGCATGATCAGCCGCGGCTCGGGCGCAATCATAGGCGTTGCCTCGCTGCTCTCGCTCACCGGCACCATCCCGCCGAACCCGCTGCCCTATCGCGCGACCTATGCCGCCGCCAAGGCCTTCATGCTCGCCTTCACCCAGATGCTTGCCGGCGAACTCGCCGGCACCGGTGTGCGGCTCCAAGTGTGTCTGCCGGGCCGCGTCGCCACCGAGTTTCATGTCTTTCACGGCGTCGACACCAGCAAGCTGCCGCCGGCGATGTCGGCGGACGACGTGGTAACCGCATCGCTTGCCGCGCTGGCGCAGAACGAAGTCGTTTGCATTCCCGGCCTCGGCGATCCCGCCCTGTTCGCGCAACTGAGCGAGGCGCAGGTCAAGGCTTTCCGCGCCAGCGCCATGCAGCCCGTTCTTGCCGGACGCTACCGCGCGGCGCAGGCGACGGCGTAAGGCACGGCAGCGCGCCTAGGCGTGCAGGAAATCGATTACCGCGGTTTCCGCGATCACTGCGGCGTTGGTCGAGTGCTGGCCGGCGCGGGCCTGCTCGGCGGCGGTGCGGCTCGCCTGCAGATAGGCGCCGAGATGGCGCGCGCGCTCGATGATGCGGAAATTCTCGTCGAGCCGCATCGCCTCGTAGCGCTTGAGCGCCGCCGCAACATCGCTCTCCGCTTGCAGCGCGGCGGCGAGCGCCGCGGCATCGTCCGCGGCCTTCGAAACGCCGGCGGCGACATGCGGCCGTGCCACGAACGCCGCATCGCCGAGGATCGCCGCGCGGCCGAACGCCATATGCGGCGATTCGAGATCGTAGATCGGCTGCAGGATCGGCTCCTCGATCAGCCGCACGATCTTGCGGAATTGCGGCGCCAACAGCCGCTCGGCGGCGTCGCGCATCTCGGCGATCGCCTCGCGGCGGATCAGCGGCGGCGGGATTGAGATCGCATGCGTCGTGCCGCCCTCGTCGGTCAGCAGCCATTGCAATTTGGCCGCCTCGTCGGCGGGCCGATACCAGATGACGTTGTAACGGCGATGGCCCGGACGCAGATCGTTGTCGGGCCCGGCCACCGGATAGCCGAGGAATTGCTCGCCCGGCGGCAAGCCGAACGACATGAAGCCGAACAGTTCGCGATGCACTTCGGGTGGAAACGCGCTCTCCGCGATCAACGCGCGCCAGGCCGAGTAGCCGGCGTAGAGCGGCACAACATCCGGCAGCACCTGCTGGCGAATGGTCGAGCGGAGGCCGTCGGCGCCGACCAGCAAGTCGGCGGCGATGCTTTCGCCGTCGGAAAAATGCGCGGTAACCTGATCTCCGTTCTGGCTGAAGCCTGAAAGCCCGCGGTTGCGATGATAATGCTCGGGCGGAAACGCATCGCGCAACAGCCGGTAGACGCGCTCCCACGCAGTCAGCACTTGCGGGCATTCGTATTCCTCGGTCAGCCGGCCGCTTGCATCGAGAATCTTGCGGGTGGTTACCGCAACGCCGAGCGCGGCGGTATCGAGGCCCAGGCCGCGCAGCCGCCCGATCAACTCCTGCTGGGCAACGATGCCGGCGCCCCGGCCGGACAATTCGCTGCCCACCCGCTCGTAGACCTCGACATCCCAGCCGGTCCGGCGCAGCAGCAGGCCGCTGAGCAGCCCACTCATCGAGCCGCCGATGATTAACGCCCGCTTTCGCGCTGCCGGCATCCGATCGGCCTCACCTTTCCGCGACCGAGATTATGTTATATATGAATTCAAACGAAATTGGAGGGTTTCGCAAATGGCACTGACCATGCTCGACAAGACCGCCGAGAAGAAAGACAAGTCGCAATGGCCCACCGCTATCGCCGCCGAGTTCGAGCGCGAAGCGAACAATCCGAATCCGTGCGTCGGCTCGACGCTGCTGTCGGAGAACGAGCGCACCCGCGTGTGGATCATCCGCCTCGCGCCCGGCGAGCGCATCGGTTTCCACCGCCACGTGCTCGATTATTTCTGGACTTCGGTGTCGGGCGGCCGCGGCCGCCAGCACGTGCATGACGGCACCACGGTCGAATACACTTACCAGCCCGGCGAGACCCGCCACGAGACCTACGGCAACGGCGAGTTCAAGGTGCACGACCTCGAGAACCTCGGCGACAAGGAGCTTGTGTTCATGACCGTCGAGTTCAAGGACAGCGCCAACAAGCCGATGCCGCTGCCGGCCGGCGTGCGGCCGCAAGCCGCCGCCTGACCCGGTTGTCAATTCCGCGCCCGTCTCCTAGACCGGGGGCGGGCGTTTTGCCGTCTTTTGCCGCTATTGGCCGGCACTAGCCAAGCAGGCGCGCTTCCTGCAAACTGCCGGCCCAAGAAAAACAATTCGGTTTCAGAGGGAGGAATACTGGCCGTCCTGTTCACTCGCCGCTTGGGTGCCTGCCCCGCCGCACGCCCAAGGCGAGCGTGAATTGCGCCATGTGACGCGCCGTCTGCGACTATGGATTTCAGCCTCCTGCTCAACGCCATCGCCGCCGGGCTGTTGCTCGGCGGCTTCTACGCCGCCGTGACCGCCGGTATCTCGATCGCATTCGGGATGCTCGATATCGTCAACATCGCGCATCCGGCCTTCGTCATTCTCGGCTCCTACATCGCCTATTTCGCCAGCGCCAGTTTCGGGATCGATCCGATCATCGTCAGCGTCCTGGCGGCACCGCTGTTCTACGTGCTCGGCATGACCGTCTATCAGGTCTATTACATTTCTTTCGAGCGGCGCGGCCAGGAAGCGCTGCGCGGGCTCGCCTTCTTTTTCGGCCTGCTGTTTGTCACCGAAGTCACGCTGATCCTCACCTTCGGCGTCGACTATCGCTATGTCGAGGCCCTCTATATCGGCCCCAGCATTCATATCGGCCTGCTTGAGCTGCCGCTGCGCATGCTGGTGCCGTGCCTGGTCGCGCTGGCGTTGTTCGCCACGCTCGAATTGTTCGTCACCCGCACTTTCCTCGGCCGCGCCATCAAGGCGGTGTCGCAGGATCAACTGGCGTTGCAGCTGATGGCGGCCGATCCGATCCGCATCAAGCGCATCGCCTTCGGCATCTCGATCGCCACCGCCTCGGTCGCCGGCGCGCTGCTCATCGTCATCCAGCCGGTCGAGCCCTCGGTCGGCCGCGACTATATTGGGCGCGTTTTTGCGATCTGCGTGCTCGGCGGCCTCGGCAGCTTGCCCGGCACCCTGATCGCCGCCTTCCTCATCGGCGTGGTCGAGAGCCTGACGGCAACGTTTTACGGGCCGTCCTGGGCGCCGGCGGTATCCTTCGGTTTTCTGCTGCTGACGCTGGCGTTCCGGCCTGCCGGATTGATGGGACGCTAGCGCCGTGAGCACGATCAAATTTTCCATCGTCACAGCCGCAGTCGGCCTCGCGGTGTGGGCAGTCGCGCGCTGGCTCGGCATCGATTATGCCTATTTCGCCGGGTATACGATCCTGCAGTTCATCGTGCTGTCGACGGCCTGGAACATTCTCGGCGGCTACTGCGGCTATGTGAATTTCGGCACGGCCGCCTTCTTCGCGCTCGGCGCCTATTCCACGGTGTTCTGGTACAAGTTCTTCCCGATGCCGCTTCCGGTTCTGATCGTCCTTGGGGCTGCGGTCTCGGGCATCGTCGGTCTCGGCATGGGATACCTGACGCTGCGGCTGCGCGGCGCCTTCTTCTCCATCGCCACGCTCGCCATGGCGGTCGTGTTCCAGACGCTCGTGGTCAATTGGGATTTCGTCGGCGGTTCGCGCGGCGCCTATATCATCCATCCGGAGAACTTCGAGTTCGCAGGCTTGAGCGTTCACTACATCGAATATCTATTCGTGCTGATGCTGGCGCTCGCGGTGATCGCCTTGGCGACGGCGCGCACCATCGAGCGCTCGCAACTTGGCTTCGGCTTTGCCGCCATCCGCGACGACGAGCTTGCGGCGGAAGCTTGCGGCGTCCCGACGTTGCGCCTGAAGCTGATCGCCACCACGCTGTCCGGCGCCTTCATGGGCATGGCCGGTGCGCCGTTCCCCTATTACATCGGCTATCTGCAGCCGCAGTCCGCCTTCGCGCTCGACTATGCGGTCAATTCGATTGCCATGCCGATGATCGGCGGCACGCAAAGCTGGGTCGGGCCGCTGATTGGCAGCATCGTGCTCGGCTCCGCGCAGCAGTACGCGACGGTGACGATCTCCTCAGCGGTCAACCTGCTGATCGTCGGCCTCATGCTGGTCGGCTTCGTGATCATCGCGCCGAACGGGCTGCTCGGCCTCTTCGAGCAACTGCGCGCGCGGAGGAAACCATGACCGCGCTGCTGCACATCGATAATATCAGCAAGCGGTTTGGTGGCTTCGTCGCGCTCGACGGCATCAATCTCGAGGTGCAACCGGGCGAGCGGCTCGGGTTGATCGGGCCGAACGGGTCGGGCAAGAGCACGCTGGTCAATTGCATCTGTGGCACGTTGCAGAACGAAACCGGCAATGTGTTGTTCGACGGCCAAACGATGGACGGACTTGCCGCGCATGAGCGCACGCATCGCGGCCTCGCGCGCAGTTTCCAGCTGCCGCGGCCGTTCCACAGCATGTCGCTTGCCGACAACCTGCGTATTCCCCTGCTCTACACCGTGCACACGCGTTCAGGGCCGGCGCGCTCGGCCGCCGACATCGAAACGCGCTGCGGCGACCTGCTGAAAATGGTCGGCCTGGAAAAAAAGGCGCAGCAGCGGCCGCGCGACTTGACGCAAGTCGAAATGCGCAAGCTCGAGCTCGCGCGCGCGATGGCTGCCGAGCCGAAGCTGCTGATCGCGGACGAAGCCATGGCCGGTCTGTCGCATTCCGAAATCGAGGACATCCTGACGCTGCTCAAGCAACTCAGCGAGCGCGGCATCACTATCATCCTCATCGAGCACATCATGAGCGCGGTGATGAGCTTCTCGCAGCGCCTCGCCGTGCTGGTTTCCGGCAAAAAGATCGCCGACGGCAAGCCGGAGGACGTCGTGCGCGATCCTGAAGTAGTGAAGGCGTATCTTGGCCAGTAGCATCACCATCGAAAACGTGCACGCCGCCTATGGCGCGGTGCGGGTGATCCACGACGTCTCGATCACCGTGAACGCCGGCGAGACCGTGGCGTTGCTCGGCACCAACGGCAACGGCAAGTCGACCCTGATGAAATGCATCATGGGCATCGTGCGCCCCGCCGAGGGCCGCATCGTCGCCGAGATCGACGGCGAGAAGCACAATCTGGTCGGAATGGCCACCGAGGACATCGTCGACCTCGGCATCGCGCTGGTGCCCGAAGGGCGCCGCCTGTTCCCGAAACTGACGGTCGAAGAAAACCTGCTGCTCGGCGCCTTCCGCGCCAAGGCGCGCGCGCAGATCAAATCCAATCTCGATTTCTGTTTCGAGGCCTTTCCGCGCCTCGCCGAGCGCCGCAAGCAGTTGGCCGGCTCGATGAGCGGCGGCGAGCAGCAGATGCTGGCGCTCGCCCGCGCGCTGATGCTCAGCCCGCGCATCCTGCTGGTCGATGAGCCCTCCGTCGGTCTGGCGCCGCTTCTTGTCGCCCGCACCATCGACGCCATCAAGCAGCTCAAGGAGCACTACCAGCTCACGGTGCTAATGGCCGAGCAGAACTTCACGCAGGCCATCCGCATCGCCGACCGCGGCTACGTCATCGTTCACGGCAAGATCGCCTTCGAGGGCAAGTCGGCCGACGAGCTCAACAATAACGATCTGATCCGCCAGTTTTATCTCGGGATGTAGCGCTTCGTTGCGGCAAAGAAAAACGGCGCGGGAAATGCTCCCGCGCCGTCTTTGTTAGTTTGTTAAAAAGGCCCGGCGTTACTACTTCGCCATTTTCGCCTTTTCGTAGGGATAGATCACCTTACCGGTGGCCAGTTCAGGCGGCGAGATCACGGTCTGATAGTCCATACCCTTCCAATTCTCGCCGGGCTTGATGTCGTGGTACTGCACCTGCATCCAGCGCGCCTTGGCCCATTCGCCGTCCTTGCCGAACTTCACGTCGCCCATCACGGTCTTGAACGAGTGGCCGCGGATGTAGTCGGCGAGCTTGGTGTCGTCGAGGCTCTTGGTCGCTGCGATCGCCTGGCCGAGGATGTCGATATAGGCATGGCCCCAGCCGCCCAGGTAGTAGCCGAGCGGATCGATCTTCAGCGCCGGAGCTTGCGCCTGGTACTTGGCGAAGAACTCCTTGGTTGCCGGGAACATCAGCTTGGGCTCCGGCACCCAAGTCTCGTAGTTCACGATGCCGTTGAGCGCCGGGCCGAGCTTGTTCTTGAACACGGTGGCCTGCAGTCCGACCATGGCTCCGCCGAACATCTTCGGCTTCAGGCCGATCTCGTTCGCCGCCAGCACCATGCCGACCGAGTCGAGCGGATAGGAGCACACCACCACGAGGTCCGCATTGGACGCTTGAATCGCTCGCACCACCGGCGAGAAGTCGGTGGTCGACGGCGGATAGGTCTTGTCATAGACGACCTTGAAGCCGAACTTCTTGGCGTTCTCACGCGCGCCGTCGCAGGAGTTCTTGGAGAACTCGGCATCGGCCGCCGCGAGCGCGACCGTCGTCGGCTTCGGCTTCTGGTCCGCCGCCGCTTGGAAGAAGCCTTCGGTGAAGGTCGTCTTCGGCGTCGGCCCGCTCGGCAGGATCGAGAAGTATTTCGGGTAGTGGAACTCCTGGTTCACGGCGAGCGCGAACAGGCTGATGAAGACCTTGCCCTTCTGCATGACGACGGGCATGGCCGGCGCCACCTGGTTGGTGGCGTAGCCGCCGACCACCAGATCGACTTTGTCGACGTCGAGCAGCTTCTGGTAGATGCCCGGCACCGTCGACGGATTGCTTTGGTCATCATAGTAGACGAGCTTGACCGGACGCCCGAGCAGGCCGCCCTTGTCGTTCACTTCTTTTTCCCAGATGTGCATGCCGAGCAAGGCCTGCTGGCCGTTGGCGGCGAGCGGACCGGTCAGCGCCATGCTGAAGCCGATCTTGATCGGCTCCTTGTTCTGCGCATTGGCCGAGATCGCCATTACGCTGGCGGCGACAACGACGGCCACCCCCGCAATCCACGCAAACGTCCGCGATTTGAGCTTTTGGATCATTTAGTCCTCCCGAGTGGTGTTATTTTTTTGCATCTTACGCGAATTCGGCCGGCAAAGGCCAGAGGAAAGCCGAGTTGGGCTAAATCCCCTCGACCATGATGGTCTCGACCTCGCCGGCGCCGTTGGCCCGCCGGTATGCTGCGGCGCGGTCGTATTCAGGCGATTTGAAGCAGGCGACGCCCTGCTCCAGCGTCGGAAATTCGATGACGACAAACCGGTGGAATTTGTCCGGCCCTTCCATGATCTGAAAGCGGCCGCCGCGCGCCAGCACCTTGCCGCCATATTTGGCAATGATGTCCGGCACCAGGTCGGTGTATTTCTTGTACTCGACGGGATCGTTGATCTTGGACCGCGCAACCCAATAGGAGGGCATTGTACCGGCTCCTTTTTTTCGTCATGGCCGGGCTTGTCCCGGCCATCCACGTCTTTAATGCTGCGGACTATCCAAGACGTGGATGCCCGGCACAAGGCCGGGCATGACGAGGAGTTCGTCGCGCCATGGTCATCAAGAACCTCACCATCGATCCTGAGCGGCTGTGGGACGATCTGATGCAGACCGCAAAGTTCGGCGCGACGCCGAAGGGCGGCATCTGCCGGCTCACCTTGAGCGAGACCGACGCGCAGGTGCGCGACTGGTTCAAGGCGCGCGCGCTCGCGCTCGGCTGCACCGTCACCGTCGACGACATGGGCAACATGTTCGCGCGCCGGCCCGGCCAACGGAACGACATTGCGCCTATTGCCATGGGCAGCCATCTCGACACCCAGCCGACCGGCGGCAAGTTCGACGGCACGCTCGGCGTCCATGCCGCGCTCGAGGCACTCGGCGCCCTGGTCCGCGCCGGCTACGAGACCTTTGCGCCGATCGAAGTCGTCAACTGGACCAACGAGGAAGGCTCGCGTTTCACGCCCGCGCTGATCGCCTCCGGCGTTTTCGCCGGCGTGTTCACCCGCGACTGGGCCTGCGCGCGGACCGACCGCGAGGGCGAAACCTTCGGCGGCGCGCTGGAGAAGATCGGCTATCGCGGTCCCGAGCGCTGCGGCGACCACAAGCTCTCCGCCTTCTTCGAGTTGCACATCGAGCAGGGCCCCTATCTCGAGGCCGACGGCAAGGATATCGGCGTCGTCACCGGCGTGCAGGCGATGCGCTGGTACGAAGTCAACGTCACCGGCCAGGATAGCCACGCCGGCACCACGCCGATGGCGCGCCGCCACGACCCGCTCGTCGGCGCAGCGCGCCTGATCGAAACCATCAACACCACAGCCCGGCAGTTTCCCGTCGCCGTCGGCACCGTCGGCCTGCTCGAGGTCAAGCCCGGCTCGCCCAACGTGGTGCCCGGCGAAATCTACTTCACTATCGATCTGCGCGATCCCGACCCCGCCGTGCTCGATCGCATGGAGGCCGAGATTGCGGCGGCGGCCAGGCGCGCCGAAAGCGAACTCGGCCTTACCATTGTTATCAAGAATATCTGGACGCAGGCGCCGACCAAATTCGACCCGGGCTGCATCGCGGCGGTGCGCGCGGCGGCAAAGGCATCAGGCTTCTCGACTCGCGACATGATCTCAGGCGCCGGGCACGACGCCGCCTACGTGTCGCGCGTCGCGCCGACGTCGATGATCTTCGTGCCCTGCAAGGACGGCATCAGCCACAACGAGGCCGAGTTCAGCAGCAAGGAGCAATGCGCCGCCGGCGCGCAGGTGCTGCTGCAGGCCGTGCTCGACTACGACCGGCAGTTGGCCGAACGGCTCGGCGAAAGATAACTACGCCCCCGCCGCCTTCCTTGCCGCGAGCGCCAAGAGCACCAGCGCCCAGCCACCGAAGATCATGTTGATGCCGACCAGTAGGCCGAGCGCCCAGGCCGCGGTGCCGGGAAGGCCGGCGAGTATGAGCACCGCCAGCACGAGATCGACCAACCCGGAGAACAGCATCCAGCCCCACTGCCCGGTGAGTTCGCGCTTGTGCTCGAGCGAGAACATGATCGAGGCGACGCCCTCGATGACGAAGAAGGCGATCAGCACCAGCGTGAGCGACACAGCGCCGGTGATCGGCTGGGCGAGCAGCATCAAGCCGACGACGATGCCGAGCACCGCCGACAACAGCGACCACCAGAAACCCGGTGCCTGCCGCAGCATGTAGCTGGTGTAGAGCCCGATGACGCCGCTGATCAGGAACAGCCAGCCGAGCACGATGGTAACGGCGAGCGTGGCAAGCGGCGGCAACAGAATGGCGAGGGTGCCGAGGATGAGCAGCGCGATGCCCTCGGCGACATAAAGCTTCCAGTGTTGGTGCAGGACATTTTGGACGGCCTGCTGGATTCCGGCAATGTTCGTCA
Source organism: uncultured Alphaproteobacteria bacterium (assembly GCA_963822035.1). Taxonomy (GTDB): domain Bacteria; phylum Pseudomonadota; class Alphaproteobacteria; order Rhizobiales; family Xanthobacteraceae; genus Pseudolabrys. Next base: position 23,465 of record CAWGGC010000005.1, on the reverse strand, counting down.
TGTCAGCCTCCGTTCGTAATCCCCCGTGGCGCAGCAGGATATAGCACGCTCCGTGACGCCGAAATATCGCCGCGTTGCCGTAAATTGTCCTGCTTGATCAATATCACTCGCCGCCAACCGCCTACTCCACGAAGTCGGCGCACTTCTCGACCGCCGCCTCGCCGCCCCACGGCATGATCGGCACCGAGGAGGTCGAGTTCTTCGGCGAGCCTTCGATCAGCCGGTCGCTGTACACCATGTAGACCAGCACGTTGCGCTTGGTGTCGCAGCCGCGCACGATTTGCATCTTCTTGAATACCAGCGAGCGCCGCTTGCGGAACATGTCCTCGCCTTGGGCGAATTTCTCCTTGATCTTGATCGGCCCGATCTGCCGGCACGACAGCGAGATGTCGGAGACCTCCTCGGCCACGTGCAGCCAGCCCTTGACGCCGCCGCGCTCCGGCACGGTGAAATGACAGGCAACGCCCTCGACCACCGGATCGTCGACGCCGTAGGTGGCGAGCTTGTCGTTGGGCGTCAAAAGTTTGAACACCGTCGATTTCCGGAAGATCAGGTCCGGCTGCTCGGCGGCCTGCGCCGTGGCGATGACGGCCAGACCGGCGATGAGGCAGGCAAACAAGGTGCGCAAGAAACCCTCCATCGAGTTTCATGGCAGATAGGAAGCGTGCCGTCTCGGCAAAAGACGGCTGGCTGCTTTTACCCTCCCCACAAGGGCACAAGGGGGAGGGTGAAGGCTCAGGCCCAGAGCCGCTCCTTCTCGAGCCCCTTGTAGATGCCGGCGACGTATTCGCCGTAGCCGTTGAAGATCTGGGTCGGCACGCGCTGGCCGGTGCCGATGATCTCCTCGGTCGCCTGGCTCCAGCGCGGGTGCGGCACCGCCGGATTGACGTTGGCCCAAAAGCCATACTCGGCCGGCTGCAACGCTTCCCACATGCCCTTCGGCTGCTTGTCCACGAAGGTGAACTTGACGATCGACTTGATCGACTTGAAGCCGTACTTCCACGGCACGGTGAGCCGCAGCGGCGCGCCGTGCTGCTTCGATATCGGGTGGCCGTAGGCGCCGGTGGCGAGGAAGGTAAGCTCGTTGGTCGCCTCCGCCATGGTGAGGCCCTCGACATAAGGCCACGGGAACCAGCTCTGCCGTTCGCCGGGCGCGACCTTCGGATCCATGAAGGTCTCCATGCGCACGAATTTCGCCGAGCCGAGCGGCTTGGCGAACTCGACCAGCTTGGCGAAGGGGAAGCCGGTCCAGGCGATCGCCATGCTCCAGGCCTCGACGCAGCGGTGGCGATAGGTGCGCTCTTCCAGCGTCATCTTGCGGATGAGATCGTCGATGCCGACCTGCATCGGCTTCTCCACCATGCCGTCGATCGTCACCGTCCACGGCCGGATCGGCAGCTTCTGCGCCTGATCGGAGACCTCCTTCGACGAATTGAATTCGTAGAAATTGTTGTAGTGGTCGTTGATCTTCTCGTCGGTGATCGGCCGGTCGAGCTTGTATGTGTCGTTGCGCTTGGCCGGATAGAGATCGGCGGTCGGATCGGGCATGTCGGCGACGCGCTGCGCCACGGCGGCGCAGGGCGCCAAAGCGATCGCACTTGCGCCGCCCACCAAAAGGGTGCGGCGGCTGAATGCCAGATGTTCGGGAGTGGCGAGGCGCTCGGGGATTTCCCAACCGCGCCGGCGAATGACGTTCATGGCGTTCCCCCTTATCGAATCTCGGCCTTGAGGGTTACGGCGCCACCACCTCACAGGCAAGTCACGGATACGGGAGGAGGACTACCATTTGGCGTGCGGGCGTGAGCACGGGCCGTCCGCATACTCTCTTCCCTCTCCCCCTTGTGGGAGAGGGGAAGAAAAGCGCGCTTCTCGGGTCACAACCTAAAGGGAGCGCCTACTCCGCCGCCCGTCTTGCCGCCACGATCTGGTCGGCGGTGCGGCCGGTCAGCTCCGCCATGTGGTCGAACCTGAAGGTGAAGGAGCCGACGCCGGCGGTCGCCGAGCGCACCTCGATGATGAGGTCGCCGATCTCGGCCTCCGCCATCTGCGCGCGCACCATGTCCCAGCCGTCCCAGCCCTCGCGGGTGTCGAAGCCGAGGATCTGGCCGCGCCGCCCGGACAGGATGGCATTCATCTTCGCGGTCGCCTCGGAGGGGCACACGATCTCGACCAGATGGATCGGCTCGAGCAGCACCGGCTGGCACTGCGGCAGGCCGTCGACGATGGCGATGCGGCCGGCGGTGCGGAACGCCATGTCCGAGGAATCGACCGTGTGATAGCTGCCGTCGACCAGCGTCACCGAGAGGTCGACCACCTGGAATCCGAGCGGCCCGTGCTTCAACGCATCGACGACGCCCTCCTCCACCGAAGGGATGTAATTTCGCGGCACCACGCCGCCGGTGATCTTCTCCTCGAACTTGAAGCCGGAGCCGCGCGGCAGCGGCTTGATGTCGACCACGACGTCGCCGAACTGGCCGTGGCCGCCGGACTGCTTCTTGTGGCGGCCGCGGATCTGGATCGGCTTCTTGATGGTCTCGCGGTAGCCGACGGTCGGCGGCCGCGTCGTCACCGGCACCTGGAAGCGATCGGCGAGCCTTTCGGTCGCGACGCGCAAATGCATCTCGCCCTGGCCCCAGATCACCACCTCGTGGCTCTCCGGATCGTGGATCACGACCAGCGAGGGGTCCTCCTCGGTGAGCTTGCTGAAGGCGGCGCCGAGCTTGACGTCGTCCTTGCGCTCCTTGGCCTGCACCGCGATCGCCAGCACCGGCGCGTAGGGCTTGATCTCGACCAGCGCCGCATGCGGCTGCTTGCCGGTCGACAAGGTGTCGCCGGTCTTGGCGTGATCGAGCTTGCCGAAGGCGACGGTCTCGCCGGCGGTCGCCGGTCCTCGCTTCTCGAAATTCTGCCCCATCACCTTGAACACGCCGGACACGCGGCCGGCCTCGACCTCCGGCGTGTTGAACACGGTGCCGTCGCCGGCCTGGCCTGCGAGCACGCGGGCAATCGACATCTTGCCGCCGTGCATGGTGTGCAGCGTCTTCAGCACCAGCGCCACCGCCTCGCTGGTGTCCTTGAGGCCGAGGCGCTTCGCCGTCTGCGCCACGCCCGGCACCTCATGGCGGATCGCCTTCAGCAGCCGCAGCACGCCGTTGGTGCGCGTGGCAATTCCCATCATGACCGGGCACACCTGGCCGTCGCGCATCTCCTTGGCGAGATCGTCGAACACCTTGTCGCGCGGCGGCTGGATGTCCTCCAGGAGCTGCGTCATCAGCTCGTCGTCGTGATCGGCCAGCGTCTCCATCATGGTGAAGCGCGCCGTCTTCTCGCGCTCGAGCACGTCGCCTTTCAGCTCGATGATCTCGGAGGCGGCGTGCTCCTTGTAGACAAAGGCGCGTTCCAGCGCGAGATCGACGAAGCCGGTGACGATGTCGCCGTTGAAGGTCGGCAGTTGCCGCACCAAAAGCTTCACGCGCGAAGCCGGCTGCAGCAGCGACAACACGTCGTGCACCGACTGATCGGCCTTGTCGATCTTGTTCAGGAACAGCATGCGCGGAATGTTGCGGTCTTCCAGCTCGCGCAGGATGAGCTGCAGTTGCGGCACCTTCTTCTCGTCGGCCTCGCAGACGACGATCGCCGCGTCGACCGCGGGCAGAACGCTGCGCATGTCGTGGATGAATTCGATCGAGCCGGGGCAGTCGAGGAAGGTGTAGCTGTCGCCCATGAAATTGGTGGTGGCGACGGAAACCTCGACGCTCATCTTATGATGGCGCGCCTCTTTGCTGGCATCGCCGACGGTGCCGCCCGCATCCACCGTGCCCTGGCGCTGGATGGCGCCGGTGCGGGCGAGGATCGCTTCGAGGAGTGTGGTCTTGCCGCTCTGGAAGGGGCCCACCAGCGCTATGCACCGTGGACCCGAATTTCTCGTACCGTTGGGACCTGCGCCATTGGAAGCCATAGCCACACCTCCCTGTCGGCCGGGAGATTGGACCTTGGCCCGGCCCGTTGCCGGGTATCGTCTCAGGAGCCGCGCGGACTGGCAAGGGGCGCAAGATTAAAACACAACGGCCGCCAGTTACGGCGGCCGTCGAACAATGCGGTCTGCGGAATTATCGCTCAGCGCACCAGCCGCAGTGACAGCGCGGCGACGCCGGCGGCGACGTTGAGCCCGGTTTGGCCCGAAACCGACAGCGGCTGCAGGGCGACGGTGTGGTTGGAACCGCCGACCAGCACATTGGCGCCGAGCCCGACCGCGATGGTCGCTTCGGCGGTGGCGCCGGCGTAATCGCCGGCGAGCGAGCCCGACGGCAGCACGGTCGGCGCATAGACCGCCCAGACCATCTGCGCCGCGGTGGTAGCGCCGATATCGAGGCCGAATTTGCTGATAGTGCCGGTATAGATCTCGCGCGGCCCCGGCGGTCCCGGCATTGCCGGCGTGAACGTACACTGCACGTCCTTGCGCGAGGCGATGATCATGCCCAAGCCGCCGGACACGTCGCACACCAGCGTGCCGGTCTTGATTATGGACTGCGCGTTGGCGTCTCCGGCGCCCAACACCGCAGCAACAACGAGTGCACCCAGCCACAAAACCCTTCGATGCATGTGAAAACCCCCTGACGATCCGAGTCAGCTCTCGAATAGGAGCCGATAGTGAGCGCAGCCTTGCGCTAAGTCAAAGGTACCCGGCTACGACAGCGGCTACTTCAAATTACCGCAGAAGCGCTGGATGCGGCGGCAGGCCTCTTCCAGGTCGTCGGTCTTGGTGGCGTAGGAAATGCGGAACGCCGGTCCGAGCCCGAAGGCCGAGCCCTGCACCACCGCCACGCCCTCGCCTTCCAGCAGCTCGGTGACGAAATCCTCGTCGGTCGCGAGCTTTTTGCCGCTCGGCGTGGTCTTGCCCATGGTGCCGGCGCAGGACGGATAGACGTAAAACGCGCCCTCCGGCATCGGGCACTTGATGCCGTTGGCCTGGTTGAGCATCGACACGCAGAGATCGCGCCGCTCCTTGAAGATCGTGTTGTGCTTGGCGATGAAGTCCTGCGGCCCGTTGAGCGCCTCGACCGCCGCCCATTGCGAGGCCGCTGCCGGGTTGGTGGTCGACTGCGACTGCAGCATGGCCATCGCCTTGATCAGCGGCTCGGGGCCGCCGGCATAGCCGATGCGCCAGCCGGTCATGCAGTAGGCCTTCGAGGTGCCGTTGATGGTGAGCGTGCGCGGATAGAGCGATGGCTCGACCTGCGCCGGGGTGAAGAACTTGAAGTCGTCGTAGACCAGGTGCTCGTACATGTCGTCGGACATGACGTGCACGTGCGGATGCTTCACCAGCACGTCGGTCAGCGCCTTGAGCTCGGCGCGCGAATAGGCGGCGCCGGTCGGGTTCGACGGCGAGTTGAGCAGAAACCATTTGGTCTTCGGCGTGATCGCCGCGTCGAGCTGCGCCGGCTTCACCTTGAAGCCGTCCTGCATGGTGGTCGGGATCTCGACCGGCTTGCCGCCGATCAGCAGCACCATGTCCGGGTAGCTCACCCAATAGGGCGCCGGGATGATGACCTCGTCGCCGGGGTTCAGCGTCGCCAGGAAAGCGTTGAACAGCACCTGCTTGCCGCCGGCCGACACCGTGATCTGCGAGGTCTTGTAGTCGAGGCCGTTCTCGCGCTTGAACTTCGCCGCCACCGCCTGCTTGAGCTCGGCGAGCCCGTCCACCTGCGTGTACTTCGAGGCGCGGCCCTCGCGGATCGCCTTGATCGCCGCTTCCTTGATGTTGTCGGGCGTGTCGAAATCCGGCTCGCCGGCGCCGAGGCCGATGACGTCGCGGCCGGCCGCTTTGAGCGCGCGCGCCTTGTCGGTCACCGCAATGGTCGGCGACGGCTTGATGCGCTTGAGATGGTCCGCCAGGAAGGCCATCGGGATCTCCGAATCTCGTCTGCGTGCCAATGAGATAGTGTCGTATCGGGCGAATACGACCTCGGCAAGAAACAAGAAATGATCGGTTTATCAAGCCTGTTGATGGGCGTGACGGGGAAAACCCTCCCTTAAGCATGCCCTGTTAGACCCGTGCCATGGCCGGCTTTATCGAGGTGCTGCGTTCCGGCGCATGGCTGACGCCCGCACGGGTCAAGGTCGTGGCGACGATCCTGCTCGCCTTTTCCCTGATCGCGGTCGCTTTCGTCGCCGTCACCTCGGACGGCCGCAACGACCGGCTCGGCCGCCCGCTCGGCACCGACTTCGCGAGCTTCTACGCCGCCGGCACCCTGGTGCGCGACGGCATGGCGGCGGAGCCCTACGACCGCGCCGCCGAATTCGCCCGCGAGCGCGACCTGTTCGGCGCCACGACGCAGGCTTATGTGTTCCCCTACCCGCCGCCGTTCCTGCTGGTCGCCGCGCTGTTCGCGACACTCAACTATCCGCTCGCACTCCTGCTGTGGGTCGGCGCCGGCTTTGCCTTCTACCTCGCCGCGACAACGACGATCCTGCGCGGCGTGCTCGCGCAGGCAAACGCCAGCCGGCTCGGCCTGCTGCTCGCCGCCGCCTTCCCCGCGGTGCTGGTCAACATCGGCCACGGTCAGAACGGATTTCTTACCGCCGGCCTGTTCGCCAGCGCGCTGCTCACGCTCGAGCGCAAACCGGTTGTCGCCGGCGTGTTGTTCGGGCTGCTCGCGTACAAGCCGCAATTCGGATTGATGATCCCGCTTGCGCTCGCTGCCGCCGGGCAGTGGCGCGCCGTCGCGAGCGCTGCGGCAACTGTCGCCGTGCTCGTCGCCGCAACGTTCGCCGCTTTCGGCACCGATGCGTGGCACGCCTTCTTCGCCGCGACGACTTTCACGCGCACCGTGATGCTCGAGCAAGGCGGCATCGACTGGTTCAAATTCCAGAGCGTGTTTTCCTGGATGCGGCTGTGGGGAGCGCCGATCACGTTCGCCTACGCGATGCAAGCGTTGATGTTTATCAGCGTCGCCGCCGGCATTGTCGGGCTCTGGCGCAGCCGCGCGCACTATGCGCTCAAGGCCGCGAGCCTCGCGCTCGCCACGCTCTTGGCGACGCCGTTCTGTTTCGACTACGACCTGATGCTGCTCGCGCCGGCGATCGCCTTTCTCGCATACGACGGCTTCGAGCGCGGCTTTGCGCCTTGGATGAAAACAATTTTAGCGACCCTGTGGATTGTGCCGCTGTTCGCGCGTTCCATTCCTGAAACCACGCTGATTCCGTTAGCAGTTCCAGTCATGATTTTGTCATTCGCATTTTTGTTGCGCCGCGCCATAAATGAACCCGTATTCCCCCGGCTGTGGCAATTTGTCCCGCGCGCACTAAGATAAGGGCAAGAGCCGATCGAACGGCCGCATCCGTCATTTGAGGGAGCGCGCCTATGAATTTGTCCGCCGAGCAGCTCAAAGCGTTCGACGACCAGGGCTACGTGTTCTTCCCCGACTGCTTCTCGGAAGACGAGATCGCGCTGCTGCGCGCCGAGGCCGACAGCATTCTCAAGCTCGACCGCAAGGAGGTCTGGCGCGAAAAGACCGGCGCGCCGCGCACCGCCTTTGCCGCGCACACCTTCAGCGAGGTGTTCGGCCTGCTGGCCAGGCACCCGCGCTTGGTCGAGCCGCTGCAGCAGTTGTTCGGCGAGCCGGTTTACGTGCATCAATTCAAGTTGAACGCCAAGGCCGCTTTCGAGGGCGACGTCTGGCAATGGCACCAGGATTACGGCACCTGGCAGCGCGACGACGGCATGCCCGACGCGCGCGCCATGAACATCGCCGTGTTCCTCGACGAGGTGATGCCGATCAACGGCCCGCTGCTTCTGATCCCGAAGAGCCACAAGCAGGGCGTGTTCGCCGCCGGCCACGACATGGCCACGACCTCCTATCCCTTATGGACGCTCGACAAGGACACCGTCACCCGTCTCGCCGACGAGGCCGCCGGCGAAGGCGGCATCGGCATCGTCGCGCCGACCGGCAAGCCGGGTTCGATGCTGATGTTTCACGGCAACCTGGTGCACGCCTCGCCGCCCAACGTCACGCCCTATCCGCGCAAGATCGTGTACCTGACGCTCTGCGCGGTCTCGAATCACATCACCAAATTCACCCGGCCGGAATGGATCGCGCACCGCGACTTCACGCCGATCGTGCCGGTCGACGATGACGCGCTGGCCGAATACGCGCGCGCGCGGCGCGTTGCCGCGGAATAAAATTCGCTTTACTGGCGTAGCGATAAAAAAACTTTCGCATTGCGGCCACTCAATTGCCGGACTTTGCCGGCTCTATCCGGCATGGCAACCGGTGAGAAATTTTGAGGTCTTCTAAAGTGCACACGCTCTATTCGATGCAGCGGTCGGGCAATAGCTACAAGGTGCGCCTCGCGCTGGCGCGGCTCGACATTCCCTATCGCCTCGTTGAGATCGACATTCTCAGGGGCGAAAGCCGCACGCCGGAATTCCTCGCCAAGAATCCGAGCGGGCAGATTCCGCTGCTCGAGGTCGCGCCCGGCCGCTACATCGCAGAATCCAACGCCATCCTCTGGTACCTCGCCGGTGGCACCGCGCTCGCGCCGGACGACCGCATCGGCCGCGCCGAGGCGCTGCAATGGATGTTCTACGAGCAGCATTCGCTCGAGCCGAACATCGGCGCCGCCTATTTCTGGCTCAACCTGGTCAAGGGCGGCCGCGACCTGCAGCAGCATGCGCTCGAGGACTGGATGGAAAACGGCTACCGCGCGCTCGGCGTCATGGAGAAGCACCTCGAAAACCATCGCTTCTTCGTCGCCGACCACTACACCATCGCCGACATCGCGCTCTACGCCTACACGCACGTCGCGCACCTCTGCGACTTCGACCTCGGGCGCTATCCCGCGATCCGCCGCTGGCTCGACCGCGTCGCCGCCGAACCCGGCCACGTGGCGATGAACTGGCAACTGGAAGCCGCTATCCCCGCGGAGTAGCGTCACGGCCCTTACCCTCCCCTGGAGCGGGAGGGTCAGTGGCGTTTACCTTTCGTTTACCGTCGCCACGAAAACGCCGCGGAACTTCGCCGGCTTTGCCGCAGTGCCGGCCAATGGCCGCCCCTTTCCCGCGCAATCCTGGCAGCCGTCGTAATCGATTTGTTTTTCAGGTCTTGCCATGCGCACCCCCACCGACGCCGGCTTTGCCCCGCCCGCCGGCATGAGCCTCGGCACCGAGCGGCGCACGCTCGCCGTCGCCCAGTTGATCGCCACCGTCGGCCTCACCCTCGGCACCGCGGTCGCCGTCATCGTGGTCACGGCCGGCATCGCCCGCGCCGACGTCGGCAGCGACGTCGTCGGCAACGAGAGCGGCGTCTTCGTCATGGCGCTGCTGCTCGGCCTCGGCTTCATCGCCCTCGGCGGCTTCGGCCTGTTGCCGCGCGGACGCCGCCCTCGGCACTAAGCACGCCGCCACAAATCGTGTGAAACTTGCGGCGTGAAACTTGCATGACCTGCATCGGCTCTCGTGCGTCGAGACGATGCCCATGCTGGACCAGACCGCGACCGTTTCCGCCAAGGCCGATCCGGATTTCCCGGGTCTGAGCTTTGCCTACCGCTTCCGCGGCGGCCAGGCCGAGGCGCTCGCCGGCCGCGATATCGCGCAGGCGCTCGCCGAGCCCGGCGGCTGGATCTGGATTCACCTCGGCCTTGCCGAAGCCCGTGCGCGCGACTGGATCGCGCAAGACGCACCCTTACCCGAGCGCGCGCGGCAAATCCTGCTCAGCGACGACGAGCACCAGATGCTGGAGCCGATCGCTGGCGGCGTCGCCGGCGTGTTCGCCGATCTGCTGCGCGAATCCGCCGGCGGCGCGCCCGAGCTTGGCCGGCTGCATTTCGCGCTCACCGACAATCTGGTGGTCAGCGGCCGTCGCGCCGCGCTCGGCGCCATCCAGCGCACGCTCGACGCGCTCGGCCGCGGCAAGCGCCTGCCCGACGCCATGGCGCTGCTCGAGGAGATCGTCAGTCACTTCGCCGATGCCGTCGGTGCCGTCGCCGAGGAATTGTCCGACACGCTCGATGCCATCGAGGAGAGCCTGATCGGCGACGCCTCGGCCGACGAGCACAACAAGCTCGGCCCGGCACGGCGCACCGTCGTGCGCATCCACCGCCAGCTCTCGACGCTGCGCATCCTGTTTCGCCGCTGGGCGATGCCCGCCGACGGCGAGCCGCAATCGCGCATCGCTGCCGCCGCCGGACGTCTCGCCCAGCGCCTCGACGGCCTCGACCAGGAGATCGTCGCCATTCAGGAGCGCGCGCGGCTGTTGCAGGACGAGATCGCCGCCAAGGTCGCGGCCGAAACCAACCGCAGCCTGTTCGTGCTCACCATCGTCACCGCCTTCCTGCTGCCGCCCACTCTGGTCGCCGGCATCTTCGGCATGAACGTCACAGATTTGCCTTTCACCAAAGGCGAGAGCGGCTTCCTCTGGGCCATGGCGATCACCGGCGTGTCGAGCGCGCTGGTCTATGTTTTCATGCGCTGGCTGCGCATCCTGCGCTAGCAGCCATCCGTGTGACGCACGGCGTGTCTTACGAGGACACGGCTTAAACCTCAAAACTTGTGGAACACGAAAAACGCGCCGGCTGCGATCAGCGCGAAGCCGAAGCCCTGGCTCAAGGTCAACGGGTCCTTCAGGTACAACGTCGAGAACACCGCGAACACCAGGAGCGTGATGACTTCCTGGATGGTCTTGAGCTGCGCCGGATTATAGACCGAATAGCCGTAACGGTTGGCCGGCACCGCCAGGCAATACTCGACAAAGGCCAGCGACCAGCTGATCAGGATCACCCAATAGATCGGCACCTCGCGATAGCGTAGGTGCCAGTACCAGGCGGTGGTCATGAAGGCGTTGGAACCGATCAGCATCACGATCGGCAGCGCGTAAGGAAAAAATGCGGGCATCGAGGGTCCTGAGACAAGGAATGGGCCGACACGGAATCGTCACTGCCGCGTCACACCGCCGGACTATAAGGGCATTGCTTCTGTCGCGTACTGAGTACCTTGCGTACCCCATTGCGGTCCCGAGCGGCTGACCCTGCTCTCCCGGGACCGCAATTTTTTTGCGCAGGCCCGTAGCGGCCCGCTTTGCACAACCGCCTGATGCGCGCAGGGTTCCAACTTCGCCACAAGCGATACGTGCCGCCGCAAGCCCGGACCGCGCCGCGCCGACCTGTGATAGGATGCGGGCTTGGCCTGCGGCGCCGGCGCGCGGGAGCATCCTGGGAGCGACGCGATGCGGTCCATTCGCTTCTTGCCGATGTGCGCCCTCCTCATCGTTGCGGCGCCGGCGCTGGCGCAAAATCAGCCGGCCGTGGCTCCGCCAAAGCCGTACAAGGCGGTGCCGCTGACACTGCCCAAGCCGCTCAACGATCCGTCGTTCGACCAGCTGCGCCAGCAGCTCACCGACATCGCCGAGCGCAAGGATCGCGTGGCGCTGTCGAAGCTGGTGGTGTCGCTCGGCTTCTTCTGGGACCGCGAAAACGGCAACGCCGCCGACAAACGCAAATCCGGCGTCGACAATCTCGCCGCCGCGCTCGGTCTCGACAATGCCGACGGCTCCGGCTGGGACATACTGGCGACCTTCGCCAGTGAGCCGAGCGCCTCGCCTTCGCCCGACCACCGCGGCATCATCTGCTCGCCGGCCGATCCGGACTACGACAGCAAGGCGCTCGACGATCTGATCGATTCAAGCGACACCGACCCGACCGACTGGGGCTATCCGGTCTCGCCCGGCGTCGAGGTGCGCGAGGCCGGCGACGCGAGCGCGCCGGTGATCGACAAGCTCGGCCTTTATTTCGTGCGCGTCATGCCCGACGCCATCACCGCGTCGCCGTCCTACATCCATATCGCGATGCCGAGCGGCCAGACCGGCTACGTCTCGATCGACGCCATCGCACCGATGGGTAACGACCAGCTCTGTTACGTGCCCGCGGTGCGCGGCGGCTGGAAGATCGCCGGCTATGTCGGCGGCGGCGAGCCGCAATAGTTTGGACTCGTCATGGCCGGGCTTGTCCCGGCCATCCACGCCTTAAAGAGAAGAAAGTTAGACGTGGATGCCCGGCCCGGAGGCCGGGCATGACGGAGCGAATTACCCGTACCGCAACTTCATCGCCAGGATCACCGACAGCGGCGCCAAAGTCACCGCATTGGAGCCGATCAGCGGCCAGTCGCCAATGGCAAGGCCGTAGACCAGCCACAGCGCGATGCCCACGGTGAAGCTGACCGTCGCCGGCAGCGACAACGCGCGGGTGTCTTTTTCGCGCAGCACCTTGACCGCCTGCGGCAACCAGCAGAGCGTCGTCAGCGCCGCGCCGGCCGCGCCGATAATGTCGATGAGAAGCGCAATCGGCATGGCGGCGCCATAATGCCGATTCGACTCAAGTGTGTGACAACCGCGCAGACATGACAGCCGCCGACAAGCCGCCATCCCGCCGCCTCACCTGCGCCCGTTGCGGCGCCGCCTTCGATTGCGGCCTCGGCGGCGAGTGCTGGTGCGCCGCCGAGCCCTACCGGCTGCCGCTGGCGGACGCCAAAAGCGAAGACTGCCTGTGCCCGGCCTGCCTGCGCGAGGCCGCGGCCCGCCACGCTGCGGACACGAAGCGCCCCTAGACCCCGCGCGCTCAGAATCTGTCATAAAGGCGCGCGCGGCTGCCGCGCGCCGGATACGGGAAAGTTATGTTCCGCCCCTTCGAGCGCTGGGTGAAGACGACCGTGGTGCCGGGCCAGGCGACGCCGCCGCCCGGGCTGGCCGCGTTCTATTGGCACTTCGCCCGCCAGACCAAGGGCGTGTTCGCCGCGCTGTTCGCGGTCGGCTTTGCCGTGGCGCTGCTCGACGTCACCATCCCCGTCTTCATCGGCAAGGTGGTGTCGCTGGTCACGCACAGCGACCCCGAGCGGCTGTTCGCGGACTCCTGGCCGGTGCTCGCCGGCATGGCCTTCGTGTTGCTCATCCTGCGCCCGATCGCCTTCACCGCGCAGCAACTGCTGATGAACCAGGCGATCGCCGCCAACGTCTCCAACCGCATCCGCTGGCAGAACCACTGGCACGTGGTGCGCCAGTCCTGGTCGTTCTTCCAGAACGACTTCGCCGGCCGCATCGCCAACCGCGTCATGCAGACGGGCCCGGCGATCCGCGAGAGTCTCGTGCAGTTGCTGACCGCGGTCTGGTTCATTCTGATCTACGGCACCTCATCGCTCATTTTGCTCGCCTCCGCCGACCGCTGGCTCGCCGTGCCGATCGTGCTGTGGTTCGCCAGCTATGTCGTCCTTTTGCGCTATTTCGTGCCGCGCATGCGCGACCGCTCGAAGGTCCAGTCGGAAGCACGCTCGGTCTTGATCGGCCGCATCGTCGACACCTACACCAACATCGTCACGGTCAAGCTGTTCGCACGGCCCAAGGATGAGGACGCCTATGTGCGCGAGGCGCTGGACATCCACACCAGCCGTTTCCACTCGCAGATCAGGCTCAACACGCTGTTCGGCCTGACGCTGACGCTGCTCAACGCGCTGCTCATCACCGGCACCGGCGTCTTCGCCCTCATGCTGTGGCGGCACGGCCATATCGGGGTCGGCGTCGTCGCCATGGCGCTGCCGATGACGACGCAGATCGTGGCCGCGTCCGGCTGGGTCGCCTGGCAGGTCACCGGCATCTTCGAGAACATCGGCGTGGTGCAGGAGGGCATGATGACGATCGCCCGCCCGCTGACGCTGACCGACGAGCCCGGCGCGGCGGCGCTCGCGGTGACGCGCGGCGCGGTGCGCTTCGATCACGTCCGCTTCGGCTATGGCCGCGAGACCGGGCTGATCGACGGCCTCAGCTTCGAGGTCAAGCCCGGCGAGAAGATCGGCCTGGTCGGCCGCTCCGGCGCCGGCAAGTCGACGCTGGTCAGTCTGCTGCTGCGCTTCTTCGATCTCGAAGGCGGCCGCATCCTCATCGACGGCCAGGACATCGCCGGCGTGACGCAAGAGAGCTTGCGTTCGCAGGTCTCGGTGGTGACGCAGGATACTTCGCTGCTGCACCGCTCGATCCGCGACAACATCCGCTACGGCAAGCCGGGCGCGACTAGGCCGAGATCGTCGAGGCGGCGAAAATGGCGCACGCCCACGACTTCATCCTCGAGCTCGAGGACCAGCTCGGCCGCCGCGGCTACGACGCCCATGTCGGCGAGCGCGGCGTCAAGTTGTCCGGCGGCCAGCGCCAGCGCATCGCCATTGCCCGCGTCATCCTCAAGGACGCGCCGATTTTGGTGCTGGACGAAGCGACCTCCGCGCTCGACAGCGAGGTCGAAGCCGCGATCCAGTCGAGCCTCGGCACGCTGATGGCCGGCAAGACCGTGATCGCCATCGCCCACCGCCTCTCCACCATCGCGCAGATGGACCGCCTCATCGTGCTCGACCACGGCCGCATCGTCGAGCAGGGCACGCATGCGGGCTTGCTCGCCGCACGGGGTCATTACGCCGCGCTGTGGCGCCGCCAGTCCGGCGGCTTCATCGACGCCGCAGCCACGCAGCAGGCCGCGGAGTAGCCTTGTCATCCTCCTGTCATATGTGACGCACCCACTCGCGCCTGACGCGATGAGCGAGGGAGCGAGCCATGAGCATCAGAAGCGCCGCCGCGGTTGATACCGCGCAGGCCGCGCCGGAATCGGGCCTCGTCTGGGTCTATCATTTCGAGCCCGATGGCACCGGCAAGGCCGTCGCCTCCGACGCGGTCGGCGCGGCGCTCGCCGGCGAGACCGGCTGGACCTGGGTGCACCTGTCGCTTGCCGACACGCGCTGCCGCGTGTGGATTGCGCAGGCGCCGGTGTCCGAATTCGCCCGCGACACGCTCACCGCCGCCGACGAGCACATGCGTCTCGACGTTATCGGCCGTGAGATCGTCGGCGTGCTGCCCGATCTGCAGCAGGAGATGTCGCAGACCGGCGACAACCTGGTGCGCGTGCGCTTCGTGATGAGCGACCGCCTGTTGATCAGCGCCCGCCGCACGCCGGCGCATTCGATCGACCACAACCGCCGCGCCATCGAATCCGGCAAGCGTTTTCCGACGCCGATGTCGTTCCTCGACGCCATCGTCGATCAGTTCGCCGACACCGTCGACCATATGGCCGAGCGGCTCGGCGCCGAGCTCGACGGCATCGAGGACAACATCCTGCACGAGGAGCCGGCCGACCATCGGCCGCGCATTGGCCGCGTGCGCGCGCAGGCGGTTCGCGTGCACCGGCATTTGTCGCAGTTGCGCGCCATGTTCCACCGCATCGAGCCGCGTCTCGACAAGGAAAACCCGCCGGTCGCGCAGGCGATCGGCGTGCTGGCGCAGAAGCTCGACGCTATCGACAGCGAATTCGGCGCCGTGCATGAGCGCTCACGGCTGCTGCTCGACGAGATGGCGGCGAAGATGACCGACATCACCAACCGCCGGCTGTTCACGCTGTCGATCCTCACCGCCTGCCTGCTGCCGCCCACATTGGTCACCGGTTTCTTCGGCATGAACACCAAGGACATGCCGTTCCAGAACACCGACGGCGGCACCTGGTTCGCGCTCGCCGTCGCCTTCGCCGCCGGCGCGCTGAGCTATTGGGCGCTGCGCCGCATGCGCGCGTTCTGATCTTCTTCACCTCTCCCCGCCGGGCGGGGAGAGGGAGGCATGTTGGGCAAATGCCCGCCGCTTGCGCGGCGCGCACGCACGCCCATAATGCGCCGGACATTTTTCAATTTCGTCCGGGGCCACCATGAAAAGCAGTACGAGTCGCATTCTCACCACCCATACCGGCAGCCTGCCGCGCCCGCAGAAGGTCGTCGATCTGATGCTCGCGGAGCGCAAGGAACCCGGCAAGCACAAGGCCGCGTTCGACGCCGCCGTGCGCGAGGCGATGGCCGGCGTGGTGAAGAAGCAGGTCGAGGTCGGTCTCGACGTCATCAACGACGGCGAGCAGGGCCGCCCCGACTACACCGTGCATGTGCTCGACCGCCTGACCGGCTTCGAGGGCGAGAGCGCGGCGCCCATGGGCACCGGCGATGCCGAATTCCCCGAGCTCGCCGCGCAGCTCACCTATTTCGCCTCGCCGTTCCAGTACCGGCCGAAATGCTCCGGCCCCGTCGGCTGGAAGGATTTCGCCGCCGCGCAAGCCGACATCGCCATGTCGAAAGCGGCGCTGAGCGGCGCCCGCGCCGAGGAATATTTCATGACCTCGCCCTCGCCCGGGCAGATCGCGCGTTACCTCAAGAACGCCTACTACAAGACCGAGGAAGAATATGTCTTCGCGCTCGCCGACGTCATGAAGCGCGAATACAAGGCGATCGTCGATGCCGGCTTCATCCTGCAGCTCGACTGCCCCGACCTCGCCATGCTCCGCCACATGGTTTATCTCGACAAGCCGCTGTCGGAGTTCCGCAAGATCATCGCCGTCAACGTCGCCGCGCTCAATCAGGCCGTCGCCGACATCCCCGCCGACCGCATGCGCATGCATGTATGCTGGGGCTCGACCATGGCGCCGCGCCACACCGACGTGCCGCTCAAGGACATCATCGACATCGTGCTGACGGCCAAGCCGATGGCAGTATCGTTCCCCGGCGCCAACGGCCGCCACGAGCACGAGTGGAAACTCTGGCGCGACGTCAAGCTGCCCGCCGGCAAGGTCATCATCCCCGGCGTCATCGACTCGACGGTGAACACCGTCGAGCATCCGGAAGTCGTCTGCGACCGCATCCTCAATTACGCCAACCTGGTCGGCCGCGACAACGTCATCGCCGGCGTCGACTGCGGCTTCGGCACCTTTGCCGGCCGCGTCCAGGTCGACACCAAGATCGTGTGGATGAAGATGGCCTCGCTGGTCGAGGGCGCGGCGATGGCGTCGCGCCAGCTCTGGGCCAAGGCGGCATAACCGGCCGCGCATAAGTGCCCCCGTTCGTCCCCGCGCAAGCGGGGACCCAGGGGCCACACCTTCATACGAAGAGTGCCGGGATACCCGCTTTCGCGGGGATGACCGCATCTGAGCGGCCCCGAAAAGCGCAAAAATATCCCGCTGGTAAATTGACAACATACTGTCGTTATGACATATACGCACCATGAACACCGACGCCAAAAACCTCATCCCCCTGATCGTCGCCGACGTCTTCGAGCTTGCCGGCCGCTTCCGCGACGACGGCGAAGCCATCTCCGCGACCGTCGGCCAGACCCAGGCGCGCTGGCAGGTGATGAGCGCCGCCTCTGGCGATCCGCGCACGGTGCCGCAGATCGCCCGCCGCCTCGGCGTCTCGCGGCAGAACGTCCAGCGCATCGCCGACCTGCTGGTGGCGGAAAATTGGGCAAGCTTCGCGGCCAACCCCGATCACAAGGGCTCGCCTTACCTCGTGCTCAACGCGCGCGGGCGCGCCGCGCTCGCCAAGATCGCCAAAGCGGCCGGGCAGAGCCACGCGCAGCTTGCGCGCCGGCTCGCCGGCACCGATGTCGGCGCGCTGCATCGCGGTCTGCGCCGCCTGATCCAAGCCCTGAACGATCGCGACACCCCGAAGTGAGAAGAAAGACCATGAACACAGAAACCATCGCTCAATGCATGAAGGCGAGCTTTGCCGACACCCCCTTCCCGGTCGTCGTGCAGACGCTCGCCGGCGCCGGCGTCACCGGCTACGACGCCGATCTGATTGCGCTGCGCAACACCTATTACGGTGGGGGCGAGGAAAGCGTCGACGAAGCGCTGCCGCTGACCGACGCGCCGCCGGTCAGCGCGGCCTTCGACCGCGACGCCGTCGAGAAGACGGTAAAGGCGATCCAGCGCAAAGAGATCGGCTATGCCGAATTCCTGCGGCAGATCATGAAGGCCGGCTGCGCCGGCTACCGCGTTTACTTCGGCGGCCGCAAGGCGATGTATTTCGGCCGCGACGGCGAGTTCTACACCGAGCCGTTCCCGGCGGCTTTCGTTATCGAGCTCAAGCCGGCAGCGTGACGCCGGATAATTTCTCGCAGGCCGCGATGAACCGATCCTGCAGGCCCTCGTCGCGGGCCTGCGGGTTCGGCGCCCGCGGCCGCATATGCCGGAAATAATCGCCGGAAACGCGCGCCGCCTTGTCGTCGCTCACCGCCAGCCACACCTGCGTGCGATGCGCCTGGTCCATGTCGTCGGGCGCGCCGGGGCCGCCCATACGCGTCGGCACCCAGCCCGGCTCCAGCGCATTCGCGAACACATCCGTCCAGCGCCGCGCCACCGCGAAGGCGAGCACCACGTCATAGAGCTTACTCTCGGCGTAAGCCTCGGCGCCGGCCCAGGACCGCTTGGCGAAGGTGAGATCGTCGAGATGCGCGGAGGTGCGGTGGTGCATGCCGGAGCTCAGATAGACGAGCCGCCGCGGCCGCTCGATCAGCGCCGTGAGCACATAAGGCGCCAGCACATTGATGGCGAAGACGTGCGGCAGCCCGTCCGCGGTCTGGGCGCGGCGTGCTTCGCGATAGCCGACGCCGGCATTGTGGATCACCGCGTCGAACGGCCCGAGCGTGTTCGCCTGCGCGGCGACACTTTTCATTTCGGCAATCGAAGAGATGTCGCCGATGACGACCGGCGCCTCGCGGCCCAGCTCCTTGAGCGCGTCCTTGGCGCGTTCCGCGCTGCGCGCGTGCAGCACCGGCTGGTGCCCCTGCTCCACGAGCAGTTGCGCGGCCATCAGGCCGAGTCCGGTCGACGATCCGGTGATGAAAACACGCGCCATGCCGCACCTCTTTGTCCGCTACGGCTAGGTAACGGACCAGCAGGGCGCACGCAACGTCGCGCGCTCGCGCGGCAGACCTGACGAAGGGCTAAAGCTTGCGGCCGAGGCTTACGCCGGCGATCACGGCGAGCGTCAGCGCGGCCAGCATCGACTCGCGCGAGCCCTGCTGGATGGCGGCGATCGCCTCGTCGACTGTCTTCTGCCCGGTCGCGACGATCGGCCGTGGCGCCGTGGCCGGCGCGCGTCGACCGCGCAGCATCATTGCAAGGACCAGCAGCACCGCCACGCCCGTGCAACCGCCGCCGGTGATCGCCAGCGCCGCCATGGTGCCGTATAGGCCTTGCAGCCAGACGAACAGCAGCGCAAGGCCGAATCCGGCCGCGGTCAGCAGCGCGAGGAGCGCGAACAGCAACAGCACCATCGTCACCGTGACAGCGCGCAGCTTGCGGCGCAATCCGGCGCCGAACACCTCGACCAGCGCGGTGAGCATCAGCGCCTCCGCAGCGACAGGCCGATTATGACGCCGACACCGAGCGCGCCGGCGAGCACCTGATACGGGTTCTTGCGCGCGTAGGCCTCGAGCTCGCCGACGATGGTCTCGCTTTCCTTGCGCGCGCGGTCGGCGAACTCGTCGATCTTTTCCGAGGCAACGCCGCCGATGCGCGAGGCCGCGCCGCGCGCTTCCGCGCCCGAGGTCTCGGCAAAGCCGGCGACGGTGCGCCTGATGTCGGCGATGTCGTGCTGCAGCCGCTCGAGCTGAGCGGCAAGGTCGGCGCCGGCGCTCGCCGGCGGCTTGCGCAATGGCGTCGCGCGCGCGCTGCAATTCGTCGCCGACGCGGTCGGCGCCAGCCGAAGCGCGGGCGGTGCGTTCCCGGGTTGCATCCATGATCGTGCTCCTTTTCGAAATTCCCAATTCGCCCGCGCCCGGAGCCCAAAGCGGCTAAAAATTGCGCCCTTTCCCGTCGCGCGGACTCGCCCCATATTCGGGACAATGGTGAAACCCCCGAAAAAGCCAAAAGGTCCGCCCTCGCGAGGCGAAGCCGCCCGCCCGATCAAGCCGACGCGCGCCAAGGCGGCGCGGCCCGACGCGCCGGCGACGCCGGATGCGCTCGCCGACCTGCTCAACCCGGCGATCAACAAGGGCACCGCGGGCCTGGGTTCCGGCACCGGCAACAATCCGAACCTGCAGCCGCCGCCGGAGACGTCGTGGCAGCGGCGGCAGGATTTCTCCGGCGCGCACCGCGCCCGCAAGTCGGCGCAGGAGGCGGGCAAGGGATTTTCCGAGGCGCCGCAGCGCGGCTACGACGCGCCGCCGGTGACCGGGCTCGATCCGGCACTCGAAAGAGAACTCGGCCTCGATGCTGACTCTTCACCCTCCCCTGACTCCCTTTTTTCACCTCCCCCCTTGAGGGGGAGGTCGGCGCGCGAAGCGCGCCGGGAGGGGGGTACACAGCAAACCACGGCGGCGGACGATACCCCCCTCCCCAACCCTCCCCCTCAAGGGGGGAGGGAGCAGGCCGAGTCCGCGGCTCGCGCGGAGAAATACAAAGACTCCAAATTCCGCCTGCCGCGCGCCGACCTGCCGCAGGCGGCCGGGCGGCATCGCGTCGATGGGCGTCGCCGCCACCGCCGAGTCGCTGGAGAAATTGCTGCGCGAGGGCCGCCCGGAATTCGCGCGCGCCGGCGAGGTGTGGACGCCGCACCGGCCGCCGCGGCCGGAGAAATCCGAAGGCGGCAAGCGCCTCGTCATCAAGTCCGACTTCGAGCCGCAAGGGCGACCAGCCGCAGGCGATCAAGGATCTGGTCGAGGGCGTGCAAGCGCCACGACCGCACGCAAGTTCTGTTGGGCGTCACCGGCTCCGGCAAGACCTTCACCATGGCCAAGGTGATCGAGGCGACGCAGCGCCCGGCGCTGATCCTGGCGCCGAACAAGACGTTGGCCGCGCAGCTCTACGGCGAGTTCAAGTCGTTCTTCCCCGACAACGCGGTCGAGTATTTCGTCTCCTATTACGACTACTACCAGCCGGAGGCCTACGTCCCGCGCACCGACACCTACATCGAGAAGGAATCCTCCATCAACGAGCAGATCGACCGCATGCGCCACTCGGCGACGCGCGCGCTCTTGGAGCGCGACGACGTCATCATCGTCGCCTCGGTGTCCTGCATCTACGGCATCGGCTCGGTGGAAACCTACTCCGCCATGACCTTCACGCTGAAGCAGGGCGGCGCCATCTCGCAGCGCCAGCTGCTCGCCGACCTGGTGGCGCTGCAATACAAGCGCACGCAGGCCGACTTCTACCGCGGCTCGTTCCGCGTGCGCGGCGACACCGTCGACATCTTCCCGGCGCACTACGAGGACCGCGCCTGGCGCGTGCATCTGTTCGGCGACGAGATCGAGAAGATCGAGGAGATGGATCCGCTCACGGGTGCGAAGACCGACGAGCTCGACTTCGTCAAGATTTACGCCAATTCGCATTACGTCACGCCGCGCCCGACGCTCTTGCAGGCCATCGCCAGCATCAAAGCCGAATTGCGCGAGCGGCTCGCCCAGCTCAACGCCGCCGGCCGGCTGCTCGAAGCGCAGCGGCTGGAGCAGCGCACCGTCTACGACCTGGAAATGATGGAGGCGACCGGCTCCTGCGCCGGCATCGAGAACTATTCGCGCTACCTCACCGGCCGCCGCCCCGGCGAGCCGCCGCCGACTTTGTTCGAATACGTGCCGGACAACGCGCTGGTGTTCGCCGACGAGAGCCACGTCACCGTGCCGCAGCTCGGCGGCATGTTCCGCGGCGACTTCCGCCGCAAGGCGACGCTCGCCGAATACGGCTTCCGCCTGCCCTCCTGCATGGACAACCGGCCGCTGCGCTTCGAGGAATGGGACGCCATGCGGCCGCAGACCATGGCGGTCTCGGCGACGCCCGGCCCGTGGGAAATGAACGAGGCGCGCGGCGTCTTCGTCGAGCAGGTGATCCGCCCGACCGGACTGATCGACCCGCCCGTTGAGGTCCGGCCCGCGCGCACGCAGGTCGACGACCTGGTCGGCGAGGTGCGCGCAGTGGCGCAGAAAGGCTACCGCGCGCTGGTCACCGTGCTCACCAAGCGCATGGCCGAGGACCTGACCGAATATCTGCACGAGCAGGGCATCCGCGTGCGCTACATGCACTCCGACATCGACACGCTGGAGCGCATCGAGATCATCCGCGATCTGCGGCTCGGCGCCTTCGACGCGCTGGTCGGCATCAACCTGCTGCGCGAGGGCCTCGACATTCCGGAATGCGCGCTGGTCGCCATTCTCGACGCAGATAAGGAAGGCTTCCTGCGCAGCGAGACCTCACTGATCCAGACCATCGGCCGCGCCGCGCGCAACGTCGATTGCAACGTCATCCTCTATGCCGACGCCGTCACCGGCTCGATGCAGCGCGCCATCGAGGAAACCAACCGGCGCCGGGAAAAGCAGGTCGAGTACAACACCGCGCACGGCATCACGCCGGAGAGCATCAAGCGCTCGATCCACGACATTCTCGACAGCGTCTACGAGCGCGACCACGTGCTCATTTCGACCGGCGTTGCCGGCGTCGGCGGCGAAGGCGAGTTCGAGGACGCCGCGACCATCGGCCACAATTTCGAGGCGGTGATCGCCGACCTCGAGGCGCGCATGCGCGAGGCCGCCGCCGATCTCGACTTCGAGCAGGCCGCGCGCCTGCGCGACGAGATCAAGCGCCTGCGGCAGACCGAGCTGGCGGTGGTCGACGACCCGACGGCCAAGCGCGCTTATCCCTCCCCCGCAGGGGGAGGGTCCCGCGCCAGAGGCGCGGGGGGTGGGGTCTCGCGTCCCCACAAACCGGGCCTCGACGAAATGGGAATCGCCATCACGCACGAAGTCGCGCCGAGCCGGCCGAGCCCGCGCTCGACGCTCGGCCGCCCCGGCATGCGCGGCGGGTTTAAGAAAAGGGGACGGTAAATCGCCAGCCATTCTCCTTGCGCTATTCCGTAAGGTAGAATAGGCTCCCGGCATGATCCGCTCGTTCCGCGACTGCGGCCACTGCGCGGCTATTTGCGGACCAGGATGTGCCGCGCTTCCGCGGCATCGAGCGGCAAGCTCGCCGCAAGCTGCTGATGCTTGACAATGCCGGCGCGCTCAGCGATTTGCGCCATCCGCCGGGCAACCGGCTTGAGGCGCTCAAAGGCAACCGGCAAGGGCAGCATTCGATCCGCATTAACGATCAATGGCGCATTTGCTTCGTGTGGCGCGACGGCGGCGCGGAGCTGGTCGAGATCGTGGACTATCATTGAGGACGACAGCCATGGCGAAAGCAAAGCGGCTCCCCCCTATTCCGCCCGGTGAGATTCTCGCCGAGGAGTTTATGAAGCCCTATGGCATCAGCCAAAACCGGCTGGCGCGCGACATCGACGTCAACCCGGCGCGCGTGAACGACATCGTGCATGGGCGTTCGGCCATAACCGCGGCGATCGCGCTGCGACTGTCAAAATATTTCGGCACGACCCCCGAGCTTTGGATGAATCTGCAAGCCTCTTACGACCTGCGCCTGGCTCGCACGAAAGACTGGCCAAAGATCGAGCGCCGTGTGCGGATTATGGCGGCGGAGTAAAAGCTCATGCCGAATTAAGGGGCCGTTCAATAAGCGCCGGTAATCTGGCACTTATGAAGCTGGGCTTCGAAGAGGCTCAAACGCCCTACTCTAGCGGTTCGCAAAGTGCCCGGGCGTGGACCGAGCGCTGGGTCAAAGATTGGATTTTTTGCCCCAATTGCGGCAGC